>NZ_JBOEHB010000013.1:1041-78847 GCF_050633725.1 Planktotalea sp.
CCAACTGAGCTAATCACCCGATGAGGTGTCGTTTAGACAGTTCCGCGCGGCCGTGCAACTGTAAAATGACGTCTTTTTGCGCTTTATCTCAGTATCTTTTCTTCGCCCTTCTCTATCACGTAAATACAGCCCTGTTCATGGCTCAAATCTAGCATGTCTTCGAATTCCAGCCCGCGCAAAAGCCCGCGTAGCACGCACAGGGTTGCTCCATGTGTAATCAGCAACGTTGGTTCACGAATATCCGCTAACATGCTCTTGCATCTCGCTAAAACCGAGAGCTCGCCCTCACCATCTGGTGCCAAAAACATCAATTCAAACGCGTTTCGCGCCTGTTCAAACAGATTTCCGTGACGCTGCTCGATTTCATCGAGATAGCTGCCATCCCATGATCCAGCACTGATTTCACGCAGACGTTCATCGGTTTGGTGCGCCGCGCCGACAACTTTTAGCGCAATTTTCGCTGTTTCCTGCGCGCGCCCTTGGGGGCTCGCGTACACTATTACGTTCTGCGCCGCGTCCGAAAGCGATGCGAGCAGCTCACCCTGTCTTTGCGCCTGCGCCCGACCTTGCGATGTGAGCGGCGAATCAAGTCGACCTTGCAGACGAGACGCGACATTCCACTCAGTCTGCCCATGTCGCATCAGGTAAATTGTAGGATAGACCATGGTGTTATCGCCTTCATGCCCGTTTCATGCGGCATGCCTGACTTATCACGAGAAAGAGCGCAAGATGACCGTATCAACCTTGCGCTCAGACATTGAAACTTTTTGGCCTCTTATCAGGCCTTTTTGGCAGGCGCCTTCGCAGGCGCTTTGTCAGCATCCGCCTTCGGCACACGGTTGCTTTGGCGGATTTTGGCGATGATTACAGACCCGCCCTGCACTTCTTTCGTGCGGTTGATCTTAACTTTGCCAAGTGGCTGCAAGTTAATTTCGCGGCCCTCTGACAAGGTTTGCCCAAGCACGGCAAGCATCGCTTCGACAACCGGCTTGGCGTCTTTTTTCTTGATGCCCGAACGCTCTGTGACAGTGTCGATCAGTTCTTTCTTCTTCAAAGCAGGATCGGACACAACTGGCGCAACTTCGGTGACGACAACTGGAATTGGCGAAGCTTTTATTGCAGAGGCAGTCGCCGCAGATTTTGTAGAGGACGTTTTCGTTGTGCGACTCGCTGGTTTTGCGGTCGTTGTTTTAGCCTTGCTTTTGCTTACCGTTGTTTTCGTTGTTGTTGTACTAGCCATGATTTACTGCCTTTTGTTCCTCATTTGGAAACAAAGTAGCAAAAAGCAGGTGATCGTGCCACTGGTTTCCTTGACGCAGCGCTTTTTGTTTGCAAGCGTCTTACCACACAAAACTGGGGGACCATATGAAGCATATAGTAGTAGCAGCGCTAACCCTTACAATATTTAGTGGATCTAGCGCATACGCGAGCGGATTGACCGATCCGATACTTGAACAAGATTTAATCATTGAAGACGCAAAAGCGGGCAGCTCTAGCTCTCCGGTAATCTTGGTCGCATTAACTGGCCTAATGATGTGGGCGGTTATTGCTCAATAAAGCGGCAGACCCGACGCGTTTGAAATGATGTTGAATCAAAAAGGGCGACCAAGACTTTTGGCCGCCCTTTGCTTAGGTGAATATCAGGCCTAATGCGCGACTTTCGCCGCTGGCTCGCTCGCGGCCAAAGCTGCGGCTGCGGCTTCCTCGGCGAGTTCATCCCACTCCACAGCTTCCGGCGCAGAGACGAGCGCATGGCGCAACACTTCGCTGACATGGGTAACTGGGATAATTTCCATTCCATCTTTCACACTGTCAGGAATATCACGCAGATCTTTCGCATTTTCCTGTGGAATAAGAACGGTTTTGATCCCGCCGCGTAGCGCAGCAAGCAGTTTCTCTTTTAGACCACCGATAGCCAAAGCATTGCCACGCAGAGTGACCTCCCCCGTCATGGCGATGTCTTTTCGAACTGGAATTCCAGTCAGAACAGATACGATCGATGTCACCATCGCGAGACCAGCAGATGGGCCATCCTTCGGCGTTGCCCCTTCAGGAACGTGAACATGGATATCCCATTTTTCAAACTTAGGCGGCTTGATACCGATCTCGGGCGAAATTGACCGCACATATGAGCTCGCAGCTTCGATGCTTTCTTTCATAACATCGCCCAGCTTACCTGTCGTTTTCATGCGCCCCTTGCCCGGCAGACGCAGTGCTTCAATACTCAGCAGCTCACCACCAACAGAGGTATAGGCAAGACCCGTTACGACACCCACCTGATCCTCTTGCTCAGCCAAACCATAACGGAACTTCTTGACGCCCAAGTAGTCATCAAGATTATCCGGCGTGATCGTGATTTCGGTCTCTTCCCGCTTCACGATCTTGGTTACAGCTTTGCGCGCCAATTTCGCGATTTCGCGCTCTAGGTTACGAACGCCCGCCTCACGCGTGTAAACGCGTACGATTTCACGCAGAGCGTCGTCTGTCAGTGTGAATTCGGAAGGCTTCAAACCGTGGTTCTTAACCTGCTTGTCAATCAAATGCTGCTTGGCGATTTCGCATTTTTCATCCTCGGTGTAGCCCGCAAGAGGAATGATCTCCATCCGGTCAAGCAAAGGCCCCGGCATGTTGTACGAGTTCGCCGTCGTCAGGAACATCACGTTCGAGAGGTCATATTCCACCTCAAGATAGTGATCGACAAAGGTGCCATTCTGTTCTGGATCAAGCACCTCAAGCATTGCAGATGCGGGATCACCACGGAAATCCTGCCCCATCTTGTCGATTTCATCGAGCAAAATAAGCGGATTGGTGGTTTTCGCCTTTTTCAACGCTTGGATGATTTTGCCAGGCATAGACCCGATGTAGGTTCTGCGATGGCCGCGAATTTCGCTTTCATCCCGCACACCGCCAAGGGAAATCCGAATGAACTCACGCCCTGTGGCTTTTGCTACGGATTTACCGAGCGAGGTTTTACCAACACCGGGAGGGCCAACGAGACACATAATCGGTCCCTTTAGCTTTTTCGAACGTTGCTGCACCGCGAGGTTTTCAACGATACGCTCTTTGACTTTTTCCAAACCATAGTGATCCGCATCAAGCACCTGCTGCGCAGCGATCAGGTTCTTTTTCACGCGGCTTTTTGTGCCCCATGGGATCGCGAGCATCCAGTCGAGGTAGTTGCGCACAACCGTCGCTTCAGCACTCATCGGGCTCATATTCTTGAGCTTTTTGATCTCCGCATCCGCCTTTTCGCGCGCTTCTTTGCTCAGCTTTGTCTCGGAAACCTTGGTCTCAAGCTCTGCGACTTCGTTCTGGCCCTCTTCGCCATCACCTAGTTCTTTCTGAATGGCTTTCATTTGCTCATTCAAATAGTACTCGCGCTGCGTACGCTCCATTTGGGTTTTGACACGGGTTTTGATCTTTTTCTCGACCTGCAAAACGCTCATTTCGCCTTGCATCAAACCGTACACTTTCTCCAAACGCTCACTCACCGAAAGCGTTTCGAGAAGTTCTTGTTTTTGGTGCACTTCAATGCCGAGATGACCAGAAACAAGATCCGCGAGCTTCGCAGGATCATCTGTTTCAACAACGGAGGTAAGCGCCTCTTCCGGAACGTTTTTCTTTACTTTCGCATAGCGTTCAAATTCCGCCCCTACGGTGCGAATAAGCGCTTCGATTGTTGTTGTGTCACCGGGCATTTCATTCAGAAACTCGGCGCGCGCTTCGAAAAAGCTGTCGTTCTCTAAATACTCGGTCACGCTCACACGTGCTTGGCCCTCGACAAGAACTTTTACCGTTCCGTCGGGCAGCTTGAGCAGCTGGAGAACATTGGCAATCACGCCAGCATCAAAGATTCCATCGATTTGCGGATCATCTTCGGAAGGATCGCGCTGCGCCGCCAACAGAATTTGTTTGTCGTCTGCCATCACCTCTTCCAGCGCGCGAACTGATTTTTCGCGGCCGACGAAAAGCGGCACGATCATATGTGGAAACACAACAATGTCGCGCAATGGCAATACCGGATAGGAAGAATTTAGGGGGTCTTGCATGCTCTGTCCTTACTCATGGCAAGAAGATCGTGCCCCGCTCAGCGGCAGCTTGGATCTTCTCCTGTTTGGCTAAAATACATGGGGGCCGGTGCCACCAGTTTCAAGCATCATTTTCTCAAACTGTCCTATCACAGGTTCGATAGGGCCGAACAGGGCCAGAAACCAGACAATTTAACTTTAACGCAGCACGTGTATCAGCGAACGCGGTGCACCTCGTTTGCGAGAACACTTGTTCCCGCTTCCATAAAGGTTGCGCAAAGCGTGAGAACCAAAGCCGCGAAGATCATTTGCATCATAGACATGCAAAACGATCTAACGTTGAAAAGTTATCACCCCGTTAAAGGGACCCGTTTTTTAAAGCGGCTCAATATCACCCAGCGCGCGCATCGCGTGAAATTCAGCCTGAAACGCGTCAAACGTTCCAGCCGCGATCGCATCGCGCATTTCTTGCATAAGCGTTTGATAGTAATGCAAGTTATGCCACGTCAACAGCATGCTAGAGATCATTTCCTGCGAGCGGAACACATGGTTCAGATAGGCGCGCGAATAATTTGAGCAGGTTGGGCAAGTACAGCTCTCATCCAGTGGGCGCGGATCATCGCCATGGCGTGCATTCTTGATGTTGACCTGACCACGGCGCGTCCACGCTTGGCCCGTACGACCAGAGCGCGAGGGCAAAACACAGTCCATCATATCAATGCCGCGCGCGACGGCACCGACGATGTCATCAGGCTTGCCCACACCCATCAAATAGCGAGGCTTATCCTTCGGAAGCATGTCTGGCGCATATTCCAGCACGCCAAACATCGCTTCTTGGCCCTCGCCCACAGCCAGTCCGCCAACCGCATAACCGTCAAATTCAATCGCGCGTAATTTCTCGGCGCTAATCGCGCGCAATTCTTCTGTCACCCCGCCCTGCTGAATGCCAAAAAGCGCATGGCCCGGGCGATCCCCGAAGGCATCGCGTGAACGTTGCGCCCAACGCATCGACAGCTCCATAGACTTGCGCACATCCGCTTCGGATGCGGGCAGCGCAGGGCATTCATCGAAACACATCACAATGTCAGAGCCGAGCAGCTTTTGGATCTCCATAGAGCGCTCAGGCGTCAGGTGGTGTTTGCTCCCATCAATATGGCTTTTGAAGGTCACGCCCTCTTCGGTCAGCTTGCGCAGATCAGAAAGGCTCATCACCTGAAAACCGCCACTATCGGTCAAGATCGGGCGATCCCAGTTCATGAACTTGTGCAAACCACCGAGGCGATCAATCCGCTCTGCCGTGGGGCGCAGCATCAAGTGATAGGTGTTGCCCAGCAGAATATCGGCCCCCGTCGCGCGCACGCTTTCTGGCATCATCGCTTTGACGGTGGCTGCAGTGCCAACGGGCATAAAGGCGGGCGTTCTGATTTCGCCGCGCGGGGTGTTGATCACGCCAGTGCGGGCGCGCCCATCGGTGGCGTTCAGAGTATATGAAAAACGTTCTGTCATAAAAGGCGTCCTACTGCGGGGCGCGCTATTTGAAAAGGGACAGCGTGAAATTCGCGTGAATTGGCGCGCGGCGACTCCCCAAAGCCGCGCGCTTCCTGCAAGGTGCCCCTAAGTCACGAGGTGCCCATGTCCGAACCAAACGCCCAGATCGAGCATATCAACGCGCTCACCCGCAATGCGCGCAGCACGTGGTTCGCCCTGTTGGCCGCGCTGGTCTTTGTCACCATCACCCTGATGGGCGTCGAACATATCGACTTTTACGGCGTGGACCGCGCCACGAAACTGCCGCTGGTGGATGTCGAAGTCCCCACGCGCTACTTCTTCTTCGCGGCCCCCCTGCTGACGGCAGCGATCTATTGCTACTTTCACCTCTACCTGATCCGGCTGTGGGACGCGCTGGCCGAGGCAGAGCCGAAGCCGAACGGCATGCATCTGAGCACCCAGATCACCCCGTGGCTGATTTCCGACGCCGCATTGCATTTGCGCGATGACGGGGCCGCACCCAAACGCCCGCTTGAGACACCTGCGAGATGGCTCAACTTCCTGCTCGCATGGGGGGCTGGGCTGGTGGTGCTCGGGTTTCTGTGGTGGCAAGGCATGACCGCGCGCAATATCTGGATGACATTGATCGCGGCGTTTTCCTTGCTCGCCGCCGCCGCCAGCGCATGGATCAGCTGGTGCGCGCTCTATCGTCGCTTGAAACATAAGCGCCCAAGCCACGCGCTTACAGAAAGTGCAACCTTTACCTTTGGCGTACCAGCACTGGCCTGCGCGCTCCTGTTTGTGATGCAGCATCGGGTGATCGTGCCAACCAAAGAGCTAAATCGCAAACTTTTCGAAACTTACTCGATTATCCCCCTCGCCCCAGTTGATCTCACAAGCGAAAACATCGTGGAAAAACCAGATGGGTGGTTGCCCGAGGACTTGGCCCGCGAAGAGTTTCGCGTGACATGGTGCAAACGGGACTGGAACGACTGCGCGGATCAAGAGATGCCAAAGGCGTTCAAGGAAGAATGGAAACGCCGACGCAGCGCAGCCATCGACGATCTACGCAAACCCGATTGGAGCAAAATCAACGCCACCCGCCCCGATTGGCGCGGTGCGATTTTGAATGAGAGCTTTCTGTCTGGTGCAAACCTCGCTGGGGCGCACTTGCAGAACGCTGTCCTCAGTAGTGCGCAATTGCAGAACGCTTACCTCGACAGGGCGCAGCTGCAGAACGCTGACCTCAGCTGGGCGCAGTTGCAGAACGCTTACCTCAGCTGGGCGCAGTTGCAGAACGCTTACCTCAGCTGGGCGCAGCTGCAGAACGCTGCCCTCTTCAGGGCGCAGCTGCAGAACGCTGACCTCAGCAGGGCGCAGTTGCAGGACGCTAACCTCAGCGAGGCGCAGTTGCAGGACGCTAACCTCAGCAGGGCGCAGTTGCAGGACGCTAACCTTAGAAGGGCGCAGTTGCAGGGAGCGGTGTTACACTTTGCGGAATTGACAGGAAAAAAAAGTCAAATCAACTTTCTCAATGCTACAAACCTGAGCGCGAGCATAAACAATGGTGGCGCGCTCAGGTTTGTTTCGCTCGCAGGGGCTAGATTTGACGCAAAAACCGATTTCAGAAATGCGTTTCTCGACGGGTCTGTTGCCCGCTCAGCAGCCTTTGACGAGCAGATGGGGACTCCCTGCCAATGGCATGCAGATATTCTGGCGGATGAACAATTCTACGGACGCTGGCGCGGTTGGGTTGAAGCAAAACCAGCTAGGCGGGTTTCCGATGATTGGCGTTTCGTTGGCCCTGCAAAATGGCGCGATGTCACGCCAATCCCCCCGCCTGAAGGTTGCGAATGGAAGACGGGCCCCATGCCAAGCGCAGAGGCGGACTAGGCCCTACCCGATCCCTTCAAAGGTTTTCGCCGCCGGATAGGCCGCGATCAGCGCGCCGAGGCACATGAGCGACAGCAACAGGCAAAACAGCCAATCGCCGTTTTGCACGGTGAGCAAGGCCCCCGTCAAAGCGCTAAAGGCACCGCCCATGGCCGTTGCAATCGCGCCAGATAGCCCTGCGGCGCTGCCCGCGAGATCGGGACGCACGCTCATCGTGCCGGTGTTGGCCGCCGCCAAGCTGATCCCGTTTGCCGCGCCGAGCGTGATCATCAGCCCAAACACCGCATAGGCATTGTCCCAGCCCATCAGCACCAAAATCAACGCAATCACAGGCCCGAGGATGCCGACCCAGCGCCCCCAGATCATCATCGCGCCGAGGGGCACATGTTCGGCAATGCGCGCGGTGATGAAACTGCCGATGAAATAGCCCACCGCCGTTGCGCCCATAACAAAGCCGACAAAGCTGGGCGAGAGATCATAGACCTGCCCCGCCACCAGCGGCGCGCCTGCGAGAAAGACGAAAAACGCAGAGACCGAAAAGCCGAGCACTAGCGTGTTGGTCCAAAAGGCAGAGGCGCGGGTGACCTCTTTGTAGCCTTGGATTTGCTCGGCAGTGGATTTCGCTTTGCCCGTCATGGTTTCGCCAAGGTCGATCCAGATCACCAGGGCGCAAATCGCGCCGAGCAGCGCAAAGAGCCAAAAAACAGAGCGCCAGCCAAGCGTTTCTTCTAACACTCCGCCGACCAATGGGCCGATCATTGGCGCAACCGCCATTGCCATGGCGATATAGCCCAGCACTGAAGTGCCTTTGCCGGGCGGATACATATCGCGCACGATTGCGCGGCTAAGGGTCGATCCCGTCGCACAGACCGCTTGGCACATGCGAAAGAACAAGAAGAGCGTATAGTCGTCCGTTATTGCCGCCCCTGCCGAGGCCAGCGCGAAGATCGAGAAGGTGATCAAAAGGACCGGTCTGCGTCCAAATCTGTCCGCTAAGGGGCCAAGGACGAGCGTTAAAAGCGCCGACAGGAACAGATATCCTGCAATCGCGAGGGAAATCGCGCCGTAGCTGACCTCGAACTCTGCTGCCATTGACGGCAGCGACGGCAGGAACAGGTTGAGCGTAAGCACCGAAACCGCAGTTAACAGGATCAATGTTGCGCGCTTTGGCGCAGTGCGCGCGGGAGTAGCAGACAAAGGTTCTTTCATTTTGCACACATACGCCGCTTTGCCCCATGAACGACAGGGCAAAGCGCAAGAGCAGAAATCGACGTGGCGTCTTCAACCTTTGCGCTTGCGGCTCTTTACGCCAGCTTGGCTAATCCCTATATAAACGCTCAAGAACATAAATGAGGCCCACCATGACCGACGCCAGCGCACCCTTAGAGGGCACCCCCCTTATTGCTCCGTCCAGCACAGATCACGCGCTATACCCAGCGATCGTCGAGGCGTGCCGCACCGTCTATGACCCTGAAATTCCAGTCAATATTTACGATCTGGGTTTGATTTACACGATTGACATCAACGATGAAAATGATGTGCGTGTCTATATGTCGTTGACCGCGCCGGGCTGCCCCGTTGCGGGCGAAATGCCCGGTTGGGTCGCCGAAGCGATTGAGCCGATGGCAGGGGTCAAATCTGTTGGCGTCGAACTCATCTGGGAACCCCCATGGGGTATGGAAATGATGAGCGATGAAGCGCGTTTGGAATTGGGCTTTATGTAAGCGGCTTTACCTGCCGCCAAAGTCGCGCCGCCCATCTGGCCCCTTGAGCGATTGCCCCAACGCCCTTAGATATGGTGCAAAGGAGACATCCAATGTTCGCAATTCCTGGCAAGCAAGCCGTGACAATCACGCCAAAAGCAGAGGCGCAGATTGCTAAACTGATGACCAAAGATGGTCATTTGGGGCTGCGCATTGGCGTCAAAAAAGGCGGATGCGCAGGCATGGAATACACCATGGACTACGTGAACGAGATCGACGCCAATGATGAATTGGTCGAGCAAAACGGCGCACGTGTGATGATTGCACCGATGGCCCAGATGTTCCTCTTTGGCACTGAAATCGATTACGAAACATCTTTGCTGGAATCGGGTTTCAAGTTCAACAATCCAAACGTCTCAGACGCTTGCGGTTGCGGCGAGTCGATCAAATTCAAAGATATAGAAGAATTGCAGGCCGACGCAGCCAAGACTTGACGCGGCGCGCTATTCGGGTGACCTAGACGGTATTCAAGGTCTTTGAACGGAGAGAATAATGCGGCGCAAACTGGCAGCAGGCAATTGGAAGATGAATGGCACCAGCGCAGATCTCGCGCAGATCGAGGCGCTTGCGCAGGCTCATTCAAGCGCACTGTCAGAAATATTGATCGCGCCGCCGACGCCCCTGCTCCATCGCGCCAGCCAAGTTGCAAAATCCAAAGCGATCACGATCGGCGCGCAGGATTGTCACAAACGCGAACGCGGTGCGCATACAGGCGATGTTTCCGCTGAAATGCTACTCGACGCGGGTGCAAGCTATGTCATCCTTGGCCATTCTGAACGCCGCGCAGATCACGATGAACACGACGAAGACGTTCGCGCTAAAGCCCGCGCCGCCTTGGCCGCAGGGCTGCGGGTGATCATTTGTCTGGGTGAAGAACTGGAAGAGCGCGAAGCAGACAATACGCTCGACATCATTGGCGGTCAGCTTGCCGGCTCTATTCCAGATGATATTTCTAGCGACTCTCTTGTGGTGGCCTATGAACCCATTTGGGCCATTGGCACCGGAAAAGTTCCGAGCATTGCGCAAATTGGCGAAGTCCACGACTTTATCCGCGCGCGATTGGAAAAGCGTTTCGGTCACGCGACAGCCAAAGCGATCCGCCTGCTCTATGGCGGATCCGTAAAGCCTGCGAACGCCGCAGAAATTTTCGCGGTTGAGAACGTTGACGGTGCTTTGGTTGGCGGCGCGAGCCTAAAGGCTGAAGATTTTTCACCCATCATCGCTGCGCTGGACGAAAGCTAAAGGCCGGTTAGGCTAAGCGCTCTTTCAAAGCGTTGTTAACTTCGGGCGTTACGAAATGTGAGACATCGCCGCCAAGGCGCGCGATTTCTTTCACCAGCTTCGACGCAATGGCTTGGTGCTGAGCATCGGCCATCAGAAAGACCGTCTCAATCGAATCATTCAGCACACGATTCATGCCAACCATTTGATATTCATACTCAAAATCGGCAACCGCACGCAGGCCACGAATAATTGATTGCGCGCCAACATCCTGAGCGCAATCAATCAAAAGGTTCTCGAACGGGTGAACAACAATCTCGGTTCCAGTCTGGGCTGAGAGTTCTTTGCAGGTGAACTCAATCATTTCAACGCGCTCTTCGAGCGAAAACAAGGGCCCCTTGTCGCGATTGATCGCAACACCAATCACCAGTTTGTCTACCAACGCGCACGCACGTCGAATAATGTCGATATGCCCCAGTGTAACTGGATCGAAAGTACCTGGATAAAGACCTGTCCGCATCATCGCGCTCCCATAATATGCGGCGCACGCAACATTATTGCGCTCTGGAACGCAAGGTGGAACAAGTCCGTTTGCGGCTTAATGCCCCATAATCATCCCTTGCAGCGCGTCTTTCTCCATTGAAAGCTGGCTCAAGCGGGCCTTTACAGCATCGCCAAGGGTGATCAGCCCGATCAGTTTACCGTCCTCCACCACTGGCATGTGACGGAAGCGGCCATCGGTCATCCGCTGCAAAACCTCATCAGCGCTCTCTGATAGCTTACAGGTAAACGGGTTTGCCGTCATATACTCGTCGATCTTGTCATTGAGACAGGTTCCGCCACGCGCGGCAAGTTCGCGCACAATATCACGCTCAGACAAAATACCATCAGCAGTGTCGCCACTTGCCGAAACAATCACGGTACCAATTCTGTTTTCCGCTAATAGTTGTGCAGCATCGCGTACAAGCGTTCCCGGTTTGACTGTATAAACCGTATCACTGGACTTCGATTTAAGAATTTGCTGCACCAACATGAGCGTCCCTCCAAGTAACTTTATTGCGTTAAGTTCAGAGTTTACGCAATTTGCGACCCTGTCAACAGCACGTTGGCTCCATTTCCATGCACCACTGCTCTAACTTTGCAATTTCTTCGCGAATTCCTGCGCCAAGTGCTTCAGCAAAGCGGTTCAATCGCTGCAACTTTCGATCTGAGCTATGACGAACCAAATAGAAGCTGCGTGTCAGGCTGATTTCTTTGGTAAGAACACGCTCGATTTCCGGGGCGGCCGCGAGCGCAAAATCATGCACAACGCCAATTCCTGCGCCTTGGCGTATGGCGTGGAATTGGACCGCAACCGAATTTGACCCAAGCGGAACGCGCTCAACCCCCAGATCGCCCAGATAATCCAACTCTTTGTCAAAGATCATATCAGGAATGTAGCCGATCATACGGTGGTTAACCAAATCTGCCTCTGTTTCCAGCGGCGCAGCTTTTTGCAGATATTTACGGGTCGCGGCCAGATGCAGCTTGTAATCGCTGAGCTTTTGAACCGTTAACCGCCCCGCAGATGGCGCACTAACGGTTATTGCCATATCAGCTTCACGCTTTGACAGGTTCACCACGCGCGGCAAGGCAACGATCTGGATATCAAGGTCCGGATGGGCGGCAACGATGCGCGCGCACACCTGTGGCAACAAGAAATTGGCGCACCCATCAGGGGCACCAATGCGGATTGTGCCGCTGAATTCGCTGCCTGACGCGCTGCCCTGCACCATCAAATCACCCGCCGCCCCCATGGCCTGTTCGGCCTGCTCCGCCAAGGGCAAAAGGCGCGCGCCTGCGGCGCTTAGCTCATAACCAAAAGGGGATTTCGCGAACAAGGCTGTGCCCATGCGTTGCTCAAGCCGCGCGATGCGCCGTCCCACGGTCGCAGGATCGATACGCAAGTTTTTTCCTGCGGCTGAGAGACTTTGCCCGCGCGCAACGCCCAGAAAAATACGTAAGTCATCCCAATTCTGCGCCATGCGACACCCTTTGCAATATTGCAAAACCCTTTGGGCATATTGCGTCTATCAATAGCATTTTTGCAAGATTAATGTGCCCTCAATCAATCGGAGGATGATCCATGCAAGAACTCACCCACTATATTGGCGGCGAACACGTCAAAGGCACGTCTGGCCGTTTTGCCGACGTTTACAACCCGGCAACGGGCGAAGTGCAGGCCAAAGTGCCGCTCGCCAATAACGATGAAATGGCCAAAGCCGTTGCAATCGCAGCTGAAGCACAGCCAGCATGGGCCGCAACCAACCCGCAGCGCCGCGCACGTGTTTTGATGGCTTTCGTTGGCTTGTTGAACCGCGACATGGACAAGCTCGCAGAAGCGCTATCGCGCGAGCACGGCAAGACCTTCCCAGACGCGAAGGGCGACATTCAGCGTGGTCTGGAAGTGGTGGAATACTGCATCGGCGCGCCTGAAATGCTCAAAGGCGAATACACAGACGGCGCTGGCCCCGGCATCGACATCTACTCCATGCGTCAGGCGCTTGGCGTCACTGCGGGCATCACCCCGTTCAACTTCCCTGCGATGATCCCGATGTGGATGTTCGCCCCTGCGATCGCTTGCGGCAACTCCTTCATCCTGAAACCATCCGAGCGTGACCCATCCGTTCCTTTGATGCTCGCAGAGCTGTTTGAAGAAGCAGGCCTGCCAAAAGGTATCCTACAGGTCGTTAATGGCGATAAAGAAGCGGTCGATGCGATCCTTTATGACGAGACGATCCAGTCCGTTGGCTTTGTTGGCTCTACCCCGATTGCGGAATACATCTACGGTACAGGCTGCGCCAACGGTAAGCGCGTGCAGTGCTTCGGCGGCGCGAAAAACCACATGATCATCATGCCAGATGCGGATATCGAACAGGCCGCAGACGCGCTTGTTGGCGCGGGTTACGGCGCGGCGGGCGAGCGCTGCATGGCGATTTCCGTGGCGCTTCCAGTTGGCGAAGAAACAGCGGATCGCTTGATCGAAGCCTTGGTGCCACGCGTCGAAGCGCTGAAGGTCGGTCCTTACACCTCTGGCGATGATGTGGATTACGGCCCTGTTGTCACAGCTGCCGCCAAAGAGAACATCCTTGGCCTCGTGCAAACAGGTATTGATCAAGGCGCAAAACTGGTCGTGGATGGTCGTGATTTCAGCCTTCAGGGTTATGAAGACGGCTTCTTCGTTGGCGCGCACCTCTTCGACAACGTGACGCCCGATATGGACATCTACAAGAAAGAGATCTTCGGCCCTGTTCTGTCCACCGTGCGCGCGGGTTCTTATGAAGAAGCGCTGCAACTGGCGATGGATCACGAATACGGCAACGGCACAGCGATCTTTACCCGCGATGGCGACGCTGCGCGCGATTTCGCAAGCCGCGTGAATGTGGGCATGGTTGGTATCAACGTTCCGATCCCTGTTCCGCTCGCCTATCACACCTTTGGTGGTTGGAAGAAATCTGCCTTTGGCGATCTCAATCAGCACGGCCCAGATGCGTTCAAGTTCTACACACGCACGAAAACTGTGACATCACGCTGGCCATCAGGCATCAAGCAAGGCGGCGAGTTCAACTTCAAAGCGATGGACTAAACAAAATCGAGCGTGGGCCAATCTACGGTCCGCGCTCAGCTTCCCTCAAGTCCAAAAAAGTGACCTGCGGCCTATTCGCCGGTAACTTGCGTATAACTCGCCTGCCCCTGTCCGCGCAGACCAGCCCAAAACCCTTGGGAAATACCAAGAGATCGAATGCCGCGGAAATAGCTATAGCGTCCCAAAACGGGCCAGAAAGCGACGCGGATGGCTCCAGAAATACCCCTTGATATAACCTTCGCGAGAGCAGTTATTTTTACGCGTCCGGGTTTCTCAACCAACATCAAGTGATATTTCGTTATGCTCTGGGCGCGCGCACGCTCCGAGATATAACTTGCGCTCAAACGTTCGGGCGGAACCTCTTCGGTGACTATCGCGCTTGGCACCCATGCAAGGGTAAGGCCCTTTTTAACAGCGCGGCGCGAAACATCCGTGTCCTCGCCCCCGCTTAATCCGAACGCTGGATCAAACCTAAGACCTGCACTGTCCAACGCGGACATTTGAGCGATCCAATTGTTGGTCGCCAGATCAAACCGTTTTCCAGCGGCCATCGCTGCGGTTTTGCGCGCGCTGCTCAGCGTGGCTGCACGTTCGTAATATGCAAGCACATCGGCCTCTGCATCAGAGCACCCCATCACGGATGCAACAGGCACGACAGGTCCACCCGCGAGTTGGGCATTAGCGTCTTTAGCCCCGGCCCAAAGAATGCGAAGCCAATCGTGGCGCACTTGCTCATCATCATCCACGAACGCCAGCCAGTCCGCGCCATGGTCGCGTGCAGCATCCATAGCTGCATTTCGAGCATGAGAAATGCCCTGCTGTGGCTCATGGACTGCAAATGCAGGCCAACCGGTGCGTTTGTAAAAATCATTGACAGCGTCTGTGATTGTTAATTGAGTGTCGTTCTCAACAAACACAAAACAGAGTTCTGCCCCTTGCGGGACATCCAAGCCCTGCAAAGATTGCAAAAGATCCGCGAACATGCGCGGTCGTCGACGCGTTGCGGCAGCAACGACTATGCGCGTAATACTGCGCTCCAATTTGTCTCCACCCCAGATACGTCCTGTCAGTAAGACGCAGCGCATAACATATAACAATGCAAGCCGTAGCGTAATGACGAAGTTTGCTGTCAAGGTGTTGCCCTTAGGTCGCCAAAACGGCACAAAGCCGCGAGCCTTTCCCTAGCTAAAAGAGCGACGACATGAGCGAGATCCAAATCCGAAAATCTGGCCCCTGTGGACATATCACATTGAGCCGCCCCGCCGCACTAAACGCGTTGACGTATCAGATGGCGATTTCGATTGATCAAGCTCTTATCGAATGGGCAAGTGACGCTGACATTAAGGTGATCCTGATCGACGCTGAGGGCGAAAAAGCCTTTTGTGCAGGGGGTGATATTGCAGATCTCTATTCAACGGGCTGCGCAGGTGATTTCGCTTATGGCCAAAAATTCTGGCGCGATGAATATCGCCTGAACGCACGCATTTCAGACTATTCCAAACCGATTGTAAGCTTCATGCAAGGCTTTACCATGGGAGGCGGCGTCGGCGTTGGCTGTCACGCATCCCATCGCATTGTCGGGGAAAGCAGCCGTATGGCGATGCCTGAATGCGGCATCGGATTGGTGCCCGATGTAGGCGGCTCGCTCTTGCTTGCCAACGCTCCGGGGCGCTTGGGCGAATACCTTGGCTTAACAACGACGCGAATGGGGCCAGGGGACGCTATCCTTGCAGGATTTGCCGATCACTTCATTCCCGAGGACGCCTGGGGGGATGTGAAAACTGCGCTGCTTGAAAGCGGTGATCTGGCGGTTCTAGAGGCCGCCTATGAAACAGCTCCCGACGCTGCGCTAAGCGCTCTGTTAGAGCAGATCAACACGCATTTCTGCGGCGAGAGCCTTGGTGATATTTGCGCAAACCTGCGCAGCGATGAATCTGAATTCGCCGCTAAAGCCCTTAAGTCCATTGAGCGAAATTCGCCGCTGGCAATGGCCTGCGCGGTTGAGATGATCCATCGCTTGCGCGGCTCATCCGATTTGAAACGTGCTTTGGAACTAGAGTACCGCTTTACCGCGCGCGCGATGGAGCATGGTGATTTTCTGGAAGGCATTCGAGCTGCAATTATTGACAAGGATCGCTCTCCGAAATGGAAGCACGCCCTTGATAAGATCCCAGCGGTTGATGTCTCATTCATGTTGCGCCCGCTAGGGAAAGACAAACTGACATTTGAAGAGGAGAAGACAGGCATGAACATCGGATTTATCGGACTTGGCAATATGGGCGGACCTATGGCTGCGAATTTGGCTGCCGCGGGCCATAGCGTAACCAGCTTTGATGTTGCTGGCACAACAGCAAACGGTGTTAGCGCGGCGGCGAGCGCTGTTGAGGCGGCAACGGGCGCTGACATTGTGATCACGATGCTGCCTAATGGCGCGATTTTGCGCTCTGTCGCAAACGAAGTTATCCCTGTGATGGACGCAAATGCTGTTCTTCTTGATTGCTCGACGGTTGATGTGGAAAGCACGCGCGCTGTGGCAGAGCAATGCGCGGCTGCGAATGTTCTCGCGATGGACGCGCCTGTTTCTGGCGGCGTTGGCGGAGCGAGCGGTGGCACATTGACCTTTATGGTCGGCGGCTCTGACGAGGCCTTTGCCAAAGCAAGCCCGCTCTTTGAGATCATGGGACAAAAAGCTGTACATTGCGGACCCTCCGGCAACGGACAAGCAGCAAAAATCTGCAACAACATGATCCTTGGGGCAACGATGATTGCCACATGCGAATCCTTTGCGCTTGCAGATAAACTCGGCCTTGATCGTCAGAAAATGTTCGACGTTGTTAGCACGTCTTCCGGTTATAGCTGGTCAATGAACGCCTATTGCCCTGCCCCAGGAGTTGGCCCAACAACGCCAGCTGACAACAATTACGAACCCGGTTTTGCAGCGGATTTGATGCTGAAGGATTTGCGCCTTGCTCAAGAAGCCGCAATTGGAGCGAATGCGGACACACCAATGGGTGCGCTCGCGCAAGCACTTTACGCGCAATTTGTTGAAGATGAAGATGGGTCGGGCAAAGACTTCAGCGCGATGTTGCCAAAGTTTGAAAAAAGCGATCGTCCTTAGACGCATCGCTTTGGCAAGGGTGCGTGAAACCACGCACCCTACTTTTGCGTCACGCCCTTAAACGCGCGCCACTGGGGTCAAAAGGTGGCTCGCTCAGGATCGTTGCGCGGTGTGGTTGACCAAGAACCATGACCTCCACAACATCGCCTGCCGCCGCATTTTTCACGAACCCAAGAGCAAGGCTCATTCCAACAGAATAGCCATAAGTGCCTGATGTGACGCGGCCAATGCCCACTCCATCTTTGAATATTGGCTCACCGCCCGTTGCATCGGCGTTCGAGGCGGTGACATCAGCTTCATCAAGGTGCAAGAGCACCATGTGCTCACGCGGGTCCTGAGCTAATGTTTGACTGACAGCCTCTTTGTTCAAAAAGCCCTTGTCCATTTTGCACAGGCGTTCGAGGCCCACTTCTTGCGGAAAATACTCAGGACTATATTCGCGGCTCCAAGACCCATAGCCCTTTTCAACACGTAGGCTCATCAAGGCGCGACTTCCGACAGGGCCAGCGCCAATCTCGTGGCCAGCATCCAAAAGCACGTCGTAAAGACGTGCTTGATCAGCTTCGGCGCAATGAACTTCCCAACCGAGATCGCCAGTAAAGCTCACCCGCAGAGCGAGAACTTGGATGCCTGCGAGATCAATCCATTTGGAGCGCATAAAAGGGAAGTCATCTGTGGCAAGCGAGGCGTTTGTCAGGCGCTGCAACATCTCTCGCGACTTTGGCCCAGCCACGTTAAAGCCGCACATTGCCTCCGTTTTGCTCTCGAATATTACGCCCTTCGGACGCGCCACCTGTTTAAAAAAGCGCTTATGGTAACGCTCCGCCATGCCCGATCCGATGATCCAAAACTCGTCTTCCGCCAGTTTTGTGACAGTAAAATCGCCCGCAATGCCACCGCGTTTGCCGATAAGTGGCGTTAAACAAGAGCGGCCGATAGTCTTAGGCATGTTGTTCGCGAAAATACTGTTGAGCCAATCGGCTGCGCCTGCGCCCTTACAGAGGTATTTGGCGAAATTCGAGATATCGATGATACCCGCGCAACTACGCAGCATTTTGCATTCTTCGCCTACAGGTCCCCACCAGTTCTGGCGGGTGAAACCATTGGTATCCGTGGTTCCGCGCTCGCCAGAGAACCAAAGTGGATGTTCCCAGCCCGAGTTAAGCCCGAACACTGCCCCCAGCTCTTGTTGCTTGGCATAAGCAGGACGCATGCGCGCGGGGCGACCGGCTGCGCGCTCTTCATTGGGGAAATGGATCGCGAAACGGTGCGAATAACTGTCCTCAACCCGCGCTTTGGTAAAGGCTTTGTCGGCCCAGCTATCAAATCGCGCGACGTCCCAACCGAACATATCGTATTGCGTTTCACCCTCGATGATCCACTGCGCCGCCATCAGACCCATGCCGCCCGATTGCGAGAAACCGGGGATAATTCCGTTGCAACAGAAGTAGTTATCAAGTTCTGGCACAGGCCCAAACAGCACGTTTGAATCAGGCGACCAGATCATCGGCCCGTTGATCACGCGTTTGATGCCCGCCTCAGCCACGGCTGGAACACGCTCAATCGCGTTCATCATATTCTCTTCGATCCGCTCCAGATCGTCTGGGAATAGATCATGGGCAAAATCGAGCGGCGTGCCCTCCTCAGCCCAAAACTTCATGTCCTTTTCATAGGCCCCGACCAGCAGTCCTTGCCCTTCTTGGCGTAAGTAGTACTCGCCATCGCGATCAGAGACTGACGGCAATCGTCTTTCTGACGCTTCAATTTCAGGAATGCTCTCCGTGACGAAATACTGGTGCTCTGTCGGTTGCAGAGGCAACTCTACCCCCGCCATTGCTGCGACTTCGCGTCCCCAAAGGCCAGCAGCGTTCACCACCCATTGCGTGTGAATGTCGCCCTCGGGTGTTTTGACGATCCAAGAACCATCGTCCTGCGGCTCAGTCGCTGTGACAGGCGTAAAGCGCATGATTTCCGCGCCGCGCTGACGCGCGCCGACCGCATAGGCGTTGGTGACCCCCGACGGGTCCACATTGCCGCCATCAGGTTCATACATCACGCATTTGATGCCATCGTAATTCACCATCGGGTTCAGCTCTTTAGCCTCCTCAATGGAAATTTCGTAGAAATTCATCCCGTAAAGCTTGGCTTTGGCCGCTTGCAGACGCAGCTGATGCACACGCTCTTCGGTTTGAGCGAGGTAGAGCGAGCCGGGCTGGAACACGCCGCAGGATTGCCCCGTCTCTTCCTCAAGGGCATTATAAAGGTTCATCGTATAGTGCTGAATGCGGCTGATATTTGTGCTGTCATGCAGCCCGTGTATGTTCGCCGCTGCGTGCCAAGTCGAGCCGGACGTGAGTTCATCGCGTTCGAGCAGGACGACATCGGACCAGCCAAGTTTGGTGAGATGATATAAGATTGAGCAGCCAATCACGCCGCCCCCGATGACAACCGCTTGTGCAGTGGTGCGCATTTCTAGTCTCCTGAATGCTGCAATTAGCTTAGCCTAGCTCTCGCATTGAGAGACAATCAATGAAAGGCGACAAACTATGTCGCAAACATGCAAGGGGAGCGAGATTTTTCGGCGAAAAATCTCGTAAAGACAAAACACTTCTGCGAAGTGTTTTCTGTCGGAAATTTTCGCAGAAAATTTTCGCCGGTACTAAACCAGAGGAGCAAAAGCCATGAAAACCACGACCAGAGTTGCTGTAATCGGCGGCGGCGTTGTCGGATGTTCTGTGTTATATCATTTGACCAAGTTGGGTTGGTCCGATGTGATGTTGCTGGAGCGTTCCGAACTCACCTCTGGCTCGACCTGGCATGCCGCTGGCGGATTTCATACGTTGAACGGCGACACCAACATGGCTGCGCTTCAGGGCTATACGATCAACCTTTACAAAGAGTTAGAAGCGTTGACGGGCATGTCCTGCGGCCTTCATCACGTTGGCGGCGTTACACTCGCGGACAATCAAGAGCGGTTCGATATGCTGCTCGCAGAGCGTGCCAAGCATCGCTACATGGGGCTGGAAACGGAGATCGTCACGCCTGACGAGATCAAGAAAATCGCCCCTGTCACCAACACGGATGGCATTCTGGGCGCGCTTTACGATCCGCTTGATGGGCACCTTGATCCTTCTGGCACGACCCATGCCTATGCCAAGGCGGCGCGCATGGGCGGGGCTACGATCGAAACGCATTGCAAAGTTGAAGAAACCAACCAACGCGCGGATGGCACGTGGGACATTGTCACCAACAAGGGCACGATCCACGCCGAGCATATCGTCAACGCAGGCGGTCTCTGGGCGCGTGAAGTCGGCGCGATGGCTGGCGTTTACCTGCCGCTGCACCCGATGGAGCACCAATATATCGTCACCGATGACATCCCCGACATCTACAATATGGACAGTGAGCATCCCCATGTGATGGACCCCGCGGGCGAGAGTTATCTGCGCCAAGAGGGTCGCGGGCTTTGCATCGGATTCTATGAGCAGCCCTGCCGCCCTTGGGCTGTGGATGGCACGCCTTGGGACTTTGGCCACGAATTGCTGCCAGATGATTACGACAAGATCGAAGACAGCATCGCCTTTGCCTATAAGCGCTTTCCTGTGCTGGAAACCGCTGGCATCAAGTCGGTGATCCACGGCCCGTTTACCTTTGCCCCTGATGGCAATCCGCTGGTCGGCCCTGTTCCGGGCATGCGCAATTATTGGTCCGCGTGCGGTGTCATGGCAGGCTTTAGCCAAGGTGGCGGCGTTGGCCTGATGCTGGCGCAATGGATGATCGAGGGCGAGACGGAGCGCGATACATTCGCGATGGATGTGGCGCGCTTTGGCCAAGATGTGATCACCCCCGGCTACACGCTGCCAAAGGTGATCGAGAATTACCAAAAGCGGTTCTCTGTAGCTTACCCCAATGAAGAACTCCCCGCCGCGCGTCCCTTCCGCACAACGCCGATGTACGATATTTTCAGCGATATGGGCGCGGTTTGGGGTCAGCAATACGGGCTTGAGGTCGCCAACTACTTCGCTCGCGAAGAGGGCGAGCCGAGCTATGAGACGCCTTCCTTCCGTCGCTCTGATGCCTTTGGCGCAACGGCGCGTGAGGTAAACGCTGTGCGCAGCAGCGTCGGCATCAATGAGGTGCAAAACTTCGGCAAATACCGCATCACAGGGCCAAATGCGCGCGCATGGCTCGATCGCATTATGGCAGGGCGCATTCCGAAAGAGGGTCGTCTTAGCCTGACGCCTATGCTCTCCCCGAAAGGGCGTTTGATTGGCGACTTCACCGTCTCGTGCCTTGGCGAGAAAGAATTTCAACTAACCGCCAGTTACGGCAGTCAAGCTTTTCATACGCGCTGGTTCGAGAAGAATATGGACGAGGGCGTTATTCTTGAGAATATCTCGGATCGGCGCACGGGTTTCCAGATTGCAGGGCCAAAAGCGCGCGAGGTTTTGGCCGCCTGCACGCGCAGCGATGTGAGCGAGATGAAGTTTATGGACGTGCGGCGCATGTGCGTGGGCATGGCGGACTGCATCGTGCAGCGCGTCAGCTATACGGGCGATTTGGGCTTTGAAATCTACTGCGATGCCATGGCGCAGCGCCAACTTTGGTGGACGCTGTGGAACGCGGGGCAAGAACACGGCATGCAACCCTTTGGGATGCGGGCGATGATGTCGCTGCGGCTTGATAAGTTCTTTGGATCATGGCTGTCAGAGTTTTCGCCAGATTACACAGCCGCGGAAACGGGGATGGATCGCTTTATCAGCTTCAAAAAGAACGTGGATTTCATCGGTCGCGCGGCGGCCGAGGCGGAACGTGAAACGCCCCCTGCCCGCCAGCTTTGCGCGTTTGAGGTGGATGCCGAGACGGCGGATGTCGTTGCTTATGAACCGATCTGGATTGAGGGAAAGGTGCAAGGCTTCTGCACCTCTGGTGGATATTCCCATTATGCAGGCAAAAGCATCGCCCAAGCATTGATCCCTCGCGAATTAGCGCAAGACGGGCTTGAGGTCGAAATTGAAATTCTGGGACATATGCGCAAAGCAAAACTCATTACCACACCGCTCTTTGATGCGGACGGCGCGCGGATGCGCGGATGAGGGTTACGCTTTTGCCTGCTGCGGGCGCCTCATCGCGGATGCGCGGGGGGGACAAATTGCTCGAATTGGTAGAGGGCAAGCCTATTCTAGAGGTGCTTGCCTCACGCGCGATTGAGGCAAAAAGCAAGGTGATCATCACCCTGCCCTCGCCAGAGCATCCACGCGTCGCGGCGATTGCCCATTTAGATGTTACGCAAATCTATGTTCCAAACGCGCATGAGGGCATGTCATACTCCCTGCGCGCTGGCGTCGCGGCACTGCCCAAGAATGCTGAAGGTTTGATGATCCTGCCTGCCGACATGCCCGAGATCACGGCGCAGGATATTAGCCTTGCTTGGGCGCGATATGACGAAAAGCGTCCCATAGCGCTTCAATGCACCACCCAATCCGGCGCGCGCGGCCATCCGATTATCTTTTCACCCGAGTTGGTGGCAAAGTTTGATCTTTTGACAGGCGATCGCGGCGCGTTTTCATTGCTTAAAGAACATGAAACCGAGGTTGAGTGCGTTGAATTGCAAGGTGAACGTGCAAGGCTTGATCTAGATACGCCAGAAGAATGGCGTGCATGGCGCGCTTCACTCTGACGGAAAGACGGTCTCGACAAATGTGCTTTGGCTGATCGTTGCACGTGCGGCTGGGAAAACAGATTTAGCACCCTCGGCCAATTCAGGAAAAATGCTAAGCAATTCAGTGCGGTGCCGTTCGTCAATCGCACCAAGGCGCATATCACTGGGCTGATAGCTTTCGGTCCACGCGCCGTCGGCAAGGACGATTTCATGCTGCGCGCACATGAAATGGATATAGGTCACATCCTCGACGGTTTCTCGCTCAACACCTTCAAAACAAGTCAGCAGATGCGCCGCGATCAAGACTTCATCGGCCTCAAACCATTGACGAATTTGCGCATTGTTGAGCAACATTCTGTGTTGCGGTGAAACCTTCATATCGCGCTCAGGCAGATTATTGCCAAGCGCGCCTTGTGCGATCTGCACAGGATGCAAATCGGAAAACTGAGCCAAGGTTTCCTTGGTTAACGAGCGCTGTCCAGTCCAGACCACAGGCTGATAACCGTTATCGCGTGTAAGTACGCGCATACCAACGGTAATATCTTCAACAGCGCATTCGCCATAGTCGGTTTTAACTAAAGTACCAGGTGTAAAACAGGGGCAGTATGCAGCTTGATGCGGGAGCATGCCCCCCGCATCAAGGTCTTTGCACACAACAGGATCAACGGTTTTGCGAAGAACTAAACTGTTACCCAAGTTACTCATTACATTCGTCTCTTCGCAGGCAAACTGGCCGTTGTATCTCGTTACAAGACTGGGTTTGCTTACCTAACGTGACGCAAATGTGGCAGAGCCGTGGTTCACTCGCGGCAATTGGGAAAAAATCACAAGCAACGCAACCCTAAGGTGTAGTCATTTTCAGTTACAACTCAGCGACTAGAATTTCCGATTCAAAACCTTTGAGAGAGCGGCGTGCAGCTGAATAATCTTGCAATCCTTTTGCTGTTTTCAGCTCTGGAAAGATCGAAAACAGCTCATCGCGCTGGCTCGATTCGACGCCCTGAAGTGCATGCGTCGCAGGTTGGAAGCTTTCGCTCCATGCACCTTCGGACATGATCACCTCATGGTTTTCGAACATCATATGAAGATAGGTCACCGAATTGGGAACCTTTTGCGTAATACCCGGACGCCCAACAAGGTGTTTTGCTGCAAGCAAAACTTCGGGCGTATCAAACAAGATCCGATTCATTTCACCTTGCATCAAAACGCGGTGGTTGGGTGACAAGAACAACGTGCGCTCAGGCAAGCCATTGCCGAGGGCACCCGCGGCGATGGTTACAGGTGCCAGATCAGGATTCGCGATCATGTTACCAACATTGAGCGTCTTTTGACCGATCCACGCCAATTCTTGCGGACCATTGTCACGTGTGATGACCTTGTCACCAATCTGCAAACTGTCAGCGCGGCGCGGTCCACGCGGCGTCATGATGTTCGCCTCGGGAGTAAAGCAAATGACTTGCTCAATTTGAGAATAAGTCGCGGTATTGATAACCGCCCCGCCCGCATCTAAGAATTCGATGATGCCGTTCTCAGCGCCGCCTTGAATAACCCGCGCGTTAATTCCGCTCAGATCGATGACATCAATATCGGACCCGTCAGCATCTTCGCCGCCGACAATCACATGATCGCCAGCCCCATCGAAGGTAAATATATCTGAGTTATTACCACCACTTAAGGTGTCATTTCCCGTACCGCCCACGATAGCATCCATGCCATCGCCGCCTTCAATACTATCATCGCCTGATCCAGCAACGAGACTGTCATCGCCGCCTTGGCCCAAAATGACATCGTTGCCAGCGCCGCCTAATATCGTATCGTCGCCTGCTTCGATTTCTGTCACAACCGCGTCGGGGATCAAATCGCCGCTCATGGTAAAGCCAGATGGGCTCGAACGTGCTTCGAGCGTGAATTCGATAAATTCACGGTTTTCAAAACCTGCGCTAAACCAAGCGTCTGTATCCGCAGGTGAATTTTGCTCTGTACCGGATGCTGTCACACTGCCTGCGGCATTGGTCACAGCCAAAGAAGAGACAGGCGCAACCGCGTAGTTTGTAAAGCTGGCCGTATCAAGCGTTACCGCTTCCTGATCGCCGACGCCATTTCTGTCTAAATCGTTAAAAGTCGCGACTGAGTTCAGAGCAATGGGATCGCCGGTCGCTGGATCAAAGAACTCCATACGGAAACTGGCTTCTGCGCCAGCAGGAACGCGGCCTGAGCCACTGTTGAGCAGAATCTCGGCACCATTCGCACCAGACATATCAATGTTCAGATTCGGATTTGTCGTTCCAGTCAAAATCAGACGGGCAGACACCAGTGTTCCGTCAGCAAGCTCGGCCACATCGGAGTAAATTGCAACGTCATTGACTTGCGCGTTGTTGTTGCCGCTAGAGCTATCGGAAACCAAATTGCCAATGCTGAGATCAATGGGAGATGCGTCAACGCCGGGCGCTGTTCCAACACCGACGTCGCCGTAGATGGTGTCATCACCCGCGCCGCCCAGAATGGAATCGTCGAGTCCCTCTCCAGAAAGGAGATCATCGCCTGCATTTCCAAAAATCGTATCCTCGGTCGCGCTACCTTGAATCGTGTCTGCGCCGGGCAATCCATTAAAGACTGGCATAACTCTTCCTCAGTTTACAAACCAACAAAACAACCATGTGCTGTTTTTCACTATACAATACGCCTCCCCTTACTGGGCAAGGGGGAAATATACCGAATACGATACATTTCTTGCGATCTACTCAATGACAGAAAGAGGCGGTTGCCCGCCTCTTTCCATTCCTGATGAACAGCCCCCTGTCCATCAGAGCTGCATATTAGTTTGAGACGAAAGCCCCGTCAGGGGGACTTTACCCTAACAGAAGGGCCGCCTCGTATTTCTTCAGCGTGCGACGCGCAGATTGATAGGCCTCTGAGCCCTGCTGCGTTGCAAGTTCTGGGAACAACTCCAAAATCTCGTCGCGTTGCTCTTTGCCGATGCCATCGAGCGAGTAATCCCCCGGCTGGAAGCTCTCAGACCATGTGCCGTTGGAGAGCACCACTTCATGCTGATCGAACATGATGTGAATGTAGGTCGTACCAGAGCTTTCCACTGCATCCACACCTTCCAGAATGGTCAGATGTTTAGCCGCAATAAGCACTTCGCGCTCTTCAAAGAACATCGCAGCTTTGTCCGTGGTCAAAAGCATACGGTGCTGAGGAGACACGAGGATATCGCGCTCTGGCAGATTGTCACCCAAAGCGCCCGCTTGGATCAGGATCGGCTGCAAGTGAGCATTGGCTGCCAGTTGGCCACCCGTAAGCTCTTTTGCACCGCACCAGCGGATTTCCTGAATGCCGTTGTCACGTGTGATAACGCGATCCCCGGCCTTTAGGTCTTCCACACGGCGTTCGCCTTGCGGCGTCGCAATCAGCGTACCCGGCGTGAAGCACGGAATGACGTTTTCGATATTGTCGAAACGCGCCGTTCCCGTGATCGCATCCGTGGCATCAAGGAAGTTGACGACACCACCCTCAGAACCCGGCGCATCATAGTCAATCGTGACCCGTCCACCTACGTTCTCAGCCGCGCCTGCGCCGCGAAGATCAAGCGTGTCAAAGTCCGTTGGACCTTCGCCGCCGTCAATCGTATCGCCCGCGGTTGCGCCAATGATGCTGTCTTCACCGTCGTTACCAAAGATGCTGTCTGCACCAGCGCCGCCCGTGATCGTATCGCTGTCACCGCCGCCGTCGATGGTATCGCTACCGTCGCCGCCAACGATTGAGTCAAGACCGCCCTCGCCAAGCAGAGAGTCATCACCAAGACCACCCAGAACCGTATCGTTGCCAGAGCTACCGTGGATCGTATCTTCGTCGATACCACCGTCGATAAAGTCGTTGCCCTGTCCGCCGATAACAGAGTCGTCATCGTCGCCCGTCAAGATCGTGTCGTTGCCAGAGCCACCTGTGACCACATCGCGGTCGTTCAGCTCAAGGCCCGGAAGCTCCAGTGCATCCTCAACGTCACCGATATAGCCCGGCGTGCCTGTGTGGCCTGAGTCGATGTAGTCATCACCGCCGCCGCCAGCAATCGTATCAGAGCCGTGGCCACCAAAGATGCTATCGTCGCCAAGACCACCGCGCACCGTATCGTCATCGATACCCGCATTGATCGTGTCATCGTCATCTCCGCCGTCGATGCTATCTGCATCGTCGCCCGTGGTGATCACATCGTTGCCCGTTCCACCGAAGACGGTATCGCGACCATCATCTGTGTTTGGATCCGTGACAAAAGTAATCCCAGCGTCAGTGACAGGCAGATTTGGATCATCGCCGATGTAGTCGGAGAATGTGTCGATACCAACGTCAATTGTATCGTCGCCCTCGCCGCCTTCAACGTAGTCCGCGCCGTGCTCATCGAAGATTGAATCGGCACCGCCGTCGCCAATGACAGAGTCATCGTCGATGCCCGAGAAGATCGTATCGTTGCCTTCACCGCCAAAGATCGTATCCGCGTCATCGCCGGTTGTGATAAGGTCAGCGCCCTCATCCCCTTCGACGTAATCGCGGTCATCCTCTGGGTCAGCGTCAACAGGAACAGATGGGAATGTCGCCGTGTCGATCAGCGGGATCGCACCGCTTGTGTCGATAACATCGTCGCCGATGCCAGCAAGCACAGTATCTTCGCCGTCACCCGTTGTAACCGTATCGTTGTCATCACCAGAGAAGACAGAGTCATCGCCTTCGCCCGTGTCGATGTCATCATCGCCCGTGCCGCCGAGGACCGTGTCATCGCCCTCGCCCGTTGTAACGACATCATCGCCTTCGTCGGCTTCGACATAGTCATCGCCCAAACCAGAGTCGACCGTGTCGTCACCAGCGCCCGCTTCAACGATATCGTCTTGCGCACCAGCTTCTGGCGCAATCGCGTCAGAATTGTCGATTTCGTCGCCTTCAGGATCGCCCATATAGGCATCATCGACACCCGTCGCAGGATCATCACCAACGATCAAATCATCGCCAGCAGTGCCTTCGACAATACCGTCAAGCGTCGGCGTTCCAACCAGAACTTGGATTGAAGACGTGTCTGTACCGCCACTGCCATCGGAAATGGTGTAGGTGATTGAATCGACATCATCATCAAAACCAGGATCAGGCGTATAAGTGACCGATGTTCCGTCTGGAGATACCGTAACTGTGCCATTTGGTGCAGTCGCGCTCGTAATGGTCAGAGGATCACCTTCTGGGTCCGTGTCATTCCCAAGCGGGAAGATCGTGACAGGTGTATCAGCCGTTGTGCTCGACGTGTCAGGGTTTGCATCCGGATCCTCGTTCGGATCACCGACCGTGACGGTTACCGTCGAAACATCCGTGCCGCCATTTCCGTCGGAAACAGAATAGGTGATCGTATCAACGCCTTCAAAACCAGGTGTCGGATCGTAATCAAGCGTGCCATCTCCATTGATCGTGACAGTGCCATTAGGTGCGCTCGCAGCCGTAACCGTCAGAGGATCACCATCTGGATCGCTGTCATTGCCCAAGACTGGAATATCTTCGAGCAGCGTATCAACAGGCGTGGTTGCTGTGTCTGGGTTTGCAACAGGATCGGAATTCGCAGCAGGATCACCAACTGTGACCGTGACAGGTGCGGATACCGTGCCGCCATTGCCGTCATCCACCACATAGGTGATTGTATCAAAGCCCTCAAAACCGGGATCAGGTTGATAATCCAGCGTAAAGTCTGGGTTGATCGTTACCGTGCCGTTCTCCGCTGATGCAGAGGTCACAGTCAGCGGATCACCATCAGGATCGCTGTCATTGGCAAGAACGTCGAGGTCTTCGATCAGCGTATCAACAGGCGTTGACGCTGTGTCTGGTGCGGGAGTCGGTGCTTCGTTGCCGCCACCTGTGTCACGTACAGACACACGCACCACGCCTTCATCGGTGCCGCCACGACCGTCGGAGATCGTATAGGTGATGTTGTCCGTGCCTTCAAAACCGGGGTCAGACTGGTAATCCAGCGTGCCATCTGGGTTGATCGTCACCGTGCCATTTGGCGATGTCGCCGAAATAACAGTCAGCGGATCACCGTCCGGATCGCTATCATTGCCGAGGATATCAATATCCTCAAGCAGCACATCGGTTTCAGCCAGAACCGCTTCGTTCACAGCAATAGGAGCAGTGTTCGTCGGATCAGGCGCACTGATTGTGACAATAACCGACGCCGTATCGGTGCCACTTATTGAGTCATCAATTGTGTAGGTGATCGTGTCATCGCCGACAAAATCAGTGTCAGACGTATAGTTCAGAGTACCGTCGCCATTGATAGTCACAGTGCCGTTTGCAGCGGACGCAGCAGTAACGGTCAAAGGATCGCCATCTGGATCGGTGTCATTGCCAAGAACATCAATGTTCTCGATCAATACTTCAGACACACCGCTCGCAGCGTCGTCATTGGCAACAGGTAACTCGTTGGGATCACCAACCGTCACCGTGACAGGTGCAGACACCGTGCCGCCGTTGCCGTCATCAACCACATAGGTGATTGTGTCAAAGCCTTCAAAACCGGGATCAGGTTGATAATCCAGCGTAAAGTCTGGGTTGATCGTTACCGTGCCGTTCTCCGCTGATGCAGAGGTCACAGTCAGCGGATCACCATCAGGATCGCTGTCATTGGCAAGAACGTCGAGGTCTTCGATCAGCGTATCAACAGGCGTTGACGCTGTGTCTGGTGCGGGAGTCGGTGCTTCGTTGCCGCCACCTGTGTCACGTACAGACACACGCACCACGCCTTCATCGGTGCCGCCACGACCGTCGGAGATCGTATAGGTGATGTTGTCCGTGCCTTCAAAACCGGGGTCAGACTGGTAATCAAGCGTGCCATCTGGGTTGATCGTCACCGTGCCATTTGGCGATGTCGCCGAAATAACAGTCAGCGGATCACCGTCCGGATCGCTATCATTGCCGAGGACATCGATGTCTTCCACAAGCAAACCAGTCGGCGCATCAATCGCTTCGTTCACAGCAATAGGAGCTGTGTTGCTCGGATCGGCGGCGTTAACGGTTACAATAACAGTTGCCGTATCGGTGCCACTTATTGAGTCATCAATCGTGTAAGTGATCGTGTCGTCACCAATAAAGTCGGTATCAGACGTATAGTTCAGTGTGCCATCACCATTGATCGTGACCGTTCCGTTTGCAGCGGACGCAGCAGTAACGGTCAGCGGATCACCGTCTGGGTCACTGTCATTGCCCAAAACATCAATGTTTTCGAGCAGAACTTCAGAAACAGCTGTTGCGACGTCATCTTCAGCGACAGGCAGGCTGTTCGGATCATCGGTGACAGTGATTGCAACAGTAGATGTATCGCTGCCGCCATTTCCGTCACTAATCGTATAGGTAATCGTGTCCGGCCCCGTGAAGCCCGGATCTGGATCATAATCAAGCGTACCATCGGCATTGATCGTGACTGTCCCGTTTGGCGCAGTTGCAGCCGTAACAGTCAAAGGATCGCCATCTGCGTCCGTGTCATTGCCTAGAACATCAATGTCCTCAAGCAGCGTATCAACTGGAGTCGTGCCTGTATCAGGGTTCGCAATCGGATCAGCATTGTCAGAAGGATCGGTCGTCGTGAACAACAGATCAGAAATGAGAACCTCTTGCTCGCCAGCGTCACCGTTTGCGAGGTCAATCTCAACACGTGCAACTGGACCAGCGATTTCGATCAATGCGGACTGCGCAGCATCGGTTGGCAGGCCTTGCGTGTCGCCGTCAATTGTTTGACCCGTCACCGTCATACCGCCACCTGGCGTTATCGTAACCGGAATTTCATTGCCCGCAGCGTCATAGGCGCGAATTACAACGATATCATCGTGCGAGCTTCCTGCACCACCGTCGATATCGCCCAAGGCACCCGCATCAATATCATCGATACGGAACGTTAGATCAGCGACTGGATCACCAAAAAGCGCATCTGTAGAATCAAATGTCAAAACGGTCGTGGACGTATCCCCAGCGCCCCCACCGTCAGAAATCAGCTTTAGCTGTGAACCAGACGGAAGATCATCGCCCGGATCATCAAATGTATCCAGATTCAGCGCGAAAGCCGTCGCAGTGGGCGCGACATTCGTATACTCGACCGTGACAGCAACTCCGCCTGCGTCGATCGTAGCTGGTGCTCCAGTAATCTCGGTACCGTATCCACCAGGGTAATCTCCCCAAGACATTCTTAGATCAGGCATTTCAGACCCCTTCACAACATACCCGCGAGCAGCAGGTAAAAAACCACGACGCACCAAAGTGCGACAATCCTCAAAAAGGTGTCGGGACTTACAAAGCTGGGCCGCGCAAAAATGCACGGTGCGCTTCGGATCAGAAGAAAGATCTCAACAGCAGCTTTGCGTCATCACAGACGCCAATTCGTTCTTTCGGCCACCCCCATGGCCTTCAGAGCGCCCCCCAGTTGGGCTCTCTAGTCCTAGCGCGCAATCAGCGAGCATCAAACACAATTTCACTTTTAGGCGTTTTTTCGCGCAACTGACATGGGAATTTTTTGGATTTCCCTTCAGTTCTCAGTGCTTGTGCTCGTCAAATTGTGGCAAAGATTGTTAAGTTTTTATGAATTCTCGCACAGATTGTTTCATATTTTGTTAGTATGCCCTAATTTCCCCTAAACCATCGCTCCTTCGGAAACGATTCACCATGAATGTGAAAAATTTGAGCGAAGATTTCAGGTGCTGCTCAAATTAAGGCAGTTCTGTTTCCAAATGCGGATCAAACTCCCCCGATATCGTGGACTGTCTTAAGAAAACTGACGTCGCATAACCAACCTTAGGGATTTTCGGTGAGAGTTATCCACAAACAGAGCGCATTTGATTCGCCAGAGCCACGGCAATCCGCTCTCAAGCACGAAACCCGTCGAGCGTCTGCTTCGCCAGCTTTAGGAATGGTATGTTTTAAGAAGCATCGCTGAGAAAAATGCGGAGCTTGCAAAAGCAAGTGGTACCCAAGGCCGGACTCGAACCGGCACGCCCGTTAAGGCGGGGGATTTTGAATCCCCTGCGTCTACCATTCCGCCACTTGGGCACTGACGCCTACTTAGCTGTGCTTTTCGGCAGGGTCCAGACCTCACAATGCCGTTGATGAAAGAAAATGAGCCACGGCCCCTCTTGACCCTTAAGGACACGCGTGTTCACTGCCCTAAAAGCCAAGAAAGGCACGAAATGCTCAAAAAACTCTACGATGTGACGTTGTCTTGGGCCGAACACCCTCACGCTTTGTGGGTACTCGCAATCGTTTCTTTCGTAGAAAGCTCGTTCTTTCCGATACCGCCTGACATTTTGATGATTCCCATGATTCTCGCCAAACCCTCGCGCGCATGGCTTATCGCAAGCGTCGCTCTGATCGCGTCGGTCCTTGGCGGGCTGTTAGGTTACGCTATCGGCGCTTTGGCTTACGAGCAATTCGGTGCGCCCATTCTTGAGAGCCTTGGCAAAGCCCACGCCATGGAAGAATTCTCGACACGCTTTAATGACTTGGGGTTCTGGGCAGTCCTGACCGCGGGTATCACCCCGTTCCCTTATAAAGTCATCACGATTATGTCTGGCTGGACGGGGATGCCTCTGGCCACATTTATCGTAACCTCGATCATAGCGCGGGCCTTGCGGTTTTACTTGGTCGCCCTGTTACTGTGGAAATTCGGTGCGCCTATCCGCGATTTCATTGAAAAACGCCTGCCTTTGATGTTCACACTCTTTGTTGTGCTACTTTTCGCAGGCTTCTATGTTGTGAGGTTCCTATGAATTACCGAAATCTGGTACTATTTGCCGCTGGCGGATCCGCGGCGATGATGATCGGCGCGTTCGGTTTTCAATATCTTGGCGAGATGGCGCCCTGCAAATTGTGCATCTGGCAGCGCTATCCGCATGTCGCAGCAATCCTGATCGGCGCACTGGCTTGGCTTACCTCTTTGCGTTTTTTGTCGGCGCTCGGCGCGATCGCGGCACTAACCACCGCTGGCATCGGCGCGTATCATACAGGCGTTGAACGCGGCTGGTGGGAAGGTCCAACCACATGCACCTCTGGTTCCGTTTCCGACATGAGCGCGGGCGATTTGATGGCTCAAATTATGTCCGCACCTCTTGTGCGATGTGATGAAGTGCCATGGGAAATGTTCGGCCTCTCCATGGCGAGTTGGAACATGCTGGCGTCAATCGCGTTTGCCGCGATCTGGATCCTAGCGCTCAAACAACGCTAATCACCCCACGCGCGTTGCCAAGAGCAAGCTGGTTTCTGAATTCATAACGCCATCCAACTTACGGATGCGCGCCAGAACACCATCAAGCGTTTCAAGCGTTTCCGTTCCGATCTCGACAATCAAATCCCAACGCCCGTTGGTGCTATGAACCGCGCGCACATCGCTCATTCCAGTGAGCTGGCGCGTGACGCGCTCGGTTCCGCGCCCTTCAATGCTCAGCATCATCAAACCGCGCACGGGATCGGGTGAGATGTCCCCTTTCAATGCAACTTGATACCCGCGAACCTCGCCCGACGCCTCAAGCTGCGCCATGCGATTGCGCACGGTCGCCCGCGTAATACCCAAATGAGCAGCAAGCTCTGACAAAGACGCACGCGCATTCTTGCGCAAAAGGGCGATCAATCGGTGATCCAAATCATCCATTACGATAAGTCCTTTAACCCGAAACGGCCCATCGGTCGCATTTTCGATCACTTTTTAAGCTTACGATTGACCATAACGCACAGATAAACCCGATCCAAGAAAGATTTAGCGAGGGATTTCATGCGCAACCAAGTTCAACTCATCGGCTGTCCGGTGGACAGCGGTAAAACGCAAGCAGGATGCTTGATGGGCCCCGATTCCTATCGCACAGCAGGCCTTCCCAAAGCTATCAAAGAACTCGGGCTCAATCTGCATGACCTCGGCAATCTAACGCTGCCTGCCCTCGGTGATATCGAAACAGCGGGCCCGGGCTTTAAACGCGCCGATACAATTGGCTGGACGCGGGTGATCGCTGAGGCGGCTCAAACGGCGTTGAACCATAGCGTTCCAATCTTCTTGGGCGGTGATCACAGCCTGTCGCACGGCTCTGTCCTTGGCAGTATGCGCCACGCACAGGCGATCAATCGCCCTTTGTTCGTTCTTTGGCTCGACGCACATTCCGATTTTCATACCCCAAACACCTCGGCCTCGGCGCACCTGCATGGCACTCCGCTGGGGTATTTGACAGGGCGCGAAGGATTTGAGGGCTTTCCAACGTTTGATAAGCCTCTCACCCAAGAGAACATCTGCCTTTTGGGCTTACGAAGCGTCGATGCACCAGAGCGCGCCGCGCTGCAAAACAGCAAAATCATCTGCCACGACATGCGCGCAATTGATGAACATGGCATTGGCCCCTTGCTTGCGGCGTTTCTCGCAAAAGTTAAGGGCGCGCATGGATTACTCCATGTTTCTTTGGATGTGGATTTCATTGATCCGATCTTTGCCCCGGCCGTCGGAACCACCGTGCCGGGTGGTGCAACCCTGCGCGAAGCGCATTTGGCGATGGAAATGATCTGCGACAGCGGTTTGCTAAGCGCGCTTGATCTGGTCGAGCTAAATCCATTTCTGGACGAACGTGGAAAAACAGCGCAAGTGATGAGCGACCTTGCGGCTTCAGCCCTTGGGCGGCGTGTTTTTGACCGCCTAACTTAGCCTATCAGCGGGGGCAAAACCGACCCGACTGGGGCCAGCCCCAGACCCCGAGATATTTTTGGACCAAAGAAGGAATCCACCCTTAGCACAGGGCTCAGGGCTTCTTCGGTCACGGTCATCGGCGTCTCCGCCTGTTCCGTACTTCAGATTTAAGCCAAAAGCGTAAAAAAGAAGTGAATTCTTCTTTGGTCTCAAAATATCTCGGGGGAGTCTCAATTCATTGAGACGGGGGCAGAGCCCCCAACCCAAAAAACAAGCGCGGCGCAGCCGCACAATTTGATTACAAATACTCAGAGCGCTGCAGACCGTATTTTGCCATTTTCTCGTTCAACGTTCTACGAGGCAGACAAAGTTCGTCCATGACTGCCGCAATCGAACCTTTGTGACGGCGCATCGTATTGTCGATCAGCATCCGCTCGAACGCTTCCACATATTCCTTGAGTGGCTTGCCTTCGGTGGTCATCACTGGCGTCATTTCGTCGTGATCATTCATCAGAAGCGATGCGATCGTTCCCGAACCACGGCGGGTCTGCAAAACAGCGCGCTCTGCAATATTGATCAATTGACGCACATTTCCCGGCCAAGGCGCTTGCAATAGCTGCGCCGCCTCTTGCGCTGACACCTCTGGAGCGTCGCATCCGTATTCCTCTGCGAATTGCTCGGAAAGACGGGTGAATAGCGATAGGATATCTTCGCCCCGCGCGCGCAGTGGTGGAATAGTGATGCGCAATGCAGCAAGGCGGTAGAACAAATCTGAGCGCAAAGCATCCTCGCACGTGCGGTCTTGTTCTTGCAGATTGGAAATCGCAATAATCCGGGTTTCCGCTGGCGTGCCCTGCTCGTTAATCACCGAAAGCAGTCGCGCCTGCAAACCATCGCTCAGCGCTTCGATATCCTCTAGAACCAGCGTCCCGCCTCTCGCCTCTTCTATCGCAGGCAAATACGGATCTTCTGGCGGCACCGGCCCAAAAAGCCGCTGCGCGAGCGCATCTTCGTCCATGGCCGCGCAGCTCACGAGAACAAAGCGTTTGCCCGCGCGGCTTCCGACCGCGTGCAACGCATGGGCAACGAGCGTTTTTCCTGTGCCCGTTTCACCGTCGATCAACACATGCCCATCAGCTTGACCCAAATCCAGAATGTCTTCTTTTAGACGTTCCATCACAGGCGAGGCACCGATGAGCTTTTTCATCAGTTGCCCACCATCAGACAGTTCCCGACGCAATGCGCGATTGTCTAACGTCAAGCGGCGCGCGTTCGCAGCTTTTTTGGCAAGCTCGGACATGCGATCCGGGTTGAAAGGTTTTTCCAGAAAATCAAACGCGCCAATGCGCATCGCGTCCACAGCCATCGGCACATCGCCGTGGCCTGTGATCATAATCACCGGCAAAGCGCTATCGGTGCCCATCAGCTTCTTGAGAAACTGCATTCCATCCATGCCCGGCATTTTGATGTCCGAAATCACGATGCCCGGGTAATCAGATCCAATCCCCGCAAGCGCATCCTCAGCAGAGGCGAAAGTCTCGGTGTCGTAACCGGACAACGCCAGCCACTGCGAGATCGACTGGCGCATATCTTTTTCATCATCAACGATGGCGATTTTCATAGCATTGGCCATGGGTTTACTCCGCTGCTGGCTTTGCGCTTACGGCGCTATCTTCATGTAGTATCGGCAAACGGATTTCAAAGACCGCGCCCCCTTGCTCGGAGTTGCGCGCAGTCATCCGCCCTCCTAGCTCGTTCACGATCCCGGACGAAATGGCAAGGCCCAGCCCGACCCCATCCCCTGGTTGCTTGGTGGTATAAAACGGCTCAAACAGGGCATCTAGGTTTTCAATCCCCTGCCCGTTATCGCGCACCGTTAACATCGCGGTTTCGCCCGCTGCGAGCAGAACATCGACCTGCGGGTTCGCTTCGGATTTCGTCGCATCAAGCGCGTTACGCAGCAGGTTGATCATGACCTGCTCAACGCGCACGCGATCGGCCATCACCATCACCGGTTCTTGCGGCAAAGTCTTTTCGATCTGCACCTGTCGTTGGCGCAGCTGTGGTTCCATCATAGACAGGCTAGAAGCCAAGGCATCGCCAAGATTTACAGGGGCATATTCATCCCCGCTTTTGCGCGCATAGCTCTTAAGCTGCCGCGTGATCGCGCCCATACGACCGATCAAATCGTCAATGCGTTGAAAGCTGGAAAGCGCCTCTTCAGGGCGCCCTCGCCCGACCAGAAGACGCGCGCCAGCAAGATAGGTCTTCATCGCGGCCAAGGGCTGGTTCAATTCATGGCTGACCGCCGCAGACATTTCACCAAGCGCCGCCAGTTTTGAGCTTTGCGCAAGCGTCTGTTCGGCCACAGCAAGGTTCTCTTGGACCTTCTGGCGCTCGGCAACTTCCCGCTGCAAGCGGATGTTAAGCTGGCGAAGTTCTGCCGACTCGCGCTGAAAAAGCGCCATGCGTCCCGCCGTTTGACGGTTCAGGAAATAGAACGCCAAGGCCAAAAGAATAGCGAATCCCATGATTTCGAGTGCGAGCACGCCGTTAACCCGTTCGCGCACGGACGCAAAGGAGGTGAAACTCGCAATTTGCCAGCCCCTGAAGGAAATACGCGCTTGGCTATGCATAACAGCCTCGCCGCGCAGATAGACGTCGCCCGGATCATTCGTCCAATCTGCTGTCACTTGCAGCGCACGGCTGATCGCACCAGAGGGCGGTTGCCGCTTAAGCGCCTCTTCTTCTTGCAAACCGCGCCAACGCGGCTCTGTTGCAAGGATAATCACACCCTCGGAATTGGTGATGAACACCGCATCCGAAATGCCTGACCACGCGCGCTCAAACTTTTGCAGATCGACCTCGACGATCACAACGCCAAGTACTTCGTTAGCGCTTTCAACACGGCGTGAATAAGTAAAGGAAAATCCGCCAGATTCGCGTTTGATCACGGAAAACACCGTGCCATTTGATCGCAAAGCATCAACAAAATAGGCTTCCGTGCGGTGTAATGATTGCAATCTGTTGCGATCCGTCGCGGCAACAGAGCGCCCGTCACGGTCGAGCAACATCAGCGAGGCCGCGCCAATTTCCTCAACAAAACTTATCAAGCGTTGGGTCGAATTGGTGTAATCCGCAGAATTGAGCGCACCGATCAAAGCAGGATCGCGTGAGAGTAGCTGCGGCACGATAGAATTGCGCCGCAGTTCCGAGAGGATATTTCCGCTATAAAGAGCCAGTCGCAACTCGGCGCGGTTGCGGGTCGTTTCTGTAAAGCGCGTAACAAGAAACGAGTTGGTGAAAAAGACCGTGATGGCCGCAAACAACACCAGCGTTATAAGAAGCACCCGCACGCGCCAAGGGTTGAAACGCTGGCGCGGGGCTCGCTTTCGCGCGATTGTCACCGCGCGCTTGTCCGATGCAGAACTATCGCTCATGGGCGCGATGGTAGTGCGCACGTCCTCTGCGCTCAAGGCATCACGCTCAGGCAGAGACCATTGACCCTACGACACCGGCGAAAAGTCGCGCGCCATCGCTTGAGCCATGCGCCTCTTCCATCGCCCGTTCAGGATGCGGCATCATACCAAGCACACGCCCGTTTGCAGATGTAATACCAGCAATATCGCGTTTTGAGCCGTTTGGATTGTCAGTGTAGCGGAACGCAATACGCCCTTCTCCTGCCAAGCGATCAAGCTCTTCTTCGGAAGCTGTGTAGTTGCCATCATGGTGGGCTATCGGCACCTGGATCACTTGGCCTGCGCTATACGCTTTCAGAAAATCGCTATCATTTTCAGCGACTTCGAGACCAACAGTGCGGCAAATGTACTTGAGCCCTGCGTTACGCATTAAAGCCCCCGGCAACAAACGTGTTTCCGTTAGAACCTGAAACCCGTTGCATACGCCAAAGACATAACCACCCTTTTCAGCGTGGGTCTTTACGGCCGCGCAAATCGGTGAATTGGCAGCAATCGCGCCGCAACGCAGATAATCGCCGTAGGAAAAACCGCCCGGAATACCAACAAAATCAATACCTTCGGGTAAAGCACTGTCTTTGTGCCAAACACGTGTGACCTCTGCACCAGCCATACGCAGGCCAACCTCAAGATCACGGTCACAGTTAGAGCCGGGAAAAGTGATGACCGCTGCACGCATTAGCTTAGCTCCACCGTGTAGGATTCGATAACCGTATTTGCGAGCAGCTTTTCACACATGTCATTGACCTGCGCTTCAGTTGTGCCGTCAGCAAGATCAAGCTCGATCACTTTGCCTTGCCGCACACCTTCAACACCATCAAATCCAAGCGCGCCGAGCGCGTGACGAACGGCCTCTCCCTGTGGGTCCAAAACACCGTTTTTCAGCATAACATGCACGCGAGCTTTCATGTATAAGTCCTTCTTAGTGCTTAGTTTATCAGTGTAGGCTTGGTGATTGGCTGCTGGTTCTTCGGCAACACTCCCAAGCGTTTGGCAACTTCTGTATAGGCATCCGTGAGCGAGCCAAGATCGCGGCGGAACACATCTTTGTCCAGCTTCTGATTTGTCTCGATGTCCCACAAACGGCAGCTATCCGGGCTGATCTCGTCTGCGATGACAAGACGTTGGAAATCGCCATCAAAGACGCGGCCAATTTCGATTTTGAAGTCGATCAACTTGATTCCCACGCCATACATGACGCCAGCAAGGAAATCATTTACCCGCAGCGCGAGGCTTAGAATGTCTTCCATATCCTGTTGAGAGGCCCAACCGAACGCTGCGATATGCTCTTCAGAAACAAGAGGGTCGCCAAGCTTGTCGTCCTTGAGGCAGTATTCAACAATCGGGCGCGGCAGTTGCGTGCCCTCTTCGATGCCCAACCGTTTGGACATTGTGCCAGCCGCATAGTTACGCACGATGACTTCCAGCGGAACAATCTCGCACGAACGCACCAATTGCTCTCGCATATTCAACCGCTTAAGGAAGTGTGTTGGCACCCCAATGCTTCCAAGGCCCAGCATGAAATACTCGGACAGCATGTTGTTCAAAACACCCTTCCCGTCGATCACATCCTTTTTTTCAGCGTTAAAGGCTGTCGCATCGTCTTTGAAGTACTGGACGATTGTTCCCGGCTCTGGACCTTCATAGAGGGTCTTTGCTTTGCCTTCGTAGATCTTTTTTCCGCGCGCCATGGCAGTGACTTTCTTTGCAGCATTGCGCGTTGTGGGCGACTCTGCCCATGCGCATCTGCCGCCCTCTTAGGGCAAGGGGCACCTCGGGGCAAGGTTGTGCTTGGGCTATGCATGCGGTGCAATGCCGCTTGGCCCTTGCAGCGCCTCTCGCAGCGGCGCATAATTGACTCAAACCAATTGAATCTTGAGGAGAGTGAGCAAGATGAGCACTTTTGACGATCGTGAAAACGCCTTTGAAGCAAAATTCGCACATGACGCAGACATGCAGTTCAAAGCAGACGCGCGCCGCAACAAATTGCTAGGTCTTTGGGCTGCTGAACTATTGGGCAAAACTGGCGACGAAGCTGCTGAATATGCCAAAGAAGTTGTTAAGTCCGACTTTGAAGAAGCAGGCCACGAAGATGTTGTGCGCAAAGTAGCCGGTGATCTGGGTGATAAATCCAGTGAAGACGCGATCCGCGCGAAGATGGGCGAGCTGATGGCCGTCGCAAAAGAACAGTTGATTTCAGAAGTTTAAAACAAGCTTCTAACGTCAAATCAGCCCCTGCAATCCTCGTTTTAAACGGTGCGAATGTGGGGGCTTTTTTCTGTCCAATTGTATCCGTTAAGGTCTTGATAATGGATGAGCCTTAAGAGCTTGCTCCATGTCTGCGCCCCTGTCAAAACTTCCCTTCAAACGCAAAGCGCTGTTTCAACTTACAGCCTTATGCCTTGTTTTGCCTCTATGTGCCGTTGCATTGCGCCCCGTGTTGGCCGCACTCGATTGGAGCCTTGTGCGCCTGTCTTGGAGCGAGATCACGGCCGGGCAATGGGCTTTAGCCTTGCTTGCCAGCGCTGCGAGCTTCGCCGCCATTGGTCGATATGACGTCATAATTCACCGCGTTTTAGAAACTGGCGTGCCTGCGCGCGCAGCCCAAGCAAGTGGCGCAGCAGCGATCGCCATTTCGCAAGTGATTGGAATGGGGTTGATCAGTGGCACAGTTGCGCGATGGCGTGGATTGCCAAACCTTAGTATCGTCGCAGCAGGCTCGGTAACGGCAATGGTTTCAATTAGCTTTTTAGGAGCCTGGCTGGCGCTTTTTGCTGTTGCAGGCTTGCTTGCGCCAACATCTCTCCCCCTTCCGCCGCTGGCTTTTCATGCCAGCTTGTTCTCTGCCATTTGTTTCGTGCTATATACCGCTCTCAAGCGATACCTGACCATCGCGGGCAAACGGTTGCGATTGCCAAGCTTAACCGCGATTCTTGCGTTGCTTTTCTATACGGCCTGCGACACGGGCCTCGCAGCCTTTGCCCTATGGGTATTGCTTCCGGAAAGCGCAGCGCTTTCATTTGCAACGCTTTTTCCTGTGTATCTCACATGCCTCGGCTTGTCCTTGATTAGCAATACACCGGGCGGCGTTGGTCCGTTTGAAGTGACTTTGTTATGGGCGCTGCAAGGCGAGAATGTGAATGAGGTTTTAGCCAGCTTGATAGCCTTTCGGCTTATCTATTTTGCCCTGCCGGCTTGCATTGGCGTGCTCTATTTGATTCACCCGATGAAAACTAAATCCCGCCAGCGACCATCTGTTTTACGCGCAAGAGGATTGCATGCTGAAAGCAGCGCAGGTTTGCAAACGGGAGCACCGCTAATTACGCGCGAAGGCACGTTGATCGGGGCCAAAGCACGCACCACACAGAGCAGCGCTATGCTTTTCGAACCAGCTATTTGCCCCGAGCAAAGCACCGCGGCCCTTAAGAAAACGGCCAGAAACACAGCAACCTTGCCGCTGTTTTACAAATGTAGCGCACGCTGCGCAGCGAAGTTACGTCAAAACCATATGAGCGTTGCGCGGATCGCTAAGGATGCCGTTTTAGATTTGCACGATTGCACGCTCACCCTGCCAGCCCGCCGCAGTCTGCGACGAAAGCTCAACAAGGCGAAAAAATCAGGCATCGTTATCGCGCCGTTAGCGATTGATGCCTCTTCGGCAACCCAGATATTGGAAATCGACAAGGCGTGGCAGCAGCAAAACGGACCTGCGCGCGGGTTTTCAATGGGACGGGTTGAGCTAGGTTATATGCAAAAACAAACCTGCCTTGGAGCCTGGCTCAATGGTCGCTTAGTTGCCTACATCAGTTGCCATAGCGGGCAAAAAATCTGGGCATTGGACATCATGCGCAATATATCAGACGCCCCTAGCGGCACTATGCACGCGCTGGTTTGGCACGCAGTCCAAGATGCACAGCGCGCTGGCGCGCATTCTTTTTCTCTCGCCTCAGCCGCCTGTGCAGGTGCGCCGCTCATTCAAATTATTGATAGATTAAGCCTTCGCAAATCGCCCCACTCAGTCGGACTTGCGCAGTTTAAACGCAGCTTTGCCCCCCACTGGCGGCCGCTTTACGCCGCAGCGCCAAATCGGCTCGCCCTTTGGCTTTCGCTCTGGGATGTATGGCAAGAGGTTCAGGACCCGCCCCCCTTACCTAACAATCAGAGCAATGCTCAAAACTGAACATCCTATCGGCAATTTCATAATGTTTATGACGATTAAGAATTGGTTCCACCTGCTTGGGCATGTAACAGAGACCCAAAGCAGCAGGATTTCACTATGACAAATGCACTGACACGTATGCTCGCTGAGCGCGAATGGATCTTGGCCGATGGCGCCACAGGAACGAACCTCTTCAACATGGGCCTGATGTCTGGCGATGCGCCAGAGTTATGGAATGAACAGCATCCAGACAAGATCAAAGCGTTGTATCAGTCTGCGGTTGATGCAGGCAGTGATTTGTTCCTAACCAATTCGTTTGGTGGCAACGCGTCGCGGCTCAAACTGCACAATGCACAAGACCGCGCACATGAATTGTCACGCATTTCCGCTGAAATCGGTCGCGAAGTCGCAGACGCAACGGGCCGAACAATCGTTGTAGCTGGCTCTGTCGGCCCAACGGGTGACATTATGGAACCTGTCGGAACGCTGTCCCATGCGGACGCTGTCGAAATCTTCCACGAACAGGCTGAGGGCCTCAAAGCTGGCGGCGCTGATGTGCTCTGGCTTGAAACGATTTCGGCACCTGAAGAATATCGCGCCGCCGCCGAAGCGTTTGCCCGCGCTGACATGCCTTGGGTTGGCACCATGAGCTTTGACACCGCAGGCCGAACGATGATGGGCACGACCAGCGCAGCAATGGTGCAAATGGTCGAAGGCCTTGCGCACCCCCCGCTCGCCTTTGGTGCAAATTGCGGAACTGGTGCATCTGATTTGCTGCGCACAGTACTCGGGTTTGCGGCCCAAGGCTCTGATCGCCCGATCGTCGCCAAAGGCAACGCTGGCATTCCAAAATATGTGGAAGGGCATATCCACTACGATGGAACGCCTGAATTGATGGGGCAATACGCCTGCATGGCGCGTGATTGCGGAGCCACGATCATTGGCGGATGCTGCGGCACCATGCCGGAGCACCTTAGCGCGATGCGCAAAGCGCTAGAAACAACTCCCAAATCTGCCGCCCCAACACTGGAAGCGATCGCTGAAACCATCGGCCCGTTCTCTTCTGCCGGCGATGGAACCGAAGAAAATGCTCCAGCCGCGCGAAAGACACGGCGCAAAAGACGAGCTGGCTAAGTGAAGGCACTTTGGTTTTCGCTCGGCGCGCTGGCTCTGACGCTTGGCGCGCTGGGTGTTGTTTTGCCGGTTCTGCCGACGACGCCATTTGTCATTCTTGCAGCTTTTGCCTTTGGGAAATCGAGCCCACGTCTTCATGCTTGGCTCTTAAATTCCAGATTTTTCGGACCAATGATTAAGGACTGGGAAGCCCACGGCGTTATCCCGACAAAGGTCAAATGGCTCGCGTGTTCGATGATGGGGGCTGTCTTCTTATTCAGTCTTTACGCAGGCGCGCCAAAGGCCGTGATCATCGGGCAAGCGATTGGCATTTCATTGGGCGCAGCCTATGTGATTTCCCGCCCAGGCCGCCCAAAAGGATAGCGATTTCTGCAAAGCATCTCATAGTCATAATGATCCTTTTTCATTCGGCTCCTTGCTGAAAAATTGCTATAGGTCGGAACTGAAAGCGCCAGTGTCGCAATTGGTTAAGTTTAGACGCGACAATCTGACCAAATATCAAGAAAACAACAGGCATATCTGCCTCATCAAAGGAACGGCTCATGTCCGACGAAGAAGACGACATCATCCTGTCTGAACTGGACGACGAAGAATTAGTCCAACAGATGTTCGATGACCTCTACGACGGTTTGAAAGAGGAAATTGAAGAAGGTGTTAATATCCTTCTCGAACGCGATTGGGCCCCCTACGACGTTCTGACCAAAGCTTTGGTCGGCGGCATGACAATCGTTGGCGCAGATTTCCGTGACGGTATTTTGTTCGTGCCAGAGGTTCTGCTTGCGGCGAACGCGATGAAGGGTGGCATGGCCATTCTGAAGCCGCTTTTGGCGGAAACAGGAGCACCACGCGTTGGCAAAATGGTGATTGGCACGGTGAAGGGCGACATCCACGACATCGGTAAAAACCTCGTCGGCATGATGATGGAAGGTGCGGGTTTCGAGGTCGTTGATCTTGGCATTAACAATGCCGTTGAATCCTATGTTGAGGCGCTTGAAGCGGAAGATGCAGATATTCTCGGGATGTCTGCCCTTTTGACGACAACGATGCCTTACATGAAAGTCGTTATCGACACGCTGGTTGAGCAAGGTCGCCGCGATGACTACATCGTGCTCGTTGGCGGCGCGCCGTTGAACGAAGAATTCGGTAAAGCCATCGGTGCAGACGCCTATTGCCGTGACGCAGCGGTTGCTGTCGAAACGGCAAAAGACTGGATCGGACGCAAGCATAACCAGCTGGCGAGTTAAGCACTGGCTATTGCAAAAAAGAGGCTCCGGTGCATCTGCATTCGGAGCCTTTCGCATTTGGGTAAATTAGATGAAAATCGAAGACACCGCATTAACCCATGAAGGATTAAGCCAGCTCAAAGGCGGGCGGTCTTTAATCCTAGCTTGCGGAGCGCTCGCGCGTGAAATTCTTGCGCTGAAAGAGATAAACAAATGGGATCATATGGATCTCACCTGTTTGCCCGCTATTTATCACGTTTATCCGGAAAAGATCACTGATGCGGTTGAGCAAGCGGTTCTGAAACATCAACCAAATTACGCGCAGATATTTGTCGCTTATGCGGATTGCGGCACGGGTGGCCTGCTGGAGGCGAAGTGCAATGAGCTTGGCGTTGAAATGATCCAAGGCCCCCATTGCTACTCCTTTTTTGAAGGCACTGAAACTTTTGCGAAGATCTCTGAAAACGAGTTTACGGCGTTTTATCTTACGGATTTTTTGGTTCGCCAATTTGATGCATTCGTGATCAAACCTATGGGCCTAGATCGTCACCCTGAGCTGCGCGATATGTATTTCGGCAACTATGAAAAGCTGGTGTATCAGGCGCAAACCGATGATCCCGCTTTAACGGAGAAAGCGAAAATCTGTGCGGATCGATTGGGCCTTAAGTTCGAGCGACGGTTTACAGGATATGGTGATCTGCAAACCGCCCTTCGCGATCTTTAAAGAAACACCCGCTCTACAAACCAATAGGCCCCGACCAAAGCGATGGCGATAGAGGCTGGAATGGCGATGCGTGCTCTGTACCACTCTTTGCCACCGAACCAGAAGCCAACAGCGAGAAAGGCAAGCGCAATTACCGTCAGCTGGCCAAATTCCACGCCAACGTTAAAGCCGATCAAAGCTGCCACGAATTGCCCCGCAGGCAAGCCAAATTCGCCAAGGACCGAAGCGAATCCAAGCCCGTGAAGCAATCCGAACACGAAAATAATCGCAGGTCGCCAAGGGTTCATTTTGCGCGTGAAGATGTTTTCAACGGCGACATACACAATTGAGGCCGCGATAATTGGCTCAACGATGCTGCCGGGTATCGTGACGATTCCAAGCGCGCCAAGCGCCAGTGTCACGGTATGCGCCAGGGTGAAAGAGGTCACTTGCACAAGCAAAGGGCGTAGCGCGGTCGAGAAGAAGAAAAGCCCTAGAACGAATAGAATATGGTCCAAACCTTTAGGCAGGATATGATCGAAGCCGACGGGAATATATTCAATGAAAACAGAGCCAAAACCGCGTTCTTCACCGCCGAAAATAGAAATTTCAGGGCTGGACTGCCCTCCGTCGATATACCCCGTGTAGCCGTTTTCTATGCCCATCTGCCGAAGAATCAGCGCGCCGTATCCCTTTGGCCACTCCAGCTGCATTTGGGATGCATCCTTTGGGGCTGTGCCTTCAAAGCTCAACTGCGACAGGCGCGGAAGTTCAGGATCGCCAACCTCTGGAATATCTAGCCCGCTGATTGCGAGGGCGACAGGCGCGCCATCAATGCGAAGCTGAAATTTACTTAGCATTTGCGGCGCAAATTCTCTCATGCGGGTTTCCAGCTCAGCGGAGGTGAGCGCGCGCAATGCATCATAATCGGCGGCTTGAGGGGCTTCATTCGTATCCTCAGCACTATCCAGATCGATGCCAGCCAGAAAACTCTCTAATGTGATGCGCATGCTTAATGAGGCTTTGCCTTCTTCAACGCTCAAATCTGCGACCGTTGGGCTGACCTCATGTGCTATTGCCGACGACATTGTGAACGCCATAATGCTTGACACTGCCAACAACTGCATCAGCATGACTTTGAGTTTTGAGAAAGTTGATATCATGATCGCTAAGACCTTCGTTTGTAATATTTTTCTGACCTTGGCGACGACGCCGTTACTCGCGCATGAGTTTTGGATTGATAGTAAGAAATTTCAAGTCAAAACAGGCGAAAACATTGCGGCTTTCACGAAGAATGGACAAAACTTCAAAGGAATAGACCTTGCCTATTTCACGAGGCGCGCGGCGCGGTTCGAGCGAATTGATGCGAGCGGCGCAAAGCCTGTGCAGGCGCGGCTCGGAGACTCGCCCGTGTTTGACAAGCCAATCGAAAGCGACGGTTTGTTCACGCTGGTTTACCAAACCAATCCTCAAAACCTCACCTACACTGAATGGGCGAAGTTCAAGAAATTTGCAGACCACAAGGATTTTGGCGACGTCCTAAGCCAACATCGCGAAAGAGAATTGAGCGAAGACAAGTTCCGCGAAACCTACACTCGTTTTGCAAAGGGTCTGTTTGCGGTTGGCAGTGGAGCAGGCAGCGATGCATCACGTGGTTTAGAGCTAGAGATCATCGCGCTGAAAAACCCGTACACAGATACGCTCGACGGCGGTTTGCCTGTCAAAGTGCTCTATCGTGAAATGCCCCGCTTGGATGCGCAGATTGAAATCTTCGAACGTTCAAAAGAGGGCGATACGACAATTACACTGGTGCAAACCAATGATGAAGGGATTGCGGTGATCCCTGTGAAATCGGGTTATGCGTACTTGCTCGACAATGTCTTGCTGCGCGAACCCTCGCCCGCGCTTTCGCAAGAAACAGGCGCAGTTTGGGAAACTCTCTGGGCCGCACTTACATTTGAAGTCCGCTAAGCCCTTGCGAGTGCGCACGTGGCGCGGCACTAAGACCGTATGAACACTCACCCAGATATCCTTTGTATCGGCTCTGTCCTTTGGGACGTGATTGGCCGCTCGAGCAGCTCCATGCGTCAAGGCAATGATGTGCCCGGCCGCATCACACAATTGCCGGGCGGCGTTGCGTTGAACATCGCAATGACCCTGCGCCGTTTCGGTTTGCGCCCTGCCCTTCTGAGTGCAGTCGGCCGCGACGCCGCAGGGGATCAATTGGTGGATGAGCTCGAGGAAATGGGCCTTAGATGCGATTTTCTCTATCGCTCCGCTGATCTTCCAACGGATCGCTACATGGCCGTTGAAGGCGCTAACGGGCTGATCGCTGCAATCGCGGATGCGCATTCGCTTGAGACGGCTGGCGCGAAAATTCTTACGCCTTTGCAAGACGGCAGGCTCGCGCGTGATGATGCCCCCTATGACGGAATGATTGCGCTGGATGGCAATCTAACGCTGTCGTTATTGACGAAAATTGCTGGCGATCCGATGTTTCGCGCAGCGGACCTACGCGTCGCGCCTGCATCGCCCGGCAAGGCCGAACGCCTGCGCCCCTTTCTCGATCAGACCCGCGCGACGCTTTACGTCAATCTTGAGGAAGCAAATCTGCTCTGCCACAGCAACTTCACCACGGCAGCGGACGCTGCAAGCAAACTTTTGGATCGCGGCGCCGCGCGGGCCCTTGTGACCGATGGCGGAAACCTAGCTGCGGAAGCAGATAAAACAGGTCTGCGCCAAGCAACGCCGCCGCAAGTTCTGGTGGCTCGTGTCACAGGCGCTGGCGATACATTCATGGCGGCCCATATGAACGCAGAGCTGCGGAACGCCACTCCGCAAAGAGCCCTCGAAGATGCCCTTCACGCCGCAGCGCGGTATGTTTCAGGAGAAACAGCACATTGACGACCCTTCCTTTTATCCGCTCCAAAGCCGTCCAATCCGCATTTGATGCAGGCAGACCTATTGTCGCGCTGGAATCGACTATCATCACCCATGGCATGCCCTATCCGCAAAATCTGCAAATGGCGCGCAAGGTCGAGCAAACTGTGCGCGACGGCGGTGCCACGCCTGCAACGGTTGCAGTCATTGAAGGGCGCTTGCTTGTGGGCCTTGAGGATAATCAGTTAGAGGAACTGGCCCAAACAAAGGGCGCGGCCAAGCTTAGCCGCGCAGACATCGCCGTTTGCATGGCAAGCAAAGGAACGGGTGCAACAACGGTTGCCGCAACGATGATTGCGGCAAATCTTGCGGGTATTTCTGTCTTTGCAACAGGTGGGATTGGCGGCGTTCATCGCGGCGCTGAGGAAAGCTTTGATATCTCTGCTGATCTGCAAGAGCTGGCGCAAACTGCGGTTACTGTTGTTGCCGCTGGCGCAAAAGCGATCTTGGATATTCCCAAAACGTTAGAAGTTTTGGAAACTCTTGGTGTGCCGGTCATCGCCTTCGGCCAAGACACGGTTCCCGCATTCTGGTCGGCGCAAAGCGCGCATAAAGCCCCCTTGCGGCTTGATACTCCTTTGGACATCGCAAATGCCCACAAGATGCGCGGCGCGCTTGGGCTTCCGGGTGGGCAGCTTGTCACAAATCCTATCCCTGAAGCGGACGAAATTGCGCGCGCGGAAATGGATCCGGTGATCGAGCGCGCATTGCAGGATGCTCTTGATCATGGAATCAGCGGCAAATCTGTCACGCCCTATCTGCTGCAACGGGTTTTTGAGCTGACCAAGGGACGGTCTTTGACCGCGAATATTGCCCTCGTTTTGAACAATGCAGCACTTGCGGCACGGATTGCCTGCGAAATGGGTGACAATTAGCAGCCAGATCAGAAGCAGCCATTGCCCCCAATGATCGAGGTGCTTAGGTAGGGCCAAGAACGTTTGGAACACCTATATGAACACGCCATTTGACGAACACCCGCGCCGACCGGGCCTATTTGCATCTCTGCGCGCCAGCTTTTTAACTGGTTTGGTGGTTATCGCACCCGTTGGCCTAACGATTTGGCTCATCTGGTCGATCGTTGGCTGGATTGACAGCGTCGTGTTGCCTTTGGTGCCTTATACGTTCCAACCGGAAAAATATATCGGCATCAACCTGCGCGGCGTCGGTGTCATCATCTTCTTACTGTTCACGATTGTTGTGGGCTGGTTGGCCAAAGGGCTTTTAGGCCGCTCGCTGATCCGTTTTGCGGAAGGTATCGTTGAAAGCGTGCCTGTTGTGCGCTCGATCTATTCGGGCGTTAAGCAAATTGCTGAAACAGTATTCGCACAATCGGAACGGTCATTTGAGAAAGCCTGCCTGTTTGAATACCCACGCAAGGGGATTTGGGCGATTGGCTTTATTTCAACGACCGCCAAAGGCGAAGTCGCACAAAGTGCGGCGACGAGCGGCGATTTGGTCAGCATCTTCGTTCCGACAACGCCAAACCCCACGTCGGGATTCTTGCTGTTTTTCCCGCGCGAAGACATCATTGAGCTAGAAATGAGCGTTGAGGATGCCGCTAAACTGGTTATCTCAGCGGGGCTTGTTTACCCGAACGCAAAAGATCCGACTAAACCCGTTGAATAACGGGTTTTAGCTGAACATCGCTTGCAAATTAACGCTGCTCTTTTCGCCGATATCATCCAAATGCGCTTGTAAAAACGCATCGGCAGCACGTGTGCCCGCCTCTCGCAGAGCCAAAAGGATGGACGGGATAGCAACTGTTTTTGTGGCAACAGAGAGTTCCGTCATTAAAGCGTCATCAGCAATCATGTGAACATGAACGTTCTTCATGCTGCCTTGTTGCAAGGTCTGATCCCCGATGAGACGCTGCACAAAAGAGATCGCGCGCAATTCGCGCAAAAGCGATGAGTTAAAACTGATCTCGTTGATCCGGTTCTGGATTGCCTGCGCAGTCGTGGGGATCGCATCGCGCTCTAACGGGTTGATGTTGATAACCAAAATGTCCTCGGGCAATGCCTGATCAAACAGCGGGAACAACGGTGGATTTCCAGTGTACCCCCCATCCCAATAGGCTTCGCCATCAATTTCGACCGCGCGGAAAAGCGTCGGCAGACATGCGGATGCAAGCAATGCATCAGGGCCTATCTGCGCGCCTTGAAACACTTTCACCTTGCCGCTTCGAACATTGGTTGCACCAATATAGAGCGCAGGGCCTTCGCTGGCGCAGACTTCGCTGTAGTTGAAGCCCTCAACAATCGTTTGCAAAGGATGATTGTAGAATGGCCCCGAACTATAGGGGGAAGACATCCGCGAAAGAGTATCTGCGAACATTTTGACCGGCGAAAACTCTAACGCTTGGCTTATTGCAGATGGGGACAACTGGGCATGCAAGAACCACTGATCAAACCCTGCAGTTGAGGTTTTGGCCACCTTATCCCAAAGCGCATCAAGCGCTTCACGCGCGCCTGACGCGCCACCCTCTAACATGCCCGACTTCAAAGCCGCCGCGTTCAAAGCGCCAGCTGAAGTGCCGGAGATCGCAGCGATTTCGATGCTAGGTTCTTGCAATATGCGATCAAGCGCCCCCCAAGTGAAGGCACCATGCGCCCCGCCCCCTTGCAGGGCGAGGTTAATACGCTTTGTTGTCATTTTGATTATCTCGCTTTGAACAAGCCACCCAGAATGCCGCGCACGATGCGGCGACCTGTGGTACCCTTTAACTCTTTAATAACCACCTGCGCCATAGCGCTGCCAAAACTATCGCTTTTGGCGCGGCCACGGCTGGTGGAGCGGCTCACACGGGTGCCGCTATAGCGGCGGGCTGCCTTATATTCGCGCTCCGCAATCTCAAGCTCGTCTTCTCTGGCCTCTTCTTCCGCCGCAGCTTTTGCAGCTTGATCCGCCCGTGCACGCAGAATTTCGTATGCAGACTGACGATCAAACTTCGCTTCATATTTACCTGCGACATGCGAAGTTGCGATAACCTGCGCGCGCTCGGAGGGCGAAATAGGTCCGAGCTTTGAGCTTGGCGGGCGAATGAGCGTACGTTCGACCACTCCGGGAATGCCCTTCTTTTGCAACATCGACGTCACGGCCTCGCCCACGCCGACCTCACGAATTGCTTCGCCGGTATCAAACCGCGGATTATCGCGATAAGTCTCTGCCGCTTCTTTTAGGCGACGACGATCGCGCGCAGTAAAGGCACGAAGCGCGTGCTGAATACGATTGCCAAGTTGGCTCAGAACGTCTTCGGGGACATCAGACGGGTTCTGCGTGACGAAATAGATGCCAACGCCTTTTGAACGAATCAACCTAGCGACTTGCTCGACCTTATCCACCAATGGTTTCGGCGCGCCATCAAAGAGCAAATGCGCTTCGTCAAAGAAGAACACAAGCTTGGGCTTATCAGGATCACCGATTTCCGGCAGCTCTTCGAAAAGTTCAGACAACAGCCACAAAAGGAAAGTCGCGTATAGACGTGGAGCGCCCATCAGTTTGTCAGAGGCCAAGATATTGATCCGCCCTCGCCCGTCTGAATCCGTGCTTATGATATCCGAAAGCGCAAGCGCGGGTTCACCAAAGAGCATCGCCCCGCCCTGATTTTCAAGAACCAGAAGACGACGCTGAATGGCACCAATTGAGCCAACTGAGACGTTGCCATAGCGCAGCGTGAGCTCATCCCGGTTTTCACCGACCCAAACCAACAGCGCTTGCAAATCCTTAAGATCAAGCAGCGGCATGCCCTGCTCATCTGCAACGCGGAACGCAATGTTCACAACGCCTTCTTGCGGCTCGCTCAGCTCAAGCAGGCGAGAAACCAGCAGTGGCCCCATCTCCGCGACAGTCGTGCGTACGGGATGCCCTTGCTCGCCAAATAGGTCCCAAAAGGTGACAGGAAACTTGTCGTAGCTGTAATCTTCAAAGCCAATTTTTTCGGCGCGTGAGGTGAACGCGTCATGCAGTTTGAACGTATCCGAGCCCGCGGCCGCCAATCCTGAAAGATCGCCTTTTACATCCGTCAGGAACACAGGCACGCCAGCATTGGAAAAGTTCTCGGCAAGGATCTGCAATGTTACCGTCTTACCGGTGCCTGTCGCGCCAGCCACAAGCCCGTGACGGTTCGCATATTTCAGGCTCAACCATTGCTTTTCTGTATAATCCGGCCCGCCGCCGCCGACGAAAATATGATGGTCCATTGGCTTCTCCCGGACTTGCTTAAAACTGTAAGTGTATTGTCCTGATAGAAAGGACCACACGGAAACGGCACGTTAACTTATTCATGTCAAAGTGCAATCTGTTCGCAGCCGACTGTCCTCGTGCTGTGGGCGGACTTCCTCCCTGTCAGACTTACCGCGCCCTTGTGGCGCGGTTTTTTTATGTGATTTCAAATCATTGCACCCAGAGATCGAAAAAATCGCATTTTTTTCTGCTTGACGCACAAAGGATGCGACATTCTGACAGTTTTCCTGTTGACGCTTGAGTTTCACCATCGTAACGTTGCGCCAATAAGTCGGCCAGTCTGACGGGGAAAATAAATAGGAGGGAAGATCCGCAAGAGATCTTCCCTTTTTTATTGAAAAATTCCAACGCGTTATCAGGTTCCTCATTATTACCCTTGGCCTTGCCAAGCGATCCAGTTTGCGCAAAATAAGCAGAAGTTCGCCACAATTTCGATTACAAGCCACTGACAGCGAAAAACTCGCATGTTATGCAGGCTCAAACAAACAAAGTCAGGAAGCCTTTGATGATAACTCGTACGTTCGCCCTTTCCGCCATCGCCTGTTTTGCGCTATCCAGCGCGACCTTGGCGCAAACGGCTACTGAAACGGCCGACGAAAGCAAACCCATCGCTCCGATTGAAACTGATTTGAACATGGGCGAAGACGCCGATGTCCCTCAAGTTGGCCAAACCTACATTCGCGAGAACGAGCAGGATTGGGAAATTCAGTGTATTCGCGGTGAAGCCGATGCCGAAGCCGAAGAGCCCTGCCAAATGTACCAGCTTCTAAAAGACGACGAAGGCAATTCCGTCGCTGAAGTGAGCATTTTCCGTCTTCCTGCTGGTGGACAGGCGATTGCGGGCGCGACTGTTGTTGTGCCGCTCGAAACATCCTTGCAAGCGCAACTTCGTATTTCTGTAGATGGCGCGCAGGGCAAGCGTTACCCCTATTCTTTCTGTAACCCTATCGGCTGCTTTGCACGGATTGGCCTGACCAAAGGTGACGTTGACGGTTTCAAACGTGGGGCGTCTGCGACAGTAACAATCGTTCCTTTCCTCGCGCCTGATCAGAAAGTTGACCTGAATATGTCCCTGAAAGGGTTCACCGCGGGATATGACAAATCATCTGTCGTTACGCAGTAATTCAAAACTGACAAAAACGAAAAGGCGCGCCATCTTGGCGCGCTTTTTTAGTCTGAGGCTATACTTTTCGAAGCGCGATCACGGCGTTCAGCCCACCGAAGGCAAAGGCGTTGCTCAAGACAACCTCAACATTCGCATCGCGCGCCTCATTTGGCACCACATCCAATGCGCATTCCGGATCGGCCTCTTCATAACCGATCGTCGGGGCAATGACCCCGTCGCGCAGTGCCATGATGCAGGCCAAAAGCTCTACCGCTCCTGTGCCGCCAATCAAATGACCGTGCATGGACTTGGTCGAGCTGATCATTAATTCATCTGCATGCGGGCCAAATACATCTGCGACTGCGGCGCACTCGGTCTTGTCATTTGCTGCCGTTCCGGTGCCATGCGCATTAATGTAACCGACTTCGGAACGATCAATCTTGGCGTCTTGCAAAGCGCCTGCAATCGCACGCGCCGCGCCCTGCTTGGAGGGCATCACAATATCAGCGGCATCCGAGGACATCGCAAAACCAGCAACTTCGCACAGGATATCTGCGCCGCGCGCCTGTGCGTGTTCCATTTCTTCGAACACGAAAATGCCAGCCCCCTCGCCCTGCACCATCCCGTTTCGGTTCGCACTAAAGGGGCGGCACGCATCCTTTGACATCACGCGCAGCCCTTCCCAAGCTTTCACGCCGCCAAAACACAGCATCGATTCCGACCCGCCCGTAACCATGACCTCGGCCATCCCTGTGCGGATCATCGAAAAGGCCTGCGCCATCGCATGATTGGACGAAGCACAAGCGGTTGAAACTGTAAAGCTGGGCCCCTTCAGATTATGTTCCATCGAGATATGACTACAGGCCGCGTTGTTCATCAGTTTGGGCACAACAAATGGGTGAACACGGTTCTTTCCGTCCTCATAGACAGAACGGTAATTGTCATCCCACGTGCTAACGCCCCCCCCCGCAGTGCCAAGAACAACGCCGGAACGCGCGGATAATTCGCCAGTAAACTCTATTCCAGACTGCGCAATCGCTTCTTTTGCGGCGCAAAGCGTGAATTGGGTAAAGCGGTCATACAAGGTCATTTGTTGACGGTTGAACAACGCGTCTGTTTCAAATCCTTTGACCTGCCCGCCAATTTGAATAGACAGACGCTCGACATCCCGAAATTCGAGCGGACCGATGCCGCACCGCCCGTTCTGCATGGCATCCAGAGTTGCATGGACAGACTTGCCAAGGGCGTTGATCGTTCCCGCGCCTGTGATGACAACGCGTCTCACGATTTCGCTGCGATTAAAGCTTCGATACCTGCGATAATCGTTTCCACAGAGGAAATATCAAATTCGCTTTTCTCAGGTTCGTTGGCGTTAAATGGAATGGTGATATCAAAAGCTTCCTCAATCGCGAAAATGCTTTCAACCAACCCCAAACTATCAATGCCAAGGCTTTCAAGGGTGCTCTCACCACTTACATCATCGACGTCTAAAAGCGCTTGCTCGGCGATGATTTCAAAGACTTGCGTGCGTATGCTCATGGCCATGTCCTTTGTGCCAAATACGTTAGCGTTGATTTAGTCTGTGCTGCGCGCGTTGGAAACATCCTTTTTCAAGGCTGTGACATCGCTGAACAATCTCGGCAAGCGGCGCAAGAGTTTGTGAATTTCGATCTGCTTGTCCATTTTGACAGCAGGATATCCGAGCATCACACGCCCTGCTGGCACATTCGCCAACACTTTGGTCGCCCCGCCCGTGATGACGTTGTCGCCCACAAAAACGTTGTCGCTTACCCCTGTTTGCCCACCAAGCACGACATTGTTGCCAATGCGGGTTGAGCCGGCAATGCCAACCTGTGCGCAAATCATGCAATCGTTTCCGATCACGACATTATGCCCGACCTGAGCAAGGTTATCGAATTTGCATCCGTTGCCAACAATCGTGTCGCGCACCGTTCCGCGATCAATGCAGGAGTTTGCGCCAATCTCAACGTCATCGCCGATCTGCACAGACCCAAGCGAGTAAATGCGCGTCCAGCTTTGAGCTTTGATATCACCTTGATCCCCGAGCGAGTCGCGCGCGCGCTCAACTGCGCCAACCTCTGGCGTCACAAAAGAAAATCCGTCGCCGCCGATGGTTGCGCCCGGTTGTGCAATAAACCGCGCACCGATGGAAACACCCGCTCCAATGCGCACGCCCTCGCGCAGAATTGCGTTTTCTCCAATGACAGCGCCGCGTCCAATAAAGACCTGCGCGCTAATCTGCGCACCCGCACCAATTTGCGCACCAGCTTCGATGACCGCCAATGGGCCAATGCTTACCCCATCGCCAAGTTGAGAAGCGGGATCGACGATGGCAGAGGCATGAACCCCGGCAACGGCGCGTGGCGTAGGATCCATCATCGCGCTCAGACCTGCCATTGCAAAACGGGGTCGAGGTGCAAGAATGGCAGCTTTCAAACCAAAACCTTGCCAATCGGCCCCCTCCCAAAGCATAGCGGATACGGCGTTTCCTTCGCTCAACTGAGCTGCAAACTCGGGCTTCATCGCCAAAGCAAGCTGATTGCTAGAGGCCTGTGCAGGCTCCGCGACGGAGGCGATTTTCAGGGCCACATCGCCCACGGCCTCAGCGCCAAGCGCAGTCGCGATTTGCTCAATTGTATAGCTCATAGCTCGTCCCATCGCAGTGTTGGCGTTGATGTAGGCGATATCGCGCGGCGAGGCAAACCCCGCCAAGCGCTTATCCGTTCGTTGAAACAGAAAAAGCCGGGGCTTCCCCCGGCTTTCTCAAATCAATCAAAGGCGTGGATTAGCCGCCAACCGCGCGCATTTGCACGCCTGCTTTGACCAGCGCCGAATAAACACGTGCGTCGCGGCCATAGATGTCGCGGCGGAAGTTCACACGCCCATCTGCGGTCACAAATGCTGTGCGATATACAATATGTACAGGCACAGGTTCATTCAGGTTCACGCGGGTTTCATTGCCTGTTTTAAGCTTGGCCTGAAAGAATCCCTTTGGATCATTTGTCTGCTTGGCCAGCAACGCATAAGCAAAATCAAACGGCTGGTGCAAACGGATGCAGCCATGCGAATAGGCGCGCACTTCGCGGCTAAACAAGTTCTTTGCAGGCGTGTCATGCAGATAGATGTTGTAACGGTTCGGGAACATGAACTTTACGAGACCCAAAGCATTTCCACGGCTCGGAGGCTGCTTGATGTTGTAAGGAAAGGTCTTGGCTGAATAGGCACCAAAGTTCGCAGCAGAGCGGGACACAGTGCGACCGCGACTGTCAACAATGCGCAGGTGACCGACGGCATTCGGGTTACGCTGCAAAAGCGGCAGGTATTCTTTTGTCGCAATCGAGCGCGGAACGTTCCACGTCGGGTTAATCACCATGAATTCCATCACATCAGAGAATTCGGGGCTACGGCGATCACTCTGGTTTTTACCAATGACGGAACGGGTTTTGAATGTTTCTTTGCCGTTATCAATGATCGCAGCGCTGAAATCTGTCAAATTCACCCAAACGTGGCGCTTACCGCGTGGACGGTTCATCCAACGCTCACGCTCCATCGCGACCATCACGGCCTGTAAATGCGATTCAATCGGGCGATTGATCTCGGACATCGTTCCAGGACCCGCAACGCCATCAGGGTTCAAGCCGCGCGACGCCTGAAATTGCTGCACAGCGGATTGCATCGCAGCATCGTAGGTCTGCGAAGAAGACCGCTTGAGATATCCCATCACCTGCAAACGGTTGCGCAGGATTACAACCGCATTGCCAGACTGGCCTGGCTTTAGCGACTTAGCAGGAACCTTCTGCCCCCAGCCACCATTGGCCAATTGACGCTCCATCAAGAGTTTGGATTTCATCAAACGCGCATATTCTGGCGCCGTCGGAGCCAATGCATTGAAAAAGCGCTTTGGCGAGGACTTGGTAAAGTTCGTGAGATAGGACACACGATCGCGCAGCGGAATCTGGCGCACGATGTCGCTATCGACTTTCGATGGAACCAAGACACCGGTTTGCAGATCTCTGGAGTATTGCAAGAAAATCCGGCTCATTTCGACTTCGACCGCACCACGCTCACGCGGGCTGCGCGCATTCTTGAGCAGCGCTTTCAGTTGGGTCGGGTTGTAGCGCGAAACAGGCAAACCGTGATCAGCGGCGTTCGTTACCGCATTCAAAAGCGCATCGCGGCGCTGGCGATCTTTTCCGCTTCGGCCTGTCCAAATCGCTTTATATTTGTTCGCCTGATAAAAGGCAGCGATGTCTTTGTCTTTTGCAGCCGCTTCGGCGACGGCCTGCTTGAACGCAGTAACCTGCGCAGTGGCAGGGCTCGCCAACAATGCAAGGCTAAGAAGGGTGAACGCAAAAACAGGTAGAAGCGTTCTGAAAATACTATGTGTCTGACTGCGAAGCGTTTGCATCGTTGTCCCCCGAAAATACAATTTTTGTCCACACTGGCAGCGTGTGGGTCTTAGACGCTGTCTTCTTTCATTGCCCCCTGCTCTGTCCATTCACATTTCGTCGAGCGTGAAACAAAAGACGAAGTGTGGTGCAGCACTGCACCGCGCACTCGCCCGAAAGGTGCACATAAATGATATTTTTACAATTTTGAGCAAAAAAATGCCGAAATTGGTTGCCAAATTACAGATAGAGAAATCGAGGCTTGGTTGCCGATTCGAACTGTGTCATAGAGCGGTTACTGCGGGGATGAATTAGGCAGAGCATCTGTAACATCAGATGCGAACAGGTAAAAACGGGACGGACTTGAGTATGTCAGACGGGATGAGTACCGGCGTTACACGCCGTGGCCTGCTTGGTGCCTTTGCGGCAACAGCAGTAGTAGCCACTCCTACCTACTCCAATGCAGCAGGTTTCCTGCGCGGTGGTGGCGATATCCGACGTATCAAAATGTATTCTGGCCGTACTGGCGAGCGTATCGACATGATTTATTGGGTCGAAGGCAAATACATCAAAGAAGCAGTTCAGGAAGTTCACCATTTTATGCGCGATTGGCGCACGAATGATGTTAAGTTCATTGATCTTCGCACAATTGATGTAATGGCCGCAGCGCATAACCTATTGGACTCAAGCGAACCTTACATGTTGCTGTCCGGCTATCGCAGCCCAAAAACCAACGCAATGCTGCGTTCACGTTCTAAAGGCGTCGCCAAAAATTCACTTCACATGAAGGGTCAGGCGGCTGATCTGCGACTATCATCGCGCTCTGTCAGCCAAGTTTCACGCGCCGCATCTGCCTGCCGCGGCGGCGGCGTTGGGCGTTACTCTGGCTCTAACTTTGTGCACATGGATTGCGGACCTGTCCGCACTTGGGGCAGATAAGCTTTCCCCAAAAGCATCTAAATTCAAACGAAGCCCTGCATTTGCAAGGGCTTTTTTTGTGCCTCCCGCTCCCAGTTCCTGCCTGCTAAACGGGCGAAAAGCGACATCCAAATTGGTCGCAAGCATGCATGAGTTTCCCAAATTGCCCCACCATGCTGGGTGAAACGGGAGGCCTGATATGAACCATCATTATCGCGACACACGCAAGATTGACCCAAGCAAAGGCGACACGCTCGGTGATGGAAGCCCTAATGAAAACGACAGAATCGAAATTGGGCCAACGCAGCTTGCCTTTAACGAATGGGAGGCTGCGGGGCTTGAGCTGCCCAATCTAGCACGCATGCGCGAATACCGCTGGAAACGTTTGACCCAACATATCGTTGATCGCGGTTATGCTGGTCTTCTGATGTTCGACCCCCTCAACATTCGCTACGCCACCGACAGCACAAATATGCAGCTTTGGAATACCCACAACCCGTTCCGCGCGGTTCTGCTGTGCGCCGATGGTTACATGGTGATCTGGGACTACAAAAACTCACCTTTCTTAAGTAAATTCAATCCCCTGGTGCGCGAGCAACGATCAGGCGCCGACCTTTTCTACTTTGATCGCGGCGACAAGATTGACGTGCAAGCCGATGTCTTTTCCAACGAAGTACGTGTCCTTCTCGAAGAACACGCTGGCGGTAACAAGCGCCTCGCGGTGGACAAAATCATGCTTCACGGGTTGCGCGCACTCGAAGAGCAAGGCTTTGAAATCATGGAAGGCGAGGAAGTCACAGAAAAATCGCGCTCGATCAAAGGGCCCGATGAAATCCTAGCGATGCGATGCGCATCGCAAGCCTGCGAGGATGCGTGTTTTGAGATGGAGCAATTCGCGCGCACACAAGTGCCGTTGGGCAATACATCTGAAGATGACATTTGGGCGGTTCTTCATGCGGAAAACATCAAGCGCGGCGGCGAGTGGATCGAGACCCGCCTGCTGGCTTCGGGCCAACGCACAAATCCATGGTTCCAAGAATGTGGCCCCCGCATAGTTCAAAACAATGAAATCATTGCCTTTGATACAGATCTTATCGGTTCCTATGGCATTTGCGTCGACATTTCACGCACATGGTGGATCGGCGATCAAAAGCCACGCCAAGATATGATCGACACGATGAAACATGCCCATGAATTTATCATGCACAACATGTCGTTGCTCAAGCCGGGATTGATGATCCCAGATCTAATCGATCAATGTATGGAGCACCCGGAAAAGTTCAAAGCGCAACAATATGGCTGTATGATGCATGGCGTCGGCCTATGTGATGAATGGCCATTGGTGGCACATAAATCCAAGCATGTGCCTGGATCATTCGACTATCCGCTCGAGCCCGGCATGGTTCTGTGCGTTGAAGCGGCTTGTGGCGAGGTCGGCGGCGATTTTTCGATCAAGTTGGAAGACCAAGTTCTCATAACTGAAGACGGTTATGAAAACCTTACGAAATATCCCTTTGATCCGGCGTTGATGGGAAATGCATAACACAAAACGAGGGCCGATCACCTCACCGCGATTGCGTTGTAACACGCCTTCACACTTGCAAGAAAAGCCCCCACTCTAGGGTCCAAGCAAGGAGAATGCGGATGCCTATAGAACGCCTTACTTTTACTGGTCACTCCGGAGCGCATTTGGCGGCTCGGCTTGATCTACCAGATGGGCCACACCTCGCTACGGCGTTGTTTGCCCATTGCTTCACTTGCTCAAAGGATATTCCAGCGGCGCGCCGTATTTCTCAGCGCCTCGCGGACCAAGGCATCGCCGTTTTGCGGTTTGATTTTACCGGGCTCGGGCATTCTCAAGGCGAATTTGCGAACACGACATTTACTTCCAACGTTGATGACCTGAAGGCCGCTGCGAACATGTTGACCAAGCGCGGCATGCCCCCGAGCCTGTTGATAGGCCACTCTCTTGGCGGCGCTGCAATTCTCAAGGTCGCGCCCACACTCGAGGGCGTGAAAGCCGTTGTGACATTAGCTGCGCCGTTTGACCCTGAACATGTCACTCACAACTTTAGCGGCGCATTAAAGGACATCGCAACAAACGGTCAGGCACAGGTGAATCTCGGCGGTCGCCCAATCACGATCGGCAAAGCTTTCGTTGAAGACGTCAGCGGCACTTCACTAAACGACGCGCTAAGCGCTTCAAAAGCTGCGCTTTTGGTTATGCATGCGCCGCGTGATGAGGTGGTGGGAATAGATAACGCGACGCGTATTTTTACCGCAGCGCAACATCCCAAGAGCTTTGTGACTTTGGATGACGCCGACCATCTGATCAGTGATCCCGACGATGCGTATCACGCCGCGGACGTCATTGCGACTTGGAGCTCGCGCTACCTCAAATTGCCCAAAGCCGCGCCCCCCATTGGCACCCCAGAAGGCATCGTTCGCGTTCGCGAAGCAGACCCTCGCGGTTTTTTGCAAGATGTCTATAGCGGCTCGGATCATCATACCTTGGCTGATGAACCTCTCGCGTATGGCGGGACAAATCGTGGAATGTCCCCTTACGGATTTTTGTCGGCCGCACTTGGTGCTTGCACATCAATGACCATTAGAATGTATGCGCGCCGCAAAGGGTGGCCGCTGACAAGTGTGTCTGTCGATGTGAGCCATGACAAAATGCACGCCCAAGACAGTGGAACGCTGGGCAAGATTGACGGGTTCAAACGCATTATTTCGCTGGTTGGCGACTTGGACGAGACGCAGCGCACTAGGCTTCTGGAAATCGCCGATAAATGCCCTGTTCATAAGACCTTGGAGCGCAGTTCTCAGGTAATCACAGAGCTTGCTTGAGTTGGCATCAGTTCAAACCTGAGAGTTAGGCTCGCAGAAAGCCAAAGGAGCAAAAAAAGGGGCGTTGCCAAGCAACGCCCCTTTTCTATAACAGGATTTTTTGGATCAGCCGCGTGCGCGACCAACCATTTTCCACGCTGCAGGCAACAAGAGCGCGGCAAGCGCGAGCTTGATGGCATCACCGACCAAGAATGGTGTTAGGCCCCAAGCCAAAATCGGCTTGTCCCAACCGTAAAGCATGCCCAGCCAGATCAGGCCCGGTACATAAATCAATGCGTTTCCAATAAGCAAAGCACCCGCCATTTTTGGCGCCGAGCGATCCCAACCCGCGCGCGCGAGCGTTCCCAATGCCAGAACCGCAAGCACGTAGCCCACAAGATAACCGCCAGTGCCGCCCATCATATAACTAAGGCCGAACTTCTCAGCAGACGATCCTGCAAAAACATCAAAGCCCATCGCACCGACAAGCATGTAACCCAAGATCGTGACCATACCCAGACGCGCACCATAAGCCGCACCCATTGTCAGAACCGCGAACGTCCCCAATGTAATCGGAACAGGCCACATCGGTACTTTGATCTTCGCCGCAATCGCGAGGAAAAGAATTCCAGCGATAACAAGGGCGGCTTTTTTGGCCCAAAGCATTGCACCCTGCTGAGGCGCAAGCACTTCGCTCAAGACTTTGTTATTCAAGGACAGGTTCATCTGGTTTCTCCGTCAAATTTCGTTGGCGCATATGCTCTTGCCAATTTGCGAAGCGCAAGTGCAAAGTTGCAAACTTTACGTGCAAACCCTCTAATCCACCGTCGTTTCTGACAGAGAATACCTATTCTTCAGCACATAGTTCTTTTTTGGACCAAGAACTATCCAAGTGCTTTGCCAACTGGGCCATTTCGACAAATCATACTGCACCTCATATTGATCCGGATCACACCAATGCCTTGCCTGCGATTCCTGATCTAGATCGAAACGATGAAAGAAACGTTTATCATCGAAAAAAATGTCGAAACCGGCGTCATCGGGCCGCCACAAATAAGTCCGCTCGGCTTGCATCGGTGCGATGCCTGAAATTTCCAAAACTCCTGTTTCGCTGTAAACCCAATCTTTATCTTTGCACGCTATCAGGGCCGTGCCTGCAAAATGTGCCTGACCACCAGCATGTTTGTCGTCAATAACCCGCGCGATATTCCAGCGCCCAACAAAATCAGAAGGAGTAATCATCGCTTTAGACAGGGCATTCCGTCTCATATGGGGCCTCCTTGCTTGTACAGGTTTCCTGCCCAGACTAAGAGGGCGCAACCCAAGCTGAAAGACACAAAAGGACAGGCTCCTATGATCCCTCGCTATTCCCGCCCCGATATGGTTGCAATTTGGTCGCCAGAATCGAAATTTCGCATTTGGTACGAGATCGAAGCGCACGCATGCGATGCCATGGCCGACTTAGGTGTCATTCCTCGCGAAAACGCGCAGGCTGTCTGGAAAGCCAAGGATGTCACATTCGATGTCGCCCGAATTGATGAAATCGAAGCAGTGACGAAACACGACGTTATCGCGTTCCTGACCCACCTTGCCGAGCATGTCGGAAGCGAAGAAGCGCGTTTTGTTCATCAAGGCATGACATCTTCGGACGTTCTGGACACGTGCTTTAACGTGCAATTGGTGCGTGCGGCCGATATTTTGATTGAAGATACACAGCAACTTTTGGCAGCTCTGAAACGACGCGCTATGGAGCACAAGATGACCATCCGCATTGGTCGCAGCCATGGCATACATGCTGAACCAACGACAATGGGTCTCACGCTGGCACGGTTTTATGCGGAAATGGACCGCAATCTTGCGCGCCTGAAAACAGCGCGCGATGAAATCGCAACTGGTGCTATTTCCGGTGCGGTTGGTACTTTCGCAAACATTGATCCTGCCGTTGAAGAACATGTCTGCGCCCAGCTAGGTCTTGAGCCAGAGCCAATTTCAACTCAGGTCATCCCCCGCGATCGTCATGCCGCGTTCTTTGCAGCGCTTGGTGTCGTTGCATCCTCTGTCGAAAACATCGCGACGGAAATTCGTCACATGCAACGTACAGAAGTCCTTGAAGCTGCTGAGTTTTTCTCGATGGGGCAAAAGGGTTCTTCTGCGATGCCGCACAAGAAAAACCCTGTACTGACAGAAAATCTCACAGGTCTAGCGCGGCTGGTTCGCATGACTGTCGTTCCAGCAATGGAAAACGTAACTCTTTGGCATGAGCGCGATATTTCGCATAGCTCGGTTGAGCGAAACATAGGGCCGGACGCAACCATCACGCTTGATTTCGCCCTCGCACGTTTGACTTCTGTCATCGATAAGCTTCTGGTTTATCCCGAGAATATGCTCGCAAACATGAACAAGTTCCCGGGCCTTGTGATGAGCCAACGGGTGCTTCTTGCGTTGACCCAAGCTGGCGTTAGCCGTGAAGACGCCTATCGTTTGGTGCAACGTAGTGCGTTGAAGGTATGGGAAACGGGATGCGACTTCAAAACAGAGTTGCTCGCTGACGACGAAGTGACTGCCGCGCTAAGCCCCCAAGAAATCGAAGAAAAATTCGACCTCGGGTATCACACAAAACACGTTGATACGATCTTCAAGCGTGTGTTCGGCGCCTAAATACGAACGTTTAATCCTTTCCGATAACTCTGTCGGAAAGGATGACTCTTTTGCTTTTTCTTATTCTACCGATTTGATTTCCCGGCCTTTAGTTAATGTTCATGTTTTGCCCCTAAACCTGCAATAGAGAGCAGATTGACAGGTAACACACTATGCAAATTGGCCAAATTTCCTCGGCAAAACACGACATAAAGCCGCCCGCGCGGCGCGTAAACTCGGCGGAAAAGGCGGCTATTATTGTCAGGTTCTTGATGACCGAAGGGGCAAATGTCCCCATCGGCGAGCTACCCGAAGATTTGCAAGCCGAACTCACACAACAAATGGGCAGCCTACGGCGCATTGATCGCGAAACTCTTATTCAAGTTGTAGAAGAATTCGCCAACGAGCTGGAGCAGACGGGTCTTACGTTTCCGAAAGGCGTTGCTGGCGCGCTGAGCGAACTTGATGGAAAAATTAGCCCAAAGGCCGCCGCACAGATTCGCAAACGCACTGGTGTGCGGGCAAGCGGCGATCCGTGGGAGCGGCTGCGCGAGCTAGACACGGATAAATTGCTGGCCCTTGTCGATGATGAAAGCACAGAAATCGCCGCAGTTTTGATCTCAAAGATTGATGTCAAAAAGGCAGCTAAAATGCTTGGCGAAATGCCGGGCGAGCGCGCGCGCCGCATTACCTACGCGGTTTCATTGACCAATTCTATTACGCCAGATGCCGTGGCGCGCATCGGCGGGGCGCTCATTGCAAAAATTGAAAGCGAGCCGGAGCGCGCGTTTGAAAATCCACCAGTAGATCGGGTCGGCGCGATTTTGAATTCTTCGCGTAGCGCGACGCGTGATGCGCTTCTTGATGGGCTGAACGCGCAGGACGAGGACTTTGCAAGCGAAGTTCGCAAAGCGATCTTTACCTTCAAACACATCGCAACCCGCGTAGACGCGCGCGATGTATCCGCCCTTTTGCGCGTTGTCGATAACGACACGTTAATAACGGCGCTCGCTGGTGCGACGGATGATTTAACAAAGCCTTCAGCGGAGTTCATTCTTGCGAACATTTCAAACCGCTTGGCCGATCAATTTCGCGAAGCAATTCAAGAGCGGGGCGAAGTATCGGATGAAGATGGCGAAACAGCTATGTCCGATGTGGTCGCAGGCATTCGAGGCCTCGCCGATAGCGGAGAAATTCTGCTCAGTGAAGAAATAGACGCTTAGCCCGCTTTCAATTCCTAGACAGCGTTAAAACCCGCCGTTAGCCTACGATACATGAAACACGATACAGATGGACGTCGTTGGCACGACATGGGCGGGCAAAGCGCAGGGACCATTTGCGAAGATCAGCATGATTTTTCGCTCTGGGAAAAGCGCGTAGATGCGTTGATGATTCTTTGCAGTGGCAAAGGATATTTCACTGTGGACGGGCTTCGCCGCGCTCTTGAAGATATGGGAGAAGAGGCTTTCGAAAGCATGAGCTATTACGAGCGCTGGATTGCTTCGATCAATCAGAACCTCATCGAAAGCGGGGCCTATAGCTTGGAGGAACTTGGTGCAAAAATGGCCGAGGTTCAGGCACGCGGCGAGACATACGGAGACGCCAGCCTTGGAAAATAAGCTTCTAGCTGTCGGAACAAGAGTGCAGGTTCGTGCGCTAATGCCGCCCGGCCACGTACGAGCGCCTGCGTACCTGCGCGGCAAAACCGGCACGATCGAGCGCACGATTGCAACGTTCAAAAACCCTGAAAAACTGGCCTATGGGCTGCCTGCGGAAGAACGGATGCTCTATCGGGTTCGGTTTTCGGCGCAAGACCTCTGGGGCGAAGCTGCGGAACGGGCCGACGATATGATCGAGGCAGAAATCTACGCCCATTGGATAAACCTGGAGGAGACCGAGCATGCCACATGATCACTCTGATCACCTCTCACCTTCGGGGCATCCTTACAGAAAGGATGACGATACTCCTCTAAGCTACTGGCAAAGCATGGAAATTGCGATTCGCGAATTGCTTGTTGAGAAGGGAATTACGACGCCTGAAGAAATTGGCACGCAAATCGACAAGATGGATGCGCGTAGCCCTGCGCAGGGCGCGGCGCTCGTTGCGCGCGCATGGGTCGATCCCGCGTTTAAGGCGCGTTTGCTAAAAGATGGCTCTAACGCCAGTTTGGAAATGGGGTTTGACGTCGGACCAATGCATCTCATCGCCGTTGAGAACGAGCCAGATGTGCATAACATCATCGTATGTACGCTATGCTCTTGCTACCCGCGCAATCTCTTGGGGCTGCCACCTGATTGGTATAAATCGCGCGCCTATCGCTCGCGCACGGTTAAAGAGCCACGCAAAGTTCTTGCGGAGTTTGGCGTCACGCTTCCCGACAGCACGCGGGTTCGGGTTCATGACAGCACCGCCGACATGCGTTACGTTGTTATCCCTGCCCGTCCAGATGGCACCGAGGATTTGGATGAAACCGCGCTGGCCGCTCTAGTCACACGGGATTCTATGATTGGAACCGGGCTTGCGCGCACGCCTTCTGCTTGAGCCTACGCCGCAAGCAAAGTAAGTCGCAGTGATGAAACGCGCCTCGCAATATATCACCAATCTGTTCTTACGCGGCTTGATCGGGCTCGCCCTTAGTCTGCCCTATAGCGCACGCGTGCGAACAATGGGCTGGTTGGTTGAAAAAGTAGTCTCGCCGCTTGCTGGATATCCTAAACGCATTCGCGCAAATCTGGCGCATGTCTTGCCCGATCTGCCAGAAAGCGAAATCCAACGACTGTGTAAAGCGGTCCCCAATAACGCAGGGCGCACGCTGATCGAGCTTTATTCGGGCGAAGACTTCGTCAAACGCGCCCGCAAATCCCCGATCACAGGTCCTGGTTTTGCCGCGCTGGAAAAAGCGCGAACCGACGGACGCCCTGTCATACTTGTAACCGGGCATTTCGGAAATTACGACGTGAGCCGCGCAGCGCTGATTGGCAAGGGGCATAACATGGGTGCGCTCTACCGGCGGATGTCTAACCCCTATTTCAATGAACATTACGTTGCTTCTATTTCCACCATCGGCACACCGATGTTTGAACAGGGCCGCAAAGGTATGAGCCAAATGGTGCGTCATATCAAATCTGGTGGCGTTTTGGGGATTTTGACCGATCTTCATGCGTATGGTGGAGAACGTCTGGAGTTCTTCGGCAAACCTGCGATCACATCGCTTGTCACTGCCGAACTTGCGCTAAAGTTCAATGCCGCGCTTATTCCCGTTTATGCCGTGCGACAGAAAAACGGTCTGGATTTTGAAATCGTGGTGCAAGACGAAATCCCACACAGTGATGCAAAGACCATGACCCAAGCGGTCAACGACGGCTTGGAGGGACTTGTTCGCGAGAACATGCATCAGTGGTTTTGGATTCATCGACGCTGGAAGAATACCTGACGACGTTTAATTGACCGTTGCTGCCGCTTCGATCGCACCTTTGCCAGACCGCTGGATCAGGATCGCAGCAGGCCCTTTCTTGACGGGCACCGATAGCGACAAGGGTGCGCGGCCGTCCCAGTTGTTCACGACTTTGAAGTCGGACACAACATTCACATAGGTAATTGTTTTACCAGCATTTTCACCGCGTTTGATCGCAGTTGTTCGCTGTGGGTGAAAGTTCACAATGCGCACTTCATATTTCGCGGGACGCGCCGCAGTTGCCGCAATGGTGATCTTGCCGCCAGAGCGAAGCACTTTCAAAGCGACCTCTTTCTTGGATTTGGAATGTTTAGAAATTAGATCCGCAACATCCATTGGGTGCGTGCCAACAACGGAATCAACGCCGCCAATGATCATTTGAGGCGTATAGACGGAACGCCGGCCCGCAACCTGCGCATATGTTTTTTGCAAAACAGTGTTGTCAGAGCGGCCAAACTCATCTTTCCAACCAATGTAGTCCCAATAATCCACATGCATTGAAAGGGCGATCACATCACTGCGCGCGGCCAGTTTGTGCATCAAAGCATCCGCAGGCGGGCAGGATGAACAGCCTTGCGAGGTAAATAGCTCAATCACAACAGGTTGGGATTGCGCATGCGCAGCGCCGGAAAGGCCAATCCATAGGGCCGTAAAAAGGGCTGAAAGCTTGTTCATTTCTATTTGATCCGCGTTTGGAAGTCGTTGTCTCAGTGATAGAGGCAATGGGCTGAAATGACCAATCACCCTTTTGCGAGAGCTGCGCGAGCTGCTTTTGCCGACGCACTTGATCCGTGGCCTAGCATGGGGCAGGATTTTTTCAGCCACTTTCCTTTTCAATTTTTGACAGGAGGCAGCGATGCCAATCACCGTCGGCCAAGACAGCACCAAAACCCGCAGAACTCTTAAAGTGGGCGATACTGCACTTTCCTATTATTCTATTTCTGCCGCCACGGATGCAGGTCTGGGTGATTTTTCCCGTCTTCCTGCTGCTTTGAAAGTGGTGCTTGAGAACATGCTTCGCTTTGAAGACGGCAAGACCGTAACAGTCGATGACATAAAGGCGTTTGCGACATGGGGCGTTCAGGGAGGCAAGAACCCGCGCGAAATTGCCTACCGCCCTGCCCGCGTTTTGATGCAAGACTTTACAGGCGTTCCCGCTGTCGTGGATCTGGCGGCGATGCGCGACGGAATCAAGGCGCTTGGTGGTGATCCGCAAAAGATCAATCCGGTAAACCCCGTCGATCTGGTGATTGATCACTCGGTTATGATTGACGAATTTGGCAATCCACGCGCCTTCAAGATGAATGTCGAGCGCGAGTACGAGCGCAATCTTGAGCGCTATACGTTCTTGAAATGGGGGCAATCCGCCTTTTCGAATTTCCGTGTGGTCCCCCCCGGCACTGGCATTTGCCATCAAGTGAACCTTGAGTACCTCTCGCAAACGATCTGGAGCGATGTGGATCAAAACGGTGATGAAGTGGCCTATCCAGACACGCTTGTGGGCACCGACAGCCATACGACTATGGTGAATGGCGCAGCCGTTCTAGGATGGGGCGTTGGCGGAATCGAAGCAGAAGCTTCAATGCTGGGTCAGCCGATTTCGATGTTGATCCCAGAGGTCATTGGGTTTGAGCTCACAGGCGAAATGGTTGAGGGGACAACTGGCACCGACCTCGTTCTGAAAGTGGTAGAGATGCTGCGCGCCAAAGGCGTCGTTGGCAAATTCGTCGAGTTTTACGGAAAAGGTCTCGACACATTGCCTTTGGCCGATCGCGCAACCATCGCCAACATGGCCCCCGAATACGGCGCAACTTGCGGCTTTTTTCCGATAGATGGCGAAACGCTCAGATACCTGCGGACAACGGGCCGAGACGAAGCGCGCATTGCGTTGGTTGAAGCCTATGCAAAGGAAAACGGTCTGTGGCGCGACACCGATTACGCGCCGATCTATTCCGATACCTTGACGCTAGACATGGCCAGCATTGTGCCCGCAATTTCCGGCCCCAAACGCCCACAGGATTTTGTCGCGTTGACGGATGCAAAAGAGGCGTTCCGCCGCGAAATGGAAGAGACATTCAAACGCCCTTTGGGAAAAGAAATCGCCGTCGCGGGCGAGGATTTCACGATGGAAAGCGGCAAAGTGGTCATCGCGTCGATTACCTCCTGCACCAATACGTCCAACCCGTATGTGATGATCGGTGCGGGGCTTGTAGCGCGCAAAGCTGCGGCCTTGGGGCTTGATCGCAAACCATGGGTCAAAACCTCTCTCGCCCCCGGCTCGCAAGTTGTATCGGCCTATTTGGAAGCGGCGGGCGTGCAGGATGATCTCGATGCCATCGGCTTTAATCTTGTTGGCTATGGCTGCACAACCTGCATCGGCAACTCTGGACCACTTCAAAAAGAGCTGTCTGAGGCGATTGCAGAAGGCGATCTCGTGGCCACGTCTGTGCTATCAGGAAATCGAAATTTTGAAGGTCGTATTAGCCCCGATGTGCGGGCAAATTATCTCGCGTCTCCGCCCTTGGTCGTCGCCTATGCACTGGCCGGAACGATGGATATAGATCTGACAACAGACGTCATTGCGACCACACCCGAGGGTAAGGATGTCTATCTAAAGGACCTATGGCCCAGCACCCAAGAGATCGCAGAGCTGGTGGAAAAAACGGTCACGCGAGAGGCATTTCAGACCAAATATGCAGATGTTTTCAAAGGCGATGCCAAATGGCAGGACGTGAGCGTGCCACAGCAGGAAGTCTATGACTGGCCTGCTGACTCGACCTACATTCAAAACCCGCCCTACTTTCAAGGAATGTCTGAAGAGCCGGGCGTCATAGAGAACATTAGCGGCGCTAAGGTATTGGCCTTGCTCGGAGATATGATCACCACCGATCACATTTCACCTGCTGGTGCATTCAAGGAAACGACCCCAGCCGGACAATATTTGACAGAGCATAAAGTGCCTGTGCGCTCGTTCAATTCTTATGGATCGCGGCGCGGCAATCACCAAGTCATGATGCGCGGCACATTCGCGAATATTCGTATCAAAAACGAAATGCTTGAAGGCGTTGAGGGCGGTTACACCAAAGGACCAGATGGGGTGCAGACCTCGATTTTTGACGCCGCGATGGCGCATCAAGCGGCGGGAACACCTTTGGTGATTTTCGGCGGCGTTCAATATGGTGCAGGCTCGTCACGTGATTGGGCTGCCAAGGGCACGGCGCTATTGGGGGTCAAAGCCGTAATCGCAGAAAGTTTTGAGCGTATTCACCGCTCGAACCTTGTAGGAATGGGCGTTATTCCGTTTGAGTTTACGGGCGGCGAAGGGCGCAAGTCGCTCGGGCTGACGGGGGATGAGACTGTCTCGATCTCGGGTCTGGACCAAATCGAGCCGCTGCAAGAAGTGCCCTGCACTATCACGATGGCCGACGGCACAGAAAAGAGCATTACGTTGAAATGTCGGATCGATACGGCGATTGAAATTGACTACATCAAACACGGCGGCGTGCTGCACTATGTGCTTCGCGACTTAGCCCGATCTTGATAACGCGTAATGCAGGGATTACTTAAGGGGTACGGGCTTCCAGCCCTACCCCTAACAGACGTCAGTTTTGGCCTACAACATTGACAAATCTGGCGTGATACGATAAGAATAATGCAACGAAAGGAGGACACTATGGCAAAGATGTTTAAGATCGCAGCAAAGAACCCGATCAATCTCGCGCTTGGTCTTGCTCCTGCTGTTGGACTGCTTGTTGTTGTGAGCGCACTTGCTCTGACTTAAGCGCAGCTAATTCTTGCGATTTCTCTTTCACAGTTTCTTCTAGCTTGGCGACGCTGGCTTTTAGCTCACGCGCTTCGGCCTCTACTGCGCAATGCGCGCAGGCTTCTTTGACAGCGCGCGCGTTGGTTCCCCAATGAAACGCTGTACCAACAAGAAAACCCAAGAACATATAACCGACAACAGCTTCAAACCCCGCAAGCGCGCGCATCGCGGGCACGGGTTGCAAATCGCCATACCCAAGCGTCGTAAAGGTCACGGTCGAGAAATAGAACGCCGTTAAAAGATCAGTGTAGATTTCGACGCATTCTTTGGCCTCGCACATCAAGTCACTCACCGCCTCAGGCGCGATCCGCGATAGGGTTGCAATGTCTACCGATTGAGTTCCGCTACACACCTGCGAGCCACACATAATCCCCGATGTGCGATGCAAAGCTGCAAACACGAAGATCGACAAGGCTCCGTTTACGACAGCGCTCATGAGCGCATGCAAGTTGCTCACCCGGTCCTCGAAATAGGCCAAATATCCCGAAAGCGCGGCAACCAGCGTGAGGCCCGCAACAAAATAAAGCAGCGCTGCATATTGGGTTATCCCGGGACCATTGCGCAGGCAAACAAATGCGATAACCAGATGCGACAGGGTTGGCGCAATCACGTAAAAGATCAAATAGGCTCTGTTCGTGACAGAAGGGGTATCCGTCTGTGCGTTCACCGCCCCAACGCTTTATTCAGCTCTGGCAGGAATCGTTGCTCGTAATCGCTGCCAACCAGTGGTCCTGCAAAGCGATAAAGCACGGTGCCCTCGCCATCCAAGATAAAGGTCTCAGGTGGGGCAGTAACGCCCCAATCAATCGCCGTGCGCCCTTGAGGATCAAACGCAACGCCAGCAAACGGGTTGCCATCGTCAACGAGATAACTTGAAGCCGCTTTGGATGTATCCTTGAAATTCACCCCGACAATGGTGTGGCTCTTGGCCAGTTCCAATAGCGTCGGATGCTCGGCGCGGCACGGTGGGCACCAGCTCGCCCAGAAGTTCACCAGCGTGACGTCACCGCGCGCAAGGTCGGCTTGTGTTACGCCTGCAAAGCCCTCCAGCGGCGCGGCTGTTTCGATGCTCGGAGCAGGTTTCCCGATAAAGACCGAGTGCAGATCGTCCTTCCCTTCGCGAAACATGCCAACATAAAACAGCGTCGCGAGCGCGGCAAAGATTGCGGGTGGCGCAATCATCAATGGTGAAATCTTACCCATTGCGACGTGATTCCACATCTTCAAGCGCGGCCTTTGCGCGTTTGGCCTGCCAAACGCTAAACGCCACCAATGCAATCAACAGAACAATCGACGCGCCATATGCGCTCAGAACTGCCTCTGCATATTTTCCAAGATCGGGCATCATGCCATGCGCTCCCGTGCCAGCAACGCCTTTGTGCGGCGCGTTCGAATTTCAGTGCGTGTACGCAGCAATACCAGTGCGACGAACAAAAGAACAAAGCCAGCAATGCAAAACAGCAGTGGCTGATAGAAGACATCCGCCACGTTCTTTTCTTTATCAAGAGACAGCGACGCCCCTTGATGCAGCCCTTGGTTCCAAAAGTTCACGGCATAACGCGACAGGATCGCGAAGACAGAACCAACCAGACAGAGGATCGAGGTGAGATCTGCCGCCGTGTCATTGTCTTCAATCGCCGCCCAAAGTGCAATGTAGCCAAGGTAAAAGAGAAACAGAATAAGAAACGAGGTCAAACGCGGATCCCATGCCCACCATGTCCCCCACATCGGCTGCCCCCAAATCGCGCCTGTGATCAAGGCGATCACCGTCATGATCAACCCGATTGGCGCAGCGGCCTTAGCTGCGAGCGCACTGACATGATGGCGTCGAATGATCCAAATAAGCGAGGTCACAAGCATCATCATCCAGACGTTGATCGCCATCAACGCAGATGGCACGTGCAAATAGATGATCTTGACCGTAGATCCTTGACGAAAGTCATCAGGGGTAAAGAAGAACCCCCAGATTAGACCGACAACCAAGCAAATGGCCGAAGCCCATGCTGCGAAGGGAAGAACACGGCCCGAAAGAGCCATGAATTTCACCGGATTTGCATATTCCCATAAAGACATGGTGTTGATCTATCCTTTAGGTCTTCGGGCTTCAATTCAATTTAGCGAATGTTTACGCGCAGGACCGCAGCCGATGCAAAGGGCAAAAGTGCGATAACGCCAAAAGTGATCCCTGCGAGCATCATTAAGGGCGTTGAAACCTCAAGGCCCTCTGCCCCGCGCCGCGCCGCTTCTGCGCCGTAGATGAGCGTCGGAACATAGAGCGGCAAAACAAGCAGCGACAGCAAAAGCCCCCCACGTTTAATTCCAACAGTGAGCGCCGCTCCAAAGGTGCCGATCACACTAAGTGCGGGCGTTCCTAGTAAAAGCGAGAGCACCAGCGCGCTATACCCTTCGCTTGGCAAATTCAACAAAAGCGCAAAGAGCGGTGCGGCAATAACCAGCGGCAGGCCCGTGGTCAGCCAATGCGCCAGCGCTTTGATGCTTACCGCGGCCTCCATGGGAAGTGGTGCGCAGGCGAGCAGATCTAGTGTGCCGTCCTCCCAATCGAGCGCAAGAATGCGATCAAGCGAGAGCAAGCACGCAAGCAATGCCCCAAGCCAGAGAATACCGGGCGCGATCTTCGCAAGTAGTGCGTTTTGTGGACCTACGCCAAATGGGACCAGCACCGTAACAATCAGGAAAAACGCGAGGCCAAGCCCAAAGCCGCCCCCTGCCCTGATAGCAAGGCGAAGATCACGGATAAGAAGTGCTTTCACAAGAACCCCTCCATCGCATCATCATCTATCTGCGGCGCGCAGGCTTTAAAGGGCGCGACATCAAGAATTTCTGCATCAAGCCCAAGATCAATGTGCGTTGCAATTAGCGCGATACCACCGCCTGCTAAATGACCTCGGATCGCCTTGGCAAACATCGCCACGGCGTCCACATCAAGCGAAACCGTTGGCTCATCAAGCACCCAGATTTTCCGCCCTGTCACGAGCAAACGCGCAAGCCCAAGCCGACGCTTTTGCCCCGCCGAAAGCGCGCCTGCGGGCCGCGTTGCCAAAGGCTCTAACGCGAAAGCAGCGAGCGCCGCAGAAATATCGCGCGTTCCAAAGACATCCGCCCAAAAGGCAAGATTTTCGCGTACTGTCAGAACTTGCTTGATGCCATCAGAATGCGCTGCGTATGCAAGGCTATCCTCGGGGGCCTCGATTGTGCCGCTCAAAGGGGGCTGCAATCCTGCAATAGATCGAAGCAACGTAGTCTTTCCGATCCCATTCGGGCCGCGCAGAATAAGCGCATTGCCTTGAGAAACCGCAAACGTAAGCCCCTCTAATACGGCAATACCGCCACGCGCGACGCTGAGGTCGTTAACTGAAAGCTGCATCCGTCTCAGCCCTTTGTAACCGGCAGCAAGGCAGCCGCAACGCGCCGCCCCTCTGAAACAAGCACATTGTAGGTGCGGCAGGCCGCTGGAGAATTCATCGCCTCGAACCCGATACCCGCCGCATCAAGCTTCAAGCGTATTTCACGTGGGATATGCGCAATCTCGTCGCCAGTTCCGACAAAGATCACGTCAATTTCTGCGCCCATAGCCAAGAGCGCATCAACATCCTCATAGCCCCCCCAAGGGCGAGCGCCTGTTTCCGTGACGATCAAAGGTGCAGCCATGACTTCGCCCGCAATGCGAAAGAACCCCGGGCCATAGCCCTCAACAGGTTTGGCATCCTCAAATTGCAGTTCCGTCAAACGCATGTCGTTATCCCCAGATTGGCAAACCGCTCAGCGCGGAGGCAGCGATTAGCACATATGCAACCGTTCTATAAACCTTTTCGTATTCTGGGCGAAAGAGCCATGTGCCAAGGACAACGCCAGATATCATCGGCAAGATCAGCAATGCTCCCAAGACCAAGCCGGATTGGCTCAGGAGACCTTGAACGCCCATCATGGCGAAGATGATCAGATCATATGAGACCAGAAAGACCATCGTGGTTGCGCGGATAACATGGGTCGGGTGAGCGCTTGCCATGTAGAAAAAGATCACAGGCGGACCGGGTAGCCCCACCGCACCGCCTAACACGCCTGCGCTTGCGCCTACGCCAAAGACTTTTGAAGCACTCAATTGACCTGTGTAACGCAAGCCAAGAACCAGCGCCGCGAGCAACAGCAGAGATACCGCCGAGACGCCAAAGCGAAAAACCACGTCAGGCACCGTAACTAAAAGCCACAAGCCGATTGGCATAAACACTGTCATTGCCACGATAAGGCGGCGCAGATCGGGCCAATCCGCCTCACGCAGCGCCCGCGGCATCGCGGGAACCGGGCCGAGACAATCCATCAGGGTCAACGTGACCAAGGCCTCGACGGGGCTCAGGAATTGACTGGCAATTGGTAGGTAGATCATCGCGGTGCCAAACCCAGCAAATCCGCGTACCAGCCCTGCAAGAAATGTAGCGAGGGCGATCCACATCAGCCCATCGCTTGCGAGGGCTGATGCAAAAATGTCAGGCATCTATGTTGGCGAACTGCGTTCCTGCGTTGGCGTCCGTTTTGGTCCAATCGCGCTTGACGCCAAGCCAAAGCAGGATCGAAGACGCTACAAAGATAGAGCTATACGTACCAACGATAACGCCCCAGATCATTGCAAAGACGAAACCACGGATCACATCACCGCCAAGCACGAACAATGCAATCAGTGCCAAAAGCGTTGTGACAGATGTCATAAACGTTCGGCTCAGCGTTTCGTTGATCGAAATATTAAGCACATCTTTCAGCAGCTTTTTCTTATACTTACGCAGGTTTTCGCGCACACGGTCGAACACAACAACCGTATCGTTAAGCGAGTAACCAACGATGGTGAGCAAGGCTGCGATGATCGCCAAATCGAATTTGATCTGAACCACCGAGAAAACACCAATCGTAAGAACCACATCGTGAACCAAGGCAGCAACCGCGCCTAGTGCAAACTGCCATTCAAATCTGAGCCAGATATAGATCAGAACGGCTGCAATCGCGAGAAGCACAGCAATCGCTGCAGTCTGGATCAGCTCGCCAGAAACCTTGGGTCCAACGGATTCAACCGAAACAAACTTGATATCAGGGGCGATCGTTTGCAGAGCGGTTTGAACCGTCGCGATCACATCGGAAGCCACGGCCTCCTGCCCGTCCTGAGCTTGAATGCGGATCATCGCCACGTGTTGATCTGCGTCGAAGGTGGGATCGAACACCTCGGAAATCGTGATGTCACCGAGGCCCAAAGGCTCAATCGCACCGCGATATGCAGCGACGTCAATCGCCGTTGTGCTTTCCGTACGGATCGTTGTACCGCCGCGAAAATCAATGCCGTAGTTCAATCCCTGCATCATGAATGAACCAAGAGACAGAACCATCAAGATGACGGACACGCCCAGCCACATTTTCGAGCGGGAGAAGAAATCGAACTTTGTGTCTTGCTTAACCAGTCTCAGGCGCATGTTACACCTCCAACGTTTTGGGGCGTTTACGCTCGAACCACATCACGATGAACAAACGCGTGACGAAGATCGCGGTAAAGACCGATGTGAGAATGCCAAGGCCCAACGTAATCGCAAAGCCGCGCACGGGGCCTGAGCCCATGACAAAGAGGATCACAGCCGTGATGAAGGTGGTGATATTGGCATCAATAATCGCGCTGAGCGCTTTTTCATACCCAAGATCAATTGCCCGTGCTGGTCCTTTTGAGGCCTTCAACTCTTCACGGATGCGTTCGAACACCAGCACGTTTGCGTCAACCGCCATACCGATCGTAAGAACAATGCCCGCGATACCCGGCAAGGTCAGCGTCGCGCCAATCATGCTGAGAAGACCGAAAATCAAGCCAACGTTGATGATCAACGCGATATTCGCAAACAGACCAAAGGTGCCATAGCTCAGGAACATAAAGACCAGAACAGCGACAAAGGCGACAACACAGGCAATCTGACCCGCTTTAATGCTATCTGCGCCAAGCTCTGGACCGATTGTACGTTCTTCTAGAAAATCAAGCCCAGCAGGCAAAGCACCTGCGCGCAGCAGAACCGCCAAGTTGGTGGATTCTTCGACCGAAAAGTCGCCTGTTATGATGCCAGAGCCGCCAGAAATGTGGCTTTGGATGACCGGCGCGGAAATAACTTCGGCGTCGAGCACGATAGCAAAAGGGCTGCCAATATTATCTGCCGTATAATCACCGAATTTGCGTGCGCCTGTCGGATTGAAACGGAAGTTCACCGCAGGTCGTCCGTTTTGGTCAAACGCGGGCTGCGCATCGA
>NZ_JBOEHB010000014.1:0-45659 GCF_050633725.1 Planktotalea sp.
CTTCGGACAGGAACACATATTTACCATGCAGCTCCATGCCCGGCTCATAAGAATCGCCCGGCGTTCCATCAGCGTTTTTGCCAAACTCGCCCGCGACGACGCCTTTCAAAGCACCGTTGTCATCATAAACCAGCTCAGAACACGCCATGCCGGGGAAAATCTCCACCTCTAGCGCTTCAGCTTGCTCAGCCATCCAGCGACAGACATTGCCCATCGACACAATGTAGTTGCCGTGGTTGTTCATCAACGGTGGTAGCACAAAGTTCGGAATGCGAACCTGACCCGCTTCGCCGAGCATGTAGAAATTGTCTTCTTTCACAGGCACATTCAGCGGCGCGCCCTTGTCTTTCCAATCCGGAATCAAACGATCAAGACCAGATGGATCCAGAACAGCGCCGGACAAAATATGCGCGCCCACTTCCGAGCCTTTTTCCAGCACGACAACCTGCAAGTCGGCGTCCAATTGTTTCAAACGGATCGCAGCAGAAAGTCCTGCGGGGCCCGCGCCCACAATTACTACGTCATATTCCATCGCCTCACGTGTCATTTCGGACATGGTGGCTCCTTTTTCTGTGCTAGAAATTCTGTTCCGCAGAGGCGTAGCAAGGCCATGCAGAGAGGGTCAATCGCAACTCAGCGTAAATTGTGCCTTTTAGGCAGAAAAACCAACCTTCTCGCCTGATTATTGCATAATGCGCATCATCACTTGCAATTCCCTGCTTGCTCGGGGCAATCTGAGTGCTGAAAACTTTGATATCCACAGCGCCGGTTTGACCGGCGTTTTCTGTCTCACAACAGAGTAAACTAGACGGGGTTTACCCATGGAAAAGATACCGATGACCAAATCGGGGCACACAGCGATTGAGGTCGAGCTAAAAAACCTCAAAACCGTTGAGCGCCCAGCCATTATTGCAGCCATCGCAGAAGCGCGAGAGCACGGCGATCTCTCCGAGAACGCTGAATACCACTCTGCGCGCGAAAAACACAGCTTCATCGAAGGACGTGTAAAGCAACTTGAGGGCATTTTGTCTTTGGCCGCGGTCATTGATCCCACGACGCTAAACGGCCCGATCAAGTTCGGCGCGACAATCACTATGGTTGATGAAGACACCGACGAAGAAAAGACTTGGCAGATTGTGGGCGAACACGAGGCCAATGTGGAAGCTGGCTTGCTAAACATCAAATCGCCAATTGCGCGCGCTTTGATCGGCAAAGAAGAAGGTGATAGCGTCGAAGTGCGTGCGCCTGGCGGCAACAAGTCATATGAAATTCTGACGATCGAATATATCTAGGTCACCAAGTGACAAGAGCGAAAGTAGTGAGCATGGCTGACGGCTCTGACGGAAAATCAACCCCCTTGGGCATCTATGATCGCCCAGCGAAATCCCCGATCACGGGGATTGAAATGATCGCAATTGCGCTAAGCGCTTTGTGGTTAATCGGGGCGGCTGTCTTTTTCCTGACATTGCCAAGCGATGCTGCACCTGAGGGAACAGGCGGCCTTCGCTTTTTGATGACGATGCTCGCCATTTTCATGCCCGTTGCGATGATCTGGGTTGCCGCAACCGCTGCACGCTCCAGCCGAGTGATGCGCGAAGAAAGCCAACGCCTGCAAGCGGCCATTGATGGCATTCGCCAAGCCTATGTTGCCCAAAGCCAAGGCCGCAGCCTCGCGGGCGAGCCATCTGTGACACGCAAGCTTGATGAAATTGCCGCCGCCCAGCGCAAGACCGAGACGACCCTCGCGACCTTCTCGACCAAGCGTGACACGTCGCCCATTCGCAAACCTGCTCCAATCGAGCCTGAACATGGCGATCCAAACGAGCAACCAAGCCTCGCGCTTGGCACTCAAGCCGAAGAAATGGCACCGCCACTTGAGCGCGAAGCCTTGATCCGTGCGTTAAATTTCCCTGAAGACGCCGAAGATAAGGCAGGTTTTGATGCGCTGCGCAAAGCTCTGCAAGATCGCAAGGCGGCGCAATTGATCCAAGCGGCGCAAGATGTGCTAACGCTGCTCAGCCAAGACGGCATTTACATGGACGATCTGCGCCCCGATGCCGCGCGCCCCGAGATTTGGCGCAGCTTTGCCGCGGGCGAGCGTGGCCGCTCTATCGCAGCGCTTGGCGGCATTCGGGACCGCTCGTCCCTTGCCCTCTCCGCCGCGCGGATGAAGCAGGACACGATTTTCCGCGACGCAGCCCACCACTTCCTTCGCAGGTTCGACAAAAGCTTTTCCGAATTTGAAGAAATCGCATCCGATTCTGAAATCGCCGCACTCTCAGCCACCAGAACGGCCCGCGCGTTTATGCTTCTTGGTCGCGTTGCTGGCACATTTGACTAACCCTTAGAACGACCCATAAGGGATGTAGCGCACGGGCATTCCAAGCGTCACGTCTAAAGCGCCATCTGGTAATTCAACCAGACCTTCAGCCCAACTCAGTCCACTGATCCGCCCCGATCCTTCGGAGGCGAAAACTTCGACCTTTCCACCGCGAATACGCGCGCGCAAAAACTCGCGCCGCCCCGGTTTCTTTCGTTTTTCGAATCCAGCGGGCACCAAAAATCCTGTCGGTTCTGACCAGCCCGCCCCTGCCAGCAGGTTCAACGCAGGGCGCGCAAAAACCAAGGTGCAAACCAGCGCCGCAACAGGGTTTCCGGGCAAGCCAAAGATCGGCGTGCCGTCCCAGATGCCAAGCGCGAGGGGACGGCCCGGTTTCAATGCGATCCGCCACAGCGCGAGCGAGCCAGTCTCAGCCAAAAGCGCCGACATATGATCTTCATCGCCCGCTGACGCGCCACCCGACGTCAAAATCGCATCACAGCCCGCAGCGCCCTCGTCCAGCATTGCGCGCAGTTTCGCGCGATCATCAGGCGCGCGGCCAAGGTCAACCGCTTCAAATCCCCATGCGCGCAGCTGCGCCAGTAGCATAGGGCGGTTGGCATCATAAATTTGCCCATCCATAGCGGGGGTGCCAGCCTCAACCAGCTCATCTCCCGTCGAAAGAACCCCGACGCGCAAAGGCTCATAGACCTGCACCTCGCCCACGCCAACCGCGCTTAGAATAGCTATGTCCGCAGGCGTCAAAACGCGCCCTACTTGCAACACCGCCTCGCCGGTCTCGACATCTTCGCCCGCGCGCCGCGTGTTACTGTTCGGTTTGATTGGCCCGTTAAACGCAATGCGCGCACCGTCCGTGTTCACGTCTTCTTCCAAGACCACCGTATCTACACCTTTCGGAAGCGTGGCACCGGTCAAAACCCGCAGAGCAAACCCATGTGCGACAGCGCCCTCAAAAGGAACCCCCGCCGCCGAGCGCCCTTCAACAAGCGGCAATTCATGTGGCGGCGTGCCTAAAGCCGCATGCGCAAATCCATAGCCATCCACAGCTGTATTCGGCTCAGGCGGGTTAGATCGCAGCGCATGCACATCCTGCGCCAAAATCAATCCAGAAGCTGCGTTGACAGAGTTCACCCTAGTCGCGGCAACGGGCTGTAACTTCTCCCGTAGCGTTGCCAAAGCCACATCCACGGGCGTCCAGTCCACGCCACTTGGCAAGGCAAAACAATCGTTGCTTAGCGTCGGCGCCACCAGTTTCGCACCGCTGTCATGGGCCATTGTGCTCATCGCGTCACTCCACTGGCCTCGAAAGCCCCAAGTCATTCAACAGAAAATCGGCAATCTGTGCAGTGTCATCCAGATCAAACACAGGCCGATCCACATCAAGCGGGCTATCCGCCGCAAAGGCACGCACGGTCTCATCCGCAATCAACGCGTTGCCCGTCTCCGCGCGATGCGCTTCGATCTTGGGATGTTTGTCGCGCTTGTACCCTTCAATCAAAACCAGATCGACAGGGGCCAGCTTGGCCAATAACTCAGCCAACGTCGGCTCATCTTCGCCCGTCAGTTCATGCATCAAAGCAAAGCGATTGCGCGAGGCCAATAGCACCTCCCGCGCCCCCGCCGCCCGATGACGAAAGCTGTCTTTTCCGGGGTGATCCACGTCAAAACTATGATGCGCGTGTTTCACGGTCGACACAGAAAACCCGCGCGAGGTGATCTCTTCGACCAAACGCTCCATCAGCCCTGTCTTCCCCGCGTTCTTCCAGCCGACAACTCCGTAGATATTCATAATAGTTCCTCGGCGCGCGCCAAATCTTCGGGCGTATTGACGTTAAAGAAAGGATCAAAGGGCGCGTTCGAAAACAACGCATCACGCCCGCCATGCCCATCGCTCCACTGCACAACCTTGCGCACACCGCCCGTCAACGCTGCGCGTAAATCATCGCGCAGTGCGACAGGCCACAAACCAAACGTCGGATGTCGATTGCGCCTGCGTTTCGGATCAGGCGTCGCAGCCAAAACCAAAGGATGGCGTATTCCATCCGCTTCCTGCATCAGCACCGGCACCAGATCGCAAGGAAAAAACGGTGTGTCAGCGGCAGCCGTCACAATGCTCTCCGCGCCCTGTTCTGCGGCCCAATCAAGTCCTGCAAGAACACCCGCCAAAGGCCCGACAAACCCGTCAATACTATCTGCTATGACAGGCAGGCCAAACGACGCGAACCGTGCGCCATCGCCATTTGCATTCAGAGCAATACCGGCAACCTGTGGCTCAAGCCGCGCGATAACCCGCGCAAGCAGGCTTTGCCCGCCAAGCATCAACTGCCCCTTGTCGCCGCCGCCCATGCGCCGCGCTTGCCCGCCTGCAAGGATAACTCCAAGTGGTTGCTTCATGCCGCACCCTTCCGGCCCGCGCGCTTCGGCTCGTCCTTCACCGCAGATAAATCAGCGTCCCAAACAATCCGCTCAGCCCCCGCAAGACACTGAAACCGCTGCCCGCGCAAACGCCCGATCAACGTCATGCCAACTTGCTGGGCAATCTCAACGCCCCAAGCCGTAAAGCCAGAACGCGACGCAAGCACAGGAATGCCCATATGCGCGCATTTTATCACCATTTCAGAGGTCAAACGCCCAGTGGTATACAGGATCTTATCCTCAGCACTGGCACCATTTTGAAGCATCCAACCCGAGATTTTATCAACCGCATTATGACGCCCCACATCTTCCATATACACCAAGGGCTGATCTTCGCAGCACAGCACCGTGCCATGAATGGCGCCCGCGCTTAAGTATAACGATGGCGTTTTGTTGATCTTCGCCGACAACGCATAAAGCCAACTCGTGCGAAGCTCTGCCAGCGGCAAGCGCTTGCCCTCAAGCCCTTCCATCATATCACCAAAAACCGTGCCAACTGCGCAGCCAGAGGTGCGGGTCTTCTTCTTCAGCTTTTCCTCATGATCCGTTGCGCGCTCTGTGCGCACGACAACCACATCAAGCTCTTCATCAAAATCTATTCGCGTAACAGCGCCTGCGCCCTCCAGCATCCCTTGATTGCGCAAAAATCCCAGCGCGAGATACTCTGGATAATCCCCAATCGTCATCGCAGTGACGATTTCTTGAGAATTCAAATAGATCGTCAAAGGACGCTCTTCGACGACGTTTTGCTCAAGTCGCGCGCCGGTTTGATCAATTCCGACAACCTGCCGCGTCAAGCGCGATCCCGTCATATCCGGAGCGATAAGATAGCCTGTCACGTCGCGTTTCCCTCTTTTCGACCCTTGGCGAGATTGCAAAACCCCATAGCGCGCGATAGCTGCACTTCATGTGCAAGATGTAAAGGCAGACGATGGCAACTTCCAAGGTCAAAACCGCCTATCGCCAAGGTTTTCGGGATGGATCACCTTTTGTTTTGGTGATCGTGCCGTTTGCGACCCTGTTTGGCGTTCTCGCTACCGAAGCTGGCTTGAACGTCTTTGAAACCCTGTCTTTTTCCGTTGTCGTCATCGCAGGTGCAGCCCAGTTCACGGCCTTGCAACTGATGCTAGAAGACGCGCCGACGCTGATCGTTCTGGCCTCAGCTCTTGCGGTCAATCTGCGCATGGCGATGTATTCCGCATCTCTTACGCCGCATATCGGCGGCGCACCGCTCTGGCAAAGGGCGCTTGCCGCCTATTTCACAGTCGATCAAAGCTACGCTGTTTCGATCACCAAATTCGAAGACAGTCCGGAAATGGGTACCGCCGAAAAAATAGCCTACTTTTTCGGAACAGTGACCCCTGTTTGCCCACTCTGGTGGGTTTTCACCCTCGTCGGCGCGCTGATTGGCGAAGCGATCCCCGCCTCTTTCGCGCTCGACTTTGCTGTTCCAATTACATTTCTTGCGATTATCGCACCCGCGCTGCGCACATCTGCGCATGTTGGAGCAGCGATCAGCGCCGCCGTGCTTTCGCTCTTTCTGTTCAGTGTTCCCTATAACCTTGGAATCCTGCTCGCTGGCATCGGTGGAATGATGGTGGGCGCGCGCATAGAAGCGGCGAAGGAGGCCAAAAATGATTGATCGCACAGAACTCTGGATCGTTATCATTGGCCTCGGCGTCGGAAGTTTTGCACTTCGTTTTGCCTTCACAGGCCTCGTTGGCGATCGCCAATTGCCAAACTGGCTCATGCGCCATCTAAGATACACAGCCGTTGGCATTCTTCCCGCAATCATCGCCCCTGCGGTGCTTTGGCCTGCCGCAACAGGCGGCGCATATGATGCCCCGCGCATCGGTGCCGCAGTAGTCACGCTTGCGATTGGTCTCATTTGGAAAAACGTCGTCGGCGCGATCATCGGCGGCGTTGCCACGCTCTATACCCTGCAATACCTCATCAACTAAGCATTAAGGTTAACGCCCCCCTTCTTTGGTCCTTAAATATCTCGGGGGTCTGGGGGCTGGCCCCCAGTCTTGACTGTGATCCGGGAACTATCCCCAACCTATACTACGCAACCAGCGTTTCCGCTTTCTTGAGATCAACAGAAACCAACTGGCTCACGCCTTGCTCCGCCATCGTTACCCCGAACAAACGATCCATACGCGCCATGGTCACAGCGTGGTGCGTAATGATCAAAAACCGTGTGTCGGTGCGGCGGCACATCTCGTCCAACAGGTCGCAAAAACGCGTCACATTGGCATCATCAAGCGGCGCGTCCACCTCATCGAGAACACAGATCGGCGCGGGGTTGGCCAAGAAGACAGCAAAGATCAGCGCCATCGCTGTCAAAGTCTGCTCACCACCTGACAAAAGCGATAGGGTCGACAATTTCTTACCGGGAGGCTGACACATGATCTCCAGACCCGCCTCAAGCGGATCATCACTTTCCACCAACACAAGGTTCGCCTCACCGCCGCCAAACAAATGCGTAAAGAGCAAGGAAAAGTTGCTGTTCACCTGCTCGAACGCAGTCAACAAACGCTCGCGCCCTTCTCGGTTCAGACTTGCGATGCCACCGCGCAACGTTTTGATCGCTTCTTCCAGATCTGCCTTTTCACCAAAAAGCGCATCATGCTCGACCTGCACATCCTTGCTGTCTTCCTCAGCGCGCAAATTCACCGCGCCCAAAGCATCGCGCTGACGCTTCAAACGGTTCACATCCGCTTCAATCGCCCCCGACTCTGGCATCTGATCTACGTCGACCTGCAATGCCTCAAGCAAATCAGCAGGGCTTGTCTCCATTTCTTCGGCAATCCGCTCGGCTGCATAGGTCACCGTGCCGCGCGCTGCATCTGCGCGCGCTTCTGAACTGGCTCGCGCTTCACGCGCCTCTGATGCCGCGCGCTCCGCATCACGCTCGGCTTGCTCTGCATCACGCTGAGCGCTCTCAGCCACCGCCAAAGCGTCACTCGCTGCATTGCGCCGCGTCTCTGCATCGCCAATCGCGCCGCTTAGCTCTTCACGTTTTTCCGCAATTTCAGCGGGGGCCGCGCTTGCTTCACCCAGATCAATCTCGGACGCCGACTTGCGATCCGCCAATTCCGCAATCCGCTTTTCTGCGGTTTCCAAACGATGCCGCCAGCCGCTGACTTCCTTCGTCACCTCTTGCGAGCGCTTCAATCGCGCATCGCCCTCGCGTCGCAGCTCATCATGGTTTGATCGCCGCGACATCATCGTGATCCGCGACGCTTCAACGGTCATCTTAATGTCTTCAACCGCTGCGCGCTCCGCTTCCAGATCGCCCAACTCCGCAACGGCCCGCTCGGCCTCTTGCACCTGCGTGCGCGCGGCCAACGCGTCTTCTTCATGGCGCGTCACGGCCAATCCCAGACTCTCGAGCTTGCCCTCGGCCAAATTGCGATCCGCCTCTGCGCGCGACAGCGCGCGGGCAGCCTCATTCACCAAACGATCCGCTTCTTTGCGTGCATCTCGCGCGTCTCGATCCGCCCGCGTCAGCTCCGCCAAACGCGCGGTCAACGCATCATGCGCGCGCTGCGCAGCATCCACCCGCGTACTCGCACGCTCCATTTCCTGCTTGAGCACTTCCAAACGGTTAAGCTGCTCCAAGCGAAGCGCCGCCGCCGACGGCGCATCCTCCGCCCAGGCGCGATACCCGTCCCAACGCCACAGATCCCCTTCAAGCGACACCAGCCGCTGACCGGGCTTCAGCGCCCCCTGCAAACGCTGCCCGTCATCCGCATCAACAAGCCCGATTTGCGACGCGCGGCGCTCCAGAACATCAGGCACAGACACATGGCGCGCCAAAGACGTCACACCATCAGGCAAGGGCTGTCGCCCCTCATAGCTCGGCAAAATCCGCCAACCTGACGGTCCATCGCTCTCGACTTCTGGCGCGCGCAGATCATCTGCTAACGCCGCGCCCAGCGCCTTTTCAAAGCCCTGCTCCACCTGCAAGCGATCCAAAATCTGACCGCCCTCGGCCGTGTCACGCTGAAGCAACTTCGCCAAAGCGGTCACTTCCGCGCGCAGCGCATTCGCTTCGCCCTCGGCCTCAGAGCGTTCCGCCCGCGCATCCGCTTCTCGCGCTTGTGTCTCCGCACGGGCAGTTTCCGCCGCCGTCAACGCCGCCTCGGCACGCTCTGCCGTTGCGATCGCTTCGCTTTCCTTACCAACCGCGAGCTGCATATCACTCTCAGCTTTGCCCAACGCCAAACGGCTGTGCTCCACCGCTTCGCGCGCGCTCAAAGCTTCGCCTTCGCTGCGTTCAAGCATTTTACGCGAATCCGTCAACACGCGATACGCCGACTGATGCCGCGCCGCCAGACGTGCCACATCTTCGGTGCGCTCGGCCAAATCCGCCTCGCGATCTTGCAACATCGCCGCGGCTGACCGCGCCTCTTCCGCCGCTGCCTCTAGACGCTCTTCTTGGCCTTCCGAAGCCTTCGCGAGTTCCCGCGCTTCCCAGTCCAGACGTTCGATTGTCTCACCGGCGTCACGGTTCAACGCGCCTTCGCGCTCCATATCTTTGTCCAGCTGAACAATCCGCTTTTGCAGCGTCTCAATCGTTTGAAGCGCGCGCGCCTCTTGATCATTCAGCGTGTCGCGCTGCACCTGCAAGCGTTGCAAAACAGCCGCCGCAATCGCTTCTTCTTCACGCAATGGCGGCAGAGCCCCCTCGCGTTCGACCCGCAGCTTGCCCGCTTGTCGCGCGGCAGCCTCCGCCTGAGCGGTCGCAGATGTGCGCGCGCGCAATTCTTCCTCAGCACTCAACCGCGCATCATCGGCCTCGCGCCAACGACGATACAAAAGCAAACCCTCGGCTTGACGCAACTCATCGCCAATCGCGCGATACCGCGCCGCTTGGCGTGCTTGACGCGCAAGCTGGGACAATTGAGCGGCCAATTGCTCAATCACATCATCCACGCGGCCTAAATTCGTCTCAGCCGCTTTCAGCTTCAACTCCGCCTCATGGCGACGCTGATACAGCCCCGAAATACCCGCCGCTTCTTCCAGAATACGGCGGCGGTTCTTCGGCTTGGCGTTAATCAACTCAGCAATCTGGCCCTGCCGCACCAGCGCAGGGGAATGCGCACCAGTCGAGGCATCGGCAAACAGCATTTGCACATCGCGCGCGCGAACGTCTTTACCGTTGGTCTTATAGGCACTGCCCACATCACGGGTGATCCGCCGCACAATGTCCAATGTGTCCAGATCGTTAAACCCCGCAGGCGCGAGCCGTTCAGAGTTATCAATCAACAAACTGACTTCGGCAAAGTTGCGCGCGGGGCGCGTGGCAGCGCCTGCAAAGATCACATCTTCCATGCCGCCGCCGCGCATCGCCGTGGGGCGGTTTTCCCCCATCACCCAGCGCAGCGCCTCAAGCAAATTGGATTTACCGCAGCCGTTCGGGCCAACAACACCCGTCAAACCATCAGCAATAATAAGGTCCGTGGGATCCACGAAACTCTTAAAACCCTGCAATTTGAGTTTGGAAAAGCGCACGTTTGGCTGCTCTTTTTGTTGATTCTTTGGCTTTTGACTGTGCTTAGCCACATCAAGCCTGTCAACGCGAGCAGCGCTCTATATGGGCCACCTCAGCGAGTTATCCACAAGATATTGAGTGAATCGTTCAATTATGGCGCGAAAACCTGCTTCGCTTTGTCCACATCGCGTGTCGCAATCGGCCTTGACCAGAACGATGATTCAGGGCCATCTAAGGACATGCATGGTACCCGCGCATCGGCGCAAAGCGTCAGCGGGTCAAATGGGAATGTGGAAATGGTGACCCAAACAGGGGCCAAAAGCCACAGCCGCCCCCGCGACTGTAAGCGGCGAGCGTGTTGGCACCAAGTCACTGGATCGCATGATCTGGGAAGACGCCAAAACGCCGTGACCCGCGAGCCAGGAGACCAGCCTTGCATGTGAAGGACCCATTTTCGCCGTCGGGTGTGACGGCACAAGGAGAAGAAACATGACGACACAAACACAATCCATCGTACGCGCAGACAGCTCTGCTCTTGGCCTCGCAATCGCGGTTCTGACAGGTGTTTTCCTGCTGGTCGCGTCTGGCATGGCGCAAGCGACAGTTCTGCACGACGCGGCGCACGATCAGCGTCACGCAATGGCGTTTCCCTGCCACTAAGGCAGCGGCTTAACACCCCATGACCAAAAATTTACTGTCCAGCGCGGTGCTCGCTGGCGTTGTAGCAGGGCTGATCGCCGCCTTGCTGCAATTTTATTTTGTGATCCCGACTTTGCTGGAGGGAGAGCTTTATGAATCCGGTGCGCGGGTTCATTTCGCAACCGATGGATCGACCCAATCTGACAAGGGTGCGCCTTCGCTCGGCGGTGATTTCACCCGCCATGCGATGACCGTTGCGTTCAATCTGGTGACATTCACCGGATATGGTTTGATCCTTCTGGCCTTGATGCTGTTTGCCCATGAAAAGGGCCACGCGCTGACACCGCGCACTGGCATTCTCTGGGGTCTTGCAGGTTTTGTCGCGGTGCAACTTGCCCCCGCCATTGGCCTGCCGCCTGAATTGCCCGGCACCCCCGCCGCAGAAGTCGCACCGCGCCAGATGTGGTGGGCTCTGACCATCATCGTCACCGCTGTTGGCCTTGCGCTCATGGCGTTTGGGCGCGGACCTATCGCCTTGCTGAGCATCCCCTTAATCGCCGCGCCGCACATCATCGGCGCGCCGCATCTGGATACCTATTTCGGCATCGCACCGCCTGAACTCTCGGCGCATTTCGTCACGCTTAGTCTTGGCGTTGCGCTCGCAGGGTGGACCGCGCTTGGCTTCCTCTGCGCATGGTTCTGGACCAAGGCAAATGACGCTTAGCGCCTCAACGCGGCACACGCCCCGTCAGGCAGTGCCGCAAGCGACCAGCGGGGCGGGCATCTGTGATGGTGCCCCCCTCGGCCTCTGCATAAAGGCGCACCAAAGCCGCCGCATCGTCCAAATCCTGCGCAGGATCGAGCGAATGGAACAGATAAACGTCCCGCCCCTCGCCCCGCAGCGCCAAGGAGACAGGGCGATCGCACTGATTCATGCACGAGGTCGTCTCAACACTCACGCCGCTCGGCACCAAAGCGCGCAAGGCCTCGGCAAAGGCTTCCCCTTGCGGCGACTCGCCCGGCGCGGCACATGTATCGCAAATAATGACACGGGGTCCCATCAACGGCCCTTCCTCGCATACGCTTCCAAATCGGAGTTCTCACATGCCTGCTAAAATTCCTGCCACTGTCATCACTGGTTTTCTCGGCGCGGGCAAGACCACGCTGATCCGTCACATGCTAGAAAACGCCGAAGGAAAGCGCATCGCGCTGATCATCAACGAATTCGGTGATCTTGGCGTGGATGGCGACATCCTCAAGGGCTGCGGCGATGAAACCTGCACCGAAGATGATATCATGGAGCTGTCAAACGGTTGCATCTGCTGCACCGTCGCCGATGATTTCGTGCCCACGATGGAAAAGCTGCTCGCGCGCGAGTACAAGCCGGATCATATCGTCATCGAAACATCTGGCCTCGCCCTGCCCCAACCCCTGATCCGCGCGTTCAATTGGCCCGAAATTTCCACCCAAGTCACCGTCGATGGCGTTGTGACTGTGGTGGATGGCAAAGCCGTTGCCGAAGGCCGTTTTGCCCATAACGTTGCCGCAGTGGATGCCCAGCGCAAGCTTGACGAAAACCTCGATCACGAAACGCCGCTGTCTGAACTCTTCGAAGACCAAATCGCCTGCGCAGATATGATCGTCGTCAACAAATCCGACCTCTTGGGCGAGAGCGAAAGCTCTGAGTTGGCCACCAAACTCAAGTCCGAGTCCCGCGACGGTGTACAAGTGGTCAAAGCCTCCATGGGCGCGCTGCCCGTTGATGTTCTGCTCGGCCAAGGTATCGGCGCAGAGGGCGACATGGACGCCCGTCACGAGGTGCATCACCACCATCATCACGACGAGGATGACCACCACCACGATGATCACGAGGATGATCATCACCATCACCATGACCACGATCACGACGCCTTCGAGAGCTTCGTTGTGGAGCGCGGTGAAATCACCGACGCCACCGCCTTCGCCCAGCAAGTCGCAGACACCATCCGCGCCCACGACATCCTGCGCCTGAAAGGCTTCGCCGCCGTGGCTGGCAAACCCATGCGCCTCACGCTGCAAGCCGTCGGCCCCCGCGTGGACACCTATTTCGACAAACCCTTCGGCAGCGATCCCCGCATCACGCGCCTTGTTGTGATCGGCCAATCTGGCCTCGACCACGCCGCCATCACAAAAGGATTGCAAGCCTAATGCTGATCATTGAACCTACCTCACCCCGCGCCACTGGCGTGCAGAACCTGCTAGAGCAAAGCCACGCGCTCATGCTCTCGCTCTTTGATCCTGAATCCTGCCATTTCCTCGACCTCGACGCGCTGGAGGCGGATAACATCCACCTCTTCGCCGCGCGCGAGGGGGAACAGATCCTCGGTACAGGCGCGCTCGCGATCAAGGACGGCTATGGAGAGGTGAAATCCATGTTCACCGCAGACGCCGCCCGCGGCAAGGGCATCGCCGCCGCCCTGCTGCGCCAGATCGAAGACACGGCGCGTGAGCAAGAGCTGACCCAGCTCAAACTCGAAACAGGCGACACACTGCACGCCGCGCACCGCCTATACGAGCGGCACGGCTTCACCTTTTGCGGCCCTTTCGGAGACTACAAAGAGGCCCCCGAAAGCCTGTTCATGGAAAAAGCTCTGACAGACGACAGCCAGTGATCTTACTTCTTCGCCTCAGCGTTCTTTTTCATCTGCGCGACCATCTCTTCTTTGGTCAAACGCTTCTTGCCGCGCGCACGGCGGGGCGCGTGACCCTTATGATCGTCATGCTTGTTATACGTATTGCTGCCAAAATTCGGCGCGTCTGGGTTCTTGCTGGTCATAGCTCATTCCTTTTGCTTGCCCCCGCAATGCACCAAGCGCGACCTGCGCACAACTGATAGGTTTCTTTCATGCACCTGCTCGCCGCCACGCCTGGTTCCATTGACGACGGCAAAGAACCTGTTGATTTGGGCCAAACCCCTGCGGATGTGGTGATCATTTCGGCGGCAGATACGGAACTCGCCGCGCTCTCTGATGCGCGCGCGCAGATCGAGACGCCCCTAACGCTGCGCCTTGCCTCCATGATGCACCTGATGCACCCCATGTCGGTCGATCTGCACATCGACGAATGCGCCAGCAAATCGCGCCTTGTGATCGCGCGCGTCCTTGGCGGCGTGGGATACTGGAAATACGGGGCAGAGCAATACGCGGCGCAAATGCACGAGGCGGGTGTTCCCCTCGCCCTGCTCCCCGGTGACGACAAACCCGACGAGGAATTGCGCCGCCTCAGCACCGTAAGCGACGAAGACTATGACGCGCTTTGGGCCTATTGCGTTGAAGGCGGTCCGGACAATGCGCAGAACCTGCTGCGCTATGCGAAATCCATGCTGGATGGCGGCGAAAATCCCAGCGCTGCTGCGCCGCTCTTGCGCGCTGGCGTCTATTGGCCGGGCGCGGGCATTTCCAACCTCGACGCCGCGCGCGCGGATTGGACAGACGGCGCGCCTGTTGTGCCGATCATTTTCTATCGTGCCTTGGTGCAGGGCGCGGGCCTGCATCCGATCAACCGCCTGACGCGCGCCTTGCTGAAAGAGGGTCTCAACCCCCTCCCGCTGTTCGTGGCTTCGCTCAAAGATCCCGTCAGCGTCGCAACGCTTCAGCAGGTCTTCACTGACGCGCCGCCCGCTGTCATCCTGAACTGCACATCCTTCGCCGTCGGCTCGCCCCACGCGGGCGATAACGCGCCGAGCAACCCGCTCACCATGCCCGCCGCCAATGACGCGCCAATCTTCCAAACCGTGCTCTCCGCCTCTACCGAAGAAGCATGGGCGAGCGGTCTCACAGGCCTCTCTGGCCGCGACATCGCGATGAACGTGGCCTTACCAGAAGTTGATGGACGAATCCTTTCCAGAGCGGTCTCTTTCAAGGGCGAAGCATATTTCGATGAGGCCACCGAATGCCCCATCGCGACCTATCGCGCGCAGGGGGATCGAATCGGTTTCGTCGCGAAACTTGCCGCCAATTGGGCCAATTTGCGGGTGATTTCCCCTGAAAATCGTCAAGTTTCCTTGGTTCTGGCGAACTACCCCAACAAAGACGGCCGCCTCGCCAATGGCGTCGGCCTCGACACGCCCGCCGCCACCGTGAACGCGCTACATGCGCTCAAAGACAACGGTTACGGCGTGGTTAATAACCCGAGCAACAGCGATGCGCTTATGGCAGAGGTTATGGCGGGTCCAACCAACTGGCTGACGGACCGCGCTGGCACGGAAGGCGGTGAACTCCTACCGCTCGACCTCTACAAACAGCATTTCGCGACGCTACCCCTTGATGTCAGGGATCAGATCACCGACCGCTGGGGCGCGCCTGAGAATGACCCGTTTCTTACGCCTGAGGGGTTCAAGCTCTCGATCCTGAAATTTGGCAACGCGACTGTCGGCATCCAGCCCGCACGCGGCTATAACATTGATCCGACCGACACCTATCACTCCCCCGATCTCGCCCCTCCGCACAATTATCTCGCCTTCTACATTTGGCTGCGTCACGTGCAGGGCTGCCACGCGATTGTGCATATGGGCAAGCACGGCAACCTCGAATGGCTTCCAGGCAAAGCGATTGCTTTGTCCCAAGACTGCATGCCCGAAGCCGTCTTCGGTCCGACACCGCATATCTATCCGTTCATCGTGAATGACCCCGGTGAAGGCACCCAAGCCAAACGCCGCGCGCAGGCGGTGATTATCGACCATCTGACTCCGCCTTTGGCGCGGGCGGAAACCTATGGGCCTTTGAAAGACCTAGAGGCTTTGGTGGATGAATACTATGAAGCCGCTGGCGTTGATCCGCGCCGCATCGACTACCTACGCCGCGAAATCCTGAGCATGACTTCCTCAACGGGTCTCGACAAAGATGCAGGGCTGACCGGCACCGACGAAGACAGTGATCTGGCCAAGCTTGACTCCTATCTGTGCGAGCTGAAAGAAGCCCAAATCAGAGACGGGCTGCATATCTTTGGCACCTCCCCTGTGGACGATCTGGAACGCGACTTGGCAATTGCTTTGGTCCGTGTCCCACGTGGGAATGGAACGGGTGGCGATGCCTCTTTGATCCGCGCTTTAGCGGAAGATTGCGGCGTTGATATTGACCCGCTCGATTGCGAAATGGGCGCAGCTTACAACGGCCCACGGCACAAGTTTCTCGAAAGCATGGGCCCCGACACATGGCGCTCAAACGGCGACACGGTTGAGCGTTTGGAATTGCTTGCCCAACACGCAATTCAATGGAGTGAAACGCCGGAGCATTTCTCGGCCACCGCCCTCGTTTTGGAAACGCTGCACGCTGAAGTCCTACCCAATCTGCGCTCTTGCGGTCCCTCCGAAATGAACGGTCTTCTCAAGGCTCTAGATGGCAAGTTCGTCGCCCCCGCCCCTTCTGGCGCTCCGACCCGTGGACGCCTTGACGTGCTACCCACAGGGCGCAACTTCTTCTCCGTCGATAGCCGCGCGGTTCCGACGCCAACCGCTTGGGCCCTGGGTTGGAAATCCGCCAATCTGCTGATCGAAAAGCACTTGCAAACCCACGGGGATTGGCCCCGCACGATGCTGCTCACCGCATGGGGCACCGCCAACATGCGCACGGGCGGTGATGATATTGCACAGGCCCTTGCCCTCATGGGGGTCAAGCCGAAATGGGACAGTGCCAACCGCCGTGTCACTGGCTTTGAAGTGCTCCCTGAAGGCGTTCTTGGTCGCCCCCGCGTGGATGTCACCCTGCGTATCTCGGGCTTCTTCCGCGACGCGTTTCCTCAGCTTATCTCGCTGGTCGATAGCGCCGCAAAGGCTGTCATGGCCTTAGATGAATCCGCCGATCAAAACCCCGGTGCCGCACGTGCCAAAAGTGAGGGAAATACCTCCCGCGTGTTCGGCTCCAAACCCGGTGCCTATGGCGCGGGCCTTCAAGCGATGATTGACGAACGGCTCTGGGCAGATAAGGCTGATCTTGCTGAAGCCTACCTCGAATGGGGCAGCTATGCTTATGGCGCAGGGAGCGAAGGAAAGCGGGATCGCAAAGGTTTTGAAACGCGTCTGAAACAGACCGAAGCCATTGTGCAAAACCAAGACAACCGCGAACACGATCTGCTCGACAGCGACGATTATTACCAGTTCGAAGGCGGCGCTGCTGCTGCGGTATCCACCCTGCAAGGCCATGATCGTCCGATCTATCACAACGATCATTCGCGCCCTGAACGACCCGTCATTCGCACGCTGGACGAAGAAATCGGCCGCGTGGTGCGCAGCCGCGTGGTGAACCCCAAATGGATCGACGGCGTCAAACGCCACGGCTATAAAGGTGCCTTCGAGATGGCCGCGACGGTTGATTATCTCTTCGCCTTTGCCGCCACCACCGGCGCGGTGCAGAACCATCATTTCGACCTCGTGGAATCGGCCTTCCTTGAGGACGACGACACCCGCGAGTTCATCGAAGAGCACAACGCACCAGCCCTGCAAGAGATGGCAGAGCGATTCCAAGAGGCAATAGATCGCGGGCTTTGGACGCCACGGTCAAACTCTGCCCGTGCGCGGATTGCAGGCCTTTTGGCCCAGTAACCTCCTGAAAATCCGAATTTACGTCGCGTTCAATGCAGTGCGCGCATAGCTGAGGTGCGTCTTTCGCACTTCACATTCCATTTTTTGCATGTATTTATATTCATAATATTGAATATGAATTACTGCGAAAGGAAATCCCATGCAGACCCGTTCCTCAGTCGCGTCGCAAAGCTACGCGCCGCTCTACTTCCTCGCCTCCCTCGGTGCCGGCGGTCTTAGCGTTACGTTCTTCATGTTCCTGATGTTCTGGGTGCCGCATCCCGGCCGCCCCGTCCCGATCTTCAGTGACATCATGAGCGCCTTCCAAACGGGTAGCTTCGCAATGCAAACTGCGATCGTCATCGCGGTTGTCGGCATCGCAGGCTTTACCATCCTGAACCTCAAGTCCCTGATCTGGAACCTGAAAGAATTCTCTGCCTTCAAGAAATCCGAAGGCTATGCGAAATTCGCGAAATCCAACGCAGCCTCTACACAATTGGCGATGCCACTCGCGCTTGCCATGACCGTGAATGCGCTGTTCATCGTTGGCCTCGTTTTCGTGCCGGGCCTTTGGGGCATCATTGAATACCTCTTCCCAATCGCACTTGTTGTCTTTGCATTAATCGCTGGCCTTGCTTTGCGCATGATCGGCAGCTTCATCGGTAACGTGATCGCCGACGGTAGCTTTGACGAAACAGCGAACGGATCTTTCGCACAGGCGCTTCCCGGTTTTGCCCTCGCAATGACTGCGGTTGGCATGTCCGCCCCTGCCGCAATGAGCATGGTCAAAACAACCGTCGCCACGTCTTTGGTGATGTCCACAATCATCGGCGTGATCGCAGCGATCTACGCAACTCTGGCGATCTTTGCTGGTATCCTCGGCATGATCCGTCACGGCGCGGCGCGTGAAGTTGCCCCGACGCTGATGATCACCGTGCCTTTGATGACTGTTCTTGGCATCATGATGCTGCGTCAGAACCACGGCCTTCACACGCTCTTTGACGTGCATGGCGCACCTGCGGAAACAATGATGCTGACAGCCAAATTGCTGGGTGTTCAGTTTGCCTTCCTCGGTCTTGGCCTCGCGGTTCTCAAGATACAGGGCTACTGGAATGACTTCGTGATCGGCGAGAAAACATCCGTTGGTTCCTACGCCTTGGTTTGCCCCTTTGTTGCGCTCTCTGTGATGGGCCACTTCTTCATCAACAAGGGTCTTGTTGCGGCGGATGTAATCACCAAGTTCGGCACCGCGTATTGGGCCTTCACTGCAGTTGCCATCGCAATGCAATTGATCGCAATCGCCATGGTCTTCCGCCTGAACCGCCAGCACTTTAGCGCAGCTCCTGTGAACGCGGTTCCAGCTGAGTAATCTAAGTTTCTATAAATGAGGAAAAGGGCGTTTGAGTTGATCAAGCGCCCTTTTTTCTTTCCCGCTTCTTGCCTATGGTCATCCAAACCTAGCGCGAAAGAGGCACCACATGAGCGATTCAGAACGTCACGCGATGAAGATGGCCAAGAAGAAGGCCGCACGCGACAAGATCATGGCGACCAAGACCGATGAAAAGGGTCTGATCATTGTTCATACGGGCAAAGGGAAGGGCAAAAGCTCTGCCGCGTTCGGGATGATTTTCCGCCACATCGCGCATGATATGAAATGCGGCGTTGTGCAGTTCATCAAGGGCGGGATGAGCACGGGCGAGCGTGATCTGATCCTCGGCAAGTTCTCAGACATTTGTTCATTCCACACGATGGGCGAAGGATTTACGTGGGAAACGCAGGACCGCGACCGCGACACTGAGATGGCGCAGGCCGCTTGGGAAAAGGCCAAAGAGCTGATCCGCGACGAGAGCAACAAAATGGTGCTGCTGGACGAGATCAACATCGCGCTGCGCTATGATTACATCGACGTGAACGAGGTGGTTGAGTTCTTGGCTACCGAGAAGCCGCATATGACCCATGTTGTATTAACGGGCCGCAATGCCAAAGAAGAGCTGATCGAGATCGCCGATCTGGTGACCGAGATGGAGCTGGTGAAACATCCGTTCCGCTCAGGGATTAAGGCGCAGATTGGGGTGGAGTTTTAAGTGCCCAAAACCCGCCTTCTCACTGAATTCGGCCAAGGCGCGAGCCTGAGGCGGCAGGACTACACGCAGGCCGCGAAGCGTGCTCTCCAAGATGCACTTTGGCACAATTCTATCAATCTGGCAGAGCTGTTTGGCAAAGACAAAGACGCGATGTTGATTGATGTGGAGGTGGGCGTGCAGCAGCCGGATCAACTCGACACAGAGGCGCTGAAATCTATCTTTCCCTATGGGCAGATCACCATCAACCCAGCCAAAGGCGGCCTTGATGTGCCGCGCCCTGATGGCAAGCCCACGGTGATTGCAACGGTGGCGATCAATGTTTCCCTCGATTTGGAGCCAGCGATATGAGCGAAGCAACAGATCAACGTTTCATTATCGAAATGGGCAGTGGCAACGATCAGTACGGGATGGATTACACCAAAGCCGCCGCCCGCGCGATTGAGGATGCGATACGACATTCCTCCATCCCCATGCTCGCCGCGCGCAATATCCCCCACACAGATATGCGCGTGCAGGTGACGATCGGCGTGCAAGAGCCCGAAAAGCTCAACACCGAAGCGCTCAAATCCGCGCTTCCGCGTGGCACGGCGACGATCACAGCCACCCACGGGGGCCTAAACGTCGAAAACCCCGACACAGGCGATACTATCGTGATCGCCACCGCCGCCGTTGAGGCCTTCTTGCCCAAACAGGCCTAACTTCATTTTCCTGAATAAACTCCGGGGGTGCGGGGGCTGGCCCCCGCCCGTCGCTTGATGTCACGGGCATGCGGTCATATAACTTGACCAATCTCAGATGAAAGCGCGCGATGCCCTTCCGACCTGTCGAACCCGAAAAGCTCTCTACGGCTGTCATTCACCAAATCGAAGGGCTGATCCTGCGCGGCATTCTGCGCCCCGGCGAGCGCCTTCCGTCAGAGCGTGAACTGTCCGAACGGCTCGGCGTATCGCGCCCGTCGTTACGCGAAGCGATTGCGAGCTTGCAAGACGACGGGCTACTGAGCAGCAAAGCAGGCGCAGGCGTGTTCGTGGCGGATGTTCTTGGCTCTGCCTTTTCCCCTGCCCTCACCCGCCTGTTTGCGCGCAACGACGAAGCGGTTTTTGACTACCTTTCCTTCCGCCGCGACATGGAAGGGCTCGCGGCAGAGCGCGCGGCGCGGCTTGGCTCGGACACTGATTTGCAAGTCATTGATGCAGTCTATCGCAAGATGCAAAGCGCCCACGACAAGATCGCGCCCGAGGCAGAAGCGCAGCTTGATGCGGAGTTCCATCTCGCCATTATTGAGGCCAGCCATAACGTAATTATGCTACACATGATGCGCTCCATGTATCAGCTCTTGCGCGAGGGTGTTTTTTACAACCGCCAGATCATGTTCAAACAGCGCACAACGCGCGACACGCTTCTCGAGCAGCACGCGAAAATCAACGACGCTTTGCAGGCGCGCGACCCGATTGGCGCGCGCGCGGCTGTCGTTGCCCATCTCGGCTATGTCGAGCAAAGCCTGCGCGACGACATCAAGGCGCAATCCAACGAGGCTATCGCGCGCCAGCGCTTTGAGCATGAACAATCAAGGGGATCAAAATGAAAACAGCCATCGTCACAGGCGCCGCGCGCGGCATTGGCCTCGCCACGACCAAGCAATTCCTTGCCAAAGGCTGGCGCGTTGTGATGGTGGATTGGGATGCCGATGAGTTGGGGATAGCGTCCAAAGACCTCTCGGACGTGCTCGCCCTGCCATATGACATTTCCCAACCTGATCAGGTGGAGAAGACCATCGCTGAAACGCTTGCCGCATTCGGCCAGATCGATGCGCTGGTCAACAATGCCGGTATCGCCGATTTCGGCCCTATCGCAGAGACAGACTTCGCCCGCTGGCGCGCCGTTATGGCGATCAACCTCGATGGCACTTTCTTGATGAGTCAGGCGGCAACCGATGCGCTCAAAGCCAGCAAAGGCGCGATTGTGAACATCGCCTCGATTTCTGGCCTGCGCGCTTCGACCCTGCGCGTGGCCTATGGCACCTCCAAGGCCGCAGTGATCCATTTGACCAAACAGCAAGCGGCGGAACTTGGCGAATATGGCATTCGCGCCAACTGCGTCTGCCCCGGCCCCGTGCGCACGAAACTGGCGATGGCCGTGCATACGCAAGAGATCATCGACGCCTATCACGACGCGATCCCGTTGAACCGCTATGGCTCAGAGGACGAGATTGCCTCGGTGATTACGTTCTTGTGCTCGGATGAGGCGAGCTATGTGACAGGGCAAGTGATTGCATCTGATGGTGGGTTTGAGAGTACAGGGGTTGGGTTGCCTGCGCTGAGGGGGTAAATCTCGCAATAAATGGTTCAGATATGATACAACGATATTATCAAACGATGGCGCGGATTTTTTCGGGGCTGATAGTCATCGCCATGCTAGCTTGGTTTCTTTGGCCTCGCGGATCGGCACTACTTGATCGTGAAGAAGCGCTGTTTGCTTTCCTAATTGCACTCGGTGTTTGGATTATGACTGAAGTCAAAGAAAGCGACGAGGTGATCTACCGCGCTGCGACAAAGAACGACATACGTCTAGCACGCGAGTTAGTGTCCTATGCTTCGGACAAATTAAAACATGTCTTAAAAGACCACGATTTTCATAGCTCGATCGAAAAGCGATACCTTTCAGAGGTATTCGCCTTTGATCATGAATACAAAATAGGCATAGTGTTTTTCCAAGACAAACGGGTCGCGCCGCTTCTAGATGACTTCTGCCGAGAACTAGAAATATTCGCCCAATACATCACGCAACACTCTGTATCAGACGATTTCGGACGGGCGAGTATCGTTCCATTTGAGTTAATGGGAGAACGGGAGCGTTTTGAAATAGAGATCGTAGAAGCAAACCGACTTGCAAACAATGCATGGAATAAAATTCTACCACTGATAGGAAAAATAAAAGAACGCATTCCCGAGGCATTTGATGAACCAATCAGCTACGACTGGTTTCGATCAACGATATAGGACTAGAATTACCAGTTTGATGGTTGGGCCAGGATTGGTGGTTTTGTGATATTTCCCCCCCTCCAGCTCCGTCTTAAAAAACGCTCGAACGCATCCATGTCCAGCTCATCGAACCGACCAAAGCTTTGCATCCACACGGAGGCCTCTTTCATCGCGTTGGGTTCGATCTTGCACCACTTCACCCGCCTCCGCTTGTCTTGTCCGATAGAACCCAAACGGGACGCGACGAAGAGAAGCCGATGAAATCGCAAATCTTGGAAACATACTCGGCAGAGGCTGCTTCGGTCCAAACATGAGACAATCGTATAGCGAATTGAGTAACTATAGGGGCTGATCCCGTGGCCGCTGCTGTTGCTAGGCGGGTTTGGACAAGTGCCAAACCTGCTCTATCGGATAGGACTTGGCCCAGTCCGCAGGGACTGCACCGCGCTCGCCTTTGGCCCAGTCAGGGGCGTAGACTTCTTGGTATTTATCCACTTTGAACCCGATCTCGGCAAAGAGCGCCATCCAATCGGCCATGGTCAGGTTGAAGCAAACGCCGCTGGGCTCGAACTCCACTTTCGTCCAATCCGCACCCCACATATCGCGATAGGGGCGGTGAAGCGTTAGATTGGCAGGCGCGCCATCAAGCGGCGAGCAGATAAGTGACAAAGGATGGTTCCCGAGGAAAACCAACTGCCCGCCGGGGCGCAGCAAGCGCCAGGCCTCGCGCAGCCAAAGGTCTGGCGGGCACCAGATCGCCGCGCCGTATTCGGAAATTGCAAAATCGAATGAGGCGTCGGGCAGACCGGTTTCTTCGGCATTACCTTCGATAAACGTGATATCCGTCTCATGCTCTTTCGCAAGTCGGCGCGCAGTTGAGAGTTGCTCGGGGGAGACATCGATCGCTGTCACGGTCGCGCCCCGCCGCGCCATCCAAGCGGAGACATAAGCGGTGCCGCAGCCAAGCTCGATTGCGTCCTTGTCGCTCATGTCGGGTGGGAGCATGTTCAGGGAGGCTTCGGGATTGCCCCAGTTACCCCATTCAGGTGCCTCGGCGCGCCAGAGTTTTTCGCCAACCTCCACCCAATTTGGCGCATCGGCATCCCAGATGCCTTGGTTTGTGGCTACGTGATTGCTGCGCATCGGGGTTTTCTCCGACATTTCAAATATGATGGGCTCGTCGCTACTCTATAACACAGTCCGCAAATAACTCTTACAGGCTCTGGCAAAATCACTGCGATTGGTTTTCTTTCTCTCGTGACTGAAGATAAAAAAGTTAAAGAGACATGACGGCAAGACCTTCGAGTGCAAACCCTGCGATTTTTTCAACGAGCGCCCGCTCTGATCAGCCTAGACTGTTCGAAACAATTACACGCGATTTTCCCAAGCCCTCAAAAACTGCGATCCACATCGACATAATTCTGCGGGTTGGCATTTTCGTAGCAGTTGGCATTGCGTTGCTCGCTAATTCATTTGGTCTGATTTCGAAGGAACCTATGATCGGGCCGTTTCTTACGGTTTCGTTATTTCTTCTGGCAGCTTGGATTGGAAGTGGTACGAATTTCGAAATCGCGCAGGCCGCGGTGAAGAGACCCGCATGGAAATTCGTGCTATTCTTTGTTCTAGCCCATGGTTTGCAAAGATTTTTCTTACCTGGTCTGCTGCCACCCACGGCGTTCCATTTGGCAATCATAGCGATAGCGACTTTGCTTACGGTCTATATGGCTTGGGGCGCGATCACGCTGCTGCGCGATGTCGATGGCACGCAAGTTTCGCGCCAGATCAAAGCCTACTTGAAGACGCTACCTCGATCGAAGCGCAATGCGAGCGAGCGGCAAATCCGCCTTCAGATGATTACACGGCCAGCCTACAAAGCACCCTAAGATGTGCTTGTAAGTTCCGCTTCCAAAAACCTCTCAAACGCGTCCATGTCGAGTTCTTCGAACTGACCGAAGCTTTGCATCCAGACGGAGGCATCTTTCATCGCGTTGGGTTCGATCTTGCACCATTTCACGCGGCCGCGCTTCTCTTGCGAGATGAGGCCCGCCTTGGTGAGGATGACCAGATGCTTGGAAATCGCTGCGAGCGACATCTCGAAGGGTTCGGCAACATCTGTGACCGCCATATCATCCTCAAGCAGCATCGACAGGATCGCGCGGCGGGTGGGGTCGGCCAGGGCCGCGAAGACGGTATCAAGGGCGTTGCTCATGTCCCCCATAAACGCGGCCCGAAGATGATCGTCAACCATTTGGTTGAATAACAAAGACCTGCAATTTCGCGCAATTTTTGCCTGCGCCCAGCTGTCGCACGAGTCGTTGACTGTAATTTTACATATAAATAACAGCTACTTGCCGCATCGCAGCGTTTGCTTGACTCATTGGCTCGCCGCCCTTAGCACATCGTTAAACCTCATAGGTGGGATTTGACCCGTTGACCGAGCCTGAACATCACGACCGTCTCAAGCAATTGGACGACAAGATTGCCAAGGTGAAAGCAACGCAAAGCGGCGGCCCAGCGTCAGAGGAACACTACTCTCAAGCCCAACAAGGGTGGCGGATGGTGACAGAGCTAGTTGCCGGTCTCGGGATCGGTTTTGGCATCGGATACGGGTTGGATACGCTGTTTGGCACCATCCCGATAATGCTGGTGCTGTTTACATTTTTGGGTTTCGCGGCGGGTGTCAAAACGATGATGCGCACCGCACAAGAGATCCAGACGAAACAAGTGGCCGAACAGGCCGACGACGAACAAAGGGGCTGATATCATGGCGAGCGAAACACACGGTGCAGATGCAGCAGCAGAAGGCAGCAGCCTCGTATTTCACCCAATGGATCAGTTCATCATCAAGCCACTTTTCGGCGGCGATGCAATTCACTGGTACACAGTCACAAACGTAACGCTCTGGATGGCGATCACTGTTCTTTGCGTTATCGGCCTCATGGTCATCGGCACATCGCGCCGCGCAATCATCCCGAACCGCTCCCAGTCAATTGGTGAGCTGGCGTATGGTTTCGTTTACAAGATGGTTGAAGACGTCACAGGCAAAGATGGCCTCGCCTACTTCCCATACATCATGACATTGTTCATGTTCATCGTGTTCGCCAACTTTCTTGGCTTGATCCCGATGTCCTTCACAACAACGTCGCACTTCGGTGTTACAATCATCCTCGCTTTCGCGGTGTTCTTCACAGTCACCATCCTTGGTTTCGTCAAGAACGGCGCAGGCTTCCTTGGTCTCTTCTGGGTTTCCAGCGCGCCAATGGCGCTGCGTCCGGTCCTCGCGATCATCGAACTTATCTCTTACTTCGTTCGCCCTGTTAGCCACTCCATTCGTTTGGCCGGCAACGTCATGGCGGGCCACGCGGTTATCAAGGTTTTCGCCGGCTTCGCTGCGATCTCTGTGATCTCGCCGCTGTCTGTTGTCGCGATCACCGCGATGTACGGTCTCGAAGTACTGGTGGCCTTCATTCAGGCCTACGTCTTTACCATCCTGACTTGCGTGTATCTGAAAGATGCGCTGCACCCGTCACACTAACGACCCTAATCACTAACGCAGGGTGCGTGAAATCACGCACCTTACGACCAAATCTAAACTTCCAATCGTAAGGAGAATTATTATGGAAGGCGATCTCGCACACATCGGCGCAGGACTTGCAGCAATCGGTTCCGGCGCAGCCGCTATCGGTGTTGGTAACGTTGCAGGCAACTTCTTGGCTGGCGCTCTGCGCAACCCATCCGCTGCTGCTTCTCAGACAGCAACACTCTTCATCGGTATCGCGTTCGCGGAAGCACTGGGCATCTTCGCATTCCTAGTATCCCTTCTGCTTATGTTCGCAGTCTAAGCCGAACGATCTAATCCTTACGCGCGGGCGGCCTGAGCAACCTCAAGCCGCCCGATGTAGAGAAAAGTTCCGACGGAGGACGAAACATGGCTACCGAAACGACTGGTGCCGTCAGCACATGTGTGGATTCCCATGGCTCAGCCATTGGTATGCCGCAGCTTTGCTTTGAATGGTTTCCAAATCAAATATTCTGGCTCGTTCTCACTCTTGTAGTGATCTTTCTAGTCCTGTCCCGTATCGCGCTGCCTCGCATCGCTTCGGTTCTGGCGGAACGTCAAGGAACGATCACCAACGACATCGCAGCGGCCGAGAACTTCAAAGCCAAAGCAGTCGAAGCTGAAGAAGCTTACAACAAGGCGCTCGCAGATGCCCGTGCAGAAGCACAAAACATCGTCGCAAGCACCAAAGCAGAAATTCAAGCTGATCTCGACGTCGCAATTGCGAAAGCAGATGCAGAGATCGCAGCAAAAGCCGCAGAATCGGAAAAGGCAATCGCCGAAATCCGTGCTGGCGCGCTGGCAAGCGTTGAAGAAGTTGCCAAAGACACAGCCGCAGAGATCGTCTCTGCTCTGGGTGGCAAAGCTTCGGCAAAAGATGTGGGCGCGGCTGTCGCTGCCCGCTTGAAAGGATAAAGTCATGCGCATCAAAGCACTTGCACTCCTCCTGGCCGTTACAGCGCAACCTGCGCTGGCAGCGTCCGGACCTTTCTTCTCGCTCGGCAACACGAACTTCATCGTTCTGCTCGGCTTCTTGCTGTTCATCGCAGTTCTGTTCAAATTCAAAGTCCCCGGCATGCTCGGTGGTCTTTTGGACAAACGCGCCGAAGGCATCCGCGACGAACTTGACGAAGCCAAAGCGCTTCGCGAAGAAGCTCAGGCGCTTCTTGCTTCTTACGAGCGCAAGCAAAAAGAAGTTCAGGAACAAGCGGACCGCATCGTAGCAGCTGCCAAGAAAGACGCGGCAATTGCAGCGGAAGAAGCGAAAGCTGACCTTGAAGCATCCATCGTGCGCCGCCTTGCAGCCGCAGCCGATCAGATCGCATCCGCGGAAGCTGGCGCAGTCAAAGAAGTACGCGACACAGCCGTTGGCGTTGCCATCGGCGCCGCGAACGACGTGATCGCAAAGCAGATGACGGCGAAATCCGCCACATCGCTTATCGACGACGCAATTGGCGAGGTTGCAGCCAAGCTGCACTAAACGCTCCAAACAAGTACACCGATCAAGCCCAGCCTCACCGCTGGGCTTTTTCTTTTTCACCTTCATTTTCCAAAAAACTCCGGGGTTTGGGGCAGCGCCCCAACCGGCCGCGTCAGCGGCACATCCTGCGCGTGCGAAGCACGCACATCTTGACTCCCGCTACCCATGCGCGGAACGATGCGGCATGACATCAAACACACTCCGCGACATCACCGAAAATCCCGACCTTGGCATTATAATGGGCGACGGCACCCGCCTCTCTGCACGAACGTGGATACCTAGGGACGCGAGCGATGCACCCGTTCCCGCAATCCTCGAATTCCTGCCCTACCGCAAACGCGATGGCACGACCGCGCGGGACTGCCTGACCCATCCCTATTTCGCCAAACGCGGCTATGCCTGCATTCGCGTCGATATGCGCGGCAATGGCGATAGCGAAGGGTTGATGGAGGACGAATACAGCGCCCAAGAACTTGCCGACGCCGTGGAAACAATCAACTGGCTCGCGGCGCAGCCGTGGTGCAATGGCAATGTCGGCATGATGGGCATTTCTTGGGGTGGCTTTAACGCGTTGCAAGTCGCAGCCCTTCAACCCGAACCGCTCAAAGCTATCATCACGCTTTGCTCTACCGTCGATCGCTATGCCGACGATATCCACTACAAGGGCGGCTGCCTGCTGAACGAAAACCTCGGGTGGAGCGGGACGATGTGGTCTTATTCCTCCCGCGCGCCTGATCCAATGCTTCGCCCTGATGATTGGCGCGAGATTTGGCTGGATCGGTTAGAAAACGAACCCTTTCTCGCCGCCCATTGGCTCGATCATCAACAGCGCGATAGCTATTGGGAGCACGGGTCGGTCTGCGAAGACTATTCAAAGATCAAAGCAGCCACACTCGCAATTGGCGGCTGGGGTGATGCCTACAAAAACGCGCCGCCTGCGCTTATCGAAAACGTCACTGCACCTGCGAAAGCCATCATCGGCCCATGGGTGCATAAATACCCGCATTTCGCCATTCCCGAACCACGCATTGGCTTCTTGCAAGAGGCGCTGCGCTGGTGGGATCATTGGCTAAAAGGCGAAGACACAGGCGTCGAGGATGATCCGCTCTATCGCCCTTATCTCATGGACGCGGTTGCGCCAAAGTCTTGGCATACGGAACGCGCAGGTCGTTGGCTTGCGATTGACGAGAAACCATCAGAGCTGACACGCGAAATATGGCACCTCGCGCCCGAGACGCTTCAATCAGAACCGACGCAATTCACGGCTACTGTTGCCTCCCCGCAAACATGCGGTGCGCATTCGGGGGAGTACTGCGCAATCTGGCTAGGTCCTGAATTGCCCGATGATCAACGCAGCGATGACGCGATGTCAGTTGTATTCAAGACCGAGCCGCTCGCAGAGCCACGCGACATCGTCGGCGCGCCTCAAATCACGCTGACGCTCAGCGCAGACAAGCCTCAAGCGCAGATTGCTGTTCGCTTGCTTGATATCCAGCCAAACGGAGCCAGCGCGCGCATCACTTATGGCGTGCTTAATCTCTCTCATCATCAAAACCACGCCGAGCCTGCTCCGCTCAACCCAAATCAGCCGATCACCATAACGCTCGATCTGGATCACATTGCCTACCGCCTACCCGCGGGTCATCGTTTGGGCGTCGCAGTTTCCAACGCCTATTGGCCGCTGATCTGGCCCAGCCCCGAGGCGAGCACACTCAGCCTCACTGAAGGCACGCTCGCCCTGCCGCTGCGCCCAAGTGGTACCGAAGACGAATGGGTCTTCGAGCCACCCGAAGCGGATGAGCCATGGAAAGTCGAGACCCTTCGCGAGGGATCAAACAGCCGCAAAACCATCACGGATTGGACCACTGGCACCGTCACATTGGAGATCATCGACGATTTCGGAAAGGTCAAAGACAGCGATCATGGGTTGATCAACGGCTCTATCGCGCGGGAGTGGTGGTCGATCCATCCAGACGATCCACTTAGTGCGCGCGGCAAGACACACTGGAGCGATGAGTTAGAACGCGACGGCATTACCCTACGTACGGAAGCGATGTCTGAAATGCACTCGGACAAGACCCACTTTCATCTTAGCGCTCGCATAGAGGCCTATGAAAACAACGTTCTTATCTTCGAAAAAGACGTGAAACGCAGCATTGCGCGAGACAATCTATAGATGTGCAACCGCCAAGAATGGGATTTAATCCTTGATAGCTGGCCCGCAATCCGCATTGTTAACGGTGCAACACTCAACAACCGCCTGCAAAACTAAGAAGCGGCGGAGAAAATAACAGACTTGGGAGTCTCAAATGCAAGACCAACTTGACTATCTCGCCAAACGCGCAGGCGCTGGTAAGCTTTCACGACGTGAGTTCATGGGCAAAGCGTCCGCACTTGGTGTCAGCGCAGCAGCCGCCAGCACAATGTTTGCAAGCGCAGCGCTTGCGGAAGGTCCGAAAAAGGGCGGCGATCTGAAGATCGGTTCCACAGGCGGCGAGAGCACGAACTCTCTCGATCCAGCGACATATGCAAGCCAAGTTCCCTATCACAACGGTCGCCAATTCGGTGATACACTGGTTGAAGTTGCACCGGACGGTTCCATCGAACCACGCCTTGCAACAAGCGTAGAAAGCACGCCAGACGCTAAAACATGGATGTTCAAGCTGCGTCAGGGCGTTGAATTCCACAATGGCAAGACCATGACAGGCGATGATGTTCTCGCGACGATGGAGCGTCACTCCAATGAGGAATCCAAGTCAGGTGCACTCGGCGTTATGCGCAATATCGAGAGCATGAAAGTTGAGGGCGACACGTTCTCTGTCACGCTGAAAGATGCCAACGCTGACCTTCCTTACCTGATGTCAGACTACCACCTGATCATTCAGCCGGGCGGCGGCATGGACAATCCTGCGGCAGGTATCGGCACAGGCCCATATAAGGTCGAAGTCGATGAGCCTGGCGTGCGTCACATGTACACCAAACATGCCAACTACTGGGGCGATGACGCGCATTTTGATTCGGTTGAGATCCTCGCGATCAACGATGCGACAGCCCGTACAGCGGCGCTTCAGTCCGGTCAGGTTCATCTGATCAACCGTCTTGAGCCAAAAATCGCGGGCCTTCTGTCCCGTGCGCCTGGTGTTCAGGTTCAGTCCACTCCGGGCCGCGGTCACTATGTCTTCATCATGCATGTGGACACAGCGCCGTTTGACAACAAAGAACTTCGCCTCGCGCTGAAGTATGCGATCAACCGCGAAGAAATGGTTGAGAAAATCCTGCGTGGCTACGGCTCTGTTGGGAACGACATGCCAATCAACGCGGCCTACCCACTGTTTGATGAGAGCATCGAGCAGCGCGCTTATGACGTTGAAAAAGCCAAGATGCACTATGCGGCGTCTGGCCATGACGGATCGCCAATCATCTTGCGTACAGCAGATGGTGCCTTCCCGGGCGCGGTTGATGCAGCGCAACTCTTCCAGCAGTCTGCCCAAGCAGCTGGCATCCCGCTTGAGATCAAGCGCGAGCCTAACGATGGCTACTGGTCTGAAGTTTGGAACAAGCAGCCGTTCTGTGCATCCTACTGGGGCGGTCGTCCTGTTCAGGATCAGATGTACTCCACGGCGTATCTCTCTTCTGCGGATTGGAACGACACAAAGTTCAAAAACCCAGACTTTGATGCGAAGCTTCTCGCAGCGAAGGCCGAGCTCGACGGTGCAAAGCGCAAGGCGCTCTACTCCGAGATGGGCCAGCTTGTGCGCGAAGAAGGCGGTCTTATTTGCCCAATGTTCAACGACTTCATTGACGGTGTAAGCGACAAGCTTGCGGGTTGGGACGTTGATCCAAACGGCGAGCTGATGAACGGTCAGGTCACACGTAAGATGTGGTTCGCATAGGGCTTAGTTGAGCATATGCATCCCGTATTGAAACTGGTTTCCCAGCGCTTGGCGCTGGGACTCCTTCTCCTCCTTGCTGCCTCTGCCTTGATTTTTGTCGGCACGCAAATCCTGCCAGGAGACGTAGCGCAATCTATTCTGGGCCAATCCGCGACCCCTGAGGCACTGGCCAACCTTCGCAAAGAATTAGGCTTGAACGAGCCAGCCTTGAGCCGCTATTTCAGCTGGCTCGGCAACGCCGTTACGGGCGATTTGGGCACTGCCCTCACCAACGGCCAAGACATCGCCACAAGCATGGGCAAACGTCTGGGCAATACGCTCTTCCTCGCTTTCTGGGCCGCGATTATTTCGGTACCTTTGGCCATTTTCCTCGGCCTGCTGGCCGTGCGTTACAAAGACCGCTGGCCTGACAAATTGATCTCGGCTGTCACGCTGACATCCATTTCGATCCCTGAATTCCTGATCGGCTATGTTTTGATGTATTTCGTCGGCGTAAAGCTCGGCTGGGCACCCTCTGTTGCAATGATCAACGACTCCATGTCACTAGGCCAAAAGCTCTCCGCTATCGCTTTGCCAGTTACGGTTCTGACGCTCGTTGTTCTCGCGCATATGATGCGTATGACGCGCGCTGCGATCCTCAACGTGATGCAATCGGCCTATATCGAAACGGCTGAACTCAAAGGCCTCAGCAGTTTTCAAGTCATCGCCCGCCACGCTTTTCCGAACGCAATCGCGCCGATTGTGAATGTTGTGATGCTCAACCTTGCCTATCTGGTTGTTGGCGTTGTCGTTGTCGAAGTGGTCTTCGTCTATCCAGGCATGGGCCAATACTTGGTCGATCACGTGGCCAAACGCGATGTGCCAGTTGTGCAGGCCTGCGGTCTCGTATTTGCGGCCGTTTACATCATTCTCAACATGACAGCTGACATCGTGTCTATCTTGGCAAATCCACGCCTGCGGCACCCGAAATAGGAGGAACGGACATGTTCAAGAATATCCCCATATCCGCCCTCATCGGCCTGTTCTTTACCGGCCTTTATTTCTTCGTCGCGATTTTCGCGCCGTGGATTGCGCCTTACGGCATGGCCGAAACAGTCGGTGATGTTTGGGAGCCTGCTTCGTCCAAATATTGGCTTGGCACTGATAGCATCGGGCGCGATCTGCTCAGCCGCATGATCTATGGCGGACGCACCACGATCTTTATTGCGACAGCCGCGACAATCCTCAGCTTCACGCTCGGCTCTGTGCTCGGCCTATTGGCCGCAGTCATGGGCGGCTGGGTCGATCAAGCAATCTCGCGCTTTGTCGATTTGATCATGTCGATCCCGACGTTGATTTTTGCCCTTGTCGTTTTGTCCGTGATGCCTGTGACGCTCCCGGTTTTGATCCTTGTGATGGGTCTGCTGGATTCGACCCGCGTTTATCGCCTCTCGCGCGCGGTCGCGGTCGACATCAACGTCATGGATTACGTAGAAGCCGCCACCCTGCGCGGTGAAGGCCGTGGCTGGATCATCTTCCGCGAAATCCTGCCTAACGCACTCTCGCCACTTGTTGCCGAGATGGGCCTGCGCTTTATCTTTATGGTTCTCTTCGTCTCTACCCTGTCCTTCCTCGGCCTTGGCGTACAACCGCCCAATGCGGACTGGGGCGGCATCGTGAAAGAAAACAAAGACGGCATCGTCTACGGCATTCCCGCCGCATTGGTCCCAGCCTTTGCTATCGCGACCTTGGCCATTTCGGTAAACTTGGTGGCCGATTGGGTGCTCAATAGAACAACCTCTCTCAAAGGAGGGCGCGGATAATGAGCGATCCTTTACTCAAAGTACGTGGTCTCAAAATTGGCGCGACGGTTTATCCGCCAGATGCCAAACCCCATAAGATCGAGATTGTACACGGCGTCGATTTCGAGCTGCAAAAGGGCAAGGTGCTCGGCCTTATCGGTGAATCCGGCGCAGGCAAATCCACCATCGGCCTCTCGGCCCTTGGCTATGGGCGAGGCGGCGTGGAAATCACTGGCGGTGAAGTCTGGGTCAACGGGCGTGACATCCTGAAAGGTGGCATCAAGGGCCTGCGCGAGTTGCGCGGCGCTGAGGTCACTTATGTGGCGCAATCCGCCGCTGCCAGCTTTAACCCCGCGAAAAAGATCATGGATCAGGTGGTGGAAGCCTCTGTCAGCCAAGGCAAGTTCTCGCGCTCTGATGCAGAAGCCAAAGCGCGCGTTCTTTTCGCCAAACTCGGCTTGCCAGACCCTGATAATATCGGGTCGCGCTACCCGCATCAGGTCTCGGGTGGTCAATTGCAGCGCTGCATGACCGCGCTCGCGCTTTGTCCCGAACCCGATCTGGTGATCTTTGACGAGCCGACTACGGCGCTCGACGTGACCACGCAAATCGACGTGCTTGCCGCGATCAAAGAAGCCATTCGCGACACGGGCGTTGCTGCGCTTTATATCACCCACGACCTCGCCGTGGTGGCGCAGGTAAGCGATGATATCATGGTGCTTAAAATGGGCGATATGGTCGAATACGGCCCTGTCGATCAGATCATCAATGCACCACAAGAAGACTATACCAAGGCTCTGGTTTCCGTGCGTTCGATTGATCACGAAGAGAAGGTTCCCAGCGAACCGATCCTGAGTGCTAAGAACATCACTGCGCGCTATCGCGGCACCAAGTTTGATGTGCTGCATGATGTGAGCGTTGATATTTCCCCCGGTCAAACGCTCGCGGTTGTTGGTGAATCTGGCTCTGGAAAATCCACACTCGCACGCGTGATTACAGGGCTATTGCCGCCGAAAGATGGCTCCATCGATTTTGCGGGACGCTCGCTAACGCCTGATCAACCCAGCCGCTCACGCGAAGATCTGCGCGAATTGCAGATGATCTACCAAATGGCCGATGTCGCGATGAACCCGCGCCAGACGGTTGGCACGATCATCGGGCGTCCGCTTGAGTTCTATTTCGGCATGCGCGGTGAAGAGAAACGCAAACGCATCGCAGAGCTACTCGAGGAAATCGAGATGGGAGATGGTTTCATCGACCGCTATCCGGCCGAGTTATCAGGGGGCCAAAAGCAACGTGTCTGCATCGCGCGCGCGCTTGCTGCCAAACCCAAGCTGATTATCTGTGATGAGGTAACTTCAGCGCTCGATCCACTGGTGGCTGATGGCATCCTAAAGCTGCTGCTTGATCTGCAAAAGCGTGAAGATGTGGCCTATCTGTTCATCACCCATGATCTCGCCACAGTGCGCGCCATCGCGGACAGTATCGCAGTCATGTATCAAGGCAAAGTCGTGCGCTACGGCACAAAGTCCGAGGTGCTCAGTCCACCGTTTGATGACTACACTGACCTTTTGCTCAGCTCCGTTCCTGAAATGAAACTCGGCTGGCTCGAGAACGTTATTGCCACACGCAAGATGGAAAGCGCGGGCAACTAGCCCCGCTTCATTTTCCTAAATAAACTCCCGCCGGAGGCTCCCATGGATCGCAAACTGCTCCTCATTATCCTTGATGGCGTTCCGCTGCGAAATTGGACCCGCTTGTTCGGCAATCTGGAAGGCTGGGTCGACAGCGGCGACGCACAGAAATGGACAATGTCCTCTGTTCTGCCGTCAATTTCGGCAAGCTGTTATGCCTCGATCCACACGGGCGTAACGCCGCAAGAACACGGCTGCACAGGTAACGGCAATGTCTTCAGGATCAGCCAACCTGATATCTTTTCCGAAGTGCGCAAGGTAGGTGGAACGACGGGTGCGGTGACCCACTCTTTCTGGTCAGAATTCTTCAATCGCCACCCCTTCGATTATGTGCGCGATATCGAGTACGACGAACCCGAAAGCGAAACGATCAATCACGGCCGTTTCCATTCGATGACAGGCTATGGCCATGCCAACCAAATGACGCCCTCTGATCTGGACCTGTTTGCCACGCTTACCAACCTCGCGGGGCGTTTTGATCTGAACTACGGCATCCTGCACACCTGTACGCTCGACAGCATGGGGCATCGCTTTCAGCACGAAAGCCACGAGATGGATCATGCTTGCTTTGTCATGGACGAAATGCTCGCCCCCTTCATCCCGCGCTGGCGCGAAATGGGGTATGAGGTGATCGTGACCGCCGATCACGGCCAAGACGCGCGAGGCCACCACGGCGCGCGCGATCCGTTGCAGCAAGAATTTGCGCTCTATTACTTTGGCGAGGCACAGGGGCTATCCCCAGAAACACACCTGCATCAACTGCAACTGGCCCCGACGATCTTGTCACGGCTCGGTGCACCAATCCCTAACACGATGAAGGCCAAACCGTTCCTGAGCTAAGAAAACCTTCTGCGAAGGTTTTCGGGCCGAGATTATTCGCAGAATAATCTCTTCAGTAGGGCCACTGTTCCGCCGCCAAAGCGACCACGGCCTGTTTAATACGCTCAAAGCTGGCACTTGAACGCGCCGACATATGACGCGCGCGAAGGTGTCCATGTACCAATCCGACCTCATCAACGCGGTGAACAGGCACGCCCGCCGCTTTCAAAGCCGATTCATAGTCGATGCCATCATCACTCAGCGGGTCGCATTGCGCCGTGTTGATCACGGTGGGTGGCAGCCCTTCGAATGAGGCGTCATGAAGCGGCGCATAACTCGGATCGCCAACAGGTTCGTCCCCTGCAAGCCTCACATGTTTGTAGATCACAATATCATCGCGCGTCAGCATCGGAGCGTCAGCAAATTCAATGTAGGATCCTTTGTCGAAATCCCCGCCAAGCCCCGGATAGATCAAGACCTGCCCGCGTATATCCAAACCTGTGCCGCGCGCCATATGCGACACGGCTGCCGCCAAATTGCCGCCAGCGCTATCACCGCAGAGCACCAGGGGTTTGCCAATCTCGTCAAACACGGCTCGCGTTGCGGCCATCGCGTCCTCAAACATCGCGGGGTGTTTGTGCTCTGGGGCCATACGATAATCAACCGAGACCACATCAAGCCCCGAAGCCGCACAAAGCTCTGCGCAAACGTCATCGTGGCTCTCAAGACCACCGACGACAAAGCCGCCGCCATGAAAATACATCACCAGCGCATCGCCGGCACCTGTCGTGTAATGCCGACAACGCACACCGCCGTAATCACGATCCTTAGCGCTCACCCCGACAGGATAATCCACGCGAAAAGCTGCGCACATTTCATCGTAGATGCGGCGTTGATCCTCGACACCGTAGGTCGCGGTATCAGGGGGATAATAGCTGTTTGTCTTCTCGATAAACGCCCAAATCTCTGCATCAATCAGCTTTCGATATTCGGCCATCGCGCCCTCCGGTTTCTTCGTGTTTCAGCAAAGCGATCAAAGCCAGTACAGTCAAGGCAACACCGCCCAAGATCAATCCGCGCGGTGCACCGTGGCCCAGCGCGATCTCCCAAAGAATTACCCAAGACGGGGTGAGATAAGTATAGGCCATGACCTTGGCTCCTGGCAGGCGCAGGGACGCGTATTGCGTCAGAACAAAGGTCGTGGCAGTGGCAAACACAGCGACATATATGATTGTCAGCCAAACAATCATTGGCAAGGCAGCGTAGTCCGTTGCAGCAATGCTCCCCGCGCTCCAGAACAGCAACAACAACGTTCCGCCGCATGTGGTGCCAAAAGAAAACAGCATCGCGCTTTCGTCGCGATTGAGCAGCCGCACCAAGGGAATATAGATCGCGTGACACACACAGCCCCAAAAGTAGATGATTTCACCTTGACCGATTTGGAACGCGGTAAACGCCGCGAAATCAGCGCGGAAAATCACCCAAAGCGCGCCGATGCCCCCTAACCCAAGCGCTATGGCTATCCGCCTCGTCGTAATCTGTCGAAGGATCACAAAACTGGCCAGCGCGGTAAGCAAGGGCGTCAATGTAAAGACCGCAGCCGCCGATACGGGAGGCGCAGTTTTCAGCCCCTCAAACATCAGCACAAAATAGGCCGCAAAGACCGCACCGAGCAACCCGTAGCGCCAGATCGCCACGAAATTCGCGCGTTTCAGCTCGCCGCGCACAGCGCAAATGCTACCAAGGATCACCGCAGCAATTGCAAAGCGAAACACCGTAACCAGTTCCGGGTCGACGTGAGGCGCGGCCAATGAGCCGAGCGAGAAAGACCCCGCCACGAGCATCGAAAACAACAACATCGCAGCATGGCCGCGCAGAGCGTCGCTCATGTGGTTTCCCACCCTTTGGCCTTTTCTTTGACGAACTTCAAAAACGCCTGAACCTTGGCCGTGCGGTGAAGATCAACATGGGTCACTAACCAAAGGTTGGCGCTCCAATCGGCGATGGGGGACGCGATTTGCACCATGTTGTCATGCCCGCTCGCGTCGGATTCGGTCATGAACCCGATGCCGGCGCCTGCCCTGATCGCCAATTCCATCGCGCGATTATCGGTGGAGCGAAATACTACGTTTTCGCGCGGCACGTGCGTGCGCAGCCATTGGAAAAACGGTGAACGGTTGGTTTCGGAATCGTGGCCAACAAAACGGTGATTGGCGTAGTCATCGACGTTCTTGGGTATACCAAAGCGATCAACATAGCTTTGCGCCGCATAAAGCCCGACCGATTGGCTCACAAAGGGCTGCACCACATTGTCCGGTTGATCAGGCGCAGAGCCTGCGCGCACCGCCACATGGGCCTCGCCGTATTCAAGGCGAAACAGCCGATCACCCGTGAGATAGCGCAGGACAATTTCGGGATAGGCCTGTTGAAACTCGGTCAATGTCGGTGCCATGAGCGGTGCCAAACCGTTCAAAGAGGTCACGACCAATTCACCCGATACCTCGTCCCCCTTGCCTTTGACGCGACTAGACAGCTGGCTAAATTGCTCGTCCGTGGCTTGCGCAACGCGGCACAGGTCTTCACCTGCTTCTGTCGCGGTATAGCCGCGCGCATGGCGCTGGAAGAGCTTCACGCCAAGGCGTTGCTCCAGCGCATCTACATGGCGGATCACCGTCGCATGATGCACGCCAAGCACATCCGCTGCGCCGCTGACCGTGCCCATGCGCGCAATTTGATAGGCGGTGCGTACCTCATCCCAATTGTCCATCTTGCGGCCTTTTGTGCGTAAATTCACGTAGTCACCACACAATCAAAGGTATTGTTCGAAATTGCAATTACACAAAGCTTGGCAAAGCGATCCGCTCGCGCCAAATTGATCGCATGAAAGTCACGCGCAACACATCTGCCCGTCTTATTGTCGAAGATCGCCCTTTGCTGATATCGATCATGCTCGGCGCGGTGTTCCTTGGTACAGCCAGCGGCGCTTTTTTCGCGTTTCTCGCTAAGGAATGGATGGTTGCTGCATTCTTTACCTTTTTTACCGCCTTTGTAGCGCTTTTTCTTTATGTGTTTGTGCGCCGCGTTCAGGTGATTTTCGATCGTTTGAACAACACCATCACCTTTCGATCCCGCAATTTCGCAGGCTACACAGAGGTCGTTCATCCCCTTGGCGATCTGAGTCACGCCATTAAGGAAGGCTATGACACTGCTAGATGCGTGCTGGTCTTTGACAAGGGTATGAGCGCGGGACATCACCCCGTCACCGAATACTTGACCAGCGGACCTGCGCCGCAGCGGATCACCGATGCAATCAACACATGGCTGAAACAGCCAGCGCCTGTTGACTCTGAAGGGCCATCGGCCTAAACGCAGAGCCATATCCGGAAGCCATAAATCTTCCGGTCCTCGATTATGCGAGGATCGCCATCAGTCAGCGCGTTGCGCCCACTGGTGCGATACTCGTTTGGAACATTCGCCGGGCCTACCTACATTGGGTCCAACTTGCAGCAGACTGAAGGGCCAATAGGCATGTTTGAAAATCTATCCGACCGTCTATCCGGCGTCTTTGATCGCCTGACCAAGCAAGGCGCATTGTCCGAGGATGACGTCAAAACCGCGCTTCGCGAAGTGCGCGTTGCTCTTCTTGAAGCTGACGTCTCGCTACCTGTTGCGCGCGATTTCGTTAAGGCCGTGCAAGAAAAGGCGACAGGCCAAGCGGTTACCAAGTCTATCACCCCCGGCCAGCAGGTTGTTAAGATCGTTCACGACGAGCTTCAGCATGTTCTGCGCGGTGAAGGTGAACCGGGCGATCTAAAGATCGACAACGCCCCTGCCCCGATCCTGATGGTGGGTTTGCAAGGCTCTGGTAAGACAACAACGACGGGTAAGCTCGCCAAGCGTTTGACCGAGAAGAATGGAAAGCGTGTGCTGCTCGCCTCGCTCGACATTTACCGCCCAGCGGCGCAGCAGCAGCTCGCGATTCTCGGCACGCAAATCGGCGTTGATACCCTGCCTATCGTGGCGGGCGAATCTGCGGTGCAAATCGCAAAACGTGCCAAGCAGCAGGCGACATTGGGCGGCTATGACGTCTACATGCTCGATACGGCAGGTCGTTTGCAGATCGACGAGACCTTGATGAAAGAGGTCGAAGATGTGCGCGACGCGGTCAACCCGCGCGAAACACTTCTGGTCGTTGACGGTCTCACTGGTCAGGTCGCGGTTGAAGTCGCGGAAGAGTTTGACGGCAAGATCGGCATCTCTGGTGTTGTCCTCACCCGTATGGACGGCGACGGTCGCGGCGGTGCTGCGCTCTCAATGCGCGCGGTCACTGGCAAGCCAATCAAGTTCGTCGGTCTTGGCGAAAAGATGGACGCGCTGGAAACGTTCGAGCCAGAGCGTATCGCAGGCCGTATTCTTGGCATGGGCGACATCGTTGCGCTGGTTGAGAAAGCGCAAGAAACCATCGAGGCCGAGCAAGCCGAGCGCATGATGAAGCGCTTCTCGAAGGGTCAGTTCAACATGAACGACCTCAAGAGCCAGCTTGAGCAGATGATGAAAATGGGCGGCATGGAAGGCATCATGGGAATGATGCCGGGCATGGGCAAAATGGCCAAGCAGATGGAAGGTGCGGGCATTGATGATCGCATCCTCAAACAGCAGATCGCCCTGATCCAATCTATGACCAAACGCGAGCGCGCGAACCCGCAGATTTTGCAAGCCTCCCGTAAAAAACGCATCGCGAAGGGTGCGGGCATGGAAGTGTCTGACTTGAACAAACTTCTGAAAATGCAGCGCCAAATGGGCGACATGATGAAGAAGATGGGCAAGATGGGTAAAGGCGGCATGCTCAAGCAAGCCATGAAGGGCATGATGGGCAAAGGCGGCGGTATGCCAGCTGGCATGGACCCGTCCCAAATGGACCCAAAGGCGATGGAAGCGGCGGCGAAGGCCATGGGCAACAAACTGCCCGGCGGTTTTGGTGGTTTGGGCGGTCTTGGCGGCGGCGCAGGTCTGCCCCCCGGCCTTTCTGGTTTCGGGAAGAAGAAGTAACCCATGAGCCTGACCAACGCCCCACGTCTGGAAACACAGCGATTGCTGATGCGTGGCCCTGAAATGGGCGATGTTGAGCCGTTTGTTGCTTTTTCGGCAGATGAGGCGCGGTCCAAAGGGTTCGGCTACATCCCGCAGCGCGATGAAGCGTGGCGTTGGTTTGCGCTGAATATCGGGCATTGGCATATCCACGGTTACGGTTATTTGACGATTGTCGACAAAGAGACCGGCAAGCCCGCAGGTCTGTGCGGCATTTGGAATCCCGAAGGATGGCCAGAGCCTGAAATGGGCTGGGTCGTCTATGAGGGTTTTGAAGGCAAAGGCATTGCCTATGAAGCGGCGCAAGCCGTGCGTGCTTGGGCATATAGCGCGCTTGGTTTCACGACATTGACCTCGAATATCGTCCCTGACAATGCGCGTTCCATCGCGCTTGCAAAGCGCCTTGGCGCGACCTTTGAGCGTGAATACGAAAACGTGCAAATGGGGCTCGATCACCTCTATCGCCACCCCGGTCCTGAAGACTTGGACGATGGCGGAATGGAGGCCTATTCATGAGCCCACGTCACGAAATAGCGCCAACAGGTATCCCATCCGCGGTTGCCGCCAATGTCGCAGCGCAGATTCCAACGTTGATGTCCGACGCAATCCTGTTGCGCGCACCCAAGGTTGAGGACTTCCCGCTTTATGCCGATGTGCTTTGCACATCGCGCGGCCAGTATATGGGCGGTCCGCTCAGCCGCGACGATGCATGGTGGGACTTCGTGCAACTGGCGTCTGGTTGGATGTTGCACGGTCATGGTGGCTGGACCATCGAAGATGTGGACAGCGGTGAAGCGCTTGGTTTTGTGATCCTTGGGCTTGAGCCGGGCGATGCGCAGATCGAGCTGGGCTTTCTGGTCTCGACAGACAACGAAGGTCTTGGGATTGCCCATGAAGCAGCGCAAATGGCGCGCGCTTTTGCCTTTGAGACGCTGCAACTGAGCGAACTCGCCAGTTATATCCACAAAGACAACGCGCGTTCTATCGCATTGGCAGAGCGCCTCGGCGCGTCGCGCACGGTGCACGAGGGCGACATGCTCGCTTACATCCATTCGAGCGAGGCCGCGCAATGACCTTGTTCAACTTTGACATCCCGAGCATCGAAACAGACCGTTTGATCCTGCGCGAGCCACGCGAGACAGATCTGGATGCGGTTTCCGCGTTCATGGCGTCTGAACGCTCGCACATCATTGGCGGCCCAATGGATCGCGTAGCCTGCTGGAAGCTTATCGCAGGCAGCATCGGTCACTGGGCGTTACGCGGGTATGGGTTCTGGAACATCGAGAACAAAGCGGATGGCGAAATGGTCGGCGCTTGCGGATTTATCTTCCGCGAGGGTTGGTCTGAGCCAGAACTCGGCTGGAACCTGCATGACGGATATGAAGGCCTTGGCTTTGCCTTTGAAGCCGCGCGCGCGGCACGCGATTATGGGGCGACGCACTTCGATCTGGACGGCGTCATCAGCTACATCGACCCAAACAACCACCGCTCAATCGCGCTTGCCACTCGACTTGGCGCAAGCTTCGAAAAAGCCGGAACGCTCGTGGGGCATAACATCCACATTTATCGACACCCGAAACAAGGGGCGGCTGAATAATGGCAGCGCAAAACATTCCCGTTCTCGAAACCACGCGGTTGGTGCTTCGAGGACCAGAAGCCGAAGATTATCCAAACTTCAAGGCGACGTTCAGCAGCTATCGCTCGCGCTATATGGGCGGTCCGCTGAATCAATATGAAGCATGGATGCTTTATGCGGCCGAAATCGGTCATTGGCAGATCCGTGGCTTTGGCATGTGGATGATCCACGACAAGATCACGGACAAGCCGCTTGGCATGGCCGGCGGATGGCAACCGGCCGCGTGGCCCGAAGCGGAAATCGCCTGGATCATCTGGCCGGAAACCGCAGGTCACGGCTATGCGCTTGAGGCGACCCACGCGGCACGCCGCTATTTCTATGGCACCCTCGGATGGGATGGCGCGGTCAGCTATCTTGACCCGAAAAACCTCGACTCGATCCGCCTTGCCGAACGGCTCGGGGCCAAGAAAGACGTCGATGCGCCGACGGTTGATGGCAATGACGTCTGTTACCGCCACCCGTCACCCGCACAGCTTGACCACACCCAGTTGTCCGACGGGATCGCACTTGAGATTGCTCATTACAGCGACCCAAGCTTTAAACCGGAGGGATACGCCCTTGACTGATACCAACGCCAACGATCCCGTCTCGCGCGCTGCCACCCTGCTTAAGGAACACCGCGAAAGCATTGATCGCCTCGACGCGATCCTCGTCTACACGCTGGGCGAACGGTTCAAACACACCCAGGCCGTGGGGAAACTCAAGGCAGAACACGACCTTCCACCGTCCGATCCTGCGCGCGAAGCCAAGCAGATCGCACGGCTTGAAGATTTGGCAAATCGGGCCGATCTGGACCCCGAATTCGCCAAGAAGTTCCTGAACTTCATCATCGCTGAAGTCATTCAGCATCATCGCAAACATCAATCTTAAGGCGGGCCCTTCCCGTCCTATTAGCCATCAACAGGAGATCACACCAATGGCCATGAAAATCCGACTTGCCCGTGGCGGTTCGAAAAAACGTCCCTTTTATCGCATCGTTGCGGCAGACAGCCGTATGCCACGCGATGGCCGTTTCATCGAAAAACTGGGCACCTATAATCCCCTTCTGCCAAAAGACAGCGAAGACCGGGTAAAGATGGACCTTGAGCGGGTTCAATACTGGCTGGGCCAGGGCGCACAAACCACCGACCGTGTGGCACGTATGCTGGAAGCCGCAGGCGTCATGGAAAAGAAAACGCGCTCCAACCCCAAAAAGGCTGAGCCGGGCAAAGCCGCAGTGGAACGCGCCGCAGCCAAGGCCGAAAAACTGGCCGCCCCTGCCGAAGAAGCACCGGCAGCAGAAGAAGCCGCCGCCGCTGAGGAATGATCGGCAACACGCCTGATCATCATCAGATCACAGGTCAGCAAGGCCCCAAGCGGGCCATCTGACCCACCGGGCGGGCGCATATGTGCCCGCCTGTCGCGATCAAGGCAAACCGCCCCATGTTGCTTCACCCGATCCGCACGTTGTTCCTTGTCACAATCGCCTTTGTGGCGGGCATGGTGTATGAACGCACCCGCGAGGCAGAGCGCTGTGTGGATCGCGCGGGCGTTTTGTCGGATCTGCTCTGTGAGGACCAAAAATGAGCGATCTTGTCTGCGTTGGCGCCATCGGCGGATCCTTTGGGGTCCATGGAGAAGTGCGCCTGAAAAGCTTTTGCGCCGACCCGGAGTCTGTGGCGAGTTATGGCCCCCTGACAACCGAGGATGGCCAACAAAGCTTCACGCTCACTCTGAACCGCGCGATCAAAAACGGTTTCGCGGCCAAACTGGACGGCGTGTTGACCAAGGAACAAGCCGACGCGCTGAAAGGCGTGCGCCTATATGCGCCGCGCGATCGTTTGCCTGACTTGCCCGACGACGAATTCTATCACGCCGATCTAATCGGCCTGACGGTGCGTGATACCGGCGGCACGGAACTGGGGCGCGTCAAGGCGGTGCAAAACAACGGCGCGGATGATCTGCTCGAGGTGCAGATCCCCGGCGGATCCCAGACGTTTTTCCTGCCGTTCACCCGCGCTTGCGTGCCCACGGTGGATCTGGCTGGCGGCCGCATTGTCGCGGACCCGCCCGACGGCCTGATCTGATGCGACTGATCGTGCATGCGGGGTTTCACAAAACGGGAACCTCTAGCATTCAACAGACGTTGGCCGCCAATCGTGCGGCCCTGACCCCCGCTTATCGCATCCTGCTCAAGGACGACATGGCGGGCATGACAGAAGCCGCCCGCGCTTATTCCCGCACCCTAGATGATGTCGAATGGTCCCTGTTCCTTTACGAGGCCGCGCAGGTTTTGGGCAACCTTGACCCCGCTGACACCCGCCCGATCCTGATGTCCTGCGAAGATTTGGCCGGGCACATGCCGTTTCGCCATGCACAAACCGATTACGTGGCGGCGCCCCGCATTATGGCCGGGATGATCAGCGTGGCCCAGGACGCATTGGGCGCGGGCGTCGCATCGTTGGAATTTCTGTTTACCACGCGCGCGCCTGCCCCATGGGTCAAAAGCTGTTATGCCCAACATGTGCGCGCCACCCGCATGACCGACGATCTGGACACGTTTCGCAGAACGGCGCTGCCCCATGCGGACCTGAATGCGATGGTCGATCGCATCGCCGCCGCCGTGGCCCCCGCCCGCGTCCACCGCGCCGCGTTGGAGGACATCGCGACCGGCCCGCTTGGCCCTCTGGATGCCCTGCTGGATGTCGCGGAGGTGCCTGCGGACCTGCGCGCCACTCTTGCCCCGCTCCCCCCCGCGAATACATCCGTACCACAAGATTTGCTGACGGAATTGCTGGCCATGAACCGTTCGGACACACCTTGGAAAACGTTGCGGGACGAAAAGAAGGTGCTGATCCGAAAATCACGCCGGGCGCATCGGATGTCCAAACAATGAGGGGCGTGGTTCTGTCCCACGCCACAAACCGCGCGGCGCGATTGACGCCAAAAAAGCAACCTGAAAGCCGAATATGACCGCACCGTCGAAATCACATGGCAGGAAATCCATTCGGGCAACCCTGAAACCGCAGGACCTGATGGATGGCCCCGTGACCCTGGCCGGGGTTTGGACGGCGCAAATCATCACCCTGTTTCCCCAGGCCTTTCCAGGTGTCTTGGGCGAAAGCCTGACCGGTAAGGCGTTAAAGGACGGGCTGTGGCAGTTGGAAACGATTGACCTGCGCCGGTTTGGCGTCGGCAAGCATCGCAATGTCGA
>NZ_JBOEHB010000014.1:45742-45935 GCF_050633725.1 Planktotalea sp.
AGCATCGCAATGTCGATGACACCCCGGCAGGCGGGGGCGCCGGGATGGTGATCCGCCCCGATGTGATGGGCGCGGCCATCGAAACGGCGCAGGCGGCGACCAAGGGCACGCGACCCCTGATCTATTTGTCGCCCCGCGGCCCGCGGTTCGATCAGGCCATGGCCCGCCAATTGGCCCGCGCAGATGGCGTCAC
>NZ_JBOEHB010000015.1:0-8295 GCF_050633725.1 Planktotalea sp.
CAACGTGCGCGTAGTGGCGTGTCTCTGTCTCGTACTCAACGTGCGCTGTGGAGATCGTGATACCACGCGCTTTTTCTTCTGGCGCGCCGTCGATTTCGTCATACGCTTTGAAGTCACCGAATTGCTTGGTGATCGCAGCTGTCAGCGTTGTTTTACCGTGGTCAACGTGGCCAATTGTGCCGATGTTGACGTGCGGTTTATTGCGTTCAAACTTTTCCTTAGCCATGAGAGGCCTCCTTTGTATTCAAACGGTGCGTCAATGACGCACCCTACTTGATGGGGTGTAGGGTGCGTGGTTTCCCACGCACCGCTCGTTTTATGCGTATTGCGCTTGGATCTCGTCAGAGATGTTCTGCGGAACCGGCTCGTAGTGGTCGAACTGCATAGAGAAGTTCGCACGGCCAGACGACATCGAACGAAGTGTGTTGATGTATCCGAACATGTTCGCCAGCGGAACAAAGCAATCAATCGCGATGGCATTGCCGCGCGTATCCTGACCTTGAACCTGACCACGACGGGATGTGAGGTCACCGATGATGCCACCTGTGTACTCTTCCGGCGTAATCACTTCGACCTTCATGATTGGCTCGAGCAGTTTCGCACCCGCTTTGCGCATACCTTCGCGCATCGCCATACGAGCTGCGATTTCGAACGCAAGCACAGAGGAGTCAACGTCGTGGAACTTACCATCGAGCAGCTGAACCTTGAAGTCGATCACAGGGAAGCCCGCCAGAGGACCGGAGTCCATGACAGATTTAATGCCCTTTTCAACACCCGGGATGTATTCCTTCGGAACAGCACCACCAACGATTTTGGACTCGAAGGAGTAGCCTTCGCCCGGCTCTGTCGGCGTGATCTGAAGTTTCACCTCGCCAAACTGACCAGAACCACCAGACTGCTTCTTGTGCGTATAGGTGTGCTCAACTTCGTGACCAATGGTCTCGCGGTAAGCAACCTGAGGCGCACCGATGTTCGCTTCAACTTTGAATTCGCGGCGCATACGGTCCACGAGAATATCAAGGTGAAGTTCGCCCATACCCTTCATGATCGTCTGACCGGACTCTAGGTCAGTCTCAACACGGAAGGATGGATCCTCAGCAGACAGACGCTGAAGCGCGATGCCCATCTTCTCTTGGTCGCCCTTTGTTTTAGGCTCAACCGCGATCTCGATAACGGGATCAGGGAAGGTCATCGTTTCCAGAACAACCGGATCGTTAACCGCGCAAAGCGTGTCACCTGTTGTTGTGTCCTTCAGGCCGCCAAGTGCGATAATGTCGCCAGCGAATGCTTCGCTGATTTCATCACGGTCGTTGGAGTGCATGATCATCATGCGGCCAACGCGCTCTTTTTTGCCTTTGGTCGAGTTCAGGAACGTATCGCCCTTCTCCAGCTTACCGGAGTAGATGCGTGTGAATGTCAGCGAGCCAACAAACGGGTCATTCCAGATTTTGAACGCAAGCGCAGAGAACGGCATGTCATCGTCCGCACGGCGTGCGATGTCACGTGTTTCTGTCTCGTCGCCTGGCTTAAAGCCCATGTAGTCAACAACGTCGAGCGGGCTCGGCAGGTAGTCAACAACAGCGTTGAGAAGTGGCTGAACGCCTTTGTTTTTGAACGCGGAACCGCCCAAAACAGGAACGAACGCCATTGCCAGTGTACCCTTGCGGATCAACTTGCGCAGCGTTGGAACGTCTGGCTCGTTGCCTTCGAGGTAGGCTTCCATTGCGTCGTCGTCTTGCTCAACAGCTGCTTCAACCAGCTTGTTGCGCCACTCGTCAGCCATGTCTTGCAGGCTTTCACGAATAGGAGCTTTCTTCCAAGACGCGCCAAGGTCTTCACCTTCCCAGAGCCACTCTTCCATGGTCACTAGGTCAACAAGGCCTTCAAGCTCTGTCTCGGCACCGATTGGAACACCGATAGGAACAGCAACTGTACCTGTACGGTCTTCAATCATGTGAACACAGTTGAAGAAGTCCGCACCGATTTTGTCCATCTTGTTGACGAAAACCATACGTGGAACTTTATAACGGTCGGCCTGACGCCAAACTGTCTCTGTCTGTGGCTCAACGCCTGCGTTTGCGTCAAGAACCGCAACCGCGCCGTCAAGAACAGCCAAGGAACGCTCAACTTCAATTGTGAAGTCAACGTGGCCAGGGGTGTCGATGATGTTCATGCGGTGCTTTTCAGAGTCGGCTGTTACACCGTCTTCTGTACGCTCCCAGAACGTCGTCGTTGCCGCAGACGTAATGGTAATTCCGCGCTCTTGCTCCTGCTCCATGTGGTCCATGGTTGCAGCGCCGTCGTGAACTTCGCCGATGTTATGCTCTTTACCAGTGTAGTAAAGAATGCGCTCGGAACAGGTCGTTTTGCCTGCATCGATGTGCGCCATGATACCAAAGTTGCGGTATCGATCGAGGGGATATTCGCGTGCCATTTGGCTACTTCCTCTTTGTTACCAACGGTAATGGCTGAAGGCTTTGTTCGCCTCGGCCATTTTGTGAGTGTCTTCGCGCTTCTTAACAGCGGAGCCACGAGTGTTCACTGCGTCAAGAAGTTCGCCAGCAAGACGCTCTTCCATCGTGTTTTCGTTGCGTGAACGGGATGCTTTGATCAACCAACGGATCGCAAGCGCTTCGCGGCGCTCTGGGCGAACCTCGACCGGAACCTGATACGTTGCACCACCAACACGGCGGGAGCGTACTTCGACGGACGGTTTGATGTTGTCGAGCGCTTCGTGGAACACCTCGATAGGTGCGCGCTTGATCTTGTCTTCAACCCGGGTCATCGCAGAGTATACGATGCGCTCAGCAACGGACTTTTTGCCGTCGATCATCAGGTTGTTCATGAATTTAGTCAGTACGCGATCGCCATATTTGGCGTCGGGCAGGACTTCGCGTTTTTCAGCGGCGTGACGACGTGACATATCAGCCTCTCCTTATTTAGGACGCTTCGCGCCGTACTTCGAACGACGTTGCTTACGATCTTTGACGCCCTGAGTATCCAGAACACCGCGAAGAATGTGGTAACGCACACCGGGAAGGTCTTTTACACGACCGCCGCGGATCAGAACCACAGAGTGCTCCTGAAGGTTGTGGCTCTCACCCGGGATATACGAAATAACCTCGAAACCGTTGGTCAGGCGCACTTTGGCAACCTTACGCATAGCGGAGTTCGGCTTTTTCGGAGTTGTTGTATAAACGCGTGTGCACACACCACGTTTCTGTGGGCACTGCTCTAGGTGCTGCGACTTAGAGCGCTTGATTTTAGGCTGACGCGGCTTGCGGATCAGCTGTTGGATCGTTGGCATAGAAGGTGTCTTCCCCATCTCTCAACTTAGTTTTGCCGCGTGCATGTAACATGCCCGTGACGCGAAATCTGCCGTGCCGTGGAGCACATTCGCTTGAAACAAGCGAAAAAACCGCAAGCGTTCCCATTCCGAGGTGAACGTCGCGGTTGGTTCTCAGAGGTCGCTGGCTATAGGTGCCAAGGACTTGACCACAGTCGATATGATATCGGCAAATAGAGTTCCCCCTAGAGCCGGATAGCGCGCGTATAGGGGGAGTCGTTAAACGTGTCAACAGCGCAGCAATTCGCTTAGCCCTCTTGTCGCAGGCAAATGCCGATGCCATTCTGCACAACACATTATTTAGAGCCAGGAGCGCTCAATGCAAGTCATCGGATTGTGTCGATTTTCCTTTCCCGCCTTGGGGGGATTTCAGGTCGAACACGAAAGCGCGCAAGAGCGCAGCGCCTACCTCTATCGCACCCAGCGAATGGATGAGCGGTTTCGTCATTTCGAGACGATCATGCTGCCCTCTATCGCGGCCCAAACCGATCCTGACTTTACTTTTGTCATCGTCATTGGCGACAACCTTCCCGAGCACTATCAGGAACGTCTGTTTGATCTATGCGCTCCAATTCGTCAGATCATCATCCAAGCCCATGCGCCAGCCGATCACCGTGAGACAATGCAAAAGGCGATGAACTCGGTGCGCAACAAAACTGATGCGCCTTGTTTACAATTCCGCCACGATGACGATGACGCAATCGCGGTAAATTTCGTTGAAACTTATAGAAACGCCGCCATTGATTGTCGCCCGCTTTTGGAGCGCAACAAGTTTGTTGGTTTTGACTTCGCGCGCGGCTTCATCGTCCGCCCCTGCGCAGAGGGCATTTATGCAAACGAAACCTTTCACCCCTATTGGGGCGTGGCGCTTGGTATCTCAATCGCGCCGCATATTCGCAAAAGCATAATGAATTTCGCGCACGGCAAGATTAACCGCTTTATGCCAACGCTCAGCTTCGACAATCCCCCGATGTATCTACGCGGACACAATGACTTTAATGACAGCCGCCAAGGGCCGAAGGTAAGCAAACCCAAAATGATGCTTCTGGACGCTGCGGGCGAACAAAGCTTTCGCGACCTTTTTGCCGTCGACGCCGATCAAGTGCGCCGCGTTTTTGGCTAGGCTGGCTTCAAACGTCGTTTGACGCGCGCTTCTCGGTACAGCGTAAAGATGCCTGTCACAACGATCAGCGCAGCGCCCACGAAGGTGAGAGGCTCGGGCCATTCACCAAAGAAAACATAACCCAGCACAAGCGCCCAAAGCATCGCAGTATAGCGAAACGGCGATGTGAACCCGACTTCGCCGATCCGCATAACCATAACAGAGAACACGTAGCCGCCGATGACAAAGATCGCGGATGCAAGTAGCAATGCGATCTGCGCGCCGCTCATGCCAGTCCACTCCCCAGTCGCCGCGCTGCCAAAACCAGCGAAAGCCATCACAAAGATAGACCCAACCAAGGTTACAGTTAGCGATTTTACATCTTTGCTTAATCGCCGCGCCGCCAGATCACGCACGGTCACGCAAACGACGGCGCAGAGCACATAGATCGAATGGATCGTAAACCCATCCGTGCCGGGGCGCACAATCAAGAGCATGCCACAAAAACCAACCGCAATCGCCAATAAGCGCCGCCAACCAACGGGCTCTTTGAAAACAAGCGCCGCCGCGAGGGTCACGGTCAACGGAAGCGTTTGCAAAATCGACGTTACGTTGGCGAAAGGCATATTCAAAAGAGCGGTTAAAAAGAAATAGGCCGCAGCGACTTCCGCGATAGATCGCAGAACGATAAGCCAGCGATCCTTTGCGCGTGCAGGCCAAGCCAGCGCTTTTAGATAGCGCGCGAGCAGATAAATCAACACGCTCGCAAGGGCACCGCGCAAAAGTAAAACCTGAGACAGCGGAACATCCGATCCAATGCCTTTGACGCATAAATCGTTAAAGGTGAAAGCCGCCATTGAGCACATCATAAGAAGTGCGCCCTTGGCATTGTCGGAAAGATTGGAAAGCCAGTTCATGGCCCTCTATCGCTTAGTTTAGGAGGGCCGCCTAGTCTGAATACGACATGCTTCGCGGCGCTCTAGTCCGATCGCGCGAGCCGCTCAGTAAATCAAAGCCGATTTGGGCAATGTTTGCTGCAAAAGGTCCGTTTTACGAAGATACGCATGTCAGCTTTCGAGCAATCACCGACCGAGACGTTGCAAAGGATACCAGCGCATTTGACGCAATTGTCATTAGGTATGCAGCTTTGCTAGTGTATCTTGCCATTCGATCATCACCTTCAAGGAACACTTCAATGTTAATATCTTCTTTACCCGCTAGGCTAACAGCCTCCTTCAAGGTAAGCGCAGTCCTCGTTGCTGGGTTACTCATGTTCCCTCATGCCGACCACGGCGCAGCACATGCACAGCACAGCCATGGTGCCGATGGAACTGGCCATGACGAAGTCAACATGCCCGGTTTGCGCGGTGAAAACGCGAGCGTTGAAGAAAGCACCGAGCTCGCTGTCATGTTTCGTGGATTTAGAAGCTTTACGCGCACGGTCGAAAACCTGCCAAACGGGATACGAACGGTAACGCGCACGTCTAATCCAGAAGTCATGGAAGCGCTGGTGAATCATGTCGCAGGTATGACAGAACGGGTGTTCAATGAGGACGATCCGAAGATCCTTATTCAGAGCCCGACGCTCGATATTATTTTTGAGCGCGGCGACAAAATTCTTACAGAATTAGATATTCTTGATGACGGTATCGTGGTCATTCAAACCTCTGATGATCCCGAAGTTGTAGACGCACTCCAAGTCCATGCCGAAGAGGTATCGGCAATGGCAGAGCAAGGCATGCACGCCGTTCACCAGATGATGATGAAACGCCATTGACTATGAAAAGGCCTCTGCTGACCCCAGATGAGGCCTTTTCGTTAATTTTCAACGACACTTAACGCGACAGTGGTTTACAGAATGAAATCGCTCGCGGTCATGCCCGTCGTGTCAGTTACAAAAATCCGCATATCGCCCGAACCATCGCCATCGGTGTCCACATAAACGGTTGTGTTGCCTTGAGAGCCTTCCTTGATGCGGACCTCATTCGCGGTTCCTGTGAAAGCGCCCGTCCCGATAAAATCGAGCGTGTCGACGATTACACTGCTAAGATCAATCACATCACCTGCGCCAAAGTCGTCGATCTCGTCGCGTGCCGCATTGTTGGTGCTTTCTGCTGCGCTTTCGAAGATGAACACATCTGCACCAGCTCCGCCGGTCAAAAGGTCGGAGCCAAGACCACCGATGATGATGTCATCTCCGTCGCCGCCACGGATCGTATCATCGCCTTTTCCGCCGTTGAGCACATCCGCATCTTCATTCCCTTCGATGAGATCGGTCCCTTTGCCACCAGTGATCGTGTCATCGCCCTCACCACCGCAGATTTCGTCGCTTCCATCACCGCCAGAAAGATCGTCATCGCCAATTCGCCCTTTGAGCACATCCGCGCCATCGCCTCCGGTGATCGTGTCCTCGCCGTCGCCGCCGCGAATAGTATCACTACCGATGCCGCCTTCGATAAGATCATCGCCGCTGCGACCCCGAAGCAGATCGTTGTCGGCATCCCCATAGAGTAAATCGTCGTTGTTTCCACCAAGCAGGGTATCATCCCCGATGCCGCCAAAGATGCCGTCGGTGACGTTGCTGTCTCCTTTGCCGTTGTAAAAATCAGCGCCCTCGCCCAAATTCACCGAGCGGCTAACAGAACCTGACCCGACATAAATGTCATCTCCTTTTCCCAATTCGACGGTGCCATAAATCGCGCCATCATTCAGTATTTCGTCATTCGAAAGGGAGCCAGAGATGCCACCGTCCATCAACCCGTAGTTCAGAACATCAAGGACTTCTGAGTAACTGGTAATTGAAAGGCCCTGTCCCGAAATTGTGCCGTAGTTGATCACCTGAGGCGTATTCTCGCCGTGCGGTCCTGAGTTTTGGAAACGGATAGCGGGATCAGAATTCGACGTGATTGAGCCGAAATTGCGTATATGGCCAGCAACAGCAATCACATCCATGGCCTCGCCAAATTGACCGCTTATCACACCGCGATTTACGACCTCAAATGTCGTCCCAGAATAATCCACCCCCACCCGACCACTGATTAACCCATCATTGATCAAATTGTGCTGACTATCCTGAATATTCATGCCATCACCATTGTTACTGCTCACCGTGCCGGTGAACGTAACGTGTGTGGTGTTCGCATAAAACTCCCCCGCGCTGTTCATGTTGATCCCAGCTAAAGCGCCATAGACTGTGCCGGCGATCGTCATGTAAGTTCCGTCATCGTTCGCATCGATGCCATACCCGCTTGTCGCCAAGAGCTGGCCTGTTTGGGAGACAAAAACAGCGTTGGCGCCAACAACGTCGAGTGCGTCACCTGTATTGGCGAGGGTAATGTCAGTAATTATGTGGTCGGGCATGGAAGTTACCTCCTTGAAAATCTTGCGGCGACGGAAAATGACGATGCCATGAGTCACTTGGCGTTCAAATGTCGTAAAACCGTGCGATGCTTTATTGAAAAATGCTAGCGATTAACAAATTGCCCAGTTTTGCCTTTTTTAACAAGTCGGGTGATCCGTACCACGCTACATGCAAGAACGGCTTGCACGTCGATGCTGCCTCGAACGTCCGCCGCAAACGAAAAAGGCCCCCGCTGTTTCCAGCGAGGGCCTTTTTCAATTTCTAAAGCAGCGCTTTATTCGTCGCGGCTCTCAGGTGTTGAGAACACATCATCGGCATTGGTGAACACGTCACCGCCAACAATGTCATCCGTTGGCGCAGCAAGTGCCGCGGCCGCTTCCGCTTCGATGCGGCGTGCTTCAACAACCACGTTGTCGCGATCTTGTGCAACGCGTTGCATCTGCTGTGTCGCTCCGCCTGTACCAGCTGGGATCAAGCGACCCACGA
>NZ_JBOEHB010000015.1:8324-19892 GCF_050633725.1 Planktotalea sp.
CGCGCGTTGTTTCCTGGAAGGACGCCGCAGAGATAAAGCTGCGTGTCTGCAAGGACGCCTTGGTGATGCCGAGAAGGATAGGTTCACCCGTCGCAGGCTTGTAGCCACGCTGAGCTGCCTTTTCATTGGCCGCAAGGAACTCTTGCTTGTCGACATGCTCGCCTTTGAGCAATGTTGTCTGGCCGCTGTCGAGGATTTCCCACTTCTGCAACATCTGACGCACGATAACTTCGATGTGCTTGTCGTTAATCTTAACGCCCTGAAGACGGTAAACGTCCTGCACCTCGTTGATCATGTAATCCGCCAGCGCTTCGACACCCAAGATTGACAGAATGTCATGCGGCGCAGGGTTACCGTCCATGATGTAATCGCCCTTAGAGACAAAATCACCTTCCTGAACAGGAATGTGCTTGCCCTTCGGCACCATGTACTCAACGGTTTCCATGCTCTCGTCTACAGGATCAATCGCGATGCGGCGCTTGTTCTTGTAGTCTTTGCCAAAGCGGACGTGACCATCAAGCTCTGCAATGATTGCGTGATCCTTAGGGCGACGTGCCTCAAAGAGTTCCGCAACCCGTGGCAGACCACCGGTAATGTCCTTCGTTTTCGCGCCTTCGCGTGGAATACGCGCAACAACATCACCCGCCTGAACTTCGACGCCATCTTCAACCGAAAGAATGGCATCAACAGACATAGGATAGGTCACTGGGTTACCCGCATCATTGCGTACAGCTTCGCCATCTTTATCGAGAATGATAATCTCAGGCTTGAGCTCGTTACCTTTTGGTGCAGCGCGCCAGTCGATAACGATTTTCTGTGTCATGCCAGTCGCTTCGTCCGTCTCGTCGCGCACGGCAATGCCGGATGCGAGGTCAACGAACTTAGCTGTACCAGCTTTTTCCGCAATGATTGGAAGCGTGTAAGGATCCCATTCAAACAGTTTGTCACCACGTGCGATCTTCGCGCCTTCTTCAACGAACAGTTTAGAGCCGTAGCCGAGCTTGTGGCTCGCACGTTCTTCACCGTTTTCATCGTTGATGATGAGCTTCATGTTGCGGCCCATGACCATTGTGTCGCCTGAGGCGTTCACAAGTGTCTGAGCGTTCTCGAAGACGATCGTGCCCTCTTGGCTCGCTTCTTGGAAGGACTGCTGTCCACCCTGAGCAACGCCGCCAATGTGGAATGTCCGCATTGTTAGCTGTGTACCCGGCTCACCAATGGACTGCGCAGCGATAATGCCGACAGCTTCACCTGAGTTAACCATTGTACCGCGCGCAAGGTCACGACCATAGCACATGGCGCAAACGCCTTCTTCGGCTTCACAGGTCAATGGGGAACGGATGCGCATGGATGCAACGCCCGCCTCTTCAACACGGTCTGCCATAAGTTCGTCGATCAACGTACCTTTGGTCAGCAGCACTTCGTCCGTACCCGGAACCAGAACATCCTGAGCCACGACGCGGCCAAGAACACGGTCCGCGAGCGAAGAAACAACTTCACCGTCGTTTACCGCAGCTTCGGCCGTGATCATGTTCTCGGTTCCACAGTCGCGCATGCGCACGATGCAGTCCTGAGAAACGTCGACCAAACGACGTGTCAGATAACCAGAGTTCGCTGTTTTCAAAGCCGTGTCCGAAAGACCCTTACGAGCACCGTGTGTGGAGTTGAAGTACTCCAGAACGGTCAGACCTTCTTTAAAGTTGGAGATAATCGGCGTTTCGATGATGTCGCCGTTCGGCTTTGCCATCAAACCGCGCATACCGCCCAGCTGTTTCATCTGCGTAACAGAACCACGCGCACCGGAGTGAGCCATCATGTAAACCGAGTTCGGTTCCATTTCAGCGCCCGCTTCGTCGTGACGGGTATCAGAAATAGACCCCATCATCGCATCGGTGACTTTGTCGTTACACTTTGACCAAGCATCGACAACTTTGTTGTACTTTTCGCCCTGAGTGATCAGGCCGTCCATGTACTGTTGCTCAAAGTCTTTAACTTGCTCGCGTGTTTCGCCAACCAATGGCCACTTTGTTTCTGGGATCAGCATGTCGTCCTTACCGAACGAAATACCTGCCTTAAACGCTTCGCGGAAACCCATTGTCATGATGTGGTCACAGAAGATAACCGACTCTTTCTGACCGCAATAACGATAGACCGTGTCGATGACCTGCTGAACTTCCTTCTTACGCAGAAGTCGGTTCACCAATTCAAACGGTGCTTTCGCATTCAATGGCAACAGCGCACCCAAACGAACACGGCCCGGCGTGGTTTCAAAGCGCTGCTGCACTTCTTGGCCTTCTGCGTCGATCTGCGTGATACGCGCAGTGATCTTGGCGTGCAGGTGCACAATGCCGCTATCAAGTGCGTGCTGCACTTCTTCGATAGAGCCAAAGACCATGCCCTCGCCCTTCATACCCGCACGCTCAAGCGTGGTGTAATAGAGGCCCAAAATCATATCCTGCGACGGAACAATGATCGGTGCACCGTTTGCAGGTGACAGAACGTTGTTCGTGGACATCATCAGAACACGTGCTTCAAGCTGCGCTTCCAGCGAGAGCGGTACGTGAACCGCCATTTGGTCACCGTCGAAGTCCGCGTTAAACGCAGAACAGACGAGCGGGTGAAGCTGGATCGCTTTACCTTCGATCAAGACAGGCTCGAACGCCTGAATGCCAAGACGGTGCAACGTAGGCGCACGGTTAAGCATAACAGGGTGTTCGCGGATCACCTCGTCCAAGATATCCCAAACTTCGGGACGCTCTTTTTCAACGAGTTTCTTGGCTTGCTTCACTGTGGAAGACAGACCTTTGGCCTCAAGACGCGAGTAGATGAACGGTTTGAACAGCTCGAGCGCCATCTTTTTGGGCAAGCCACACTGATGCAACTTCAGTTCCGGACCGGTCACAATGACCGAACGACCAGAGAAGTCGACTCGCTTACCCAAAAGGTTTTGACGGAAACGACCTTGCTTACCCTTCAGCATGTCGCTGAGGGATTTCAATGGACGCTTGTTCGCACCTGTAATGACGCGGCCACGACGGCCGTTGTCGAACAGAGCATCAACAGATTCCTGCAACATACGCTTTTCGTTACGCACGATGATATCAGGCGCACGCAGCTCAATCAGACGCTTCAAACGGTTGTTACGGTTGATCACGCGGCGATACAGATCGTTCAGATCGGACGTCGCGAAACGACCACCATCAAGCGGCACAAGTGGGCGAAGCTCTGGCGGGATCACAGGGATCACGGTCAGGATCATCCACTCAGGACGGTTGCCAGACTCAAGGAAGCTCTCAACGACTTTAAGACGTTTGATGATCTTCTTCGGCTTCAACTCGCCTGTTGCTTCAGCAAGATCCGCGCGCAGCGTTTCTGCTTCGGACTCAAGGTCGATCTGAGCGAGCATTTCGCGGATCGCTTCAGCACCGATGTTCGCAGTAAATGCGTCCATGCCGAAGGTGTCTTGCGCGTCCATATACTCTTCTTCGGTCATCATCTGACCGTAGGTGAGGTCCGTGAGGCCCGGCTCGATCACGACGTAGTTCTCGAAATAGAGAACACGCTCAAGATCACGAAGCGTCATGTCCAGCATCAGGCCGATCCGTGACGGAAGCGACTTGAGGAACCAGATGTGCGCAACTGGGGAAGCCAGTTCGATGTGGCCCATACGCTCACGGCGCACTTTTTGCAGCGTAACTTCAACACCACATTTCTCGCAGACAACGCCGCGATACTTCATGCGCTTATATTTACCGCAGAGGCATTCGTAATCTTTGATCGGGCCAAAGATACGCGCACAGAACAGACCGTCGCGCTCTGGCTTGAAGGTACGGTAGTTGATGGTTTCCGGCTTTTTGATTTCGCCAAAAGACCACGACAGGATGCGCTCAGGAGATGCGAGAGAAACTTTGATCTCGTCGAACGTCTTAATTGGGGCAACCGGATTAAACGGGTTGTTTGTCAGTTCCTGGTTCATTTTCAAATCCTTGAAAGGGGAGCATTGGAAGCGCAAGGCGGGGTTGGCCCCGCCCTACGAGAGAGCGTTTTGAAAAGCGCTTACTCTTCTTCCTCCGCATCCAGGAGTTCCATGTTCAGGCCAAGGCCACGGACTTCTTTGACGAGAACGTTAAAGCTCTCTGGCACGCCAGCCTCGTAGTTGTCTTCGCCTTTGACGATTGATTCATACACTTTGGTACGACCAGCGACGTCATCTGATTTTACGGTGAGCATTTCTTGTAATGTATATGCCGCGCCGTAAGCTTCAAGAGCCCAGACTTCCATCTCACCGAAGCGCTGACCACCGAACTGCGCTTTACCGCCCAATGGCTGCTGCGTAACCAGCGAGTATGGACCAGTGGAACGCGCGTGGATTTTGTCGTCCACAAGGTGGTGTAGTTTCAGCAGGTACTTGATGCCGACCGTAACAGGGCGCGCGAATTGCTCGCCTGTACGTCCGTCAAACAGAACCGACTGGCCGCTTTCAGAGAAACCAGCACGCTTGAGCGAGTCGTTCACATCCGCTTCCTTCGCGCCGTCAAAGACGGGCGTTGCAATCGGAACACCGTTCGCGACGTTCTTCGCGCGCTCGACGAGATCGTCCTCATCCAGACCTTCCAGCCCTTCAGCATAAACATCATCGCCATAAGCCAACTGCATCGCTTCACGAACAGGTGTCAGATCGCCAGAACGGCGGTAGTCACCAAGTGCGTCATCGATGTTCAAGCCAAGGCCGCGCGCAGCCCAACCCATGTGAGTTTCAAGGATCTGACCAACGTTCATACGCGATGGAACACCAAGCGGGTTCAAACAGAAGTCTACAGGTGTACCATCCGCGAGGAATGGCATGTCTTCCATTGGGACAACCTTGGAAATAACACCTTTGTTGCCGTGACGACCCGCCATCTTGTCGCCGGGCTGAAGCTTACGCTTCACAGCAACAAAGACTTTGACCATCTTCATCACGCCCGGCGGCAGATCGTCGCCGCGGCGGACTTTCTCGACTTTGTCCTCAAAACGGGCATCAAGTGTACGCTTTTGGATTTCGTACTGCTCGTTCAGGGCTTCAACGATCTGTGCGTCTTTCTCGTCCTTAAGGGCAAGCTGCCACCACTGACCACGTGTCAGAGTTTCAAGAAGCTCTTCGTTGATCTCGGCATTGGCTTTGACGCCTTTTGGACCTTTGACAGCCACTTTACCAAGGATCATGCCTTTCAGACGGGCATAGATGTTGCGATCGAGAATGACGAGTTCGTCATCACGGTCACGCGCGAGGCGTTCAACTTCTTCACGTTCGATCTGTAGCGCACGTTCGTCTTTCTCAACGCCGTGGCGGTTGAAGACACGAACCTCAACAACAGTACCGAAATCGCCCGGTTTCACACGCAAAGATGTGTCGCGAACGTCAGAGGCTTTCTCGCCAAAGATCGCGCGCAGAAGCTTTTCTTCTGGCGTCATCGGGCTTTCACCCTTTGGTGTGATCTTACCGACCAAGATATCACCCGGCTCAACGTCAGCGCCGATGTAAACGATACCCGCTTCGTCGAGGTTGCGCAGGGCTTCCTCACCGACGTTTGGAATATCGCGTGTGATTTCTTCTGGACCAAGCTTTGTATCACGCGCGGCGACTTCAAATTCTTCGATGTGGATCGAAGTGAAGACGTCATCGCGGGAAACGCGCTCGGAGATCAGGATGGAATCCTCATAGTTATAGCCGTTCCAAGGCATAAACGCGACGACCACGTTTTTACCCAGAGCCAGTTCACCCATATCCGTGGATGGACCGTCAGCAATAACTTCGCCCTTGGCAACCGTGTCACCCACTTTCACCAGCGGACGCTGGTTGATTGTGGTGTTCTGGTTAGAGCGCTGGAACTTACGCATGCGGTAGATGTCTACGCCTGCGTCGCCCAGTTCAAGATCATGCGTTGCGCGCACAACGATACGCTGGGCGTCGACCTGGTCGATGATGCCTGCGCGTTTCGCCATGATCGCCGCGCCACTATCACGCGCCACAACTTCTTCGATGCCTGTACCCACAAGAGGAGCCTCGGCGCGAAGCAGTGGAACCGCCTGACGTTGCATGTTGGAACCCATCAAAGCGCGGTTCGCGTCGTCGTTCTCAAGGAACGGGATGAGCGATGCGGCAACAGAGACCAACTGCTTCGGTGAAACGTCGATTAGGTCCACGTTTTCATTTGGGGACAACGTGTAGTCGCCAGATTTACGCGTAGAGACCAGATCGTTCACGAACTTCATGTTCTCATCGAGGTTGGCGTTCGCCTGAGCCACTGTGTGGCGCATTTCCTCGGTTGCGGACATGTAGTGGACTTCGTCCGTTACCGTGCCGTTGTTCACAACGCGGTACGGTGTTTCGATGAAGCCGTATTTGTTCACGCGTGCGAATGTCGCCAGCGAGTTAATCAGACCAATGTTCGGGCCTTCCGGCGTTTCAATTGGACACATGCGACCGTAGTGCGTTGGGTGAACGTCGCGCACCTCAAAGCCGGCACGCTCACGTGTCAAACCACCTGGGCCAAGCGCAGACAAGCGACGCTTGTGCGTAACCTCTGAAAGCGGGTTGGTTTGGTCCATGAACTGAGACAGCTGGGAAGAGCCAAAGAATTCACGAACTGCAGCAGCCGCTGGTTTCGCGTTGATCAGATCCTGAGGCATAACTGTGTCGATTTCGACAGAGGACATACGCTCTTTGATCGCGCGCTCCATGCGGAGCAGACCAACACGGTATTGGTTTTCCATCAGCTCGCCGACAGAGCGAACACGGCGGTTACCAAGGTGGTCGATATCGTCGATATCGCCCTTGCCGTCGCGAAGCTCAACCAGCGCTTTGATGCAGGATACGATGTCTTCTTTGCGAAGCGTACGCTGCGTGTCTTCCGCATCCAGAGCCAAACGCATGTTCATTTTCACACGGCCAACCGCGGAAAGGTCATAGCGCTCGCTATCGAAGAACAATGTGTCGAACAGGTTGCTCGCCGCTTCAACGGTGGGCGGCTCGCCCGGACGCATGACGCGGTAGATATCCATGAGCGCGGTTTCGCGGTTCATGTTCTTATCTTGCGCCATTGTGTTGCGCATATACGCGCCAACGTTGACGTTATCGATATCAAGGATCGGCAGATCGGTGATGCCCGCGTCGATCAAGTCTTTGAGTGTGCCGCCGATGACGTCGCCATCTTTGTCCATCTCAAGCGTCAGCTCGTCGCCCGCTTCCGCGTAGATCGCGCCGGTTTCTTCGTTGATCAAGTCTTTTGCGATGAATTTTCCGACAATGCTCTCGTATGGGACAAGCAAGTCAGTGACTTCGCCCGCGTCGATAAGTTTTTTGACGGCGCGTGGCGTAACCTTTTTGTTCGCTTCCGCAATAACTTCACCAGTTTTTGCATCAACAAGGTCAAACGTTGGGCGAGTGCCGCGTACGCGCTCGGGGAAGAACTTGGTGACCCAACCTTTGTTCTTCTTCAGCTTGTACTCAACCGTGTCGTAATATGCATCCATGATGCCCTCTTGATCAAGACCAAGAGAGTAAAGAAGTGTTGTGACAGGCAGCTTGCGACGACGGTCGATACGCGCAAAGACGATGTCTTTTGCGTCGAATTCAAAGTCGAGCCACGAACCACGGTAGGGAATAATACGGCAAGCGAACAACAGCTTACCCGAGCTGTGTGTTTTGCCTTTGTCGTGATCAAAGAACACACCGGGGGAGCGGTGCATCTGGGATACGATAACGCGCTCGGTGCCATTCACAACGAACGTTCCGTTTGGTGTCATCAATGGCATATCGCCCATGAAGACGTCTTGCTCTTTGATGTCTTTTACCGACTTCGCGCCTGTATCTTCGTCAATTTCAAACACGATCAAGCGCAACGTTACCTTCAGCGGCGCTGAATATGTCATGTCGCGCTGCTGGCATTCCTCTACGTCGTACTTGGGCTTTTCCAGCTCATAGTTCACGAATTCCAGAATGGAGGTTTCGTTGAAGTCCTTGATCGGGAAAACCGACTGGAAAACACCTTTGATGCCTTCACCGTCCAATGGGATCGGTTCGTCGCCTGAATTCAGGAACAAGTCATAAGAGCTTTTCTGAACCTCGATAAGGTTCGGCATCTCAAGAACTTCACGGATTTTGCCGTAATATTTACGCAAACGCTTCTGGCCAAGGAAGGATTGAGCCATGGTCGGTATCACCTTTTTAGTTTCTCATCAGACACAAAAGCGGTCGGGCCTCCGCTCTGCACCCTGTCGAGACGACATTCATAGATTGATCCATTCTCGCCGCACGTCCCAAAGTGCAGCACTCGATCAAAAGATCCTGTCTTGAAAAACCTCCTTACAACAGAGGCTTATCGAGAAAGGGTGTCTTGATATCTTAAATAGAAAGGTGTCACTTGATCGTTTTGCTTTCGGAGATCAGGACAAAATCACTAAGGTTGGAACCTCCATATTGCCAAACAGAAATGCGGCATCGAATCAATCGAGACCGCAGGAAATTTCCAAATATGTCGTGAACGCTGCGAACGCAAGGGGGTGTGGTTGTAAAATTGCCGCGGCTATCCGTTTCGCCTTGTTACGGTTAGACCTAACGCCTCACTAGCGATTGCGCAACGCATGAGGCGTTAGGGCATTGAAACGGCGTTTTCCTTTGCCGAAGCCCCACGCAGTTACCCATGATCAAGTCGCTTACAGGAGCACTCAGAAGTTCTGGGTTCGCTGGTGTTTCACGGAACGGTGCGTTATGTTTTTCGTTTTACGCGCGACCCAACAGGAGTCCCAGTATGAGCAAAGACGACACTGACTTGGCGTGGCTAAAACTTGGTCAGATCGAAACGCCTGTGGATACGTTCCTTGAGGCAGCGATGAGCCAAGAAAACGCACCTGAGCGACTTGCAGATATGAGCTTGAAGCTTGGAGAAAAACTTGGCGAAAATGATGCTGCCGCGATTGCTCTTCTAGCACGATCCCAAGCACCGCAAGATCCTTGGATTGCGGCACTTACATCGCGCCTTTTGGCAATGCAATCCCCGAACTGGCATTGGACCATTGCCCGAGACGAGCGGCGTAACGCCGTTTATGATCGGGCCTTGCGCAACTGCATTACGCCTCAGAGCACGGTTCTGGAGGTCGGGACCGGCTCAGGCATTTTGGCAATGATGGCAGCACGAGCCGGCGCACGCCATGTTTATACGGTAGAGTTCATGCCCGCTATCGCGGCAGCGGCGCGTGAGAATATTCGCCGAAACGGATACGCGGAAAAAATAACAGTTATTTGCGATGACTTTAATAATGTGAGCGTTGGAGACCAGCTACCCGAACATTGCAACGTCTTTTTGCAGGAAGTCCTTGCTGATGACTTGTTGGGAGAATTTGTCCTTTCTTTGACAGAGCACGCGCGTTCGAAGCTACTGACCAAAGATGCAGTGCATCTGCCGGATTCGATTTGGGCAATGGCGCAGGTCGGGCATGCAGATCAACCCGAAGGTACGAAGGCGCTTGGGACACAGGCGGGGTTTGATCTTTCTGCCTTGGATTTATTGAGACGTCCAAATTTTTCAAAAAACGGTCCCTACGTTGGCTTTGCGCCCAGGACTGACCCTGTGGAAATCTTGCGCTTCGATTTAACGGACCCTGGCGCAAACCCACCCAAAGACGCTGTGCATAAGGTTTCAGTCACGCAGAATGGTACCGCGAATGCCATCGTTCAGTGGCTTGGGTTCTCGTTTCCCGACGGTACAGAATACTCAAATCCACCGAATACGTGGTCCTCTTGGGCGTTGCGCATTTGGCCGTTTGACGAGCGTAAGGTGGCCAAAGGAGACGAGTTTGACCTACGTTGCCGTTATGATGGTAATCATGTGGTTCCGATCGCCGGAGGCTGAGCGTTTGGCTCAGTTGGTGCGCATGGCTGAACGGGTTCTAACGACCCTGCCAAAACTAAGCTGCGTTTCTCACGTCGAGGCGATGCTAGTCGCCCCTAACGAAAACGGCGACCCCAAGGAGCCGCCGTTTCCATAATAAGCCATAAAGGCGAATTTACTTAAGTTCGACTTCCGCGCCAGCTGCTTCCAGCTTGCCCTTAACGTCTTCTGCTTCTGCTTTGTCGACGCCTTCTTTGACAGCTTTGCCGCCAGCTTCAACAAGCTCTTTTGCTTCTTTCAGGCCAAGACCTGTGATCGCGCGAACTTCTTTGATCACGTTGATCTTAGATGCGCCCGCAGACTTCAGAATTACGTCGAATTCTGTCTGCTCAGCTGCGTCACCGCCGCCTGCCGCGTCGCCGCCGCCTGCAACCATTACCGCTCCGCCAGCAGCAGGCTCGATGCCATACTCGTCTTTAAGGATTGTTTTCAGTTCTTGTGCTTCGAGAAGTGTAAGACCAACGATCTCTTCAGCAAGTTTTTTCAGATCAGCCATTTTGACTCTTTCCGTTTATAAAGATGTGTTCCAACGTGCGTTTTTCAACCACACGCCAGTCTGCATGTTGCTTAGGCCGCGGCCTTGTCCTCGATAGTGGACAAAATGCCCGCGATGTTGCTTGCAGGTGCGCCAATTGCACCGGCGATGTTGGAAGCTGGTGCCCCAATGCAACCAACGATCGAAGCAATAAGCTCGTCGCGGGAAGGCATTTTAGACACGGCTGTAACACCGGCACGGTCCAGAGCGTTCTCACCCATTGCGCCGCCAAGAATTTCAAATTTCTTGTTATCTTTGGCGAAGTCTTCGGCCACTTTCGCTGCTGCGACAGGGTCCTCAGAATAGGTTAGAACGGTCATACCCGAAAGGTAGTCGGCGATGCTTGCGCATGGCTTTCCCTCAAGGGCGATCTTGGCGAGCCTGTTTTTGGCAACACGCACGGCTCCACCTGCTTCGCTTGCGCGCGCACGTAGATCCTGCATATCAGCAACTGTCAGACCGGCGTAGTGGGCTACCACAACGACGCCAGAGCTTTCAAAGATTTGGCCGAGTTCATCGACCAACTGTTCTTTTTGTGCTCTATCCACAGTTTTACTCCAAATTTGGGGATCTCTCCCCGGCTCAGTTTAGCGTCGGTCATTCGAATGAATGACGTCAGCGTTCGGGTCCAATTGAGGGTCCCGAGGTGATCGCCCGAGGTACTAGGCCTCGAAATTCTCGTCTCGTTCCCCATCTCAGAAAGGAATTATGAGAAGTCGCCCCCTCACCCTTCGTCTCGGACAGGACGGGGCCAAAGTTTAGCAGCCCCGCCATTCAAAGCAGCTTCGGTTAAGAAGCCACCAGAATTCTTTTAGTCTTCTACAGCAGTAGACACATCAACGCTGACGCCCGGACCCATGGTCGAGGAGAGGCTGATTTTCTGCATGTAAGCACCTTTAGCACCAGATGGGCGCGCTTTTGCGACCGCGCTGATGAAGGCTTTGACGTTCTCAACCAGCTTGGCTTCGTCGAAAGACGCTTTGCCAACGCCTGCGTGTACAACACCGGCTTTCTCTGCTTTGAACTGAACTTCGCCGCCCTTAGCCGCTTTAACAGCTGCTTCGACGTCCATTGTCACTGTGCCAACTTTTGGGTTTGGCA
>NZ_JBOEHB010000016.1:0-41848 GCF_050633725.1 Planktotalea sp.
ATCAAAAACAGAGCGGGTGCTTGATCCATGGACGGAACAAGCACACCAACAACGGCGCCCGTTCTCATTTTGCTTGGCCCCCCCGGGGCCGGCAAAGGCACGCAAGCACGTGTTCTGGAAGAGCAATTTGGCCTCGTTCAACTGAGCACGGGCGATTTGCTGCGCGCAGCGGTTGCCGCTGGCACAGATGCGGGTAAAGCAGCGAAAGCCGTGATGGAAGCTGGCGATTTGGTTTCTGACGAGATCGTCATCAACATCCTGCGCGATCGTTTGAAAGAGGATGACTGCGCCAAAGGCGTCATCCTTGATGGCTTTCCACGCACAACCGTTCAAGCCGAAGCGCTTGACACATTGCTCGCGGAAACAGGTCAAAAGATCAACGCAGCTGTCAGCCTAGAGGTTGATGACGCTGAAATGGTCACACGTATTTCTGGTCGCTTCACCTGCGGCGGTTGCGGCGAGGGCTATCACGACAGCTTTAAGCCAACTGCCAAAACAAACACTTGCGACAAGTGTGGCAGCACAGATATGAAGCGCCGCGCAGATGACAATGCCGAAACAGTCGGTCAACGACTTGAAGCATATCACGCGCAAACAGCGCCGCTGATTACCTACTACGACGGTAAGGGTGCGCTGAAAACAATTGATGCAATGGGCGATATCGCTCGCATCTCAAAGGACTTGGCTACACTCGTCGCAAAAGCGATCGCTTAAGTAGCAAAGGGAGACGCAGGGGCATTTGCCCCTGTTGAGGGAAACGGGACAAGAGGGAGGAAGGCTTATGGCCGACAACTCATCCAACAATGCATATTGGAGTGCCAATGTGCGCATTATTCGCTGGAGCCTAGTTATCTGGGCTGTGGTGTCATTCGGGTTTGGCATTTTGCTGCGCCCCATGCTGTCCGGCATTTCTGTCGGTGGTACGGACCTTGGTTTTTGGTTCGCACAACAGGGATCGATTCTCGTCTTTTTGGCGATCATCTTTTTCTACGCGTGGCGCATGAACAAACTTGACGCTGAACACGGCGTTGACGAGCAATAAGGGCTGACATCAATGGATCAGTATACACTAAACCTGCTGTTTGTTGGCGCGTCTTTTGCGCTCTACATCGGCATCGCGATCTGGGCCCGTGCGGGTTCCACATCTGAATTTTACGCTGCAGGTCGCGGCGTTCATCCTGTCACCAACGGCATGGCGACTGCGGCTGACTGGATGTCAGCGGCGTCTTTCATTTCGATGGCTGGCCTTATCGCTTTCACCGGCTATGACAACTCTTCCTTCCTGATGGGTTGGACAGGTGGTTACGTTCTGCTTGCTCTGCTTCTTGCGCCTTACCTGCGTAAGTTCGGCAAGTTCACCGTGCCTGAGTTCATCGGCGATCGCTTCTACAGCCCGACTGCACGTCTTGTTGCGGTTATCTGCTTGATCGTTGCGTCCGTAACTTACGTTATCGGTCAGATGACGGGTGTTGGCGTTGCCTTCTCTCGCTTCTTGGAAGTTTCCAACACTGCTGGTCTGTTGATCGGTGCTTGTGTGGTTTTTGCTTACGCTGTTCTTGGCGGCATGAAGGGTGTGACATACACTCAGGTTGCTCAGTACTGCGTATTGATCATGGCCTACACAATCCCTGCGATCTTCATCTCTTTGCAGCTGACAGGTAACCCGATCCCGGGTCTTGGTCTCTTCTCTGAGTACCAGCCAGGCGGCGAAGCTTCTGGCCTCTACCTGCTGGAAAAGCTTGACGCAGTTGTCCAAGATCTCGGCTTTGCATCCTACACGGGTCACCACCAGGACACATTGAACATGGTTCTGTTCACACTGTCCCTGATGATCGGTACAGCGGGTCTGCCACACGTCATCATGCGCTTCTTCACCGTTCCTAAGGTGTCTGACGCACGTTGGTCTGCAGGTTGGGCATTGGTCTTCATCGCTCTGCTTTATCTCACAGCCCCTGCGGTTGGTGCGATGGCGCGTTTGAACATCATCGACACAGTCTACAACAACGGCATCACTGAAGAGCCAATCGAATATGAAGCACGTCCAACATGGATGAAAAACTGGGAAGTTACCGGTTTGCTGAAGTTCGAAGACAAAAATGGCGACGGCCGCATTCAGTTCTACAACGACAAGTCCGACAAATTCGCAGCAACAGCTGAAGCGAATGGTTGGAAAGGTTCTGAGCTGAGCGTGAACCGCGACATCCTTGTTCTGGCCAACCCTGAGATTGCACAGCTTCCGGGCTGGGTTATTGCTCTGGTTGCGGCGGGTGGCCTTGCGGCGGCTCTGTCCACAGCGGCTGGTTTGCTTCTGGCGATTTCATCTTCTGTGTCACACGACTTGTTCAAAGGTCAGCTGACACCGAATATGTCTGAGAAAAACGAGCTTCTGACAGCGCGTCTTTCCATGGCTGTTGCAATTGTGATCGCGACTTACTTGGGTCTGAACCCTCCAGGCTTTGCGGCGCAAACTGTTGCTCTGGCCTTTGGTCTCGCGGCGGCATCTTTGTTCCCTGCATTGATGATGGGCATCTTCTCTAAGCGCATCAACAACAAGGGCGCAGTTGCAGGTATGGTTTCAGGTCTCGTGGTTACGCTGATCTACATCTTCTTGCACAAAGGTTGGTTCTTCATCCCAGGAACAAACACGTTCACAGATGCAGATCCTCTTCTGCTGTCCATCAAATCCACCTCCTTCGGTGCGATTGGTGCGATGATCAACTTTGCAGTGGCATACTTTGTATCCAACGCAACAGAAGACACACCACAAGAGATCAAAGACTTGGTCGAAAGCGTTCGTGTTCCACGCGGCGCAGGTGCGGCAACGGACCACTAAGCCCAAGGCTTATAAAACACTCTGCCTCCGAATATACTTCGGGGGCAGAACCCCTACATAGAGGAAGCCTGATATGGCACTCAGCACTGAAACCGTCGCAGAATTCCTGCAAACCGTGCATCCCTATGACAGTCTTGATCCAGCAGAGCGCGGGGCGCTCGCAGATCAAATCACATCACTAGAAATTCCCAAGGATCAGGTCATCTACGCGCTCGGCGATACGATGGATGCGCTCTACATCATTTATAGCGGCAACGTTGCGGTCTCCGACGATACCGGCGCACCTTTATCGCAACTAACCTCGCGAAACTCGTTTGGTGAACGCGCGTTGATGCGCGGCGGCATTGCGGGAACATCCGCGCGCACGCAATCTGATACAGTTTTACTGACCCTGCCCGCCCATGCCTTTCAAACCCTGCAAAGCACAAGTGATGCGGTGCGCCGTTTTTTTGATCGCTCGCGCCCTGTTCAAGCCACCAAGCAAACGCTCGCAACGCAGCGCGTAGATAGCCTAATGTCATCCCCCGCTATTTCCTGCGCAACAGGAACAAGCGCGCAACAGGCCGCAAGCCAAATGCGTGATACGGGTGTTTCGGCGCTTTGTGTTGAAAACGATGGTGAGTTGAAAGGCATTCTTACCAATCGCGATCTTACAAGCAAAATCCTAGCAGACGCACGCGATCCTGAAACACCTGTCGCCGAGATTATGACGCAAGACCCGATGTCTTTGCCGCCCTCGGCCATTGGGTCGGATGTTCTTCATCTAATGATGGAGAAGCACATCGGTCACGTACCGATCGTTGAGGCAGGCAAGCTGGTAGGCATCGTCACGCAGACCGATCTGACCCGCGTTCAAGCTGTGACGTCTGGTGAAATCGTCGCGGAAATCGCGGGTGCCGATACAGCCGAAGACATGGCGCTCGTTACGTCACGCATTCCCCAATTGTTGATGCAGCTGGTCACGACGGGAACAAGTCACGAAGTCGTAACGCGCTTGATCACCGACATTGCCGATGCTGCAACGCGCCGCCTGCTTGCTTTGGCAGAACTGAAACTGGGTGCGCCGCCCGTGCCCTATCTTTGGCTCGCCTGCGGCAGTCAAGGGCGCCAAGAACAAACCGGCGTTTCGGACCAAGACAATTGCTTGATTATCCACGACGATATGAAGCCCGAGGATGACACCTATTTCAAAGCCCTTGCGAACTTCGTGTGCGATGGACTGGACACCTGCGGCTATATCTACTGCCCCGGTGATATGATGGCCAGCGCCGACAGATGGCGCCAACCGCTGGCCGTGTGGAAGGGTTATTTTGACCGCTGGATCGAAACGCCTGACAAAGAGGCCCAGATGCTGGCCTCGGTCATGTTCGATCTACGCCCTATCGGCGGTGAGCAAAGCCTGTTTGAGAACTTGCAAAACGCAACGCTCGACAAAGCTGCGAAAAATTCGATTTTTGTCGGGCATATGATTGCCAACTCACTTGGCCACACACCGCCCCTTGGGCTGTTTGGCGGGCTAACCACAGTGAAAGACCCTGCGCACAAGAACCAAATCGACATGAAGCACAACGGCGTGGTTCCGGTCGTGGATCTTGGCCGCGTTTATGCGTTGCAAGGCAAGCTCATCCAAGCAAACACGCGCGCGCGCCTTGTTGCGGCGCAATCTGCTGGCGTTTTAAGCACCACAGGTGGCGCCGATCTTTTGGCCGCCTACGACTTCATCGCTCAGACGCGGCTTGAACACCAAGCCAACCAAGTCAAAGCGGGCGTTGCGCCAGACAATTTCCTTGCACCAAACGCGTTGCCTGACTTTGATCGAAGTCATCTACGCGACGCCTTTGTTGTGATAAAAACCATGCAATCGGCCATAGGCCACGGGCGCGGCATGCTCTAACGAGCGTCGATGCCCTAGGAGAATAGAATGTTTTTGGAACTTATCGGCGTTATCTTTGCAGGTGTTGCAATGGCAGGCGTTGTAATGCTGCTCAACCGCCTTGTTGGTGGCCGCATCCCAAAGTGGATGATGCCCGTTGCCGCTGGCATTGCCATGATTGGCGCAACGATTTCCAATGAATACAGTTGGTTCGAACGCACGCAAGCTGGATTGCCTGATGGCGTGGAAATGGTCACCAGTTTTGAAAAAAAGGGGCTGATGCGCCCTTGGACCTATGTGAAACCCTATACGGACAAATTTGCAGCGCTCGATCAGTTGTCTCTGCGAGAGCACGAAGCCCAGCCCGACATGAAGCTGTTGGACTTGCTGCTCTTTGCGCGTTGGTCCGCAATCCAAAAAGTTCCGATGGTGTTTGACTGTGCCAATGGTCGTCAAGCCGCCCTTATTGAAGGCGCTGAATTTAGCGCTGATGGGCAAGTGGAAACCGCCGCGTGGTTTTCGCCCCCCGCCAATGATCCTGTCCAAAAAGCAGCCTGCGCAAAGGTGTAAAACGTGCTCACTTCCCTAAGCCTTCGACTTCGAATCTTTCTCTTTTTCGCAGCGCTTGCTTTGGGTGCTCTGGCCATCACCTGCTTGGCTTTATGGCAAGGCTATAACAAAGGCGGCGGCAGCGCAGGTTTCATCCAAGCTGGCGTGATTTCAGGCTTTGGTATTTTGGGCCTAAGCGCGGGCGTTTGGCTTTTGTTTGACGAAAACGTCGCCAAACCAATCGAACGTCTCGCAGCGCAAATGCGCGTGCGGGCCCATGGCGGCGTAGAAGGCGAGCTGGACAAAAAAGCATCGCGCTTCTTGGGTGATCTTGCCCCCGCCGCAGAAGCTGTCACCGATGGGCTTGCCAAAGGAACATATCAAACTGCGCAAAGCGTTGCGCTTGCGACGGAAAAGCTCGCTTCGGAGCGCGAACGACTAGAGGCTTTGCTGAGCGATATCCCTGTCGCAATGATCATGGTGAGCGAAGTGCATAAAATCGTTCTTTATGACAGCCAATCTGCGAATGCGCTCAAGCAGATCGCACAACCGCGTCTGCATTCGTCAATTTTTGACTACTTGGATGAAACATCTCTGCGCTTAGCCCACAAACAGATGATCAAATCGGGGAAAAACGAACGTTTTAAGGCGCTTGGGGTAAACGGTGATTGTGAATTTGATGCAGTTATCCAGCCTTTGGGCGAGGCCAAAGGCTATATGCTCGTGCTCGAAAACAGCGTACATTTGAGCGAGGAAAACGCGCGCGCGCTCGTTTACGATTTTGATCTTCTGGATGATCTTGGTGACGGAACGTTGCAAGACAAGCCGCTTCAGAAGTTGACATTCACCGTTTTTGATACGGAAACAACAGGCCTGCTCCCGCATAAGGACGAGATCGTGCAAATCGGTGCGGTTCGCATCGTGAACGGTAAACTCATAGATGGGGAAGTCATCAACACGCTTGTTGATCCTGACATGCCGATTCCCGCCACCTCGACCAAAATACATGGCATCAGCGATGCGATGGTGCGCGGCGCGCCGCCCATTACCGAGGCCGCGCGGGACTTTCACACGTTCGCGAGTGGCTCTGTCATCATGGCACACAATGCGCCGTTTGATATGGCGTTTTTGCGCAGACACGCGAAGCAAACAGGTGTCGAGTGGACAAACCCGATCCTCGACACCGTTCTTTTGTCAGCTATCACCTTTGGTCAAAGCGAAGAACACACTCTGGACGCTCTGTGCGAGCGTTTAAACATTACAATCGAGCCACGCCTACGACACACGGCTCTCGGGGATGCTATCGCCACGGCACAGGTCATGTGCGCTCTACTTCCGATGCTGGAAGCGCGGGGGTTCGATACCTTGGGCAAACTTTTGGCCGAAAGCCGTAAACACGGGCGCCTCTTGGACGACGCAAACGCGTAACGGGCGTCTGTTTTGTTCGAAAAACGGAATTGAGAAGGATGGTGGTGGCGATGCAGGGATTTGAACCCCGGACACGCGGATTATGATTCCGCTGCTCTAACCAACTGAGCTACATCGCCAACACGGCGCGGAATACTGGACTGCAAATGCCTCGTCAAGTTAGAAAGACACAAGTTTCGTCGGAAATTTTCGATCCTTTTCATAGATCACTTTTAGCTCTGTGAAATTGCCGATGTTGGAACTGCATTTGCCTTCAATATGGCCCAGATTTTCTGCCCTTTGCGCAGCTCCATTTGCGCAAGGGCACGCGCAGAAATGCGCGCAAGCAAACGATCAGATCCCGCACGAAGCGCAATCGCGACGCTTGGCCCTTCTCCATGATGAATTTCGGTGATCTGAACCTCTAGCGCGTTTTGGGTCGATAGCCCTTGCGGCGAGGCAAGTGACAGAATCACATCCTGTGCCCGGATGCGCAGGCGCACTTTCTTACCGACTTCCGCATCAATCTTGGGCACATGCAAAAAGCCGTTGCTCAAACGAATCGCGCTCAATCCATCTTGCGCGTGATGATCAATCACGCCGCTCAGAAGCGCGCCTGCATCTTGTACGCCAATCAACTTAACGTTCGATGGATCGGCCAAAACGTCCTCCGCCAACCCCTGCGTCACGCAGCGCCCGCCGCGAAGCACAACCAATGTATCCGCGAGGCGAACAATCTCAGACATATCATGGGTGACGTAGATCATCGCAGGGCCCCCTTCTGCGCGCAGGCGCTCCAGATAGGGCAAGATTTCCTGTTTGCGGCTTTGGTCTAGCGCGGCAAGCGGTTCGTCGAGCAGCAGCAATTGCGGATCGCTGAGCAATGCGCGCCCCAAGGCCACTCTTTGCTTTTCCCCGCCTGACAACCCACCTGGCCGACGTTTCAGCAACGCTTCGATTCCGAGAACGTCTATCAAGCGGCGACGCTGAGGTTCGCTCGGCGGATTGCGGGCAAATCGTGCGCCGAAATCTAGGTTCCGCGCGACTGTAAGATGCGGAAACAGACGCGCATCTTGGAAGACATAGCCGATCCGCCGTTTGAAAGGCGGCAGGTTGATCCCGCGCGCGTGATCAAACAGCACGCTATCGCCCAAGGTAATTCGGCCCTCATTAGGCGTGCTCAGACCCGCAATCGCGTTTACCAAACTGGTTTTGCCGCTGCCGGAGTGGCCGAAAAGAACTGTCGTGCCAGCGCCGGCATTCATCTGAGCCTTAAGGTTAAAGGCCCCCAAATCCTGAGTAATATCAAGGCGCAAGCTCATAACCCTGCAACCTTACGCGCGGCGCGGCGCGCAAAGATTTCGGACAATGCCAAAGCCGCAATCGAAACGACAACGGACAGCACAATCAAACGCAGCGCCGCGTCTTCACCGCCAGGAACTTGAAGCAAAGTATAAATCGCAGACGGGAGTGTTTCGGTTTCCCCCGGAATTGAGGCCACGAACGTGATTGTCGCGCCGAATTCTCCCATTGCTTTGGCAAATCCAAGCACTGCCCCCGCCAAGAGACCGGGCGAAATCAACGGCAAAGTCACATGCCAAAACACTGCCCAGCGCGACGCCCCGAGCGTTGCGGCCGCATCTTCAAGCCCTCGGTCTACCGCGTCCAAACCCAAACGGATCGCACGGACCATAAGCGGGAATCCCATTATCGCGGCGGCCAGAGCCGCCCCAGTCCAGCGAAATGCAATGCTTATGCCAAAGATCGCGTCTAGCGCCTCTCCGATGGGTCCCTGTTTCCCAAATAGCGCCAAAAGGGCGTAGCCGGTCACAACGGGTGGCATCACTAGTGGTAAATGGATGAGAATGTTCAAAAGCGGCTTGCCGATGAAACGCCCACGCGCCAACGCCCAAGCCATCGCAATAGCAAAGGGAAGCGAAACCAGCGTCGCGGTGAATGCGACTTTGAGGGACAAAGCAACAATCGCCATTTCCGCAGTCGAAAATATCATCGGCAGCGGCTTTCATCGTCTTGAGAAATCTGAAGAAACCCATTTCGAGAGAAAATTGCATGGGAATTTGCGATTGTTTGCAAGGCAATTTCGGCGCCGTCGCGCGCATCTTTCGCAAGTGCACTCGGATAACGGATCAGCGGATAGTCACTTTGCTTTGGTGTAAAGACACGGCGCACCCGCGGCTCTGCCACAACATCGCTGGCATAGACAAACCCCAAAGGCGCTTCTTGTCGCGCAACAAGGGCCAAGGCCAATCTCACATTCGAAGCCTCCGCCAAATGCGGCCTCAACGCCGCAAGCCAACCTTGCCCTTCCAAATACGCAGCGGTGTATTGCCCGGCAGGTACAGAGCGCAATTGCCCGACAGCCAATCGCCCCCCCTTCAGCACATTTAGCACATCCACTTCGCTCAAAACGTCTAGATCAGGCGCTGTGTTTGCCCCCGCAAGCACCAGCGCATTTCCAGCGACGTCGCAGCGACTAGCGGATGCAAGAACACCCTCTGCATCTAACCAATTCATCCAATCCTTATGCGCCAAGATGATAACATCCGCCTCAGCGCCCTGTGCGATCTGGCGCGCGAGGGCGGCGCTCCCTCCATATACGGCCACGGCATCGAGGTCTTTTTCTTCAATCACCTCGTCAAGAACTGTTTTGAGACTGGACGCCGCAAAAATCACCACTGGCTCGGCGCGCAAAGGCAGCGCCAATGCAAGCAAAGCAATCCCAAGGCTAATAAAATGACGCATTCCACCCATGTCGCGACTATCTCGAAAGCGGCGAGAACCTGCAAGCACCGCTTGCGCGTTTTGAACCTGCGCGCTAGGGCTGAGCGGACAAAATATCGCCAAGGCACCGCCAAAAATGCTGTTCTACCGCCTTCTCCTATCACTTCTTACGCCCTTGATCATACTGGCGCTAAGCGTGCGCGTTTTACGCAAGCAAGAACGGTTTATCGATTTGCTCCAGCGTCTAGGGATGTGGCGAAACCTGCCCCGCGGCGCGGTAGTCTGGATTCATGGCGCATCTAATGGCGAACTAACAGCAGCCCGCCCAATAATCGCAGAACTGGCCGAGCGCGATCCATCATCAACGCTCTTGATCACTTGCAATACAATAAGCGCCAGAAAAATGGTCCTTAGCTGGGGGCTGCCACGGACAGATGCGCGTCTGGCTCCACTTGATTTGCGCCACAGGTATCGCGGGATAATGACGCGAATGGATTTGCAAAAGTTCATTTTGCTTGAGGCAGATCACTGGCCCAATCGAATTCTATGCGCACGCAAGCTGAATATTCCGCTCGCATTGGTTGGTGGCCGTATTTCCCAAAAAAGCGCCAACAGTTGGTCGCGTTTCTCTCGTCTTGCCGCGCAAATGTTCTCCAGTTTTGATCTCATTAGCGCGCAGGATGATAGTTCGGAAAAACGGTTACGAGATCTCGGTGCATCGCAAGCGGCGTTTTGCCCCCAAATAGCGTTGAAATCGCTCTATCACGGCGACAGCAGCAGGGCGTTGGATCATGAGCAGCGCCGCCTATTTTGGCTCGCCGCATCTACACACGAAGGCGAAGATGAAGTGCTATTGCGTACCGCAGCTGAAGCGCAAAAACACATTTCTGGACTTCAAATGATCTTGGCCCCCCGCCACCCCAAGCGCGCACCGGATATTCTAAAGATTGCAAAATCTCTGGATTTGAAAACCCTTCAACGCAGTGAAGGGCATGACCTTGAAGGCACATTCGATGTTTTTCTCGCTGATACTTTGGGAGAAATGGGCAAATGGTATGAGGCATCGGGCGTTTGCTTTGTCGCAGGTTCGCTCATCGCTAAGGGCGGCCATACCCCCTACGAGCCAGCATATTACGATTGCGCGCTGCTGCATGGCCCCTTTTTAGAGAACTTCGCAGAACCTTATGCGAATCTACAAAACGCTAAGGGCGCAAAGCTTTGCGAAACGGAGCAAGAAATCTGCGCTGCGTTAATCGAGCTGCAATCGAAAACAAACGCGGAAACAATGCGCGCAAACGCGCGCAAAGCTTTGGCTGCGACCCAGAACGTCACACCGGTGCTAGATGCGCTAGATGCTTTGGCAAAGACCTGATAATATGAAGAAACCTAAATCGAAGCAGAAACGCAAAAACAAAGAACGTTCGCGCTAAGAACGACCAAATATATGTCAGACAATCAAACTTTAGACCTCCCGCATTTAGCTATCGATATGCTCGGCGCGAAAAAGACGGGATTGCGCACTCAATTTGCCGCGCTCTGTTTTCGCCGACGAAAAGGTAAGCTTGAAATCCTACTGGTGACCAGCCGCCGTTCCCGGCGCTGGATTATCCCAAAAGGCTGGCCGCAAGATGGACTGCCTCCGTCTCAAAGCGCGGCGGTTGAAGCCATGGAAGAAGCTGGCGTAGAAGGGAAAGTGTTTAATGCCAGTATCGGCGCTTTTTCTTATACCAAAAGATATGGACCAAGCCGAGCTTTGCCTTGCGTTGCATTGGTTTATCCGCTCAAAGTCAAAAAAATGCACAAGAGCTATCGTGAAGCGAAACAAAGGAAACGAAAGTGGTTTAGTCGCGCAGCTGCTGCGAAACGTGTCACTGATCCAGAATTGGCATTCATAATACGCACTTTCGATCCTAAGCAGATTGCTAAATAGACTTTTAAGTCGACTATCCTTCTCAATCGAGATTACATTGAACGTATGATCAAATATGCTCTTAAATGTTCCGAAGGACATCAGTTTGACAGCTGGTTTCAATCGGCTCCGGCTTTTGACAAACTCAATTCCGCAAACATGGTGACCTGCGCTGTTTGCGGCAGCTTGGACATTCAGAAAATACTAATGGCGCCCGCGGTGCGCCCTGCGAGAACTGTCAGTAAGGCGCCTGAAAAACCTTGCGAAAGCGTGCAAGCTGGTGCGCTGACAACACCCGCGAGTCCGGAAGAGAAGATGATCGCAGAAATGCGGAAAAAAGTCGAAAGCAGCAGCGAATATGTAGGCGCTGACTTCGCGAACCAAGCCCGCGCGATGCATGAGGGCGATTCCCCCGAAAAGCCAATCTACGGGGAAGCCAAACTAGATGACGCGCGCAAGTTGTTAGAAGACGGTGTTCCGGTCCTGCCGCTCCCGTTTCGTCCAAGTGGGAAAGACAATTAATGGAAATTATCCTGACAGGAGCCAATCGCGGCATTGGTGCCGAGATGAGCGCGCAATTGCGTGCGCGCGGCGATCAAGTTGTTGCGACCTCACGCGATGGCAGCACGGGCGCAACGCTCGACGTTAGTGACCCAGAGCAGATTGCGCGCTTTGCTCAAGCCCAATCAGGGCCGCTGGATTTACTGATATGCAATGCGGGCGTCTACCTCGACAAAGGGCATGTGCTGCAAGGCGGGTACGAGTCACAGCTTTGGGCAGACACATTTGCGGTCAATGTCACGGGCGTTTTCTTAACGATCCAAGCCTTGCTGCCTGCATTAGAGCGCAGCGCCGCGCCGAAGATCGCAATTGTTGCATCGCAAATGGGATCCTCCGAGCGTGCAGGCGGCAACGCCTTTATCTATCGCGCCTCCAAGGCGGCCGCTGTCAACCTTGCCCGCAATCTCGCGATTGAATTAGGTCCTAAAAATATAGCAGTTGGTGCCTATCACCCTGGTTGGGTTCAGACAGATATGGGCGGCAAAGAAGCCGACATTGATGTTGCGACGTCTGCTAGGGGCTTGATCGCGCGATTTGATCTTCTAACCCCGAACCACACAGGGGTTTTTGAGAATTACGACGGCGCGACAATTCCTTTTTAGAAGGAACACAACCGCGACACTGCACCCCCCTTGCCCTTAGGGCGTGTGAGCCGTAAACGCTTGCCAACCTTTCCCAACAAGGACGCGAGCATGCCCGTTCTAGTGATGAAATTCGGCGGAACTTCCGTCGCGAACCTCGACCGGATCAAACGCGCGGCAAAGCGCGTCGGTGTTGAAGTCGCCAAAGGCTATGACGTTATCGTCATTGTCTCTGCGATGTCTGGCAAAACCAATGAGCTGGTAGGCTGGGTGAACGAAACATCCCCGCTTTACGATGCGCGTGAATATGATGCGATTGTTAGCTCTGGCGAAAACGTCACAGCTGGTTTGATGGCCCTTACGTTGCAAGAAATGGACATCCCCGCACGCAGCTGGCAAGGCTGGCAGGTTCCGGTGAAAACCACCTCAGCACATTCTGCGGCGCGGATCGAAGAAATTCCAAACGAAAACATCAACGCAAAGTTTGCAGAAGGTATGCGCGTTGCTGTTGTTGCTGGTTTTCAAGGAATTAGCCCAGAAGGGCGCATCACAACGCTCGGACGCGGCGGCTCGGATACGACCGCAGTTGCCTTTGCTGCTGCCTTTGAAGCAGAGCGCTGCGACATTTATACTGACGTAGACGGTGTTTATACGACGGATCCACGTATCACCGACAAAGCGCGCAAGCTCGACAAGATCGCCTTTGAGGAAATGCTCGAACTTGCCAGCTTGGGCGCAAAGGTTTTGCAAACCCGCTCGGTTGAATTGGCGATGCGGAATAAAGTGAAATTGCGGGTTCTCAGCTCGTTCGAAGAACAATCAGATGACGCAGGCACATTGGTCTGCGCCGAGGAGGAAATCATGGAATCTAACGTCGTTTCAGGCATCGCCTATAGCCGCGATGAAGCAAAAATGACCCTCGTTTCTGTCGCTGACCGTCCGGGAATCGCTGCCGCTATTTTTGGCCCCTTGTCCGACGCAGGCGTGAATGTGGATATGATCATCCAGAACATCGCCGAAGACGGCCGCACCGACATGACGTTCTCTTGCCCAACCGATCAAGTGAAACGCGCGGAAAAAGCAATGGAAGATGCAAAAGCATCAGGCGAGATCAACTTCCACGATCTGATCGCTGATACCGAAGTCGCTAAAATTTCCGCTGTTGGCATTGGCATGCGTAGCCAGTCAGGCGTAGCGGCGAAGATGTTCAAGACCCTCAGCGATGAAGGCGTTAACATCAAAGTTATCGCGACCTCCGAGATCAAAATCTCAGTTCTTGTTGATCGCAAGTATATGGAACTCGCTGTGCAAGCGCTGCATGATGCGTTCGAGCTAGATAAAGCGGCATAAAGCCAATCAGAAAGGCAGGTATAAAATTTCCTGCTTTTCATTTTTGTCTTTGCTCTCCCCTTCTTACACCGCATGCCCTATACGTCGTTTGTGACGAGGGCGGCGCGCGAGCGCCGCTATTGCTGTGTCGGGAGGCCAGAAGCACAACATGGTTCAAAACCGAGAAAGCGAAAGCCGCAAGCTTTTGGGGCGCTTACGCGACGCCATGGCCGAAGATGGTGATGGTCAACAGCGACTCGACAAAATCACCAAACTGATTGCGTCGTCTATGCAAACCGAAGTTTGCTCGATCTATCTCTTTCGCGACGCCGAAACTTTAGAGCTTTGTGCTACCGAGGGTCTGAAACAAGAATCGGTACACCAAACGCGCCTTCGATTGGGTGAAGGTTTGGTTGGCCTCGTCGCCAAGAAATCGAAAACGATAAATACTGCCGATGCGCCGTCCGAAAAAGGCTTTCGGTTTATGCCTGAAACCGGCGAGGAAATTTACTCCTCTTTTCTAGGTGTGCCAATTCAACGCCTTGGCGAAAATCTGGGCGTATTGGTTGTTCAATCCAAAGCCGAGCGGCTGTTTTCTTCGGATGAACTCTATGCGCTCGAAGTTGTGGCGATGATTCTGGCTGAAATGACAGAACTCGGAGCATTCCTTGGCGAAGGTGAAGCGCTGTCCGCGCGCCACCAACAACCTGTTCTGCTGCGCGGCACAACAGGCCAAGAAGGGGCCGCAATGGGGCACGTCTGGCTGCATGAGCCACGCGTTGTTGTCACGCATCTCGTCGCTGAAGACCCTGAAACCGAATCCAAGCGCCTTGCGGAAGCTGTCGACACGCTTCGCATCGGCGTCGATAAACTGCTCGCAGGCGCGGCTGGCGGAGATGGTGAACAAATTCAGGTTCTTGAAGCCTATCGCATGTTCGCAAATTCCAAAGGCTGGATGCGCCGTATGGAAGAAGACATTGCCAATGGCATGTCTGCTGAAGCAGCGGTTGAAAAAGAACAGACCCAAGCCAGAACACGCCTGGGACAGGTCAGCGACACCTATTTGCGTGAGCGTCTTCAAGACCTCGACGATCTCTCCAACCGCTTATTGCGCATTCTAACGGGGCAAGGCAGCCAAACAGGGGCCGAACTACCGACGGACCCGGTTCTCGTTGCGCGCAACATCGGGCCTGGCGAGTTGCTTGAATACGGACGTTCCTTGAAGGCAATCGTGCTTGAAGAAGGCTCTGTTGGCTCGCATGCCGCAATCGTTGCGCGTGCACTTGCGATTCCTTTGGTGATCCACACCGAAACGATTACGCGCGAGGCCTTAAACGGCGATCACATCATGGTCGATGGCGATCAGGGCATCGTGCATCTGCGCCCCGACGATAACGTCACCACAGCATTTCGTGATAAAATCGCGATGCAAGCCGATGCGCAGGAACGCTACTCTGCCATCCGCGACATGCCGGCAACCAGTGCCTGTGGCACGACCATCGCGATGCATATGAACGCAGGCTTGATGGCCGATCTCCCTTCGCTTTCCAGCTCGGGCGCCGAAGGTGTTGGCCTATTCCGAACAGAGCTTCAGTTCCTTGTGCGCAACCAGATGCCAAAGCGATCCGAGTTGAGCGCGCTTTATAGCCGCGTTTTGGACGCAGCAGGCGACATGCGCGTGGTCTTTCGAACGCTCGATATCGGCTCTGACAAAGTCTTGACCTACATGAAGCCCAATGACGAACCGAACCCTGCCTTGGGCTGGCGCGCTATTCGGGTCGGGTTAGACAAACCGGGCGTGATGCGCATGCAGCTCCAAGCGCTATTGCGCGCAGCCGCTGGGCGCAATTTGTCGATCATGTTCCCGTTTGTGGCCCAATATAGCGAATACGTTGCCGCCAAAGCCGAAATGGACAAAGCGATGGAGCGCGAGCGCCGTTTGGGGCACCCCTTGCCCGAAAAACTAGAAATTGGCGCAATGCTGGAGACACCATCTTTGGCATTTGCACCGCAAGCGTTCTTTGATGAAGTCGGTTTTCTGTCTATTGGCGGCAACGATCTAAAACAGTTCTTCTTTGCCGCAGACCGCGAAAACGAGCGCGTTAGGCGCCGCTATGACACGCTTTCGATCCCCTTCCTCAGCTTCTTGCAAGGGATTGTCGCGCGATGTGCAACTTCTGGAACTGCGCTGTCCTTTTGCGGCGAGGACGCAGGGCGCCCTGTTGAAGCGGCCTGTTTCGCAGCAATTGGCATCCGCACCTTGTCTATGCGCCCTGCCTCCATCGGCCCGGTCAAACATATGTTGCGCCGTGTCGATCTGAATGAATTGCGGAACATTATCGAAGAATGTCACGAAAAAGGGGCCGAAAGTGTACGCGAACCTGTGATGGACTATTTAAAAACGGTCGCGCGTTAGCGTTTCGCTAATTTCACAGCATCAGACAAACGCAACACCAGCTGCGCGCGCGCAACCCCGTGTTGCTGGCCCGCGCGCATCAATCCGAAATGCACATGCGCCATTTCTTGGTAATAGCTTGTGTACGCGTAATTGGTCGCAGCGCCCGCGACGGCACCAATGATTGGAACGGCCTGCGCGGCCAGTTTCTGCCCTAGCGCCGCGCTTAAACGTGGCGCAATGCGCGCAATGATGCTTTGCACGGCCGCCCCCGTAAGCGTGACGCGGGCGCTCAAGAAACCCATGTCGGCACCATCATCATCAGAGAGCGGCCCCGCAGCGGCGAAAACTTGCAAGCATTCCGCCTGAATTTCAGGATCATTGGGGTCAAACCCATATTCCTTGGCGATGCCTTGGATCGCGCGTAGCAAAACCGTTGTTGTGACAGGCAGCTCTGCCAACGCCGTTGGCAAGCCACCTGCGCCCCCTGCTGCGCCCATCGCCGTAGCTGCGACAGTATTGAGCCATAACCCCTGATCAGGAAGCACGCCCCTGCTCCGACTCGCTGCTTTCAAAGCCACATTCAGCGCTTTGGTTGTCGCCTCTTCCAACCTGTCTTTGACTGGATCAGGCAGGCGCTCTAACAGGTTTTCGGCTTGGCCACCCAATAGGTTTAGGACTTGAATGCCGACGCCGCCCGCTTTGCAATAGCGTTCTGCAATAAGCGTAATGTCTCGATCAAGGTCAGCGGGGATTAACGCGTTGTTCATCAATCAAAGATCGGAGCGGTCGGTCGATTTTTCAAGCGCTGCGCGAAACATCGCCTTGAACGCCATCCCACGCGCCTTTGGTAATTTCTAAACCAAGCACACGTTCAGGGTTCGTCGGAGGCGGCATAAAGACCCCCTCTAACCTCTTAAAACCAAACTTTTCGTAATATGGCGCATCGCCAACGAGCATGACACGATCCCAACCAGAATCGGCGGCGCGGGCAAGACTATCTCGGATCAACGCGCCTCCAAGCCCTTCGCCTTGACGTGTCGGGTGAACCGCAACGGGGCCAAGCAAAAGCACAGAATGCGCGCCGATTTTAACAGGCCAGTAGCGAATGGCACCAGCGAGGATACCATCACTGTCGCGCGCAACGCAGCTTAGCTCTTTGACCGTAGAAACACCGTCACGCAACCTATAAGAGGATAGCGCTTCACGCCCCGGCGCAAAGCACAGATCATAAAGCGCCTCGACTTCCCACCAATCCGCTTCTGTTTCACGTCTAAGTTCGTACACGCGCCGCTACCATCCATTTTGACTGGCATCGCGCCTAACATGACGTTAGCGATTGGGCAAACAAGGAGCGCCAAGATGTTTTACAAACCCGAAGATGGTCACGAGCTAGCTCATAACCCTTTCAACGCCATTGTGACACCACGCCCGATCGGTTGGATCTCGACCCGCGATAGCGAAGGTCGCGACAATCTCGCGCCTTATAGCTTTTTCAACGCAGTCGCATATGTGCCGCCACAAGTCATGTTCGCCTCGACAGGCACAAAAGAGGATCGCGACAATACGAAAGACAGCGTCGCAGTGATCCGCGAAACGGGTGTTTTTTGCGTGAATGTTGTCTCTGCCAACTTGCAAGATGCGATGAATGCGTCCAGCGCGACGTTAGCTGCAGGGCAGGATGAATTTGCACATGCGGGCCTGACAAAAGCCGAGTGCGAAAGCATCAATGCCCCGCGCGTTGCAGCTGCGCCTGCCGCGCTAGAGTGCAAACTTACGCAAATCATCACATTGGAAGGGCAAAGCAACTATCTGGTTCTTGGCGAGGTCACCGGAGTTCACCTGGACGATACTTGCATAATTGATGGGCGCTTTGATGTGACGACGTTCCAACCGCTGGCGCGGCTCGGATATCGAGATTATTCCATTGTCAAAGACGTTTTCGAGCTCAGCAGACCAGACGATTAAAAACGGGGGGCAATGCCCCCCGCTTACAATCAATGCCCGCCAAGAATACCTGTGCGAACCTGATAATCCACCGCGATTTCATAGTCGGGGTCATCATCGCTATCGACCATCAAGTGACCGGCTTTGTTCAGCAATTCGTGGCAATCACGGCTTAGGTGGCGCAGTTGAATGCGCTTTCCAGCTTCTTCATATTTCCCAGCAACCGCTTCGATCGCCTGCAATGCAGATTGATCCACGACACGGCTTTGTTTGAAATCTACGATCACCTCTTTTGGGTCATTTTCCACATTGAAAAGTTCGATAAAGCCATCAGAAGATCCAAAGAACAACGGCCCTTGGATTTCATAAACTTTCGCGCCCTCCGAAGTCGAAGACGGCCGCTCGATTGCATGAATACGGCGCGCGTTGTTCCAAGCATAAGCAAGCGCAGACACGATAACACCGACAACAACCGCCACGGCGAGGTCCGAATAAACAGTAACGACCGTCACCAATATGATTACGAATGCATCGGTTAACGGGACACGGCGCAAAATCGTGAGCGAGTTCCAAGCGAAGGTTCCAATCACGACCATAAACATAACGCCAACCAGCGCGGCCAATGGGATTAGCTCGATCACGGATGATCCGACCACAATGAACAACAGCAAGAATAACGCAGCAGCGATACCGGCGATCCGTGTGCGGCCACCTGATTTCACGTTGATCATCGACTGACCGATCATTGCGCAACCGCCCATGCCGCCGAAGAAGCCAGTGACAGTATTGGAAATTCCTTGCGCAATACATTCTTGCGATGCACCGCCGCGCTTGTTGGTCATTTCGCCCACAAGGTTCAAGGTGAGCAAGCTCTCAATCAGGCCAATAGCAGCGAGAATGACTGAATAGGGCAGGATGATTTCGAAGGTTTCCCAATTCAAAGGAACGCTTGGAATATGAAAGGACGGCAACCCGCCTTCGATAGAGGCCAAGTCACCAACGCGTGGCACGTCAAGTCCGAAGCCAATCACCACCGCTGCGACGATACCAATGCCAGCAAGAGGCGCTGGGATCACTTTTGTAATGCGAGGAACGACCCAAATGATCGCCATCGTCGCGCCGACCAGTGTCAGCATGAGAATAAGTGGGCCGCCAGACAGCCACTCGCCGCCAGACATGCCATGTCCTGTATTCACCACAGTCCCCGGCACCTTAAATTGGGTCAACTGTGCGAGGAAAATCACAATCGCAAGGCCATTTACAAAGCCAAGCATAACAGGATGCGGCACCAAGCGGATGAACTTGCCCCAATGCATCGCTCCGGCAAAAATCTGCAAAAGCCCCATCAAAACGACCGTCGCAAACAGATATTCAACGCCGTGCTGCGCAACCAAAGCAACCATAACTACGGCCAAAGCACCAGTTGCACCGGAAATCATCCCCGGTCGACCACCGATCAACGCGGTTATAAGGCCAACGATGAAAGCGGCATAAAGACCAACAAGCGGGTGAACCCCTGCAACAAATGCAAAGGCCACAGCTTCGGGCACCAAGGCCAAAGCAACTGTCAGTCCAGACAGAAGTTCGATACGCAGCCGCGCTACGGAAAATCCTTCGTCTGGCATCCAGCGCAAATCCGGAGGGGTCATACGGTTGGCGAATGCACCGAGAATGGCTCGTTTCATGAGGTAACCTATCTAACGGGAGAAGCGTGTTAGCGCTGCCTTATCCCAAGCACTGTGCAAAGAACACCCCTCCTCTCTTGCAAATTGGCCTGAAGCCGAGAATCATGAGTTTTCTTTGTACGATGGCCTCGTTACCGTGCACTTAAAGTGCCAAATGAGAACAATAGGAACCAAACATGAAAGAGACTATGATTGCTGTGATCGGCGGGTCGGGTATTTACGATATCGACGGGCTTGAAGATGCGGCTTGGCAGGCTGTCGAAACCCCTTGGGGCACCCCCTCGGACGAGATTCTCACAGGCACTTTGCAAGGCGTCAAAATGGCCTTTCTGCCGCGCCATGGTCGTGGTCATGTGCATAGCCCTACAACGGTTCCCTATCGTGCCAACATTGATGCGTTAAAACGAATTGGGGCGACGGACATAATTTCTGTCTCTGCTTGCGGCAGCTTTCGCGAAGAGATGGCACCGGGCGATTTTGTCATCGTTGATCAATTCATTGACAGAACTTTCGCACGTGAAAAATCATTCTTTGGAACTGGCTGCGTTGCCCATGTTTCCGTAGCGCACCCGACCTGCCCTCGCTTGTCAGACGCGTGCCACACGGCGGCGAAAGATGCGGGCATCAACGTCCATATGGGCGGCACGTATCTCGCGATGGAAGGGCCGCAGTTCTCTACCCTCGCCGAAAGCAAAATGTATCGCACAAGCTGGGGCGCGGACGTCATCGGCATGACCAACATGCCCGAAGCGAAACTCGCCCGCGAAGCGGAGCTTTGTTACGCCTCTGTTGCGATGATCACCGATTATGACAGCTGGCACCCCGATCACGGTGAAGTCGATGTCACAGAGATCATCAAAACATTGATGGGCAATTCTGATAAAGGCCGCGATCTGGTGAAAAGATTACCTGCACTTCTTGGCGCAAAGCGCGAAGATTGCCCACATGGATGTGATAAGGCGCTGGAATTTGGGGTCATGACCGCCCCCGAGAAGCGGGATCCGGAATTGGTTTCCAAGCTAAGCGCCGTCGCTGGCAGGGTCCTTGGATAATGGATATGTCTCTTTGGTTGGCCTTTGTAGCCGCATCAGTCGCGCTCTTGCTCATTCCCGGACCAACAATCTTGTTGGTCCTGAGCTATGCGCTTACTCAGGGGCGCAAAGTGGCCATTGCAACGGCGTCTGGCGTAGCTTTGGGTGACTTGATCGCCATGACCGCATCCTTGATTGGGCTCGGTGCCTTGATTGCCACCTCTGCGCTGGCCTTTAACATCGTCAAATGGGCGGGCGCAGCCTACCTCGTTTACCTTGGGCTGAAGATGTTAAAACATGCACCGGACAAAGGTGCGGGTCTGGTCAAGACTGACAATCACGCAAGCGCGCGACAGGTTTTTTGGCACTCCGCTCTTGTGACGGCGTTAAACCCAAAAAGCATTGGCTTCTTTGTTGCCTTCGTTCCGCAGTTCATTGCTGTAGACTCCGCTTACGCACCCCAAGCAATTGTCCTGATCGCCACCTTCGTTGGCCTAGCTGCGTTAAATGCGTTTGCCTACGCCCTCCTTGCGGATCGTCTTCGCACGCAAATTTCGCGGCCCATCGTAATGCGGCGTTTAACGCAAGCGGGTGGCATTACTCTTATTGGCATGGGCGCGGCAACCGCTGCTCTGCGCCGCGCGTGAGAGTGCGCGCGCTACTTGTTTGGCTTGCGCTGACAAGTAGCGCGCAAGCTCAGGAATTCATTGATGCTGAGCATGCTTTGAATGACGAGGATTTTTATCGCTTGGTCGCCTGTGCAGCGCCCCCGATGGATGCCTGCCAAAAACAAATCGTCAAATGGGACAAGGCCGATCTGAGCGTTGGCATAACCAAAATGGATCGCGCCTATCTTGGTGGCAAAGCCAAACGCGCGCAGGCCGCTCTTGCTCGTGCGATCCAAGAAGTGAACAGCGCAGGCAGCGCGATAAACTTGCGGCGCGATGACAAAAACCCAGATATCGAGATCCTGTTCCTTGATATACCGCGCGGCGGCGAAATACGCGGCTCTGGCTTTACGCGGCTCGAGGGAACCCCAATCTCAGCAGCGGGCGTACGTGTCTTCGTTAGCGAAAGCTCCATTCTGAAAGCGGTTATAATCTTCACACCAGCCCTACAAATCCGCGCATATGAAAGCGCTATGCTTGAAGAGATCACTCAAGGGTTAGGATTTCTGACCGACATTGGCGGTACATTCTACGAAACACGCTCGATCTTTTCGCAATCAAGCAACGCCCTTACGAAACTCGGGAAACAGGACATCATGGCACTTGGCCAGCACTATCCGGCGCGTTAGACACCACATGAACGCTAAAGGACACTGCCCGATGAAAACCGTCAGAGACTACATTCGCACCATTCCCGATTTTCCACATGAAGGAATTATGTTCCGCGATGTAACGACCTTGTTTTCTGACCCTCGCGGATTTCGCTTGGCGATTGATCAACTGCTACACCCCTATGTGGGTATCAAGATTGATAAGGTCGTCGGCCTCGAAGCGCGTGGTTTCATTCTTGGCGGCGCGATTGCACACCAGCTTAGCATCGGTTTTGTGCCTGTTCGCAAGGCGGGCAAACTGCCGGGCAAAACCATTTCGCAGGATTACAAACTGGAATATGGCGAAGCCACCGTTGAGCTGCACGATGACGCTATTGCAGCAGGCGAAAAAATCCTCGTCATTGATGATTTGCTCGCAACTGGCGGCACAGCTGAGGCTGGTATCAAATTGATCGAGCGCTTAGGCGGCGAGGTCATTGGATGCGCTTTTGTGATAGACCTGCCCGAGCTAGGCGGGCGAGCAAAGCTAGAGGCGCTCGGGATGGACGTTAAGGCCCTTTGTTCTTTTGACGGTGCATAATTGGGCTTAGCCGCCGCACTACTTAGGCCAAAACAACGCCGGGATTCATTATTCCATAGGGGTCCAACGCCGATTTAATCGCGCGCATTGCCGCCAGTTTCGCTGGATCACCATAGGTTTCCAAATCGGCTGTTTTCAATCGCCCAACACCGTGTTCGGCACTGAACGAGCCATCTAATTCGTGCACCAACTTATGAACAACCGATTTAACACTTGATCGCAACTCGCTGTAATCGGACGGCTTCTTTCCCGCGTCGGGGAAAATATTATAGTGCAGATTGCCATCCCCCAAATGCCCAAAACAATTGACCCTCAATGGCCCGATTTCAGCAACCGCGTTGTTGGCACGTTCGATAAATTCAGGTACCGCGCTGATCGGAACCGAAATATCGTGCGACGAAACGGAACCAATCCGACGATTTGCCTCTGGGATATGTTCGCGCACTGACCAAAAATCAGTGCGTTGGGCAACAGATTGCGCAATCAGGCCATCGCTAACAAGCCCAAGCTCTAAACCCGTTTCAAAAAGCGTTTCCAGCGCCGCCTGTGGATCAAGTCCGCGGGACAAACCGATATCAATCAAAACACTCCACTCCGGGTTTTGCGTAAAGGGTCTGCGAATATCAGGCAGGCATTCAGCAACAAAATCCAAGCCTTGCCGATGGATGATTTCAAATGCACTGACCGCTTCTCCAAGCTGGCTCCGCGCTGCAGACAGCAATGCGATTGCATCCTCAGGGGAGTTAACAACCATGAACGCGGTGCCCTCCCCAGCGGGTCGCGGGCTAAGCTTAAGGGAGGCCGCTGTGATAATGCCAAGCGATCCTTCTGCGCCGATCAATAGGTTGCGCAAGTCATAACCTGTATTGTCCTTTCGCAGACGCGAAAGCCCGTTCCAAATGCTCCCATCTGGTAAAACGGCTTCTAGCCCCAAACACAAATCACGCGCATTGCCATAGCGCAAAACGTTAACGCCGCCTGCGTTAGTGGCCAAATTTCCACCAATCTGCGCAGTTCCTTCTGCGGCAAGACAAAGGGGAAACAAGCGATCGACGTTTTCTGCGGCGCTTTGCACATCGGCAAGAATGGTTCCTGCTTCTGCAATCAGCACATTTTCATCTGCATGCACCGAGCGAATGGCATTCATGCGCTCCAATGAAACGATCAGCGCGGTGGGTCCGGCTTGGGCGATTTGCCCCCCCACCAAGCCAGTTCCACCGCCGTAGGGAATAATGCCCACGCGCGCTTGGCTTGCGAGTTTTACAATTGTCGCAACCTGCTCTGTGGTTTCTGGCAAAGCGAGCAGCGTCGGCTCTGCTTCAAACAACCCGCGAGGTTCCTCAAGATAGCGTGGCTCTGCGTCCTTGATGAGATGCGCAGGCAGTTTGCTGCACAGCGTTGCTTCGAAATCAGGTGTGATAGAGTTCAACATGTTAAGACCTCGCCAAGGTGTTTTTGAGTGCAACTAACCAGCGTTTGTGCGTCCGCGCCGATCCATACGCAATGCAGAATAAAGAACATGGGTGCGCCAACGCCCATCAATCTGAAGATAGGCTTGCGCAACGCCTTCGTATTTGAACCCTGATCGCTCTAACAGCCCACGGGACGCCTTGTTTTCTGGCAGGCATGCCGCTTCCAATCGAGACAAATCCATGCGCTCGAAAGCGTAGTGAACCATGGCCGCAATCGCCTCGCCCATATAGCCTTGGCGCGCATATTCTTGCCCGACCCAATACCCAAGCGTTCCACATTGCGCGGGGCCACGTCGAATATTGTCCAACGTAATTGCACCAATCAATGCACCATCTGCACGACGTTCCATAAACAACGGCAATGCTGTATCGCCGTTGATCGAGCGTTGCGCCCAATAGACCCGATTAGTGAAAGCTTTGCGCGTCAAGTGGTTAGCGGCCCAAGTTGGTTCCCACTTGGTTAGAAAATCTGCGCTATCAAACCGCAAATCAGCCCATGTACGAAAATCGGAATGCGCTGGTGGTCGCAGAGTAAGGCGCTCTGTCTCTAACCTAACTTTGCGTCGCATTCGAAGCATCAGCGCGCCCGATCTGCCAACATTTCATTCAACCCTAGCGCACGATCCACTGGCCCATAAAGCGCCAGCGCCGCGGGCGCTTGCGTTACAAGGTTTCCCGCAAAATCACGCACGCCCGTTGTCGTGACCCCGTCAATCAACGCCACCGTTTCTTCCAAAGGTGGAATGCGGTTCCAAATTTGCATAAGACGCGCGAGGCGTTCGGCCCTGCTCGAAGGACTCTCCAATCCCATGAGCATGCCTGCTTTCATTTGCGCCCTAGCCCGCGCGACTTCGCTGTCAGCTAAATCTGCCGCGGCGCGATCAATTTCGGTCATCGTAAGCTGCGCCAGTTCTGGCAGTTGCTCACCGCTTGTGCCTGCGTAGATTGTCGTCATTCCAGTGTCGGAATATGCCCCCGTTTGGGCAAAGATTGTATAGCACAAGCCGCGCTTTTCACGCACTTCTTGGAACAAGCGGCTCGACATGCCGCCACCTAGCGCAACCGAAAAGATCTGCGCTGTGTAAATCGCCTCATCACAATACCCCGGCCCTTCAAAGGCCAACGCAAAATGTGCCTGCTCCAGCGTTTTAACTTCACGGCGTTCACCGCCAATGAAACTTGCCGCTTTGGGTGCGTCGCTGGTTTGGCTTTCGAGCCCGCCAAAAAGTTTCTCTGCGAGGCGCACAATGGTTTCGTGATCAACATCGCCAGCCGCCGCAAGAATCATTTGCCCCGGTCCATAGTGTTCTTTGACAAAGCGGCGCAAATCTTCGCGGGTAAAGCTGCGCACGCGCTCTTCTGAGCCAAGGATCGTGCGGCCAATCGGCTGATCCGGATATGCCTCTTCTTGGAGCCAATCAAAGATCACATCATCAGGCGTATCAAGCGCTTGGCCGATTTCCTGCAAGATAACCCCGCGTTCGATTTCGATTTCATCTTCATCAAAAACTGGATTCAACAATATGTCGGAAATGACATCTAATGCGAGCGGAACATCCGCGCCCAATACGCGCGCATAATAGGCTGTTACCTCGCGGCTGGTGTAAGCGTTAATATAGCCGCCCACATCTTCAATCGCTTCTGCGATCTGCAAAGCGCTGCGTGTGGTCGTGCCCTTGAACGCCATATGTTCGAGGAAATGTGCAATCCCGTTCTGCTGGACCTGCTCGTTTCGCCCCCCCGTCGTAACCCAAATCCCGATTGATGCGGATTGAAGCCCCGGCATTTTTTCAGTGACGATACGAAATCCATTTGGAAACTCGTGAGTTTGCACACTCATTCAGAAATACGCTCGCGGATTATGGATTGCAGGGCCTGTAAATCGTTAGGGGCGCGCGTAACGCGTTCTTCTCGCTCAAATAGATCAGACATACGAGGCGGAAGCGCAGGCCTCATACCTGTCGCCGCCTCGACCGCATCTGGGAACTTCGCAGGATGAGCAGTGGCAAGCGTAATCATCGGCGTGGTGCCAAGGTGATCTTCTGCAACCGCTGCGCCAATGGCAGAATGCGGACAAAGGATTTCGCCAGTCTGCGCCAAAGCCTTCGTAATCATCGCCGAGGTGCCGGCCTCATCGACCATGCCACTGTCATAATTCTCGCGCAGTGCGCCCATGGCGTTGTCGGAAATCGTAAAGCCACCACCAGAGGCCAAATCATCCATAAGCCCTTTGATTGCCTGCCCGTCTTTTCCATGTGCCCAGAACAAAGCGCGTTCAAAGTTCGAAGACACTTCAATGTCCATCGACGGAGAAATCGAAGGTTTCACACCTGTTTTTGTGTATGCAGACGACTCCATGCAGCGGTGCAAGATGTCGTTCTGATTGGTTGCAATCACCAAACGGTCAATTGGCAGGCCCATTTGTTTGGCGATGAAACCCGCGAAAATATCCCCGAAGTTACCCGTTGGAACCGTAAAGCTGATCTTGCGTTCAGGCGCGCCGAGCGACACAGCGCTCGAGAAGTAATAGACAACCTGTGCTAAAACGCGCGCCCAATTGATTGAATTCACGCCAGCAAGTTTCACGCCGTCGCGGAACTCGAAATCATTGAACATGTCTTTCAGACGCGCTTGGCAATCGTCAAAATCACCATCCATTGCTATTGCATGAACGTTGCTTTCCGAAGGCGTTGTCATTTGGCGACGCTGCACTTCCGAAACACGGCCATGCGGGTAAAGAATGAAAACATCTACCGCATCCAAGCCGCGAAATGCCTCGATTGCAGCAGAGCCCGTATCGCCCGAGGTAGCGCCAACAATGGTCACACGTTTGCCAGAGCGTTTCAGCGCCACTTCGAACATTTGCCCGATCAGTTGCATCGCAAAATCTTTGAACGCCAAGGTTGGGCCGTGGAACAACTCCATCAGGAAGTGATTGGGGCCAAGCTGAACCAAAGGCGCGCGCGCATCATGGCCAAAGCCAGCATAAGCCCGCTCAATGCAACCTTTGAATTCGGCGTCCGAGAAGGTGTCGCCGACAAACGGGCGCATCACGCGAAACGCAATCTCTTCATAGCTAAGACCCGCCAAGTCGCGAATGTCATCTGCGCTCATTTGAGGGATCGTTTCAGGGACATAAAGTCCACCATCGCGCGCAAGGCCCGTAAGCATAGCCTCTTCAAAGGTAAGGACCGGCGCAGCGCCGCGTGTTGAAATATACTTCATGTTGAACCCTTCTGCGCGCCCCGTGCACGCCATAGGAAAGTCAGTGTCATAACCAGCCAAATCGCGGCCAGTGAGAACCATGTGATTGCGTATTGCAAATGATCGTTCGGAATTCCAACGGTATCGACAGGCAATGGCGAAACAGGATCATTTTCGAGCGACACCTCGCGCGCTACAAGTAGAATAGGCAGCGTATCAAGATGCTGAGCCATTACTGGCACATCGCGCGCAAACCAAATCTCGGCTTTCAAATCAGGCTCTGGAATTGAGCCGCCTGTTTCATCTGGCCAATGCAAATTTCCGATGATCGACGCCGCGCCAATTGGGCGGTCGCTGTTCTTTTGATCAACCTTGATAAACCCGCGATCCACTAAAATGCGTCGGCCATCGTTCGTATCAAATGCGCTGATGATCCGATAACCGGCCCCGACATGTTTTTGCGAAACCAGAACGTGAATTTCGTTTTCGCTAAAGGTACCTGTTGCCATGACCGGCAAATAGCGATCGCGCGTTGGATCGAGCGTCGCAGGCAACGCGATCGGGTCTGCAGTTATGCGAGACGTGATGTCAGCAAGTATATCCTGTTTCCAGGTCAATCTTTGTAGCTGCCAAACTCCAAGCGAAACGAGAATGGCGAAACCGGCCAACCCGAATATCAATGGCAGAAGAACACGTTTTAGCATCTCGCAAAATGCCCCATCAATTGAAAAGGCGCGCAGGAGAAAATCCTACGCGCCTTGGCTTTTGTCCTGTTGCGGCGCGGGTTTCAAGCCGCAATGCGCCGCAATAGAGATGGCTTAGCCACCCCAGACGTAAACAGCTGCAAACAAGAACAGCCAAACAACGTCAACAAAGTGCCAGTACCATGCGGCTGCTTCGAAGCCGATGTGGCGCTCTGCTGTGAAGTGACCGCGCTGCAAACGGAGCAGGCAGATGAACAGGAAGATTGTTCCGATCACAACGTGGAAACCGTGAAAACCAGTCGCCATGAAGAAGTTTGCGCCGTAGATGTTGCCAGAGAAACCAAAGGCCGCGTGAGAATACTCATACGCTTGGAACACTGTGAAGATTAGACCCAGACCAACAGCAATGATCAGACCGTTTTTTGTATCTGTGCGGTTGTTCTCATGTGCCAAAGCGTGGTGTGCCCATGTGGCGGCCGCACCTGAGCAAAGCAGGATCAATGTGTTGATCAGCGGCAGGTGCCAAGGATCGAATGTCTCGATGCCAGCTGGTGGCCAAATGCCATCAACCGCAGGCGATTCTGGACCCATCGGGTACATCGCGTGTTTGAAGAAGCTCCAGAACCAAGCTGCGAAGAACATGACTTCGGACATGATGAACATGATGAAACCATAGCGCAGGCCGATTTGTACGACAGGCGTGTGATCGCCAACGTGGCTTTCGTCGATGACTTCTGCCCACCAGCCATACATGACGTATAGCACTGCCGCGAGGCCGATCAGGAACATCCAAGGTCCGCTATCATGGAACCAAATAACGGCTCCAAACAGCATTACAAATGCACCAACCGCAGCAAGCAGGGGCCAGAGCGAGGGGTTAAGAATGTGATAGTCGTGGTTTTTTGCGTGTGCCATAGGTCCCTCGTCGGATGGGCTTAGTTATTAATTGTTTCAGCGGGTTGCTCAAGCGCGGCCTGTTGGACCGTCTCGGGCAAATCGATTTCGTAGAAAGTATACGAAAGCGTTATTTCTTTAGTATATTTTGCGTCGCGGTCTGTGACAATCTCTGGATCGATATAGAACGTCACGGGCATTTCAACGCGCTCGCCGGGTTGCAAGACCTGCTCTTCAAAGCAGAAACAGTCGATCTTATTGAAGAAATAGCCAGCTTGGTAAGGAGCCACGTTATAGCTCGCCTGCCCTGCAACGGGCTTGTCAGTTGGATTATAGGCTTCATAGAAGATCAAACCTGTTTCACCGATGCGCATTTCGATCTCGCGCACCATAGGTTTGAATTCCCAAGGCATGCCGCGCTCTTTGGAGGCATCAAAGCGTACCGTGATCGTTTGATCCAAGATTTCGTCGCTGCCCGCTTCCGCAACATTGGTGATACCACCAAATCCGGTAACGCGGCAGAACCAATCATAAAACGGAACCGACGCCCACGCGAGCGCGCCCATGACAACGACCAAAGTCGCCGCCTGAAATACCGTTTTCTTCTTGGGATCCATTGCCATTACTCTTGCGCCTCGCCGCGTGGCGGTTCGTAATCGCCACGTGTTACTTTAACGATGGTCAAGCCAAAAACGATCGCGATGAAGGCCGCTAGCGTAAGCCCGACACCAAGGTTGCGACCATATCTACGTGTATGAATTTCGTGCTGTTTGCTAAGCGCCATTACCAGCCCCCCAATCCAAAGCGGACAAGGATCGCTTCAACAAGGATCGCGCCGAAGTGCATGAAGAGATAAAGCAATGACAGCTTGAAGAAGCTGCGCTCTGCTTTGAAATTGTCTGCTTCGCTGTCCTCTTCATTGCGGCGGAAAATGTCCCACGCGCCTTTGATGAAGAGTGCGTTTAGCACAACGGCGACAGCAAGGTAGATTGGACCGCCAACCGAGGTAAACGCTGTTCCGACAGCCAGAATCGCCAGCAAGAGCGTATAAACAAGAATGTGAATGCGCGTGGCACGGCGGCCATGCGTAACAGTCAACATCGGAACGCCAGCGTTGTCGTAGTCCTTGCGCATAAACAGCGCGAGCGCCCAGAAATGCGGCGGTGTCCACATGAACGTAAGGCAGAACATCAGCACCGACTCGACAGAAATGCCACCCGTTGCAACCGCCCAACCGATCATCGGAGGGAAAGCACCCGCCGCGCCGCCGATGACGATGTTTTGGGGTGTCCAACGCTTGAGCCACATCGTGTAAATCACAACGTAGAAGAAAATCGTAAAGCCAAGAAGTGCGCCTGCGACCCAATTGGACGCAAGCCCCAACATAATGACGGACAGGCCCGACAATGCGACGCCAAATCCAAGAGCTTCGCTCTCAGTGACTTTGCCAGCAGGAATTGGGCGTTTTTGCGTACGCTTCATCACAGCATCAATGTCCGCGTCCCACCACATGTTAAGCGCACCAGATGCGCCACCACCGATGGCGATGAACAAAATGGAGGTAAAAGCGATCATTGGATGAACAGGGTTCGGAGCCGCCAACAGCCCAACAAGAGCAGTAAACACAACAAGCGTCATGACGCGTGGCTTTAGCAGCGCAAAGAAATCGCCAAAGCTCGCCTCGCGATCAAAGCTGGCATCGTTCAAGCTAGCATCGCTCATCCTGTCCTCCCCTCAGTCTTTCAAGAAAAGTGACGCGCAAAGAAAACCCTGCGCGCCGACGTTCATTACTGCAAGTTACTCAGCCGCGGCGACATCAAAGGCCTGCGGCACGCCCGCATACTCTTCAATCGCGCCTGTCAGCCACTTTTGATAAGCTTCTTCGCTCACAACTTTCACAGTGATGGGCATATACGCGTGGTCTTTACCACAAAGCTCTGAACACTGACCGAAGTAAACGCCTTCTTTCTCAGCTGCGAACCAAAGCTGTGACAAGCGACCAGGAACAACGTCCTGCTTCACACCAAAGGCAGGGATCGTCCAAGAGTGGATCACATCAGCGCCTGTGAGGTTCATAACGATTGTTTTGCCGACAGGAACAACGACAGCTGTGTCTGTTGCGAGCAAATAGTGGCTTTGTGCATAGCCGTACTCTTCCAGCTCGTCTTTCGCCAACATGAAGCTGTCGAAGCCGAACTCGTGATCAACATACTCGTAACCCCAGTACCACTGATAGCCCGTCACTTTGATCGTGATGTCTGCTTCAGGAATTTCTTGCTGCTTGAACAAGATAGGCAAAGAAAACGCACCGATGAAGACCAGAACAACGATTGGAATGATCGTCCAAGCGACCTCAATCGGAGAGTTGTGCGTGAATGTACCCGGCGTTGGGTTCGCGCGGCGGTTATAACGCACGATGCAATACGCCATCAGCGCAGTCACAAAGACGGTGATGACCGTGATGATCACTAGAATCATTCCATCGAGCCACTGCAAATCGCGTGCTAGCTCTGTTGCGGCAGGCTGAAAGCCAAGGCCGCGCGGGGTTGGCACCCCTACGACTTCCAAGGCTTCTTGCGCCATGGCCGGAGCCGCCAAAAGTGTAGCCAGTAGGCTATAAAGAGTTGTTTTCAGTTGCATATTACACCCTGATCGATTCCAGCGAGATGCCAGTCTGTTCGGTTATAGTTGGTCTTTTTTACTCAAACGGGCTTGGCACACTAGAAAGCACGCCGAGCCCGTTGTTATTGGGCTGTTTAAAACCATATTCTTAACTGTAGATAAAGACTATGCGTTGCGGCAAACGGACGCTTTTTTGATTTATGTCAAACGAAAGAGAAAATCTGCATGGCCCACAGCCCATTTCGCCCCTTTGAAGATCGCTTTTCGCGTGAAAGCGCCCTCAAAGTCCTTAAACAGGCCTGTGACGGCGCTGATGATGGAGAATTGTTTTTAGAGCGGCGCACCGCAGAAGCCCTCGTTTTCGATGACGGCAAGCTCAAAACCGCGTCTTACGATGCTTCAGAAGGATTCGGCCTACGGGCAGTTCTTGGTGAAGTTGCGGGATATGCTCATTCAACTGAAGTTTCAGAAGCCTCATTGAAACGTGCGTGCGCGACGGCGCGTCTAGCGATTGGCGAGGGCGGCGGCACAATGGCCGATGCTCCAAACAACACCAATGCAAAGCTATACCGCGATATCGACCCCATTTCCGAAGTCAGCTTTAGCGCCAAGATCGACACATTGCGCGAAATCGACGCCTATTTGCGTGATCTTGATTCGCGCGTTGTACAGGTGAGTGCCTCGATTGCGGTTTCGCTGCAGGAAATCACCGTTCTTCGACCCGACGGCGCAGAAGTTAGCGATACCCGCCCAATGACACGCATCAATATCTCTGTCATTGCAGAAGAACACGGACGCCGCGAAAGTGGCTCGGCGGGTGGCGGTGGCCGTATCTCACTTGATGGCTTGCTCGATCCTGAGCATTGGAAAGACAAGGCCAGAGAAGCCTTGCGCATTGCTGTTGTTAACCTCTCTGCTGTTCCAGCGCCCGCTGGCATGATGGATGTTGTTCTTGGCCCCGGCTGGCCCGGCATCTTGCTTCATGAGGCGGTTGGTCACGGGCTTGAAGGCGATTTCAATCGCAAAGGTTCAAGCGCCTTTTCGGGGCGCGTCGGTGAACGGGTGGCCTCCAAGGGCGTCACGGTTCTGGATGATGGAACGATCCCAAATCGTCGTGGATCGATCACCATTGACGACGAAGGCACGCCCTCGGCAAAAAATATACTCATCGAAGACGGCATCCTGCGCGGTTACATGCAAGATCGTCAAAACGCCCGCCTTATGGGAGTTGCGCCAACAGGGAACGGTCGACGCGAAAGCTATGCGCATCCACCCATGCCGCGAATGACCAACACATATATGATGGGCGGTGACAGTGCCCCAGCCGATATCGTCGCTGATCTGAAGGATGGTATTTATGCAGTTGGGTTCGGTGGTGGTCAGGTCGATATCACCAACGGCAAATTCGTGTTCTCTTGCACCGAAGCCTATCGCGTAGAGAATGGCAAAGTCGGCGCCCCGGTAAAGGGCGCGACATTGATCGGGGATGGTGCAACGGCGATGCAGCAGATTCGCGCCCTTGGAAACGATATGGCGCTTGATCCAGGTATGGGAAATTGCGGCAAAGCGGGGCAATGGGTGCCTGTCGGAGTAGGTCAACCCACTGTAATGATTGGTGGACTAACCGTTGGCGGCGCGGGAGGGTGACGAAACTCATCTAGGGTTTACGCGCTATTAACCCCGTTACTGCTAGAGATGATTCCGTAAGCAGGCGGAGGCATGATGAGCGAAAATACCCTTTCTTCCACTCACCCCCTACTCCCACCCACCACGGAAGATGAACGTGCGTTGTGGCTTCGCCTCTTGCGCTCACGGCGCGTTGGAATTGCGACGTTTTACAGATTGCTTACAGAGCACGGCAGCGCGGCAAAAGCGCTAGATGCGCTACCGCAGATCGCCGCCAAGGCCGGCATGAGCAAATATGCCCCCTGCTCTGAAAATCAGTGCAGGGCGGAGCTAAGTGCTGGTGCGCAGATCGGGGCAACGCTCATTTGTCGCGGCGAATCGCGCTACCCCAAACTGCTTGCCCAAATCCCCGATGCTCCGCCGATGATCTGGGTGCGCGGAAATCTTGAAGCGCTCTCTCGCCCAATGATCGCGCTTGTTGGCGCACGCAATGCATCCTCTTTAGGAACCCGCATGGCGCGGGCTCTGGCAACGGATTTGTCTGCTGCTGGATTTGTGGTTGTTTCAGGCCTTGCGCGCGGCATCGACACCTGCGCCCATCTCGCATCGCAAAAATCTGGTTCTATCGCGGTTTTAGCTGGCGGCGTTGATGTGATCTACCCTGCCGAGAACCATGAACTCGCGACCTCGCTCTTGGAAACAGGCGCTTTATTGTCTGAACAACCAATGGGGATGGCCCCAATCGCGCGGCATTTTCCGATGCGTAACCGAATTATTTCAGGCCTGTGCCCCGCTAGCGTTGTTGTTGAAGCGGCGGGAAAATCAGGCAGCTTAATCACCGCCCAAGGGGCATTGGATCAAGGACGAGATGTTCTTGCCGTGCCTGGTCATCCATTTGATGCGCGGGCGTCGGGTTGCAATATGCTCATCCGCGATGGCGCTATTCTGGTGCGTAATGCCGAAGATGTCATTTCAGCTCTTGCAGAGCTAACCCCGACACAACAGCCCGTCCAACAGATGGATTTGCCGCTTGCAGCGACAAACACGCCAAAACCCAACTTGCGGGAAACCAACGCGCTGCATCAGCGCATCTTGAATCGCCTTGGTCCCAGCCCGATGGCGGAAGATCAATTGCTGCGGGATATGGGCACTCAAACCAGTCAGGTGATTCCGATCCTAACCGATCTGGAAATACGCGGGCACATACGGCGGGCACCCGGAGGCCTCATAAGTCGCGCTTAGCGCGTTATTCAACGCCTGCACAATAATCGGCAATGACGCTTCGATACCGCCGACAGAATGGAGCGTAAGAAAACCAAACATCCGTCGGGCCAATTGCCCAATGCACCGCCACCCACGTTCGCCCCGACAATCGCATGAGGGCCTGCATCGATGTGCCATCCATCATTTCCGGATCAATTGTCCCTTCCGCAAACCCAGGTGTCGCATAGAGATCGATCGCTCCTCCGCCCGGGCGCTGCGCATGAACCGCAGCAAACCCAACTGGTCCGTTTACGCGTAGTTCATAAACAAGGAATTCGATCGGCGCGCCCAATTGCTCCTCTGCGTGGGCGCGCAGCGCATCTAACATTGCGGCGCGCTCTTCTGTCCCCCGAGCGGGCTCATAGTAATCCGCGAAGGCGGGCCCGTTCAACATCAACGCTAAGCACAAAGAGACCAAAATCCGCATCATCTTACCTTTTTTCAAAATGGCTTTTCTGTAGCCTAGCCCAGCCGTCGCCGACTTGTCTTGTTTCAATTTAAAAAAGCTCTTTTGCCTACACAAAGCCCGCGATCATATTGCGCAATTGACATTATTCCCTTTCCCCACACATGTACTCGGCCCATAAGAAAAGAAAATCTTGAGACGAGTCGTTAGGAAAATATATGCCAGTTGTTGTTGTCGAATCACCAGCTAAAGCCAAGACAATCAACAAGTATTTGGGCCCAGACTATACCGTTCTGGCGTCTTACGGCCACGTGCGCGACCTTCCTCCGAAAGATGGATCGGTGGACACCGAACATGATTTCGAGATGAAGTGGGAGATCGGAAACGACAGCCGCAAGCATGTCAAAGCCATTGCGGACGCCTTAAAAGAGGACAATGAACTCATCCTCGCAACTGACCCCGATCGCGAAGGCGAAGCGATTTCCTGGCACTTGCAAGAGGCGCTGACCAAACGCCGCTCGATCAAAAAAGACACCCCTGTCAGCCGCGTCGTCTTCAACGCGATTACGAAGACGGCTGTCACCGAAGCGATGAAAAACCCGCGAGAAGTGGATCGCCCTCTGGTCGAAGCCTATCTCGCCCGTCGCGCGTTGGATTATCTTGTGGGCTTTAATCTCTCGCCAGTTCTTTGGCGCAAATTGCCCGGCGCACGTTCTGCGGGACGCGTTCAATCCGTTTGCTTGCGCATTATCGTCGAGCGCGAACAAGAGATTGAGGCGTTTAACGCCCGTGAGTACTGGTCAGTCAAAGCCTTGCTTGCCACGCCGCGCGGACAGGAATTTGAAGCGCGCTTAACGGTGTTGGGAGGCCAAAAGCTCGATAAGTATGATCTGGCAAACCAAACTGCAGCGGAACTCGCGGTTCAGGCGGTGACATCTCGTGCGCTCACGGCCGTGTCTGTGGAAGCCAAGCCAGCCGCGCGCAACCCGTCTGCGCCTTTCATGACGTCGACCCTTCAGCAAGAAGCCAGCCGCAAATTTGGCTTTGGCGCACGCCAAACGATGAACATTGCGCAGCGTTTGTACGAAGCAGGCCACATTACATATATGCGAACCGATGGGATCGACATGGCCCCTGAGGCCATCGCAGAAACCCGCGATGCAATCAAAGAGCGCTACGGTGACAGCTATCTGCCAAAGTCCCCGCGCGAATATAAAAATAAGGCCAAGAACGCCCAAGAGGCGCACGAATGTATCCGCCCGACGGTCTTGGCAAAAGATGCTGAGAGCCTGAAGCTCAGCGAGCCGGATCAACGCAAACTTTACGATCTGATCTGGAAACGCACCATTGCTTGCCAAATGGAAAGCGCGAAAATGGAGCGCACGACGGTTGATCTTGGCTCCGATGATGGTCAGGTGCAGCTGCGCGCGACGGGTCAGGTTGTGTTGTTTGACGGCTTTATGAAAGTCTACGAAGAAGGCCGCGATGACGCAGTTGTCGATGATGATGACAAGCGCCTTCCCCAGATTGCGCAGGGTGATCCGATGGACAAGCGCACGATCACGCCTGAGCAACACCACACCCAGCCACCGCCCCGTTACACGGAGGCGACTCTGGTAAAGCGCATGGAAGAACTCGGCATTGGCCGCCCGTCTACCTACGCCTCGATCGTGACCACGATTCAGGACCGCGAATATGTGCGCAAAGAGAAGAACCGCCTGTTTCCAGAGGATAAGGGGCGAATTGTTACCATCTTCTTGATGAATTTCTTCCGTCAATACGTTGGCTATGATTTCACCGCGGACCTCGAAAGCCAGCTTGATCATGTGTCGGCCGGCGAGGCTGACTATAAAGAATTGCTTGGAACGTTCTGGCGAGATTTTCACGCCGCGATCTCGGAAACCTCCGAGTTGCGCATCTCTGAAGTTCTCGACGTGCTCGATGCCGCGCTAGCACCGCAGCTTTATCCGCCCCGCGAAGACGGAACAGACCCTCGCATTTGCCCGAAGTGTGGTCAGGGCAACCTGCACCTGAAAACCTCCCGCACGGGTGGTTTTGTCGGCTGTGGCAATTACCCCGAATGCACCTACACCCGCCCTATTGCGGGCGAAGGCGCTGATGGGGAAGAGCATCTGCTTGGCACCGATGAAGGCGACGAAATCTGGCTGAAGTCCGGTCGTTACGGCCCCTACGTTCAGCGCGGCGAAGTCACGCCTGAGAACAAAAAGCCCAAGCGCACCTCCCTGCCCCAAGCTCGTCATGGTGGCTGGGACAAGGCCGACACAACATTGGAGCAAGCCGTTCAACTGCTTAGTCTGCCGCGCGGCGTAGGCGAGCATCCAGAAGGTGGCCGCATCAGTGCCAACTTGGGACGCTTTGGTCCTTATATTATGCACAAATTGCCCGATGCGGAAAAACCGACCTATGTGAGTCTCAAGCAATGGACTGAAATGCTAGAGATTGGCATGAACCATGCGGTTGAGCTGCTTGCGGACAAGCGTGCAAACCCGGGTCGTCGTGGCGGCGCGGCCGCTGCGAAACCACTTAAAGAGCTGGGCGAGCACCCCTCCGATGGCGGCGCGGTCAATGTCATGGAAGGGCGCTACGGCCCTTATGTGAAATGGGAAAAAGTAAACGCTACGATTCCTAAAGGCACAGAGCCCGCAGATGTCACGATGGAAATGGCCGTCGAACTGATCGCCGAGCGTGCCGCAAAGGGCGGGAAAAAGAAGGCCGCTCCCAAGAAAAAGGCCGCCGCAAAGAAACCAGCCGCGAAAAAAACTGCGGCAAAAAAGGCAGCGCCTAAGAAAAAGCCCGCCGCGGCAAAAAAAGAAGCGGAATAGCGCCGCTAACTCAAATGTGAGTGGCCAAATCCATGAAGTTCTGAGAAGGCTGCATCAAATGCAGCCTTTTTTCTTTTGAGGTCAATAATGAGCATCAAAATTACCCGCCGCAGCGCCGTTTTAGGCCTGACAAGTACACTTGCGACACCTGCGCTTTTGAGCGCGCAGCAATATGTGCCCTCCCAGCCTGCAGCGCAGCGCCGCAATGCCTCTAGCTTTGTGACTCAAGACTGGCGAGACCATTTTGACACGCTCGGCAAGGGCGTCATCGTTGCAGACACCAGTTCGCGCGCGCTGCACTACTGGAACGCCGAGGGCACGGACTACCGCGTTTATCCCACATCCGTTCCCATGACCGACGAGCTAACCAAACGCGGCTACACCAAGATTGTGCGCAAAAAGGTTGGTCCAACGTGGACCCCGACCAAGAGCATGCGTGAGCGCGACCCGAGCCTTCCTGAATTCATGGAAGCAGGCGCAGGCAATCCGCTTGGCACCCACGCAATGTATCTCAGCTGGCCCGCCTACCTCATCCATGGCACCCATGATACGCGCAAAATCGGGCGTCGCTCCTCTTCTGGCTGCATCGGACTTTACAACGAGAAGATCGCAGAACTGTTTGCGATAACACCTGTAGGGACACAAGTTCGCGTCCTTTGATGCATGCCGCGACGCGGCATAATGATTGACTCTCCCTTGACCCTTCGTCACATATTTGCGCGAAACATTGGGTCAGGAGAATTTTCATGAAAAAAGTCTATGGCAGCGCTGCCGAGGCTCTGGAAGGCGTGCTTTTTGACGGCATGTTCATTGCATCAGGTGGCTTTGGCCTCTGCGGCATTCCAGAATTGCTTTTGGATGCAATCAAAGATGCAGGCACGAAGGATCTGACATTTGCGTCTAACAACGCAGGCGTTGATGATTTCGGCATCGGCATTTTGCTACAAACCAAGCAAGTCAAGAAAATGATCTCCTCCTACGTTGGCGAGAACGCTGAATTCATGCGTCAGTATCTCTCTGGCGAGCTTGAATTGGAATTCAACCCGCAGGGCACTCTTGCTGAGCGCATGCGTTCTGGCGGCTGCGGCATCCCCGGTTTTTACACCAAAACAGGTGTTGGCACGGTGATCGCTGAAGGCAAAGAGCACAAAGAGTTCCCAACTGGCCCGAACGGCGAGATGGAAACTTATATCATGGAAAACGGCATCTTTGCCGACCTCGCCATTGTGAAAGCGTGGAAAGCAGATGCGACGGGCAACCTCGTCTTCCGCAAGACAGCGCGCAACTTCAACCCGCCAGCGGCCATGTGTGGCAAGATGTGCATCGTTGAAGTGGAAGAGATCGTTGAGACGGGCTCGCTCGACCCTGACAGCATCCATTTGCCGGGCATATATGTGCACCGCATCATTCAAGGCGATCATGAAAAGCGCATTGAACAGCGCACAGTTCGGGAGGCGTAAGTCATGTGGGATCGTAATCAAATGGCGGCGCGCGCCGCACAAGAGTTGCAAGACGGCTGGTATGTGAACCTTGGCATCGGTATCCCGACGCTGGTGTCCAACTACATCCCTGAAGGCGTTGAAGTGACGTTGCAATCAGAGAACGGCATGCTGGGCATGGGTCCTTTCCCGATCTCGGGCGAAGAGGACGCTGACCTGATCAACGCGGGCAAGCAGACTATTACAGAGCTACCGCAGACGGCTTATTTCGACAGCTCGCAAAGCTTCGGCATGATCCGTGGTGGCAAGATTGCGATGGCAATTTTGGGCGCGATGGAAGTTGCCGAGAACGGCGATTTGGCGAACTGGATGATCCCGGGCAAGCTGGTCAAAGGCATGGGCGGTGCGATGGATCTTGTTGCGGGTGTTGGCCGCGTGGTGGTTGTGATGGATCACACCAACAAACATGGCGTCAGCAAAGTTCTGAAAGAATGCACGCTGCCGCTAACGGGTCAAAAGGTCGTGGATCGCATCATCACGAACCTAGGTGTGCTGGATGTTGTAGAAGGCGGTCTCAAAATCGTTGAAACGGCGGATGGCGTCTCCGAGGATGAGCTGCGCGCAGCGACTGAAGCGACAATCGTTTAAGAAAACCGTAAGGTGTGTGGTCTCACGCACCTTACTTTATCCACCGAGCTTTTTGAAAACGCAGCCATCTGTGGCCAGTTGCGGCGGCGTTACGCATAGGCCGCGCGCCACCTGGAACGCGGCAAGCACTTTGGGAACATAGTCGCGGGTTTCCGAATAAGGGGGTACGCCGTTGTTCTTACGAACAGCCCCCTCGCCCGCATTATACGCGGCCAACACCAAAACGGGGTCATTTGAGAATTCCCCCATCAGCCAATCCAGATAAGCGACGCCACCAGAAATATTCTGCGCTGGTATATTCGCATCCTTAACCCCAAACCGCGTCGCCGTTGCTGGCATCAATTGCATTAACCCTTGCGCACCAGCGGAACTGACAGCCTTGGTTTTGCCTGCGGATTCTACGGCTATAACTGCAAGAACCAAAGCGGGTGAAACTTTCTTGCCAATGGTCGCTTTCAAAATTTCAATGCCATGAGCCTGCGAGATACTATGCAATGTCTGCAGCCTCGGGGCCCGCACACCGCTGCCATTAGGTGGGTTGGACAGACGATTCAAAGCCGCCTGATAACGCCCCGCGCTTTTCCCGATGTCTGTTGAAACCGTGTCCCAAAACCAAGAGTAGGACGCAGAGGTCTTGCTCGCGCTGCCGCTACCGCCTTTGGCTTTGCCGCTAATCACAGTTCCGGCCTTCGCCCCTTTTGGGGTAATTTGGATCGTGATTCTCTTGCGGCTACCTGCTTTGGGGGGCTTTTGGCGTTTCGCCGAGAACTCAGGGAAAGGTTTGGGCTTTGACGTTTCCGCCTGCGCGACACCGACGGTCTGCAAAGAAAGCGCGAGAACCAGTAATCTTGCAATTTTAAAAGGGCTGTTTTTCATGCTCTGTCCAATAAAACGTCTACTGCGTTTTTCGCCAGTTTAGCGAAGTTGGTTGGGATTGCACCCAAAACCGACGTTTAGCACAAAAATTGCCCGTCCAAAAATCTGCGCATTTTCTTAAGCAATGAAAGCTCGAAAGAATTGCAGCCAATTTCCTTAACAGCGCCATGTTCACGCCAATTTTATGAGGAACAAAGACTCTATCAGCGCATTTGGTACGTGGTTTCGCGTCCTTCGCGCACATGAATAGAGAAATTTACAGGATAACCTTCAAATGAAAAACCTTATCAAATCATTCGCGAAACAAGAAAGTGGCGCAGTCACGGCGGAGTTTGTGGTTATCGTCGCCGCTGTTGTCGGCATTGGCGTTGCCTCAGTTGCTGGACTTGGTGGCAAAGACAAAGTTGTCAGCGTCGATCCCGATGCCGGGCTCGCAAATTTCGTCGCAGGCTTCTAACTCGTAAACGTTAGGTGAAGTGCGCACGCACTGAGACACAGTATATTCAACGCAAGGCCGATCTGGAAACAGGTCGGCTTTTTAGATTCTTGTATTTGAGCAGAAGCCCTGACTTAGAACTAAAAATGAATAATTCGTTAACATCTGCAAAATTGCCGTTTCTCCGCCCAAATCGCGCCCAAATTGCAAGTGATACAACCTACATCAAGTAACGGGCAGCAGCGCACACAGAGAGGCGGAGCAGAAAACCCTAGAGCTTGGGAAACTGAAAACCTGATCCTAGAAAGGGATATTAACATGACTAACTTCATCAAAGCATTCGCACGTGACGAAAACGGCGCAGTAACAGTTGACTGGGTAGTTCTTACAGCTGCGGTTGTTGGCCTTGCGGTTGCTGCATATGGCTCGATCCAGACTGGTGCGTCCAGCTTGACAGCGTCTACAGACACAACATTGTCCGGCATGACTGTTGGTGCAGTTGCTCTGCCAGCGGCTGAGTAAGAATTACGAATTCACCATATTTTTTGGTGCTTAGGGGCGGATTGGAAACAAACCGCCCTACTTGCAAATACTGTACCGACCCAAGATACGATCACTTGGAATTTCCTCAAATTGAGACGAAAATGGCCTTACACGTGCCTAAATCGCGCCTCATTTGACCTTGATACCTATTTCATCGAACGACGGGCAGCA
>NZ_JBOEHB010000016.1:42070-118148 GCF_050633725.1 Planktotalea sp.
TCGAACGACGGGCAGCACCGAGGTGAGAGGCGGCGCTGAACAACCCTGAACTTGACGCAAACTGAAAACTGATCCCTAGAAGGAATACAACATGACTAACTTCATCAAAGCATTCGCACGTGACGAAAACGGCGCAGTAACAGTTGACTGGGTTGTTCTTACAGCTGCAGTTGTTGGCCTTGCAGTTGCTGCATATGGCTCGATCCAGACTGGTGCGTCCAGCTTGACAGCGTCTACAGACACAACATTGTCCGGCATGACTGTTGGTGCAGTTGCACTGCCAGCGGCTGAGTAATTAGTGATCGCAGCTTAGCTGCACGTTACTTAGACGGCTCATTCTTCCTTCCGAAGGATGGGCCGTTTTTGGTGAAGCCAGGTCACCTTGCTTTACTGGTACGGTCAACAACTCCCCCTGTTTCGACCCCATTCATGCCACATTTTGTCCTTACGGATATTTATTGTGACCCCCCCGGATTTGATATGAAGGTCCGCTTAACTAGACCCTCCAGTTTCGGAGGAACGGAGAATAAAATGCTGCACTCTTTTTCAAATTTCATCTCCCATGAAGACGGCGCTGTTACCGTTGATTGGGTTGTTCTTACAGCTGCGGTTGTTGGCCTCGCGGTCGCGGCCTATGCGACGATCAGCAGTGGTACTGGCACGCTCACCGCAAGCACAGATACGACGCTAAGCGGCATGACTGTCGGCAACGTGTCGATCAGCGAATAAGTTGAACTAAAATCAGCGCATCAGCGTGTCACCCAAAGTGAAATGCTGATCGCGAACCGCTCAAAACAGAAAAAGCTGCTCTTGCTGGGCCGCTCTTCTAACTGGGCGCATTAACTACGGTTGAACCACCCCCTACCCAATTTGGGGCTATAAGTTGAAAGGGTAATAACATGCGTATGATCTTTGGTGTCGTTTTGCTGATTGGAATTGCCCTAGCTGGCTTTGCGGTTCACATGACGCAAACCTATGTGAACGAGCAAAAAGATGCATTGCGCCTCGCTCAGGCCAACAAAACACCAACCGTGCCGACCGTTGGCGTTTTTGTCGCCAACAAAAAACTGTCTTACGGCGACGAATTGTTACTGAAAGACATTGTTGTCGCGCAATGGCCGCAAAACGCGTTGCCCGAAGGGATATTCACCTCTGTTGAAGAACTATTCCCGAAAGACAAAACCGGAAAGCGCTACGTTATGCGCGCCACAGAGAAATTCGAGGCTATTCTAGCCGTTAAAATAACCGAACCCGGTAAAGAAGTCGGCCTACAATCGCGCCTGGAAGAAGGGCAAAGCGCCTTTACGATAAAAGTTGACGTGTCTTCGGGCGTGTCAGGCTTTTTGCGCCCAGGCGACAGCGTGGATGTATATTGGACGGGTAAGGTTCAAGGCTCTGACAATCGCAACCAACGCACGGTGACTCGCCTGATCGAAAACGCGGTAAAGATCATCGCGATTGATCAAAGTTCGAACGAAGAGATCCAAACCTCCTCAATTGCACGTACCGTTACGGTTGCAGTGACCAAGCTACAAGGTGCCTCGCTCACGCAGGCTCAGAGCACGGGTCGCCTTAACTTGTCACTCGTCGGTCAAGGCGACACCAATGTCGCTGGTCTGATCGAAGTAGACCAGAAACAGTTGCTTGGCATCGAGGATGCACAACCTGTAGCGCAGCAACCTACGAAAAAGGTCTGCACCATCCGCATGCGAAAAGGCGGCGAAACCGTCAATATGCCGATCCCTTGCGCTGAAGGATCTTAAACAAATGAGCTCTGGCAACGCGGTCGCGATGCCAGAGCTTTGCACCTATGTTGCTTAAGACACACAGCAAGGACACATCAGAAGTCATTGATTCTTGCAATAAAAACCAAAGTCGCGCATCTTGCTGGTTAAAGCAGGCGATAGACCTGCTCCTGAGGCGTGATCGGAGAGGCAGGTCACATGAAAAAGTTGAACGCATTACGGGCAACCCTTTTGGGTTGCGCTGTCTTATTCACTGCATCCGTCGCACCAGCGCATGCGGATACTCTGCGCATTGTGCGATCTGGTAGCAGCTCTACGCTGCCCATCCCGATGAATCGCGCGGTCGTTGTAGAAAGCGACGTGCCCTTTGCGGAGCTGAGCATCGCTAACCCTTCCATCGCTGACATTTCCACGCTTTCTGATAGAACCGTCTATGTCCTCGGCAAGTCGCCGGGTCTAACGACGCTAACATTGCTGGATGAAGCGGGTCGTTTGATTACCAACGTTGACGTGCGCGTCTCGGCAGATGTGAGCGAGTTTAAAGAACGGTTGCGTCAGATTTTGCCTAACGAAAAAATCGAAGTCCGCACAGCAAACGACGGTATTGTTCTGTCGGGTACGGTTTCTAGTGCAGGCAAAGTTGATCGCGCTATGGACCTCGCGCAGCGTTACGCGCCTGAGCGTGTAACCAACTTGCTCACGGTCGGCGGCGTTCAGCAGGTGATGCTAAAGGTTCGCTTTGCTGAAATGCAGCGTTCGGTTTCAAAATCACTTAGCTCCTCACTTGCCCTTGGTGGCAGCAGTCTTGGTGGCAACCTCGGCGTGTCTGGCGGAACGGGAACATTGAATACAACAGGCGCGCAAACTGCGGGCCTAGCTGGCACACTGCCTACTGCGAATTCGAATAATGGTGCGACCTTGTTTGGCTTTAACGCTGGCGGCTTGGAAGTTGGCATTTTGCTTGAAGCCCTAGAAAGCAAAGGCGTCGTGCGCACATTGGCCGAACCAAACCTAACGGCCCTTTCTGGGCAAGAAGCAACATTTCTTGCAGGCGGTGAATTTCCGATTCCAGTTGTTCAGGCGGACGGTTCTGTTTCGGTTGAGTTCAAACCCTTTGGCGTTGACCTCAAATTCATCCCACGCGTTCTGGATGACAAAGTTATCAACCTTGAACTTGGCGCATCTGTATCATCGCTCGATCCGTCAAACGGCGTCACGACCAATGGCTTTAGCATCAGCGCATTAAAGACTCGCCGCACCACGACAACCGTTGAAATGCGTGATGGCGAGAGCTTTGCTATTGCTGGACTTTTGCAAGATGATTTCACAGACCTGAACGGACAAGTGCCGTGGCTTGGCGATATTCCGGTCCTAGGCGCACTTTTCCGTAGCGCCGATTATAGCCGTAGCCAATCTGAGCTGGTCATCATCATCACTCCACATTTGGTAACACCTACGCGCGGCGAAGCCCTTGCTTTGCCAACCGATCGGGTCAGCCCTCCGACAGAAAAAGATCTCTTTCTATTTGGACGGGTGACAGGAGACTCGCGCCGTCCTAAGAAGGGCGCAGCTGCTGAAGTTGCTCGACAAGACTTCACAGGCTCATACGGATACGTAATGGACTGATTATGGCAAAGCGCACCTCTCACACATACGCAGCCATCTTGATTAGCTCCGCCGCTTTGCTGGCGGGCTGCAATTCTGGTGACCCAGTCTATAGCTCCTTCGGCAACGAAGCAGGCTCCCTGCTCGATTCAGGAACATTCGGCAACGCCACGATGAACAACACGCAGATTATGAATGGCGAAAAGCAATACGCCTATGATCTGTCTTCCCGTTTTGCCAATGAAGTGCTGACAACTGTACATTTTGCCTTCGGCAGCGCCGAACTTGATGGCGGTGCGCGCGATACATTGCGTGAACAGGCGGCATGGATTCGTCAGTTCCCTGAAGTGCGCTTCCGCGTTTACGGTCATGCTGACGCAGTTGGTAGCAACAGCTCGAACAAATCACTTGGTTTGCGGCGCGCGCGCGCTGTCGTAAATTACTTGGCGTCTCAAGGCATTGGGAAAGCACGACTTGAGGCCGTTGATTCATTTGGTGAAGAACAGCCATTGGTCGTCAGCCAAGGTCGCGAGCGGCGCAATCGCCGAACTGTCACCGAAGTCAGCGGCTTTGTGGGCAGCCACCCAACGGTTATGGATGGCAAATATGCGCAAATTATCTATCGCGAGTATGTCGCCAGCGGAACCGCCAAATCGGTCTGGCAGCCAGGCCGATCCGGATCAACAAAATCCGAATAGACACTATAAACACCTCGACAGAAATCAAGCGGCCCTAGCGATAAGGCCGCTTGTTTTTTGTCTTCGCACAATCGCGCTCATTCGGCCCTAATGTTGCCTAGATTGACCTAGATATCTGTCTCAGCGGGGCAAGTGTGTCCTGCATAAGAAAGAGAGCGACACAGCATTTGCAAAACGCAAACTGCGATATCGCCAAACAGGATTTAGGTTATGTCAGGTAGTGACACACAGCATGTTGATGATACCGCGCTCAGAGCGTGCACCATCAGCAGAGACGTTCAGAATTTCGAGCTTCTTATCGAAGATATGGAAGCCGTTATGGGAGAAGCTTGGGGCGATCTGGGCTTTGCTGATTCCATTGCCTTTATCCAGCAACTTCAGCCACGTGGTCTCGAATTCATCGCTTTGACGATTGATTATGAGGACGAAGAGAACCTGCCGCTTCTTGAGCAAGTGATCACCGCGGCGAAATCGCGTGAGATCAAGGTTATCGTGATTGCCGAAGATGTAACGCCTGCCTCGCTTCACCAACTTTTGCGCGGCGGTGCTGATGAATTTATCCCCTACCCGCTTCCTGAAAACGAGTTGCGAAACGCTGTTGAACGCCTGCGCAAACCTGCGCCCGTGGCCAATGACGTCCAGCCTGATGCGCGCGCAAGTTTGCAAGGCGGCGGAGGTCAGAACGGGTCAATTATTGCGGTTCATGGCCTTGCTGGTGGAACCGGTGCCACGACCCTAGCGGTCAACCTTGCATGGGAATTGGCAACGCTGAACAAAGAAAAGTCACCGAAGGTCTGCATTCTCGACTTTGATCTCCAATTCGGATCAGTGTCCACCTTCCTCGACCTACAGCGCCGAGATGCAGTGTTCGAACTGCTGACCGACACAGAAAACATGGACGAAGAGAGCTTTGCCCAAGCCTTGCTGACGCACGATGAGGTGCTGCATGCTCTGACCTCTCCGGCGGATGTGATCCCACTGGATATGATCCGTCCTGAAGACATCGAAGCGATCTTGGATCTAGCAAAGGCCCATTTTGACTATGTCATCGTGGACATGCCAACGACCCTCGTTCAGTGGACCGAAACAGTCTTGAATGCCTCACATATCTACTTTGCGACGCTCGAAATGGATATGCGATCGGCCCAGAACGCCTTGCGTATGAAGCGCGCACTTCAATCCGAGAACCTGCCATTTGAAAAAATGCGTTTTGTTCTGAACCGCGCACCAAAGTTCACCGACTTGAACGGCAAGACCCGAGTAAAGCGTCTCGCCGAGAGCCTTGGCATCACGATTGAAGTGCAACTGCCGGATGGCGGAAAACAAGTGGTTAACGGTGCAGATCACGGTCAACCGCTCGCGGTGACTGCGGGCAAAAATGTGCTTCGCAAAGAAATTAACAAACTCGCGGCGTCTCTTCATGAGCTCAGCCAACAAACAGACACAGCCGCTTAAGGGGACACTTCGGGATGTTTTCCAGATATAAAAAACCAGAGGCCGCAACGCCAGCACCTGTCGAAGACGCAGCCTTAGCAGCGCCCAGTTCTTTAGAAGCCGCGCAGCCAACCCCCAGCGTGACCATGCGCCGCCCGGCGCCGAAAGCGCCTGCGCAAAGCGTCACTGCGGATAAGGACAAAAAGCGCAAAGAACGCCTCGCTGAAATCAAGCTAGAGCTACACCGCGAATTGCTCGACAACCTCAACTTGGCAGCGCTTGAGAATGCGACAGAGTCTGATCTTCGCAATGAAATCAATGCGATTGCCGCTGAGGTCTTGCAGGAAAAAGGCATTGTTCTTAACCGCGAAGATCGCACAAGTCTTAGCCAGGACCTCTTTGACGAAGTGACGGGCCTTGGCCCTTTGGAAACTTTGTTAAAAGACGATGACGTCAACGATATTCTCGTGAACGGGCCACAGCAGGTTTTTGTTGAAAAACACGGTAAACTGCAATTGTCCGATGTGACCTTCAAAGACGAAAAGCACCTACTGCGGATCATCGACAAGATCGTTTCCGCCGTTGGCCGCCGTGTCGACGAAAGCAACCCTTATGTTGACGCCCGCCTCAAAGACGGCTCGCGTTTCAACGCAATGGTGCCCCCTGTTGCGGTTGATGGAAGCCTTGTTTCCATTCGTAAATTTAAGAAAGACAAGCTTGGCATTGATGATCTGGTAGACTTCGGCGCGTTCTCCGAAGAAATGGCTGCCTACCTTCAAGCAGCTGTTGCAACCCGTCTGAATGTCATCGTTTCGGGTGGTACTGGCTCTGGTAAAACAACCACTTTGAACGCTCTCTCGTCGTTCATTGACGACGCCGAGCGGATTTTGACGATCGAAGACACCGCCGAACTCCAGCTTCAACAGACCCATGTTGGCCGAATGGAAAGCCGCCCACCGAACGTGGAAGGTAAAGGCGAAGTCAGCCCGCGCGACTGTTTGAAAAACGCCCTTCGTATGCGACCTGATCGCATCATCGTGGGTGAGACGCGTGGCGAAGAAGTGATCGACATGCTACAAGCGATGAACACTGGCCACGATGGATCGATGACGACGATCCACGCCAACTCTGCGCGTGATGGTGTGTCACGTTTGGAAAACATGATTGCAATGTCGGGTATTGAAATGCCCCTCAAAGCGATGCGTAGCCAAATTTCTTCCGCTGTGAACCTCATTGTGCAGGCATCGCGCCTTCAGGATGGATCGCGCCGCATGACCTCCATCACCGAGATCACGGGTATGGAAGGCGAAGTCATTTCCATGCAAGAACTCTTCCGCTTTCAACGCGTCGGCCTAACGCCCGAGAACAAAATCATCGGTCATTTTACCGCAACAGGCGTGCGTAGCCACTACGCTGAACGCTTCCGTATGTGGGGATATGATCTACCGACCAGCATTTACGAGCCCACGAAACTCGAAGGATAACCCTATGAGCCTTACAGCCGAACCGATTATCTACGGCCTTGTCTTTATTGGCGTTCTTGTCTTGGTCGAGGGCGTCTATTTGACCATGTTCGGGCGTTCTATTTCGCTGAACAATCGGGTAAATCGCCGTCTTGAAATGCTTGAAAAAGGCGGGAACCGCGAAGAGGTTCTAGATAAACTCCGCAAGGAGATGAACCAGCATATCAAGGGACGCTCTATCCCGCTTTATTCTATGCTTGCGGACAAAGCGAACAAAGCTGCAATCGCCTTTACGCCTAAACAGTTGATGATGATCATGGCTGGTCTTTGCGTGTTTGCGTTTTTTGGCCTGACGATTGGCACAGAAACCGGGCTGCCTATCCGCATTATTGCGTCGGTTGGCATTGGCGTTGGCGGCGTGTTCATGTGGGTTGGCCACAAGGCGAAAAAACGCATGGCGATGCTGGAAGAGCAATTGCCAGACGCTGTTGAATTGATGGTGCGCTCCCTTCGTGTCGGGCACCCATTTTCATCCGCCGTTCAGATCGTTTCCAAAGAGGTACAAGATCCGTTGGCTTCTGAAATGGGCGTGATCGCTGACGAAAGCGCCTACGGCCGTGATGTTGGCGAGGCGCTCAAATCAATGGCAGAACGTTTGGACAATCAAGATTTGCGCTTTCTTGCGGTTGCCGTGACCATCCAGCAGCAATCTGGTGGTAACTTGGCCGAAATTCTCGCAGGTCTCGCCCAAGTGATCCGCGCGCGGTTCCGTTTGTTCCGCCGCGTGAAAGCAATTACGGCAGAAGCGCAGTGGTCAGGCAAGTTCCTGTCCAGCTTCCCGCTGATGGCACTTGTTGCGATCAATCTTGGCGATCCGAATTATTATGATCCGGTTATCGACCACCCTTACTTCATCTATGGATGTTTCCTCGTAGCAGCATTTCTCGGCGTTAACCTAATCGTTATGCGTATCCTTGTGAACATTAAGGTTTAAGGCTCAGACTATGAACTTTTTCAACAACTTCATGGACATGATGTTCGCAACTTTCGGCGCTCAAGCGCAGCTTGTGCTGCTTGGGGTGCTGGGCGGTTTGCTCTTACTTCTTGCCATTCCTTTTATCATGTCGAAAGAGGCCGACCCCCTCGACAAGCTCAAGGAACAAGGCAAAAGCAAATTGGGTTCGGGCGAAGAGCGACAACGCTTGCGTCAGGCGAAGGGCAACAAACAGCTTGGTAAATACGCCAAGCTGCTTGAGCCAAAAAACGAAGAAGAATACTCCGCTATTCGTCTAAAGCTCATCCAAGCGGGCTATCGCGACAAAGATGCCGTGCGCATGTTCCACTTCATGCAATTTGCTTTGGGGATCGGCTTTCTTGTCCTCGGTCTTTTGTATTACACGCTGGCGATAAGCGGCGAGAACGTCAGCACCCAGAAAATGTTGATGTATGTGCTTGGCCCGGGCGGCGCAGGTTACATGCTGCCAAAATACTGGATCACCCGCCGTATCGATGCGCGTAAAGAGCAAATTGAAAGCGGATTTCCAGACAGCCTTGATATGATGCTGGTCTGTGTCGAAGCGGGTCAGTCACTTGATCAATCAATTGTTCGCGTTGCGGCAGAGCTACACCATTCCTACCCGTTCCTTGCCGATGAGTTTGAAATCGTGGCTCAGGAAATGAAAGCCGGCAAAGACAAGATCATGGTTTTAAACGATATGTCCGAACGCTGCGGCGTGCAGGACGTCGCAAGCTTTGTGACTGTTTTGATACAATCGACCAGCTTTGGCACCTCGATTGCCGAAGCCTTACGGGTTTATGCGGGCGAAATGCGTGACAAACGCGTGATGCGCGCCGAAGAAAAGGCAAACAAGTTGCCAACCAAGATGACCCTTGCCACAATGATGCTAACTGTGCCGCCGCTGTTGCTCATTCTTGTGGGCCCCTCAGCCGTTGGCATTATGGAATTGGGTAATATGGGAAAATAGGACATGTCGCATTCGCGTAGGGCAAACGCCCTGCTCTGCACTGTCGCAAGCCTTGCTTTGGCCGCCTGTTCTTCGGGCGGCTTTGGCACGTCATTGGGGCCAAACAAAGAAAGCCCCTATGCACCATCTATTAAGCGCAATGCAGAGGGCGAAGATCCACTGGTTGTCGGCCATCGCTTAACTGGCGTTGGTGAATATGAACTCGCGCTGAAGTCCTTTCGCCGCGCGGCTGCGGATCAAGGGTTAACGACCGAGATCATCTCGGCGATGGCGTCTGCCAACCTCGGTCTTGGGCGTTTAGGACAAGCCGAAAGCCTTTTGCGGCGTGCAACAAACGCCGAAGATGCGACCCCTGAAGATTGGAATAATCTTGGAGTTGTCCTGATGGAGCGCGGCAAAACCGCCGAAGCGACGCAGATTTTCCGCAAGGCCTTTGCGCTTGATAATGGCAGAAGTGACTCAGTCCGCGAAAATCTCAGAATTGCGCTCGCAAAATTGGAAAATACCGACTACGGTGATCCGCAAGAACAAGACTATAAATTGGTGCGACGGGGATCGAGTGACTTCCTGATCCGTAAGACACCATGACGAACAGAGGCAAGAGCAGTAAAAGGACGCAGAAAAATGCGCCACCCTTTCCTTTTTTCGCTGTGCATGTTGGGCATCGTTGCGACGGCAGCGTGTAACAAACACAGTGAAGATACCGTCAACCGCAAGGTTGCTGGAATAAACGTTATTGACGAGAGCAATCTCAACGACGTCATGTTGACCGTCGCTGATCCGAATGAGGCTGTCTCGTATTTCCAACGCGCTGTTGAAGATGATCCCAAACGGATTGATCACCAGCGGGGCCTCGCAGGCTCGCTTGTGCGCGCGCGCCGCGTGACCGAAGCCGTGGGCGCATGGGAAAACGTCGTCAAGCACCCTGATTCAAATGAAGCGGATCAAGTTGATCTTGCGGATGCAAAAATTCGTAACAATGACTGGCAAGGCGCAGAAGCTGTGCTTGACCAAATCCCGCCAACACATGAGACTTACAAACGCTACCGCTTGGAAGCGATGATCGCAGACAGCAATCGCGAGTGGAAAAAGGCCGATAGCTTCTACGAAACTGCGGTTGGCCTAACGACCAAACCTGCAGGCGTGATGAACAACTGGGGCTATTCCAAGCTCACACGCGGCGAATTCAAATCTGCTGAACGTTTGTTCGGGGATGCAATCCGACAAGACCAGCAATTGTTCACCGCAAAGAACAACCTGATGCTCGCACGCGGCGCTCAGCGAAACTACGAATTGCCCGTCATTCCAATGGACCAGATTGAGCGCGCGCAGCTGTTGCACACGCTTGGCCTGTCAGCGGTCAAACAAGGTGATATCGAAACCGCCAAAGCCCTGCTGCGCGATGCGATCGAAACACATCCTCAGCACTTTGAAGCCGCTGTGCGTTCCCTGCGCGCGCTAGAGCAAAGCTAAGAGCGCGTTAGATGCTATTGGATTTTCTGGACATCGACCTGACTAACTCCGCGCGCTTTGCGCTCTGGAGTCTGCCTTTCATACTTCCGATCTGCTTTTTGGTGGCTTGGTCAGACATGCGCGCTATGCGCATTCCTAACTGGTGCGTGTTAGTGATGTTTGGGGTCTACATCGTCATTGGTGTTTTGACCTTGCCATTCACAATGTTCCTTTGGGGCTTCGTAAGCTTGTTAGTCGTGCTCTTTATCGGCTTCTTCATGAACGCGGTTGGCATGATCGGAGCAGGAGATGCCAAATTTGCCGCCGCCGCTGCACCCTTCATTGCAATGAGCGATTTTCGCTTTGTCATCGCACTGTTCGCAGCCAATATCCTCGCGGCCTTTATGACCCACCGAATGGTTGCGAAAACCAAGATGACTGGCCTTGCCCCGTCTTGGGATAGCTGGGAGCGGACATGGGAATTTCCGATGGGTCTATCGCTGGGCGGAACGCTTGCGATTTATCTCATCCTGAGCGCGCTCACTGGTGTCTGATCTGGCCGCGCTTGCGCCATAATTTGCCCTAACTTATCCGCTATTCCTACCTGAACACGATCACGGTACGGGGCAACAAAATGAACATGCAAACCAGCACGGTTATGGCACCTCCTCCCCCTAAGGGGTTGGAAAACATGAAGCTTTCCATCGTTATGATGCGAGACATCATGCTAAAGACGATGTTTCGCAAAAATCTTGATGTGGCCACCGATATTGCCAAGGCAATCTGCCTACCCTTGCAAGTGACCCAAGAATTGATCGACATGTCGCGCGAGCAAAAGTTGCTGGAAGCAACGGGAACGCTCAACGCGAACAACGGCGGAGAGATGGGTTTTCAACTCACGGATCAAGGCAAAGCGCGTACAATGGACGCGCTGCAACAATCTGAATATTTCGGCGCGATGCCTGTTCCGCTCGAAGTGTATCGCGAGCAGGTCAAGCGCCAATCTATCCGCAATATCATGATCACACGCGGTCAATTGACCGACGCAATGGGGCATTTGATCTTGCCTGACGATCTTCTGAGCAACCTTGGCCCTGCCGTCAGCTCTGGCCGCTCAATCCTGATGTATGGCCCTCCCGGCAACGGTAAGTCCTCTATTTCAAACGGTATTCGCGATGCGATGGGTGACAAAATCTACGTGCCGCGCGCCATCGAATACGCAGGTCAGGTCATCACGGTTTATGATCCTATCGTTCATTCCGCCGTTGAAGAACAAGTCGATGATCCAAACCAACTGCGCCGGCGCACCAAATTCGATACGCGCTATGTAAAGTGTCAGCGACCGACAGTGATCACGGGTGGTGAGCTGTCGCTCGACATGCTCGATCTGGTCTACAATCCAACTGCGCGCACTTATCAGGCCCCTCTTCAACTGAAATCCACTGGCGGCATCTTCATCGTTGACGACCTTGGCCGTCAGGCCGAACCACCGCAATCTTTGGTGAACCGTTGGATTGTTCCACTCGAAGAAGCCAAAGACATCCTTGCGCTTCAATCGGGCGAGAAGTTCGAAGTGCCTTTTGATACGCTGGTGATTTTCTCCACCAACTTTCATCCGAATGAAATTTTCGACCAAGCCGCTTTGCGCCGAATTTTCTACAAGATCAAAATCGACGGTCCAAATCAGGAAAACTTCCTGAAGATCTTCGCACTTGTCGCAAACAAGAAGGGTGTGCCTTTGCAAGAAGATGCCCTGATCCACTTGCTACAGGACAAATACCCGACAATCGACAACATCTATGCGAACTATCAGCCAGTTTTCTTGATCGATCAGATGATCGCGATTTGCGAGTTCGAAGGCATCCCGAACCAGATGAGCCCAGAACTCATTGATCGAGCGTGGGCGAATATGTTCGTGAAAGACGAAACAATTGTGAAATAGAGGCTGGCGCGTCTGCACCTCTAGGGTAACTTACCCAGATGCAGGCGCTCCATCCTATCATTTCTGCTTGGTTCACCGATCAAGGTTGGTCCATTCATCCGCACCAACGCGATATGTTGGCGCGCGCAAATGATCCGGCGACTTTGCTTATTGCTCCAACGGGTGGCGGCAAGACGATGGCGGGCTTTTTGCCAACGCTGAGCGAGCTCGCAGATGGCGATCAGCACGGACTACACACGCTGTATGTCTCGCCCCTTAAAGCGCTTGCAGCCGACATAAAACGCAACCTGCGGCGTCCTGTCGAAGAACTAAGCCTACCCATCCGCATTGAAGATCGAACGGGTGACACCTCTGCGACGCGCAAGAAGCGACAGCGCGCTGACCCGCCGCATATCTTGCTCACAACCCCTGAAAGCCTTGCGCTGCTTATCTCTTACGAAGATGCACCACGCATGTTCAAAGGGTTGAAGCGTATTGTCGTTGATGAAATCCACGCATTGGCCGAAAACAAGCGCGGTGATCAACTGATGCTAGCCCTGTCCGCATTGCAGGGCATATGTCCGGAATTGCGTCGCGTGGGACTGTCGGCAACGGTAGAAGACCCCGCGGCCATCGCTCGATATCTCGCATGTCACCCTGATCCTTGCGACATCGTTCTCGCAGATCCCGGGCCTGACCCAGATATTTCAATGCTTCAAATCAATGAGCCGCCCCCATGGTCGGGTGGCAATGCTGCCTATTCCATTCCCGCAGTTCTTGAACAAATCCAAGCCCACAAGACCACGCTCATCTTTCACAACACCCGTGCGCAGGCAGAAATTTTCTTTCACAATCTATGGCTTGCCAATGAAGACAGCTTACCGATTGGCATTCATCACGGATCACTAGACCGAGAGCAACGCGCGCGCGTTGAAGCGGCAATGGTGCGCGGCGACTTGCGTGCGATCGTCTGTACGGGCTCGCTTGATCTGGGAATTGATTGGGGCGACGTGGACCTCGTGATCCAAATCGGAGCTCCGAAAAATGTTAAACGATTAGTCCAGCGCATTGGCCGCGCCAATCACCGCTACAATGCGCCGTCCAAAGCGCTTTTGGTACCCGCCAACCGCTTTGAGGTCGTTGAATGCGTCGCGGCATTAGGCGCTGTGAAAGAGCGTGAACTTGACGGCGATCCGCGTGGCCCCGGCCCGCTTGATGTGTTGTGCCAACACATTCTTATCCGCGCCTGCGGCGGCCCTATCATCACCGATCAGCTTTACGCAGAAGTCAAAAGCGTCGGTGCCTATCATGCTCTTTCACGCGCAACATTCGATGACTGTTTCGAGTTTTGCGCAACGGGCGGATACGCACTGCGGGCCTATGACAAGTGGAAGCGCTTGATGCAACGCCCTGATGGCGCTTGGATTTTACGCGATCCGCGAGCCGCTCAGAGAATTCGGATGAACATCGGAACGATTCAAGACAGCGACAAACTAAAGGTGCGGCTCAAGCGTTCGCGCGGCGGGAAGCCTTTGGGCGAGGTCGAAGAGAGTTTCGCGGCATCCCTCACGCGCGGCGATACCTTTCTGATCGGGGGGCAGATTGTCCGTTATGAGGGGTTGCATGAAATGACAGTCCAAGTCAGCCGCCGCGCAGACAAAAAACCGAAAGTCGCGACATTCTCTGGCACCAAGTTTGCAACATCGACACAGCTCAGCCTGCGCATCCTCGACATTTTCAAACGCGGCGATTTTGACGATCTGCCGGCGCACACAGTTGATTGGCTTAAGCTCCAACAAGAGGTTTCCGTGTTGCCACGCGCAGGCCAGCTTCTCATCGAGAGCTTTCCCCATGACGGGCGTGCGCACACGGTTCTTTATGGATTTGCTGGTCGAAATGCGCAGCAAACTTTAGGGCTTTTGCTGTCAAAGCGGATGGAGGAATTGGGCTACGATCCTTTGGGCTTTGTCGCAACGGATTACGCCACATTGTTTTGGGGACTTGAGCCCGTCACCGATGCGGCTGCTTTGATGGATCCTGCCAGCCTTGAGCAAGGGCTGGATCAATGGCTCGCTGGCAATGCGCTGATCAAACGTACCTTTCGCGCCTCTGCGACCATTGCAGGGCTGATTGAACGCAATCTGCCATCTCAGCGCAAAACGGGACGGCAAGCGACGTTCAGCTCTGACATCCTCTACGATACGCTGCATAAATACGACCCGGATCATCTTTTGCTGCGCATTACAAAGCAAGAAACGCTGCGCGGGCTTGTGGATTTTGGCCGCATTCGAGAGATGCTGGAACGCACGCAGGAGCGCATTGATTTTCGCAAGTTGGAGCGCGTTTCACCGCTCGCCGCTCCAATGTTTTTGGAAATGGGCCGCGTCCCAGTAAAAGGCGCGGCAGAAGAACGGATGCTGGCCGCAGAGACTGCCGCCTTGATGGAGGCCGCAGGTCTGGGATAGATGCACCGCATGAGCCAACATGCCTTCAAATTTCGTGGCGCAGAGCTGATCGCCCTTGCCTCTGGCGCGCTCTACTGGCCTGCGCAGGGCCTCCTTTGCGTCTCGGACCTTCATTTCGGCAAGGCCCAACGCTTTGTCGCCCAAGGCGCGGCTGCACTCCCCCCTTACGAAACTCACGACACGCTGTTGAGGCTGGATCAAGACATTACCGCAACGCAGGCAAGAACCGTGATTTGCCTCGGTGACAGCTTTGACAGTTTGCAGGCGGGCAATGATCTCGATGATAACGCGCGCTCATGGATCACGCGAATGCAGGCTGGTCGCCGATGGATCTGGATTGAGGGAAACCACGACCCCGGCCCTGTTGGATTAGGAGGCAGTCATCAAGCAGAGCATACCTGCGACGGCCTGGTGTTTCGACACATCGCAGATGATCCCGCATGCGGCGAAATATCAGGTCACTTCCATCCGAAAATTTCCCTAAAGCTCAAGTCTTCACGGATTACACGCCGCTGCTTTGCATTTGACGAACGCCGCCTCGTAATGCCTGCCTACGGGACATACACGGGCGGGCTAAGCGTATTGAAACACCCCTTAGCGACACTTCTAGACGATCCAGCAATTTGCATCTTGGTCGGTAACGGCAGCGCACACGCAATACCGCGCCCAAAGACTGCACCCACGTGACTAAAAGGGGTTAACTAACTTGCATGTCCGTGAGCTCAACCAAGTCCGCGTTAGCCACGCGTTCTAGATGCGGTTTGCTGATTGGAATTTGTTTACCATTTTCTAAAACGACATAGGGCTTCACATTGCTCGGAACCCATCCTCTAATGGCATCACGATGAACCCAATGAGAGCGATGAACTGTCAAGCCGACCGTTTCATCAAGCTCCGCGACCGCATCAGAAAAACGCATTCGCACGCGCCGCACATGCTGACAGGTATGCACCTCAACAAAATGACCATTTGCAGTCACGTGAATAATGCGCGTGCCTGGCGCGATTTCCAAACGCTGAGCTAATCGCGAATGCGCAGGCAGAGTTGCTTCTGGCAAGACAACTTTGGCAGCTTCGACGCTATGATCTTCTTTTAGGGTTGGTATCATCTCGCGAACGGCGATGATGATCAAGATTACCGCTGTTGTCTCAAGCCAAAGCTCAAACCGACCTGGGCGGAGCTCGCTTGGACTATTCACCATGAGCTCTAGCAAGCTCTCTATTACAATCGTAATTCCGATGCTTCCCACGACAATAAATGCTGCATTCGTTTGCTTGTAGGTAAGTTGCGGAAAAAGCGCGGCGCATAGTTCAAACGTCACAAATGCTGTAACAACCCCACCAGCGAGCAAAATACTCCAAACGATAAACAGTTCATCAAATGCTCTATTATCGTAGGTTCCAAAGGGGCCAGTAAGTGTCGCAAGTGCCGAGCATATCAGCCAAATGCTGATCACATACTTGTTGAATACCCGTGCCCAACCAGCCAGAAACCCGTAGCGCAATTTCGCAAGGATAGAAGATCTTCGTTCATCCGCCTGCGTCAATGAGTTGTCCTAACGTTAACTACCTGCTGCGCTTTTCTCCTGCACCTACGTCAAATTCTATGGGAGAAGTTCTAAAAATTCCCCGTAGACCGCTGAAAACGGCGTATTTGCTGAGTGATTCATCTAATTAGGAACGATGGGAGCGGAAATACAAGTTCGTATATCTAAATACTTTGATCGCACCCAAGCGCCCTTCACACTTCGCGTGTACTGAGCGCGTTGTAGAAAAGGCCCCGAGCACTCTCCGCGCCAGGGCCTTTTGACAATTCTTAAGCTGTTAAGCCTTCAGGCTCCACCAACCCATTGGCGCGGCAGCACGCTGTCACTGTGTTAGCGAGCAAACAAGCAATGGTCATTGGGCCAACGCCACCTGGAACTGGGGTAATTGCGCCCGCAACTTCGGCGCAGGAAGCAAAATCAACGTCTCCAACGAGTTTATTTTTGCCATCACGCTCGATGCGATTGATGCCCACATCAATGACGGTCGCGCCTTCTTTGATCCAGTCGCCCGGAACCATTTCAGGGCGACCCACTGCCGCGACGACGATATCCGCGCGTCGGACAACACTGGGTAAATCTTTGGTGCGAGAATGCGCAATCGTCACTGTACAGCTATCTCCAAGCAAGAGCTGCGCCATAGGCTTGCCAACGATATTGGAACGGCCAATCACAACTGCATCCATGCCAGACAAAGAACCATGATGATCCCGGAGCATCATCAAACATCCAAGAGGCGTGCAGGGCACCATGCTTTTTTGGCCTGTGCCAAGAAGTCCTACATTGGAGATGTGAAATCCATCGACATCTTTTGCGGGGCTAATCGAATTGATCACCAGATCTTCATCTAGATGCTTGGGCAAAGGCAACTGAACCAAAATGCCATGAATGCTCGCATCCGTGTTGAGTTGATCGATTAACGCCAAAAGATCAGCTTCAGAGGTATCTGCGTCCAGCTTATGCTCAACGCTTTTCATACCAACTTCAACGGTCATTTTTCCCTTGGAGCGCACATAAACCTGTGACGCGGGATCTTCCCCGACAAGAACAACCGCCAAGCCCGGCGTTATTCCATGCTCCTCTTTCAGACGCGCAACATGCTCACCAACTTGACCTCGTACTTTGGCGGCAAACGCCTTGCCATCGATTATCTGTGCGCTCATCTCTGCGTCCTCTTCTTTGGTCGTAAAATATCTCGGGGGAAGTCCATTTCAATGGACGGGGGCAGAGCCCCAATACGATTGGTGCGTGTTACCACGCATCCCACAGAGCGTCAGCCCCGTAAGGTGTGTGGTTTCACGCACCGCTCTCTTTTTAGAACAAGCCTTCGATCTGCCCTTCATCATTCAGATGAATGCTTTCAGCGGAAGGCACACGTGGAAGGCCTGGCATGGTCATGATCTCACCGCAGACGACGACAACAAATCCAGCACCTGCAGACAGGCGAACTTCACGAACTGGCACCGAATGTCCGCGCGGCGCACCGCGCAGGGTCGGGTCCGTGGAGAAACTATACTGCGTTTTCGCCATACAAATCGGCAGATCACCGTAGCCTTGCTCTTCCCAGAGCTTCAGCTGGCTGCGGATTTTCTGGTCCGCCAGCACCTCATCCGCGCGGTAGATACGCTTGGCGATGATCTCGATCTTCTCCATCAATGGCTTGTCATCGCGATAAAGTGGCGCGAACTGGGACACACCGCTGTCCGCGATCTCCGCCACGCGCGTTGCAAGCTCTTCAGAGCCTTCCGAGCCAAGTTCCCAGTGACGCGACAAGATCGCTTCGGAGCCTTGTGTTGCAACGTAATCCTTGACCGCTTGCACTTCTGCATCCGTGTCTGTGACAAAGTGGTTGATCGCCACGACAACAGGCACACCAAAGGATTTCAGGTTGCCAATGTGCTGACCAAGGTTTGCACAACCTTCGTTCACCGCATCAACATTCTCTTCCCCGAGGTCCGCTTTCGCCACGCCGCCGTTCATTTTCATCGCGCGCACTGTCGCAACCAGAACAACGCAATCAGGTGCAAGACCTGCTTTGCGGCATTTGATGTTCATAAATTTCTCAGCGCCGAGGTCCGCGCCAAAGCCTGCTTCGGTCACAACGAAATCAGCAATCTTAAGCGCGGTTGTCGTCGCGATCACAGAGTTACAGCCGTGCGCGATATTCGCAAATGGACCACCGTGAACGAAGGCTGGGTTGTTCTCCAGCGTTTGAACGATGTTCGGCTGCATTGCATCTTTCAGCAGAACCGTCATCGCGCCTTCCGCCTTGATATCGCGGCAGTAAACTGGGCTGCGATCGCGCTTATAGGCCACAATCATATCGCCGAGACGCTTCTCAAGGTCTTTCAAATCTTTTGCCAAGCAAAGGATCGCCATAACTTCAGACGCAACGGTGATATCGAAGCCACCCTCACGCGGGAAGCCGTTGGCAACGCCGCCAAGCGAGACGTTCACCTGACGCAGCGCGCGGTCGTTCATGTCAACGACACGTTTCCACTGAACACGGCGAATGTCGATTTCCGCTTCATTGCCCCAATAAATGTGGTTGTCGAGCATCGCAGAGAGCAGCGAGTGCGCGGAAGTGATCGCGTGGAAGTCACCTGTGAAGTGCAGGTTCATGTCCTCCATCGGAACGACCTGAGCGTAACCACCACCCGCAGCGCCGCCTTTCATGCCGAAGTTTGGCCCAAGCGAGGCTTCGCGAATGCAGACAGCCGCCTTTTTGCCAATGCGGTTCAGACCATCACCAAGGCCAACAGTCGTTGTCGTCTTGCCCTCACCCGCAGGTGTCGGGTTGATCGCGGTCACGAGGATCAACTTGCCATTCTTGTTGCCCTGAACACCGTTGATGAACTCTTGGCTCACCTTCGCTTTGTCGTGGCCGTATGGCAGCAGGTCTTTGCTCTCGATGCCGAGCTTCATACCGATCTCTTGGATCGGCTTTTTGTCAGCTTCGCGAGCGATTTCGATGTCTGATTTATATCCCATGGGTCTTGCTTTCCTGTTGAAAAGTGGGGCTGCTTACTGCGCAGCGATTGTTTGGATGGCCTCGACGCGGACGGCCGAGAATTTGAATTCGGGAATTTTCCCGTAGGGGTCGATTGCGGGGTTGGTCAGCACATTGGCCGCCGCTTCCACGTAGGCGAATGGAACGAAAACCATGTCTTCCGCGACTGCGCGGTCCGCACGGGCCATGATGTCGATAGAGCCGCGACGTGTCGTGAGGCGGATCATATCGCCCGGCTCAACACCAAGCGCGCGCAGCGTTTTAGGATGGAGCGAGCAGTTCGCCTCAGGCTCAACCGCATCCAGAACGCTGGCGCGGCGGGTCATCGACCCTGTGTGCCAATGCTCAAGCTGACGGCCCGTTGTCATGATCATCGGATAATCCGCATCAGGCGCTTCATCCGGTGCAATCACGGAGGCCGGCGTGAACTTTGCGCGTCCACCTGCGCGCGGGAAACCGTCGCCAAAGACCACAGGCTGACCCGGGTCCGTTGGGGACAGCGACGGATAGGTCACTGTTTCGGTCTTTAGGCGCTCCCAAGTGATGTTGTCGAGCGATTTCATCACCTGCTTCATCTCTGCAAAGACTTCGGAGGCATCCGTGTAGGTCCAACCAAGGCCCAAACGCTGCGCCAATTCAACCGTAATCGCCCAATCTTCGCGCGCCTCGCCGGGCGGCGTCACCGCTGGGCGCACGCGCTGGACTTGGCGGTTGGTGTTAGACACAGTGCCGTTCTTTTCATAAAGCGCTGAGGCCGGCAGGATCACATCCGCGAAACAGGCGGTTTCCGTCAGGAAAATGTCCTGCACGACCAGATGCTCAAGCTTGGCGAAAGCATCACGCGCATGTTCTACGTCAGGGTCGGACATCGCGGGGTTTTCGCCCTGAATATACATGCCTTTGATATTGCCCGCGTAGGCTTGGTCCACGATCTCGGTGACGGTCAAGCCGCGTTTGTTCGACCAGTCTTCATCGCGCCCCCAGACACCAAAGATGTCCTCGCGTACGGCGTCATCCTCAACCGAGCGATAATCCGGCACAAACATCGGAACAAGACCCGCATCAGATGCCCCTTGAACGTTGTTCTGACCGCGCAGCGGATGCAGGCCAGAGCCTGGACGACCGACTTGCCCTGTCATCAGTGCCAGCGAAATCAGGCAACGAGAATTATCCGTGCCGTGAATGTGCTGGCTGACACCCATGCCCCAGAAAATCATCCCCGCTTTGGCCCCAGCAAAGGTGCGCGCAACGTCGCGGATCACATTTGGCGCGATGCCGCAGATCGGTTCCATCGCTTCGGGAGAGAAGGCTTTTAGATGCTCTTTTTCGGCTTCCCAGTTCTCGGTGTAGGCGTCGATATACTGTTGATCGTAAAGGCCTTCTTCGACGATCACATGCATGATCGCGTTGAGCATGGACACATCCGCGCCGGGGCGGAATTGCAGCATGTGGCTCGCAAAGCGGCGAAGGCCAACACCGCGTGGATCCATCACGATCAGCTTACCACCGCGTTTGGTGAACTGCTTGAAATAGGTCGCCGCGACGGGGTGGTTTTCGATCGGGTTAGCCCCGATCACAATCGCCACATCAGCGTTTTCAATCTCGTTAAACGTCGCCGTCACCGCGCCAGAGCCAACGTTCTCAATGAGCGCCGTCACAGACGAGGCGTGACACAGACGCGTGCAGTGATCGACGTTGTTATGTTGGAACCCTTGGCGGATCAGTTTCTGGAACAGGTAGGCTTCTTCATTGGTGCATTTGGCGCTGCCAAAACCTGCAACGGACTGTCCACCATGCGCTTGACGCAGTTTGGCAAGGCCACCTGCCGCGCGCTCCATTGCCTCTTCCCACGTCGCTTCGCGGAAATGGGTCATCACGTTGCCCGGATCTACATTGAGCCCCTTCGCGGGCGCATCATCACGGCGGATCAGAGGTTTTGTGAGGCGGTGATCGTGGTGAATATAATCGAACCCAAAGCGGCCCTTAACGCAAAGACGCCCCTCATTTGCAGGGCCATTGATGCCCTCAACATACTTAACTTTACCGTCTTTCACTTTGAGCGAGACCTTACAGCCAACGCCGCAGAAGGGGCAGACGCTTTCAGTTTCGCTGTCGAAGTCCTTGCTGTCACCAACCTGCGCGTCGTCCACCACAGTGGAGGGCATCAAAGCACCTGTCGGGCAGGCCTGAACGCATTCGCCGCACGCAACACAAGTGCTATCGCCCATTGGATCAGCCAGATCGAAAGTCGGATAAGCGTTCTGACCACGACCCGACATGCCAATCACATCATTGACCTGAACCTCGCGGCAGGCGCGCACGCAAAGACCACATTGGATGCAGGCATCAAGGTTAACGGACATCGCAACATGGCTGTCATCGAGCAGCGGGATGTGACCCTCTTCCATTTTGGGAAAGCGGCTCTGATCGATGCCATTCGCATCGGCCATATCCCAAAGATGCGCGGATTTATCGTGGGCAACATCGCGCTCTGGCTGGTCGGCCAGCAGCATTTCCACAACCATCTTGCGCGCGCTTTCCGCGCGGTTTGAATTGGTGGTGACGACCATGCCCTCATTCGGTTCACGAATGCAGGAGGCCACGAGCGTGCGCTCGCCTTCGACCTCAACCATGCAAGCGCGGCAATTGCCATCGGGGCGATAGCCCGGCGCAGGTTTGTGGCACAGGTGCGGAATAACAAGGCCGCGACCGTTAGCGACTTCCCAGATGGTCATGCCTGCATCGGCTATGACTGTCTCGCCATCGAGCGTGAATGTGATTTGATCGCTCATGCTCTACACCTCATCCGCAAAGTGTTTCATCGTCATCCGAATGGGGTTCGGAGCCGCCTGCCCCAGCCCGCAGATCGACGCATCGCCCATCGCCGTGCAGAGTTCTTCGAGCAGCGGTTGATCCCATTTATCGGCCTGCATCAGCTTGACCGCCTTTTCACAGCCAACGCGGCACGGCGTGCACTGTCCGCAGCTTTCATCTTCAAAGAACCGCAGCATATTAAGCGCTGCGCCGCGCGCGCTGTCTTTGTAAGATAGGATCACAACGGCAGCAGAGCCGATGAAGGTGCCAAGAGGCTGCAACGTGTCGAAATCCATCGGGACGTCATTGATCGAGGCAGGCAACAGGCCAGCGGATGGACCGCCGGGCTGATAGGCTTTAAATGTGTGACCGTCGAGCATGCCGCCTGAGGCTTCGATCAGGTCCGTGATCGTGGAACCCGCAGGCAGAAGATGAACGCCGGGGTTCTTCACACGGCCAGAAATGGAATAAGAGCGCAGGCCCTTACGGCCGTTCTTTTCAGTGCTGGACAGAACTTCAGGCCCTTCACGCACAATGCGCGCGACCCAAAGCAGGGTTTCGACGTTATGAACCAGCGTTGGTTTATTAAAGATGCCGACCTGAGCAACAAACGGCGGGCGATGACGCGGCAGACCGCGCTTGCCCTCAATGCTCTCGATCATCGCGCTTTCTTCTCCGCAGATGTATGCACCTGCGCCGCGTCGCAGGTCAATGTAGCCCTTTTCGACGAGACCTGCGTTCTCAAGCTTGGCGATTTCGATCGCCAGAATGTGAAGCACCGCAGGATATTCATCACGCATATAGATAAAGCACTTTTCGGCCTCGACGGCCCAAGCGGCGATTAACATGCCCTCAAGGAAAAGATGCGGCGTGCGCTCGAGGTAGTATCGGTCTTTGAAAGTGCCCGGCTCGCCCTCATCACCGTTCACGGCAAGGTAACGCGTACCTTCATTGGCGCGCACAAAGCCCCATTTCTTGCCAGATGGGAAACCCGCGCCGCCAAGACCACGCAGGCCAGCATCAAGCACGGTTTCCTGCACCTGCTCCCAATCGCCGCCCTCGCGCAGCTCTTTTAGCGATGCATAGCCGCCCTTAGCCTCATAGGCTGCAAAATCTTCGTACTCAGGAATATCCGCATGCGTATGGTTTGCAGCAATCGCTGCCTTAACCTTTTCGGGCGTGGCGTGATCAATGTGGTGATGACCAAGTTCTAGCACAGGCGCAGTGTCGCAGCGCCCCATGCATGGTGCGCGCAGCACACGAACTTCGGAGGCATCCAAGCCGCTTTCCAAAGCAGACTTCAACGCTTCAGCGCCCGCCAATTCGCAAGATAGCGATTCGCAAACGCGAATGGTCAAGGCTGGCGGCGGCGTCTCGCCCTCTTTAACCACATCGAAATGCGCGTAGAAGGTCGCGACTTCGTAAACTTCGGCCATGGACATGCGCATTTCTTCTGCCAATGCACGAAGATGAGCCGCGCTCAAATGACCGTAAGCGTCTTGAATGAGATGCAGGAATTCAATCAGAAGGTCAGAACGGCGAGGTCGATCTCCTAAAAGCGCGCGCACTTGCTCCCAAGCAAGATCATCCAACTGGCGACCTTTCGGCGTATGGCGACCCTTGCCTTTGCCTGATTTCCAGACGCCCTTGCGATCATCCAGTGCCATAGATATCCCTTCTCTAAAAGCAAGATCATGCTGAGTATCTGCACATACCTAATTTAAGAACGAACACTCAGGCTCTCGTTTAAGACGGGTTTTCCATCAAAAACGAACAACGCTATCCATTTGCTCGAAGGAGTTTCGCTTCGGAAACGAAAAACGCCCCGCAAACCAAATTGCGGGGCGTACAGAACAGTCTTTTTTAAGCTGCGAAATTACTCAGCTACAACTGATTCCAAATATGCGGCTACATCCTCCGCGCCTTTTTTCAGCCTGTAAGACATCTTGGATTTGGCCGCGCCATCATCAAGGTACTCTTTCAAGAATGCTTTTGGATCAGCCGTGTAAGCTGCAAATGTTTCGGCATCCCAAACCAAGCCCTTTTCACCGGCTTCGACCAATGACTTGCCATATTTGAAGCCTTCTTCAGCGCCAGCCACGCGACCCATTACACCATAAAGGTTTGGGCCCGTTTTGCCGCCCTTAAAGATCACATCATCGCCATTCTTGATCATGTGGCATGATTTACATTTCTTGAACGTTTTCTCGCCTTTGCCTGCATCGCCTTCCGCAAATGCTGGCGCCGCAAAAACCGTGGCGACAAGGAGTGCTGCGTATTTGAAGCTCATGATAGTTCTTTCTTTGGTCAGACTAAAATTCTACCTGAAGATAGATAAGGAAATACACTTGGGATCAAGGCGTCCAATAGTCCCATCTTGCCGCAGGTGGCGGATTTCGTCCTATAGCCTAGCCTGTTTGCAACTCGGCCCAAGCAGGTTGATCAGGGATGTGAAGCCTTAGGCGCATGCCGATCGTCAAACTGCCAACCTGCTCAACTGACGCGGTCACGCCGCGCCGCCCCTTTGCCGCAGCCTTGAACGCTTTGCCATGGCCCGGGTTTTCAGCATCAATAAAGCGCGCAGGTAAATGGCATGGACGGTTTTCCATATCAATAACAAGCCCCGGACCCTGCTCTCCTATCAATCTTGAAGACGGGGGAACGTGGCTCCAATCGGGTATCCCTTCGATCATCAAGGAGGCACCGATCAAATGCGGAGAAAGCGTTGCAAGCCCCATTTCTTTTGCGATCAAGTCCATCTCTTCGCGAGAAACAATAGAGAGCTGGCGTGCATTCTTGATTTCCGTATCGCGGGGGTATTGCTGTTTGACCCGACTACAGGAAGCGCGCGTCAAACCTGCGTGGAATTCGTTTTCATGTCCAGCAAAACTGAGCTTCATCTCGTTGGTGGATACCGAGGTCAAGTTTTCTTGGCTATCCGCGACGGCGCCAAGCCAAGTGACCGTTGCGAAGTAGTCGGTGGGTTTGAGGGCAGGCATGATCTCTCCTTGGATACTTACCGTAGATGTGCCGATTTAAGCCATCCTGATCAATCCAGAATTTGTGATTTGTTAACTCACAACAAGCAACAAAAAACCCCGGCGCTTGGCCGGGGTTCAATCATTTACGCTGTTGGTTCAGGCTCCATCCCGCCAGTGGGCTTTGCCCGCGGTTTGGTTTTGGGAATGGCCGTCACGCTGGGAGCGCTGCCTTGATCTGATGAATCGTCCTCATCCGGGCCTTCGCTCGGTGCATCGCCATTCATCACGCGCTTGATCTCATCGCCCGTAAGCGTTTCATATTCAAGCAAGCCTTGTGCCAAGCGCTCCCACTCTTCGTTCTTTTCCGTCAGGATGCGATGCGCTGTTTCATAGGCTTCATCAATCATGCGTTTGACTTCACCCTCGATCAGCTCTTTCGTTGCTGCGGAGATTGAGAAACCGCCGGCACCATTGCCATTGTAGCCTTCATGGGCTTGCTCATAGTCAATGTTGCCAACTTTGTCAGACATGCCCCAACGCAGAACCATCGCACGCGCTAGGCCAGAGGCTTGCTGAATATCACCTGCAGGTCCGTTGGACACATTGTCCTCGCCGTACTTGATGATTTCAGCGGCCTTACCCGCCATGGTCATCGCCATTTTCTCTTCGCACTCAGAGCGATGCCAGTTCAGGCGATCAATCTCTGGAAGGGAAACAACCATGCCCAAGGCACCACCGCGTGGAATAATCGTCGCCTTATAGACCGGATCACATTGCGGCAGAGCTAGACCGACAACTGCGTGGCCAGCTTCGTGGTAAGCTGTCTTCTCTTTCTGATCCTGTGTCAGCACCATGGATCGACGCTCTGCGCCCATCATGACTTTGTCTTTCGCGCTCTCGAAATCTTCCATCGTCACGAACCGTCGCCCAACGCGCGCCGCCATAAGCGCCGCCTCGTTGACAAGGTTCGCAAGATCCGCACCAGAGAAGCCCGGCGTTCCGCGCGCGATGATGCGCATGTCAGCATCAGGACCGAGCGGCGTTTTGCGTGCGTGCACGTTGAGGATTTTCTCACGGCCTTTGATGTCTGGGTTCGGAACAGTGACCTGACGGTCAAAGCGGCCCGGACGCAGCAAAGCAGGGTCAAGCACGTCACGACGGTTGGTCGCAGCGATGATGATCACGCCTTCATTGGCCTCAAAACCGTCCATTTCAACTAGAAGCTGGTTGAGCGTTTGCTCACGCTCGTCGTTTCCACCACCATAACCCGCGCCACGATGGCGACCAACGGCGTCGATTTCGTCGATGAACACGATGCAAGGCGCATTCTTTTTCGCCTGCTCGAACATATCGCGCACACGGGATGCACCAACGCCGACAAACATTTCAACGAAGTCAGAACCAGAAATGGTGAAGAAAGGAACACCCGCTTCGCCCGCAATCGCACGCGCAAGCAAGGTTTTACCTGTGCCGGGAGGGCCAACAAGCAGAGCGCCTTTCGGGATTTTGCCACCAAGACGGGAGAATTTCTGAGGGTTACGCAGAAATTCTACGATTTCTTCCAGCTCTTCTTTGGCTTCGTCAATACCAGCAACGTCGTCAAACGTGACGCGGCCAGATTTTTCGGTCAGCATCTTGGCTTTGGACTTGCCAAACCCCATTGCACCACCTTTGCCGCCACCCTGCATACGGTTCATGAAATAGACCCATACGCCAATGAGCAGCAGGAAGGGCAAAAGCGATAGAACGAATGTCTGAAAGCCCGATTGTTCTTGCTGCTCAGCGCGAACACTCACGTTCTTTTCGATCAAGAAGTCAGACACATTCGCATCTGTTGGCTTAATGGTGACATAATCGCTGCCATCCGATCCGCGGAATCGAATGCGTTCACCATCGAGCGTCACGTTCGTCACGCCCCCGCTTTCAACAGATGAAACAAATTCTGAATAGCTGATTTCACGGCTCTGCAATGCGGTGTTGTTACCGCTGAAGAGATTGAATAGCGCGAGGATCAGAAGAAACAGTACGACCCAAAATGCTATGTTGCGTGCGTTGCCCAACGACACTCTCCTTAATATGACTTTGCCGCGTGCCCTAGCACGGTGGCGTTGGACTTGAAATAGTTACATTGCATCGTTGTTCAATGAACCTAGACGCCATTTACTTACGATTTCCTGAATCAAGGGGAAAATTCACCCCTTTACGTCACAGTAACTTGGAAGAAATGACACCTGTCGCAAATCCGCCCATCCGCAATTCGCCGAACAAGCGCTGATATTCGATCTTTGGGCAACGGTTTTGGATCACATCTATCCCTTTAGCTTCGGCTTTGGCTGCGGCGGCCGCGTGCTCCACCCCAATCTGCATCCAGATCGTTTGCAGATCTGGCAAAACACTCAATGCTTCATCCACAATTTCGGGCACCGCATCAGAGCGACGGAAAATGTCGAGCATATCAACTGGCTCGGAAATTTCTTTCAAAGACGCGCGAATTGTTTGACCGAACAGCGTCTTACCCGCATGGACAGGATTAACGGGGATCACCTTAATCCCTCTTAGGCCCAGATAGCGCGCTACGAAGTAGCTCGCTTTTACTGGATTGGTCGACACGCCAACAACTGCGACCACTTTGGTTCGTTGCAAGACATCTCGCAAAAATTCATCTGAATAGCTCATTGCGCCATTGAGCCTAAAACTTTCCTAATTTCAAAAGAAAAGTGCGCTCCGGGTGGGACAACCCGAGAGCGCAAGGGGGGAACGAGGGACAGTGAAGTGACGCTTAGTGTTCCGTGCTATGCGTCTCTGCTATTCGATTTAGGGCTCAAAACGCGTGATTAAAGGATCGCTCCAGAATTCGTGATCGCTCGGCGGAAAATTGCGCAAACGCCTATACTGAAAGGTAGGTATCGCGAATTTCTGGATGCGCTTCGAGGTCTTCAAGCGTGCCTTGGTACTTGGCGCTGCCGCTTTCGATAATGACAACGCGGTCCGCAACTGCTTGCGCAAAATGCAGGTTTTGTTCCGAGAGCAAAACCGTCAGCCCATCTTTTTTGAGACGCAAAATCACCCGCACCATTTCTTCGACAATAACAGGCGCAATACCTTCGGACGGTTCATCAAGTAGAATCAGGCTAGGGTTACCCATAAGGGTGCGCGCGATCGTCAGCATTTGTTGCTCGCCGCCAGAAAGCTCTTTGCCGCGGTTCGTGCGACGCTCTGCAAGGTTCGGGAACATGTCAAAGAGCATGTCCTCACTCCAGGTCACTGTCCCCTCCCGCGCGGGCTGACGCCCAACTTCGAGGTTTTCCATAACGGTAAGATCGGTAAAGATGCGCCGCTCTTCGGGAACGTACCCCAAACCCATCTTCGCAACTTTATGCGACGGCGATCGGGTTATATCCGTATCCAAGAACGTGACACGCCCCGTTTGCGGAACAACAAGTTGCATCACCGATTTCATGGTTGTCGTTTTGCCCGCACCATTGCGTCCAAGCAAGGCGACCACCTGACCACGTTCTATTTCAAAGCTAAGATCATTAAGAACATGGGCTTTGCCATAGAAACTATTAATGCCACTGATCTCAAGCATGTGCGCTCTCCCCGTCATTCTTGAACAAGGTTCCGCCACCAAGATACACTTCGCGCACGCGTTCATCGTTGCGGATATCATCCACAGTACCATTGGCGATAAGCTGGCCACGGTTCAACACCATCACCCGGTGTGCGTGGGCGAAAACCACGTCCATGTCATGCTCGGTGAACAGAACGCTCACACCCCTGCTTGCGACAATATCTGCCGTTAATTGCATAAGCGCGATCCGCTCGGTCGGTGCCATACCTGCTGTCGGTTCATCCATCAGCAAAAGCGTCGGCTCGTGAGCAAGGGCAATCGCAAGTTCGAGGCGCTTAAGATCACCATATGCCAAAACCGCGCAATGACGCTCGGATTGCTCTACCATGCCCACAAGAGCGAGTAACGCGAGCGCGTCTTCCCGGTACATTTCATGCGCTCTTGGCAGCAGAGAATATATCTTTCGATGGTGCGAAATAAGCGCCATTTGCACATTCTCGATTACCGTCATGGAGGCATAGGTTCCAGTAATCTGGAATGTGCGCCCGACTCCCAAACGCCAAATTTGACGCGGCTTGAGACCTGCAATGCTTTTGCCGTTTAGCTTTACGGTGCCAGCAGTCATCTTTAGCTGGCCCATAAGCATGTTAAAACAGGTGCTTTTGCCAGCGCCATTAGGCCCGATAAGCGCGAGCAACTCGCCTTTTTCCAGAGAGAATGACACATTATCAACTGCTTGAATCGCGCCGAACTCTCGACTTAAGCCAGTGACTTCGAGAACCGCACTCATGCCTGATCCTCCCGTTTCATCAACCCGATGCGTTCGGCGACTTTGCGCGCGGTTCCTGCGATTCCGTCAGGCGCAAGGATCACGACGAAGATGATCAAAAGCCCCAGCAACAAACGCCAGTATTCAAACCGTGTGATATAATCCTTCGCGCCTTCCAAAGCGGCGCCGCCCACAACGCCCCCAGCGAGCGTTTTGACACCGCCCAGAAAGACCACAATCAGTGCGTCAAAACTGCGCGCAATTTCTAACTCGTTTGGGAAAATTGACCCCTTCGAAAAGACAAAGAGCCCACCAGCAATGCCTGCTAATGCGCCTGCAAACCCAAATGCGACCCATTGCACATGTTTGGTATTTATCCCCGTTGCCTCGGCCTGTCGTTGGCTGTCGCGCGCTGCGCGCAAAGCATATCCGAAGGGCGAATGCGCTGTGTGACGCAGAAGAATAATGCCACCGATGCAAAGCACCATTGCAAGGTAGTAAAACGTCGTCGTGCCAGACGCCCACTGAGACGGCCAAATATCAACCAACCCGTCGTCACCGCCCGTGAAATCACCCCATTGGAACACCAAGGACCAAAGAAGCTGCGCAAACGCGAGCGTGAGCATTGCGAAATAGACCCCTGTCAAACGCAAACACACCCAGCCAAAGATGATAGCAGTAAGGCCCGCAGCGAGCGGCGCAAGGATGAGGGCCAGTTCCATCGGCGTGCCTGCGTAGGTTACGAGCAGCGCCGCCGCGTAGGCTCCGCCGCCAAAATAGGCCGCATGACCAAATGAGACGAGCCCGCCAAGCCCGAGCAGGAAATGCAAGGAGGCAGCAAAGAGACAGAAAATCGCTATGTCAGTCAGCAGCACAAGGATAAAGCTATCGCCGAAGATGGGCACCAGTGCGAGCAAAAGTAACGCCCCAGCAACGATCATCCGCGCGGTTTGCCCCGCTGGCTTTATCGGACGCTCGGGCTCCCCTACCTGACCATGCTCACCTGCGACTTCTTCACGTCCAAACAATCCAAAGGGCCGAAAGATCAGGACCACGACCATGACGACAAACATTAAAGCCAACGTCGATTGCGGTAGATAATTCACGCCAAAAACATTCAGCACGGAAATCAGCACCGCCGCCACATAGGCCCCCGGCAAAGATCCCATACCACCGATCACGACAACAACAAAAATCGCAGACAGGATGTTGAAGTCCATCAATAAATCAGCGCCGCCTTTGGGCAGTTGCACAGCTCCACCCAGACCCGCCAAGGCGCAGCCAAGAAAGAAAACGCCCGTGAAAAGCCACGCTTGATTTACCCCCAGTGCCCCGACCATTTCGCGATCTTGCGTTGCGGCGCGCACCAAAATTCCAGTGCGGGTTTTTGTGATCAGCCACCAAAGGGCAAAGGCGACAAAGGGTGTCAAAGCAATCAAAGCCAGATCATACTTGGGAACGGGTTCGCCCATAATCCGAATGATCCCTTTCAATCCGGGCGCGCGCGGACCAAGCACATCATCTGCGCCCCAAACCAGCAAGGCGAGATCTTGAATAACGAGAATTACACCGAAAGTTGCAACCAATTGGAACAATTCAGGCGCTCTGTAGACAGGTCGCAGCACGAGCACTTCTACAATCATGCCAATGACGCCGACGATCAATCCAGCAAGCAGAATTGATGTCCAAAACCCCCAAGCCCCTGGCAGCACTTGCATGAACGAATAGCCGACATAAGCACCGAGCATGTAGAATGACCCATGGGCAAAATTCACAATGCGCGTGACACCAAAAATCAAAGATAAACCTGAGGCAACCATGAACAACGCACTTGCGTTGGCCAAACCAGTCAGGATTTGAGCGATGAAAAGGCCCATGAATGTTCCAATCAAATCTTTAGGAAGAACGGCCCGCTCATCAGCGGGCCGCCAAGTTCTTAAAAGATGCGATCCGGATTAGTTCCCTGAACCACGCAATTTCATGACTTCTTCGTCAGGCAACGTGTAATCGGCACCGTCTTTATAGACCCAATCAACCATCGTGCCCTTGCCATCTTTCAAAGCGATCTTACCAACATAAGCGCCCATCGTTGCTTGGTGATCAATCGCTCGGAACGAAATATCGCCGACCGGCGTGCTCACAGGCAAATCGGCAAAGGCCGCACGAATGGCTTCACTGTCGGTGCTGCCAGCTTTTTCGATCACTGCAGCGATAGACTGAACTGTCATATACCCAACGAGCGAGCCAATCCGCGGATGATCATCGTATTTCGCGATGTAAGTATCGACAAAGGCCTTGCCTGGACCCTCTGTGATTTCTGCCCATGGGTAGCCAGTAACGGTCCAGCCCTCGGGGGCCTCATCGCCAAGCGGATCAAGATACTCAGGTTCGCCAGACAACAGACCGTACACATGGCGTCCTTCAAACAAACCACGCGTTCCACCCTCGCGGACAAACTTCGCGAGATCACCGCCAAATGTTACGTTGTAAATCGCGTCAGGCTTTGCGCGTTCAATCGCTTGAGTTTCGGCACCAGCATCAATTTTGAATAGCGCAGGCCACTGCTCTGCAACAAACTCAACATCAGGTTTCAAAGCGATAAGCGCTTTTTTGAACGCGGCAACCGCATCCTTACCATAGGCGTAGTTCGGCGCGATGGTTGCGTAGCGAACCGCGTCGGTTTTTGCGGCCTCTTCTGCCAGCATCGCAGCTTGCATGTAAGTCGAAGAGCGCAGACGGAACGTATAATCATTGCCCTTTGACCACGTTATCGCATCTGCAAGCGGCTCTGCGGCGAGGTAGACGTACTTCTTTTCCGCCGCGAGCGAAGAAATCGCCAAACCAACATTCGACAAGATCGTGCCTGTGAGCATCACAGCACCGTCACGAGTCATAAGCTCTTCAGCGATTTTCACAGCCTCGCCCGGCTTGCCTTGGTCATCGCGGAAGATAAATTCAAGCGGTTTGCCCAACACGCCACCAGCAGCGTTTACTTCTTCCAGAGCAAGCTCAATGCCTAGCTTATAGGGGCCAGCAAATGCCGCGAGCCGCTTGTAGTGATTGATCTCGCCAATCTTGATCGTATCCGCGGCAAAGGCAGGTAGCCCCACAGCCGCGATCGCCGCAGCCCCTACGAGGCTTTTCAAAAATGTCTGTCTTTTCATATCTTTCCCTCTCTGTTGGCTCTGACCCTAAACGGTTTAGTCGTGCTGCACAAAAGTTGGATGTACAGGCGCACCTAAATCTTCGGTCGCCTCAGCTTCGATGAGGTCGCGTATTCTTTTGCGATACACGTTTGGTCCTTTATCGATAGCAATTCTAATGGGTTTACGCTTTTGCGGGCGTTGCTCTTCAATGTGAATGGCTTCCAACACCTCTTTGTCTTCCGCAAAAGCAATGCGAAACATTGCGTCCATTTGATCAGAGGCCTCTTCATCGCCAACCGCCGTGTTGCGCAGATGCATCCAGTGATCAATCGTATAGTCTTCGGTAACAGGCGTTACGAAATGTAGCGCAAAGATGCGCACGCCTTTGTCGCGCTCGTCTTCTGAAAGATTTGCATCAACCGCTGCGCTGCCGAAGTCGATGACCGCAGTGCTAGGCAGGTGCAGATAGTAATAGTGCCAACGATCTACGTTCGCATCAAAGCCTCCGAAGTTTTGAAAAAAACCAACCGGAGGCGCATCTTTGATCCAGCGCCACGCCAAGATAACATCGCCCGAAGTCGAAACGTGAACCGGAACATTTTCCGAAGCCGCACTGCCAAGAGTTGTCGGGTGCACGAAACTTACATGCGCTGGATCCACAAGGTTTTCCGCGACATTGAGATAATTGGCCTTCAGATGCAGCCCGTCGCCGTGATGCACATGCCAAGTCGGGTCAGAAAACTCTGGCATATCAAATACAGGCGCATCCGCAGCCTTTTCCGGATCACCGGGCCAAACCCACACAATGCCATGCGCTTCGCGCACGGGAAACGTGTCTACATAAGCAGAGGCTGGTAAATTATCTTGCCCCGGAACGCGCACGCATTTCCCATCACGCCCGAAGGTCATTCCGTGATATCCGCATTGCACCGTATCCCCAATGCGCTTGCCCTTTGAAAGCGGCAAAAGCCGATGTGGGCAGCGATCTTCGAGCGCAATCAATGTGCCGTCCGATGCACGAAACATCACCATGTTTTGCTCGGTGATCGTAATTGCGCGCAAATCATCGCCAAAGTCTTTTGACCAACCTGCGACGTACCATGCATTGCGAACGAACGGCATTTCAAGCAATCCTTTCAGGTGCTTCCGATCTCATCATTCGGCACCAAAAACTTGTTCGTTGTCAAACAAATTTTTCACGCATATCCTTATATTACGAAAAGAAAGCAAACAAATGAGCAACAGCGATCAAACAGTGATCCCCGTCAGTGCATATCGCCTGGAAAATCAGATCGGTTTCAAGTTGCGTTTGGCAAACCAAAAGCACCTCGAGCTCTTTGGCGCGATGATGCCAGAGGCGACGCCGACGCAATTCGCCATTCTTTCTCGGCTCTTCGCCGATGGCCCTCTGTCGCAGAACCATTTGGGGCGCCGCGTGGGCATGGATGCTGCGACCACCAAAGGGGTCGTTGATAGGTTGCGTTCACGTGGCTGGGTTCAAAGCGCGCCGTCAAAAACCGATCTAAGGCGGCTGGAAATCTCGTTAACCCAAGACGGCAAAGATTTCACTGTGCGCGCAATCGAAATCGCGAAAGATATTTCAGCGAAAACAACCAAGAACCTCAGCACACGAGAGGCTGAAAGATTGCTTGCATTGCTCGACAAACTCTAGCCTGAACCGCCGCATGCGCTTGAGATCAAAGCGAACTACCGCAGCCCATCTTTACCTGTCGCATCTTCATGCAATAACCCACCAACCCGCGGCAGTGGGCGTCCGCTATCGGTCACAGCAATCGCCACCAAGATTTCATTCGCGCGCGGCGCATCATTCATACGCACTTCGACCCCGTCAAAATGCGAACGCACATAAGCTGCATCCTTGTGGCCGAGCGGAACGTCCAAGTCCTGCCCCGGTCCACCCATTTTCTTTGACGACGGGACAAGCGCAGCGCCTTTTTCAACTTCTTTACGCAAAGGCGCGCCCATTTTCGGATGCAATAGCGCAGCGGCATGCTCCAATTCGCCATTTTCACCGACCATCGCGGCTTTGCCATAGCTTTCAGCCGCAGACGGAGAGAGGCCGAGCGCGTCAACACATCGCCTCCCAAGCAATTCACCAAGCTCGGCACCTATATCCATCAACGGCGTTAAGTCTTCGACAAACTGCCCCGCAAATGGATTGGCGATAACGGCAACGGCGACGGCCTTTCGCGTCGCAGGGGATATTTCCCGACCCGCTTCGCGGTGTGTTTCTTCGACCCAAACAGCAATTTTACGAATGTCAGCGCTCATCGTAGACCATCCTCTCCCTTAATGTCTTTCGCGGCCAATCCACCCGCACGGTCATGCACGCGCGCGCCGGTACTCATGACCAGAGCGAAAGCCAACTCATTTGCACGCGGCGCATCGTTCATCCCCACTTCCATCGTATCAAAATGTCCCCGCACATAAGAGGCATCAATATGAGTAATCGGAACATCCAACCGCACTCCCGCGGTGCCGACTTTCTTGGTCGATGGCACAATCGCCTTCGCCCCGCCTAGCAGTTCGCGCATGGCATAACCGCCCGGCGCATGCCAAAGAGCGCCATGTTCCAATTCACCAGCGGTGCCGACGATCGAGCCTTTCCCATAGCCTTCGATCAACGATGCATCTGCGCCCAACGCGTCAATCAGCTTTTGTGCCATCTGTAGCCCCAAAGGCTTTAAATCCTCCATGAAGGGTTGAATATCTTCCACATACCCCCCCGCATATGGGTTCGCGATCACCGCAACCACCGCTGCCTTTTTCTGCGGAATGTTTGCGCGCGGACCTCCTTCGTGAAAGACTTCTTCAACGAGAGTCATGACTTTGCGAACCTCAACTTTAGGCATGTTCCAGCACCTTTTTTGTATTCATTTCAATTTGTTTGCTTTGCCCGCGCAAATGCAAACTCGCAGCGTGGATCAATCCAAGCCTCAGCATTTTATGGGCCAAACCTTGGCCAGCATCCAATGCCGCCGAAACCTCCGCCTCCGTCAACGCACCAACATGCGTTACGACGCGGCGCGCTCCAAGATCGCTCGTATCATCAATTTCACACGCCTTCCTCCGCTCGATGGCGGGATGATCGGGTAGGTTCACCGCTCCAGCAATCAGCGTTGCAGCTACGTCGGCTTGACTTGCGGTCGCGGCCAAAACGGTCACGCTGTCAGCAATGCCAAAGGACAGGCTGCGCCCGCCCTGCCCACTTGTCGCTATGCCGCGCACATCGTGATGCGCATTCAGTGTCAATTTGCCAAGCCTTTGGCCAGACAACCCCGACATCGCGACGCTATACTCAGCAGTGCCCGCCAAATGAAGCGCGATGTCTCCGCCGTTGTTAACATACGCGCGTTTCATTGAAGGTGCGGCTTTAAGCATGGCTTCCAAAACAGTTTCCGCCACTGAACCTGCGACACCTGCCATGGGCGTAACGAAACCTAGCTGCCCTTGCGCGGCGTGCCACATCTTTAAAGCAACCCTGCCTTTCGGTGCGGGACCATTCGCACGGCGAAGCAATTCAATGTCATCCATCACCTCAGCCAGAATAGTAGACAGGCGCGCCTTAGCCGCTGCGAAGGCACGCTCTTTCTGGGCATCGCAACCGATCACCAAATCAATCGGCCCATGCTGCAAATGAAGCCGATCGCCTGAAAGCAGTGCCGACTGAACCCCGTTCATTTGCGCCCCTCGCGCTTGTCGCGTTGCGCTCTGTGTGGGTCAGGTTGCAATGGCGCAGGCATGACTTTTCTCACCGCATCGTGCACGACATCTTTGGCGTTCTGGATGTGATTAACATGCCCACCTAATGCGCCATAGTCTTCGCGCCGAAGCGTGAATTCTATTGGCGCAACGAGCGCAGGTGTCGGCACATAACCAAACGAGTTGCTTGGCATATCCATCACATCAACCATAACAGTGATGCCGCCGCCTGGCCAAACATAGGCTTCCGCCCCACCGCAGGACACATAAGTTAAAGCATCCTTAACCGAGCGCGTCAGCCGCACGGGGTTTTCCGTAACACCTGCGCGAAGCGATCCACCTGCGCCGCCCATAAACAAAACCGAACAAAGCGAAGGTTCACAGTTTTCCGCGATGCGATCCGCGCTCACACGCAAGGCATCCGAGATTTCAGCAGGCTGCGGGATCAGGTCTTCATCAAGCTCATAATAAGCCCATTGCTCCCCTGTGGTGGACACCATCAAAAGCCGCAGGCCGGGCCACGCCTTTTTCGCATCTGCTGGCTTTAAAATCGTTAAGGGATCATCAACGTCGGTGCCGCCCCAGCCCGTTCCCGGCTCAGCAACCTGAAAATAGCGACCGGGCGTTGAACGACGTCCGTTTATTTTTATGCCAGAGGGCCGCATATCAAGCTGCTTGCCTGCTTCGTGCTCGCTTAGAACGCCTGTGATGTGATCATCAACGACAATCACCTCATCTACATGCGGCTCCCATTGTTTGGCGAACATTCCAATCGTCGCCGAACCACACCCAACGCGCATCAGCTTTTCTGGCGCGCCATTGATGATCGGGGCTTTGCCCGCCTGCACGACTATCTCGGCGCCCTGATCAATTTGCATGGTCACCGCTTCGCGATTGCAAAGATTCATCAACGCGTCACAGGTCACGCGGCCTTCTGCTTTGCTGCCACCTGTCAGATGCTCGACGCCGCCAAGAGACAGCATCTTTGAGCCATACTCAGAAGTCATCACATGACCAATCGCCTCGCCCTTCACCCGCACAACGGCGCGTTCATGGCCTATAAAGCGATCCGTATCGATCTTCACCTTCACGCCGCAATAGGAATAAATGCCCTCTGTGACGACGGTGATCATATCAACGCCTTCAACTTCTTGGCTAACAATAAACGGCGCAGGCTTGTAGTCAGGATAGGTCGTCCCCGCCCCAACAGCCGTCACAAAAGTGCGTGCGCCTTGCAGCACATCACCATCCCAATCCTGAGCGTTTTCGCCCTGATCCAGAAACGCGACCGCAGGCGCGCCGCGCTCTATCACGGTAAGCGGGTCAAGGCGCACCAATTCGCCTGCATGATTGGCGTAGCGATCGCAAGCGCCTGCTTTACCCTCTGCAATGAAGCACATCACAGGGCAGGCATCGCAGCGAATTTTTTCAGGCTTCACACGAGTAGCTTCAGACATATCCAGCCTCTTTCAGTGCTGCGCGCACACGGTGAGGAAGCGCAGGGACATGGCGCATGCGCACGCCAGTGGCGAAATGCACCGCATTGAAGATTGCAGGTGCAGTTGGGATCAACGCGTGCTCACCGAGCCCTTTGGCACCAAAGGGGCCATGCGCATCTGCCTCTTCTACGATCAGCGTCTCAATAGGAGGAACATCACCAATCGTTGGGATCAAATAGTCGTGCAAATTCTCGGTACGGCCTGGAATATACTCTTCCATAAGCGCCATCCCCAAACCTTGAGCGACGCCGCCTTGCACCTGCCCTTCCACCAGCAAAGGATTAATTGCCTGTCCCACATCATGCGCGGCAACGATACGAATGGGCCTAATCGTTCCAAGCTGCGTGTCCACTTCGACAACAGCGAGATGCGCCGCATACCCAAACTGAGCATAGGGCACGCCCTGCCCGTTTTCATCCAGCGGTTCCGTTGGAGGATCATAGCTTGCAACAGCGCGAAGCACATACCCATCATCGCCCTCGTCCATGTCCGATAGTTCAATTCGGTGCTCAGCGCCGATCAACACAGCGCCGCCATCAATCGAAATCTCGGCATCCTGCGCTGCATTGACCATGCTGAGAACCTGACGTCGAAGGCTTTCTCCTGACAGTTTGGCTGCGTTCCCCGTCACAAATGTTTGTCGCGAGGCAGAGGTCTTGCCCGCATCAGGCGTTAAGTCCGTATCCGCGCCAACCAGAGTCACCTTGCTCAGAGAAATTCCAAATGCCTGCGCGAAGATTTGTGTAATGACCGTGTTCGAACCTTGGCCGATGTCTACAGCGCCTTGATGCAAAACAAGGGTGCCGTCGCGGCGCAACCCGCTTTTGATCGTAGATGGGTTGGGCATGGATGTATTTCCACAGCCATACCATCCCGCCGCCAAACCGACACCGCGCCTCACATGAGGCGATGTGGAGTTGAAGCGCGCACACCCTTGTTTTTCGCGCTCCCATGCCGGCCGCAGCCCTTCCAAACAAGCTTTTATGCCAACGCCTTGTTCAAACACCTGTCCAGAAATCGTTGGCACGCCGTTGTCGAGCGCATTTAATATCCTGAACTCCAGTGCATCCATCCCCACCTTTTCGGCAAGCTCATCAAACAAGGTCTCTTGCGCTATCGCTGATTGGGGGACTCCGAAACCACGAAACGCGCCCGCGGGAGGACAATGGGTGTAAACACCTTTCGCTTCAGCGCGATAATGCGGCACGCTGTAGGGCCCCGAGGCATGAAGCGGGACACGATTGGCAACAGTCGGCCCCCAACTGGCATAAGCGCCTGTGTTAAAATCGCCATCAAATTGAAGGCCGGTGATCTTTCCATCGCGCGTAACGCCGCCCTTAATCGAAATCTGTGCAGGATGCCGTTTCGTTGACGTCGCCATGCTTTCCACGCGCGAGTAAGCCATACGCACAGCCCGCCCTGTGACCATCGCGCCCAACGCAAGAAACGGGTGAACCGTTAGATCGAGCTTGGAGCCAAAGCCGCCGCCAACCGCTGTCGGAACAATGCGAATATCCTCTTTGGCGATGCCCAAAACCCCCGCAAGCGCTTCTTGGTTCATGACGGGCGCTTGGGTGCAAACATGCACATGCACGCGACCGTCGAGCATTTCGGCAAACCCTGCTTCGGGTTCGATATAGGCATGTTCCACAAAAGAGGTTTCAAAGCTTGCACTACAAATGGCGTCAGCTTGCGCAAGCCCTTCGCTCACATTTCCATGCGCAACAAAACCCTTGCACATAACGTTGCCATTCGCGCCAGTATGAAGCTGCGGTGCATCTTCACGCTGCGCCGCGCTTACATTTTGCGCGCTTGGCAGCTCACGCCACGTGATCGGGAAATTTCCCACATCATAGGACGTAATTGCCTCTGCACTGCCAATGAGTGCGGCAACGGCTTCGCCTTTAAACCGCGTTTCTGTTTCTGCAAACACAGGTTGATCAAGAAAGCCGGGAATGGTGCCAAACAGATTGGTCCCCGGAATGTCTTGGGCTGTTAGAATTGCCTCAATCCCTTCCAGAGGCCCCAGTCCATCAAATGATCCAAACTCAAACGACGCGTGAGCGAAAGGCGATCTGATCACTAACACCATCAATGCATCATCGGGCGCGACGTCATCGCCAAACCTTTCGCGACCATCAACCTTTGAAATGCCATCAAGCCTTGCAATGCCATCTCCTACGACACCTTTGGCATCGATCTGCCTGATCGGTTCACCCGCTGCGACCACTGCATCAATGATTTTGCGGTATCCCGTGCAACGGCACAATACGCCGCCAAGCGCGTCTTCGACCTGTTTTACGCTCGGTTTTTCCACATCGCTTAAAAGCGCAGCTGCGCTTACCAACATCGCAGGTGTACATATCCCGCATTGCGCTGCTTGGTGGGCCGCGAAACTTTGCTGCAAGCGATGAAGTATATCGGGTTTGATCCCCTGAAGCGTTCGCACGTCACGCCCTTCAACTTGCGCAACCGGCGTTAAGCACGCGCAAACGGGCGCACCATCAATGAGCACTGTGCAAGCGCCACAATCACCTGCATTGCAGCCGACTTTGACCTCTTTTGCCGCCAATTCCTCACGCAAAACAGCGCTCAAACGTGTTTGCGGGGCCTGTTCGCTCTGAACGGGAGCGCCATTCAATTCGAACCGAGTCTTGGCGATATTCTCAAGCTTACCCATTGACGGCTTCCTTCAACGCGCGCGAAATGAGAGGGCCAACCACATCTAGTCGATAAACATCTGTGCCCCGCACATCGCTGATTGGGCTCAACGTGGAAAAATCCGTAACGCCTATCGTCTCTATCGCTTGCTCTAGAGTTTTTCCCTTCAGTTCATCTTCAAGCTGAGGCATCCGTTTCGCCACAGGAGAACAAGCGCCGACGGCAATACGAAGGCCCTCCAGAGCGCCATCTTCGATACGGCAAGACACAGCGACCATTGCAATAGAGATCACCAAATACTTGCGCGCACCAAGCTTTACAAAGGCGCTTTTTCTGTCGGGCGACACATCGGGAATTAAGATCGCAGTCACCAATTCATCTGTGCCCAATGCAATTTTGCGCACGCCCTGCACGAAATCAGGCAAATCTAAAACTCGCGTTCCCTTTGATGAGGTAACTTCAACCCTTGCATTCAGCGCAAGCAACGGAGGGACGCCATCAGCTGCTGGCGAGGCATTGCAAAGATTGCCTGCAATTGTTCCAGCGTTTTGAATTTGCACCGAGCCGACCTCAAGCGCTGCCTGTTTCAAACAATCAAACGCAGGCGGTAGTTTGGCATGAGCTATATCGCTCCAAGTCGTGGCCGCGCCAAAGCGCCAGCCGTTCTCAGCCTGTGTGATGCCGCGCAAACCTTGCACACGGGTCACATCAAGCATGGCGCATTGGGTCGGCCGCTCACCTTGGGCCGGGAACCAATCAGTTCCACCAGCAATCACCGAATACTCAGTCGTCGCTAATTTTTCTAGCGCGTCATCCAGTTGCGTCGGAGCGAGGTAGGTCAAATTTTCCCTTTCAGGCGGATGCAAAAAATTGTTTGTATACGAATAGAATATCTAGAAGCAGATTCTGTCAAATCCTTTCGGCAAACCTCTTGATCGAGATTGCGCTTCTGTTAGCGTTCAAATGAATTTGAAAGGATCCATCATGTCAGAGACCCCGCAAAAACTCGTCATTCGCAATATCGGCCTGATGCTATCTGGCAAAATGGAAGCGCCCATTTATGAGGCAGATTGCATCATTTGCTATGGCGGCAAGATTGCAGAATGGGGCCGCGAGAAAGACATGAATCTCGAAGATGCGGATACCGTGATTGATGCCGCTGGCGTCACACTCGCGCCTGGCTTGATTGATAGTCACATCCACCCAGTCGTCGGTGATTATACGCCGCGCCAACAACAACTTCATTGGATTGACAGTACGTTGCACGGCGGCGTGACGACGCTGATTTCTGCTGGTGAAGTTCACATGCCGGGCCGCCCAAAAGATGTCGTTGGCCTAAAGGCGATGGCGATCGCCTCGCAGCGTTGGTACGAAAATTTCCGCCCATCGGGGATGAAAGTCCATGCTGGGGCACCTGTGATTGAACACGGCATGGTCGAAGAAGATTTTAAGGATTTGGCAAATGCAGGCGTGACTTTGTTGGGCGAAGTCGGGCTGGGAACAGTGAAAGACGGAAAGACCGCACAGCAAATGGTAAGCTGGGCGCGCAAGTACGGCATTCAAAGCACGATCCATACGGGTGGCCCTTCTATACCAGGCTCAGGACTGATTGATGCAGATATGGTGATGGAGACTGGGACAGACGTGATCGGCCACATAAACGGTGGCCATTCGGCCCTGCCTGATGATCAAATCATTTGCCTTTGCGAAAGCTGCAAAGCAGCGTTTGAGATTGTCCACAATGGCAACGAACGCGCGGCGGTTCTGACTGTAAACACAGCGCGCGAGTTAGGAAAATTGGATCAGGTCATCCTAGGAACCGATGGACCTGCCGGCTCTGGTGTGCAGCCCCTTGGCATTTTGAGAATGATCGCAATGCTCTCTGCCTTTGGAAATGTACCTGCTGAAATCGCGTTCTGTTTTGGCAACGGCAATACATCGCGCCAGCGCAACCTTGATACGGGTTTGATCGAGAAAGGCATGTGCGCAGACTTTGTCCTAATGGATCAAGCGCAACACGCGCCTGGTAAAAACATCTTGGAAAGCGTTCAGCTCGGAAATCTGCCAGGTGTCGGCATGACCGTCATTGATGGTGTCGTCACCTCAATGCGCAGTCGTAACACGCCGCCTGCAAATCGCTTGCCGCAGGTAGTTTGATCCCAAGAGTATTCTGCGAATACTCTTAAACAGTTGTTTTTCTGCGAAAAACAGATGTGTGTTTTCGCAGAAAACGCCCTGACCTAAAACATTCGCAGAACGTTTTAGGTCGTTGGATGCAAATAAGCTTGTATCGCCGGTCGGTAAAACTCCAACTCGTCCACAACAGGCGCAAAAGAATTTAGCCGATCACGATACGCGATGACGAGGTCGGGCCATTGTAGTTTTAGTTGTAACGCACGCTCCAAGGATGCGAGCCACTCGAAAGTTACCGCAAATCCAGCATCGCACAGCAGCAACGAGCGAGTGGGCAGCCCATCGGTTCTAAGTAGCAACTCTAGAGCATTCAAATGTCTGTTTACTTCGGCAAAACCTGCTTCAAGCGCACTGAGTTCGCGTGCTTTTAGAAGGGGGTAGAGCCCACGCAAAGCAGGTTCTAACCGCGTATCATGAAAACGCCCCCTTTCGCGTGCCTTCGCTCGCGCTACCAAACCTGAAGGCAACATTGCAGGATCCGGATGTTTTTCTTCTAAATATTCCGCAATTGCCTCGCTATCAGAGAGCATCACCTCTCCGTCGATCATCGTAGGAATATTGCCCGAAGGGACGATTTTTCGATAGGCATCGGAGCGATACCCTCCAGGTGGAAGGCGCTCTTCCCAATCTAGCTCTTTGTGGCGCAACACGACGCGAAGTTTGGCCGTATAAATGGAAACGGGGATCGTGTAGATTACAAGCATAACACCCTCAGACACCAAAAAGGGGGCAAAAGCCCCCTCTTACCTCAACTATTTAAACGGTCTCAATCAACAGAAAGCGCCCATTTATCTGCGAGGTCATCAAAAAACCCACGCTCGGACTTGAGAGCAATCCATGTGTTCACATAGTTGATCCAAACCTGATCAGCTTGCGGCAATAGCATTGCGATTGGCGTTGGCGCGCGCCCTTCAGAGACAGGGACAATCATCAACTGATCGTACTTCGCGACCAACTTATTTGCCTCTACGTTCGACGTGATATTCGCATCTGCGCGGCCGGACAGCACTTCTTGAAAATCACGTGCGGGGGCCTCTACGATGCGATGCTCTGCGTCAGGAAAAAAGCGCTTCACTTGCTGCTCTTGCGTTGTGCCAAGCGTTGCCGCTACTTTGACATCCGCAGCATTTAGGTCATCCCAATCTTTAAAGCGCTCTGCGTTTTTCTTTTGTGTCAAAGGCACGGTGAATAGCGCAAAATAGCTATCAGAATAACCGGCAGCTTTGGCACGTGCTGGAGAGACCGACGCGGAGCCCGTAATATGGTACTGCCCAGAGGTCACACCACTTACCAGTGTTTTCCAATCTGTTGCCACGAATTCAAGCTCTACACCCAAGTCAGACGCAAGTTCGGTCATCACGTCGATGTCATAGCCCTTGTAGGTGTTTGTTGCCGGATCACGCACGGACATTGGATCCCAATCGCCCGTCGTTCCTACTTTGAGAACGCCAGATGACAGGATTTCGCTGAGCGCGGATTGCGCTTGGGCGGCCATTGTGGAGCCAGCCAGCATGGCGGCGGTTGCAGCGATCTTAATTATCTTCATGGTCATTCCTCACAACATTGGATGGGCAATAGATCACACTGCATCGCACCAATGTGCAAGCCGATAGTGCTTGTCATGAGGCGCGCATCCTGATTTGCCTAAAGCTGCAAAATGGAGCGCACGATGCAAGAAACCGCAAATGGCCCAGTAATCAAAATGCAGAATGTGTCGAAGTTTTTTGGCACATTTCAAGCACTGAACGATGTCTCGTTAGAGGTCTCTCAAGGCGAGCGTTTGGTAGTCTGTGGCCCTTCTGGATCTGGCAAATCGACACTTATTCGGTGCATCAACCGACTGGAAAAACACGAACAAGGTGACATCGAAGTCGACGGCGTGCGCTTGAATGATAGCGCAGCGTCTTTGAATGCCATTCGAAAAAACGTCGGCATGGTGTTTCAGCAGTTCAACCTCTTTCCTCACTTAACTGTGATCGACAATTTGACCCTCGGTCCAATGCGCGCCTATGGGCTAAGCCAAGCCGACGCGCGTGCCCGTGCGATGCGCTATCTAGAACGGGTGCGCATTCCAGATCAGGCCGAAAAGCTTCCAAAGCAACTTTCTGGTGGTCAACAACAGCGCGTTGCCATTGCTCGCTCGCTTTGCATGGAGCCGCGAATTTTGTTGTTTGACGAGCCAACCTCAGCACTTGATCCTGAAATGATCACTGAAGTTCTTGATGTAATGGTCGAGCTTGCAGAGACGGGCATGACAATGATCGTTGTCACCCATGAAATGGGGTTTGCCCGCAAAGTCGCGGATCGCATGGTCTTTATGGACGCGGGTGAGATTGTCGAAGTTGCAAAGCCAGACACGTTCTTTACCTCACCAAAGTCCGAACGCTGCCGAGATTTCTTGCAAAAAATCATTAACCACTGAGGGCTGTTATGAAACGATTTATTCTTCTTGCCCTGCTTGGATTAACACTGTCGGGCTGCACTGGCCAAAACTGGGGCTGGTACGTAATTGACCCGCGCACTGTTGGCGGCATGAACAATTTGAAATTCCTTGCCTCTGGCGCTTGGAACACGATCCTTTTGTCGCTCACGGCAATTGCGATTTCCGTCGTTGTTGGCTTGCTCGTAGCGCTACCGGGATTGTCAGAGCGTAAAGGGCTGCGTGCCATAAATCGCGTATACGTGGAATGTGTGCGCTCGGTCCCTATTTTGGTGTTAATCCTTTGGGTTTATTACGGCTTGCCTGCTCTGTCGGGCATCACACTGAACGTGTTCTGGGCTGGCGTTTTGGCACTGGCCCTTTCAGACAGCGCATTTCAGGCGGAAATTTTTAGAGCCGGCATTCAAAGCATCGCGCGCGGGCAATATGAAGCGGCTCAATCTGTTGCACTAAATTACCGCGATACGATGCGCTTTATCATTTTACCTCAAGCAATCCGCCGCATTCTTCCTGCGCTTGGAAACCAATTGGTATACATGTTGAAAATGTCATCATTGGTGTCGGTAATTGGCATGCAAGAACTGACGCGAAAGGCAAATGAGCTGGTAGTCACTGAATATAGGCCACTCGAAATATACACAATTTTGGTCGTTGAGTACTTGGTTCTGATTTTGATTGTTTCACAAGGCGTGCGTTGGCTAGAGCGCAAAATGCAAACCGATGAGTCCTGAAGTCGGCTTCCGATCCGTTGGATCGGACCAAAGCGAGGGGCTCGCCCCTCGCGCTCCCCAGGATATTTTTGGAGAGAGGAAAACCAATGGCCGCGACACGAGATTTTGATCTAACGACGGGTTCTATTGCGTCTCACTTTAAGCGATTGGCAATTCCTGCGGCTTTGGGGATGCTGTTCACAACGCTTTACAATGTCGTCGATGTCTATTTCGCAGGCCAACTTGGAACAGAGGCGCAAGCTGGATTGGCCATTGGATTTCAAGCATTCTTTGTTTTGATCTCCGTCGCTTTCGGTTTGTCTTCTGCCATGTCCGCTTTGGTCGGAAACGCGCGCGGCGCAAAAGATATCCGGTCGGCGCGACGCCTTGCGGTGCAGGGCATTGCTTTTGCAATCTGTGCAACTTTGATCCTAATGGCTTTTGCAATTTGGTTTGGTCCGCGCGCGATCGCACTGATTTCAGAACCCGGTGCATATCGCGATGCCGCAACGGGTTATTTCTACTGGCTGATCGCGGCGCTGCCCGGCTTTATGCTTGCGTTTTCCGCGAATGGTATCCTTCAAGCGCATGGCGATAGCGTAACGCTTCAGCGCGGTCAAATGGTGGCGTTTTTTGCGAATATAGTCCTCAATCCCTTGTTCATTTACGGGGTTTCTAATGTGATTCCGGGGATGGGATTCAACGGTATCGCCCTTGCAACGATCCTAAGCCAAACGGGCGTGATGATCTGGATACTCTTGGCGGTGTTTCGCTTGGAAATAATGCAAGATGTCGCGCTGCGCCACATACGCCTAGAGTGGACCACAGTTCGCGAAATAATGGCGCAAATGCTACCGACCACGACCGCGATGATGGTCATGTTTGTCTCTGGCTTTGTCGTTCAATTCGCGTTGAAAGAATTTGGGCAAGAAGCAATCGCAGCCTACGGCATTGCGCTAAGAATAGAACAGATCCTGTTGCTACCAGTCCTTGGGATGACGGGCGCGCTTTTGCCTATTGCCGCACAGAATTTTGGTGCCAAGGATCATGCGCGCGTACGGGAAGCCCTGTGGTTTTGCTGGAAACTTGGCTTCGTTATGACCGCGCTGGCGGCCCCGATCTTATGGTTTGGCGGCGCTTTGGCGATGCGCATTTTTACCGAGGATGAACACGTCATTCCCATTGGCCAAAGCTATCTTCGCGTGGATGGCTTTCTGTTTCCGCTCTACATGATGCTATTTGCGATTAATTCGCTCCTCCAAGCGCTGAAACGACCCATTTTCACCCTCTGGATAAGCCTATACCGACAGGGGTTTGGCGTTGCATTTTTCATCTGGCTCTTGATCAGCGTTTTTGGTTTTGATGTTTGGGGCGTGTGGCTTGGAATTGCCGCAGCGGTGAGTTCCGGTTGGCTGATTGCCTTGTATCTTGCGCAGCGCATCGCACGCGATGAAATTGGCGGATTGAGGGGATAATAAGGGCCCGCGCACGGAGAGACTAAAAACCTTCGAAATTCAAAGTTAAATCCGCTTTCACGCTATGGCTGAAGCCCCAACCACAAATTTCTTTCTTTTTTAACGCTGACTTTGCGAAAGAGATAAATTGCCCTAAGCTGATCGAAATTCAGTCGTCGCCGGAACCAATTATGCCTGCTCTTTATCGCGTACAGTTTTACGGCGCGTTTACGTTGACCGCCCCTGACGGGCGAGACATCACACCAAAAGGGAGCAAAGCCAAAGGCTTACTTGCTATGCTGTGCGATGTGAACGAAATGCGCAGAGCGCGGCGCTGGATCGAAGGGCGTCTTTGGTCAAACCGATCCCCCTCTCAAGCAAGTGGCAGTTTGCGTCAAACTTTATCAGAAATCAGGGCGGCATTTGGCGAAGACAAAGACGTCTTCGGCGCAGATCGGTTGAACATCTGGCTCGACGCCGCCCTTGTAGAAACTGATTTGGACGCTGAAAACGAGGCAGAAACCAATGACCGGGAATTGCTAGAAGGGTTGGTCATCCGCGACCCCGAATTCCAAGAATGGCTACGCGCCTTTAGACGGCGCCATGGAAAGCCGCTGCATGCTGAACCTGTCGAGCAAGTATCCGAGCGTAAAACCGACATCAAAATTCGTGCGTTTCAAACCCAAAGCGGGTCTGCAGCCGAACGGATTGCAGGTGACATCCTCGCTGATCAGGTTGCCAAAAGCATCGAAGAACGGCTTAGCGCCCAACGGCATTCTGAAACCGTTATCAGCGCGAGTAAGTTAGATTCGGACTTGGAAATTCGATGTAATGTGGCTCAAGACAGGAAAAAGGGGATCGTGTTTCTGCAAGTTCATCGGGGAACGGACAAGCGCGTTTTGTTTTCTGACCATCGCCATGTACCCGGGGATATTTCAGACGCGATTTCAGCAGATGTGATCCAGCAGCTCGTGCATTCAGCCGTTTCAAAAATCACCCACCGAATGCCCAGCGCCTTTAGCTTGGATCGACCTGAGGTTGCGGCTTCTGGCTTCTCGAGCTTGGGGCTAAAACAGCTATCTCGCTTTGATAACGAAGGACTAATCGCTGCCCAAGGTCATTTCAGGCAAGCTCATGCGACTGATCCAAATGGCGTTTATCTCGCGTGGCGCGCGTTTGCTCGAATGGCGCAATTGATTGAAAGCGCGAGCACCGATTGCGCCGCTGAATTGGACGAAATTCAAAGCCTAACCGACAATGCCTTGCATGTTTCCAGCGACAATGGGCTTACCCTTGCGTTGGTCGCTCTGACCCGAATAATGCTTGAGGATGATTTTGACGCGCCAGCGGAACTCGCCCAGCGCGCAATATTGTGGAACAAGAACAATCTGTTTGCCCAACAGACCCTTGCAGTTGCGTATTGTGCTGTTGGCGACACCGAAAAAGCCTATCAGATTTCGCTTTCGTGCCAGAAATCTGCGCCCCAAGACGACATCGAGCACCTTTGGGATTTATATCATTCGCTGGTCTGCATCAGTTCAGGCCGTTTGGAAGAAGCGAGTGCCGCGGCCGCGCGCGCATCCGCCGCCGCACCGACATTTGTTGCACCGCGCCGCCAACTCGTTGCCTTATGTGCGCAAGCAGGCGATATGGCAGGAGCGCGCGAGCAACTCAAAGCGCTCCGCGGCCTTGAAGCCGAGTTTTCCTTAGATAGGTTTCTGAACGATCCGGACTACCCAGTGCTCACGCTGCGCAAAGCCGGCCTTTTGGATGATCTTAAAACGGATGATTTCGAAGATTAGCGCCCGTTTAGTTTAGCGTATTGATACGCGCCTGTAGGTCTTGCCTGCGCCAGACAACGTGCAAGCGGCGCTCATCCGTTTGCTTGATCCGCAACAAATGCTCGGTCTTCAGCCCCTTCAAGCCGCTGAATGCATCAAACAATGCATCGCTCCCTTCTGCGCTAACTGGAATTTCCAGAGCGTTTCCTTGATCAGGCACCAACAGCCAATGCGCAGGTTTCGAGCGTCCATCAAGGCTAAGCGCGGCCAGTTCAGAGATCGCAACAGCGCCGCCACTCAATGGCCCATAATAGGTGACTTGCCCTTCGATCACTTGAACAACGCCCTGCCCGCCGCCACGCCCCCTGAACCGCGCACGTTGAATACCTGCTAGGACCACCAGAATGGTAAGTGCTAAAAAGAGAAGTGCGACAACGCGAACGAACCCAAAGCTCGACATGGCCCAAATTGCTGCGAGCACGGCAAGCAAACAGCCACTCAATACCTCGCGCCAACGCCATATCGCTTTGCGCGCCTCTGGGCGAATAAAGCTCATGCCCAATCTCCCAAAGCGGCCTGCCACACTGTCATTGCAGCAACCGCAGCGGTGTCAGCGCGCAAGATACGAGGGCCAAGGCTAACAACATGCGCTTCTGGCATAGCATGAAGGCGTTTGCGCTCGCTTGGGGAAAATCCGCCCTCAGGGCCGATCAAGATCGCCCATGGCCCGCGCGAGGCAGCGGCCAGCGATGTCGCAGCGCCAAGTTCGGTCTCATCGCAAAACATCAGCTGACGCTTGCTTGGCCAATGGTCCAGAAATGCACTTAGTTTCTGCAAGCTTGTTACTTCGGGCACATAGGTGCCGCCACATTGCTCTGCCGCTTCAACCGCATGGGCCTGAAGGCGCTCTTGCTTGATCCGCTCAGAGTTCGTGTAGTCGGTTTGGATAGGGCAAATTTTCGCTGCCCCCATTTCGGTGGCTTTTTCGACGATGAAATCCGTGCGCGTTTTCTTGATTGGCGCAAAACAAAGCCACACGTCAGGCGGCATTTGCAAAGGTTTACTTTGCAACGTGCACTCCAATACACCTTTGCGCTTGCCAGCCTCTATGATTTCCCCGCGCCATTCACCGTCACGTCCGTTGAACAGCGCAACTGCGCCGCCAACCGCGAGGCGCATCACGCCAAACAAATAGTGGGCTTGTGGCTGGGTGAGCGAAACGCGGTTCCCCTCACCAAGAGGCTGGTCTACATAAAGGCGGGTTTTGACAGTCATAAGGCACTACATATGCAAGGCGGATCACAAGAACCAGAGGGCGCGCCGCTGATTGCGGATGCAGTGCAAGATAATTGGGTCGACACGCGCGCGCCAGAGTGGCTGCGCCCCTATCTTCGCCTGAGCCGGTTTGATCGCCCGATTGGGACTTGGCTTTTGCTGTTGCCTTGTTGGTGGGCACTTTTACTGGCAATGCTCCACTCAGGAACCGCCAGCTGGTTCGATGCTTGGATCTTCATCGGCTGCGCGATTGGCGCGACGTTGATGCGCGGCGCGGGCTGCACATGGAATGATATCACTGATCGCGATTTTGATGGCGCGGTCGAGCGCACGCGCAACCGCCCGATCCCCTCTGGGCAAGTGAGCGTAAAACAGGCTGTCGTTTGGATGATCCTGCAAACGCTCGTGTCTTGCGCCGTCCTACTCACATTCAATTGGGTCGCGATTGGCTTGGGTGTTCTCTCGCTTGTCCCCGTGCTGATCTACCCATTCGCCAAGCGTTTCACTTGGTGGCCGCAGGTTTTCCTTGGTCTCGCTTTCAACTGGGGTGCTTTGCTCGCTTGGACCGCGCATACTGGATTACTTGAATGGCCCGCCCTGACACTTTACGCGGCGGGTATTGTTTGGACGCTTTTCTACGATACGATCTATGCCCATCAAGATACCGAAGACGACGCTTTGATCGGCATAAAAAGCACCGCACGCCTTTTTGGCGAAAGCACCCCGCAATGGTTGATGTATTTCTTGATTGGCAGCGTCACGCTCTTTGCGTTTGCGATCATTCAAGGCGCAATTGAGCGCTCGTTCGTTTCGCTGATAATCGCGCTTGGAGGCGTCTGGGCCTTTGGCTGGCACCTAAACTGGCAACTCAGGCGGTTTGACCCTGACAATCAGGCAGGATTGCTAAAACTGTTTCGCTCTAACAGGGATGCCGGACTGCTTCCTGTGCTGTTTTTCGCCATCGCGCTATTGCTGTGATTGTAACCGAACGCATCAACGCGTATCACGAAACCAACTTCACTGATCTTGGATGCAAATGCGCCTGTCTTCTTACGTTACAATAGCGGCTACGTTTCTAAGCGCAGCAGGCCTATGCTTTGTCGCAGCGGGCTTTTCAGTTACGCTTATTGAGGAAAACTCGACCAAAGGCGTGCGACGCGCGTTGGATAAGGCGAGCCTGACATGGGCGGATGCTGACGCCAATGGCCTGCAACTGTTCCTGATTGGAACCGCTCCCTCGGAAGCAGAACGCTTTAAAGCGGTAAGCCTCGCGGGAAGCATCGTTGATGCCGCCCGGGTTATTGACCAAACCGAAGTCGCAGACCGCGAAGCCTTTGCACCGCCCCGCTTCTCCATTGAAATTCTGCGTAACGACAGCGGCATTTCGTTGATCGGATTGATCCCCGAGGCCAGCTCTACCGATGATATGTTGAAAGATATCAACAGGTTTGCCGGCGGCGATCGCGTCAGTGATTTCCTCGAAAGCGCCAAATATCCTGCGCCGCAAGGCTGGGCCCCAGCGCTAGAGCTAGGCCTTGAAGCGCTACGTTTGTTACCACGGTCAAAAATCTCCATTGATGCGGGGAATGTGGCGGTTACAGCAATGGCAGATAGCCCTGCTGAAAAACGCCAGTTTGAAACAAAGCTGCGCGGACGTGCCTCACAGGACGTGAATCTCGCATTGAATATTTCCGCGCCGCGCCCGGTGATCAGCCCATTTACCTTGAGGTTCTTAAGTTCGGGCGACGATGTCAGGTTTGACGCGTGCAGCGCCGACACGCTCGAAGCGCGTGACAAAATCAGCAAGGCCGCACAGGCCGCTGGTATGACCGCTGAATTTGAGTGCCGCATTGGCTTGGGCGTGCCGTCGCGCCGCTGGTCAGATGCGGTCGCACTTTCCATCGAGAAGCTGAACGAACTTGGTGGTGGCTCCCTTACCTTTGCAGACGCCGACATTACGCTGACAGCGCTAGAAGGCACCGAGCAAGTTCTGTTTGATCGCATTGTCGGAGAGTTGGAAACATCCTTGCCAGATGTTTTTGCTTTGGACGCCGTTCTCCCTATTCCCGAGGACGCGAGTGAAGGCCCGCCTGAATTCGTCGCAACGCTTAGCCCGGAAGGGCAAGTGCAGTTGCGTGGGCGTGTCGGTTCCGAACTGGCACGTGAGACCGCAGACAGCTATGCCAAGGCGCGCTTTGGTTCAGGTTCAGTTTATACCGCTGCGCGCATTGACGAAGACCTCCCGCGCAATTGGTCCGTGCGTGTTCTTGCTGCGCTTGAGACACTCTCACAGCTTAACAACGGCTCGGTCACGGTCAGCCCTGATCAGTTCCATGTTTTTGGCGATACAGGGCATGTGTCCGCAAAATCTGATATTGCGCAGTTGCTTGCAGAAAAGCTTGGAAGCTCCGAAGATTTCAGCATCAAGGTCACCTACAAGAAAAAGCTAGATCCTGTGCTCGGCCTGCCAACGCCGCAAGAATGCGAAAGCCAGATCAGCGAAATTCAAACTGGCCGTAAAATCGCGTTTGAACCCGGTTCGGGGAATTTGGATAGCTCTGCGGAGAGCATTCTTGATGACATCGCGGAAATTCTCAACAAATGCCCTGACGATATGCGGATGGAGATTAGCGGTCACACAGACAGCCAAGGTCGTGAGTCGATGAACCTTGAGCTTAGCCAAACCCGCGCACAAGCCGTGCTAAGTGCGCTTCGAGATCGCCGCGTTCTAACATCCCGTTTTGCTGCGCAAGGATTTGGAGAAGCCAACCCAATCGCCGACAATGGGACCGCAGAAGGTCGCGAAGCCAATCGGCGCATTGAATTTAAAGTCATTCTCCCACAAGCCACAGTGGAAGAAACAACAACGCTGGATGCGTTAAGCGACGCAACACAAAGCGATGCAACGCAAGAGCAACAGGGCGAAGAAGGAAATACCGATGAACAGAACTGAGTTCGTCATCGCAACAGCGATTATTCTATTTGTTGCATTTTGCATGGGTTGGTTTGCGAATTGGCTTATTCATCGCTTTACCCGCGTATCCCGCTCTGATGTGGGTGAATTGGAACGCATGGCCCAGGAACTGCACGAAGCAGAAGAAACCCGCGATCAGGCGATTACCTATTTGCAACAGCGTGAAGCAGAATTGACCAACCAGCTTTCGCAGGGCGAAGCAGAGCTAAACGCAGCAATGGAAGGGCTACGCGATGCCCGTCATGAAGCCGAAGAGCTGCGCGCTTATATCGAGCGGGTGCATCAGCAGGGCCAATAAAGCGGGATCGCCGCGTTTGCCGTTTCGCACTTAACTTAAAGCAAAGAGATAGCACCAGCATTCGCTTTGACGACCCCAGTCCCGTTGATCCGCAACGCGATGGATGGGCACTTTATGACAGCGCTTTTGACTAGCTCACCAGCGCTTTAACGCGTCTTCATCATCTTGCTTAGAAGCAACCCATTCTTTTGAGGTTGCGGTTTGTTCTTTCTTCCAGAACGGCGCTCGCGATTTGAGGTAATCCATAAGAAAGTCTGCCGCTTCGAAGGCATCCTTTCGGTGCGGCGACGCGGTCGCCACCATCATAATCGTGTCCTGAGGCGCAAGAGGGCCATAGCGGTGGATCACCAGAACATCCCCCAAATCCCAACGCGCCAGCGCATCGCGCGCAATCTTTTCCAAGGCGCGTTCTGTCATGCCAGGGTAGTGTTCAATATCCATCTGCTGCAACCCGCCACCGGGCAGATCGCGTACGATACCCGAAAAGCTCACAATCGCGCCCATGTTGGTTTGCGCTGCGGTAAAGTCGTTCAGCTCCGCGCCTGCGTCAAACGGCTCTGCTTGGACAAGAATTTTCAAAGGGTCACCCCCCTGTCATTGGCGGAAAGAACGCGACCTCGCGCGCATTTTCAAGCGACGCATCAAAGTCAGTAAGATCCTGATCAACCGCAACGCGCAGCGCGCTCAGATCGGAGAACGCCAAAGCGTAACGCTCTTCACGCGCCCTTAGTTCTTCGACCAGCTCCATCACTGTGCCTGCCGAGGTTTCGAGCGTCTCTTTCGGCGCGCCAATGCGCTCACGCACCCATGCAAAATAGAGGACATCCATCACGTTTCATCTTTCAGATGCGGCAGCGACTTTCTGAAATAGTCCCAACCTGTAATCAAAGTTAAAGCCGCCGCGATCCACAAGAGCCATAGCCCAACGCGCCCTGACCAGATCATACCTTGATACTTCCAACCCAGTCCCAACAGGTCTTCCTCTGCCCCGCTGAGAATGGCCTCGAACATTGCTTGATCCATGCCATATGCGGACATGCCTAGGTAGTGCTCAAACACACCTTGGCTAAAGAGAACGGCAATTGCCACCATTTGAGCAGTCGTTTTCCATTTGGCCAATCTAGTGACTTTGAGCGTTCCTGCCGTGTCACCAAGGAATTCACGCAGGCCCGAAACAAATACTTCCCGAAAGAGGATCATCGTTGCGGGCAAAACCAACCAAGCCGACCACGACGAAAACCCGATGATCACCATCAAGGCAATCACAACCATCGCTTTGTCGGCGATCGGATCCAGCATCGCGCCTAATTTGGTTTCTTGCTTCCAAATCCGCGCTAGATAGCCGTCCACCCAATCCGTCAACGCAGCAAGCACAAAGAGGCAAAGCGCAAACCAATCGGCATAGGGTCGGGTGAAATACAGAAACATCACCGCCACACCGGGCGCAGCAAGCAACCGGAGGATCGTTAGAATATTTGGGATCGTCATCGTCATGCGCAACATCTAGGCGCTCACCCCAATACTCGCAAGCCTACTTAAGGCTTGCGGCTTGGTTTACGCATTGGCCGCGCATCAGGTCCCTTACCAGCGCGCGTTTTCACCTTATAAGGCTTGCTCTCGCCACCTTTGGGTTTCGCTGCCGCTGCTTTTCCGCGTGCTTTACGCGCACCCATTGGCTTGGACGGATCCATTGCGCCCTTGCGTGTCGTGGGTTTCGCGGCGACAGCCCCCGTATCAACAGCGCTTGGTGCGCGTGCAGGTTTGTTTTTGTTCGGCGTGCCAGATTTCGCGGCGTGTTTTGGCGGACGCGGATCATTCTTTCCGGGCTTGTCAGCCTTGTAAGGCGCTTTGCCCTTTGGCTTGTCAAACTTCGGCTTGTCGCCTTTGGGTTTGTCATACTTAGGTTTGTCATAACTCGGCTTATCACCGCGCGGCCCATCGTGACGGGGCTTGTCATAGCGCGGTTTGTCCCCACGCGAACGATCCTCTCGCGGACCTTTGCGGTGCGGGCGCGCTGGCCCGTCAGCGGGTGGTCCCTTAGGGGATGCATCAAAGTCTGGCTTGCCGGGCAGCTCCGTCAGACTAGCGCCTTGCTCAAGATTAAGCCCCTCGCCTAGCTCTTTCTTCATAGCCGCAACCGCTGAGGTTTGAACCTCAATGAACGTCTCTTGGTATTGCACACGGATCGCGCCGATATCATCCTTGGAGATATTCGCATTGCGGCACAGCATCGGCAACAGCCAGCGCGGCTCTGCCTTACCTTTGCGGCCGATCGAAAGAGAGAACCAAGAGCTTGGCCCAAAATCACGCGGAGCGCGGGGTTCGCGCTTGTCACGCTTATCGCGCGGCCCGCTTTCTTTAACTTCCCCCAATTGCTCAGGCGCAGAATGCTTGGAGCGGTGCAGGCGCAAGAACGCTGCAGCGACCTGTTCAGGCTTGTACTGCGCAAGCAACTTACCTGCAAAACTTAGCTCATCTTCGCTCAACGCCTCCGACCAAGCAGGATCATTCAGCATACGCTCTTCATCGCGCGCATTGACCTCATCCGCGGATGGTGCATTGCTCCACTCAGCGCTTAGCTTAGCAAACCGCAGCAAACGCTCGGCCTTGGATTTCTGACGACCCGGCACGATCAGCGCGGAAATACCTTTGCGACCCGCGCGACCCGTACGGCCAGAGCGGTGCAACAACGTCTCTGCGTTTGATGGCAAGTCCGCGTGAATCACCAAATCAAGGTTCGGCAGGTCAATCCCGCGCGCCGCAACATCCGTCGCCACACAAACCCGCGCACGACCATCGCGCATCGCTTGCAGGGCGTGCGTGCGCTCGTTCTGGGATAGCTCACCAGACAGCGATACTACAGAAAATCCACGATTGGAAAAACGCGCTGTCAAACGCGCAACCATCGCGCGGGTATTGGCAAACACAATCGCGTTCTGCGCCTCATAAAAGCGCAACGTGTTAATGATCGCATTCTCTGTATCAGATGGCGCGACAGTCATGGCGCGATAGGTAATATCGGCGTGTTGCGGGCCTTCGCCAATCGTCTCAACGCGTTTCGTGTCGCTACGCTGATACTTCTGCGCCAACTTCGCAATGCCGCGTGGCACGGTCGCGGAGAACATCAGTGTGCGGCGGTCCTCAGGGGTGGTGTCCAGAATGAACTCCAGATCCTCAGAGAAACCCATGTCGAGCATCTCATCCGCTTCATCGAGCACAACAGCGCGCAGGCTAGAGAGATCAATCGCGCTGCGCATGATGTGATCGCGAAGACGTCCAGGGGTCGCCACAACAATATGCGCACCGCGCTCCAACGCGCGTCGCTCAGTGCGCGAATCCATGCCGCCAACAGTCGAGGCAACAACAACGCCCGCAGGCGCATAAAGCCAATCAAACTCGCGCTTCACCTGCAACGCCAATTCCCGCGTTGGTGCAATCACCAAGGCAAGCGGCGTCGCGGCGCGCTCGAAATTTCCATCTGCCTCCAAAATGCTCGGCGCAATCGCCAAACCAAAGGCAACCGTCTTACCAGAACCGGTCTGAGCAGAGACCAGCAAATCCTGATCCACGAATTCGGGCTTGGACACCTCGACCTGTACAGGCGTCAAGGTCTCATAGCCCTTCACCTTCAAAGCCTCATTGAGGGTTGGAATCACGTTTTCAAAATCAGTCATTGCATACCTGCCGTTCGAACAAGCCCCGCGCATAGGCCTATTCCTACAATAAGTATACCCCTCTTCGAGAAAATGCCGCAGCGCAGCAACTTCATTTTCCCCGATAAACTCCGGGGTCTGGGGCAGCGCCCCATCCCGCTCGCGTCAGCGAGCCATCAAGCGCGCGCTTGCGCGCACATTCTAATTACCCGCGTTCATGGAAAAAATCGTAGATCACCTGCGCCAACGCCGCTGATATCCCATCTACCGCCTTCAAGTCTGCCAAATGCGCGCGCGAAACAGCTTTGGCCGATCCAAAATGGGCGAGTAACGCACGTTTGCGCCCTGCTCCCACGCCAGGCACATCATCCAAAGGCGTCGCCCCTATCGCCTTACTGCGCTTGGCTCGATGCGTTCCAATGGCAAAACGGTGCACCTCATCGCGCATACGCTGGATGAAATAAAGCACAGGATCATTATGCCTTAGCGCGAAAGGTCTTTGGCCAGTTCTATAAAATTCTTCTTTACCAGCATCGCGATCTACACCCTTTGCAACACCGACCATCGCGATATCGCCAATGCCATAGCTTTCCATGATCTCGCGTACAGCGCTCACCTGCCCTGCACCGCCATCAATCAAAAGCAAGTCCGGCCAATCGCCCTTAGTCCGATCAGGGTCTTCCTTGATCAACCGCTTAAAGCGCCGCGTCATAACTTCTTTCATCATGCCAAAATCATCGCCGGGCGTCAGGTCTTCGCCCTTAATGTTGAACTTGCGATAGGCATTCTTGACAAAGCCTTCTGGCCCCGCGACGATCATACCACCAACCGCATGCGCGCCTTGAATGTGTGAGTTATCATAAACTTCGATGCGTTGAGGCACTTTTTCAAGCCCGAACGCGTCAGCCAAACCTTTCAACAGTTTGCCTTGCGCTTGCGTCTCGGCCATACGGCGCGCCAAACTCTCGCGCGCATTACGCACAGCGCCATCCAAGATCTCAGCTTTCTCTCCGCGCTGAGGGACAATCAATTCGACCTTCTTGCCTAGCTTTTGTGTCAAAGCATCGACCATCAAATCTTCGTTTTCTAAAGTATGGCTGAGAAGGATCTGACGCGGCGGGTCTTTGGTGTCGTAAAACTGTCCTGTGAAGGCTTCCAAGACCTCGGCCTCATCCACATCGTTGGTAATGCGGGGATAGTAGTCTTTATTGCCCCAATTCTGATTGGCACGAATGAAAAAGACCTGAACACAGGCCTGCCCGCCCTCCATATGCAGCGCAATGACATCGGCCTCAGACACGTTGCGCGGGTTGATCCCTTGTGAGGTCTGCACCTGCGTCAATGCGCGAATGCGGTCTCGCAATGCGGCTGCGCGCTCAAATTCCAACTCTTCCGAGGCTTTGGCCATTTGCTCGGCCAGTTCGCTTTGCAAATCTGTCGACTTGCCTGACAAAAAGCGCTCGGCATCGCTTACTGTTTTGGCATAATCATCCTCGGAGATTTTGCCGACGCACGGCGCCGAACATCGCTTGATCTGATATTGCAAACAGGGGCGCGTGCGCGCTTCATAGCTGGAATCCGAGCAATCGCGCAGCTGAAACGCGCGTTGCAATTGATTGAGGGTGCGGTTGACCGCCCCTGCTGATGCAAACGGTCCGTAATATGCGCCCTTATCTTTTTTCGCGCCTCGATGCTTGCGGATCATTGGAAACGCGTGATCTTTACCAACCAAGATATTCGGAAAGCTTTTGTCATCGCGGAGCAACACATTATATTTCGGTTTGAGCTGCTTGATGAGGTTTTGCTCTAAGAGCAGCGCTTCGGTTTCTGTTCTTGTTGTCAGAAACATCATGCTCGCAGTCTGCTCGATCATCGTGGCGATCCGCCCCGAATGCCCAGTAGGCCGCGCATAGTTTGAAACACGCGCGCGCAGATTGCGCGCTTTGCCAACATAGAGAACGCGGCTTTGCTCATCCAGCATTCGATAGACCCCGGGCGAGCTATCAAGCGTCTTTAAATAGGCTTGGATAACCTTCGCCCCTTTCGGCGTCGGCTCTGCGTTCACGTCATCAGTATCGCTCATGGACAACAGTTATGATTCTTCGAACTGAGCTGCAATGCCACAAGCTATATGGCAAGAGAAATTCCATCCACGATTCCTGTGGATAACTCTGCGGATAGATTCGTGTGAGCAGTGATTTTTCCTTATTTTTAGCCCACTTCGCTTATGTGCCTAAAAATTAGGCACATAAGTAACCGCTTGACTTAAAACAAAAAAATAACAAAAACATATTTAAAACATTGAATTCGTTAGGTTTTTGTAACGTATTCTTAACTTTTGAGAGACTAGTGCAAAACTCTCACGCTATTGACCTTAAGGAAGCTCAACCTAAGCTTTAGCACAACACCAAGCCGATGTAGGCGAAATAGGCAATTGTCAGCGCAATCCCCCAGTTGCGGGTGATATCCCATCGCCAGAAAACAAAAGGCAAAAGCAGCACAGATGCGCCAAGCATAACCCATAGATCAAAGCGCAAGAATTCTGGTGCAACGGGAATTGGGCCAATCAACGCCGCCACGCCGATGATCGCGAGCAGATTAAACATGTTCGATCCGATGACATTGCCCAACGCCACATCCGCCTGTCGGCGTAGCGCCGCCATCGTTGTCGTCGCAAGCTCGGGCAGAGACGTGCCAAGCGCGACCAATGTCAAGCCGATTACCGTTTCACTAACCCCGTACTCGCGAGCAATGAGTGACGCATTGTCCACCAACAAGTCTGCGCCAAGCGGTAGACCGACAAGGCCCAAAATGAGAAAGACGATAATCTGCCACCAAGGCATATTGGGGTCAGCGCCTTCAACATCTTCATCATCGTCGCTCGCATCGCAAACCGCCCCCGTCCGATGGGCTTTTGCTTCACGTAGTGCATCGATCAGCACATAAGCGAGTGCCGCTAAAAGAACCAAAGCCTGCCACGTGCCGAAACTACCTGTGAAGGCCAAGGCGATAAACAGAACGCTTGCGAGCATCATAAAGACATAGGTCTTGCGCGTATTGCATTCGGATGTGTGTAGCGTCGCCAAAATAGCGGGAAACCCCAACACCAGCAAAATATTTGCGGTGTTCGATCCTACGACATTGCCCATCGCAATGTCTGGCTTGTTCTCAAGTACCGAGTTGATTGCAATCAGTAGTTCAGGCGCAGAGGTGCCAAAGGCCACTATTGTCAGGCTCACGATCAACGCAGGAATGCCAACACGCAGGCTTAGGTTCACAGCCCCTTTCACCAGCGCATCGCCCGCCAACAGCAGGATTACCAAACCCAACGCGCATAAAACCCATGCCATCATCTTTTAGCCCTTACCTTTGGAACACGCGCAAGGGCCGCGTCCGATCTTGAAGCGCCCGCAGCGCTTGCATTTGGCGTTTTGCAATTGTTTTTGCCCGGGAAACGTGAATTTCCCAATCATTGCCAGCACACCCATGCCGACTAAAAACAAGGTGACGATTTTGAAAATCAAGCTACAGACCGTAACGCGCAAATTCTGCGCGCTCCTCTATGCCTGACAGCGCATCCGTCGCAATCTGTGCACCAAAACGGCTCATCCAGTTACGTTTAGGTCCGTAACGGCGGAACTGAACCTTATCCCCGAAACGCGCTTTCATCGCAGGCACCAAATGCGCGATGCCATCAATCAAGCCGACCTCAAGCGCGCTCTGTCCGACCCAGATATCGCCGCTGAACAGATCGTCATTCTTATCAATCTTATCCCCGCGCCGTTTTTGGACATGGCGGATAAAGTTGATGTGAATTTGCTCTAGCATTGTTTTAAGACGCGTCACGTCTTCTTTGGATTCAGGCTTGAACGGATCAAGCATGGATTTCGATTTTCCCGCCGTATACACGCGGCGCTCAATCCCTTGGCGCGCGAGAAACACATGCGCTCCAAAGCCAGCCGAGATGACCCCGATAGAGCCAACGACCGAACTTTCGTCCGCATAAATCTCGTCCGCCGCGGCTGCCAGCCAATACCCACCTGAAGCCGCGACGTCTTCAACGAAAGCTATCACGGGCACTTCTTTTTCATCCGCCAGCCGCCTGATCCGCGCGCCAATGAGCGAGCTTTGAACAGGGCTGCCCCCTGGTGAATTGATGACCAGTGCAACTGCATCGGGCTTGCCTCGCGAAAATGCTTTTTCCAACACGGGTGCAAGCGATTGATCACTTAAAGAACCGCGAGCGGCTGTGCCAATTGCGCCAGACAAGCGAACCACCGCTACGGTAGGTGCGGATTTCATGAAGGGAATAAAGCGTTTCATACTGCCGATGTAGATCGCCGATGCGCGTGAAACAAGCCATGTGTGCGATATAAAATCCGAGTGATCATTTACGGATACGCCAGCCGGTTTTGAATATCCACCAGACCGCGAGCAAACACAGGCCTGTAAAGCCAGAAATTGCAAGCAAGCTCAGGCCAATTGGCACATCCGCCATGCCAAAAAACGCCCAGCGAAAGCCCGAAATGAGGTAAACAACTGGGTTGAACATAGTGATCGTTTGCCAAATCGGCGGCAACATGGAAATCGAGTAGAAAGAGCCGCCGAGGAAGACCAAGGGCGTGATCACCAAAAGCGGGATCAACTGCAATTGCTCAAAGTTTTGCGCCCAAATGCCGATGATGAAACCAAACAGTGCAAAGCTCACGCAAGTCAGAACCATGAAGGCCATCATCGCCAACGGATGCTGGATTTGGAGGTCAACGAACAATGCCGACGTGCCAAGGATCACAACCCCAATGAAAAGCGCCTTGGTGGCTGCGGCGCCGACATATCCAAGGACAATTTCCAGAAAATTCACAGGCGCAGACAGAAGTTCGTAAATCGTGCCGATGAACTTCGGGAAGTAAATCCCGAAAGACGCGTTCGATATCGCCTGCGTCATAACGCTCAGCATGATCAAACCCGGCACGATGAACGCGCCATAGCTGATGCCATCAACCTGATCGATGCGGCTCCCGATGGCAGCTCCGAACACCACAAAATAGAGGGATGTCGAAATCACTGGCGAAATGAAGCTTTGCATCAAGGTGCGAAAGAACCGTGCCATTTCAAACATATAGATAGATCTAATCGCTTGCCAATTCATGCTGCGTCCTCCGCGACAAGACCCACAAAGATGTCTTCAAGGCTGGATTGTTTGGTTTGCAAATCGCGCATTACCAGCCCCGCCTTTGCGAGATCCGCAAGCAGGCTGGTAATCCCCGTGCGTTCGCCGCGCGTATCATAGGTATAAAGGACAGCTTCCCCGTCTTGAACGATTTCAAGATCATAATGGCTTAATGCATCGGGCAATGCCGTTACAGGCTCCGCAAGATCAATTTGCAGTTGCTTTTGCCCCATACGCGTCAAGAGGGCTTGCTTCTCTTCCACCAGCAGCAATTCCCCTTTGGCGATCACACCAATTCGATCGGCAATAGCTTCGGCTTCTTCAATGTAATGCGTTGTGAGAATTATCGTTGTCCCGCGCTCTTTAAGATCGGCTACGATCTCCCACATATCTTTGCGCAGCTCGACATCCACGCCAGCAGTCGGCTCATCCAGAAACAGCACTTCTGGTTCATGACTTAGTGCTTTGGCAATCAACACCCGACGTTTCATACCGCCAGACAACTCCATGACGCGGCTATCCTTTTTGTCCCAAAGTGAAAGCTGACGCAGAATTTTCTCCAAGAAGGCATCATCTTTGGGCTTTCCAAACAATCCACGCGAAAAGCGCACTGTGTTGATCACCTTTTCAAATGGCTCAAGATTGATCTCTTGCGGAACAAGGCCGATCAAACGGCGCGCGTCACGAAAACTAGCAACTATGTCATGCCCGCCAACAGATACAGATCCGCTTGTCGCCTCTGTGATTCCACAAATCGTTGATATCAAAGTGGTTTTCCCAGCGCCGTTCGGACCAAGTAGAGCAAGAATTTCACCCTTCTCAATTTCGAGCGTCACCCCGCTGAGCGCTTCAAAGCCGCCCTCATAGCGCTTTACCAAGTCACGAATGCTTAGAATGGCTTTCATGGAATTCTCCCTCGTTACGCCCTGCCTATCTGCTTCGCTGCGCAGTCGCAAACAGGCTGGTGCGTCCACAGCAATAGGAGTAGCGTTTAAGGATGAGCACACGCGACACGTCTACCCTCGGTATCTTATTCATCTTGATCGGGATGGCGGCAATCTCTGTTAATGATGTGCTGATCAAACAGCTGTCTGGCGGTTACCCCCTGCATCAATTGGTTTTCACGCGCTCTACCATTGGCCTGTTGTTCTCATTTGTTTTCCTTCACATGGAAGGTGGCTGGCATCTGCTCAAGACCTCGACACCGAGGTTGCACGCCCTGCGCGCGCTTATGGTGGTCATATCCAATATGTCGTTTTTCGCCGCAATCGCCGTGCTCCCCCTTGCTGAAACGACGGCGCTGTTCTTTGTGGCCCCCTTGATGATCACGCTATTGTCGATTCCTATCTTGGGCGAAAAGGTCGGCCCGATGCGGCTTACCGCGGTCCTTGTTGGCTTTGTCGGGGTGTTGATCATGCAAAGGCCTTGGCAAAGCCTAGGCGATACGGATGCTAACCGCATCGTGCTGTTGCTACCAGTTCTTGCGGCGCTAACCTACGCGATAAACCAGATCATGACCCGTAAACTTGGCGTCAGCAGTAAAGCTTCGGCGCTGGCGATCTACATTCAAGGCACGTTTATACTCGTGTCAGCTGGTTTCTATCTAGTCGCTGGCGATGGGCGGTTTGCCGAAGGCGCTGAAAACGGCGCGGTTATCTTTTTGCTGCGGGCATGGCACTGGCCAAGCGCAGGCGATTGGTCCTATCTCATCGGCCTCGGCCTTATGTCTGCGATAGTCGGGTATTGCCTTGGCCAAGCCTACCGCATCAGCAGCGCAGCAACGGTTGCACCATTTGAATACGTTGGGCTGCCTTTGGCGGTGCTCTGGGGGTTCTTCATTTTTGGGGAATTACCTGATCTGGCCGTTACCATAGGTATTTTGTTGATAATGGGATCTGGCTTGTTCGTTTTCTTACGCGAACGTATGCTGGCGCGCCGCATAACGCGCCCGACCAATATGCGACGCTAACCTTGCATAAACGCGTCAACGCGCGCGGCCTGCTCGTTACTCAATCGCAGCCCCAGCTTGCTCCGCCGCCACAAGACATCCTCACCCGTGCTGGCAAACTCGTGATCCTTAAGCCAGTTGAGTTCCGCCTCGGATAAGGTCTCGCCAAAGTCTTCGCCTAGATCGCCCGCCGTTTTGGCACTGCCCAATAGGTTTCGCGCATCAGTTCCATAAGCTCGCACCAAGCGGCGCGCCCATGCGCGGGTCAGAAAGCTATAAGAGAGACAAATCTCGTCAACCAAAGCGTCAAATCCATCACTTTCGAAATCACCACCAGGCAAAGCCACTCCCGCGGTCCAATCGCCGCCAAGCCCCTCGAAATGCGCAGTGACTTTTGACAACGCGCCTTCGGCCAATCGACGGTAGGTTGTGATTTTGCCACCGAAAACGTTCAGCAAAGGTGCCCCTTCGGCATTCAGCGTCAACGTATAATCGCGCGTCAAAGCGGATGGGTTCACAGCTCCATCATCATAAAGCGGCCGCACGCCCGAATAACTCCAAACGATTTGATCACGCGTTACGGGGCGTTCGAAATAGCCAGACGCGAAATCGCAAAGGTAGTCCCGTTCTTCTGGCGAGCATTCTGGCAATGTTGATGCATCAGGATGGGGAACATCCGTTGTGCCGATCAGCGTGAAGTCACCCTCGTAGGGAATGGTGAAAATGATCCGCCCATCTTTGCCCTGCAAAATGTAGCATTTCTCATGATCATATAGCTTACGCGTCACAATGTGGCTGCCGCGCACAAGGCGCACCCCATCGCGCGAGTTCACCTGCAACGGACCCTTCAGGATTTCGCTCACCCAAGGCCCCGCTGCATTGACGATCATTTTGGCGCTCACGTCCCTAGTTTCGCCGCTGGCTTGATCCTCAAGTGTTACGCGCCAATGATCATCGAAACGCTCGGCGTTCACAACTTTTGTGCGCGGCATGATCTGGGCGCCACGTTGTCTGGCGTCGCGCGCGTTGAGCGCCACCAATCTAGAATCCTCAACCCAGCAATCTGAATACTCAAAGGCATGCTCAAACCGCTCCTGCAAAGGACGGCCCGCTTCATCAACGCGCAAATCAACGCTGCGCGTAGCCGGCAAAATTTCGCGCCCACCTAAGTTATCATATAGGAACAGTCCCAAGCGAATGAGCCAAGCGGGGCGTCGCCCTTTCATCCAAGGCATCACAACGCTTAACAATCTGGACGTCGGCGTCGTGCTCTCAAAGCGCATGTCTTTGTGATAAGGTAGCACAAATCTCATCGGCCATGAAATATGAGGCATCGCGCGCAAGAGTATTTCTCGCTCGATCAGAGCTTTGCGCACAAGACCGACTTCAAAATACTCTAGGTAGCGCAATCCACCATGAAAGAGCTTGCTTGAGGCGCTCGAGGTCGCTGACGCCAGATCATTCATCTCTGCCAATCCGACCCGCAGCCCTCGCCCGGTGGCATCACGCGCAATTCCGCACCCGTTGATGCCACCACCAATGATCAATAGGTCATACTCAACGTTCTGCGCCATCAAAGCCCCTTAGCACGACCTAAACATCTCACCTCTCCAGATAGCGCAATCATTCTTTGGAAAAAAGAGCAGATGCACAGATAGGCGAAACCACTCGCTGCGTGAGCGCGCGGTAATTTTCGCATGGGAATGGACTGGACGGCACGTATAGAACTGTGGAATCCTTTCCATGCACCAGCAAGGATTAAAGCGGACATGCAGCGTTCCCAATTCCACGCATTCATGTGTGATGTAGATGAAAAGGGATATCCTCTTAGCTCTTTTGCGTGGCCCGCGTGAAATCTTCGGATGATCAAAACGTTAGCCCGAGCAGCTTTGAAATTTTTGTCGACAAAGGGTTTAGCGATTACGAAGCCGCCACCATTGCGCGCACCCTAAAAGGGGCCAATGATGTGCTTGCACGCGAGGCCTATTCATGGCGGTTCATTTCGAACAACCCCGGCCTCATCACGGGCGAATGCGGAATGATCCTGCGCGCGGAGCCCGCGTTCGACAATCATGACCTTTCAGACGCAATGCTGGTCGTGGGCGGAAAAAGCGGCGCATCAGGAATGTGGATGGCGCGGATTCGCCAAATGCAGCGCTTGGGGCGCCCCGTTGCATTGCTCTCCGAAGCCGCAACCGCCTATATTCGCCGCGCCAAAATCGAAAGTGGTTCGGTCACCACCCATTGGCGCGACGCTGTTGGCCTTCACGAAGTGGGACGCCACTCAAACCTGACAAATCGGCTTTCGGAAAAGTATCGCGGCATCATTACCGCGGGCGGCTCTGGTTCCACCGAAGAGCTGGTCATCGGAATGATCGCGGATCATTTGGGCCCCAATGCAGTTAGCGAGCTTGGCAATCGCTTACTGTTACCCGTCATTCGGAAAAGCCATGCTGAGCAGCCGAACGATCTTTCGATGAACCCTGCCCTGCATGATCCAAGGGTTAAATCCGCTATCGAGACGATGCAGGACAGTTTGGACGCGCCCATGCAAATTTCCGAACTCGCACAGAGCATTGGTCTATCGACCCGTCACTTAGAGCGTGTGTTTAAAGACGTATTCGATCAAACACCCGCGCGGTTTTACAAACGGCTCAGAACGTCGCGCGCTCGGGCAATGATCGAAGAAACCCAAATGTCTGTTTTGGATATCGCGATTGCCAATGGGTTCGGCACGTCTAGTTCACTTTCAGAAGCGCTGAAAAAAGAATATGCTATGACAGCAAGCCAATTGCGTACACGCAGCCAATCGCGTGTTTTGTCTTACAATGACGACAACACGTCTAGTGGCCTATGAACGCTGATGCGACACCAAACGCGCCGACGACGACAAGGCTGAGCGCCCAGACCAAATCCAGATTGAACCAGGTGCGTGACAAGAATTTGAGGCCAAGCCACAAATAGATAACTGTCGCTATGATGCCGCCTGCAATTATCATCGCTGCTGTATGAACCAACGCGACGCCAAAGGCCGTCATGACGTTGCTTGTCATCAAGGCCTGCGCCGCCAAATGGCCTGTGTCCTGCGCATCAATTGCACATATCCCTAAGAATATCGGCACAAGCATCAGCCCTGCGCCATGCGCCATCGCCGCAAGGAACGACCAAAGCGCGAGACGCGCGGGATGTACGCGGGCCAAAAATTTGGGATGCTTTCGATTTATCAACAAATAGATGCCCATCGCAATCACAAGACATCCTGCGCCGATGCGTATTTCTCTTTCCCATTCCACCAAGAAGATCATCATCGAAAACGGTAACAGAATTCCGATCATCGCGAGGAAATGCCCTAGCGCCAACATCGCCAGCGCCTTGCCAAGCGCGCTGTGTTTGCGCTCCATCAACGCTGCGGAAACCGCGAGCGGCCAGCCCATACCCGGGTTGATCCCATGATAAAGACCAGAAAAAATGACGGCCCCCCAAAGGGCCGCCGCTGTGCTTAGATCTGCAAACATCTAGACAGATGGATAGCAGAAGCTATCGGTCGAACAGTCACCACCCTCAAGCCTGATCTGGTGCGACCGCATGCCCTTTGGGAAGTCGATGTAGAAGTCTTTGTTGAGCGTTAACCCACCATTTTCACCAACATCCGCCATGACCATCTGCCCGCCTTCATCGTTAGGATAAAACTGGTCATCCCACGTGGAGTAGAGCGAATTGGTCCAATAGACACGTTTGCCATCACGGCTGATTTCAACCATTTGCGGCCCAAAGGCAAAGTCTTTGCCGTTGGGGTGCTTGGTGTCTTTGACGATCCCGCCCACATCGACTTTGCCCGCCAAGACAGGGTTCATCGGGTCAGACACATCATATTGATGCATTTCGCCAAGCCCCCAACACGCGACATAGAGGTACTTGTCATCAAGGCTTAGGTCGATGTCCGTCACTAGCGGCGGCACCGCACCAAACCCTTTCAGCAGCTCTGGCAAGTCGTCGGCATCGGCTGGCACTGGATCAATGGTAATCGTCTTTTTCGACTGCCATTTCCCGTCGTCATCGCGCCACCACGTAAAGATCGCGCCTTGCAGGTTGGTGGTATCCACCACCACACCGCAGAACCCGTAGCTCTTTGTCGGATCATGCGCAGGGCGAATTTCGAGCGCCATTTGATGGTTTTCGCCAAGGTCGATTGTCTGGATATTCTTGCGCTTGCGCAAATCCCAGAAGTGGATCGAATGACCATATTTGTTCGACAATAAATCCTCAGGCACGATACCGCCCTCAAACTGCGGTGGTAGCCCCCATTCAGAGCTGACCATGTAATCCTGCGGCAGGTTCCACCAGAAATCATAGTGTTTGTCTTGCGCGCCACGATCCATTTCATACTGGCCGATGATCTCGAAGGTTTCGCAGTCCATAATGAAGATACCGGGGGGGCCGTCAGTGCCATCCGCGCCGCCGCCACCAAGGCAGGACACATAAATCCCTTCAGGGCCACAATGAATCGTATGGGGCCGCGAATAACCAGTCTTGGCAAAAAGCTCTTCTGGTTCGATTGTCTTGTGTATCTTCGCCTTGAGCGGCTCTTTCACGTCGATGATATAGATGCGCGATGAGCGAATGCCAGGGACAATCAAATAACGCCTTTCAAGAAACGCATGTCCTGACAAGGGCGAGAGCGACGACGAGCAAGCGTTCCAGCCAAAGTGATGAAATTCATCGCCTTTGTTCGGCACAATCACTTGGTGAACGATCTGCCCATAGGTGTCAGATCCGGGCTTGAGATCAATTACCGCGATACCGTCCGATTGCGCGCCATCAGGGCTCAGCATAACCGTGAATGCGTAGTTCTCGACAGGTGCCTCCATCGCCAGTTTTGGCGATGCATGGAATGTCGGGTCTGGTCTCAGGTTCATAATATTCCTCCCAAAAAATTAAGAATCTCGCCCGTTTTCGGGTCTCAAAATTGGGCCACTCAGGGCCTAATACAAATGCCCGCTCACACCTCCGCCACGTTGCAGAGCTGAATGGCTCCGCTAATTTTGCTAGATAAATCTGTTAATTTTTCGCCAATTTGCATTCGGTAATCCGCGCCAAAACGGCGGATAGGTCCGACAGCGCCTACGCTAAAAGTGGCTCCAATATTGCCAATAGTTATCGGTGCTGCGACGCTTGCGATTCCCATATCAATCTCTTGATCGCAATCCGCGAACCCGCGCTCAATGATCTGCGCAAACTCAGCGCGCAAATCCTCTTGGGTGATTTTGGTGTGGTCTGTATATTGCTTGAGGTTGCCCGACAGGATCGCGTCTTGAAATTCAGGCTCGGCAAAGGCTGCAATCGCTTTGGAGCAAGAACAAGCGTGCATCGGACGCACACCAAGGCCCGGATGAATAAACGCGCGCGCTGGATCATCAGGGGTTTCAACATGGATGATCTCGACCTTGCTGTCGCGAAAACGCGCAAGGAACACAGTTTCGTTGAACCCTGTAGCAGCCGCCTTTAACAGCGGCGCGGCGCAGCGCCTGACGTCAACGTCGGATTTGCCAAGCAACGCAATGCGGATCATCCGTTCGCCAATTACAAATTTTCCGTCGTCTTGGGGCTGGTCCAAAAGCTTTTGTTCAGCCAAAGTTTGAATCAAACGATAACACGTTGGCTTCGGCAACCCCGTAGCCTTCTGAATTTCAACAACCGAAACAGGCCGTCCAGCGACGGCGACAATCTCGAGAAGGGCAATCAGACGATCAAGATGCATATTGACGGGAATCTCTCATTCTGTGAGACATTTTCTCAAATCATGATACAATCCGCGCACAAAGCAAGATAATTTTTGGGAGACCCTATAATGCGTACAAAAGCCGCCGTTGCCGTTGCTGCTGGCAAGCCGCTCGAAATCATGGAAGTCAATCTAGAAGGGCCGCGCGCAGGCGAGGTCTTGGTAGAGATCAAAGCAACTGGCCTGTGCCATACGGATGAATTCACCCGTTCCGGCGATGATCCCGAGGGTATATTCCCTGCGATCTTAGGCCATGAAGGTGCGGGCGTGGTGATTGAAGTTGGCGAAGGCGTAACTTCGCTGGAAGTTGGCGATCACGTCATCCCGCTTTACACGCCCGAGTGCCGCGAATGCGAATATTGCCTGAACCCGAAAACCAACCTGTGCCAGAAAATTCGCTCAACTCAGGGCGCGGGTCTGCTGCCCGATGGCTCGACACGTTTTTCGATGCTCGATGGCACGCCAATTCATCACTATATGGGCTGCTCTACCTTTGCCAACCACACAGTTGTGCCTGAAATCGCGCTCGCCAAAGTGCGCAAGGATGCGCCTTTTGACAAGATTTGCTACATTGGCTGCGGCGTCACCACAGGCATTGGCGCGGTGATCAACACGGCCAAGGTCGAAATTGGCTCAACCGCGATTGTCTTTGGCCTTGGCGGTATCGGTCTGAATGTTATCCAAGGACTGCGCCTTGCAGGGGCCGATCAAATCGTTGGCGTCGATCTCAATGACAGTAAAGTCGAGATGGGCACGCACTTCGGCATGACCGATTTTGTGAACCCCTCCAAAGTCGAGGGCGATCTGGTCGCACATCTGGTCGAACTTACAGGCGGCGGTGCGGATTACACCTTTGATGCGACGGGCAACGTCGGCGTAATGCGCACCGCGCTCGAAGCCGCGCACAAGGGCTGGGGCGAGAGCATTATCATCGGCGTGGCCCCCGCGGGCGCCGAGATTTCAACCCGTCCTTTCCAGTTGGTAACAGGCCGTTCATGGCGTGGCACGGCATTTGGCGGCGCTTCAGGGCGCACAGATGTTCCGAAAATTGTCGATTGGTACATGGATGGCAAAATCGAGATCGACCCAATGATCACGCACAAATTGTCATTGGACGAAATCAATCATGGGTTCGATCTGATGCACGAAGGTAAATCCATCCGCGCGGTTGTTGAATACTAAGCGCAGTATCCACCCCCGAAACAAGACCGCGCGCGCACCCTGCGCGCGCGGTCGGTTACGCTGCCCCAGACAGCTCAATCCAAACGCAGCCGAAACAGCGCGTATCCAAGCAGTGCGACACAGGCCGCCCCAGCCATCAAAAATGGCGCGCGTAGCGCCGCTTCACGTCCGATGTCATCTTCAAGCAGCGACACAACAACTCCCGCAGCAAGCGCTCCTAACGGCATAGATCCCCAGCCGAAAAAACGATAAATGCTGTTAACACGACCGAGAAGCTCGCTCGGAATACGGCGCTGACGCCAAGACACTGTGATGACGTTCCACAACATTGCAGCGGCCATAACCGCAAAAAGGCACAGTGACATCAGCAGCCCGCTGTCACTTAGGCCGATCAGGCTATATCCGGCTGCCCAAGTGGCGATCGATAAGAACAGACAGCGCTGCGTGCCAAGCGCCGCTATCCAGCGCGGCGCGAGAAGGCTTCCTGTAATTGCGCCAATAGCCGCAACAGACAAGACCAGTCCATACTGAGGTGCAGACAACGCCAAAACATCTTGAGCGAATAAAACCTGCACGGTGATTGTTGCCGTGGCCAGAAAATTTGCGATCCCCAGAACAATTGCCAAGCGCAGCAGCATTACATCCGAGCGCATGAAAGCGATGCCTTCTAACAACGCCTTGCCAAAACTCGCATGCTTCCGTTTCTGTACCGGCAGATTTATCAACCAAACGAGACCAGCTGCGAGGACCAGAAAGGCCACATCTAAGCCAAAGGGCACTGCAATCCCGATGGAAATCAAAACACCAGCAAGCGGCGGGCCGATAAATTGCCCTGTCAGTTGCTCCGTGCTCCAAAGCTGACCGTTTGCCGCTTCAAGATCGCGCTTCTCGACGATAGAGGGCAAAATGGTCTGCGCAGCATTGTCCCTAAGCACCTCGGCAGATCCGAGCAAGAACGCGAGCCCCGCCAATAGCCAAATTGTGCCCGGCGCGGGTGGAGCAAGCGCCAGCACAAAAATCGCCAAGACAATTGCCGCGCGTAGCAAGTCGGCGCGCGCGATAAGTTTTCGTTGATTTGCGCGATCAATTATCACCCCAGCAGGCAGAGCAAAGATCAACCATGGCAAACGACCAGCCGCTGCAACGGCTCCGATGGCCAAAGGATCAGAGGTCAAAAGCGTTGCCAGCCAAGGCAGCGCCAAGATCACGAACCCATCGCCTAGATTGCTCAAAGCGCCCGCCGTAAACAACAAACGGTAGTTGCGATTCCGCGCGAGTAATGAGGTTGTCACCTGAACGTCCCTTCTGCTTTTGACGCAAGACCCGCGCGTTAGAGGCGTTTTATGAAACCACGCGACGTCACTGCGTATGCGCTTGCACAGACACCTTAGAACACATTATTTCGAAATGCATGTCGTGGCGTCAACCAAAACGCCAAAGAACACATTAAGATGTCACACCTAAGGAGAGCCAAAATGAACTTAGCGGATTGGGCGGGGTCAACCGCCATTGTAACAGGTGGAGCCTCGGGTTTGGGTGCGGCAAGCGCAAGTGCCTTGGCAAAAGCTGGCTTCAAGGTCGCGCTATTTGACTTGAACGAAGAAAAAGGCACAAGCTACGCGCAAGAAATTGACGGCATCTTTTGCAAAGTTGACGTCTCTGACCCGGCAAGCGTCAAAGCGGGCATGGACAAAGTCGTGGCCGAACTAGGCGCGCCGCGCGTGATGATCAACTGCGCAGGCATTGGTCTTGCTGGGAAAACAGTCAGCCGAGGCGAGCCGCATACCTTCGAATTGTTCGACAAAACAATCCGCATCAATCTGATAGGTTCTTTCAACTGCGCCAGCCAAGCGGCCGCTTTGATGTGCGAGCTTGACCCGATGGAGCCAGACGGTGCGCGCGGCGTGATTATCAACACCGCATCGGTTGCTGCATTTGACGGTCAAATCGGTCAAATCGCCTATTCAGCCTCCAAAGGCGGTATCGTCGGGATGACCCTACCAATGGCGCGCGACCTTGCAGACAAAGGCGTGCGTGTTTGCTCAATCGCACCGGGATTGTTCCTCACACCGCTGCTCGAAAGCCTGCCCGAAGATGTGCAAACCTCGCTTGGGCAACAGGTTCCTTTCCCGTCGCGCCTTGGTCAGCCCCAAGAATTCGGAAAACTGGTTTGCCACATCATCGACAACCCGATGTTGAACGGTGAGGTCATTCGCCTGGACGGTGCCATTCGCATGGCACCTCGCTAAAACTTAGCGCAAACGTTCTGCCGCAGTCCGCGCGGCAGAGCGCATTCCTTTGGCAAACAATGTGACGTCGATTTCAGTCGCGATGAACGTCGCGCCCAAATCACGGCATGTCTCTTGTAGATCTGTATCAAGCGTCAAAATTCCTGCGGCTTTACCAGACGCCACGATGCGAGTGATCGCATCGACAACTGCCGCCTTCACGTCTGCGGCACCAGCTTGACCGATAAAGCCCATATCAGCCGCCAGATCAGCAGGGCCGATAAACACCCCATCAACGCCTTCAACCGCAAGAATATCGTCAAGCGCGGCCATGCCCTTTTGGTTTTCAACTTGCACCAACAGGCAAATTTCATCGCGCGCTGTCGTGAGATAGTCTGCAATGCCTGAAAAATCCGACGCGCGTGCCAAGGCCGATCCAACCCCGCGCACCCCATGCGGAGGATAGGTTACAGCATCAACCAACTCTTGCGCTTGCGCGCCGCTTTCGACCATTGGAATAAGCAAACTTTGCGCACCCGCATCCAAAAACTGCTTGATGATCCACGTCTCGCCAATCGGGGGGCGCACAACCGCATGGGTGTCACGCGCTGCTAAGACCTGAAGTTGAGCCGTTATTGAGCGAAGATCGTTTGGCGCATGTTCTGAATCGACGCAAAGCCAATCAAATCCTGCTCCAGCGCTTATTTCCGCCACATAGGTATCGGCCAGCCCCATCCAGCAACCTATTTGCAGTTCGCCATTTTTGAGTGCCGCTTTGAAAGGGTTATGAGGTGCAGGCATGAAAGTTCCTTACGCAAATGAAATATCGACATGGCCGAATGCGCCAAAATCAGCATGAATATGAGTATCAGGTGGACATTCGATCGGCCTGATAAAACTACCAGATAGGATTATCTGTCCCGGTTCAATGCTTTGACCGTATTGCGCCATGCGCCGGGCAAGCCAAACAACGCTCTCCACAGGATCATTCAAGACCCCTGCGCCAAGGCCCGTTTCCTCGACCTCGCCATTGCGCGAGGTTATTGCACCGATCCAACGCAGATCAAACGCTTGAACACTGTGCTGCTCTGCACCCAGAACAAGCCCTGCATTCGCAGCATTATCACTGATCGTGTCATAGATTATCCGAGCTTTTCCTGTTTCCGGATCAGCGCGCAAGATGCGCGTGTCGAGGATCTCAAGGGACGGCGCAACATAGTCGATTGCGTCGAGAACGTCATCGCGCGTGATCCCGTGCCCTCCGAGCGCCGACTTCATGACAAATGCAATTTCCGCTTCAACGCGCGGCTCGATAAAACGCCCTTTCGGGACACATCCATCGTTCTCGAACAGCATGTCATCAAACAAAATTCCGCTATCTGGAATGTCGATATTCAGCGCATATTGCATCGCTTTTGACGTCAGACCAATTTTCCAACCGATTACCCTGCGCCCCGCTTCGCGTTTGGCCCGATAAATTGCGTTTTGTATCGCATAGGCGTCATCCATTCCCATTTCAGGATAGCGCAACGAGAGCAATCCAATCTGCTCACCCGATTTCTCTGCCGCCAAAAGGTCCGCAGCTGCACGTGCATGATCCTCTGGCGTCATAGCGTTTCATCTTCCACTGTGTTGCGCAGCGTGCCGATGCCGTTGACCTCAACTTCAACAACATCACCGGGTTTCAGATAACGCGGCGGATCAAAGCGCGCGCCCGCGCCCGTGGGCGTACCCGTTACGATGATATCGCCGGGCTGAAGCGTCATAAACGTCGAAATATATTCAATCTCGCGGCGAATGGGGTGCATCATACGCGAGAGCACATCATCTTGGCGCACCTCGCCGTTGACGCGGGTAATGATGCGCGCGTCATCTAACTGCTTGGGATCGGTGAAAGGAACAATCCAAGGACCTAGCGCTGCCGAGCGGTCCCAGTTCTTGCCTTGCGTGACATTGAATTTTGCATGACGCACCCAGTCGCGGATCGTGCCTTCGTTGCAGATGGTGATCGCGGCGATATGGTCATAAGCGTCGTCTTGGCTGATGCGGCGCCCCGCTTTACCGATGACGATTGCGACTTCGCCCTCATAGTCCAGCGTTTCGTTTTCTGGCGGGCGGATCAATGGGCGATTGTGCCCAGTAAAGCCACTGGCAAAACGCGGAAAGAGCGACATGTATTTCGGCGCTGCACTCGTGCCGTCTTTGTATTCCGCGTTGCGATCGGGAAAGTTGACGCCAACGCAAAGAATGCGGCGCGCGTTAGGGATTACCATTTCGAACTCGAAGTCCGTATGTGTAACGGGCTTGCCGTCCGCTGCGGCGCTGAGTTGATCCAGTCCGCCCGCTTCGATCACATCGCGCAATGTCGGCCACTGCGGAAACGTATCGTTAAGCGCGATCATGCCATCGTCCGTAGCCGCGCCGTAAAAGGTTTCGTTGTTACTTGTGTAGGTGGAAAATTTCATGGGCTTCCTCACGGTGCGATGATGGGGCTGGCATTGAGTTCAG
>NZ_JBOEHB010000017.1:0-18225 GCF_050633725.1 Planktotalea sp.
CACCGCGAATACGGAACTCGCGTAGGGCGCGGTCCATACGGGCAATCGCCGCTTCTGGTGTTTGCGCGTGTGCCGTCACTTTTACCAACAAACTGTCATAATAACGCGTGATCACACCGCCCGAATAGGCCGTGCCACCATCGAGACGAATACCCATGCCCGTGGCCGAACGATAAGCGGTGATGCGGCCATAATCGGGGATAAAGTTGTTCTGTGGATCTTCCGTCGTGATGCGTGTTTGCAGCGCATGACCATTCAGGCGGATATCCTCTTGCGAGGCTTTGCCTGTCGCTTCGGCAATGCTCTTGCCTTCAGCGATTTTGATTTGCGCCTGAACGATGTCGATGCCTGTAACTTCCTCGGTCACAGTATGTTCAACCTGCACGCGCGGGTTCACTTCGATAAAGTAGAACGCGCCTGTGTCCATATCCATCAGGAACTCAACGGTGCCCGCACATTCATAATTCACATGAGCGCAAATCTTGCGGCCCAATGCGCAAATCTCATCGCGCTGCTCGTTGCTCAGATAGGGGGCAGGGGCGCGCTCAACCACCTTTTGGTTGCGCCGCTGGACCGAGCAATCGCGCTCAAACAGGTGATACATGCCGCCATGAGTGTCCCCAAGGATTTGCACCTCAACGTGGCGCGCGCGGGTGATCATCTTTTCCAGATACCCCTCGCCATTGCCAAAGGCGGCTTCCGCTTCACGGCGCCCCTCAAGGACCTTTTCCTCAACTTCGCTCTCAGCGTGGATCGGGCGCATCCCGCGACCGCCGCCGCCCCAAGACGCTTTGAGCATCAAAGGATAACCAACCTCGCCAGCCTCTTTCTTGATCGCCTCCATGTCATCGCCCAGCACTTCGGTCGCTGGAATGACAGGAACACCCGCTTCAATCGCAACGCGGCGTGCCGAGGCTTTGTCGCCAAGCGCGCGCATTGTTGCTGCCTTGGGACCGATAAATGTAATGCCGTTGGCTTCGCAGGCATCAACAAAATCGGGGTTCTCCGAGAGCAAACCGTACCCCGGATGGATCGCATCTGCGCCGCTTAACTTGGCAACACGAATGATTTCCTCAATCGACAGGTAGGCTGCAACCGGCCCCATGTCCGCGCCGATGCGGTAAGCTTCGTCCGCTTTGAATCGGTGCAAGCCAAGCTTGTCCTCTTCGGCATAAATGGCGACGGTCTTTTTTCCCATCTCATTGGCCGCACGCATAATGCGGATGGCAATTTCGCCGCGGTTGGCGATCAGGATCTTTCGGAATTCAGTCATGGCAGCGTTCCTAATGGTCAATTGAGAGGGTAGTAACCTGCTTGGAGGCGTGGCGGTATTCGTAGTACTGGGTATTGTTAGCGCTAACAAGCCTTGTCAACCCGATAGTAAATGCGCCAGCTCTTAAAAGGATGCCTCAGGTCGGGCCTAAGGATAGCGTGTTTTTACAACATCTTTCAGCGTATCAATGCCGATTTGGCCCATATTGGCCTTCAAATCCGACACGAGAATATCCGCCAAATGCTCTGGTCCCGCTTTGCCAAGCGCCCCAAGCGCGTAGTGCCAGGCGCGGCCCATCATAACGAAATCTGCGCCAAGGGCCAAAGCCCTGAGAATATCCAACCCGCCCTCAATGCCACTGTCCATAATCAATGGCAGCGCAGTTGCCGCGCGCATATCTGGCAGCACTTCAATAGGCGCGGGGGAGGCATCAAACTGACGACCCGCATGGTTGGACAGCCAGAGCGCATCAACCCCTGCTTTTTCTAACGCAGGCGCGTCTTCTGCATTCATAACGCCCTTAACAATGAAACTGCCGTCCCAGTTATCTCGTAGCCAGTTTACGTATTCCCAGTCAGGAGAGGTCCGCAGTAAATATCCGATGTGGGCCGTACTGCTTAGCCCTTCGGTTTGCCCTTTAACGTGATCAATATAGCTATCCATCAAACGCATACGCGGCATTCCGCGCCGCGCCGTTCCAAGCGCCCAAGTGGGACACCGCGCCACCTGCGCCAGCAAACGAGGCGTCAGCTTGGGTGGCTGTTGCAGCCCGCCGCGCAGCTGACGCTCGCGCCGCGATGCAACTGGCACATCGACAGTGAGCACCAAAGTCTGAAAACCTGCGGCTTTGGCGCGCTTGAGAATGTCGCGCCGTATGTCTTCATCGCGCGGTGGATACATCTGGAACCAGCCATGGGGGCCAAGATCAGGGGCAACGTCTTCCGGCGTGCGCGTGGCGACGGTGGATAATGTGTAGGGAATGCCAAGTTTGGCGGCACTTTGCGCCAGCAGATGTTCAGCATCGGGCCAAATAAGCCCCGACATGCCTACAGGTGCAATCCCGAATGGCAGCGCCATAGACTGACCAAGGAACGTTGTGCTCAGATCCGGTTCGCTCTCGCCGTGCAAGATCGAGGGCATCATGAGGATATCGTCAAGCTTGCTGCGATTGCGCGACTTGGTGGCTTCCTCGCCAGTCGCGCTATCAAGGTATTCCCAAACGAAATGCGGGATACGCTTTTTTGCTTTGCGCCGAAGATCGCTTATCGCGGGGTAAGAACTGTGTAGGTCCATGGGCTTTTGTTAGACAAATTGTGAGCATTGTCTAGCGCTAAGGCTATTTGATTTGATCGCAGCGCCATGCACACCAATGGCTCGCTTGCTACTCTGTCGCAAAAGCGCATCGTCAGACTAATTTACCTTGCAACTTAAGAACATTGCGAGAACAGGCTTGGCGGGTCCATTTGCTTAGGCTAGATAACTTGCATGAGTAGTTTTGACGAAATGGACGCCTTTGAAGGCGCTTCGCTGAGCCAGCGCGCGATGTCCGCGCGGCCCGCGCCATATCTGGACGGATTGAACGACGCACAGCGCGAAGCGGTCGAGACGCTCGACGGCCCTGTTTTGATGCTTGCGGGCGCAGGCACAGGCAAAACCAAAGCACTGACTACGCGCATTGTGCATCTGATGAACGCGGGCAAAGCGCGGCCCAATGAGATTCTGGCAGTGACCTTCACCAACAAAGCTGCACGCGAAATGAAATTGCGCGTTGGTGGCATGCTTGGGCAAAGCATCGAAGGCATGCCGTGGCTTGGAACCTTCCATTCTATCTGCGTCAAGCTCCTGCGCCGTCATGCGGAATTGGCAGGCCTCAAAAGCAATTTCACCATTTTGGATACGGACGATCAAATTCGTTTGCTCAAACAATTGCTGCGCGCAGACGGGATTGACGACAAGCGTTGGACGCCGCGTCTGCTTGCTGGTCTGATTGACGGATGGAAAAACCGCGCGCTCACGCCTGAGAAAGTGCCAAGCGCGGATGCCAGTGCGTTCAACAATCGCGGCACAGAGTTTTACGAGCAATACCAAAAACGCTTGCTTGAGCTGAACGCCGTCGATTTTGGCGATCTTTTGCTGCATGTGGTGACGATATTCCAAACCCACCAAGACGTGCTTGAGCAATATCAACGCTGGTTCCGCTACATTCTTGTGGACGAATACCAAGACACGAACGTTGCGCAATATCTCTGGCTACGGCTCCTTGCAGGGGGCCACAAGAATATCTGCTGCGTTGGCGATGACGATCAATCTATCTACGGTTGGCGCGGCGCAGAAGTCGGCAATATCCTACGGTTCGAAAAGGATTTTGAGGGCGCAAAAGTTGTGCGCCTTGAGCAAAACTACCGCTCCACGCCCCACATCCTCGCCGCCGCGTCCAATGTGATCGCTGGCAATGAGAACCGTTTGGGCAAAGGGCTTTGGACGGCCTCAGAAGACGGCGAAAAAGTCCGCCTGATTGGCCATTGGGACGGCGAAGAAGAAGCGCGCTGGATTGGCGAAAAAGTGGAAGCTTTGAGTGACGGTAGCGCGCCTGAAGCTCAAAATCGCAGAAACCCAAGATGGACCTCTTTAGAGCAATATTTTGGCCGACATGTCGATACTAGCGACGAGCATGCGTTTATTTCGATGGCGTTCAATTCAGGTAGCGTATTCACCGATATTAAGGTTCAGCAACTAGCTTTGAAATTGTTGGAGGGTGATCCGAATGCAAGGAATATGTACGCCGCGGTTAGCAGCAGCCCTATTGATAAATTTCCTCTGAATGAAATGGCAATCCTTGTACGCGCTTCGCACCAGATGCGCGCCTTTGAGGATCGCTTTCTCACCATCGGTCTGCCTTATCGCGTTATCGGCGGCCCACGGTTCTATGAGCGGATGGAAATTCGCGACGCGATGGCCTATTTCCGCGTTGTGACCTCGCCCGACGACGATCTCGCCTTCGAGCGGATCGTGAACACTCCCAAACGCGGCCTTGGCGACAAAGCCCAGCAGAAAATCCAAGTAGCCGCGCGAGAAAATGGTGTCAGCCTTGTCGAAGGCGCGCGTATTTGCGTTGAAACCAAAGCGATTGGCGGCAAGGGCGGAGCGGAGCTTGGCAAGCTAATTGATGGCATTGATCGCTGGGCAAACATGACCCGTGGACCACGTTTGGCCGTTGCAATTGAAGAAGACGCCGTGATTGATGATGATGGTCCGTTCAGCGGTCTCGTATCCAATCGCATTGAATATGGCCCGCCAGAAACCAGCCATGTGGAGCTTGCTCAAGTTATTCTGGACGAAAGCGGCTATACCGCCCATTGGCAGAACGACAAGACGCCCGAAGGGCCTGGGCGACTTGAAAACCTGAAAGAACTGGTCAAAGCGCTGGAGCAATTCGAAAACCTGCAAGGGTTTCTAGAGCATGTCAGTCTGATCATGGATAACTCACAAGATGATCAAGGCGCGAAAGTGTCGATCATGACGCTTCACGGCGCGAAGGGGCTCGAATTTCCCGCGGTCTTTTTGCCCGGTTGGGAGGACGGTCTGTTCCCGTCGCAGCGATCGATGGATGAAAGCGGGCTGAAAGGCTTAGAGGAAGAGCGCCGCCTTGCCTACGTCGGTATCACCCGCGCGGAGGAACTCTGCACAATCTCTTTCGCGGCCAATCGCATGGTGTTCGGTCAATGGCAAAATGCGCTGCCGTCTCGTTTCATTGACGAGTTGCCCGAAGATCATGTGGATGTTCTCACGCCTCCCGGTCTTTACGGTGGAAGCTACGGCGCGGCTGGCATGGGGGGCGGTGGGCGTTCTGACTTGGAGACCCGTGTTCAGGAGGCAGACGTTTACAACTCGCCAGGGTGGAAACGTTTGCAAGCGCGCAAAGAACAAAGGCCCGTAAGCCAGCCTAGCGAGAGCCGAAGCATCACAATAGATATGACAGCGACCTCTAGCTTTTCTATGGGTGAGCGGGTGTTCCATCAAAAGTTTGGCTATGGCGCTGTGATCGGGATCGAAGGGGACAAGCTCGAGATTGATTTTGAAAAGGCAGGCACGAAAAAAGTTGTGTCGCGCTTTGTTGCCGCCGCGGATGCTGCAGATGATGTGCCATTCTAAGACAAATGCGCGGCTTTATTAATCTAGATGCAACAGTTCGAAGGGCTTCAATTCAGAAAACCCTTCAAAAACCAGAAGGCTTCTGCTAATTTCAACTAGAAAGTTTACCGACTTTCAATAAAAACGCGCCAAAAGAGTGCGTAAATATAGAGGCAGTGGATCGAGCGGTTTACACCTCAAATAAGAGTTCAATACACCAATTGGTGTATTACGACGAAGTGAATTCTTCTGTCTGCGCGCTGCGCAGGCGATACGAGTAGGTGGTAGCAATGGGCAAAAAAGCAGAAGTGCAACAGCCGCAGGCACTGGCGTTTTCACACCGTCTGCGCTCTGAACATTATGTTGTTCCCAACCCGCGAGATGTGCTTGGCGCGGAAGAAACGCTTGGCACCGGCGCGATCGGGTTTCAGTTGTCTGGTAAAGGCCGACGTACCTTGTTTCGCGCCCTCCATATGGAGCGCAAAAGTAAACTGCGCTCTGCACAAGGGTAGGCGCAGGCAATGCCAATTTACACAGTAGAAGCTTTCAGGTGGACGGGAACGGGGTATAACGCACTCTATAATACGTCCTATACAGCTGCGCTTGATGATGATGACCCCAATTTTGATGGCGGCAGTGATGCAGGTGAATCCGTCTCGATCAATGGCGGCGCCGCTGGATCCACGTCAAGCAACCCTTATGCGATTAACGTTAGTTTTACCGATACGGGCGGCAACCCGCATGTCGAAACGTTCTATTTCTTTTACACAACGGCGGCTCCGTCGGGGTGGTATTTTGTACCTGCGCCAGGTTCTGAATTTACGGTTGGCGCGACCCTTGGAACTTATCAAAGCCACAGCGTCGGGTGGACCTATTCCTCGATCGTTTGCTTTGCTGAAGGTACGTTGATTGATACAGAACAGGGTCCGATGCCTGTTGAAGCGCTAGAGCCAGATATTCAGATCGCTTTGGCGGATGGAGGCTTTGCACCGCTGCGGTTGAATCTTCTGAGTCCCGTCAGTGAAGAGCAAATGCAAAGTCACCAGAACCTACGTCCCGTGCGCATTTGCGCTGGGGCGCTTGGCGATGGTTTGCCTAAACGAGATTTGTTCGTATCGCGCCAACATAGAATGCAGGTGAGTTCGGTCATCGCTGAGCGAATGTTCGGCGCGCGCAACGTACTTGTCGCGGCTATTCGATTGACGGAACTTCCTGGCGTGTTTGTTGAGGAATGCACAGATGCGCTCAACTACCACCATCTTGTGTTCGACCGTCATCAGGTCGTGTTAGCCGAAGGCGCGCCCGCTGAAAGTTTCTTCACCGGGCGAGAGGCAATTGCCGCATTGAATCCAGAGGCGCGCGGCGAAATTTTGACGCTGTTCCCGCAGTTGGCACGTAAATCCCGCACGATGCGGCCTGCACATCCGATTCCAGATCGTGCGTCGCAAAAACAATTGATTGCGCGCCACCTAAAGAACGAGAAAGCGATCCTTGCGAGCCAACACATGAGCCGAAGTGCAATGCTATCGCCGACGCGTTAGTCGGCCTTTGACCAATGAGCTAGTCCATTAAAACAAAAACGGCGATGCATGGGAGGATGCATCGCCGTTCTATGTAAGTGGGCCCATTTCTGGGAGGAAGACTGGACCCACTATGTCTGGCCCTCATCAGGACCGTGTATTTGGCGAAGCGCGGGGGAGGACCGTTCTATCGCCGGTTCAGCAAGCAAAGTTGGGAGGAACGCGCTTGCTGAAAAACCGTTTAGCTGTCGTAAGCAGCTTGATATGCAATGCGGCGGATCATTGAGCGTGCGATGCCAAGATCGGCAAGTTCACGCGATGACAATGAGCTAAGCTCGCTGAAAGTCTGGCGGAATACGGCGCGCTTTGCACGTGCTTCGGATACCTGTGCCCAAAGTGAAGCGATCTTCTCACCGAAGGAGCCTTGAGCCGCGAATGTGTCTGTTAGGAATGCCATGTGCATCTTCCTTGTAAGTCGTCTAAGTGTGTGGCGCGGCGCATTGCCGTGCTGTTGAAAACGAATATGGCGGTTATGCTGCGACTGCACAATCCTCATCTCGACAATGCTGCTATGCAGCAATTGCATACGCGACGTTGGGTCAGCCTGATGCGATGCAAGACGCCTAAAAGTGAGGCATTTTCAAAACTTTCCGATCCGCCCTTGCGCCTGCTTTCAAAGCTGCCAGTTATGAGCAAACGCTGACTGGAGGATAAGATGAGCCAAATTGAAACCGATATTCGCGATGCGCTCGCGCGTTTGGCTTTGCCGGATGGGGGTGATCTGATCAGCCGCGATATGATCCGTGCACTTAACGTTGATGAGCAAACGGTTCGATTTGTTATTGAAGCTCCAAGTCCCGAAATCGCCCAGCACATGGAACCTTTGCGCAAAGCGGCCGAGGCTGCGGTCAGCGCCGTTGCGGGCGCGCGCACAGTTTCAGCCGCGCTTACGGCTCATGCGGCTAAACCTGCGCCGCCAAGCCTAAAGATCGGCGGGCACCCTAAACCGCAGCAGGGCGGGCCAGCCAAAGTTTCTGGCGTAGATCGCATCCTTGCGATTGGCTCGGGAAAGGGCGGCGTTGGCAAGTCTACTGTTTCATCCAACCTCGCTGTGGCGCTTGCAAAGCAAGGTCGCCGCGTTGGCCTTTTGGATGCAGATATATATGGCCCATCTCAGCCTCGCATGATGGGAGTGAGCAAACGCCCCGCCAGTCCTGATGGAAAAACCATCATCCCGCTCAAGGCTCATGGCGTTACGATGATGTCTATCGGTCTTATGATGGACCCTGACAAAGCGATTGTTTGGCGTGGACCAATGCTCATGGGCGCGTTGCAGCAAATGTTTGGGCAGGTAGAGTGGGGCGATCTAGATGTTCTTATTGTCGATCTTCCGCCCGGAACAGGCGATGTGCAGTTGACGTTGTGCCAAAAGAGCCAAGTCACAGGGGCTATTGTTGTCAGCACGCCGCAAGACGTTGCTCTCTTAGATGCGCGCAAAGCGCTTGATATGTTCGCAACGTTGAAAACGCCGGTGCTTGGGCTGATCGAGAATATGTCGATGTTCACCTGTCCCGATTGTGGCTCGACCCACGAGATATTCGGAAAAGGCGGCGTTGCTGCCGAAGCGGAACGCATCAATGTGCCATTGTTGGGGGCTTTGCCGATTGATCTTGAAACGCGACTTGCGGGTGATGCGGGAACTCCGATAGCCGCGGGCGAGGGGGTCATGGCTCAAGCGTATGCTGATTTGGCGCGCGGCCTTGTCGAGGGCGGCATGGCGTAGCTTCTCTCCAATTAACTGCTCGAAAATGCAAAAGCGTTCCTGATCGGAGCGCTTTTCGCGTTTTTGAGAGCTGGAATGGGAATTCGTGGGCCATATGGGAAATCATGGCCCAGATCCTGTGAAATAGCCTGTAAAAGCCCTGTCACTCCAGAGACTCACTCGCGACTCTTCTGATTGAGCGCGATTTACACAGTGAATCTTGTGTGATTCGTAGGGGTCAGGGTGTCTCTCGGCGCGATTTTCGTAAGAGTTCGACGCCACCGTGACGATTTTTGGGAAAATATGGGAGAAAATTGAGAGAAATTTTCTTTACTACATTTAGTAGGCTGATTGCGTCATGCGCGCTACCAGTGGATCATGTTCTTGATGCGTTCTTACCATATGTTGTTTTGCGGGGTTGGCTGAAGCAACATTTAGTAAGGATTTCCCGAAAATTTCTATTGATTACCATGATTTCCCATCGTATCCCTTATTGCAGAAGATGAAGACGGGAACACAACACGGGGCACCAAACGACCCCAAAACCTAAAACAAAAAATATCCCAAGTCAGGTTTCATACAGGCACTCGCCTTCACCTTCTCAACCAGATCCGGCGCGCGAGCGAGCAGACATCCCCCCAGGTGGCGCGCGCGATCGGACACTCCCGGAAACGGGACGTCGGCGGATCAAGCAGTGGCAGCAGCTTGATCCGCCTTTAATTTTTTCGGGGGTAGGCAAAAGGGACCATTCAGCGTGTCACGCAGGTTCAGAGGCGAAAGCCACCATAAGGTGGATACAAAGGGGCGGGTCTCTATCCCAGCCTCTTTTCGTCGTGTAATCGAGCGTTCTGACCCGAATTGGACCGACGGCCTCGCACCTGAACTGGTCATCGTCTATGGTGATCACCGCCGTAATTATCTTGAGTGCTACACGATGGAAGCCATCGAAGAAGTGGACGCCAAGATAGATGCGCTCCCGCGCGGCTCTATGCAGCGTAAGATGCTACAGCGCCTTTTCCACGGTCAGTCCTTCCCGACGACAATTGACGAAACGGGCCGTTTGGTTTTGCCGGCCAAATTGCGCAACAAGATTGATCTGGAAAAAGAAGCGTTCTTTATCGCAGCTGGTGACACTTTCCAGATTTGGAAAACCGAAACATATGAAGCGGAAGAGCTGGCGCGCACGGAAGAGTGGCTGGAAGAGCTTCCAGACGATTTCGACCCGCTCGAGTTCCTCGATAGTGTCCCTTCAGCGCCAGCGGCGGAATAAATCATGGAACAGGCAACACCCTCTGCGCCTCACATTCCGGTTCTTCTGACCCCCATTCTAAACGCGGCTGATCCGATATCGGGCCACTGGCTTGATGGCACCTTTGGTGCAGGCGGGTATACACGTGCAATTCTGGATGCAGGTGCTGACAGCGTTATTGCAGTTGATCGCGATCCTTTGGCATTTGAAATGGCTGCGGATTGGGCGCAAAGCTACGGCACGCGTTTGATCCAGCAACCGGGCGTGTTTTCGGATATGGCGGAGTTCGCCAGCAATTTGGATGGCGTGGTTCTGGACCTTGGCGTGTCGTCAATGCAGCTTGATTTGGCAGAGCGTGGTTTTTCCTTCATGCGCGATGGTCCCTTGGACATGCGTATGGGGCAGGACGGTCAGAGCGCTGCGGACATCGTCAATGAATACAGCGCTGAAGAAATCGCTGAAATTCTCTACAACTATGGTGAAGAACGCGCATCGCGCCGCATTGCGCGCGCTATTTTGGAGCTGCGTGAAACCACTCCGATTACGACGACTTTGCAGCTTGCCGACTTGATTGAAAAATGCCTACCGCGCAAAAAAACGGGGCAAAGCCATCCTGCAACGCGCAGCTTTCAAGCACTGCGCATTGCGGTGAATAATGAATATGGCGAATTGTATCAGGGCCTTATGGCTGCCGAGCAAGTGCTTGCACCCGGTGGGTTGCTCGCCATTGTGACCTTCCATTCGGTAGAAGATCGCATGGCAAAGCGTTTCTTGCAGTCGCGCGCAGGCACGACGGGCAATGCCAACCGCTTTGCACCGGAATTGCAGACCGAAAAACCCGCGTTCGAATTGCTTGGACGCAAAGCCATTTCCGCCAGTGAAGATGAACTTGCGCATAATCCTCGTGCACGTTCCGCCAAACTGCGCCTTGCGCGCCGCACAGATGCGCCCGCTGGCCGCATTGATGCGAAATCGCTCGGTATGCCAATGTTAAGAAGGGATCGTTAAATGCGTTCGATGCTTTATATAGTGACTGCCCTTTGCGTTATCGGACTGGCCTTTTGGGCCTACCGCGAGAACTATCAAACGCAATCTGAAATTGCCCGTGTGGAAAAAATCAATAAAGAGATTGGCGCAGCGCGTGAGCGGCTTACAGTTTTGCGCGCCGAATGGGCTTATCTCAATCGCCCCGATCGCCTGCGCGATTTGACGGAAGTGAATTTCGAGCGTTTGGGCCTGTTGCCTTTGCGCCCCGATCAATTTGGCAAAGTGGATCAGGTGGCCTTTCCACCAGAGCCGGAACCCGAATTGATCATTACCAACACTGTTGATGTTTCAGGTCTCAATGGCGCAGATGAAACTGTCACCCGTCGCGACGGAACCTTCCCATGATCCGAACACCGCTTCGCCCGCTCGCTCGCATTCTTGAGGCAAGGGCGAGTGGAGAAAATCCGGACGCAATCGAGCGCGAAAACCTGCGCATTCGGCACGAACAAATGCGCGATCAATCGCGCAATCGCGCAGAGGGCAGGTTGCTTATCCTGTCGGTCATCTTTTTTTGTGCGTTTGGCGTTATCGGCGCGCGCATGGGTGTGTTGGCCGCGAGCGAGCCGGCCGAGCCGCGCGCAGCAAGCTCGAGCGCTGCAATCCAAGCGCAGCGCGCTGACATCACCGATCGCCATGGCCGTATTCTGGCGACCAACTTCGAAACCCATTCACTCTATGCGCAGCCTTTGCAAATGGTTGACAAAGAGCGCGTCGCAGCAGAGCTCGCAGCGATTTTTCCAGACTTGGAACGCGAAAAGCTGCTTAAGAGTTTCACGGGCAAACGTAAATTTCTGTGGATCAAGAAGAAGTTAAGCCCCGAGCAGAAACAGGCCGTGCACGATATTGGTGATCCTGGCCTATTGTTCGGCCCGCGCGAGATGCGTCTCTATCCAAACGGCAAACTCGCCGCGCATGTCTTGGGCGGTGCAAGCTTTGGCCGCGAAGGGGTGCATGCTGCCGAAGTGATCGGTGTGGCCGGTGTTGAAAAATTCTACGACGAAAGACTGCGCGATCCTGCGAGCGCTCCGCTCGCGCTTTCGCTTGATTTAACGGTTCAGGCCGCTGCTGAAGAAGTTCTCTATGGCGGTATGAAGTTGATGAATGCCAAAGGGGCCGCTTCGGTCCTGATGGACGTTCATACGGGCGAAATTATCTCAATCGTGAGCCTACCTGACTTTGATCCGAACGCGCGCCCGAGCCCTTTGACCGAAGGCGATGCCTCTGATAGCCCGCTTTTCAATCGCTCGGTGCAGGGCGTGTACGAGCTTGGCTCTGCTTACAAGATTTTCACTGCCGCGCAGGCGATGGATCTGAATCTTGTGAATCATCAAACCATGATCGACACAGGCAAAGCCCTGCGCGTCGGCGGCTTTAATATTGGTGAGTTCAAAAAGAAAAACTACGGCACGCTCAGCGTTGCAGACATTATTGTAAAAAGCTCCAACCGTGGAACCGGGCGAATGGCCCTGCAAATCGGCGTGAAACGGCAAAAGGAATTTATGAAGGCAATGGGCTTCATGGATTACACACCGCTAGAGATCGTCGAAGCAAAGGGCGGCAAGCCGCTCTATCCAGAGCGGTGGACTGATCTGAGTGCTGTGACGATTTCCTATGGCCACGGACTGTCGAATTCACCGCTTCATCTGGCGGCAGGCTACGCGGCAATCGCCAACGGTGGACGCTACATCGCGCCAACAATCGTTAAACGCGAGCAGGCACCCGCAGGCACACGCGTCATGCGCGAAGATACGGCAAGATATGCGCGTGACATGCTGCGTAAAGTGGTCACAGAAGGCACTGCCAGCTTTGGCGAGGTGCAGGGCTATGCGGTTGGCGGCAAAACCGGAACGGCCGATAAACCCAAACCACGTGGCGGGTATTACAAGCAAAAGGTTATCGCGACTTTTGCGTCGCTTTTCCCTGCACATGACCCCAAATACGTGCTTGTTGTCACGCTAGATGAACCGGTCGAAACCTCTGGTGCAAAACCGCGCCGAACTGCGGGATGGACTGCGGTTCCTGTAGCGGCTGAGATGATTGGCCGCGTCGCGCCGCTCTTGGGGTTAAGACCAGAGATTGAACCGGGTGAATTGGCTGGTATAACGCTCACATCGAATTGAGGGGTGCGCGAGTGCGCGCGCTACAAGATGTAGGGGCAGGCCATGGCAGCATCTAAGACTTTGCAACAGCTCGGATTGACCGCGGCAGAGGCAAGAAATCCAGAAATTTTCGGACTGGCGGTTGATAGCCGCGAGGTGAAAAAGGGCTTTTTGTTTGCGGCGTTGCCCGGCTCCAAAGTGCATGGCGGAGAGTTTATCCAATACGCTTTGCGCATGGGCGCAAGTGCGGTCCTGACCGATGCTGTTGGCGCTGAAATCGCCGCTGACGAGTTGGCCGCGAATGACGCCGCGCTCATCGTAACCGATGATCCTCGCAGTGCATTGGCCTTTGCGTCGGCGCTTTGGTTCGGGGGCCAGCCGCAGGTTATGACGGCAGTCACAGGAACCAACGGGAAAACCTCGGTTAGCACTTTTGTGCGTCAAATCTGGAATTTGCTAGATCTGGAAGCGGTTAATCTTGGAACCACAGGTGTTGAAGGCAGCATGCACCTTCCGTTGGCCCATACGACACCGGAGCCGATCACGCTGCACCGCGCGCTTGCAAAAATCGCGCGCGAGGGCATCAGCCATGCGGCGATGGAAGCCTCCTCGCACGGGCTGGATCAGCGCCGCATGGACGGTGTGAACCTTGCGGCAGCAGGGTTCACCAATTTCACTCAGGATCATTTGGACTATCACGGCACGTTTGAAGCCTATTTCGAGGCCAAGATGGGTCTGTTCACGCGCGTTTTGCACGATGATGGGGTCGCGGTGGTGAACCTTGATGATCCCAAAGGCGCAGAAGTTGCGATGATCGCGCAGGGTCATGGCCACGAGTTGATCGGCGTTGGCAAAGACCCCGAAGCGGACCTTTGCCTGCTTGGTCAGCGCTTTGATGGCACGGGCCAAGACCTGTTGTTCAAGTGGCACGACCGCCCGTTCCAAGCCCGTCTGAACTTGATCGGTGGTTTTCAGGCGGAAAATGTCTTGCTCGCTGCTGGCTTGGTCATCGCCTGCGGAGAAGAGCCTGCGCGCGTGTTCGACACGCTTGGCGATCTGGAAACCGTACATGGGCGTATGCAACTTGCTGCAACGCGCTCAAACGGAGCTTCGGTCTTTGTTGACTATGCCCATACGCCCGACGCTGTTGAAACCGCACTAAAGGCGATGCGCCCTCATGTGATGGGCCGCCTCGTGGCGCTGATCGGCGCTGGCGGGGATCGCGATACGAGCAAGCGCCCTTTGATGGGACAAGCGGCCGCTGAAAACGCGGACTTGGTCTTCGTGACTGACGATAACCCGCGATCCGAAGATCCCGCATTGATCCGCGCAGCTGTTATGGGCGGCGCTCCCGAGGCGATCGAAGTTGCTGACCGCGCCGAAGCAATCCTGCGCGCTGTTGATGCGCTCGGTCCGGGGGATGCGCTGTTGATCGCAGGCAAGGGCCATGAAACGGGCCAAATCGTGGGCGACACGGTGTTTCCATTTGATGATTGCGAACAAGCAAGCGTGGCCGTCGCTGCGTTGGAAGGAGAAGGCGCATGAGCCTTTGGACAGCATCCGAGGCGGCCGCTGCAACAGGTGGGGCAGCAATCGGCGACTGGACCGTGAATGGTATTTCCATCGACACGCGCACGATTGAAGTGGGCGATCTTTTCGTGGCTCTGAAAGCCGCGCGCGATGGGCACGATTTTGTGGCGCAGGCCCTAAGCAAAGGGGCAGGGGCTGCGTTGGTCACCCATGTGCCCGATGACGTTGCAGCTGATGCGCCACTTTTGATCGTTGACGATGTGCTCGCAGCGTTGGAAGACTTGGGCCGCGCTGGCCGCGCACGCACAGATGCGCGCGTCGTTGCGATCACCGGCTCGGTTGGAAAAACGTCAACCAAGGAAATGCTGCGCGACGTGCTAAGCGCGCAAGGACGCACCCATGCTTCGGTCGCAAGCTACAATAATCATTGGGGGGTGCCTCTGACATTGGCGCGCATGCCTGCCGATACCGAATTTGCCGTGATCGAAATCGGGATGAACCACCCCGGCGAAATCGCGCCGCTTGCCCGCATGGCACGTCCGCATGTGGCGATGATCACAACAGTTGCTGCTGCGCATCTGGAAGCCTTTGAAAACATCGAAGGCATCGCCGCTGAAAAAGCCGCGATCCTGGACGGGTTGGAATCTGAAGGCGTTGCCGTTCTAAACGGCGATATCGACACGGTTGATGTCTTGAGGCAGGCCGCATCAAAGCACGGACTTGAGCCTATTTGGTTTGGCGAAAGCGCACAGGAATACACGCTGGAAAAAGTGGTGTTGAAAGGCAATACAACCGTTGTTCAAGCCAATGCCAATGGCGCGTCACTCCTCTTTAAGGTGCAAAGCGCAGGCAAGCATTTTGCGATGAACGGGCTCGGGGCGCTTGCCAGTGCTGAGGCGCTTGGCGCTGACCTTGCGCTCGCTGCGCACTCAATCGCCAACTGGAGCCCATTCACGGGGCGCGGCGCGCGTGAGATCATTGCGCTTGATCCAGCGGATAATCGAATGACGCTAGAGCTGATTGACGACGCGTATAATGCAAATCCGACATCACTTCGCGCAGCGCTTGATGTGCTTGCGGCAGCGGAGGTGAGCCATGATATCGGCCGGGTCTCCAAGGGACGCCGCATCGCCTATCTCGGCGATATGAAAGAGCTAGGCGAGGATGAAAACGCGATGCACGCCGCAATCGCCGCCTTGCCGAGTGTGCGTGATATCGACGTGATCCACTGCGTCGGCCCTCTCATGCGTCACTGCTACGAGGCGCTGCCAGAGGCCAAGCGAGGCCATTGGTGCGAAAGCAGCTCAGAAATGGCAAGCCATGTGGGCCGAGACCTCGACGCAGGCGATGTTGTGCTTGCCAAAGGCTCTTTGTCGATGGGTCTGGCGCGCGTGGTGGACGCGGTTCGAAAATTGGGCCATACGGCCAACAAAGACGCCGAAAAGGACGATGTGTAAATGCTATATTGGTTAACCGCTCTCTCTGACGGAGGCGATTTCTTCAACCTCTTTCGCTACATCACCTTTCGCGCAGGCGGGGCGTTTTTGACGGCGCTTATCTTTGGTTTTGTCTTCGGAAAGCCGCTGATCAACGTGTTGCGCCGCAAGCAAGGCAAAGGCCAACCCATCCGCGATGATGGCCCCGAGGGTCATTTCGTCAAGGCGGGAACCCCTACAATGGGCGGGCTTCTGATCGTGGGCGCTTTGCTCACGTCAACGTTGCTTTGGGCGCGTTTGGACAATCCGTTTGTTCTGATTTGCCTTTTTGTTACAATGGCTTATGGCGCGATTGGTTTCGCGGATGACTACGCGAAGGTTTCCAAACAGAACACCGCTGGCGTTTCGGGCAAAATCCGCCTTTTGCTTGGTTTCCTGATTGCAGGTATCGCTGGCTACTGGGCCGCGCAATATCACCCTGTGGAGCTGCAAAACCAACTGGCGCTGCCGATTTTCAAGGACACGCTGATCAACCTTGGCTACCTCTTTGTGCCCTTCGCGGTCATCGTGATCGTTGGTGCGGCGAACTCTGTTAACCTTACCGACGGCCTCGATGGCCTTGCGATTATGCCGGTGATGATCGCCTCTGGCTCGCTCGGCATAATCGCCTATGCGGTGGGCCGCGTCGATTTCACCGAATATCTGGACGTGCATTATGTGCCGGGCACAGGTGAAATCCTGATTTTCACCGCTGGCATCTTTGGCGGTGGCCTTGGCTTTTTGTGGTACAACGCGCCCCCCGCGGCGGTCTTCATGGGCGACACAGGATCGCTCGCGCTTGGCGGCGCTTTGGGCGCAATTGCGGTCTCGACGAAACACGAATTGGTGCTGGCGATCATCGGCGGGTTGTTCGTGGTCGAGGCGCTCTCGGTGATCATCCAAGTGCTCTACTTCAAGCGTACAGGCAAACGCGTCTTCCTGATGGCGCCGATCCATCACCACTACGAGAAAAAGGGCTGGGCCGAGCCGACAATCGTGATCCGTTTCTGGATCATCTCGCTGATCTTGGCGATGATCGGCCTCGCGACCCTCAAGGTACGTTAAAAGTAGGGTGCGTGGTCACCACGCACCTTACGTTTTTGTTGCACTACAGTTCATTCTGACATCGCTCGGGGGAACCCCCGAGCATCCCCCGACCTCCCCCACGGGAGGGGGATAAACCCCCACTCTCGGTCGGGGAATGCTCTTTCCAAATCACGTAACACGGGTATGCTGACATCTAGGGCAAGAGTAGGTGGTAAACATGGAGTGGGTTTTATCAATATTAGCTGAGTATGGTACGGAGCTAGGTGGCGGCGCTGCGGTTTTAGCCATTGTGGAAACCGTATTTAAGCCATTTCGCAAGTTGTTTGGTCGAACAGAAACGGTGAAGCTGGACAAAGAAAGCATCAAAGCCGTTGCTCCAGTCGAGGCAAAGACAACAGCAACATTAGAAGTGCATGAGTTCATCGCCATCCGCCGCGAAATGAAAGCGGACTTGGAGCAGGAACTCGCCGCTGCCCACGAGGATGAAAAATCGGACCTACGCGCGCGCATCGCTGAAATGGAAGCGCAGATCGCCGATCCTGACGACGCCCTTGCCGAGGCGCAAAAAACCATCGCCGATCTAACAGATCGTCTCTCCCACATGGGCAATGACATCGGCGGTGACAGGTTGGCTGAAGCACAAAACGCCCTCGCGAGACTCGACTTCTCCGTCGCAGATGACATTTTTGCCGAAGTTGAAGAACGCCACAAACTCGAAGTCCAACAAGCCGCCCGCGCTGCCTTTGGTCGTGGTGAAGTGGCAGAGGCCGAGATTCGCTGGCACGACGCTGCAGAGCATTACGCTCGCGCAGCGCGGCTTGATCCGAGTTTTGAAACGTTGAAGAAAGCAAGAGAATTCTCTTGGCGCGCAGGAGATTTCGCGTCAGCGCTGCGTCTCGGCGAAGATTTGGTAAGGCAAGCCCGCGCGAAGGAAGATCAAGAAAAACTTGCAACGGCGCTAAATGATCACGCGTTAACTTTAGGTGCGCAGGGCCACTATGAGCAGGCAGAGGGTCTCTACCGCGAGGCGCTTTTGATTGATGAAAAGACGATAGGTACGGAGCATCCGAACTATGCCATCCGCCTGAACAA
>NZ_JBOEHB010000017.1:18323-117346 GCF_050633725.1 Planktotalea sp.
GCAAATGTGGTACGGGCGCAGGACCGTTATGAAGAGGCAGAGCGCCTCTACCGCGAGGCGCTTCTAATCGATGAAAAGACGATAGGCACCGAGCATCCGGACTATGCCATCCACATGAACAACCTCGCAGGGGTGGTTGAGGCGCAGGGCCGCTTTGAGGAGGCAGAGGGCCTCTACCGTGAGGCGGTGAAAATTACGCTTGATCGGCTTGGTCCGGAGCATCCGAACACGACAGGAATTCAAGCCAATCTCGATAAGCTGCTTGCCCAAAAGCCGTAATGCCCCACCTAGCCAATCCGCGTGATTTGATCTACCCAATGCACGCAAGGCAATAGACGAGGGCTTCCCGATGATTCCAGTGCAAGGATATAGCGGCGCGCGTGTGGGCGTGTTGGGGCTGGGGCGCTCTGGTCTGTCTGCGGCGCGCGCGCTGCACGAGGGCGGGGCGGTGCCTGTGTGTTGGGATGACAACGACGCGGCCCGCGCCAAGGCGGAGGGCGAGGGGTTCGAGACCGCCAAGCTGACGGGCAAAACCCTCGCCGATCTTGCGCTGCTGATCACTTCGCCGGGCATTCCGCATCTCTACCCCGCACCCAACCCTGTGATCGCAGAGGCGCTGGAGCTGGGCGTGCCTGTGGACAACGACATTTCGCTCTTTTTCCGCTCTTTCGCCAACAGCCAGTGGGACAACATGGACGTGACCCCGCGCGTGGTGGCGGTGACGGGATCGAACGGAAAATCGACGACCTCGGCCTTGATCCATCATGTGCTGGAGCATGCGGGTCGCCCGACGCAATTGGCGGGCAACATCGGGCGGGGCGTGCTCGATATCGACCCCGCGATTGACGGCGAAGTGGTGGTGCTGGAGCTCTCCTCCTATCAAACCGACCTCGCGCGCGCGTTGACGCCTGATATTGCGGTGTTCACCAACCTCTCGCCCGATCACTTGGATCGCCATCACGGGATGGGCGGTTATTTCGCCGCGAAACGCCGCTTGTTCGCCGAAGGCGGACCAGAGCGCGCGATCATTGGCGTGGATGAGGCGGAGGGGCTGTACCTCGCTGGGCAAATGGCGGAAGGGCCGCAGGATGATCGGGTGATCCGTGTGTCTGTGGAACGTAAAATGACCGATTTCGGCTGGACTGTGTTCGCGAAGAAAGGGTTTCTGTCGGAGTATCGTAAGGGGCGGCAAATCGGCTCGATTGATTTGCGCGCGATCAAGGGCCTTCCCGGAACGCATAACCATCAAAACGCCTGCTGCGCCTATGCGGTGTGCCGCACGCTTGGCCTCGCGCCGCGCGTGATCGAGGCGGGGTTCGCGAGTTATCCCGGGCTGCCGCATCGCTCTCAGATCGTGGCGGAGGCGGGGGGCGTGACCTATGTGAACGACTCCAAAGCGACGAATGTGGACAGCGCGGTGAAGGCGCTCGGGGCGTTCAAGAAGATCCGCTGGATATGCGGGGGCCTCGAGAAAGAGGGCGGCGTGTCCGCGCTGGCGGGCGCGGCGGGCGAGGTGCTCAAGGCCTATGTGATCGGGCGCGAGGCGGCGGGGTTTGCGATGCAATTGAGTGGCGTTGAAACTGAGGTCTGCACAACGATGGAGCAAGCCGTAGCGCGCGCGATGGAAGATGCTGGCGAGGGCGAGACAGTGCTGTTGGCCCCCGCGGCGGCGAGCTTTGATCAGTATGACAGTTTCGAGAAACGCGGCGATCACTTTGCGGCGTTGGTGACGGCTGGCTTGGGGTAGGGTGCGTGATATCACGCACCTTACGTTTGGGGTCCGTTTGCTGAAAGCGGGTACGCCGTCCCGTACGTTTTAGATTTACACACATGAGGGTTTTGAAATGATAGAGCCGACATCTTCGTTCAAGGAAAACTTGCAGCTTTTGCCATCGATTGAGGGCCTCGCACGGATTGAGTTAGTGGACCCCACAGGGGCGGTTGTTGCGACGATCGAGAACAAGCCCGGCAAGCAGGGATCGCTGGTTGTCTATCAGTATCTTCATCAAGAGTTCGGGGCGATTGATGCGGAGGCCGCAACGCATGGATTGGCGGTTTTTGCGGAACATACGGCGGACGCAAAGGCGCGGCCCGGTGCGCACCCGAACATTGATTTGTTGTTCGGGGTTATTGAGGGCGATGCGGTGCTTGAGGTGCGGCTGTTTGGTGCGTGATATCACGCACCTTACCTTTGCGGCTGATTTGTTTCGCGCGAGAAACATTTGTTGTTTTTTAACAGTACGTTAATGTGAGTTTGCGTTGCGTGGGGGATTATTCACCTTGCACGTGCAGCGCCGCGCTCGCATGTTTGAAATATGATTGAAGCAAAAGACATTAACGATCGCGACAGCTTAGAGCAATGGCTGACCGAATGGCCCAAGAGCCAAGGCATGAGCGAGCTAGAAGCGCGGCAAATTGCTGTGCAGATCGCGCACCGCGCTGCGATGCGTGTACTGCCGATAGCATGGGAATGGTTTTGCGGTGAAGTGGCGTTGGAGGATTCTAGATCCGTTTTACCTATACTGCGGTGTTTAGCAGTTACGGGGGGAATTAGCGCTTGCCCAATTGCCTTGACGAGTCGTTTCAGAATTACTGCGCGAGCTGCATATATCGCGAACAAAGATGTCGGCCAAATTTCAGATGTTTTTGCCGCTGCGGTGCGTGTTGGATATTGTAAGGCGAATATACAACGGGACGCTTCCGACGCTGTTTTTGGAACACCATTGTTTGCTTATCCTTCGGTTCGTGCCGAGGTGGTTGCTGATGCATCGAGCATTGAAATTGGTAGGGACCTTGCTCAAAGACCTTTGTGGTCAAATACAATTCCTGAAATTGTAAGGCGCTCCGAAATGATATTTCGCGAAAGCGTTGAAGGCAAAAGTGTACTTTGGAGGTTCTGGTTGCGTTACTTTGAAACGAGCAAACTTGGAGAGCTACTGCCGTGTCATCTATTGTTCCAGGTAGCGAGCATTCAAGACGAGGACTGGGCGAGAGGCCCTCTCAGGGTTTCAGAGCTAATTGCCGAGATTGAGAGTGCCTATCAAGTCGACCAAATTATTGCCGACAACCCTTTGGGTCAGCGAATTGTTCGGTCTCGAACAACTGGCGCTCTTACGTCTGAACCGATAGAAAATCGAGATCTGTCGAGTATCGTTAAAGACATTCAACGTTCTCTGCGCGAGTTCAACAGTAACTGCAAAAAAGAACGTGGAAACTTAGGCTTAGCTCTCGTAGATGCCTACGCTCCTCATTTAGATGAGCTCCGCAAACGGATGTCTAAGAACAAAGACAACCCAAGAGAACTGTTGCGCTCGATTGAAGAAGCGCATCGTGCGTTTCATCTGGTCGCCAAGACAGAAGCGGCATTAGAACATGTTCAAGTTGATAGGCTGCTCAATGGGCTGCAAGACCGCGCGGCTGATGTTGGTGTATCTGCTCCAGAAGTTATGGACGAGATTAAGCGGCGACGCGCTGTCAAAGTCCAGTTGATGACAGATCAACAGATCACCTTGGCCGTCAGGATGAGTGCTGGGATGGCTGCGGATAGCCGTGGTCTTCTTCAAGCTGCGATTTCTAGGGCTTTGCTCGTGGTTGCAAGTGATGAAGCGACCGATGAGGAGAAGGCGGCTGCATGGACGTTCTTGCTTGGCGCGATTCCGAGAGGGGCTAAGTTAAAGCATGAAGCTGGTGAAGCGGGAACAGATGCATCCAAGGACAGTTCAGCGGTAGATACAGTGGTTGGATATGCAGACAAGTTGAACAAACTTGATAAGGGCGTCGATGCAATACAAGAGGCAGCTTCGGAAGGTGGGCCCTGGGTGACCGAGGTGTTTACCCAAGTTGGTTCGGGTAATTTTTGGGGCATCTTTTGAATTGGAAGTATCGCCTTTCTGTCGGCTAACCAGATATCATCCAAAGGGTTGGCTCCTGCCGCTCATTGAATAACTTGCGGGGTAAGGTGCGTGATATCACGCACCCTACGTTTAGCGGCCTCTGATGCGGGGGTCTAGGGCGTCGCGCAACCCGTCTCCTAGGTAGTTAACCGACAGAACCGTAAGGGAGATTGCGATGCCGGGGAGCAGGACGCGCTCGGGGTACTCGGTCATGCGCGGGACGCTATCGGCGAGCATCTTGCCCCATGTGGGGAAGTCGGAGGGGAAGCCGACACCCAAGAACGACAGAGCGCTTTCGGTGATGATCGCGGTCGCAAGGCCAAGCGTTGCGGAGACCATGATGGGCGACATGATGTTGGGCAACAAATGCCGCGTGATGATTTTATAGGGCGTCGTGCCGATGGAGCGCGCCGCGAGGATGAACTCGCGCTCTTTCAGCGCCAAGATTTCGCCGCGCACGATGCGGGCGGTTTGCATCCAGCTGGTGATGCCGATGATGCCAACGATCAGCACGAACATGCCGCCCTCTGGCCCGTATGCGGCGCGCAGGGGTTGACGGAAGAGCGTCACAGCCACCAGCAGGAGCGGTAGCAGGGGCAGGGAGAGCACAAGATCGGTGAAGCGCATGAGCACCCCGTCGAGGCGTTTGAAATAGCCCGAGAGCACGCCGATTAGCGTGCCGAGGAAGAGCGCCAGCACCATTGCGGCCCAGCCCACGGCGAGCGAAGTGCGTCCGCCTTTGATCATATTGGCGAGCATATCGCGGCCCAGGTTGTCGGTGCCGAAGGGGCGGTGCCAGCCGGCCTTTGCATCGCCGTCCCAGAGCAGCGTGTAGATCGGGCGCATGTCTTTGTTGCGAATGTCCAGCTTTTGCGGATCGAGCGACCACACATAAGGGCCAACAATCACGAAGAGCGTTATGAACACGAGGAAGCCGCCGCCGAACATCGCGCCTTTGTGTTTGCGGAACTGGTCCCAGACGTCTTTCCACTGGCTGCGCGGTGGTTTGGAGGGTTCTTTGTCCTTGAGTGCCTCAATCGGGTCGATCTTTGCGATATCAGTCATAGCGGATCCTCGGATCAAGTACGCCGTAGAGAATATCGGCAATCAGGTTAAAGACCACGATCAGGATCGCGAAGATGAAGGTGAGCGTCAGCACCATTGGGATGTCATTGGCGAAGAGCGCGGTGAGCAGGAGTTGCCCGATGCCGTTCACTTTGAACACGTTCTCGGTGATGATCGCGCCGCCGAAGATCGCGGGCATGCCGAGCGCGATGATGGTCACAACAGGGATCATCGAGTTGCGCAGTACGTGGACCATGACCACGACCGCTTCGGACAGGCCCTTGGCCCGCGCGGTGCGCACGTAGTCCTGGTTAAGGTTTTCCAGCATCGCTGCGCGCATGTAGCGGCTGATCTGCGCGGTGGTTTGCAGCGCGAGCACCATGACTGGCATAATCATTTGCATGAACTGCACTTTGAAGCTGGCCCAGTCCGTGACCACATGGGTTGTGTCATAAATGGATGGGAGCCAACCAAGTTGAACCGAGAACAGAACAATCAGCAGCGGGCCCGTAAAAAAAGGCGGGATCGAAAAGCCGATCATAGAAACGAATGTTCCAGTCTGATCAAAGACTGAATACTGACGGTAGGCGGAATAGATGCCGATGGGCAGAGCAATAAGAACGCCCACGAGGTAAGCCATGGCCACAACCCAGAGCGTTTGCGGCATACGCTGGATCACGATGTCCATCACAGGGCTGCGTGTTTGCCAAGAGATAACGCGCTGCATACCTTCGGTATGGGCGGTGCCCCAGAGCCAATCCCAGAACACCATCGGTTCAACGACAAAGAACTGATAGAGCCATTTGAAGAAACGGATATGCGCGGGTTGGCCAAGACCGAGCGCTTCGCGCATCTTTTCTTTGACTTCGGGTGGAACGGTTAGGGGAACTTGCGCCATCGGATCGCCGGGCGCGAGCTCCATAAGCATAAAGATCACGAGGGCGATGAATAAGAGCGTCGGAACGGATAAGACCAGACGTCTAATCGTGAATGTTAGCATGTGGACCCAAACTTAAGATCAAGTGTGTTGGCGACAGCTCCCAAGGCAGGGGGCAACGGCAAACAAACTTAGGACGGTTTTGCAAAGTGGACCTCGCCAATGCAATGAGCACTGGCGAGGCTGTTATCCTCACAGGAGGATTATTTTGTGCGATGCCAATCTGCGATGTTCCACAGCTCGCTATCCCAAACGTTCAGGACAACGCCGCCGAGGCTATTTGCATGTGCAGAAACACGTGCACGGTTCACCAATGGGATGATCGTGTTTGTGTCTTTGGTCACCATGTCGTTCATCTGACGGGCGATTTTGCCGCGCTCGTCGATGTCACCCGTGCCTGCAAGCTTGTCGATCAGCGCGTCATATGCGGGATCACAGAAACGGTTGATGTTCTCACCCTGCCACTGGCTGGCTGGCTTCGGCTCGTTACCGCAACGGTACGCTGCAAGGTACTGCTGTGGGTCTGTGCCATTGAAGGTGTTCGCATACATTTCCACGTCAGCGTAGAACTTCTGGAACGTATCAGGAGAACCGGGGTCGCCGCCGAAGAAGACAGAGGCGTCGAGGTTACGAAGCTCTGTTTCAACTCCGATCTCTTTCCACCACTCTTTGATCAGGGCTTGGAAGTCCTGACGCACAGCGTTGGTCGATGTTTGATAGAGGATAGAAAGCTTGACGCCGTCTTTCTCGCGAACGCCATCGCCGTCGCTGTCAACCCAGCCAGCACCCTCGAGCAGCGCTTTGGCTTTTTCGATGTCTTGTGTCAGGCAGGCCGTATTGTCAGACGCATAGATCGCCGGAGCAGGCACGAGGTTACACGTCGGTGTACCCGCTTTGCCGTAGCCAACTTCGGTGAGAAGCGCGCGATCGATAGAGATAGAAAGCGCTTCGCGCACCGCTGGATCGCTGAGGAACGGGTGAGCCTCTGCAACCGTGGAGCGCGTCTCTGCAGGCAGATCAGGGCTCGGGTTGGTCAGGTTCATCTCAAGACGCTCTACGAGCGGTCCAAAACCGGCAATCGCTTTGCCTTTGCCTGCTTCTTCCATCTTTGCGATGACGTCTGGTGCAAGCTGAAGGTTCCAAGCGTAGTCAAATTCGCCCGTTTCCAGAACCGCGCGGCCCGCGCCTGTTGCATCGCCGCCGCCTTTGAAGTTCACGTTTGCAAAGGCTGGCTTAGCAGGATCGCGATAGTTCGGGTTCGCGGAGAACTGGATCACGTCGTTTGGACGGAAATCATCAACCACAAATGGGCCTGTGCCGATTGGGCCAAAGTTCGCATCAGTACACTCTGGTGCTTTTGCACCAAGGCAATCCGCAAACTGCGCCGCTTGGATAATTGGGGACTGGCCGCCAACAAATGGGCCATATGGGTTTGGCTTGGGCTGATCGAATGTGACTTTGACCGTCAAATCGTCGATCGCTTCAACGTTTGTTACGCCGTCAAAGAAGGATGCCTGCGCGCAGCCGCCTTCGGGGTGCATACAGTACTCGGCAGTGAACTTAACATCCGCAGAGGTCAGTGCGCTGCCGTCAGACCATTTCATGCCTGGTGCAATTTTCCATGTGATCGAAGTAAGATCCGCAGATACGCCGCCGTTGGCAACAGTGGGGATCTCCGATGCAAGGAAAGGAACCATTTCGCCGGTTTCATTGTAGCGCGCCAGCGGCTCGATCACGAGCGACGCTGATTCTACATCTTTTGTGCCGCCGGAAAGGTAGGGGTTCAAGATGGATGGCGCTTGCCAATAGATGATGTTGACGGTGCCGTCGCTACCACGTTCCGCCATAGCCATAGGGGCCATAGCAAAGCTGGCAGCAGCACCCAGCATGAGTGTACGAAGCTTCATAGAAGTTTCTCCTTGTTGATCAAAGCCGACCAGTTCCCATGGTGACTTTGCATTTGTGTTGGATCGGTTTTTACCGAACTCGTCGTAACGATCGAACGAAAAAGACTGAAACTATAAGTACTTAACATCCCCAGAGTGTCATCCTGACTTTCGATCACTGAGAGCATCGAAACAGAGTTTTCTGAAAATGCAAGCGTCTTGCTGTACGACCTTTCGTAATCTGGGCTGTTTTTGCGCGCTTGAGCTTTGCGATTTGACATCGCGCGCGCTCTGCCCCTAGCGTGATAAAGTGTACGCATTGAGGTGGAAGAAATGCTCGATCAACCTATCGCCCAAATCAAGAATTTAAGGGTCGAATTTCAAACAAAAGACGGTCCTGTATTGGGTGTTGAGGACGTTTCGTTCGAAATCAACTCTGGCGAAACTGTCTGCGTCGTGGGCGAATCTGGTTCGGGAAAATCGGTCTCATCGCTCTCGTTGATGCGCCTTGTTGAGTACGGAGGGGGCGAAATTTCGGGCGGGCGATTAATTTTTGACCGAAAAGACAAAAAGACAATCGATTTGCGTGACGCGGACCCTGATTTGATGCGCACGATTCGGGGAAACGAGATCGGCATGATCTTTCAGGAACCAATGACCGCGCTGAACCCTGTGTTCACGGTTGGGCGTCAATTGACGGAAGGTCTGCGCGTGCATCGCGGGATGAGCAAGGGAGAGGCGGAAGAGCGCGCCCTCGAGCTGATGCGACAGGTCCGCATCCCAGAACCTGAGAAGCGCCTTGCGCAATATCCGCATGAATTGTCGGGCGGTATGCGCCAGCGTGTTGTCATCGCGATTGCGCTGGCCTGTGAGCCGCGCTTGCTGATCGCGGATGAGCCGACAACGGCGCTCGATGTGACCATTCAGGCGGAAATTCTTGCGCTGATGGATCGCCTCAAGCGCGAGACGGGCACAGCGGTGATGTTCATCACCCACGATATGGCGGTGGTCGCGCAGATGGCGGATCGCGTGGTGGTTATGTTCCGCGGCAATAAGGTGGAAGAGGGCACGGTCGAGGAAATCTTCGAGAACCCGCAGCATCCTTATACCAAGGCGCTCTTGGCGGCAGTTCCGAAACTCGGCGAGATGCGCGGGAAGTCTGCGCCAGAGCCGATGAAATTGCTGGGCCATGAACAGGATGAGATCAAACCGATTCCCGGCACGCAGGAGCCTTTGTTAGCCGTATCAGGTCTGACGACGCGCTTTCCGGTGACAGGGGGCTTGCTGCGCCGCGTTGTGGCGAATGTTCATGCCGCCGAAGATATCTCTTTTACGATCAACAAAGGCCAAACCCTGTCGCTTGTTGGCGAATCTGGTTGCGGCAAGTCCACGGTCGGTCGTTCCCTGCTGCGCTTGGTCGAGCCGCTCGCGGGGCAGATCACGCTCGATGGCGTTGAGATTATGGATATGTCGCCGGCAGAGCTGCGCGATGCGCGCCGCGATATGCAGATGATCTTTCAGGACCCGTTTGCATCGCTCAACCCGCAAATGCAGCTTTTGGATCAAGTCGCGGAACCCATGCGCAACTTTGGCACCGCCTCGGGCCAAGCGCTGACGGCCCGCGTCGAGATGCTGTTTGATCGCGTGGAACTGCCGCGCAGTTTCCTGCGCCGCTTCCCGCATGAATTATCCGGAGGACAGCGCCAGCGCGTCGCGATTGCGCGGGCTTTGGCCTTGAACCCGAAGCTGATTGTCGCGGATGAAGCGGTGTCCGCTTTGGATGTGTCCGTGCAGGCGCAGGTGGTGAATCTGATGATGGAATTGCAGGCCGAACTGGGTCTGAGTTACCTGTTTATTTCCCACGATATGGCTGTCGTTGAACGCGTCAGCCATTATGTGGGCGTCATGTATCTGGGCCGCATCGTTGAAATGGGCCCGCGCGCGCAGGTGTTTGAAGACCCGCGTCATCCGTATACGCAAGCCCTGATGAAAGCGGTTCCCATCGCCGATCCGCGCAAGCGCAAGGATGAGAAAGATTTGAACTTCAAGCCGATCCCATCGCCGATGCATCCTGTGGGCTATGATCCCGAACCATCCCGCTACGAAGAAGTCAGCCCCGAGCATTTCGTGTTGCTGACAGATAGCGGGTATTGAGGTGAGTTTGCCTTACTATGATGTAAAGCTTGGAAAAGCTTACCATGCACAGGGCTTTTTCAATATTGGCGTAGCTGTAGAAAAATACATTGATCCTGCAGATCGTGCGGAGATTACAATCGATGTGTTCGGCTACAGAAAGCTTCATGGTAAAATGGATCGCACCACCAATGGAAACGGTACTCCGAGGATATTTGGGAGTACCGAATTGCGAGATTGGTTTAATTCGAATTTCAAAATGTTTGAGTTTGTTAGGGTTTACTTCGTTTCACCTACTGAAGTCCGACTAGAGAAAGCCCCAGAGAATGACTGACACATTGTCGCCCCTCGACCTGATGACCAAGCTCATCAGCTTTCCCACCGTCAGCCGCGATAGCAACCTGCCGCTGATCGACTGGGTCGAAGAATACCTCAATTCCCACGGCATCACTTGCCATCGTTACTATGACGATACCGAGGGGCGGGTGGTCGAGAAGGCTGCTTTGTTTGCCCATGTGGGGCCAGAGATTGAAGGTGGTATCGTTCTGTCGGGCCACACGGACGTTGTGCCGATTGACGGGCAACCTTGGGATACTGACCCTTGGACGGTGACCGAGAAAGACGGCAAATACTACGGGCGCGGCACCTGCGATATGAAGGGCTTTGACGGGCTGGCGATCTGGGCGCTGGTCGAAGCGAAAAAGCGCGGCGTGACACGGCCTTTGCAGATTGCACTCAGCTTTGACGAAGAGATCGGCTGCACCGGCGCGCCGCCGATGATTGATCGCATTCTTGAAACCCTGCCCAAGGCGAGTGCCGTGATCGTAGGCGAGCCAAGCATGATGCAGGCAGTCACGGGTCACAAAGGTGGGCGTGGTTATCATACGCATATCAAAGGCTTTGAGGTGCATAGCTCGCTTTTGCATACGGGCGTGAATGCGATCATGTATGGGGCGAAGTTGATTGATTTTGCCAACGCGCTGAATGCGGAAAATATGGCGAAAGAGCCGACTGATACAGCGGCAATGTTTGTCCCGCCTTTCACTACCACACATGTGGGCGTGATCGAGGGCGGCACGGCACATAATATCACAGCTAAGGACTGTAAGTTTGGGTTCGATTTCCGTGTTGTGCCAGATGAGAGCATTGATGAGTGGTGCGAGCGCTATTTCGCGAAAGTCCGTGAGGTCGAAGCGGAGATGCAGGCGGTGGTGCCTGAGACCAGCATCGAGCTGACCCAGCGCTTTAACGTGCCGGGTCTTGTGCCAGAAGAGGACGGCGAAGCGGAAACGCTGGTGCGTCAAATCACAGGCGATAACGCTTCGCATAAGGTGAGTTACGGCACTGAAGCAGGACAGTTCCAAGAGCGCGGTTACTCTGCAGTGATTTGCGGCCCCGGTGATATTGCCCAAGCCCATCAGCCTAATGAGTTCTGCACGGTAGAACAGTTCAACGCAGGCCACGCCTTTATGGAGAAGCTGCTAGAGCGCCTTGCCTGATGGCCTTTCCGATCAACGATCAAAGCCCAATTGAACATAACGCCGAACTGCCGAGCGAAGCGGACGCGGTTGTCATAGGAGGTGGCATCATCGGTGTCATGACCGCATGGGAACTTGCTAAAGCAGGCCTAAAGCCAGTGCTTTTGGAAAAGGGCCGCGTTGCAGGTGAGCAATCTTCGCGAAATTGGGGGTGGGTGCGCGCGCAAGGGAGGGATCTCGCTGAAATCCCGATAATGCTAGAAGCGCAAGCCATGTGGCGTGAGATCGATAAACGGGTTGGCGGTGTAGGGCTGACGCAATCGGGAACGCTGTATCTGGGCCGCGATGATCAGGCCGTTGAAGGGTTTCAAGGCTGGCTGGATCAAGTTGCGCCTCATAATCTGTCATCTCGGATTTTGTCCGCGCATGAGCTGATGGACCAATTGCCCCAAGCCAACGCGCGCTGGGCAGGGGCGCTTTACACACCAACGGACTTTCGCGCCGAACCTTGGCGCGCCGTGCCGAAATTCGCCAGCGCCGCAGTCGCGGATGGGGTCACGATCATAGAAAACTGCGCCGTGCGTGCGCTTGATCTGGTAGGCGGCGCAGTGAGCGGGGTCATCACGGAAAGGGGCCGGATCGCTTCAAAAAGAGTAGCGCTTGCGGGCGGGTCGTGGTCATCACTGCTGCTGCGTCGGCATGGTGTTTCGATTCCGCAGCTTTCCGTTCGCGCAACCGTTGCTGCGAGCGGAGCACTGCCTGAAATTACCAGCAATAATGCGGTCGACGATCGGCTTGCTTGGCGCAGGCGCGCGGATGGTGGCTATACCCTAGCGCCTTCAGGCTTTCACGAATTGTTCGTTGGGCCAGATGCCTTTCGCGCCTTTGCCCGTTTCATGCCGCAACTGCTTCAGGATCCGCTCGGCACGCGGTATTTGCCTGCTGCGCCAAGAGGGTTTCCCGATGCTTGGGGCACAGGGCGACGTTGGGCTGAAGATAGCGTCAGCCCGTTTGAGAAAATGCGTATCCTAAATCCCGCTCCGAACAGGGCAAAAGTCCGCAAACTCGCGCGCGATTTTGCGGATACCTTCCCGAGCCTTGGGCCCGTTCACATCAAAGAGGCATGGGCTGGCATGATTGACGTGATGCCTGATGTGGTGCCTATTGTTGATACTTGCGATGCCCTGCCGAACCTGACGATTTGCACAGGGATGTGTGGCCACGGCTTTGGCATCGGGCCAGCTTTTGGGCGCATAACCGCGAAATTGATGCAGGGGCATGACGCAGGGCACGATCTGAGCCGCTTCCGCTTAGGCCGTTTTTCCGATCGCAGCACACTGGTTCTTGGGCCGAACCTGTGACGCGGCGTCCGCCCACTTGCGGTGCGCGCTTGAATGCGCGACGCTTTTAAAAACTGATAGGGATAACCGATGCCGATTCATAATAGATTTGCCGATCTACACGCTGAAATCACAGAATGGCGTCGTCACCTTCACACGATCCCGGAATTAGGTTTTGAACTCCCAAAAACCGCGCAATTTGTTGAAGAACGCCTGCGTGAAATTGGCGTCGATAGTCTGGAAACAGGCATCGCGCAAACCGGCATGGTTGCGGTTATCAAAGGAAAAACCAACAAATCGGGTCGCGTGATTGCACTGCGCGCAGACATGGATGCTTTGCCGATTCATGAAGCGGCTGACGTTGACTACCCATCCACCCACGATGGAAAAATGCATGCCTGCGGACACGACGGTCACACCGCGATGCTGCTCGGCGCTGCCAAATATCTGGTGGAGACGCGCAATTTTGATGGCACTGCCATATTGCTGTTCCAACCCGCAGAAGAGGGTGGCGGAGGCGGCAAAGTCATGGTGGACGAGGGGGTTATGGATTCCTATGGCGTGCAAGAGGTCTATGGCCTGCATAATTTCCCCGGCGAGATAGGGAGCTTCGCAATACGTTCAGGCGGGCTGTTGGCCGCGACGGACGAATTTGCGATCACCATAACCGGCAAGGGCGGCCACGGCGCAATCCCGCATCAGGCGATTGATCCAAACATCACCGCAGCACATATTATGCTCGCCGTGCAGAGCATCACCAGCCGCAATGTAGACCCTTTGCAGAACGCGGTTGTGTCGGTCTGCACTTTGAGCAACGACAGCTCTGCCTTCAATGTGATCCCCCAAACTGTGCAACTTGGCGGCACGGTGCGCACGCTGGATCCAGACGTGCGCGATTTGGTTCAACGTCGCTTTGAGAAAATCGTGACAGCCACGGCAGAGGCCTATGACTGCACCGCCGAGATTACCTATGATCGCGGCTATCCAGTAACTGTAAACACCGAAGAGAATACTGCCTTTGCCGCTGATGTCGCGCGCGCCGTTGCGGGAGAGGGCGCAGTTGACGACAACACACCGCCTATCATGGCAGGAGAAGACTTCGCCTATATGTTAGAGGCACGGCCCGGCGCTTATATCTTCCTCGGTAACGGGGAAGAGGGCGCGATGGTCCATCACCCTGAATATGTTTTCAATGACGACGCAATCCCCGCTGGCTGTTCATGGCTGGCTGGCATGGTCGAGAGCCGCATGCCTGCGGCGTAAAGGAGATTTAAAATGCCTATCAAAAACCGTCTTGCTGAAATGCTGCCCGAAATCACCGAATGGCGCCGTGATCTACACGAACATCCGGAAATCCTGTTCGACACCCATCGCACCTCTGGTATTGTTGCTGACAAACTCAAAGAGTTTGGCTGCGACGAGATCGTTACAGGCATTGGCCGCACGGGCGTTGTGGGTGTCATCAAAGGCAAGCAGAACGCATCGGGCAAAGTCATTGGCCTGCGCGCAGACATGGACGCGCTGCCGATCCATGAGGAAACGGGGCTTGAGTATGCCTCCAAAACGCCAGACGCGATGCATGCTTGCGGGCATGACGGTCACACAGCGATGCTGCTCGGCGCGGCGAAATACCTGTCCGAGACGCGCAACTTTGACGGCACTGTTGTGGTGATCTTCCAGCCCGCTGAAGAAGGCGGCGGCGGCGGCAAAGAGATGTGCGATGATGGGATGATGGAGCAATTCGGCATTCAGGAAGTCTACGGCATGCACAACTGGCCGGGCCTGCCTGTTGGCGAATTTGCGATCCGTTCTGGTCCATTTTTTGCAGCAGCGGATGTGTTCGAAATTGAGCTAGAGGGCAGGGGCGGTCACGCGGCCAAGCCGCAGGAGACCATCGACACGACGGTCATGGCCTCGCAATTGGTGCTGTCCTTGCAGACGATTGCCTCGCGCAACGTTGATCCGACCGAGCAGGTTGTGGTGTCTGTCACGTCCTTCGAAACCTCATCCAAAGCGCATAATGTGATCCCGCAGAAAGTGTCGATCAAAGGCACCGTGCGCACGCTTTCAGCTGAGGTGCGCGATCTCGCCGAGCAACGCATGGGCGAGATTTGTGCAGGCGTCGCAGCCACTTACGGCGGAACGATTGAGCTGGACTACCACCGAAACTACCCCGTGATGGTGAACTCCGAAGAGCAAACAGAATTCGCAGCGCGCGTTGCTGAAACCGTTTCAGGCAAGCCAACCCACGACGCGCCACTGGTCATGGGCGGTGAGGATTTCGCCTTCATGCTAGAGGAACGCCCCGGTGCCTATATCGTCGTCGGCAATGGCGACACGGCGATGGTGCACCACCCCGAGTATAACTTTAACGATGAAACCAGCCCCGCAGGCGCAAGCTGGTGGGCGGAAATCGTCGAGCAACGTATGCCAGCGGCGTAACCGCGTCGTTTTCAAACGTTTGTGAAATTCCCTTGGCAAGCAGACATGTTTGCCAAGGCACTGTCATTATTCTGTTACACTCCCCATGCTATTGGGGAGGCAGATATGAAGCTGATCCGAAAAAACAGATTGCTAGGTGCTCAAGAGTTAGACAGCTCTAACTTTGCACAGGCGCCGCGCTTCATCTCTACACACTCCTTTCAACAATATATGGAACCGAGCATTGCTGAGCTATAGCTCTGAAACCGGCTGGGCATTCAACTTTTTCGAATGTGTCTTCCTCATCTGCGTTTTTGCATTTTCCTTCTACCGCGATCGTTGCAGGCGAACCTCTCTGCGGCGGCGAGATGACGGAACCTATGTCTGGATCGAATGGCACGGAGGGCAGCGATGCGCAGACTATGACCCCTCAGAACCGGGCGGAGAATGGGACCGTGAAGGGGACGGTGACGGCGGCGACTAGCCGTCTTTTTGTGACGCAATGCTCCATCCGCGTTCTCTGATAACAACGGTGCAAAGACGCGCGGGTCGATTTCAATCGCGGCTTTCACGACGTGCAGCAGAAATGCTCGCTTGCCGCACCCATCCACCCACGATACACCGCGCGTCATGACACAGCCAGCTACAATCGTTTGCATCAAATGGGGCACGCTTTTCGGCCCTGAATACGTGAATCGCCTCTATTCTGGCGTGCGGCGCAATATGTCGCGGCCCATTCGTTTCATCTGTATGACCGAAAATTCGGACGGATTTCACCCCGATATCGAGGTGCTCGACCTACCTGTTGAGCCTTTCTTGGAGCCGATGAACGCCGCGCTTGCGGTTGCCAACCGTCAAGGCGCGATGCGCAAGGTCTCGCTGTTCAAACCGGGGCTCATTCCAGACCTTGAAGGCCCTGTGCTGGGGTTCGATCTGGATGTGGTCATCACAGGCGGCCTAGATGACATTTTCGACATGGCAGACGATAAAATCTGCATGCGCCATGACTGGACAGAAAAGCGCAAAGGCAGACCAACAGGGCACGGATCGGTCTTTCGCTATGACCCTGAGGTTCACACGTTCCTTTACAACGATTTGGCCGCAAACCCTTATGAAGAAGTCGAAAAAGCGCGCGGATCAGAGCAGCGCTATACCTCGCACAAAGCAATGGACAACGACTGCTTTGAATATATACCGCCAGAATGGGTTGTCTCGTTCAAATACGATACCAACCCTTTCCCGACCAACTATGTTCGCGCACCCAAACTGCCCGATGACGCCCGCGTTGTCTGCTTTCATGGTCGCCCTAAAATGAGCGATGCGCTCACTGGTTACACTGGCCAGATCATCCGCTATTCCAAGCCCTGTACATGGCTTCAGGACCACTGGATCGACCGCGCCAAAGCGGACCTCGGCGATCAATACGCCTAGGCTTCGGCTTCATTTTCCAAAATAAACTCGCGCCGCAGGCTCCCGCCCGCGCCAAGTGACGTGCCGTAGGCAAATTCGCGCGCCGCTTGACGGAATCATTCGGCTTCGACATTATCTGAACAAGCGTTCAATAAACTCGGAGCCACCTCATGTTCACCCATTCTATGACTTTTGATCTCGGCGAGGACGTCAACGCGCTTCGCGATATGGTTCACCGCTGGGCGCAAGATCGCGTTAAACCCATGGCCGCAGAGATCGACACGAAAAACGAATTCCCGCCAGAGCTATGGGCGGAGATGGGCGAGCTTGGCTTGCACGGTATCACCGTTGAGGAAGAGTACGGCGGCTCGAAAATGGGCTACCTTGCCCATGTGATCGCGGTCGAAGAAGTGGCGCGGGCCTCTGCCTCTGTTTCGCTCTCTTATGGCGCACATTCGAACCTTTGTGTGAACCAGATCAGCCTCAACGGCACACCAGAGCAAAAGGCGAAATATCTGCCTGACCTCGTTTCTGGCCAAAAGGTCGGGGCGCTGGCGATGTCCGAGCCAAACGCAGGCTCAGACGTGGTTTCGATGAAACTGCACGCGGAAAAGCGCAACGATCACTACCGTTTGAACGGCAATAAGTACTGGATCACCAACGGTCCTGACGCGGATACGCTGGTGGTTTATGCCAAGACCGACCCAGATGCGGGCTCGCGCGGTATGACGGCTTTCCTTATTGAAAAGTCGATGACAGGTTTCTCCACCTCCAACCATTTCGACAAACTCGGCATGCGCGGTTCCAACACGGCGGAGCTGATCTTTGACGACGTGCAAGTGCCGTTTGAAAACGTGCTTGGTGAAGAGGGCAAGGGCGTGCGCGTTCTGATGTCCGGCCTTGATTACGAACGTGTTGTCCTTTCCGGCATCGGCACGGGCATCATGGCGGCCTGCCTCGATGAAATTATGCCCTACATGGTCGAGCGTAAGCAGTTCGGTCAAAGCATCGGTAACTTCCAACTGATGCAGGGCAAAATCGCTGACATGTACACCAAGATGAACACAGCGCGCGCCTATGTTTATGAGGTCGCGAAAGCCTGTGACAAAGGCCAAGTGACCCGTCAGGATGCAGCCGCTTGCGTGCTTTATGCTTCTGAAGAAGCGATGGTCGTCGCGCATCAGGCGGTTCAGGCGATGGGTGGTGCAGGCTTCCTCAATGACAGCCCCGTTGCGCGTATCTTCCGCGATGCCAAACTGATGGAGATCGGTGCAGGCACATCCGAAATACGCCGTATGCTTGTAGGACGCGAGCTTATGGGAGCGATGGCCTAATGCGCCCTTGGCTGCTTTGGACGCCCGTTGCGGCGCTCACGGCAGCCATCGGAGTCTTCGGTCTGCGGGTTGGCTGGATTTACGCGACGATCACGGAATCTGACGTAATCGCGAAATATGCAGCGCATTACCTAGAAGAGCGCGAGGGGCGCAGTCTAACATCGTGCCATGCTGTGCCAAGCGATGAAAACGGGATCTGGCTCGTTGTGATTTGCGGAGAAAATCCCTGTGATCGCACCCTGTCTGTTAACTATTCTGAATATCACCTTAATCGCATTGGCCGTTATGTTCATGGCGGGAATACGCCCTGCGGTTGGCGATCTATAAGGCCCGAGACTTAGATGCTACGTCGCGATCAAACATATTCAGAGCTGCACGTTGGCTTTCAGTGGGCGCTGCCCTCTGTTCTCAATATGGCTGAGCAATGCTTGGCCCAGCCCGCTGATCAGATCGCGATAATTGATCTTGAGCATGGGCCAGTGAGCTACCAAGAACTTGAGACAAAAAGTGCTTTGCTCGCAAATCAGTTGCAAGCGCGCGGGGTCAAACGCGGTGATCGGGTCGGGGTATTGCGATCTCAGGACATATGGACCGCCGCCGCACATTTAGCGATTTGGTCGCTTGGTGCGATCTCTGTTCCATTGTTCACCTTGTTTCAATCAGAGGCGCTTGATGTTCGTGCGCGCGACGCTGGATTGGCTTTGATCATCACGGATCCAGCCAATCAAAATCGCGAAACAGTCGCGCTACTGTTCGTGCCCGATGGGTTGGAGGCGGCAGAGAACCTTCGCTTAACCTGCGTCGAAACTGGCCCCGAAACGCCCGCGTGTTTGATTTACACCTCTGGAACCACAGGTGCACCTAAAGGGGCGCTGCATGGGCATAAGATGCTTACTGGCCATTTACCGGGCGTTGAAATGAGCCATGATTTCCTTGGTCAAGACGGCGATTGCCTGTGGACGCCGGCAGATTGGGCATGGATTGGTGGCTTGTTTGATGTGCTTATGCCCGGACTTGCATTGGGCGTGCCGGTAGTGGCCGCGCGTTTGCCAAAATTCACGCCAGAGCGCTGTTTGGACGTGCTTTCGCGCGCGCCGATCCGCAATGTGTTTTTCCCTCCGACTGCGCTTCGCATGCTTAAGGCGGCGGATGTCTCGATTGGCAGCCTGCGCTCTGTTGCGTCAGGCGGCGAGCCTCTAGGGGGGGAGATGCTCGAGTGGGGCAAGCGCGCCCTTGGCGTCGATATTAACGAATTTTACGGCCAAACCGAATGCAACATGGTGGCCAGCTCGGCGTCCAGCCTGTTTGATCCGTGTCCGAATTGCATTGGTAAACCCGTTCCGGGATTTGATATCGCGGTGCTTGATCCTGCGGGGCGCATAACCTCCGAAGAAGGGGATATTGCGATCCGAAAGGGCGCAGCATCGATGATGCTGGAGTATTGGGGAAAGCCAGAAGCTACCGTTGAAAAGTTCCGCGGTGACTGGATGCTGACGGGGGATCGCGGCGCTTGGTCAGGCGCTTATCTTCGTTTCGTCGGGCGAGAGGATGATGTGATCACCTCATCGGGATATCGCATCGGCCCCGCAGAAATCGAGGATTGTTTGCTCGCCCATAGCGCCGTGGCAACGGTCGGTGTTGTCGGCAAGCCCGACGCTTTGCGAACCGAGATTGTCAAAGCCTATGTGGTGCTGAAATCGGGTATCGCTCCGAGTAACGATTTGGTCACAAATCTTCAGACGTTTGTTAAGGAACGTCTGTCATCCCATTCTTATCCAAGAGAAATTCAGTTTTTGGATGCTTTGCCTATGACAGTGACAGGCAAGGTCATTCGTAAAGACCTAAAAGCGCGTGCATGCGTGGAAATGGAGACTGCACAATGAGGTTAACAAGCAAGGCCTTGCCAAGTTCCGCGGAATTTCAGGCAAATGTTAAAGCACATGAAGAGGCGCTCGCACAGGTTTCTGAAGTGGCGACGAAAGCCGCATTGGGGGGCAGCGAAGCGTCCCGTGCGCGCCACGTAAAACGCGGAAAGATGTTGCCCCGCGAAAGGGTCGCGAACCTGTTGGATGCAGGATCGCCTTTCTTGGAAGTGGGGGCAACCGCCGCGCATGGCATGTATGGCGATGTGGCACCCTGTGCTGGCGTTATCGCGGGCATTGGTACCGTAGAAGGCCAAGAGGTCATGGTGGTGTGCAACGACGCCACCGTGAAGGGCGGCACGTACTATCCGATGACCGTCAAGAAACATCTTCGCGCGCAGGAGATTGCAGAGGAAAACAATCTACCCTGCATCTATCTGGTCGATAGCGGCGGCGCGAACTTGCCCAATCAGGACGAAGTGTTCCCCGATCGTGATCACTTTGGCCGCATCTTTTACAACCAAGCCCGCATGAGCGCGAAAGGCATTCCTCAGATTGCGGCTGTTATGGGATCTTGCACAGCAGGCGGTGCGTATGTCCCCGCGATGAGTGATGTGACGATCATTGTTCGCGAACAGGGCACCATTTTTCTTGCGGGTCCGCCTTTGGTTAAAGCGGCAACGGGCGAAGTGGTGACTGCCGAGGATTTGGGCGGTGGAGATGTCCATACCCGCCTGTCAGGCGTTGCAGATTATTTGGCAGAGGATGACGCCCATGCGCTTGCGCTGGTGCGCCGTGCCGTAAGCCATTTGAACCGCGCTAAACCCTCGACGGTGCAATGGCAAACCTGTGAAGAACCAGCCTATGATCCCGCAGAGCTGTTTGGCGTTGTTCCTTCCGATTTGCGCACGCCATATGACATTCGTGAGGTCATCGCCCGGCTTGTGGATGGCTCTCGTTTTGATGAATTTAAGCCGCGCTACGGCGAGACTTTGGTCACGGGATTTGCCCATGTGAAGGGCTGCCCGATTGGTATCATCGCGAACAACGGTGTGTTGTTTTCGGAGGCCGCGCAGAAGGGTGCGCACTTTGTCGAGCTATGCTCACAGCGCAAAATTCCGCTGGTGTTCTTGCAAAATATCACCGGCTTTATGGTGGGTCGCAAATACGAAAATGAGGGTATCGCGCGTCACGGCGCAAAGCTTGTGACGGCGGTGGCGACCACGTCGGTTCCCAAGATTACGATGCTGGTTGGCGGCTCTTTTGGGGCAGGCAATTACGGCATGGCAGGGCGCGCTTACCAGCCGCGTTTTTTGTGGTCGTGGCCGAACAGTCGGATCTCTGTGATGGGCGGGCCACAGGCGGCTGGCGTGCTTGCAACTGTCAAACGTGATGGCATCGAAGCGAGAGGCGGAACATGGTCCGCCGAAGAGGAGGCTGCATTCAAGCAGCCGACGATTGATATGTTCGAAGAGCAGAGCCACCCGCTCTATGCCTCTGCGCGCCTTTGGGATGATGGTGTGATTGATCCGCGAAAGACGCGAGATGTTCTTGCGCTTAGCCTTTCGGCTGCGCTTAACGCACCTATCGAAGATACGCGCTTTGGCGTCTTTAGAATGTAGGGGGTTTGTTCATGTTTTACTTCAACTTTACCCTTCAAATAACTGATAATAAAAAGGTAACAACTCATGTTTGATACCATCTTAATCGCCAATCGCGGCGAAATCGCTTGCCGTATTATGCAAAGCGCCAAGGCAATTGGTGTGCGAAGTGTCGCTGTTTATTCTGATGCAGACGCTACATCTCGCCATGTCGAAATGGCAGATGACGCTGTTCATATCGGCGGCTCAGCGCCTGCTGATAGCTACCTTCGCGGCGATGTCATCATCGAAGCAGCGCTTGCAACCGGGGCGCAGGCGATTCATCCTGGATATGGCTTTCTATCCGAAAATCCCGACTTCGTAGAAGCGGTTGAAGCTGCTGGTTTGGTGTTCATAGGACCCAGCGCGAAGGCGATCCGAGCAATGGGATTAAAGGACGCCGCTAAGTCATTGATGGAAAAGGCAGGTGTGCCAGTTGTCCCTGGCTATCACGGCGCGGACCAGTCCGATGAGCAATTGGTGCAAAAGGCGAGAGAAATTGGCTATCCAGTTTTGATCAAAGCGGTCGCTGGTGGCGGTGGAAAAGGCATGCGCTTGGTCGAAGCCCCTGATGCGTTTCTTGACGCTTTGGAGAGCGCGCGCTCCGAGGCAAAAACGGCTTTCGGAAATTCGGATGTGCTGGTTGAGAAATTCGTAACAAAGCCGCGTCATATTGAAGTTCAGGTTTTTGGCGATGGCAAGAACGCGGTGCATTTGTTTGAGCGTGATTGCTCGCTGCAACGGCGCCACCAGAAAGTTATCGAAGAAGCACCTGCGCCGGGCATGTCGCAAGAGGTGCGCAAGGCTATGGGCGATGCGGCCGTTCGTGCGGCCGAAGCGATCGGGTATTCTGGAGCGGGGACAATCGAGTTCATCGTTGATGGATCTGACGGGCTAAAGGTCGACGGGTTCTGGTTCATGGAAATGAACACACGTTTGCAAGTGGAGCATCCCGTCACCGAAGCTGTTACGGGCGTTGATCTTGTAGAGTGGCAATTGCGCGTTGCTGCTGGCGAAGCGCTGCCATGCGCGCAGGAAGATTTGTCGCTAAGCGGTCATTCGTTTGAGGCGCGGCTTTATGCGGAGGATGCCGAAAACGACTTTCTGCCCTCAACAGGTAAATTGGCGCATTTGCAGTTTGCCAAAGACGCACGCGCCGATACGGGCGTGCGTACAGGCGATACGATCAGCCCGTTTTATGATCCGATGATCGCAAAGATCACGGTTCATGGCGCGACACGTGCGATTGCATTGTCCAAGCTCAAACGCGCACTCGCGGAGACGCAAGTTTCTGGAACTGTTACGAATTTGCGGTTCCTACATGCGCTCGCGAGTCATGAAGGGTTCGGGAAAGGCGAAGTGGACACCGGCCTAATTGCGCGCGATCAAGCGGCGCTGACGATGAAACCCACGCTTGATGCACAAACGCTTGCCTGCGCCGCGATTTGGGCTGCTGGTTTGGAAGGTGCAGCGCCGCAAGCAGGCTTTTCGCTATGGGCACCGCTCGCGCAGTCTTTGGTTTTACAGCAAGGTGATGAGCCGTATCACTGCCGTCTACAGCTTGCGTCACCAGATAAGATCGAGATTGAAACGCCCCTCGGCCCCGTCAATGCAAGGTTCAAAGCCGGGGCTTGGACGTTGAATGGCAAGGCGGCGGATCGCGCGCTAAAGGTGGGTGATCATGTGCATGTCTTTGGCCCCAATGGCGTGAGTTTGGCGATTGTTAATCCATTGGATCAAACAGGTGATATAGGGGGCGATAAGGACATTATCGTCGCTCCAATGCCGGGTTTGTTCAAATCTGTATTTGTGAAAAAGGGACAAAAAGTGGCCCTTGGTGATCGGATTGCAGTCCTTGAGGCTATGAAAATGGAACATTCGTTGGTTTCGCAACGCTCTGGCGTTGTTGCGGAGGTTCTCGCTGCTGAGGGGGCGCAAGTGGAAGCAGGCGCGGCGCTCGTTCAGTTAGAGCCAGAAGGGGATGCAACGGAATGAGCGAAATTGTTCTGCACCACTGTCCTCAAACGCGCTCGATGCGTTCGCTTTGGCTGCTGCACGAGCTGGAAGTTCCGTTTCAGATTGTTGTGCACTCCTTTGACAAAAGCTTGCGCGACCCAAGCTACCTTGCGCTTTCGCCTGCGGGGCGCGTTCCCGCGCTCGAGATTGATGGGGAGCGCATGTTTGAAACTGGCGCGATCACGCAATACCTGTGCGAGCGCTTTCCTGACGCGGGGCTTGGCCGCGATGTGGGCAATCCAGATCGCATGGCGTGGCTCGTTTGGGTGAATTTCGCGGAAACCGTCAGCCAGCATATTGCCGCGCTGACGCAGCAACACATCATGCTATACGATGATGCGATGCGCAGTCCCGTTGTGATGAAGCTGGAGGCGGCGCGCCTGTCCAAATGCTATGATGCGATTGAGGCGCGGCTGAGTACGCCGATCGAAAACCGTGACATGCTGTTGACCAGCGGATTTTCTGCCGCGGACATCAGCGTCGGGCAGGCGGTCTATTTGGGGCAGAAGTTCTGCACATTGGAACGCCACCCCGCAACCGCGCGGTGGTTCGCGCAGCTATCTGAAAGGCCTGCGTTCAAAGCAAGCCTGCCAAGTGAAGATGCGCAACTTTACACCAAGCCGTTTTACCCAGCATGGGAGCCAAGCACATGAAGCCGAATGTTGAGATATTCGAAGTTGGCCCGCGCGATGGTCTGCAAAACGAAAAGCGTCTGATTTCTGCGCAAGACAAAATCGCATTGGTTGACCTACTGAGTACGGCTGGTTTTCAGCGCATTGAAGTGGCGAGCTTCGTCAGCCCGAAGTGGGTTCCGCAAATGGCGACCAGCGCGCAGGTGCTTGGCGGTATCAAGCGCGCGAGCGGTATCTCTTATGCTGCGCTGACGCCAAACTTGCGCGGGCTGGAGGGGGCGATTGCCGCCAAGGCCGATGAGGTCGCGATCTTTGGCTCTGCGAGCGAAGGTTTCTCCAAGGCGAACATCAACGCCTCTATCGCAGAAAGCCTTGAGCGGTTTCGACCTGTTGCGTCTGCGGCGAAGGACGCAGGTATTCCCGTGCGCGGCTACATTTCTTGCGTGGTGAATTGCCCTTATGATGGCCCGACCGCGCCAGAGGCTGTGGTGTCGGTGGCAAAGGAGCTGCACGCTATGGGCTGTTATGAGCTTTCGTTAGGGGACACGACGGGGCAAGCTTATCCAGAAGAAATTACAAAAATGCTAACAGCGGTGCGTGAGGCTGTGCCAGATGCGGTGCTTGCGGGGCATTATCACGACACAAGTGGCCGGGCGCTCGATAACATTGAGGCTTCGCTTGAGTGCGGTGTACGCGTTTTTGATGGTGCAATCGGCGGTTTGGGGGGGTGTCCCTATGCGCCGGGGGCATCGGGCAATGTGGCAAGCGAGGCGGTTCATGCGCGTTTGACGGCGCTTGGCTATGAAACTGGGCTAAACGCGGACGTCTTGGAGAAGGCCGCAGATATGGCGCGTGCGCTGCGCGAAGGAGATTTGGCATGAGTTTTGAAACCATCACCCTTGAGACAGACACCCGCGGCGTTGCCACGCTTACCTTGGCGCGCAGCGAAAAACATAACGCGATGTCAGAGCAGATGCTGGACGAACTGACAGTCGCAGCAGGGCAGATCGCAGCGGATACGAATATTCGGGTTGTTGTGCTTGCGGCAATAGGCGGGAGCTTTTGCGCAGGTGGGGATTTGGCGTGGATGCGCGCGCAGATGGATATGGACCCCGCAACGCGCTCGGCGCAAGCCGGCAAACTGGCGTATATGTTGCAGGCGCTCGATACCCTGCCGCAACCGTTGATCGGACGCATTCACGCCAATGCCTTTGGCGGAGGCGTTGGATTGGCAAGCGTGTGCGATGTGGCAATCGGCGTAGAAGGCGCGCTGATGGGGCTGACAGAGACGCGGCTCGGATTGATACCTGCAACCATCGGCCCTTATGTTGTGGCGCGTATGGGGGCTGCGCGGGCGCGGCGCGTATTCATGTCCGCGCGCCGTTTTGATGCGCATGAGGCCGAAACGCTGGGTCTGTTGGCCAAGGTCGTTTCTGCGGATGCACTGGACGCCGCGGTCGAGGCCGAGGTTGCGCCATATCTTTCTTGCGCGCCGGGCGCTGTTCGCGATGCAAAAACACTGATCCGCACACTATCGCGCAGCGTTGATGAGGACGTGATACAGCACACCATTGGCGCTTTGGCTAAGCGATGGGAAAGCCCAGAATCCTTAGAGGGAATTTCGGCGTTTTTCGAGAAACGCAGCCCTGAATGGCTGAAACCGAGCTAAATACTCGGAATTTGGCGACCGTTCAGCCGATTAACGGATTGTAAACAAAGGAATCGCGGCTAGGTGGGGCATGGTTTCGCGCCGCTTGGGCGCGATATCTATGGCCTGTCGCATTTATGGACTCGGCGATTTGCCGCATTTTGAACGCTTCACTGCGTAAGGCTTTGAAAACAAAGTATATTCAAACAATTGAATGCGTGCAATACTTGCTTCGGGTCAGTTGACCCTTTCTGCCACCCTCGGTAAACCCAATTACAAAGCCATACTCGTCATTTGATCATGCTCGCGCATGACAATCACCGAAGGGAACCGTTCTTCGTGGAAGACATAGCAAGAGAATATCTCCCCATTATCATTTTTTTGGCCGTTGCTATTGCACTTGGCCTGATCTTGATCCTCGCAGCAATCGTTTTGGCGGTGCGCAATCCTGACCCTGAAAAAGTCTCTGCCTACGAGTGCGGATTTAACGCGTTCGACGATGCACGAATGAAGTTCGATGTGCGTTTCTATCTGGTCGCCATCCTGTTCATCATCTTTGATCTCGAGATTGCCTTTCTCTTCCCTTGGGCCGTGGCCTTTAAGGATGTGAGCATGGTGGGCTTCTGGTCGATGATGGTCTTCCTTGCCGTGCTTACCGCAGGCTTTGCCTATGAGTGGAAAAAAGGAGCGCTGGAATGGGAGTGATGACTGGAACTGCCACCGCTGGCGGCGATCGCGAACATGGCACAGCTGCACTCAATGCAGAGCTGGCCGACAAGGGCTTTCTGCTGACCTCAACCGATGACATCATCAATTGGGCGCGTACTGGCTCGCTGCACTGGATGACCTTTGGCCTTGCGTGCTGCGCTGTGGAGATGATCCACACCTCGATGCCGCGTTATGACCTTGAGCGTTTCGGCACCGCACCGCGCGCCTCCCCGCGTCAATCAGACTTGATGATCGTTGCGGGAACACTGACCAACAAAATGGCCCCTGCGCTGCGCAAAGTTTACGATCAAATGCCAGAGCCTCGTTACGTGATCTCTATGGGATCCTGCGCCAATGGCGGCGGCTATTACCACTATTCCTATTCGGTTGTGCGTGGCTGTGATCGCATTGTGCCTGTCGATGTCTACGTGCCGGGCTGCCCGCCCACGGCTGAGGCGTTGATGTATGGCATCATGCAATTGCAACGCAAAATTCGCCGCACCGGAACAATCGCGCGCTAAGGTGCGCTTGAGGAGAGACAGATGAGCGAAGCGCTGCAAGAACTTGGCACCCACATCGAGATGAAACGCCCCGATTGCGTGTTGTCCTGGGCTGTGGAGCAGGGCGAGTTGAACGTCACGGTGGCCCCTGCGAATATCGTGGAACTGGTCGAGTTTTTGAAAACCGATGCGACCTGCCGTTTTTCGTCTTTGGTGGATATTACTGCGGTGGATTACCCAGAGCGCGGCAAGCGCTTCGATGTGGTTTACCATTTCCTGTCCATGTATCGGAACCAACGTATCCGCCTGCGTCTTCAGGTGCGCGAAGAGGATATGGTTGCGTCTATCGTGGACGTGCATCCCAGCGCCAATTGGTTCGAGCGTGAAGTCTACGATATGTTTGGTATCCTGTTCTCAGGCCACCCAGACCTGCGCCGCATTCTGACCGACTACGGGTTTCGTGGGTATCCGCTGCGCAAGGATTTCCCCACGACGGGCTATACCGAAGTGCGTTACGACGAAGTTGAAAAGCGCGTTGTCTATGAGCCTGTGAGCTTGATTCAGGAATACCGCCAGTTTGATTTCATGTCCCCTTGGGAGGGCGCGAAATACGTGCTGCCCGGTGACGAGAAGACGGAGGAGGCGAAATGAGCTTTTGGTGGCTTGTCATATCGGCATTGACGATTGTTCCGATGCTGAAGCTTTTGCCGTTCTTCGGTATCAACAAATACTGGGCTGTTGCTTGTGTCATTCCCGTGGGAGTGGTCGGATTGCTTTGGTACATGGCAATTAATTTGCAAGAATTGGAGAAACGCTGATGGACGGCTCCAAGTTTGACGACGGTTCTGTAGATGCCCTCGCGGGTGAGCAGAAAATCCGTAACTTCAACATCAACTTCGGCCCGCAGCACCCTGCGGCGCACGGAGTGTTGCGTCTGGTCCTAGAACTCGACGGCGAAATCGTAGAGCGCTGCGATCCTCACATCGGCCTGCTGCACCGTGGCACAGAAAAGCTGATGGAAAGCCGCACTTACTTGCAAAACCTGCCGTACTTCGACCGCCTCGATTACGTGGCCCCGATGAACCAAGAACATGCTTGGTGCCTTGCGATTGAAAAGCTCTGCGGTATCGAAGTGCCGCGCCGTGCGTCCTTGATCCGCGTGTTGTTCTCGGAAATTGGCCGCGTTCTAAACCACTTGCTGAACGTCACAACGCAGGCTTTGGATGTTGGCGCGTTGACGCCGCCGCTTTGGGGTTTTGAGCAACGCGAGCAGTTGATGGAATTTTATGAGCGCGCATGCGGCGCGCGTCTGCATGCTGCGTATTTCCGGCCGGGCGGAGTGCATCAGGATCTGCCAGATGATTTGCTTGATGACATTGATCTTTGGGCGCTGGAATTTCCGAAGTTCATGGATGATATTCATGGTTTGCTTACGGAAAACCGCATTTTCAAGATGCGCAATGCCGACATCGGTGTTGTCACGGAGCAAGACATTCTGGACTACGGGTTCTCTGGTGTGATGGTGCGCGGCTCTGGCCTTGCATGGGATTTGCGCCGTGCACAGCCTTATGAGTGCTACGACGAGTTTGAATTCCAAATCCCTGTCGGCAAAAACGGCGATTGCTATGATCGTTATTTGTGCCGCATGGAGGAGATGACGCAATCCGTGTCGATCATCCGCCAAGCGATTGTGAAACTGCGCGAAGCGACGGGCGATGTGATGGCGCGCGGCAAGCTTACCCCGCCAAAACGCGGCGAGATGAAAACCTCGATGGAAGCTCTGATTCACCACTTCAAACTTTATACCGAAGGCTTTCACGTTCCTGCGGGCGAAGTCTACTGCGCTGTAGAAGCCCCCAAAGGTGAATTCGGCGTTTACCTTGTCGCGGATGGATCGAACAAACCGTATCGCAGCAAAATCCGCGCTCCTGGATATTTGCATTTGCAGGCGATGGATCATGTCGCAGTTGGCCACCAATTGGCAGACGTTGCTGCGATTATTGGAACGATGGACGTTGTGTTTGGAGAGATTGACCGATGATGCGTTTTGCTGTGCTCTTTGCGATTCCTGCGCTGCTTGCAGGCTGCGTTGAAACCACGACAGTGGATGGAACGACGACTGCTGACAACTCCGCGAATTTCGACGCGGCGGTTGCTTCAATTGGCTGCGATCTGAAGTTTGAAAGCGACTACCTGCCTGTAGAATTGCAAACAGGTATGAGCCGCGAAGACATCACCAAATTGGCTGCAACTAAGGTGCGTCGCGGCCACGCTGTTGCGCTTCAAGGCGGCGGTATTCGCTCAACCGTTGGCGTCTGCGCACCAGATGCTCAGAAAAAGACGGGATAGCATGACCTTATTCGCACTCATCCGAAACCTTAGCGGTGCCATTGTTATGGCCTTGCTTCTGGCTCCTCAGCCAGTTGCAGCGCAATCGTTTGTGATGGCTTGCGGAATGCCAGATTGCCGACATATGGGACCGTATTTCATCAACTCGCCTGATGCGGCGGTGAAAGCGCGCTCGAAAGAGATTGGCACAGCGATGGGCAAATTGCGCGGCGCGCCCGCTGCGCAGGTCTTGTTCACCGCACTCAAGAAAAACGGGTGTATGGTTCCGGTGTCTCCTGCGGGAAACAAAACCTATGCAAAGATGGGCGAATACCTATGGGCCGCTGCGGGGTCCTCGCGCAAAGAATTCAATGCGATGGCGCGTAAGTCCGGTTGGAACAACGCTGGCAAAAAAGCGTTCATGACCTATGCAGGAAAGGTGCTTGTTGACCTCGGTGGGCCGAGTTTGGCGAAAACCAAGCATGCGATATTGAACAATAGAAAAAGACTGGCTGGGATCACGGCTTGCTCGTGAGATCGTCGGAATGAAGATGGAAAGACTTTGAAATGCTGCGACGTCTGCACAAAGACCAACCGACCAGCTTTGCTTTCACGCCCGACAATCAGGTGTGGGCTGAAGCACAGATCACGAAGTACCCGGAGGGCCGTCAGGCCTCTGCGATCATTCCATTGCTTTGGCGCGCACAAGAGCAAGAAGGGTGGTTAACCCGCCCTGCGATTGAGCATATTTCTGATATGTTGGGCATGGCGTATATTCGCGGCCTCGAAGTGGCGTCGTTCTATTTCATGTTCCAATTGCAGCCCGTGGGCCGTGTCGCGCATATCCAGATTTGCGGAACCTTGTCTTGCATGATTTGCGGTGCGGAAGATTTGATTGCTGTGTGCCGCGAAAAGATTGCTGATAAGCCGCATGTTCTGAGTGCGGATGGCAAGTTTTCTTGGGAAGAGGTGGAGTGCCTTGGTGCTTGCACTAACGCGCCTATGGCTCAGATCGGTAAGGATTATTATGAAGATCTGACGGCGCAGGGTTTGTCTGATCTTTTGGACGGTTTTGCGAGCGGAGAAGTCGCAACGCCCGGTCCACAAAATGGCCGCTATTCGAGCGAGCCTTTGTCGGGCCTAAGCAGCTTGAAAGAATACGAAAGCGGCAAAACGCAGTATAACGCGTCAGTGCAGCTTGCGACGGACATTGGCGATACCATCAAGCGGATTGATGGAACGGAAGTGCCGTTCTTGGCACCTTGGCAGGGTGGGGCCGTTGCAACGCCCGCTAAGGCCAAGGCCGAAAAGGCCAAGCCCGCTAAGGCTGTAAAAGCCAAGCCTGCAAAGGCCAAGCCCGCAAAGGCCGAAGCAAAAGCGCCAAAGGAAAAGCCTGCAACAGCGAAGAAAGTTGCAAAGGCTGAGGCTGCAAAGGTTGATACATCTGCAGTTGCGAGTGCCGGCACTAAGCCTAAGACGCGCAAAGCCCCTCGGAAGAGCGGCGCGGATGATTTGAAAATGATTAAGGGCGTCGGCCCGAAGTTGGAAAAGCTGCTCAATACCCTTGGCTTCTTCCACTTTAATCAAATCTCTAAATGGACCGACGCCGAAGTGGCTTGGGTCGATCAAAATCTCGAAGGATTCAAAGGTCGCGTAAGTCGCGACAATTGGGTGAAACAAGCCGAAGTGCTTGCAAGCGGGGGCGAGACTGAGTTTGCAACCCGCGTCAAAAAAGGCGGCGTTTACTAATGCCGTATAAAAGTGACTGGGAGTGTAACTATGACTAATCAAGGCAAAGACCCTAAGTGCCAATTCTGGTGCTGGGCAATTGCAGCGCTTGTGGGCGCATTCATCTTTATCATGTTGATGTCGGTTGCGGGTAAATCCTTTATGGCCGCGTTGATCCTTGGCCTGATCGGGTTTGTTCTGCTTGGCCTTCTGTTCAACTGGTTGTTCTGTGCACCTGTGCCTGCAATGGGTGAAAAGCCCCGCGAAAGCAGTGGGCGCACAGCAGCTGCGCCAGTTGCGGCGGCAGGAGCCGCTGCAGCAGCAACCGCAGCTGTTGCAACAAAGAGTTCAGAACCCAAAGCGCAAAGCGCAGCTCAGGCGGAGCCTGAAGCGGCTCCCGCAGCGGCAACGGCATCAGCAGCGGCAAGCGCTGATGTTGCAGCGGCAGAGCCTGAGGTTAGCGACGCTGTAAACGCCTCTACAAAAGACGCATCTGATGTTGCGAGCGCGGATGCGGCCCCTGAGGACGCGGCAAGCGGCGCTGATGATGCAGTTAAAGTAATGCCAAGCGCTGCACTCGCTGGCGAGGCGGAATTGCAATCCCGCAAAGGTGAATGGACTTACAAGCCCGAAGAAGCGCCTGCTGCCGAAGAGGCTGAAGGTGCGGCCAAATCAGGCAAAAAAGCGGGTAAGAAAGCTGGCAAAAAGGCGAAGGCCAAAGCTGCAGCCGCGACAGATGATGCCGCTGCGACAGATGCTGGCAAGGGCAAAGCGAAAACCAAAGCCAAGCGCAAAGCCAAGAAAGCGGCCGCTGCTGCCGAGGCCGACGCAAGCGCGACGCCTGATTTCGATGGTGACGGTGTTCTTGAAGGAACTGGCGAGGGTTCAAAGCCTGCCACTTTGGAGGCGGCGCGTGAAGGCGGTGCAGATGATCTTAAGCGGATCAAAGGCATTGGTCCAAAGCTTGAAAAGCTCTGCAACACAATGGGCTTTTACCACTTCGATCAAATTGCAGCTTGGACGCCTGACGAAATGGCATGGGTTAATGCGAACCTTGAAGGCTTTAAGGGACGTGCGACACGCGACAAGTGGATAGAACAAGCCAAGCTTTTGGCGTCGGGCGAAGAGACAGAGTTCTCCAAGCGCGTCGACAAAGGGTCGGTCTACTAAAGAAAGAAACCAATGGGCCTTGATGACACAGATGCAGCACTGGCAAAGCAAGGGCGCACCGTCGCTCTTGTGATTGCGGGATCTATGCTGATTTGGATCTTGGCCCCTTGGCTTGGACCTAAGCTGGGCATGCCCGGTCGGTTCGCACTCCTCATCGACTTCGCTGTCTTGGCAGCACTGGTTTGGTCGATGGTTGTTACATATCAGATCTGGCGCAAGCGTCAGAAGACGAAAGGATAACCCTAAGATGCTAGCCGATCAGGATCGCATTTTTACCAATCTCTACGGTATGCATGACCGTACCCTTAAGGGTGCGCAGGCGCGTGGACATTGGGACGGTACAGCAGCGATCATCCAAAAGGGTCGTGACTGGGTTATCGACCAGATGAAAGCTTCTGGCCTGCGTGGTCGCGGCGGTGCGGGTTTCCCGACGGGTCTCAAGTGGTCGTTTATGCCGAAAGAAAGCGACGGACGTCCGAGCTATCTGGTTGTGAACGCAGATGAATCCGAGCCCGGCACATGTAAAGACCGCGAAATCATGCGCCATGATCCGCATACGCTGATCGAGGGTTGCTTGATCGCCAGCTTCGCGATGAATGCGAATGCCTGCTACATCTATATTCGCGGTGAATACATCCGCGAGAAAGAAGCGCTGCAAGCGGCGATTGACGAAGCTTATGAAGCGGGTCTCGTTGGCAAGAACGCAGCGAAGTCCGGTTGGGATTTCGACATTTACCTGCACCACGGGGCAGGGGCGTATATTTGCGGCGAAGAAACTGCACTGCTCGAGAGCCTTGAGGGCAAAAAGGGCATGCCGCGCATGAAGCCGCCATTCCCTGCGGGCGCGGGTCTTTATGGCTGCCCAACGACTGTGAACAACGTGGAAAGCATCGCGGTCGTTCCAACGATCCTGCGCCGAGGCCCTGAGTGGTTTGCCGGTTTTGGCCGCGCGAATAACGCGGGCACGAAACTGTTTGCGATCTCTGGCCACGTCAACAATCCTTGCGTTGTTGAAGAGGCGATGAGCATCTCGTTTGAGGAGCTGATCGAAACGCACTGCGGCGGTATCAAAGGCGGCTGGGACAACCTGAAAGCGGTTATTCCGGGTGGCTCCTCCGTTCCTTGCGTGCGCGGCGAAAAGATGCGCGATGCGATTATGGATTTTGACTACCTGCGCGGCGATCTTGGCTCTGGCCTTGGCACAGCGGCGGTGATCGTTATGGACAAAGACACGGACATTATCAAAGCGATCTGGCGTTTGGCAAAGTTCTACAAACACGAGAGCTGCGGTCAGTGTACGCCGTGCCGTGAAGGCACAGGCTGGATGATGCGCGTGATGGAGCGCCTTGTGCGCGGCGATGCGGATCCTGCGGAAATTGATATGCTTTGGGATGTGACCAAGCAGGTCGAGGGCCACACGATCTGTGCGCTTGGTGATGCGGCGGCTTGGCCGATCCAAGGTTTGATCAATAACTTCCGCGATGAGATCGAAGATCGCATCAAGGCGCAGATTGCAGGGCGCACAACGCGCGCGGTGGCAGCACGATGATACGGACCATACTTTTCAGCGGCCTCGCGGCCCTAACCCTTGCCGGATGTGAAGATCCCAGAAAGTCTATCTTGTTTGATGGGCATCGGTTTTCGGGTCGTTTGAAAGTTGATGGCGAAAGCAAGCGTGACTTTGTTGCGACGGTTTCCCCCGTGAGCCAAAGTCTCGAAGGGGCCCGCGAAGCGGCGCGCCACGAAGGAACGACGCACTGCGTTCGCAACTATGGCTCCTCCGATATCAACTGGACGCTCAGCCCGGATGCAGAGGCAACGGCGCTTAGCATCGTTGAAGACGAACTCACTGTTCAGGGACGCTGCGCAGAATGAGAAATTCCAACAAAAACAGGACTGTTATTGCATATCAAGCCGCTCAAACCCCATGTGGGTCTTGCGATTTGGCACGACGCCAATCGATGAGAGCAGTTTGCATGACAGGAGATACACCATGCGTATGACATCAAAAGTAGTAACAACAGTTTTCGCCGCCAGCCTTGCCTTTGCCGCGCCCGTTTCGGCCGCAGGCTTGCAGGATGAAACCGAAATCAACAATGGTTTGCTGGCGGTCGGTATCGCGGATGAAATTCGCAATCGTTGTGGCTCTATCTCAGCGCGCACATTCACCGCGCTTAGCTTTTTGAACAGCCTTAAACGTCAGGCGCGTGCGAAGGGCTATTCTAACAGTGAAATCAACTCATACACCAAAAGCAAAGTAGAGAAGGCAAAGATGCGCAAGCGCGGCGAGGCATATCTCGCGCAAAATGGTGCATCGACCTCTGATGCCGCTTCTATGTGCCGTCTTGGCCGCGCTGAAATTTCGAAACGCAGCCAAATTGGCGTCCTCCTAAAAGCAAAGTGAGACCCGATGTCTGACCTACGCAAGATCATCATCGACGACAACGAAGTCGAAGTAGACGGGGCAATGACCCTTATTCAAGCCTGTGAAGAGGCGGGGGTCGAAATCCCCCGTTTCTGCTATCACGAGCGTCTGACGATTGCTGGCAATTGCCGCATGTGTCTTGTGGAGGTCGTTGGTGGCCCGCCAAAACCTGCAGCGTCTTGTGCGATGCAGGTGCGCGATCTGCGCCCCGGTCCAGAGGGCGCACCGCCCGTAATCAAAACCAATTCGCCAAAGGTCAAAAAAGCACGCGAAGGCGTGATGGAGTTTTTGCTGATCAATCACCCGCTGGATTGCCCGATTTNNCGATTTGCGATCAGGGCGGCGAGTGCGATTTGCAAGACCAAGCCATGGCTTATGGCGTTGATTTTTCGCGTTTCCGCGAGCCAAAGCGCGCAACGGACGATCTGGATCTCGGCCCATTGGTCGAAACCCATATGACGCGCTGCATTTCTTGCACCCGCTGCGTGCGCTTTACTTCTGAGGTCGCGGGCATTTTGCAGATGGGCCAAACGGGTCGCGGCGAGGATGCAGAAATTACGTCCTACCTTGGCGAAACGCTCGACAGCAACTTGCAGGGCAATATCATTGATCTGTGCCCAGTTGGTGCTTTGGTCTCTAAACCCTACGCCTTTACTGCGCGGCCTTGGGAGCTGACCAAGACCGAGACCATCGATGTGATGGATGCACTTGGCTCGTCTATCCGCGTCGACACGAAGGGGCGCGAAGTGATGCGCATGTTGCCGCGCAACCATGATGGTGTGAACGAAGAGTGGATTTCTGACAAAACCCGTTTTGTCTGGGATGGCCTGCGCCGCCAACGTCTTGATCGCCCCTACATTCGCGAAAACGGCAAGCTGCGCGCAGCGAGCTGGCCAGAGGCGCTAAGCGCGGCTGCTTCTGCGATGAAGGGCAAAAAGGTTGCCGGTCTCGTTGGCGATCTGGTTCCTGTGGAAGCGGCTTTTGCGCTCAAGCAACTGGTAACGGGTATGGGCGGCGCTGTTGAGTGCCGCACGGATAAGGCCAAGCTGCCTGCGGGCAATCGGTCTGGTTATGCGGGCACTGCAAAAATCGAAGATCTCGACGATGCGGAGATGATCTTTATCATTGGCTCAAACCCGCGTGTTGAAGCGCCTGTTTTGAATGCGCGTATTCGCAAGGCCTGGACGAAAGGCGCAACCGTTGCGCTAATCGGCGAGCCAGTTGATCTGAGCTATGAATATATCCACCTCGGGACGGACCGAGCCGCGTTGCAAAAGATCGCTGATATGGATCATTCCGACAAACACGGCAAAGCAGGTGTGATGATCATCGGCCAAGGCGCGTTGCAAGAAGCAGACGGCGAAGCCGTTCTGGGCACAGCAATGGCGAGCGCTGAAGCGGGTCAGTCCAAGTTCATGGTTCTTCATACAGCGGCAAGCCGCGTTGGCGCTATGGACATTGGATGCACCACAGAGGGTGGCATCGAAGCGGCCACAGATGGGGCCGAGGTGATCTACAATCTTGGTTCTGACGAAGTCGACATTGATGCAGGGGCTTTTGTTATTTACCAAGGCAGCCACGGCGATCGCGGCGCGCACCGTGCGGACATCATTCTACCGGGCGCAGCCTACACGGAAGAGCAGGGGCTGTTCGTGAATACCGAGGGACGTCCTCAGCTCGCGATGCGCGCAGGATTTGCACCGGGTGACGCAAAAGAGAACTGGGCGATCCTTCGTGCGCTCTCTGCGGAGCTGGATGCGCAGTTGCCATTTGATAGCCTTGCTGCGCTGCGCACTGCACTGGTCGAAGAGGTTCCGCATTTGGCGAATATTGATGAGGTGCCAGAGAATGAATGGCAGCCATTGAAAGCCAAGAAGATGGGCAAGGCGGATTTCCGCAATGCAATCAGTGATTTTTACCTGAGCAATCCAATTGCACGGGCGAGCGAGCTGATGGCAGAGCTGAGCGCAAACGCAAAAGCACGCGCAAGCGCAGGAAAGATGGCGGCCGAGTGAACCAAGCGATGATCATATCGCCTTCGGGTTTGATCAGCGCATTGGCGCTGGCGGGAACTGTGTCTGGTTGCGAGCAAACGAGCGAGCCGAAACAACCCCCGTTCAAGCCGGATTATAAAGGCGTTCAAACGCGCCTTTTGGACGGAGATTTGGTCAATTTTCGGGTTACAATGGCTGGCGCGCGTGACAACGCGGACGTTGATGCCTATGCGGAATGCGCTGCTGCGCAATACGCACTTATTCGAGGCTACGGCTTTGCGCGTCATCTGCGCACAAGCGTTGCCGAACAGGCTGGAATTTGGACGGCAGACGCTGTTTACACCATTTCTCCAGCATTGCCGCGCGGGCTAAAGACGATTGACGCAGAAGTCACCGTTTCATCCTGCGATGAAAACAAAATACCGACGGTGTGAGGACCTAATGTACGACTTTTTCACCACCACAATCTTGGGCATGGGCCTGACAATCGTTGGACAGATTTTCCTTCTGGTTATTCCTTTGCTCTTGGCGCTCGCTTTTCTGATGTATGCAGATCGCAAAATCTGGGCCGCTGTGATGATGCGCCGTGGACCTAACGTCGTTGGCGTCTTTGGCCTGCTGCAAAGCTTTGCGGATTTCCTGAAATATATCGTAAAGGAAGTTGTCTTCCCTGCGGGTGCAGACAAGGTTGTCTTCCTGCTCGCGCCGATGGTCACGCTGGTGATGTCGCTGATTGCTTGGGCGGTGATCCCGTTCAATGACGGCTGGGTGCTATCGGACATTAATGTTGCGATCTTATACGTCTTTGCGGTGTCTTCCTTGGAAGTTTACGGTGTGATCATGGGCGGTTGGGCGTCCAACTCGAAATACCCGTTCCTTGGCAGCCTGCGCTCTGCTGCGCAGATGATTTCCTACGAAGTCTCGCTCGGTTTGATCATCATCGGCATCATCATTTCTTCGGGTTCTATGAACTTTGGCGATATCGTTGCGGCGCAAGATGGCAGCTATGGCATCTTTAGCTGGTACTGGATCCCGCATTTCCCAATGTTGATCCTGTTCTTTATCTCGGCGCTTGCGGAAACCAACCGACCTCCGTTTGACCTTCCCGAAGCGGAATCAGAACTGGTTGCAGGGTATCAGGTGGAATATTCTTCCACGCCGTTCCTTTTGTTCATGATCGGTGAGCTTGTCGCGGTTGTTTTGATGTGCGCGCTGATCTCGCTTCTGTTCTTTGGCGGTTGGCTGTCCCCAATCCCGGGTTTGCCAGATGGCATTCTGTGGATGGTTGGCAAGATGCTGGTCGTGTTCTTCTTCTTCTCGATGGTGAAGGCGATCACACCGCGCTACCGCTATGACCAACTGATGCGCATTGGCTGGAAAATCTTCCTGCCCATGAGCCTTGGCTGGGTTGTCTTCGTCGCCTTCGCGGCAAAATTTGACTGGTTCTGGGGCGCATTCGCGCGCTGGGGCGTAGGGGGCTAAAGCAATGGCAAACTTCGACTACGGCCGTTCGGCCAAATACTTCCTCCTTGCGGATTTCGTCAAAGGATTTGGCCTTGGCCTGCGCTATATGTTCGCGCCTAAAGTGACGTTGAACTACCCGCATGAAAAAGGGCCTTTGTCGCCACGCTTTCGCGGCGAGCATGCGCTGCGCCGTTATCCAAATGGCGAAGAGCGTTGCATCGCTTGTAAGCTTTGCGAAGCGGTTTGCCCGGCTCAAGCGATCACTATTGACGCAGAGCCACGCGATGACGGCTCGCGCCGCACAACGCGCTATGACATCGACATGACCAAATGCATCTACTGCGGCTTCTGCCAAGAAGCCTGCCCTGTGGATGCGATCGTCGAAGGTCCGAACTTTGAATTTGCGACCGAGACCCGTGAAGAGCTGTTCTATGACAAAGAAAAACTGCTCGAAAACGGGGACCGCTGGGAAGCACAGATTGCCCGTAACCTTGAGCTGGATGCGCCTTACCGATGAATGATGCAAACAATCCCTTTGCCATGATGATGGCCCAAGCGCAGGAGATGGCGAAAGCTTTTGCGCCCGGGACCGGAAGCTTTTCTGCTCAGGCAATGGAAAAGCTTTGGCCGACCATGACCAAGGACATGATGGAAATGTCCTTTGGGAAGGGCATTAGCAAAGAAGGCTTGGATGCAAAAACGCGGCTTTTGCTGACGCTTGCTGGTTTAACCATGCAAGGCGCGCAAAATGAAACGCAATTGCGTATGACCGTGCGCCACGCGATGACAGCGGGCGCCACAAAAGATGAAGTGACCGAGGCCATCGCGCAAATGTCGATGTTCGCCGGTCTACCCGCGATGACCCGCGCGATGGAATTCGCCAACGAGGTCCTGAACGAAGACAAGGATGACGAGACATGAGCGTCGCTGTATTTACTTTCTACCTGTTCTCGATCTGCACGATTGCGGGCGGGCTGTTCACCGTAATTAGCCGCAACCCCGTGCATTCGGTGCTTTGGCTGGTGCTTGCGTTCCTGTCTTCTGCGGGTCTGTTTGTGATGCTGGGCGCAGAGTTCGTCGCGATGCTGTTGATCATCGTTTACGTCGGTGCGGTCGCGGTTCTGTTCCTGTTTGTGGTGATGATGCTCGACATCGACTTTGCTGAACTCAAGGCGGAGATGGCGAAATACATGCCGCTTGCTTTGCTGATCGGCCTCGTTTTGCTGATGCAATTCACCATGGCCTTTGGCGTTTGGGAAGCGTCCGAACAGGCGGCGGGTCTGCGCGATGCGGTCACTCCAACGGATACGCAAAACACGGCTGCGCTTGGTTTGCTGCTCTATGACAAATACTTCCTGATCTTCCAGCTTGCGGGCTTGATCCTGCTGGTCGCGATGATCGGTGCGATTGTTCTGACATTGCGTCACCGCACCGACGTAAAGCGCCAAAACGTGGTTGCCCAGATGCACCGCGATCCTGCGAAGGCGATGGAACTCAAAGACGTGAAACCGGGGCAGGGGCTTTAAGCCGCGGCTGAATGAATGATGCCCGAAGGGGCAAGCCGGCAGGGTAACCTGCCAAGTTAATAGAACTGAGGGACGACATGATCGGACTAGAACATTACCTGACGGTGGCAGCGACGCTGTTTGTCATTGGTATCTTTGGCCTTTTTGTGAACCGCAAAAACGTCATCATCCTTTTGATGTCGATCGAGCTGATGTTGCTCGCGGTGAACATCAACATGGTCGCTTTCTCTAGTTTCCTTGGGGATTTGGTCGGGCAGGTCTTTACGCTTTTCGTTCTCACCGTCGCCGCCGCGGAGGCCGCGATTGGCCTTGCGATCCTCGTATGCTTCTTCCGTACTCGCGGCACTATTGCCGTTGAAGACGTTAACGTGATGAAAGGCTGACCAGATGGAAACGCTCATACTCTTTGCGCCTCTGGTCGGGGCCATCATTGGTGGATTTGGCTGGCGCTTGATCGGCGAAAAGGGCGCAATGTGGGTCACCACGGGTCTGCTCTTTGTGGCTTGTTTCTTTAGCTGGGTGGTCTTCCTTGGCCATGACGGCACGCTGGAGAAAATCCAGATCCTACGCTGGATCGAAAGCGGCAGCCTCTCCACGGACTGGGGCATCCGCATGGACCGCCTCACGGCGATCATGTTGATCGTGATCACCACGGTTTCCGCGCTGGTTCACCTTTATTCCTTTGGCTACATGGCCGACGATCCCCAGTGGAAAGAAGGCGAGAGCTATAAGCCACGCTTCTTTGCATATCTGTCTTTCTTTACCTTCGCGATGTTGATGTTGGTGACTTCTGACAACCTTGTTCAGATGTTCTTTGGCTGGGAAGGTGTGGGCGTTGCGTCTTATCTGCTCATCGGTTTCTACTACCGCAAGCCCTCCGCAAACGCCGCCGCGATCAAAGCTTTCGTGGTCAACCGTGTTGGTGACTTCGGTTTTGCCCTTGGTATCTTTGGTCTGTTCTATCTCACAGATAGCATCAACTTTGACGATGTTTTCGCCGCCGCGCCTGCGCTGGCTGATACGACGATCACCTTCCTTTGGGCCGAGTGGAACGCAGCCAACTTGCTCGCCTTCCTGTTGTTCATCGGCGCGATGGGTAAATCGGCGCAGCTCTTCCTGCACACATGGCTGCCTGACGCGATGGAAGGTCCGACACCTGTTTCGGCCCTGATCCACGCCGCGACCATGGTTACGGCTGGTGTCTTCCTCGTTTGCCGCATGTCGCCGCTGATGGAATACGCGCCAGAAGCAACGGCCTTTATCACCTTCCTTGGTGCAACGACGGCCTTTGTTGCCGCCACCATCGGCCTCGTTCAGAACGACATCAAACGCGTTATCGCTTATTCAACAATGTCCCAGCTTGGCTATATGTTCGTAGCCGCAGGCGTTGGTGTTTATTCGGTCGCGATGTTCCACCTCTTCACGCACGCCTTCTTCAAAGCGATGCTCTTCCTCGGTGCGGGCTCCGTGATCCACGCGATGCACCACGAGCAGGACATGCGCAACTACGGCGGCCTTCGTAAGAAGATCCCATACACATTCGCGGCGATGATGATCGGTACGCTGGCCATCACAGGCGTTGGTATCCCGCTCACGCATATCGGTTTCGCGGGCTTCCTCTCGAAGGATGCGGTGATCGAAAGCGCATGGGCTGGCACGGCAGGGGGTTATGCCTTCTGGATGCTGGTGATCGCGGCGCTGATGACCTCCTTCTATAGCTGGCGTCTGATGTTCCTGACCTTCTATGGCAAGCCGCGCGGCGACAAGCACACGCATGAACATGCGCATGAAAGCCCGATGGTTATGTTGGTGCCGCTTGGTGTCCTTAGCCTCGGGTCGATCTTTGCCGGTATGATCTGGTACGGCAGCTTCTTTGGCGATCATGATCAGGTGAACAAGTTCTTTGGCATTCCAGCGCATCACGCTGAGGCGTCTGAAGGCCATGGCGACGATCATGCGAAAGCAGATGATCACGCGGATGATGCACATGCAGATGACAGCCATGCAGACGACGCACATGCGGATGATGGCCACGGCGATGATCACGCAGCCAAGCCTGCGATGGATCACCACGGCGAAGCCCCTGTTGGCGCGATCTATCATGGCGCAGACAACCACGTGATGGACGACGCGCACCACGCGCCGAAATGGGTCAAAGTCAGCCCGTTCATTGCCATGGTTATCGGCTTCCTGATCGCGATGTGGTTCTACATCTGGAACCCAGCGATGCCGAAACGCGTCATGGAAACCAACCGTCCGCTTTACAATTTCCTGCTGAACAAATGGTACTTTGACGAGATCTACGATTTCCTCTTTGTCCAGCCCGCCAAAATGATTGGCCGCTTCTTCTGGAAGCGCGGTGATGGCGATGTGATCGACGGAACTCTTAACGGTGTGGCGATGGGTATCGTGCCCTTCTTCACCCGCCTCGCAGGTCGCGTTCAGTCCGGCTATATCTTTACCTATGCCTTCGCCATGGTGATCGGAATTCTGGTTCTGGTGACATGGATGACGTTCTCCGGAGGAGCGCACTAATGGATAACCTTCTTTCCATTGTCACATTCATCCCCGCTCTCGCGGCTCTGATCCTCGCGCTGTTCCTGCGCGGTGATGACGAAGCGGCGGCGCGCAATGCAAAGTGGCTCGCGATGATCGCGACAAGCGCGACGTTCCTTGTCTCATTGTTTATCCTCGCGCAGTTCGACAGCTCCGACACCGGCTTCCAAATGGTGGAAGAGGCGTCCTGGGTCATGGGCATGTCCTACAAAATGGGCGTGGACGGTATTTCCGTGCTCTTCGTGATGCTGACCACCTTCATGATGCCGTTGGTTATTGCGGCAAGCTGGGATGTGAAAACGCGCGTCAAGGAATACATGATCGCCTTCTTGCTGCTTGAGACGCTGATGCTCGGCGTGTTCATGGCGCTGGATCTCGTGCTCTTTTATGTCTTCTTCGAAGCGGGCCTGATCCCGATGTTCTTGATCATTGGCATCTGGGGCGGCGCGAACCGTATTTACGCGAGCTTCAAGTTCTTCCTTTATACCTTCCTCGGCTCGGTTCTGATGCTGGTGGCGATGGTCGCGATGTTCGTGGATGCGGGCACAACCGACATTCCAACGCTGATGACACATACGTTCGGTTCAGAAAGCTTCTCGATCCTCGGTATCCAGATCGTTGGCGGTTTGCAGACTCTGATGTTCCTCGCCTTCTTCGCAAGCTTCGCGGTGAAAATGCCGATGTGGCCTGTGCACACATGGCTTCCTGACGCGCACGTTCAGGCCCCGACAGCGGGTTCTGTGGTTCTGGCGGCGATCCTTTTGAAAATGGGCGGCTACGGTTTCTTGCGCTTCTCACTTCCGATGTTCCCAGTGGGCGCGGACGTGATGACGCCGCTGATCCTGTGGATGTCCGCGATTGCGATTGTTTACACCTCGCTCGTGGCGCTGGTGCAGGAAGACATGAAAAAACTGATCGCTTATTCATCGGTTGCCCACATGGGTTATGTGACCATGGGTATTTTTGCCGCCAACCAACAAGGTATTGACGGTGCGATCTTTCAGATGATCAGCCACGGCTTTATCTCTGGCGCGCTCTTCCTCTGTGTTGGTGTGATCTATGATCGTATGCACACACGCGAGATTGACGCCTACGGCGGCCTTGTGAACCGCATGCCAGCCTACGCGCTGATCTTCATGTTCTTCACAATGGCGAATGTGGGTCTGCCGGGCACATCAGGCTTTGTCGGCGAATTCCTGACACTGATGGGCATCTTCCAGGTCAACACTTGGGTGGCTGCAATCGCTACATCCGGTGTGATCCTGTCGGCGGCTTATGCGCTCTGGCTCTATCGCCGCGTGGTGATGGGTGATCTGATCAAGGAAAGCCTGCGCACCATCTCTGACATGACAACGCGAGAGCGCGCGATCTTTGCGCCGCTCGTGGTGATGACACTGCTCCTTGGTGTCTATCCTGCGCTCGTTCTCGATATCATCGGCCCCTCTGTAGAGGCGCTGGTTTCCAACTATGAAACGGCACTGGCAAGCGTGACAGACGCAGCCCCAGCAGCCGCATCGCACTAAGAAAGACGTTGAACATGATACAGGCTGACCTGACAATCATTCTGCCAGAGATCATTCTGGCGCTCTTCGCGCTTGCTACGCTTGTGGGTGCGGTCTACGCGGGCAAGGACAAGCTGGCAGCGATGCTGGTTTGGGCGACTGCTGGCATTTTCATCCTGCTCGCGGCTTGGATCGGGTTCAGCGGCGAGGGCAGCAATATAGCCTTTGGCGGCATGTTCACTGACGATGCCTTCTCGCGTTTTGCTAAGGTGGCGATCTTGCTATCCTCCGCGGCGGTTCTGATCATGAGCCAAGAGTATATGCAGCGCAAAGGCCTGCTGCGTTTTGAATACCCTGTGCTTGTCGCGCTGAGCGTGGTTGGCATGATGGTCATGGTTTCCGCAGGCGATCTGATGACGCTTTATATGGGCCTCGAGCTACAATCCCTCGCGCTTTACGTCGTTGCTTCCTTGCGCCGCGATAGTGCGAAATCTACTGAAGCTGGCCTCAAGTATTTCGTACTTGGCGCGCTTAGTTCTGGATTGCTGCTTTATGGCGCGTCCCTGACATATGGTTTCGCTGGCACAACGCTGTTTTCTGGTATTATCCAGACCGCAACCGAGGGGCATCTCTCCGTTGGTTTGCTGTTCGGCCTCGTCCTGATTATCTCTGGCCTTGCGTTCAAAGTTTCGGCGGTTCCCTTCCACATGTGGACACCAGACGTCTATGAAGGCTCGCCAACACCTGTCACAGCTTTCTTCGCAACCGCGCCGAAAATCGCGGCGATGGGCCTGTTCGCGCGGGTCTTGCATGATGCATTCGGCGGCGCGATTAGCGATTGGAGCCAGGTTATCGCGGTTCTGTCGCTTGTTTCCATGTTCCTTGGAGCCTTCGCTGCAATTGGGCAAACAAACATCAAACGTCTGATGGCCTTCTCCTCCGTTGCGCACATGGGATATGCAATGATGGGCCTTGCGGCGGGAACCGCACTGGGTGTGCAGGCGATGCTGGTTTACATGGCGATCTATGTGACGATGAATGTCGGCACCTTTGCCTTTATCCTATCCATGGAAAAAGACGGGCAAGCGGTCACGGATATTTCTGCGCTGAACCAATACGCCAAGCGTGAGCCAGGCAAGGCGCTCGCGATGTTGATCTTGCTGTTCTCCATGGCGGGCGTGCCACCGATGGTTGGCTTCTTTGGCAAGCTCTATGTTTTGCAAGCCGCCTATGATGCAGGTCTTGCTTGGCTGGCAATTGCTGGCGTTGTCGCGTCGGTGATCGGTGCCTATTACTACCTGCGCATCGTGTACTATATGTACTTTGGCGCAGAGCAGGACGATGCGCTGGACAAGAGCAATTCACCCGTTCTTTGGGCGTTTTTGATGGGGTCTGCGGCAATCATGGTGCTTGGCCTGATCAACCTCTTCGGGGTTGAAGGAGCAGCAGCGGCTGCGGCGGCGACACTTGTCAACTAAGACGGGTTTTCCGCTCGGGTATGGGCGGCGGGTGCTGGCGGAAGTCGACAGCACGAACGCCGAAGCCGCGCGGATTGCGCCAACTCTTACAGGGCCGGAATGGATTTTGGCCCTGAACCAAACCGCGTCTCGCGGGCGGCGGGGACGGGCTTGGAGTTTCCCAAAGGGGAACTTCGCTGGCACGTTGGTTCTACACCCAACTGAAACCCCTGACATCGTGGCGCTACGCTCTTTCGTCGCATCGCTCGCGCTCTATGATGCCCTCATCACTTGCGGTGTTCAGGCGCATTCGCTCGCGTTGAAGTGGCCGAACGATGTATTGCTGAACGGTGGCAAGTTGGCAGGCATCCTTCTGGAAAGCATCGGAGCGGGGCCGTCTGTATCCCATCTTGCGATTGGCATTGGCGTTAATCTTGCGGACGCACCAGCGCCCGCTGAGGTCGAAGCAGGTGCTATGCGACCTGTCTCGCTCTTTTCCGAGACGGGTGTTTCGATTGCGCCGGAAGAGTTCCTCGATTTGCTCGCAAATGCCTATGCGCGCTATGAGGCGCAGTTCACCACATTCGGGTTTGCCCCAATCCGCGAAGCATGGCTCGCCCGTGCAGCCAAGCTGGGCGAGGTAATTACGGCACGTACCATGACCAGCGAAACTGTAGGCACCTTTGAAACGGTGGACGAGCAGGGCAACCTTGTTCTAAAGACCTCACAAGGCCGTGTGGCGATCGCCGCTGCGGATGTATTTTTCTAAAGCGAAAGACACACCATGCTTCTTGCCATTGATTGCGGCAACACGAATACGGTTTTCTCGATTTGGGACGGGAAAGCGTGGCTCTGCACGTTGCGCACGTCGACCCATCATGGCCGCACGGCAGATGCCTATTTCACATGGTTCTCAACGCTGGTGCGGCACTACGATATCAGCCTTGATATCACTGATGTGATCATTTCCTCGACGGTGCCACGCGTGGTGTTCAATTTGCGCGTCTTTGCGGATCGTTTCTTTGGCTGTCGCCCTTTGGTTGTTGGTAAACCCGAATGCGAGCTGCCGATTGCGCCGCGCGTAGATGAGGGAACGCAGGTTGGGCCTGATCGCCTTGCAAACGCGGCGGCTGCTTTTGATCGCCATGGCGGCGACGTGGTGGTTGTGGATTTTGGCACGGCTACCAATTTCGACGTGGTTGCTGAAGATGGCGCTTATGTCGGCGGCGTTATTTCCCCCGGTGTGAATCTGTCACTGGAAGCGCTTCACAACGGCGCGGCGGCGCTGCCGCATATTGACATTTCGCAACCCGAACGCGTGATCGGGACCAATACTGTTGCTTGTATCCAGACCGGTATTTTCTGGGGCTACACGGGCCTCATCGAAGGGATTACCAGCCGGATCAAAGCTGAATATGGCAAGCCGATGAAAGTGGTTGGCACAGGCGGTCTTGCCCCGCTGTTTGCGACCGCAGAAAACTTGTTCGACGTGATCGAAGATGACCTCACTATGCATGGTCTCATCGTGATCCACGAGCATAACAAAAAGAACGGATAAGATAAAATGAGCGCTGAGCGTTTGATATACCTTCCCCTTGGCGGGGCGGGTGAAATTGGCATGAATGCCTATGTGTATGGCTACGGAAAGCCGGGCCGCGAAAAGCTGATCCTTGTGGATATTGGTGTCACATTCCCTGATATGGATGGCACGCCGGGGGTAAATTTGATCCTGCCGGACATCACGTGGCTAAAAGAGCGCCGCAATGATCTTGAGGCGATCTTTATTACCCACGCCCATGAAGACCACGTTGGTGCGATTGGGCATTTCTATTCGCAATTGAACGTGCCGATTTACACCCGTGCGTTCACGGCGAATATCGCGCGGCGCAAGCTTGAAGAATACGGTGTCGAGGCAAAGGCCGTGACAACCGTTTCTCCTTGGCCCGAAACTGTGAAGGCTGGCCCATTCACCGTTGGCTTCCTGCCGATCTCGCATTCGATCCCAGAAAGCTCTGGCCTGTGCATCGATAGCCCTGATGGGCGCGTGCTGCACACGGGCGATTTCAAGATCGACGAAACGCCTATCGTGGGTGAGCCTTTTGATGAGAACCTCTGGCGCGATGTGTCCAAAGACGGCGTCAAAGCACTGGTGTGCGATTCCACCAATGTGTTTTCTCTGAATGAAGGCCGCTCTGAGGTTACCGTTGGCCCTGAGATCGAGAAATTGATCAAGGATCAGCCGGGTATGGTCGTTGCGACCACTTTTGCGTCTAACGTTGCACGGGTGAAAACGCTGGCCGAGGCAGGCGAGCGGGCAGGGCGCTCTATCGTTCTACTTGGCCGTGCGATGCGACGGATGATTGAAGCCGCGATTGAAACGGGCGTTCTGAGCGACTTTCCGTCGGTTATCAGCTCTGACGATGCGCTTGATCTGCCGCGCGAGAATGTGATGCTTTTGGTGACCGGTTCGCAAGGTGAGCGGCGCGCTGCTTCTGCGCAGCTGGCGCGCGGCAAGTATCAGGGCCTGACGCTGAAAGAGGGCGATACGTTCTTGTTCTCTTCCAAGACCATCCCCGGAAACGAGCGCGGTGTGATCCGCATCATCAACCAGCTCTCTGAAAAGGGCGTGGATGTGATTGATGACAGCTCTGGTCTTTACCACGTCTCAGGCCACGCAAACCGCCCTGATCTGGAAAAGATGCACGAGATCACCAAGCCGCAGATGCTCATCCCGATGCACGGCGAGCATCGTCACCTGCGCACCCACGTAAAAATCGCTGAAGAAAAGGGTCTTGCGGGGATCGTTGCGGTGAACGGAATGATGATTGATCTGTCTGGCAATGCGCCGAAGGTTGCTGATTACATCGAGACAGGGCGCACATATCTGGACGGCTCTGTTCAAATTGGAGCGCTGGATGGCGTTATTCGGGACCGCATGCGCATGGCGCTAAATGGGCATGTCACGATCACCCTGATTATTGACGAGAACGATGATATGCTCGGCGATCCGTGGTGCGAATTGATGGGTCTCGCGGATCAAGGCAAATCACGCGCGCCCTTGGTTGATGTTCTGGAGGAAGATCTGAGCCAGCTGATTGGCCGTGCAAATAATAAGACGCTGCGCGACGATTCTAAACTTGAAGAAGCGATCAAACGTCAGGTGCGTCAGAGCTGCAATGCGGAGATCGGCAAAAAGCCAGAAGTGACGATTGTGATTTCACGGCTTGCCTAAATCCTATTCTTGTCGAGCCAACCGACAAGACGAAAAAGCTGAGCGGTGAGGGTCGCAATTTCCTCATCGCTCCATCCTTCCAGCATGTGCACGTAATCGGGCAAAAGGGCGTGTTGAACGTCCAGAAGATGCGCTTTGCCTGCGTCGGTGAGAAACACCTGCTTTGAGCGCGCATCGCTCTGGGTGGCTTCAAAGCGCGCCCAGCCCATTCCCTCAAATTTCACCACCATTTTGGACACTGCTGGTTGTTTGACCTCAACCGCTGCTGCGATGGCAGTTACGCTTTGCCCTTCGGGCATGCGGCGCGAGAGGTGATTCAAGACCGAGAATTGAGCCTCTGTCAGTCCGAATCGATCAAGGAAACCCGCCATGCGGGTGCTGAATAACTGTGTGCTAATGCTCAGTGCGGCACCTAGTTTTGCATATTTTTCAATGTCTTGAGGGAAATTTTTCACCGGGGCGCACTTTTCTGGTTGATTTGAATTCCACGGAATGTAATTAATATTCCAAGGAATGCAAATATTGAAAGGACCAACACCATGTTTACTCTTCTTAAAAATCGCGCTGAAGCACTGTCCACACGTTCTCATGTTCTTGTAACACTGGCGAGCTTCGCAGCTTTTCAGGGAACGCGGATCAATCTTGATGCGCTTTATGCAAAGTCGGGGCACCCGGTTGACTACGCGACAGGCCAATTGGCGTTCAGCGGCGAAAAGATCCTTGGCTACTATGATGCGATGCGCGCCTCGGGAACCTTTGGTATCTATGTTCAGACCCAATTGTTTGACTTCTTGTTCATCCTCTCTGTCATTGCGTTTGGCATTTGCTTGGGCACGCTGATTTCGCGGCTTGGAGCGCCCGGTAGCCTTGTGCGCAAGATAGGCGGCGGTGCAGCATTCTTTGCTTTGGCAGGGGGCACGCTGGACGCTATGGAGAACCTTGTGTCCTTCGCCATGATGCAGTTTGAAACTGCGATCCCCAATGGCTTGGCGCTCGTATATTCCAGCTTTGCAGCTCTTAAGTTTGCATCTTTGACCACAGCGATGGCGCTGGCACTTACTGGTCTGTTGGTGGGGCTCGGTGCGATTGGCCTGCGCATGCTGCGCCGCCCAAAAGCGGCCTAAGATAAAACAAAAAGGCCCCGACTTGCGCATCGCAAGTCGGGGCTTTTTGCATTTAAAAATAGAAGCTTAGCTTGCGCGCCGCTCTTCAAAGCTCATTGCGATAAAGCCGGGCATATGATCGCCCATTCCCACGACTTTATTGTCATTTCCACCGCGACCGCGTCCGCCGCGATTGCGGTTGTTGTTATTATTTGCAGGTTTCTGGGTCTCTTGGCGCGGTTGCTCTGCCTTGGCCGTCTCTTGTGGCTTGGCATCTGTTTGCGCTTCGGCTTCAACCTTGGGCGTTGCTGGCTTGCGGCTACGCGAGCGCGTACGCTTTGGTTTTGCTTCGGTTTCAGCCTTGGGAGCCTCTTCCGATTTTTCAGCAGGCTTCAAGGGGTTTTCAATCCGCGTGATCGTCTTTTGGATCAGCTTTTCGATGTCTTCGAAATTTTTCTCATCGCGCGGCACGCAAATCATCACGGCTTTGCCATCACGACCAGCGCGGCCCGTACGGCCGATCCGGTGAACATAGTCTTCTGCGTGGCTCGGCACATCAAAGTTGAACACGTGGCTCACGGATGGAACATCAAGTCCGCGCGCTGCAACGTCTGAGGCAACGAGAAAACGCAAGCCGCCTTCACGGAAACCTTCAAGCGTCTTTGTGCGCTGGCTTTGATCCAGATCGCCGTGAATAGGCGCGGCGTCATAGCCATATTTTTTCAACGACTTGGCAACGATATCCACGTCCATCTTGCGATTGCAGAAGATGATCGCGTTGGTGCATTTCTCGCCCTCGGCATCAATCAACATGCGTAGCGCTTTGCGCTTTTCAGAGGCTTCGCGATCTTTGCGCGAGCCTTTGAACATGACAACGCTTTGTTCAATGTTTTCAGAGGCAGTTGCCTGACGCGCGACTTCAACGCGGGCAGGGTTGGAGAGGAACGTGTTGGTTATACGCTCGATCTCGGGGGCCATTGTGGCCGAGAAGAACAATGTCTGACGGGTAAAGGGGGTCAGGCCGAAAATGCGTTCGATGTCGGGGATAAAGCCCATGTCGAGCATACGGTCGGCTTCGTCAATAACCATGACCTGAACGCCCGTTAGCAATAGCTTGCCGCGTTCTACGTGATCCAGCAAACGACCGGGCGTTGCAATCAGAACATCGACGCCTTTGTCAATTAAACGGTCTTGCTCTTTGAAGGACACGCCACCAATCAAAAGCGCTTTGCTCAGCTTCTTGTGATATTTGGTATAGGTGTCGAAGTTTTCTGCAACTTGGGCGGCCAATTCGCGCGTCGGGCAGAGCACCAGTGAGCGCGGCATGCGCGCCCGCGCGCGGCCTTTGCCTAGCAAGGTGATCATTGGCAGGGTAAAGCTCGCTGTTTTGCCTGTGCCGGTTTGGGCAATGCCTAAAACGTCGCGGCCTTCTAGCGCAGGGGGAATCGCACCTTCTTGAATTGGGGTAGGGGATTCGTAGCCAGCGTCGTCGATGGCTTTCAAGACCATTGGGTCCAGATTCAGATCAGAGAACTTTGTCATGTGTATCCGTGGTTTACGGACAATTTTGGCCCGTACGTCTGGTCAGGCCAAATCCGAGTGATTGAGTGTCTTTGCACCCCGCGGGCCTTGGCGCGGGTGATAGCGAAAAAGGCGGCTCGGGTCAAATCGCAGAGGAAAATGAGAGGCGTTTGATGCAAATCTCGGCGAAAGTGACGCAGTTTGTTTCGAATTTGGAAACGATCAAGCGCATGCGGGAAACTGTTCAGCAATTGCGCCCTCAAGATCAAGCCGATGCCAGTGGAGCAATCCGTTTTCCTCAAGACCTCGCAGCAGGTCCGCGCGCGGGGTGCAAAGCTCATCGTAAAATGCGCGCAACGCTTGCTCGCCGCCATCGGCTTCGATCATGGTAAGCAGGCTGTGCATATTCATGCCGCCTTTGCCCTGATCAAACGGGGCATTGAGTTCCGCACGATATGCGCCTTTGGATTTGCGATACGCATAGTTGGCGCTCCAATCGCTCCAGCTTGCGCCATGCAGGTGACACAGGCGGGTTTGCTCTAATTCGATCTGCCCGGGGTTTTGCTCGCCCGCTAAAAAGGCGTTGTGAATCTTTACGGAAAAGCCGTCGATACCCGTGCGGTAGATCATTTTGCCTGCCACATGGCTCAGGAAGCCGCCGTTCACATGGCTACCAAAGGTCGGGTAAAGCATTTCGGTGATCCTGCGCCGTTCAGGCATGGGCAAGGCAAAGCCTTTGAACGGGCGTGGATCCGACGCTGGGCCATGCCATTCTAACGCTTCAATCGGCCGAATTCGGGCGCACAGACAAGAGCTAGGCAAAGCGCCTAATTGATTCTTTAGCGGGGTTTGCCAAACAAGAAACTCATCGTGATCTATGTGAGTGAGCCAATCGACTTCGATGCGTTTTGCATAGGCATCAGCGGCGTTGATGCTCTGGCGCGGCTGATGTTTGTTTGGATGTTTCCCCTTTTTCGCCCAATAGGGCGCATCCGTTTGGGTTACGCGGATTTTTGGATGAGCTTTGAGAATGGCATAGGTCTCAGGGTCGGGCGCGTCCAAATAGAGATAGAGACGATGTGCGCCCTGGCTAAGATGATAGGCCGCAAAGCCAAGCACATCGCGCTGGGGCGCTTTGATTGTGCTGACAACGCCCCATTTCGGCTCAGGCATCTGCGTGCTCGCGCAGCGTTGTGCGGATCAACATACCGTGTTGTTCGAGAGTTTCGACGACCTCGCGCCGATAGGCGCAAACCTCATCGAACAGCTTGCGGGGGCCAGCATCGCCGTGCTCTTCGCGCAAAAGATCAATTATGTCACCAAGACCAAGCCGCGATTGGCCTCGGTCACGGTAAGAGCCTTTGCTAAGACGAAAGGCCAAATGCTCTTGGAAGCTTTCCCAATCAGGAGCATGACGGTGCAAAACGGTAAGTGTTTCGACGCGTTTGGTATTCTTGATTTCGACACCGTCGCGTTTAAGCATATGAACGCCAAAGCGTAGGTCGGATCGCCCGGTGCGCGCGATGCTCTTTCCTATGGTGTGGCTGATAAAGCCGGAGCGCAGATAATCGCCAAACGTCGGATAAAGCGCGCCTAATACCTGTTTTTCACATTGCGCGTCAAAATAGGTGCGACGAAACAACAGCGTATGCGCGCCCGGCTTTGTCGCAATCTCTTCCGCGGGGGGCATAATCAATGCATCAATGTCGCTTGGAGCGCCGCGTAGGCTATCTGCCACATCATTCGCGCTATAGATATATTCATCGCCGTCAATATGTGCGAGCCAAGCGGTCTTTGCCTTGCGATAGGCATGTGTCGCGTTGAAGGCTTGTCGCTGTTGGTGTTTTTCAAAGCGTGGCTTGTCGACGGTTTGCCAAAAGGCGCTGTTACAATTGATAAGCTCAACCTTTGGGTGGGCGAGCTTGGCCAATTCGCTTTGCGGTAGGGGCGCGTCCAAATAGAGGGTGAGCTGCTTTGCGCCAAGTCCAAGATGATGGTCAATGAAGGGGGTAATTTTTTCAACGGGTGCTTTGATCGTGCTGACAACACCCCAGGAATGATCCATCGGTACAGCAGGGATTTTGGCAGGTTCGGGTTCGGATGTGCCAGAGTCTTTTTGCCCGCGCTGTCTGATTTTGCGGCCACGCAGCGTTGCAAAACGGCGAAAGACCGTCCCGTTGTCCGCATTCAAAAGATCGAGCAAGCGATGTGCGAGCGGCGCGATAGTGCTGTCTTGTTTTGCATCAACCCAAAGCCGCGCAAGCATGTTCACATCAAGCCCGCCAGACACCAGCGCATAGCGGTCCATATTCAGTGGCAATTTGCGATGCACGAGGCGTTTGAGTTTGAATTCTTTGTCCGGTGGAAATCCAGAATAGAGACGCTCAGATTCATAAAGTTTCATCGTCGCGAACAAAACCGTCATAGACTGGCCAACGCGACGTTGAACCTCGTTCTGGCCATGATCGCCAAACGTGGTGATTGCCGAGACGAGCCAGCGCGGATCGAGGTGCTGAAACAAGAATTCCGATTCTTCGGCCCAAAGCCGAGTGAACAGCGTCATTGTGTGCTTTGGCTGATCAGATTTGCGCAGATGCGCAATGAGCAGCCCATGCAGCTTGCACAACTCGGGCAAACCAACAAATTCGGCATTTAGCTCTAGCGATTTGCGCAAATGCCCGGATTGCTCTTTGAGACGCGGAACGCTTTTTGGATCGCGTTCGATGACCATCGCAGTTTTGAGCGCGGCCAAGTCAACATCCAGAGGCGGCAGTGCTTCACCCTTCGCAAAGCCAAGCGGCTTTTGCCGCGCCTCCATGCGCGCAACCACAGCATCAAAACCGCCTTCATAGGTCAATGTCTGTGGGGAGGTTTCATGCGGCTCGCTCATAGCGCCAAAATGCCCTCACTTTGAGAAAGCGGCAAGTCTTAAGGCATGATGATCCGTTTTATTGCTCTCATTGTGAGAACACAGTGGCATTGAAGAAACATAGATAACCTAATGGGTTAGGTGAAATTTTGTTGTTTTTTGTTTCGGAATTTCAATTTTGGATTTTGAGAATAAGTTGACTTAATATCAAACTGGGTGTTCAAATTGATGCGAGATATTTTCTATTTTTTATTTTCGACAATAATAATTTTGAAAGGATTTCACTATGCCGGATATTTTACCCGATGATTGGAAACCCCAAGCAACGATGAAGCGCATTCATCTGCATTGGACCGCCGGAAATCACAAGGCAAATTCAACAGACAAACGATCATACCATATTCTTGTTGAAGGAGACGGCAATCTTGTGCGCGGCGACAGGCCCATTTCTGCAAACGCAAAGGGGTCGGGTGTTAAGCAAGCAAGTCATACTAAAAATGCAAATACGGGCGCGATAGGCGTGTCCCTGTGCTGTATGACAGGTGCGAAAGAACGTCCGTTTCATGCGGGCAAACAACCGATGACACAAACCCAGTGGGATAAAGGAATGCAGGTGCTGGAGGAATTAGCTGACGCATATTCTATTCCAATAACGTCAAAGACAATTTTAACCCATGCAGAAGTTCAACCTAATCTCAATATCAAGCAAAATAACAAATGGGACATCGTTCGGCTCGCATTTGATTCATCGGTTAAGGGCTTCAAGGACGTGGGTGATTTAATGCGCTCTAGCGTTGCGGAATTGCGAGATGCGCGAAGCAGTTCAATTCCCCATGAAGATATTGATCCAATTCACAAATTTGACAGATATAGGGTAACAGGCGTAGATCCATCGACGTTGAACTTCCGCTCAAGCCCGAATGGACCCAAAGTCGGAGAACTTCCAGAGCGTACGACCGTAGAATTCATCTCTGCGATTGGCCATTGGTGGCAAGTTCGCACGCGTCTCGGGTATGTTGGTTGGGTTTGGTCGGAGTATCTAAAGCCGATGGGCTAGTGCGGTTTAGCTCAGCATCATTTCCTTTGTCGCGCTTAATGTGACATCGGGGTAGTCGCGTTCAACGCGGTCGATGTCCCATTGCAGACGCGTGAGATACACGATGTCACCGTCGTTGTCGGTTGCGATATGCTGTTTGTTTTCATCAGCGAATTTTTCAACGGCTTGCTTGTCACCTAAGACCCAACGGGCAGATGTGAACTGGCTCTGATCGAAACGCACGGGCAGGCCGTATTCCATTTCGATCCGACTTGCGAGAACTTCGAATTGTAGCGCGCCAACAACGCCAACGATAAAGCCAGAGCCAAATGTCGGTTTGAACACCTTCGCCGCGCCTTCTTCGGCAAATTGCATCAGTGCCTTTTCAAGATGTTTGGATTTGAGCGGGTCGCCCGCCCGCACGCCTTGCAAAAGCTCTGGAGCAAAGGACGGGATGCCGGTTACGCGCAGTGCTTCGCCTTCGGTCAGCGTATCGCCAATGCGCAATTGCCCGTGGTTCGGGATGCCAATGATGTCACCTGCATGGGCTTCTTCCGCCAATTCGCGATCAGAGGCGAGGAACAGCACCGGATTTGAAACAGCCATTGCCTTTTTCGTCCGCACATGAGTGAGCTTCATTCCGCGTTTGAAATGCCCCGAAGCAAGACGCACAAAGGCCACGCGGTCACGGTGTTTGGGGTCCATGTTGGCTTGCACTTTGAAAACAAAGCCGGCGACTTTCTTTTCTTCAGGAAGGATTTCACGTGGCGAAGCGACTTGGATTTGCGGCTCTGGCCCGTAGGTTCCAATGCCGTCCATCAGCTCTTTCACGCCGAAAGAGTTGATGGCAGAGCCGAACCAAATCGGGGTCATGTGGCCTTCCAAGACCGATTGTGGATTGAGTTCGGGCAGCAACTCGCGTGCCATTTCGACCTCTTCTACCAGCTTTTCCAGCAAATGAGCGGGGACATGTTCCGCCAGCGCGGGATCGTCTAGTCCATTGATCTCGATGCTTTCGGCAACCTTGTTGCGATCTGCGCGGTCCATCAATTCGAGCCGGTCGCGCAGCATGTCATAGCAGCCCATAAACTCGGAACCGACCCCGATGGGCCAACTCGCGGGGCTTACATCAATCGCTAGGTTTTCTTGAATTTCATCAATGATATCAAATGTGTCGCGGCTTTCGCGGTCCATTTTGTTACAAAAGGTCAGGATAGGAAGATCGCGCATCCGGCACACTTCAAAGAGCTTTTGCGTTTGGCTTTCCACCCCTTTTGCGCCGTCAATCACCATGACGGCGGCGTCAACCGCAGTGAGCGTGCGATAGGTGTCTTCGGAGAAATCCGAGTGGCCGGGGGTGTCGACCAGATTATAACGGAAGTGCTTGAAATCGAAGGACATCGCGGAGGCAGAGACCGAAATGCCGCGATCTTTTTCCATTTGCATAAAGTCCGAGCGCGTACGCCGCGCTTCGCCCTTGGCGCGGACTTGTCCAGCCATCTGAATCGCGCCGCCAAAAAGCAAGAACTTTTCAGTAAGCGTCGTCTTGCCCGCATCTGGATGCGAAATAATCGCAAATGTGCGACGGCGAGCGATTTCAGCGGGAAGCGCGGGGCGGTTTGTGACTGTGTCTAACATGTGCATGGCTATAGGAGGGGGGGTCTAAATTGGCAACTCTTTGTACGCGGATATCCTTCTGCGAAGGATATCGGACGCAATGTTTTTCTGCGAAAAACATAGATGAACACCCTTCGCAGAAGGGTGTCTTACCGTTTGCTTGCTTTGCGCAGTTTATCTGCTGCATCTGGTCCTAGTAGCTCGGAGCCGACTTCAAATTCTTGATGCAGCCAGCCCGAGTGCCCATTGAGGGTCTCTAACACATCCGTGCTCACAGTATCTGTCAGGGCGGGCCGGGTGCGTGTATCGACCAGCAAGGTTTCGGCGGCGATGCCTTCGGCGTAGATGATCTCGTGTTGATCAAAGAGCAGTTGGAAATAGTCGACAAACCCGCCGTCTTGTTGGGTCACGGTATCCCCGTTCACCAGATGACGTGCTTTCACCAATACCTCTGAGCGACCCGCGCCAAGTGCGTCGCGACGTTGGTAGATAAACAGGCGATGATCGGGGCTAACCAGGAGATCGTTGGTATTGTTTAGCGTTCCAGCTTTGATCGCTATCGGAGCAAAATCGCCCACTGCTCGGACCGTATGCTGGCCGATCCAGCGGATTTCCTGACCACCATCATCGCGGGTGAGGACTTTGTCACCGACTTTCAGGTCTTCAATCGGTTTTTGAGCGCCAGAGCTCATGGTAATATTCGTGCCCCGCGAGAAGGAGACACAGGCCACTTGCGCAAGTTTGCGCGTGGCGTTCTCACGTTCGATCCCGACAAGGCGATAGGGGTCATTTGGCGTCAGTGGTGCAAGAGGCAAGACAAGCACATTGGCGACATGATCGTCGTTGTCCAATTCTACAAGCAACAAAAGTTCAAGGGTCGAGCCTACGGGCGTCATCACCGTCATGCAGCTGTCTACGACCACGCGCGCACCGGGTTTGCCGATCTGCGAGCTTTCGGAAATAAGATAATTGCCGCCCGTTTGCGCTAGAATAGAGAGGCGGCAGCGCTTTGCGAAAGCATTGAGTTCATAGACGTCATCGAGCAATGCCTCACTGGCAAAGCTTAATGTGTCGTCGATATTTGCGCCGTCAATGACAAGGAAGTCTTCAGCACGATAAACAGGTACGCTTTGCGCCAGTTCGTTGCCAGAGTTGCCACTTGCATTCATTCCAAACACTCGTCTAACTGAAATTCGTTGCGCCCTCATGTCATGAAACTATGTCAGTTTACAGACGATACTGCGACGAGAGCGGGCAAAATTAGACGCGCAGGGCGCAATAAACAAGGGAGAATTGCAATGGACCTCGGAATAAAAGGTAAGCGTGCATTGGTTTGTGCGTCCAGCAAGGGGCTTGGCCGTGGCTGCGCAGAGGCATTGGCCGAGGCGGGATGCGACTTGGTTTTAAATGCGCGCGGCGTTGAAGCGCTGGAGGCAACGGCTTCCGAGATCAGATCGAAATATGGTGTGGACGTTGTTGCTGTTGCCGCTGATATCACTACAGAAGAGGGGCGCACTGCGGTTCTGGATGCTGCCGGGCAGGTTGATATTTTGGTTAACAATGCGGGTGGTCCGCCCCCAGGGATGTGGTCCGATTGGGACCGCGAGGATTTCATCAAAGCGCTCGATGCCAATATGCTTGCCCCGATTGCCATGATTAAAGCGCTCGTGCCTGCGATGATGGATCGTGGCTGGGGACGCGTCGTAAACATTACCTCGCAATCGGTGAAAGCACCGATCGGGGTGTTGGGACTGTCCAATTCTGCACGCGCGGGCCTGACGGGCTATGTCGCAGGCACCTCGCGCCAAGTCGCCGGGACGGGCGTAACGATCAATAATCTATTGCCGGGTATTCACGCGACGGATCGCGCGGTTTCTCTAGATGGCGGCGTGGCCAAGGCGCAAGGCATCACCCCTGAAGAGGCCAAAGTGCAGCGGTGCAAGACGATACCTGTTGGGCGCTATGGCACGCCTGATGAGTTTGGCGCGACCTGTGCGTTCTTATGTTCGCAGCATGCTGGGTTTATCGTTGGGCAAAATATTCTGCACGATGGTGGCGGCGTAAACGCGACGTTCTAGGGTTCTACAAGAAAACCACCTGCAAACGTGCTCTCATCATCGGCACCGTGAAAGATGCCGATGACCCGATCTTGTCCAACTTTTCCTGCCAAGGCCGCTTGGCGGGAGTTGAAATAGGCCGATCCGCGCAGGGTTTGCGTGGTAAATTCGCCATCCACGCTCAGTATCCCGTCACTGCCCTGTAACGTGCCGAATTCAAAATCTGCCCTTAGTAGAATGCGGCCCGTCGTTGTTGCGACTTCGCCATATTCTCTTTCATCGCCTTTGGACTTGCCAACTTCGCTCACGCTATAGGTACCGCGCATCGAAGCGATGCCCGTCTTTGGGAGCGGTCCGACGTCTGTCCCGGGGAGCAAACCGACCATTGCCGAAAACCTCGTATCGTCGCGGCCCAACTCAACGGCGTAGCCATTGCCGAGATCATCTTCAAAACTCCCTTTGAATATCGTCGCGAGAGAAGCGCTAAAGGTTCCATCTGCGCGCGGCGTTCCAAAGCCAGAGCTTAGCTTTGTATCGGTTTCAAGCTGTCGCAATTGTTCGGGAGTTGGATCACCAATGATTTGCTCGGGTGCATCTTCGGTTTCAGAGTTGTCACATGCGCCAGTCATAAGCACACAACAAATCACGACGAACTTGGAGGCATTTGCAAATGTAAGTGTGCGTATTGGCTGTATTAAACTTAACATCGCTTAGTGATTGCATAAGTATGGTTACCGAAGCGTTAAGGCGGATGACGCAATTTCGCACACTGCGCGCTCACGATTGCGTTAAACTTCAAATCCAGTGCTTTATTTGCGCCCTGCCTTCTGTCAGCACAGGGGAGCTGATTTAGAGAGGGATGCGCGCATGACCGCCACCACCGTTGTTGCGATTTTCGCAGCTATTATTATCGCGAGCCTGTTGGCTGCCCCACGCCGTGTCTCTGTCGATGGCTTTTTTAGCGGGCAGAGCGCAACGGGACGCGCGCCCGGTTTGATGACCTTGGTCCTGAGCCAAGTCACAACATGGATTTTCGCGCGTTCGTTGATGAATGCCGCAATTCTTGGCTATTTCTACGGAATGGCAGGTACGCTCGCCTACGCTGCATATTATGGATCGTTCTTAACTGGTGGCTTTGTCGTTGCGCGGCTGCGCGCTAACGGGGCTAGCTCTGTGCAAGAGTGGCTGGGCGCACGGTTCGGCGCGCTTGGAAATGCCTGCTACAATCTGGTGATCGCGCTGCGGTTATTGTCTGAAGTCTTTGCAAACCTGATCGTGGTCGGGTTGATTTTTTCTGCGGTTCTTCCTGAAACGGCATTGGCGAAAGAGCTCTCAATTGGATTGGTTGCTCTGCTTGGTCTGGCTTATTCAGCCTGGGGTGGGCTTAGCGCTGCACTGCGCACAGATGTGCTGCAAATGTCGGTCTTCTTGGTTGTCTTTTGCATTGCCTTTGCTGCGATGTTGCTCAGCCCGGGATTTGAGCTCGGCGCGGTTCTTACCGCTCAAGGCACATCGGGAAGCTATAACGGATGGGTTCTGATGGCCGTGGCTGCGTTGCAGGTCTTCTCTTATCCCGTGCATGATCCAGTGATGATGGATCGCGGATTTTTGGCGGACGAAAAAACCACGCGACGCTCTTTCTTTCATGCGTTCTGGCTTTCTGCGTTGTGCATCATCGCCTTTGGCATGTTTGGCATCCAAGCGAGCCTTGTCGGGGCCGAATATGAAGGCCAGTTGATTGGCACGTGGGCTGGTATGTTCCCGCCATGGATCTTTGCTGCGCTGCTCATTTCGCTGCTGGTGTCTGCGCTTAGCACGCTCGATTCGGCGCTGTCCTCTGCGGCGCGGTTGTGTGTGGAGGAACTCTCCCTCGCGCCACGAAGTCTGCGCGGCGGGCGCATGGTGATGGTGGTCTTTATGCTGGCAGGCGCTGCGCTCACGCTTTGGGGTAACGCGACGCTCTTTGATGCGGTTGCAGTGAGTGGAACAGCCTCCATGTTCCTCACACCCGTCTTGATTGTCGGTCTTGTCATGGGGCGCCGCGTCACGCTTTGGTCCTATTTGATAGCATTTGGCGCGGCTTTCGTGGGCGCGGTACTTTATTTTGCACGCACCTCTGATTGGGCCGCAGCGATCCTGCCAGAGGGGCACAAATATGAGCAACTACTGGCGATCTGTATTGTCGTTCTTGTCGTTGGATTTGTCGCAGTTCTTGCGGGCGCGCGACGGGTTGAACAGGTCCAGTGAGGCTGATACCAAACGTCAATCTTGATGAATTCTCTCAAGATTGACGTTTCGCGATCAAATTCAAAGGCCTTTTATGCAAGGCAATGCCCCGCGCTTAGAAATTCGAAACCTGATGCGTCGCTTTGGCGGGGAATTGGTTGTTGATGATGTATCCCTAAGCATCTTTCCGGGGCAGGTGACCTGTTTGCTTGGTCCCTCTGGATGCGGCAAGTCTACCACCCTTCGCATGATTGCTGGCGTGGATATGCAAGATAGCGGCGAGATTTGGGTCGACGGCGCGCTGATCTGTGATGGAAATTTTACCGTTCCTGCTGAGCAACGTGGCATCGGTCTGATGTTTCAGGATTTTGCGCTCTTTCCACATATGAGTGTGGCGGACAATGTCGCCTTTGGCCTGAAGGGCACGCGGGTAGAAAAACGTACTCGCGTTGAAGAACTGATCGCCAAAGTTGGCCTGATGCGCCTGATTGATGCCTATCCACATGAATTATCAGGCGGCGAGCAACAACGCGTTGCCTTGGCGCGTGCGCTGGCGCCGCGTCCCAAAATCATGCTGATGGATGAGCCGTTCTCTGGTTTGGACAACCGTCTGCGCGATGGCATTCGTGATGAAACGCTTGCCTTGCTCAAAGAAGAGGGTGCAGCGGTTCTACTGGTGACGCATGAACCCGAAGAAGCGATGCGTATGGCCGATGAAATCGCTTTAATGCGCGGCGGCAAAATCATGCAGCGCGGCGCGCCTTACAATATCTACAATGCACCTGTTGATATGGCGGCGGTTGGTTTCTTTAGCGATATCAACGTCATTTCGAGCAAAGCCAATGGCGCTTTGGCAGATACGCCGTTTGGGCAGTTCCTTGCGCCGGGTGTTCCGGATGGCGCGGATGTAAACATCGTTTTTCGCCCTCAGCATGTGGGCATCGACTTTGATCGCGGCGGTAAAGGACCACTTCCAACCGCGCGCGATGGGGTTGCGGCGCGCGGTGTCGTGCAACGTGCGCGCTTCATGGGGTCCGAAAGTCTCGTGGAATTCGAGATGGATGACAAAGAGACCGTGATCCGCGCCACAGTTCCGAATGTGTTCCTGCCAAAGGTCGGAACACCGCTCTGGCTGACAATCCGACGTGACAGATGCTTCATTTTTCCGGCTTAATGGCGGGCAAAGACGGCCCAGCGTGACATTTTCTTGCTCTCAAGCGCGGTTTTGCGCAGCAATTTCACGTTTGTCCCTTTTAACACGCGCCCCGAGGCAATAGATACGGTGCGAACATGAACGCATTGGGAGCGTTCTTAGAGAGATTAAGGGAGACACTCATGCTCAATAACATCGGCCTACCGGGCCTTCTTCTGATCGCCGTCGTTGTCCTCGTGCTATTTGGCCGTGGCAAAATCAGCTCGCTCATGGGCGAAGTTGGCAAAGGCATCACGTCTTTCAAAAAAGGCGTCAACGAGGGCACAAAAGAGCTAGAAGAAGAAGCAGCGGACGCAGCTGCGGCCGCGAAAGACGTCACGCCTGAAGAGACAGACAAGGTCTAATCGACAATGTTTGATCTAGGCGGGACCGAGATTCTGGTGATTGGCGTTGTTGCGTTGATCGTCGTAGGGCCCAAAGACTTGCCAATGATGTTCCGCAAAGTGGGGCAATATGTAGGCAAGGCAAAGGGCATGGCGCGCGAGTTCTCTCGCGCGATGGATCAAGCTGCGGATGAAAGTGGCGTAAAGGAAGCAACGTCTAGCTTTAAAGACATGACCAGTTCCAAAAACTTGGGGCTGGATGACATCGAAGATGCCACCAAGGATTTCACAAAGTGGACGCCGGATAGCGAGACAGGCAAACTTGCCGCGGATCGTGCGGCGGACGCCAAGAAAATCCATGAGGCAGCGGCGAAAAAGGCAGAAGATCGCCTTGCAGCCCAAGCGGCGCGCGCCGCCGAGGCAGAAGCGGAAGCTGCAAAAGAGGCGGCGAAACCTGCTGCCAAAAAAGCACCGACGAAGAAGCCTGCTGCGAAGAAACCTGCTGCAAAGAAAACGCCAGCAAAAACGGCGGCCAAAAAGCCAGCCGCGAAAAAGACCGCGAGTAAAGCGGCGAAGGATACTGCATGAGCCAGACTGACGAGGTTGAAGACAGCTCCGCACCGCTGATCGAACACCTGACTGAATTGCGTAGCCGTCTGATCAAAGCGGTTATCGCCTTTATTATCGGCATTGTTCTGGCCTTTGTCGTGGCCGAGCCGATTCTAGAATTCCTGCTCGCGCCGATCGAAAACACCCTGCGTGATCTGGGTGATCCGAACCCGACGCTGCAATATACCTCGCCGCAAGAATACCTGTTCACGCTGTTCCGCATCTCGATGGTCTTCGGCTTTATTCTGGCCTTTCCAGTGATCGCGTTTCAGCTTTGGCGCTTTGTTGCGCCCGGTCTTTATAAGAAAGAGCAGAATGCGTTTTTGCCTTTCATTATTGCCTCTCCTGTCATGTTCTTGCTCGGCGCGTCTTTTGCACAGTTCGTTGTGACGCCTCTTGCGATGAATTTTTTCCTTGGGTTTGCGGACATCAGTTCGGTTTTCGCAGGGCTACTGAGCGCGGTTGCGGGAAATATCCCTGCTGGTGAGGCTTTGCCCCCGACAGGTGGTCTGTTCCCGGAGCCGCCGACAGATAGTGACGGTGTGCGCATTACCTTCTTTGGTAAGGTGAATGAAAGCCTTGATATCACACTGAAATTTATCATCGCTTTTGGTATGTGCTTCCAATTGCCTGTGCTTTTGACCCTGATGGGCAAAGCGGGCCTAGTCAGCGCCGATGGCCTTGGCGCGGTGCGTAAATATGCGATGGTCGGTATTTTGCTGCTGGCCGCGCTGGTCACTCCGCCGGATGTTGTCACGCAATTGATCCTCTTCACTGTGGTTTATGGCCTCTATGAGGTCTCCATTTTCCTAGTGCGCCGCGTTGAAACCAAACGCGACGACAGGCTGCGCGAAGAAGGCTACTTTGAGGATGATGAAGAAGAGTTCGACGATCCTCTGATGAAGGAATTCGACGAGGATGAGGATGAGAAATGAGCGAGCTTGAGCGGATCGCAGAGGCGTTAGAACGTCTCGCCCCTGCGCCGCTTGCCGCGCCCGATTTCTCGGCTTCAGAAGCTTTCGTTTGGCAAACTGCGCCCGATGCACTGGTGCCTGTGGGCAAAGTTAGCCGCGTCGATATCAAGTTGCTTATCGGCATCGACCGCGCGCGCGACACTTTGCTTGCAAACACGCGCCAGTTCGCCAAGGGCTTTCCTGCCAATAACGCGCTGCTTTGGGGCTCGCGCGGGATGGGTAAGTCGTCCCTCGTGAAAGCCGTGCATGCGCAGCTTTTGGACGAAGGCAGCACGCTCAAAATCGTAGAGTTGCAACGCGAAGACCTGCCAAGCGTTGGTCGTCTTCTGGCACTGCTACGCGGCGCAAAAGAGCGCTTTGTGCTCTATTGCGATGATCTGTCGTTCAGCCATGATGACGAGCATTACAAATCGCTCAAAGCGGTTCTGGACGGGGGCATCGAAGGACGCCCTGAGAATGTCTTGCTCTACGCGACGTCTAACCGTCGCCATCTCATGCCGCGCGATATGATCGAGAACGAGCGCTCAACAGGGATCAATCCGGGCGAGGCCGTCGAAGAGAAAGTGTCTCTCTCGGATCGCTTTGGTCTGTGGTTGGGCTTTCACCCTTGCGATCAGGACGCCTATTTGGCGATGATTGATGGCTATTGCGCTTCTGTTGGGCTGAGCATTGATCCTGAGATTTTGCGCGCTGAGGCGATTGAATGGCAGGCGACCCGTGGCTCACGTTCTGGACGTGTGGCGTGGCAATTCTTCTGTGATCTTGCGGGACGGCATGGCGTCGCGCTTTAGCGGCTTGCGTACATCTTTTCTTGCAAGGCGACATACCATGCTTGGAAATCTGCGAATGGCCAAAACAGAAACACCGGTATTTGTACCAGCCCATAAAGATAGGCGCGCACGGTTGGGAAACTAAAGCGCTTTTGCGCTGCATCAATCAGCAGATAAAGCGCGATAAACCGCAGCATCATCGCAGCCAATCGTAGCGCGGACTTAAGACGGTTTTTTGAATGTACGCGGTGCAGAGCCATCAAATTGCGCAAGCGAATAGTGTTCACGCGAAACCGTTTGAAGGTGCTATCGTTGCCATCCGCATGGAAAAAGCCAGCTTTAGGCGCGTTCAGCAACCGCCCCTTTAGGGACATGCGGTAGGAAAAATCTCCATCTTCGTGGGTCGCGTAATAGCGCAGGAATTCAGACCATTTCACCTGATCGCCAAACGTGCGCCGAAACGTGCTGCGCCCTCCATTGATAAGCCCCGCGGAAAGGATCCCTGTACCTTCAACCGCGCTAGGTACAGCGCTTTGATCAAGGTTCGGGCCGTAGGGAACAAAGTGGCTTTCAAGGCTGAGCTGTTCTTCAAGCCAAGCGCGCAACCCGCGTCTTGGCGGCGCTGCAATCTCTTGTGAAGCAGGGGCATCTGCCTCATAGGGGCCATGGGTGAAATGCCCGCCAATCATTGCGATCTTCTCGTCTTCATCGGCCTCATAGCCGCGCATGATGATCTCGGCCGCGTCGGGGTAGAGGTAAATATCGTCATCAAGCGAAAACACGATATCGCCGCGCGCCAAACCAAGCGCTTGATTTCGCTGAAACGGCAAGGAGCGCACCTTAGCAGGCACATGCACGAGCGCGACATCGCCCCAAACCTCGGCAAACTGGCTCAAAAGCGCCAAGCGGCTGGCCTCCCAATCGTCAGAGGCATCAACGATCACGATCTCGAAGGGTCGGCGCGTCTGCTCCAAAGCGCAGCGCACAGTCTCCACTAGAAAATGCGCTCGGTTGTAGGTGCAGATGGTTAGCGACCAAGTGAGGGCTTTGGGCATTTCTAAGTCCCTTTAAACAGAGCGCTCGTGAGAATTACTGTAAGTATGGGAGAGGGTCGACATGATCAAACCCTTCGCGCACTTCAAAGTGGAAGGTACTTGATCCGATTGTAGCGATCTGTTGACCGCGTGTAACTGAATCGCCCTTTTTCACCTTCACGTCGTCCACTTTGGCATAGACCGTCAAAAGGTTGCCGGGGTGCTTTACCACAACGATCGGATGACTGTCGGTTGTCTCGGTTATGGCTGCGACTGTGCCAGCGGCGGCGGCCTTAACTGGCGAGCCTTCGCTTGCGCCAAAATCAATGCCTTCGGTCTTTTTAGAGTACTCGCGCACGATTGGGCCTTGAACGGGGTATCCCATGCGCGCTGTGTTTGTGGATTTTGTTGGTTTGGCCAAAACGGGGGCTGCAGGCGTTTCAACAGGCGCTGCGGCAACTGGCGTTTCTTCTTGTGGCAAGGGCTGCGTCGCAGAGGGAGGCGTCGGGGTAGGGGATCCTTGGCCGGGTGAAGTGGTTGCTGCGAGCGGGGCTGTGGCAGTGTTCGCGCCGTCTTGCGCGACAGGGATCAACAAATACTGCCCCTCACGCACAGAGAAATCACGATCTAACCCGTTCCAATCCGCAAGCGAGCGGACCGAAACATTGTAAAGTCGTGCGATCGTAAAGGCCGTCTCGCCGCGCGCAACGCGATGACGTACTGGCTCTGGCCCGGTTGCGCCGACAGCAGGCAGCGCGGTCGTTGTGACTGGTGCGCTGTCAATTGCGCCTTGTGCAAGGGCGGTGATGTCAACGGCGCCTGGCGCTGTAACAGAGCCACTTTGATCGCCGCCAGGCAGAGCAGAGACAGGATTTCGCAGGGCCAGAACTTCGTCTTGGCGCAGCTGCGTGTCTGTTGAAAGCCCGTTGTAGCGCGCAAGCTCACCGGCATCAGCGCCAATGCGCGCGGCGACCGAAGCTACGGTATCTCCGCGCTGTGCAACGGCGACTTGATAATTCGGGTAGGTGATGACACCGCGTGCATCTGGCTGCGGGCGTTCTCTTGTGGCGTTAATCGCAGCATCGGTCGTGTCGAATTTGTTGCCAAATCCTCCGCGCATGTCTGAATCAAACCCGTCTTCACAAGCGCTTAGCGCCAAAAGAGCAGTGGTACACAAAACGGCGCGCACGGCTGTGCTACTGGTAAAAATCGTCATCTCGATGTCCTCACATGCGCTCCGTTGGCCGAAGCGTCTTGGAATATTTGCGCCCTTATAGCAGATTTATCCGTCGCGTCCCAGCCCCTCAATAAGCGGAACAAAACGGACTGGTCTGAGTTCATCATACTCAAAGCCGCTTTCGTGGCGCGTGACGCGAATGAGGCTTTGCACGGCGTCCGATTGTCCAACTGGAAGAACCATAATGCCGCCAACTTTTAACTGCGCGAGCAACGGGCCGGGCGGGTCTTCCGCCGCGGCTGTTACTAGGATGCGATCAAACGGTGCTTGATCAGGTAGCCCGTGCGATCCATCTGCCGTAAAGGCAGTAATATTTGTCAAACCAAAGCGATCAAAGACCTCACGCGCCTCGGAAATCAACCGTTTGTGGCGATCTACCGTATAAACCCGCCGCGCGACATGGCTTAGCACGGCGGCCTGATACCCCGAGCCTGTGCCAACCTCTAACACGGTATCGCGCGGACCCGCCTTGAGCGCTTGCGTCATCAGGCCGACAACAGAAGGCTGACTGATCGTTTGCCCGCATGGAATGGGCAGCGGCATATCTTCATACGCGCGCTCGGCAAAGAGCCCCCGAATAAAGGCCGCTCGATCAACCTTTTCCATCGCGGTTAAAACGCGCGCGTCCGTAACGCCCTTTGAGCGCAACGCGAAAAGAAATTGCATGAGGGTGGATGCGTCAGTCATAGGGTCTCAGCAAAACGCGCGAGAACGTCATCCGCAGTTAAATCGGCGCGCATTGGCGTAACCGAAATATAGCCGTCCAAATTCACGGCCCCATCTGTCTGATCTGCGGGGCGCACACGCTGGTCCCCGCCCTTGATCCAGAGAAAGCGCTTGCCAGAGGGCGATAGATGCGGCTCGACACCGAAAAAGACATCTGGCCTGCGACCTTGGCGAACCGCTTTGACGCCCTTCACATCCTTGGCAGGAACAGGCGGGAAATTCACGTTAAAGAGCAAACGATAATCTTCTTGGCGCTCGGGAACCTGCGCCAAGATGCGGCGCACAACGTCCGCGCCATGCACGGCAGCCGCTTCGAATGGATCGTCGGCCTGCGCGTTGTGCACGCCATAATACTGTGACAAAGCAATGGACGTCACGCCCTGCAACGCGCCCTCAATCGCTGCGCCGATCGTGCCTGAGTAAAGCGTGTTTTCGGCAGAGTTGTTGCCGCGATTAACGCCCGAAAGGATCAAATCAGGACGGGCATCCTTCATTACGTCATGCAAAGCAACAAGCACGCAATCGGCGGGGGAGCCTTCGGTTGCATAGCGGCGCTCGCCCATCTTGGAGACCATCATCGGGTGCGTGTAGCTGATGCAATGACCAACGCCTGATTGCTCAAACGCAGGCGCAACTGTCCAAACTTCACCGCTTGCGCCCGCAAGCTCGTTTGCGATGTGCTCAAGGGTTTTTAACCCCGGTGCGTTGATCCCGTCGTCATTGGTGATGAGAATGCGCATATCAGCCCCTTTACCCGCTCAAAGTGATCCTTAGTGGAGGGGGGGCAGTGCGTAAAGGCTCTAGGCGTTTAACAATTTAGGCAGCAGCGCTTGAGCCACATCCTTTGGATGGGCAAGTGCATTGCGATCTTCGCCGGGGTGGAAGCGCGAGCGCGTTGCTGTACGCATCGCAGGCGGCGTTTCAATCAACACACGCGGGCCCGTTGAGGCGCTTTCAGCGGCCCAGGATTTGGCAAGCGTGATCTGTGCCGCTTTGGAGGCGGCGTAGCTCCCGTGAAACTTTGCACCAGTTGTTTGATCTTCAAAGAACATCGCTGTGCCAACCTCGCCCAACAGCGGCGCAATGTAGGGAATGAGCGTGCCCATAGAGGTCGCATTGATCGACATGGATTTGGCCCAGTCTTTCGGATCAATATGCCCCGCAGGTGTGAGCGGCGCCGCATGAACGGCGCAGTGGACCCAAAGATCAACACTGCCCCAGCGATCATAGACCGAGCGGCAAAGCTGCGCCATCGCACCCTCGTTGGTGATATCCATCGGGGCAAGCGTGGATTGTCCACCAGCGGCTTGAATTCGATCGTCCAGATCTTCTAGCGCGCCCGTGGTACGAGCAACGGCGACCACGTGATGGGTCTGTGCTAGGGCTTCGGCCATTGCAAACCCAAGGCCGCGAGAGGCGCCTGTAACCAGTGCTATTTTGCTCATGTTGGACGCCTCCGGCGGGGATATTTTTAGAGAGAGGAAGGGGCGGGGGTTATTCCGCCGCCTTTAGTTCAAATCCTTTGGTGATCTGATCGCTTGGTGTCACAGGATAGTCGCCTGAGAAACAGGCATCGCAATACTGTGGGCATTTAGAGTTGCGACCCTCGACCTCGCCGACGGCGCGATAAAGACCATCGAGTGAAATGAACTTGAGACTGTCTACGGTAAGGTGATCGCGCATTTCGTCTTCGGACATCGTCGCGGCGAGCAGCTTGTCGCGCTGGGGCGTGTCTACGCCATAGAAACAAGGCCACGCCGTGGGCGGGGAGGCAATGCGGAAGTGCACTTCTGCTGCGCCCGCATCGAGGATCATCTCTTTGATCTTGCGCGACGTGGTGCCGCGCACAACGCTGTCATCCACGAGGATCACCCGTTTGCCCTTGATCAACGCGCGGTTCACGTTCAGCTTCAGGCGCACACCCATGTTGCGGATTTGCTCGGTCGGCTCAATAAAGGTGCGGCCCATATATTGGTTGCGGATAATGCCCATCGCATAAGGAATGCCGCTTTCTTGCGAGAAACCGATCGCGGCGGGCGTGCCACTGTCCGGCACAGGGCAGACGAGATCCGCCTCAACGGGGCTTTCCTTGGCCAGCTCGACGCCAATCTGACGGCGGGTTTCATAGACCGAGCGACCGCTGATGATGCTATCGGGACGCGAGAAATAAACATGTTCGAAGATGCAGAAGCGCGACGGCTGACGGCGGAACGGGAAGTGGCTTTCAACGCCGCCTTTGGCCGTGATGACGACCATTTCGCCCGGCTCAACTTCGCGCACATATTCTGCACCAATAATGTCCAAAGCACAGGTTTCTGAACTGAGAACCCAGCCGTCGCCATCGAGCCTCCCCAATACCAGAGGGCGCACGCCCAAAGGATCGCGCACACCAATCAGCTTGGTGCGGGTCATGGCAACAACGGAGAACGCGCCTTCAACGCGGCGCAGCGCATCTTCCATCCGCTCGGGGATGTTGCGCTGCAAGGAGCGTGCCATCAGGTGGATGATGCATTCGGAATCAGACGAGCTCTGGAAAATCGAGCCGCGTTCAATCAGCTCTTTGCGCAGGGCATCGGCATTGGTGATATTACCATTGTGCGCAATCGCCGCGCCGCCCATGGAAAATTCGCCAAAGAACGGCTGTACGTCGCGGATAACCGCGCCTTTGGAGCCAGCCGTGGAATAGCGCACATGGCCAATTGCGAGCGGGCCGGGAAGCGTTTCCATCAGGGAGGCTTTGGTAAAGTTGTCGCGCACATAGCCGAAGCGGCGCGCGGAGTTGAAACCCTCAACAGGATCATGGCTGACAATTCCGCCAGCTTCTTGTCCGCGGTGTTGCAAGGCATGCAGGCCAAGCGCGACGAAGTTGGCGGCATCTGAGGCCCCAACAACGCCAAATACGCCGCATTCTTCTTTTAGCTTGTCGTCGTCAAAGGGATGGGCGGGAGGCATTTGAAGGGTCAAGGGCAGCTCCGAATCCGAACTTGTGGAAGTTGCGCCACTCATAGAGGTTCACAGCGGCGCTGTCACCACATCAAAAGATGCGCAACTGCGTTACTCTGGCGCGCCGCAGGTGCCGACAAGCTGTTCGTATTGCGTTGTGATCCAGCCAAGCGCTTGCTCGGGGTTGCGATCTTCGATTTGGCCGGTCATGCGCGCAAAGACCTTTGCAGAGCGGCTCTCGTCAATCATTGTAATATTTTGCTGAGTTGCGACGGTGTCATAAACAAAGAAGGCAACCGCAACCAAGAGAATGCCGCGCAAAACGCCGAACAAAAATCCAAACCCCTGATCAAGTCCGCCAAGTGCAGACCGTTGCACAAGCGAGGCAAACAAAGGGGTAAACAAAGAGGTCACGATCAAGGCAATCGCAAAGACAATGGCAAAGGCCGCGATAATCGCTAACTCGCAGCTGTCAGCTAAAAATTCACCAATGAAGGGGATTTCTTTTACCAAAGGTTCGACTTGCGGGGCGAACATAAAGGCCAAAAGCGCAGCAACGACCCAGCCAGCAATCGCAAGAGCTTCGCGCACAAAGCCACGCGAATAAGCCAGAAGGGCGGAGAGCACGATAACAACCGCAACTACACCGTCAATAATCGTAAAACCTTCCATTGGTCCGCTCGCTTTCTTGCCTTTGATCGCGCGTTAACCCGCGCCGAATACATCGCCCACAAAGGCAGTCAAATCGCTCATTTGATTGAGCGCGATTCCATCGACTTTGACACCTTTACCACCTGCCGGAGCAAGTGCGCCCGTAAAACCAAGTTTTTGCGCTTCCTTCAACCTATTTTCGGTCTGCGGTGCCGGTCTGAGGGCACCTGAGAGGCTAATTTCGCCAAACACCACAGTTTCTGCGGGTAAAGCTGCGTCCTCGCGCGCACTTAAAAGTGCAGCGGCGACGGCAAGATCGGCGGCTGGCTCGGAAATCTTCATTCCACCTGCGACATTGAGATACACATCAAGGCCCGTGAAAGGGATGCCGACACGTGCTTCCAGGACCGCAAGAATCATCGCAAGGCGTCCGCCATCCCAGCCAACAACTGTGCGGCGCGGCTGTGAATGAGGCGAGGGCGCGACGAGGGCTTGCAGTTCGACCAAAACGGGGCGCGTGCCTTCAATGCCCGCAAACACCACCGATCCGGGCGAAGGTGTGCCGCGCTCCGAGAGGAATAAGGCCGACGGATTGGTTACCTGCGCCAGCCCCAAGCCGGTCATTTCGAACACCCCGATTTCATCGGAGGGACCAAAACGGTTTTTCACAGCGCGCAAAATGCGGAACTGATGGCCGCGCTCGCCCTCAAAGTAGAGAACTGTATCAACCATATGTTCAACCACACGTGGACCGGCGATTTGCCCGTCTTTGGTTACATGGCCAACCAGAATAACCGCAATGCCGCGCCGTTTGGCAAAACTCGTCAGCTCATGCGCCGCTGCGCGCACCTGACTGACTGAGCCGGGGGCAGAGCCAACGCTATCAGACCACATGGTTTGAATGGAATCGATGATAACAAGTTGCGGGTTTTCGATCTCTAATGTTGTGAGAATATCGCGCAGGTTGGTTTCGGCGGCCAGTTGCACGGGCGCATCCGCGAGGCCAAGCCGCTGCGCGCGCATACGCACCTGCGCGCTGCTTTCTTCGCCAGAAACGTAGATCGTTTTAAGGCCAGCGTTGGCGAAATGTGCGGCGGCTTGCAGCAAGAGCGTTGATTTACCAATGCCCGGATCACCGCCGACCAAAGTTGCAGAGGCAGGCACCAAACCGCCGCCCAGCACGCGATCTAACTCGTTCAAGTTAGAGTTCGTTCGCGGGGGCGGGGCTTCTTGGGTGCTGAGGTCGGTCAAAGGCACCGCGCGTCCGCGCACTGTGCCAAGACCGGATTTTTCGGGGCCTGAGCTGCTAAGCCCCGCGTCTTCGGTGATGGAATTCCACGCGCCACACGCTTCACATCGCCCCGACCATTTCGAGGTGATGTTGCCGCAATCATTACATGAGAAAGAAGGTTTTTTAGCCATGCGCCCTTGTGACGAAACCAGCTTGCGGCGTCAAATCAAACTATTGCTCTTGGATCATTCTGCGGCGTGCGGCAGGGCGATTACTTTGCTCTCGCTGTCTTGCTCTGTTATTTCAAGCCCCAGTCCGGGAAGCACATCTGCAAGATCATCAACCAAGCGATCAATTTGCGCGCGCGCCACACTTTCATCCATTTCAACCTGAGCCAGCCAGCCCTTCAATTCGGTTGAGACGATCTTTGCGTCTTCTAAGCGGGCGTTGAACTCAACGATTTCATGCTGGCGCTCTTTTAGAACGTTTCGCGCGCGTTCCACTTTCTGATCTGAATAGATATGCGCCAGTTCGGCAGACACCTGGCTCATTTGCGCGGCGGTTTCTAGAACTGAAGGCTCTAGCTGCGCCAAGTCGGGGTGGCTGCGCAGAAATCCGAGACGTTCGCGTACAGCGTCAAATTCACTAGAAAGCTGAAAAGCACCTGTGCGATCTTGGGCATGAGCGACTGCATAAGCACGTGCAACATCCTCCATACCGATTTGAAACAGTCGATGCGATGTTTCCAGTTTTGATATGCGATTATGTGCTGGCAGAAAGAAACACAGCCCAATCAACAGCACCGTAAAGACAATCTGCAATGCGGCTCCAGCCCAAGGATAGACGTCATCGCCCAAAGTTATAGGTAGGTCCAACCAACTCGCGTATCCAACGGCGCTCGCGATGGTAAGAGCAAAAGCACCGACTGCCAAAGCGATGAGTAGGAAAAAGGTCAACCGTTGCATCAACCAAGAAGCAATGCGGAAAGTGTTCGTAAACGCTAACATAGTCATCTCCCCCAAGGGTATAGGCGGAGGTTAGCCGATGCGGTGCAAGCGTCACAGGGGAATAGATCGCAGCTTTCGCCAGAATGGTGACTGAGCAGGCTAGGACTTAGGTTTGATCAAAAGCCCTAAAAGCAGTTGCACCATGATACATCCCGTAAAGAGATAAAGCCCCCAAGCCGTTTCAATTCGTCCAACGCCAATACCTTTGGAAATCGTGATGTAAACCGCAATCAGAAAAATATCTGCCATAGCCAATTTGCTCAGGATGCCAAGCGCGGGCTGAACTTTGTCGCTGAGCAATCCAAATTGCACCAGCGCAAGCCCGAGGGTTTTCACATAGGGGGCAAATAGCGCAAAGAAAGTAACGAGCAGCGCAAGATAAACGTCGCTCTGCCAAAGGCTTTGCAGACCGGAAATGATGCTGATTTCGCTCAGACCAAACAGCGGAAGAAACCCAGCGCGCATCAGCGGGGCAAACCATGCAATCGGAAAAAGAACGATAAGCGCAAGGTTCAATAGCTTAGGAACGCTCATAGGCTCGTGTAAATCCAAAGTCCGAAAAAGCCGATAGCGGCGAGAAGGTGCACAGCATCAAGCGCCCACCAACGGTGCCCGCGCAAGCGCCAAGACAGAGCAAAGATCAGCGAGACCACGATAGGCAGCGCCATGCCCGATCCCGCAGTGAACACACCTTGGTTCACGATGCTTGCGGCCAGTCGGCCTGCCTCCGTGCCGGACACCCCCGCAAGCGAGGGCGCAAAGCGCGCCGCCACACCGACAAGTGCAACAAGCGTGGCGATTAGCGCAGCAATGCGTGATGGGCCAGAGGCAACAAAGACGCGGATCAAGGCCAAAACTCCAACAACTTCAATATAGAAGAACGTTTTGATCATCAAAAACGTGTAAAGCGGGTAATTGGGCTCGAATAAAGTGCTCACCTGACGGCCTTTTTGTTAATCGCGTAACTTAAAGTGGCTGTTTGTTAAGGGCGTTACAAGGTGCGAGCGCGCGATTTAACGCACCGCTTCTATCGGGCCGCTCGCACGCCCATGAATGAATTGATCAAGGTATGGATCGCCCGAGTTATCCATATCCGCGACAGGCCCGCTCCATTTTATGACGCCGTCGTGAAGCATCGCCACATTGTCAGCGATCGCGCGTACAGAGGTCATGTCGTGGGTGATGGTCATTGCTGTCGCGCCCATTTCCACCACAATTTCGCGGATCAAATCGTTGATCACGCCGGACATGATCGGATCGAGGCCCGTTGTTGGTTCGTCGAAAAAGATAATCTCGGGCTCTGCTGCAATCGCGCGCGCAAGGCCGACGCGTTTTTGCATGCCGCCCGACAATTCAGCGGGCAGGCGGTCTGCGACATCAGGCTTAAGGCCAACGCGGCGCAGCTTTTCAATAGCGATCTCGCGGGCCTCGTCCTTGGGGCGTTTCAATGCACCGCGCATCAGACGGAAGGCGACGTTTTGCCAAACGGGCAAGCTATCAAAAAGGGCACCACCTTGGAACAACATACCAAAGCGCGCCAGAAAGGCGTCGCGCTCGGCGGTGGCGGCGTTCTGCCCGTCTACCATAATCGTGCCGCTGTCAGGCGTGACCAAACCAAGCACAGATTTCAACGCCACGGACTTGCCCGTGCCAGAGCCACCAATAATTACCATCGAGGTGCCGCGCGCGATCTCAAGGTTCACGCCTTGCAAAACGTGATTGCTACCAAAGGACTTTTTTACGTCTGTGAGCGTGATCATAGCGAGAAAAACACCCCTGTAAGAACGAAGTTCGCGGCAAGAATGAGGATTGCCGCCGATTCAACCGAGCCCTTGGTCGCCGCGCCAACACCCTGCGCACCGCGTCCTGAGTTCATACCGTAGTAACAGCCCATAAGGGTTGCAATCACCCCGAAGACTGCGCCTTTGGCCAGCGATGACAGAACGTCGCGCATTTCCAAGAAATCAAAGGTGTTCACGAGATAGGTCGAGGCGTTAAAGCCAAGCGTACCTGTCGCCACAGCGTAGCCGCCCAAAATTCCGATCACATCGCCAACGCCAACCAAAACAGGGACGCAGATCAAGCCCGCCAGAACACGCGGCACCGTGAGATACTGCATCGGATGGGTGGAAAGCGTCACAAGCGCATCTATCTGCTCGGTTACTTTCATCGTCGCAATCTCTGCGGCAATCGAGGATGTCACGCGCGCGGCGATCATCAGACCAACCAGCACAGGGCCCAGCTCGCGCACCATACCGATGGCAACAATCTGTGGCACCACGGCTTCGGCGTTAAAGCGTGACCCGCCCGCATAGATTTGCAGCGCCAAAGCACCGCCTGTGAAGATCGCGGTAAGGCCAACAACAGGCAAAGACAGCCACCCGACATGAAGCAGCGCAATGCCCAGCTCGCGCAGATAAAACGGGCGGCGAAAGCAATGGCGCAGCGTTTCAAAGGCGAAAATTGAAATACGTCCCAAAGCCGCCAGCATATTGAGCGTCGCAGCACCGATGGCGGCAAGCAGAGCGAAAATCGCACTCATCCAATGTACCGCCGCGTGTAGCGCGCGCCTAGCGACGTTAAGATTTCATAGCCGATCGTGCCCGCGTTTGCGGCAAGCGTATCAACCGATTGGTGCTGGCCAAGAAGCTGGAGCGAAGAAGGCAGATCCTTAGCATCGGTGACATCAACGCCAATACTGTCCATTGAAATACGCCCCGCAATAGGAACGCGCGTACCTGCTGCAAAAAGCTCTGTGTTCGGGCCCATGGCGCGGATGATACCATCTGCGTAGCCACAAGACACCGTGGCGATACGGCTTGGGCGCTCAGCGATCCACGTATTTCCGTACCCAACGCTTTCACCTGTCGCGACATCGCGGGTCTGGATGATCGGCAGGTCTATCGAGACAACGGGCACGGCATCAATGAAAGGCAAGCCGCCATAAAGGCCGATTCCGGGGCGGGTGACGTCAAAATGGTACTCAGGCCCTAGCAAGATGCCGCCCGTCGCGGCGAGCGAGCGAGGCGCATCAATGCCATCGGTCATCTGGGTGAAAGCCGCAAGTTGCTGCGCGTTCATTGGATGCTCGGGCTCATCTGCGCAGGCAAGGTGCGACATGATTAGCTTTGGTGCCTGCGGGATCACGAGTGTGCGAACGGCTTCCCATTCGGCAGGCTCCATGCCGAGACGGTTCATGCCCGTGTCGAGCTGAATGCCAAAGGCCGCGCCGGGCAGGGCCTCGAAATGGCGCAGCATTTGATCAATCGAGCTCAGTAAGGGGATCAGGTTCAAATCCGAAATCATATCCGTATCGCCAGACATATGGCCTGACAGAATGAAAATTTCAGGATCAGGACCTAGGGCATGGCGGATATCGGCGGCTTCTTCGGCAACGGCGACGAAAAACTTGCGCGCCCCTGTTTGCGCAAGCCGGCGCGCTGCGCGGCCAATGCCTGTGCCATAGGCGTCTGCTTTGACCACTGCGCCCGTTTCGGCTTGGCTCATCGCATCTAGTGCGGTCCAGTTCTTGGCCATCGCGGCCAGATCAATCGTAAGTGTACCTGTGCTCATAAAAGAGGTGTTTGCCACGACAGACCTGCGCGTCAAGGGTAAAAGACCCCGTAAGCCAGCCGCGCCGTTGCTAAACTGAGGCTGATCTTAGGTTTTTTGATCCATATCTGGCTTGTGCGCATCATAGCTTGCTTCAAGTTCGCGGCGCAGAAAATGCCCGAAAACCATTGGCTCAAATGCAGGCGTTTGCGCGCCGATCAGAGGCTTGATCGTTGCGCTAACGTGCGGGTCATAAAAGAACGGGCATGAATATCGCTCGCGCCCGGTTTTGTTGATCACACGATGCGGGGTTGAGCGCAGCGCGCCGTTGGAAAGCCGATGCAGCATATCGCCCACATTGACCACAAAGGCGTCTTGGCGAGGCGGGACATCAATCCACTCGCGCCCATCAGGTGTTTGCACCTGCAAGCCACCGACGTCATCCGTTGCCAAAAAAGTCAGCGCGCCGAAATCTGTATGCGGGGCCGAGCCGTAAAGATCATCGGGGCTGGCATGGGGCATCGGAGGGTAGTGCAGCAGCCGCAGCCAAGTTGTGGGCGGTGTGAACATCTCTATCGCCTCAACAGGAGCGCCAATCGCGCGCAAAGCAATTCGCATCATCTTGTCCGCTAGGACACACATTTCTTGATTGTAGCGCTCAAGCGTGTCGCGAAACTGCGCCACATCTGGCCACTGGTTCGGGCCCGAAAGATAAACATCGCGATCCGCTATAGCATCCTCGCGCATCATCATGAAACTTGCCGATTGATTGGGCTTGTTGACCTCTGCGAGGGTTGAATTTACATCAGTTGAACTGGCCATTCCAATGTAGCCGCGATGGTTGCGATCAACTGCGACTTTGTTTTTCTCGGACTCTGGTAGCGCGTGAAACACCTTTGAGACGTCAAAGAGCGATTGGCGCAATTTGGGGCAAATTCCATGGCCGACGAAATAGGCAAACCCGACATTGCTGTAGGCTTTGACAAAGGCGCGATCGATATTGCGATCCGTTAGGTCTAAGACTGGAATAGCTGTCATATAGCCTCTGGAAGCTGCTGGGTTGCACAATGAATGCCGCCGCCAATTTCACCCAAAGCATCGACATTAAGCGTCACGACCTCGCGCTCCGGGTAATGCCGTGCCAAAGCTGTCTGCGCAATTTCGTCCGTTTCGTGATCTCCAAAGGCAGCAGCGATCAACGCGCCGTTGCAGGCATAGTAATTGGCATAAGAGGCAACGAATTCAACGCCTTTGACGCGCCGATACGTTGGCTCTGGAATGACCTCTAGCTGAACATCTGCGGCCTTTAGAACATCGTAAGTTTCATAGGCGGCCACATGGAACGGATCTTCCCAATCGGGATTGTCGTTGAGGTTGATCAGCGCCCGGTTCGGCCCCGTGAAACGCGCTAATGAATCTATGTGATAATCGGTGATATCTTCACCTTTTACGCCTTTGGCCCAAATCATCCGCTCAGCGCCATAAGCGTTGAGTAAGCTACGTTCGATCTCGGCGCGGCCCAAAGCACCATTGCGATTGCGATTCACCCATGAGCTTTCGTGCGCCATGAGCAGACCGTGTCCGTCGTGCTCAACCCCGCCGGCTTCACCGATCAAGCCGCTGTCGATCATGTCAAAACCCAAAATGTGCGCCACTTCGCGGGCGATTTTGCTGTCGCGCTTGTGAACCTGCTTTGCGCCCCAACCATTGAACTGAATATGGCTGACCACACGTTTGGACCCTTGATGCGCTATCAACGGACCCGCATCACGCGCCCATAAATCCTCGGTGGGGATATCCCAAAGCTCAACCCCGCGCGCGAGCATGCGCCGTGCTTTGCCATGATCGCTGGCCGCCGCGAGCATGATAACGGGTTCGAAATCGGCTATCGCATTGGCAATGTTCGCGATCGTCAGTTGCAGATGCTGAAGAAAGCTCGCGTTAGGATGCACCTTTCTATTCACGGGCCACATCATAAACGTGGCTTCATGCCGATCTTCCTCGGGGCGCACATGAAGGGGCTGCGTTGCCAAAGCGGGACGTGCTTGCGAAAACGTTGCGCCCGTTGCGATGCCCGCAGCTATGAATTCGCGTCTTTTCAACAAAGGCTCTCCTGAAATAGGGTGGTGCAAGCCTATTGGCGGTGAATTCCTGAGGCAAGGGGGAGGGGACAATGGTTCGGCTCAGATTGTTGATGCAACATCCAAGTGTCGTGCTCATGGCCGCGGTTTGCGCACTGGCTATTGTGACGCTAGCCGTTTGGGGACCAATTTGGGTGTGGGCCTGTGTCCCGCTGGGCATCCTTGCGCAGTACCTGAATGAATATAACCTGCACCGCTATGTGTTCCATCTGAAACCGCCAACGCAGCAATGGGCTTTCGATCTGCTTTACCGCGCTCACTATGGCCATCACGACTTTCCAACCAATCACAAACTGTTCTTTGTTCCGGTCTGGGTGGCTCTGCCAATGCTTGGGTTTAACTTCTTCGCGCTCTGGGGGCTTCTTGCGCTCTTTGGCGCGGCGCAAGCGTTCTGGATCGCACTGGCAATTGTTCCAGTTGGCGGGGTCGCAACATTTCTTGGCTATGAGTGGTTTCACATGTCGGCGCATCTTAATGTGCCAAAGGGGCCGTTCGCACGGCATGTCACGAAACTGCACAACCAGCACCACTTTCGCGACTTTTCAAAGTGGTTTCACGTATCCCCCGGCGGTGAAATCATCGATCGCGCGCTGGGCACTGCGATTTCGCGCGAGGCCTTGAAAGACCAACAACGCATAGAGTTCATTCGTACGCTGGGGATGCGGCCCGATGACAAAAGGCTGCGTGCGGCGCGCAGTCGTTTTGCCGATAAATATGGCCTAAGCGCGGACGAAATCGCCCGCGCGGCTGTTGCTTAGAAAGACGCGTCGTCGCTGCCAACCTGCCAAGGTTTTGCAAGGTTGCCAAAGCGCGTGTATTGCGCCTCAAAGCTGAGCTCGACTGTTCCAATCGGCCCGTGACGCTGTTTGCCGATGATAACCTCGGCCTTGCCGTGCAAGCGGGCCATATCGTCCTGCCACGCCGCCATTGCTTCGAGGTTTTCATCATCAGGCTTTTCACGTTCTTTGTAGTATTCGCCACGATATACGAACATCACAACGTCCGCGTCCTGCTCAATCGAGCCTGATTCACGCAGATCTGACAGCTGCGGGCGTTTGTCTTCGCGGTTTTCAACCTGACGCGAGAGCTGGGATAGGGCGATCACTGGGATTTGCAGCTCCTTTGCAATCGCTTTGAGGCCCATTGAAATTTCGCCAATCTCCTGCACACGGTTTTCTGACGTACCGCGCACAAGCTGCAAATAGTCGATGATCAAAACATCAAGCCCATGCGTTCGCTTGAGGCGACGCGCACGTGCGGCAAGCTGGGCAATCGGGATCGCCGCCGTGTCGTCAATGTAAAGCGGGCAGGCTTCCAAATCTTTGGCGGCTTCAACAAAGCGGCGGAATTCGAACTCTTCCATGTCACCTTGGCGAATCTTGTGCGAAGAAATCTCGGAGGCTTCCGCTAGAATACGCCCTGCCAGCTGCTCGGCGCTCATCTCCAGCGAGAAAAAGCCAACAACCCCGCCATCAACCGCGCCTTGCGTGCCATCGGCAAGTTGACCCTGACGATAGGCCTTGGCGACGTTAAAGGCGATGTTCGTGGCAAGCGATGTTTTGCCCATAGATGGGCGACCCGCGAGGATCAAAAGGTCAGATTTATGCAATCCGCCCAACATCTTATCCATGTCGTCCAGGCCGGTCGAGACACCGGCCATGCCGCCCCCACGCTCATAGGCCGCGTTGGCGACGTTTACCGCATCGGTGATCGCGCGCAGGAAAGATTGGAAACCGGAGTCCGAGCTGCCTTTTTCCGCCAGCTTATAAAGCTCTTGTTCGGCTTCAACGATCTGCTCGGCAGGCTCTGACGCGACATCAACGCGTGCGGCCTTTGCCGCGATATCACGGCCAAGCCCCATCAGTTCACGCCGGATCGCGAGGTCATAAATGATCTGAGCATAATCGCGCGCCGCAAAAGCAGAGATCGCCGCACCCGCGAGGCGCGCAAGATAGGCGGGGCCGCCTAGTTCTTTTAAACCCTCGTCATCTTCCAGAAACGCTTTGAGCGTCACAGGGGAGGCAAGGTTGTTTTTGCCTATGCGCGCTGCGGCAACTTCATAGATGCGACGATGCACAGGATCAAAGAAATGGCGCGGCTGGATAATCGATGCAACGCGGTCATAAATGTCGTTGTTTGTGAGGATCGCGCCCAAAAGCTGTTGTTCCGCTTCAATCGAGTTCGGCATGGTCTCGGCAGATGCAACATCGACCTGAGTTTGATTGATTGATGCAATTTCATTCATAACGCGCCCTCACTATCCCGACCCCGTCCTTACAAAAAAGAGCAGGGGAAGTGCAAATTGTATGTTTTTGTGGATAACACAAGTGCGGGCAATTTTCTACTAGATGCTGTAGCTTGGCGAAGGTATGCCACATTTTCTAGCGGAGCTGGGCCCGAGAGAGGCTGTTAAGAAAATTTTATCTTGCTGGCTGCGTGGATACCCCGAGCGCGCGCGCGGCAAAATTCTTCAATAGATATTCAACGCGCCCCAGACAAAGCCAAAACCAGCAGCCAAACTTGAAAGCACCGCCGCATAAGTAAAGAGTTTGAGCATTGAGAAAGGGCGCTCGCCAAATGTGCGCCCGTTTAGTCCGCACGTTATCACTTTCATCGGTTGCCCCTCGTATTCGTAGTGCAAAATCCAGGCGGGCAAAAGAATACGGCGATATTTGATCCCCGTTGTATCGGTGAGATAACTCACATCAACGATGTTGCTTTTGCCTGAATGTCTTATGATCCGATTTCGCAGCAAGAGCGCCTTGTCATCGGCATTACACGCAAGGCCTTGTTTGACAGTTTGATGGTGACGCTCAGCGGCGAACCCTGCAAGGTAGGCTGGCTCAAACGGGCGCAATTTGTCGGGGTCAAAGTCGTGTAAAATGCCGTCTCGGATAAGCGGCGTGACATGGGGCGAGGCAGGCATGAGTAAATCATCGAAGTAGGTTTTCATCGACCCGCTGAGCGATCTTGTGTAAGAGCGCTTCCCGACCTTTTTCTTGTAGCGTACCGTGTAATCGATCGCCTCTTTGCTATCGAATGTCCAAAAGGGAACGTAAATACCCGCAACGCGGCAATTGGATATGAGCGCCCCGAGGTTTGACGGCGCGGCCCATCGACGTTTGACCCAGTCTTGGGCTTTTTCCTGCGCAGCCCTGTCGGTGATCGCAAAAGGGATCATGCCAAGGATGGCAAAGCTCTCGTCAAAGGCTTGCTCTACCAAAGAACCGTTGCAGTAAGGGCAGTTCTCAGAGATCGAATGTCCCTGAAAGACAACGTCACCGCCGCAGCTATCACATTGGAAATGACGATCCGTCGCAAACCTTGGCTGCTCTGTGTGCGGCATATCGGGATGATAATGCTGCTCTGCTGCCGGATCGGCGTTTGGGTCTGGAATAATCTGATGCTCTGTGGCGCAGCTGTTGCAGGTGAGCGTGCCGGTGCTTGGCGCATAGACGCATTGCCCTGCGCAATTCGAGCAGAGCAAATCGCGCTGCGCTAATGTTGCGAGTTTAGTCATCGGCAAGCGCCGCCAGTATATGCAGCAATAGCTCTAGACGATGAAAGGAACGCGCAATTGCCTGTTCTAGATTTCCAAACGCCCACCAATCTCCAATGATGGTGGCAAAGAACCACACAGCAGCGATCCAAAGCGCAATGATGATCCAACCAGACATCGTGCGCAGAAACCCGGCCGAGCCATGTTTAAGCTCGTGTTTGGCCTCTTTCACCTGAATGAGCTTTTTTACAGGATATATGCCAAGGCTCGCCGCGCCAAGAACAAGACAAAGAAGTGCGATATAGGGGGCAATATTGCTTGTCAGCGTCAATGAGGGTCTCGTTTCAAAAAGCGCGATACATTGGGGGCGAAAAACCCGTGTCAGGTGAGAGTGTGATACCTGATCAACTATACAAAGTGCTGAGCCCGCATAAAGGGCGATCTAGAATGCGCCCTTTACTCTCTCTTTCTCTTAACAAGGGGCTTAGCCCTGTTTGTTGGCCTCTTGCCATGCACGCGGATCGTTCAGGAAGGCCTCGACACCGTCAAGCGTGGCTGCATCAAAGGCACCTTGCGCTTTGGCTTCGGCCAAAACATCCCACCATGTACATAGATGGTGTAGCGTGACGCCGTGGTCCCCAAGGGTCTTGGTGGTCTCGGGGAAGATGTCATAATAGAAGATCACAGCCGTGTGGGCGCAAGACGCGCCAGTCTCGCGGATAGCGTCGACGAAATTTAGCTTGGAGCCGCCATCTGTCGTCAGGTCTTCCACAAGCAAAACGCGCTGACCTTCGCTCATATCGCCTTCAATCCGCGCGCCGCGCCCGTGCCCTTTTGCTTTCTTGCGCACATAGGTCATGGGAAGGGCCAAGCGCTCGGCCATCAAGGCCGCATAAGAAATGCCCGCGGTTTCGCCGCCCGCAACGTTGTCAAAGGCTTCAAAGCCCACATTGCGCATGACGGTAACGGCCATGAAATCCATCATCGTTGCGCGAATGCGCGGATATGAGTTGGGTTTGCGGCAATCAATATAAGTTGGGCTGGGCAGGCCTGAAGACAGAATGAACGGCTCGGCCGCATTAAAGTGCACCGCTTTTATTTCAAGCAACATACGGGCCGTAAGGCGCGCGATTTCTTCGGGGCTTGGGTAGCTTGTTGGGATCATGTTTGGTCTCGTTTGGCAGCAAAGCCGGAGAATGCGGGAGCCTCCGGCGGGAGTTTGTTTTGGAAAATGAAGATCAGGTGGTGACAGACCATGTGAGCTCGAACCCAGGATCAAAGACCGTGACTTCACCCATTCCTGTGATGATTTTCTCAGGGTAGGTTGGTGCAGTCTTGTTCAGGGTAATCGTTTCTTCATTGATCGGCAGGCCGTAGTGCGCGGGGCCATTGAGAGAGGCAAAGGCCTCTAACTTGTCTAGCGCGCCATGCTCTTCGAACACCTGCGCCAGAATCGACATGGTGTTGGTCGCGGTAAAGCAGCCCGCGCAGCCACAGGCGTTTTCTTTTAGCTCATCCGTATGGGGCGCCGAGTCTGTGCCAAGGAAGAAGCGCGCCTCGCCAGAGGTGGCGGCCTCGACCAAAGCTTCGCGGTGAAGCTCGCGTTTGGCGACGGGCAGGCAGTAATAGTGCGGCTTAATCCCGCCCACGAGGATGTGGTTGCGGTTGATCACCAAGTGATGGGTGGTAATCGTCGCGCCTAGATCATCGCCCTGCGCGCGCGCGTAATCAACAGCGTCCTTTGTGGTGATATGCTCCATCGTGACCTTAAGGCCGGGCGTTGCGCGACGTAGCGGGTCAAGCACCGTGTCGATAAAGACGGCCTCGCGATCGAAGATATCTACATGGGAGTCTGTGACTTCACCATGTAGGCAGAGCGGCAAGCCGATTTCGGCCATCACATCCAAGACAGGCTGCACACGCGCAAAATCGCGCACGCCGCTGGCCGAATTGGTCGTCGCGCCTGCGGGGTAAAGTTTCACCGCTTTGATCAGCCCACTTTCGAAAGCTGCGCGCATGTCCGCTGGATCCGTGTCTTCAGTCAGATAAAGCGTCATCAGAGGCTCGAACGTCATGCCGCTCGGCAAAGCGTCATTGATGCGCGCTTGGTAGGCCAGCGCATCCGCGCCCGTCACAACAGGAGGCACAAGGTTTGGCATAATAATCGCACGCGCGAAATGGCGCGCAGTTTCTGGCAACACAGCGCGCAGCATATCGCCATCGCGCAGATGAAGGTGCCAGTCGTCGGGGCGGCGGAGTGTGAGGCTATCAGTCATGCAAATGCGCATACACTGGAGCGCAGCGAAGGGCTAGGGGTTTGCGTCTTTCTTAGCGCTTGGGTAGGTCTTGAACCAACCGTTTGGAGGTAGGATATGATTTTCACGTTGATCATCGGGTTTGCCGTTGGCGCATTTTATCAAAGCGCGGTCCCTTTTATGAAGGACGGTTTTGGTAAAATCGGCATAACGCTCCCCAAAGAGCAAATCCCAATCATTGCTATCGTGCTTTGCCTTGGGGCCGCTCTCATCGTGCTTAACCTTATCGGGGTGCATGACTATCCGCTATTGTTGTGCATCGGAGCTATCGCAGGCATCGCGCGCAAAGAGCTGTTGGCGCGGATCACGGGAAAGCAAGGCAAGTGAAGACAGTGCGCCTGAGCCATGTGTATGAGCATCCCCCGGAAAAGGTCTGGGCCGTCGCAACGGATATAGATTGCCTCAAAGAAGCGGTGCGTGGATTGCTCACATTCACCGGGCTGCCAAGCGGCGCGATCCACAAAGGGCAGGTGTTAGACGTTGAGGTGTCTCTGTTTGGTATCTTGCCCGCACAACCCTATCGAATGGAGGTTGTTGATTTTGATCCAATTGCGATGCATTTCACCTCGTCAGAGAAAGGAATGGGCGTAAAGCACTGGATCCACCGTTTGCAGGTTCAGCCCCACGCGCTGGGCGCTGAGCTCATTGACGAGATCGACATCGAAGCAGGCTGGCGCACGCCGATCATCGCGGCTTGGGCGCGCTATATGTACAAGCGCCGCCATAAGCCGCGTCTGCGCATGCTTGCGCGTTAGTCTTCTTGCGCGTCTTTGGCTGCGCGTTCGGAGGCCTGTAGGGCGGCAATCTGCTCGCCCCGTTTCTTAAACCGTGGCGCATTCAAAGCACGCGCAGCATGGTCACAGATCATTTTGGCAAAGGTCCACCGTTTCGCATCTTCCATATCCCCAAGCACGGCGCGCAGGTAATTGCGATCCATGCGGCGTTGGCGGTGGAGCGTGTAGAACTCTTCGGGCACCGAAGCGCCTGCACCGATCGCGCTGAGCAGCGGATAAAGAATATCAAGCCGCATCATCTGGCTATCAAGCGCCGCGCCATAAAACCCCATTCGAAGCTTGTCGACATTCGGGCGGGTAAAGAGCGCAGCATGCATCGCGTCCATCTCAACGCGTGGGTCGTAAATGATCGTCGCGCGCTCGGCTGCGTCCAGCATGTCAGGCGCATAGCCATAGCGGTCGGTGAAGCTAATGCGGCGCGCGCGGCGAAACCGCTCGTCCCATTCTGTTACGCGCGGATCAAGCGTCGCTTGCGGGTTCAACGCAAGTACATGCGCGCCCGGCGCGGCCACAGAATAGGCGCAGGCCGCATAGCCCGCCGATCCTGCACCATAAAAGATAACCTGATCGAAATCCTCAAAAAAGCCGTCATCCACAAGCCGATCCACATAGCGATAGATCGCAGGGTCGCGGAACCACGTATGGCCATCGCAAAAGAACGACAGCAAAGACCAACCTTCTTCGCGCGCCATTTCAAAACCGACGGGGTGGGCGTTTTCATTGATGGATTGAATGGATTGCAGTGATTCGAACGTCACTAATAGCGTTTTCCCCGCATCTATAAATGCGACGTTATGCTTAGGGCTGAGTGGCTGGAAATACCCTGCTTCATCTGTAATATCTTCCACGGCAGACAGCCACGCTTGGCCGGTTTTGCCGGCCAGTGACTGGTCTAACAAATGAAGGGGGTCTTGCATCTTACTTGCTCCTGCACGTCTCAAAAAGGCCCGTCTTATGCGGATCACTTGTCGGCAAATTGCCTGCAAATTGGGGCAGGAATGGGAAGATGCTGCGCCCAAGTCTTGGCAAAACGCAGGTTTTGACGGGCTTTGAGGGGGGACGGGATGAATAGTATTGATGCGGTGCAAGAGGCGCTGGGCGAGACCGGATATGTCTGCGGGCGCGATCTTGCGACGGTGGTGTTCCTTTCGCTTAAACTCGGGCGGCCTTTGTTTCTCGAGGGTGAGGCGGGCGTTGGCAAGACAGAGATTGCCAAAGCCATCAGCACCGCGCTGGGCCGCAAGCTGATCCGCTTGCAATGCTATGAAGGGCTTGATGCCGCGAGCGCGGTTTATGAGTGGAACTTTCCCGCACAAATGGTCGCTATTCGCAGCGCCGAGGCCACAGGCGGCGCAGATCGCGCGTCTCTCACCACCGAACTCTTCTCCGAAGATTTCCTGATCGAGCGTCCGCTGCTGGACGCGATGCGCCCGCAAGAAGGCGGCGCGCCAGTCCTGCTCATCGACGAAATTGACCGCACCGATGAACCCTTCGAGGCATTCCTGCTCGAAGCGCTCTCTGACTTCCAAGTCACCATCCCCGAACTTGGCACGATCAAAGCGCCCGAGCCGCCCATTGTGATCCTGACCTCAAACCGCACCCGCGAAGTGCATGACGCCCTGAAGCGCCGCTGCCTCTATCATTGGGTGGATTACCCGACTTTCGAGCGCGAAATGGACATTCTCACCGCCCGCGCTCCTGAGGCTTCGGAAAACCTGAGCCGCGAAGTCGTCGCCTTTGTGCAAAAACTGCGCGGCGAAGATCTGTTCAAAAAACCCGGCGTCGCGGAAACCATCGATTGGGCCAAATGCCTGTTGGCGCTGGATGTGCTCGAACTCAGTCCCGAAGTCATCGCTGACACGCTCGGCGCGATCCTCAAATACCAAGATGACATCGCGCAGCTTCAGGGTTCCGAAGCCAAGCGCATTCTGGAAGATGCCAAAAAATCATTAGAAGCTCCCTAATGCATCCTCTCTCTAAAAATATCCCACAGGGGTCTGGGGATGTGAAATCCCCAGCGCTGGGCACCAAGTGGTAACGCAAGCGCCCTTAGAGCTGCCCGACAACCCGCGCCTCGCGGGCAATATTACCTATTTCGCGCGTGCGCTTCGCAAAGCGGGCCTGCCCATCGGTCCGGGCCGCGTCATTGATGCAATCCACGCCGTCGAAGCGGCAGGTTTCACCGAAAAACGCGACTTTTTCTTTACGCTGCAAGCCTGCTTTGTCACCCGCCCGGAACATCGTGCGGTGTTCGCGCAAATCTTCCGGCTTTACTGGCGCGATCCGCAGTTCATGGAACATATGATGGCGATGATGCTGCCTGCCATTCGCGGAGTGCAGGAAGAAAAACAAGCCAGCGCCGCAGAAAAACGCGCTGCAGAGGCGCTGCTCGATGGGGTAGAGCGCGACCTCCCAGAGCAGGAAGAAGACAAAGACGGGACAGAGATCGAGATCGACACCTCCCTCACCATGTCCTCAGAAGAGCGCCTGCGCAGCCTTGATTTTGAACAGATGAGCACCGATGAAGTGGCACAGGCCAAGCGCATCCTCTCAAAGCTCAAGCTGCCCGTAACGCCCCTTGTATCGCGCCGTGCGCGCACTGCGCTCAGCGGCCCTAAAATCGACTTTCGCGCCACCCTGCGCGCCTCCATGCGCCAAGGCGGCGAGGTGCACAAGCTGGTCAAGCAAACCCCGCGCACACGCTGGCCGAACCTTGTTGTGCTTTGCGATATTTCTGGCTCTATGAGCCAATATTCCCGCATCGTGCTGCATTTTTTGCACAGCGTAGCCAATGACAAAGGCGCGGGCTGGGCGAAGGTGCATGCGTTCACCTTTGGCACACGCCTCACCAATATCACGCGGCATTTGCGCCAACGCGATGTAGATGCGGCGCTTGCTGCGGCGGGGGCAGAAACGCAAGATTGGGACGGCGGCACGCGCATCGGGGAAAGCCTTGAGCGCTTTAACAAAGACTGGTCGCGCCGCGTGCTGGGGCAGGGCGCTCTGGTCCTTTTGATCACCGACGGGCTTGATCGCGGCGAACCAGACCAACTGGCCAAACAAATGCAGCGCCTGCATCTGTCGTCGCATCGCCTCATATGGCTCAACCCGCTGCTACGCTGGAGCGAATTTGCCCCAAAGGCCCAAGGCATTCGCGCCATGCTGCCCCATGTTGACAGTTTTCGCGCAGGCCATTCCATCGCCTCACTGGAAGATCTGGCGCACGCGCTCTCCGTCGAGGGCGACACAGGCGAAAAAGCCCGCCTGTTGCGTGCAATGGCACAAGAATAAATCACCACTTGATCTAAATCATTCAAAAAACTGAATATGAATGCCACCCTTTCCCTCATACTGAGTCGAAAGGAAAGAAAATGACACTCAATTGGAAAATAGGCGGGCTGCTTTTGGGCCTCGTCTTCTTCATGGCGGTGGTCTTGGTCAAACCGATTGGCGTCTCGACGCAATTCGTCATTCTGGACGGTATCGTCGCGGACATCGCCAACCCCGAGCTGGTGACGCAAACCGAGGATGGCTACACCTCAACCAATGCTTATCTGGCGAAATCGAATGGCAAATACGCCAAGTCCATCGCAAATCCGCTGAACTACAGCTTTGTCTTCGTGCTCGCGATGATCGCAGGGGCATTCCTGTCAACGCTGGCGCGCGGCGGCATTAGCAAAGATGAAAAGCGCCTGCCAGAAATCTGGTACGCCAACTATGGCGACACCCCAATGAAACGCTACGCGGTGGCCTTTCTGGGCGGTTTTATCGTGCTCTACGGCGCGCGTTTGGCTGGCGGGTGCACATCGGGCCACATGATGTCTGGCATGATGCAAACCTCGATTTCAGGCTACATTTTTGCCGCTGGCGCATTCGCCGCCGCAATTCCTGTCGCCATGTTCATGTATAAAGAGGAGGCCTAAATCATGACCTCAATTCTACTCGCAATTATCATCGGCGGCGCTTTCGGCGCAGTGCTGGATCGCATCGGTGCAAGCAATCCTAACTGGATCGGGCGTATGCTGAACCTCACCAACTTGCACCTGATGAAAACCATCCTTCTGGCGATCGGCACAGGCTCGGTTTTGATGTTCGCAGGTCAGATGGCGGGCCTCGTGGATGTGGGCCATATGAGCGTGAAAACTGCCTATGTTGGCGTCTTCATCGGTGGCCTTCTGCTCGGCGCAGGCTGGGCCGCCTCTGGCTATTGCCCCGGCACCAGCGTGTGCGCAGCCGCATCCGGTCGCAAGGACGCGCTGTTCTTCATCGCAGGCGGTTTGCTTGGCGCAGCGGCCTATATGGTGACCTACCCGATGTGGAAAGCGACTGGCATGCTGGACGGCGTTAAGCAAACGCTCGGCACGGTTCCGGGCGCGAAATACGACGGGCTTACCGCACTTTCTGGCGATCTTGTCGGCATCGCACTTGGCGCGCTGTTCATTATCATCGCGATTGTCCTGCCAGAGCGTCTGTCAGGTCAAGGCACGGTGCTGACGCCTGCGGAGTAAGCAAAGCAAACAAAACAGGAAAATGGCCACCCGACCAAGGTGGCCATTTTCATTTCCGAAATCCTGCGCCAATGTGATGCCCATGGATATGAACATCGACCAAATCCCCGAACAAGCGCTGAGCTGGCATCGTGCTGGCAAAGGCGCAGCATTGGCCACCGTGATTGAAACTTGGGGCAGCGCCCCGCGCCGCACGGGCAGTCAACTTGCGATCAACGGGCAGGGCGACATCATCGGTTCTGTGTCAGGCGGCTGCGTCGAAGGCGCGGTGATTGTCGAAGCGATAGAGGCAATAGAACAAGGCGATGCGCGTGAGTTGGAATTTGGCATCTCGGACGGCGATGCGTTTGCTGTCGGCCTAGCCTGCGGTGGCACCATCCGCATTCTGCTTGAGCCTGTCGGAAAAGTGCTTCCCGAGCAAATGCTTGCCGATCTGGTCAGCGCCCGAACAGCACGTCAACCGATCGCCTATGAAGTTGATCTCGACGCAGGAACCCGCGCGCTCCACACCTCGGGCTTTTCCGAACGCTTCCGTATGGATCGCTCTGGCTTTGAAGAGGGAACCCGCCGCTTCATTGCCATTCACAACCCGCCTCTCAGGATGATTGTTGTTGGCGCGGTCCATATCGCCCAAGCGCTCGCGCCGATGGCGCAAATGGCTGGCTATGATCCTGTCATCGTTGATCCGCGCGAGACCTTTGCGACAGAAGCACGCTTTCCGGGGCAACGTGTTTTGACCGACTGGCCTGCCGACGCGGTTAAAGAGTTCGCGCTTGATACCCGCTCGGCCTTGGTTCTGCTCACCCATGATCCGAAACTCGACGATCCCGCGCTTGAGATCGCGCTACGCTCTGAAGCGTTTTACATCGGCGCGCTCGGCTCAACCCGCACCCACGCCAAACGCACCGCGCGCCTTACAGAGGCAGGCTTCACCGAGCAAGACATTGCTCGCATTCATGGCCCCGTTGGCCTCAATATCGGCGCAAGTAGCCCGTCGGAAATAGCCGTGTCGATCATCGCGCAAATCACCCAAGTTTTGCGCAAGGGCGCAGCGTGAGGTTTGGGCCTCTCCCAATCGAGCAAGCGCTTGGCTGTATCCTTGCGCACTCGGTCAGCATTGAAGGTGGACGCCTGCGCAAAGGGCTCCAACTGGAGGCCGAGCACATAGACCACTTGCGCCGCGCAGGGCTAACCGAGATCACGGTCGCCGCCCTAGAGGCAGGAGATGTCGAAGAAAACGATGCCGCACGCCTCCTTGGTGATGCGCTGCTTGCAAATACGGCGGGTCTTCGCGTGACCAAAGCGGCCACAGGACGGGTGAACCTTATCGCGACAAGGGCAGGCGTGGCAATGCTCGACCTCGACAGACTCACAGCGCTAAACGAGGTCAACCCGATGATCTCTTTTGCTTCCGTGCCTGCCTATCATCAACTGCACACAGGCGGCATGCTCGGGACGGTGAAAATCATCTCATATGCAGTGCCAGAGCGCGATCTCGAGAGGGCCTGCGCCCATGCGCAAGGCGCGCTGACGCTTGCGGGGCCGCTGGGGCAAACCGTGTCCTTGATCATCACGCAGATCGAACACGGCGCTGATGAAACAAAGGCCATTGCGGCAACAAAAGCCCGCCTAGACGCGCTCGGCAGCCCTTTGATCGAGGTCCTGACCTGCGCCCATGAAAAGGGCGCGTTGATCAATGCCGTTCACGCCGCAAAAGGCGAGGTGATCCTCATTCTCACGGGCTCTGCCACCTCTGATCCAAACGATGTCGCCCCTGCGGCGCTGATCGGGGCAGGGGGCACGCTTATTCGCTTTGGCATGCCAGTTGATCCCGGAAACCTGCTGTTCCTAGCTCGTTTGCATGAAAAGCCGGTCATTGGCCTGCCGGGCTGCGCACGCTCGCCCGCGCTAAATGGCGCGGACAAAGTGCTAAGCCGCGTGCTCTGCGGCGTTCCCGTCACCAGCGAAGACATCGCTGGCATGGGGGTGGGTGGATTGCTCAAAGAAATTCCAACACGCCCACGCCCACGACAGGCTTAGGCAAAGATGAAATCTGCGTTGCTCCATTGCGCGACGCTCATGTCTTCGACGTAAATCACCCCGTCGCCGCCAACCGCCGTCAGATCAATGATCGAGCCCGCGCCATTTTCAATGATAGCGCCCGCGTCGGTCAAATCTTGACGCGATGAGAGGGCAAACTTCGACAGGTCCAACTTGTCGGTGTTGTTGTTGAAGTCAGTGATTTCATCATCGCCAGAGCGACGGTTGAACACAAAAACATCCGCGCCCATGCCGCCCGTGAGCGTGTCCTCACCCATGCCGCCGGTGATCGTATCAAGACCTGAACCGCCCTTGATAATATCGTTGCCCTGACCACCACCGAGGCGGTCATTGTCTTGATTGCCCTCAATCACGTCATTGCCAAGCTGGCCGCGAATATCGTCTTCGCCTGTGCCGCCGATCAAATCGTCATCGCCTTGACGCCCGCGTATGCGATCCGCATCGGCGTTGCCAAACAGTTTGTCGATGTTTTCGCCGCCATAAAGACGATCTTTGCCCGCGCCGCCCAAAACATCGCCAAAGACAAAACTTTCGCCAAGTCCGCGATAGGTGTCTGCTCCGTCACCCAAGTCAACGTCGCCTTGCACCGTGCCCGTGTTCTCGAAACGATCATCGCCGTCATTGGTAAGAACCGCGCCGTCCATCAATCCCGTGTTAACGATGGTTTCGCCCGATACATTCCCGATAAAGGATGCCATCGCGCCTGAAATTGTACCGTGGTTTGTAAGCGACGCAGCTTCCGCCGCAAGCATATCGGAAAAATCCACGCCATAGCCTTGAAGCGATGAAATCAGCCCGTGGTTCAAGACAACTGACCAATTTCCGGTACTCGCAATGCCAAGCCCTACATGAACGCCGGCTTTGCCCCAGCCAGACGCAATGATTTCGCCCCCCGCTGCATTGGTTATGGCCGTCTCGTTGCCTTCAACATGCACTCCGTGGCTCATTTGGGTAACGTTGGGATCATTGCCTATATTGTCATCGTCATTGGCGAATATCAGGCCGGTGTTGTAAAGCGAACTGCCACTGCCCGTGAAACCAACGATCAAACCAGTTGACGCGACTATGGAACCGGAATTCATGGCTTGGCAGTCGTCTCCTGCCAACAAAACGCCAATACCGCCCGGGTTCGAAATTTCGCCTGCACTGCTTAGAACATTATCCGCAGCGTCCATGCGCACCGCAGCGCCGGTAAAGCCGGTATGTGAAGCAACAATACCGTTTTCACCAATTGTGATCTGCGAAGACCCTGCACCAAAGTCAATTGCAGGACTGTCTGGACTGTAGACTGATCCATCTAAACGCAGTGACGAGTTGGAAAAGCTGGAGGCGATCGCTCTAGAATCTGTCGAGGCCATTGTAACGCCTGAGAGCACGACGAGCGTGTCGCCCGCATCAGCAAAGCTGAACCGTTGTCCTGCACCGATCGAGTCGGTGCTTTGAAATGTCGTTGTCATTCATAAATTCCTTTTTTCAATTCGATCTTGTTATTTACGTGATGAAAATGCTCCACATGCGCCTATCCATTTGTTTGAATACTTTCTCAAAAAGGGGTGCGCGCGATAAAATCAATCAAAGCCGACATGCCCACATGGGCAGACCCGGAACGTTGCTCCGCATCATATTCGTCGTTTACCAGAATATCACAATTTTCAAAAATTTCGAGAAAATCCGCTTTGCGGTACATATTCTCAACATTAGGCGGGCCGCCCGTGCCGAATTCCAACTGTTTGGGGGTGTAGCCGTGAATCATCACCAATCCACCGGGCTTGGTCGAAGCCAGCATATTGCGCCACAAAATATTGCGCTCTTGCGGGCCCACGAACTGAAAGAACAGCCCAAGCGTGATGTCATAAGCGTCCTTTGGCCAGTCCCAATCAAACAGATCAGACTGGATGAAACGCGGCGAGACACCGTTCTTCGCCGCCAGTTTTTCCGCTTTGGCCACCGCGGAGGGCGCAAATTCAACGCCCGTTACGTCCAGCCCCATCTTCGCCAAATGCACCGCGTTGCGCCCTTCACCTTCGGCAATCGACAGCACGCTTTGCCCCGCTTCGAACAGGCTTTCATACTTGGTCAGGAAGGGCACAGGCTCGGTTCCGAACACGTAGTTATCAACTGCAAATCTTTCTTCCCACATGGTATCTTCCTTTTACGTGGACGTTTTGCGCGCTTGGCTCAAAGCAAGCTACGATCTTGCGACTTCGCGCCGCGTGATGCATTTTTAGATCAGTCAAATCTGTAATGGCTGCCAGTCTCTAGGATACCTATGTTTAACTTTTTGAAATTACCATTGCTTGCGCTCGCTTTTACTGTGTTTGCGACCTCTTCGTTTGCTCAAAACTGGGGCATCCGTTTCGATCAGATGCCCGTTGGCACAGAATATGAAATGAAATGGCAAAATGGCGATAGATACGTAAGCCGATATGTCGGAAAGCAGGGCAGGTTCTACATCTTAGAAGAAACGAATTTGCAAACAGGCAATAAAGTCAGGCAACAATTCAATGCGCAGGGTCACTTTGTGCGAGGGAGCAACGCACGCGGCTATAACGTGAAAAATGTACCGAATTCTTGTTACTATGTTGTTGGGCCGTGTACTCACTTTGTGCGAGGCACGACGCGACATACAGGCAAGTATGTTTACAACATCAAACAGATCGGCGCGACAAATAGGGTTGGAACGTGGCGACGGGTCACAACCGAAGAAACCCGAGATTTCAAATATACGATCGGGAAGTACAATTTCGTAGTGTATCAAGAATACAAACGAGATGGACGAAAGATCACTAGGACCGTGACACGAATTTCAGAACCAAACGGGTAGGGCGCGGAAAGCACGCAGGCACTTCCTAATCGGTGAAAAAAAGCAAAAGCCCGGCGCAATGGCCAGGCTTTTCCAACTATTACGTCGTGTACAGCGCTTACTTCGGCAAAGGACCGATCAGCATCACCATCTGGCGACCTTCCATCTTGGGAAAGTTCTCCACGCGGCCATGCTCTTTTGTGTCCGCAGCAACGCGCTCTAGCAATTCGCGACCAAGGTTCTGGTGCGCCATTTCACGTCCACGGAAACGCAAAGTGACTTTCACTTTGTCGCCATTTTCCAAGAACTTATAAACGTTGCGCATTTTCACATCATAGTCGTTCTTATCCGTATTCGGACGGAACTTGACCTCTTTGATCTCGATGATCTTCTGCTTCTTACGCGCTTCGGCTTCGCGTTTTTGTGTTTCGTATTTGAACTTACCAAAGTCCATAATCTTACACACAGGCGGATTGGCATTCGGAGAGATTTCAACCAGATCAAGGCCGGCGTCTTCGGCCATAACCAATGCTTTGGCCGGATGAATGACACCAACATTCTCGCCGTCTGCTCCGATCAAACGAACTTCAGGGCAGCGAATTTTGTCGTTGACGCGTGGGCCGGTGTCGCGCTGTGGCGGCGCATTGTGAGGTCTGCGGGCTATGGGATTTATCCTTTGATGGCTTTAAATTCAGGCCTGCAAGATAGTGGCAGTGTCTTCTCGCTTCAAGCGCCAAATTGAGGCGATTTGCATCGCGATGCAACGTTTTCCCCTTGCGCTCACGTGGCTATGTGATCATTTCGCCTGCGCAGCATTCACGCAAAGACGCTGAATGCGGAAGAATACCTTTTAGGGGAATGATCCATGAAGAACATGATTTGGGTAATTATTGCAGCTGTCGTACTTGGTGGCGGTTATATGCTCTATTCAAATAACGCGGCTGAAAAAGCGGCAATGGCGCAAGCCGAAGCCACAAAAGCCGCTGAAGCCAAAGCCGCTGAAGAAGCCGCTGCCGCCGCTGCGAAAGCCGAAGAAGAAGCTGCTGCCGCTGCTGCCAAGCTAGAAGAAGAAGCAAAGGCCGCTGAAGAAGCTGCTGCTGCCGCCGCTGCGAAAGCAGAGGAAGAAGCTGCTGCCGCTGCTGCCAAGCTGGAAGAAGAAGCCAAAGCCGCTGAAGAAGCTGCTGCTGCCGCCGCTGCGAAAGCCGAAGAAGAGGCCGCTGCCGCAGCCGCCGCGGCTGAAGAGCAAGCCGCTGCCGCCGCAGCTGAAGCCGAAGAAGCAGCCGCAACAGCCGCGCAAGAGGCCGAAGCTGCTGCAACCGAAGCCGCAGAAGAGGCAACAGGTGGCATGGCTGATCTGCTGACACCTGAAGGTTTCAACCTCGAAAAAGTGTCTGAAATGATCGACGGCTCTGAAATCGGCGCATTGAAGAAAACAGCGCTGAAGACAGCCCTTTCAAGCGCGCAGGATAATCCTGACCTGCTCAAAGGCGCGCTGGATCAAATCAAAGCCGCACTCGGCATGTAAGCCGACCACTTAAGACGTTGAAAGCCCCGCCCGAGCAATCTGGCGGGGCTTTTCTTTTGCCTAAACTCCAAAATTTTTCCCCTGACCCAAAGATGTAACCTAAGTTAATCTTTGCTCGTATTCAGTTCTAAGTACTTGGGGTTAATATGAAAAAACGAACTGCACTCGCCGCAATCTGCCTGCTCAGCGCTTGCCAAACTGTCAATTTGCCCGTCTTGAACAAAGCAAATGCCGGGGCTGCCGCCACGTCAAACAACGCGCCAATGCGCCCCTCTGGCGGCGCTTTTGAAGCGGCACGCGCCAACAGCGTGAAGGATTTCGAAAGCTGCGTTGGCATCGGCATCATTGTCCCCGGCACTTCGCCCATTCAATGTGTGCACGATGGGGTGACCTACACAGGCAGTGAGAGCTAAAGGCTTGCCACCTCTGCGGATTGTCTATTTGCTCGGCACATGGACATTCGCAAACTCTCTGGCGCGGTTGGCGCTGAACTCACGGGGCTCGATCTCAATGCGTTGACGGATGCTGGCTTTTCCGATCTCAAAGCCGCGCTTTTCGCGCACGGCATGGTGGTGGTCCGCCGCCAATCCCTCACGCCCGAGGCGCATATCGCGCTGGCCGAGCGGTTCGGCAAGATCGACACCAACCGCTTTTTCACCCCCGTCGCCACGCACCCGATGATCGCCGAAGTGCGCACATCGCCAGAGATGACGCGCGTCATTGGTGGCACATGGCACACCGATCACTCCTATGACCCTGCGCCCGCCATGTGTTCCATCCTCGCCGCGCGTGAACTGCCACCCTATGGCGGCGATACGCTCTTTGCCTCCATGACCGCCGCCTATGAAGGTCTCTCCGAGGGCCTCAAATCCACGCTGCGATCCCTCAGCGCTGTGCATTCCGACGGCAGTTTTGCGCAAAGCCGCGTCGGTATCGAAGCCGACGCCAGCGCTCACCGCGCCCCAGCGCTGCACCCCTGCGTCATCGCCCACCCCGAAACAGGCGCGCCCTGTCTCTATGTAAACGGCGATTTCACCGAGAACTTTGTAGGCTGGAGCGCCGAGGAAAGCGCACCCTTGCTGAGCTACCTCTACGCCCACGCGACCCGCCCCGAATATTCCTGCCGTTTGAGATGGGAGGAAGGCAGCGTCGCCATTTGGGACAACCGCCTCGTGCAACATTTCGCCAGTGCCGACTACGCAGGGCATGGCAGGTTGATGCACAGGATTACGGTAGAGGGGGTGGCATTGGAAGGTTTCAATTAATAGAGTGTCCCAAATGCGGAATTGGTATTTGATTGAGTCGCAATGAAACCTATTAAACGTGCGGACCCATATTATCACGCTGCAAACTGTCTAGTTTCCGCTGCAGGAGCAGTTGCATCAGTTTCTGTCGGTTCTGCAACAGGTGCGGCTGCCAGTGTTTCTAGTTTTGTCGGTTCCGTCTTGGGAATATTAGGCTTTGAAGCGAAAAAGCCATTTGTAGACGAAGTCGCGCAAAAGCTAAAAACTAGAATTAAACATACACATTTGTCCGAAGAACATCGAACGCTGATTCCCGAAATGTTTTTGCATATCAGCTTGACTGAAAAGGACATTAATGAAGCTGGGCGCGATGTCGACGAGATTGCTCGCCGTATGCTTTTACAAGTACCCAACAAAACGCCTTTTAACGAACCAATCTTACATCAGCGTTTCAGAGACATTTCGGCGCAAATTCTGACTGAATTGATGGCGGATCAAGCCTTTGAAAATGCAGTTGCATATAGCTTAACTGCAATTGCCCGCAATCAAGAAGATGAGGCAAGTCGAGCGGACGAACGTCACCAACAGATGCTTGATAAATTTGCGCAACAACAGGAGATGATTGACAACTTAAGCCAATCGATAATGATTCAAAACGAACAGCGATTGTTGTCAGATTTGGGTGCAGATAGTGATGACACTGATGTTCGGTTAACTGACCTGACGCGCGCAGCCAACGAAGCCCCTAACGTTGCTGAACTTGCGGACTCCGTTCGAGTAGCGCTTGCCGAAGGTAATTCAAATCTTGCGTTAGACCTCATCGAAATTGGCTTGCGTAGCCAGTCGGAGCGCAGGCATGAATTAGATCAGCGCGCCATGCACGAAGGTGACGCGGAGGCAAGCATTTTCGGATTGAAAGCAAGCTTGCTTTGGAGGCAGAAACGTCATTCAGACGCGATAGCTGAATATGGCGCTGCAATTTCTGCCGCGCGAACAAATGAAAAAATTCAAGAGCTTACTAACCTGCGTGCGAAACGCGTTAACCTATTGGCGCATATGCAGAAAGACCTCAAAAACGCACAAAGGATTGCATTTTCTCAGTATTTGCCGCGGTTTTTCCCAGACACGGTGACGTTCTCTACCTTGATC
>NZ_JBOEHB010000018.1:0-70697 GCF_050633725.1 Planktotalea sp.
TCGTTCCATGCGATACGCATGCCTTTACCGCCGCCACCAGCGGAGGCTTTGATCATCACAGGATAGCCAATCTCGTTCGAGATTTTGACCGCTTCATCCGCGTCCTCGATCAGGCCCATGTAGCCCGGAACCGTGGAAACCTTGGCATCCTGAGCGATCTTCTTGGAGGTGATCTTGTCCCCCATCTTTTCAATCGCACCAACTGGGGGGCCAACAAAGGCCACGCCAGCGTCTGCCAAAGCCTCAGCGAACTTGGAGTTCTCGGACAAAAAGCCATAGCCCGGGTGAACCGCCTGCGCGCCGCTTTGCTTAATCGCGTCCATGACCTTATCGATGACGATATACGATTGGTTTGCCGGGGGCGGTCCGATGTGGATCGCCTCGTCGGCCATTTCCACATGAAGCGCGTTCTTGTCGGCGTCAGAATAGATAGCAACAGTTGAGATGCCCATCTTCTTTGCCGTCTTAATCACGCGGCACGCGATCTCGCCGCGATTGGCAATCAGGATCTTATTGAACATGTGGAGGTCCTTTTCGTATTACGTAGCAACGCAAAACGCCGCTTTGCCCAATGGGGCAAAACGGCGTTCGCGTAAGTGTGTTATCGCAGCGAAACGCTGCGCGAATTGCTTGTTAGTTGGCTGTCGCAGCCGCGCCAGTGATCGCACCAAGAATAGCGCCAGCGGCGACGTCTGAATTGCTTCCACCAATTGCTTTACCTGCAAGCGCGCCGATAGCTGCACCAGCAGCAACGCCTTGAACTTGAGGGTTTGGTTGGGACACGCAGCCTGCGAGACTCGCGGACAAAACGATCGCTGAAGCAAATTTTGCGAATTTAGACATTCTATCTCTCTTTCGAAGTTATGTTTCGATGCCGCAGAAATGAAAAAAGGCGGCAGCAAATGCAGCGTAGCATCAGACTGCCGCCAAGGGGAAGGGTTACGGAAAGCTACGTTCCAAGATTCACCTGAAACAAGGTGCAACTTCACTGCATGAACGATGCAAAGAAACCGACGAGAGGCAAAGCCTTGTCTCGCGCGCGGCATCAAACAGGCTTGATCCTGCCGAAGTTCCAATACCTTGCGCGAAATCATGCCGACGCGCTCCAGTCCGTTGCATCCGGGAAAGACAGCTCGGCCGCACGCGGATCAAGGATCAACATCGCCTCATAATCCGCAGGGTCAAAGGGATCGCTATAGGGCAGCACTTCGCGCCCGAAGAGCCAATTCAGGCGCCCTGCATCTAAATTGCCACGCTCAAAGGGCTCTGCACCAAAATTTTCCCACAGAGCAGCGATAAAGCCAGCGTCAGCGCGTCGATCAGCGGGCCTGCGATCCGCATTGCGTTCACGGCGCTCAATCGGCGTTGCCCCTTTAGGGTTCGCGCGGCGAAGTGTAAATTGGAAATCTGTTCCGGGAAGACGGCCAGGAAAGCCGCGATGTTTTAGCATATACGCTAGTGCCATGACGCACCCCCGAATTGGTGCGACAGGTCTTGGGTCGAGGCAGGCGCGAACGCCTGCCCCGCAGCTAAGTTACTTGTACTTACCTGTGTATGTCGGCTCAACAGAGATTGGCGCTGGGTCAACAACGACAAACTCTTCAACCGGTGCTTTACGTGCGCAAGCGGACGCTGCGAAGGCAACGCCGAGTACGGCAAGCAATTTGATGCTTTTGGACATGTTAATCTCCTGTCACAATTGCGTTTCAAGTCCACAGGAGAACCCTGCAGCCCTGTCCCTCTCGAGGTATAGGTCCATTGGGTGAACCTGCCGCCCACTCTATGCGAGCGGGTCTCAAAAAGATATGCACAGGCGCGCAAGTCGGCGCGTTGTGACTCAGAAGCCTCAATCACGCCATTGGATGAGCTTCGCTGCGCAACATATTGTGGTTCCATCAAAACATCTCCAACATGCAGGTCTCGTTCTGGACGCTAAATGCTTCAAAAACTTGCTGAACGTCCGTATCCGCCACACCAAATTCAATCGGTTGCGCTGACAATGACACAACGATCTGGTTTGGGCGCGGTGCATCTTTGAGAAGTTCTTTTAGGCCAAACTCGGAGCATAGCGCTTCCAGATCATCTCCAATTGCCTCAAACGACGGGCGTGTTAAGGGGCTGGCCAGATCAGGCGCGACAAAGCGGAGCCGAACGATATTCGCCTCAAGGTCAACGCGCTTTTCAAGGAAGGTCACTGTTTGACCAGACGGCACAGCGACGGACAACTGCGCCAAGGCCAAACCGCTAAAACACAAAGTGCAGGCAAGCACGGAACCGATCGCTTTTGCGGCCCGAGCGAGCAGGTTTTGTATGCAAGCGTTCATGACTGCCCCTTCGCGGCGCAAGCGATCCAACGCCGCCTTAAGCCAGCGTCGTTCAACAATGCGCCAATCCTACCTTCAAGACCTGACGTGACTAAGCCCAGAACACGGCCGCCAGCTGTCACTTTCATAGTGCCTTCTGACTTTTCGACCTGAACAACCGGAGAAAACCCGCGCAGGTTTTGCAAGGCCCGCCACATATCCTGGCGGATCATATGCGCAAGCCGCGCTGCATTCCCATCAGGAAACTCCGCCGAGGCAGAAACATCAAAGCGCACAGGCAAGTGGCGCGCAACAGTCGTGCGCGCGCCCTCACGTAGTGTATGCCAGTTACTCTGGGTCATGCTTTGATGGCCTTACCTTGCAGTTTGCCGATTTACAGCGGAATGTTGTCGTGCTTTTTCCACGGGTTCTTCAACTGCTTGCCACGCAGCGATGCGAAGGCACGGCTCACGCGTTTACGTGTGCTTTGCGGTTGGATCACTTCGTCGATAAAACCACGCTCTGCTGCAACAAACGGGTTCGCAAAGCGATCCTCGTAATCTGCGGTATGCTGCGCAATTTTCTCAGCATCACCGAGATCAGCGCGGTGGATAATCTCTGTCGCACCTTTCGCGCCCATCACAGCGATCTCGGCGGTTGGCCATGCGTAGTTGAAATCACCGCGCAGGTGCTTGGACGCCATAACGTCATAGGCGCCACCGTACGCTTTACGCGTAATCACAGTGACCTTTGGAACCGTCGCTTCACCATAAGCAAAGAGCAGCTTTGCACCGTGCTTGATCACGCCGCCATATTCCTGAGACGTGCCTGGCAGGAAGCCGGGAACATCAACAAGTGTCAGGATTGGAATTTCAAACGCATCGCAGAAACGCACAAAACGCGCCGCTTTGCGCGAGCTGTCGATATCAAGGCAGCCCGCTAGAACCATTGGCTGGTTTGCCACAACGCCGACTGTCTGACCTTCGAGGCGGATAAAGCAGGTGATGATGTTCTTGGCGAAATCCTCTTGGATCTCGTAGTAGTCACCTTCGTCCGCGATCTTGGTGATCAGCTCTTTCATGTCGTAGGGCGCATTTGCGTTGTCTGGGATCAATGTATCCAATGACTGCTCGATACGACCCGGCTCATCAAAGAATGGACGCACAGGCGGCTTTTCACGGTTATTGAGCGGCAGGAAGTCCACGAGCCGGCGCACTTCCGCAAGCGCTTCAACATCATTTTCAAACGCACCATCCGCAACGGATGATTTTTTGGTATGCGTAGATGCACCGCCAAGCTCTTCGGCTGTGACGACTTCGTTTGTAACTGTTTTTACAACGTCAGGGCCAGTCACGAACATATAGGACGTGTCTTTCACCATGAAGATAAAGTCGGTCATCGCAGGCGAGTAAACCGCGCCGCCCGCGCATGGCCCCATGATCACAGAAATCTGCGGGATTACACCGGACGCCATAATGTTGCGCTGGAAAATCTCGGCATATCCTGCGAGCGCGTCGACACCCTCTTGAATACGCGCACCGCCTGAGTCGTTCAGACCAATGATGGGCGCGCCGTTCTGGATTGCCATGTCTTGGATCTTACAAATCTTCATTGCGTGCGTTGCAGAAACAGAGCCGCCAAGAACCGTGAAGTCCTGAGAGAAGACATAGACCATACGACCATTGATCGTACCCCAGCCTGTAATGACACCATCGCCTGCAGGCTTGTTGTCTTCCATGCCAAAGTCGGTGCAGCGGTGGGCGACGAACATATCGAATTCTTCAAAGCTACCTTCATCAAGCAACAGTTCAATCCGCTCGCGCGCGGTCAGCTTGCCGCGTGCGTGCTGACTGTCGATGCGTCGTTGTCCACCACCAAGCCGAGCATCCGCGCGGCGGTCTGAGAGTTCTTGCAGAATATCTTTCATCGCATGTCCCTTCTTGCGCCCTTTTGAGCGCGTACTGATAAGCACGCACACATTGCGCCTGATCTACTTCTTGTCTTAGCTGCCCTGCGATAGCCTGCCGCGATGCAGAAAAAAAGCTATTTGTCGCAAATTTGCAAATCTCGAGTGAAACTCGACCTGCTAATAGCAAATTTGCAAATTCAACATCGAACGCGCAAAGCACCCCAAGCGCCGCAACGTCGTAAAGAAGTCGCTGTTCCCGCGCCACTTCGCAAGGTAGATCAGTATAATGAACAACGGTTATTCTGCGCGGTTCCTCGATCGGTCCACGCCACCCCATATCATTACGCTCATTCTACTCGCCGGCATTGCCGCGTTAGCAATGAATGTATTCCTGCCTTCACTGCCGAATATGGCGGCTTACTTCGAGACCGAATATTGGGTCTTGCAGATGTCTGTCGCAGCCTACTTCGCGGTGAACGCTATTTTGCAGATCATCGTCGGGCCAATTTCCGACAACCTCGGGCGCCGCCCTGTGATCCTTTGGGGACTTGCGCTTTTCACTTTGGCGTCGCTGGGCTGCATTTACGCCCCCAATGCCACCATCTTTCTTGTTTTCCGCATGTGCCAAGCCATCATTGTGACCGCGATGGTATTGAGTCGCGCAATCGTGCGCGATGTGATTCCCGCCGAACAAGCTGCCTCGATGATTGGGTATGTGACAATGGGCATGGCCGTGGTGCCAATGCTCGGTCCGATCGTGGGCGGGGTGTTGGAAGAGGCATTTAATTGGAAAGCATCGTTCTGGTTGATGGTTGCCTCTGGCAGCGGTTTATTCTGGATTTGCTTTTACGACCTTGGTGAAACCAAACGCGCAACCGGCGAGACCCTCAAACAACAATTCGCGCACTACCCCGAGCTATTCGCCTCCCCCCGCTTCTGGGGCTATTCTCTGGCGTCGGGCCTGTCGTCAGGTGCTTTCTTTTCCTATCTCGGCGGTGCCCCCTACATCGGAACAGAAATTTTCAATCTTTCGCCAGCCTCTCTTGGCTTCTACTTTGGAGCCCCTGCTTTGGGATATTTCCTAGGCAACTTCTTCTCTGGTCGCTACTCGGCACGCGTCGGCTTGAATCGCATGGTTTTGATTGGTGCCCTGACGACCAGCATCGCAACGCTCATCCCATTGATTGTCTTTGGCCTTGGATTTGGCAGCGTGACTAGCTTTTTTGGCTTTATGACCTTTGTTGGCATTGGCAATGGGTTAACCATCCCCAATGCTACCTCTGGCATGCTCTCGGTGCGACCCCATCTTGCTGGAACTGCCTCTGGCCTCGGCGGCGCAATCATGATCGGATTAGGTGCGCTACTCTCAGCGCTCGCGGGCCTTGCTGTCGCTGGCGGCACAAGCGCAATGCCTGTTCTTTTCCTAATGGCAGTAACATCAATCGGAGGATTTGCCGCGGCGCTCGTCGTAATTTGGCGCGCCAAGCAGATCGGCGCATAAACCTTGCCGAACAGGCTTTGCAAAGCTATCCTTTTCGAAATGCAAAGCTGCAAAGAGATGCGACATGGCCCTTCAAAAGATCTACGCTGGCTCCAAACTGCGTGAGCTGCGCACGCAGGTTGCGCTGACGCAAAAAGACTTTTCCAGCAAGCTCGGCGTTTCGTTGCCCTACCTAAACCAGATGGAGAACAACAAACGGCCGCTCTCGACGACCGTCGTTCTCGCTCTAGCACAGGAATTCGGGTTCGACGTAACCGAGCTCAGCTCTGGCGATGCCGAGCGCTTGGTCACAGATATGCGCGAAGCCCTTGCCGATCCCGTGCTGGATGCAATTGAACCACCTCTTGCAGATTTGCGCCTGACTGCATCAAACGCCCCTGCCCTTGCGCGCGCGTTTCTAGAACTGCACCGCGCCTATCGCCAAACGCACGAACGCCTTGCCTCTCTTGACGAAGCTTTGGGCCGCGAAGACGGTCAACTACAACCAAGTCCATGGGAAGATGTGCGTGACTTCTTTCATTACTGCGACAATTACATCGACGCCGTAGATCGTGCAGCCGAGAACTTCGCCTCCAAAGGCCCGCGTGATGCGACAATTCGCGAACGCGTCCTCGCCAGCTTCCGCCAACATGGCATCGAGCTGCGCTTTGCCCCTGTGGATGCGCTACGCCGCTATGACCCCGAAGCGCGCAGATTGACCATTTCCTCCTATGCCGCGCCCGCGACCCAAAGCTTCCAAATGCTTATGCAGTTGGCCCTGATCACTCAGGAAAAGCTACTCGAAGCGACGTTAGACCTAGCGCGCTTCCAAACCGTCGAAGCGCGCGCGATCGCCAAGATTGGTCTAGCCAATTACTACGCGGGCGCTGCACTGATGCCCTACAGTCCGTTCTTGGAAGCGGCTCGCGAAACGCGTCACGATCTTGAACGCCTCGCCATCCTTTTTGGCGCATCCGTCGAGCAAGTCGCGCACCGCCTTTCGACGCTGCAACGCCCAGCAGCCAAGGGAATTCCCTTTTTCTTTGTCAGGGTCGATCAAGCCGGTTCCATCACCAAGCGCCATAGCGCGACGCGCCTGCAGTTTGCCCGCTTTGGCGGGGCCTGTCCTTTGTGGAATGTCCACCGCGCCTTTGAAACGCCCGGTCGATTTGTTCGCCAGCTCGCAGAAACACCCGACGGTGTGCGCTACATTTCGCTCGCGCGGGATGTATTGAAACCTGGCGGCTCGTTCGGGGCACCTGTGCGCCGCTTTGCAATTGCATTGGGCTGCGAAGTGACCCATGCCAGCCAGCTCGTCTATGCAGACAGCCTCGATGTATCGAACGCCTCAGCCTACGAACCCATCGGGATTTCATGCCGCATTTGCGAGCGCACCAATTGCCATCAACGCTCTGTCCCGCCGCTTGAGCGACGTTTGCGCGTCGACTGCAACACGCGCGGCGTTTTGCCTTACGAAGTCGGATAGCTTTGCTAGAGCGCGGCCACCCGACTTTGCAAAGGTCATTAGTCGTTCAGCATTGCGGCAATTTCGTCCTTCAGACGCGAACGCGTCTTGCGCAACTCAACTTCGGCCAATTGCTCCATTGGCTCAATATTCGTTTCGGCGCGGTGCACTGCGCGGTTCACGTCATGATAACTCTCAAACAGCTTGGCAAAATGCGCATTTGAAACCTTCAAGGCGCTCATCTTTTCAACATGCTGTGGGAATTCCTCGGCAAGTTCGTGCGGCGTGTTGGACATGGTATTCTTCCTCTGCATTTAGTGTCGCATTCACCATGATCCACTTTTGAAAAGCCAACTTTGATCCGCATCAATTGTTGCTTTTATCTGCGCGCTTTTCTCCACCCCGCAGCGCGCGCTTCATGCTCGGTGCAAAACCAACGTTCATCTTTAGCGAGGTTGATTCCCGTACGCTCATAATCGCGTTGGCCGGGGACATGAAAAATCTTCCCGCTCTTTGTGATATTGCCCTTGATCGCGCAATTCTTATCGATTGGAATTCTACCTTTTGCCCTTGTTTTGCGAAATTGCGCAGGGTCTTGAACGCGCGAGGCGTGCAAGCCTCGATCATTCACGGCGGCGCCTTTTTCATCCAGATCATAGGCCATGGAATATTTGCGATAGGCAAAGGCAAGCCCGCGCGACACCAACTGCTGACCAACATCGCGCCCAGCGATTTCGCACCGCGCAACAATACGGCCATAGCGATCTTGATCAACCTCGCGACAGATCGCGCGTTTCCCATCATACATCACGGCCACGCTGGACGTCACCCAAGCCCCGCAGGCCCAGCGCGTCCCTTGCTCTGTTTCACAGGTTTGGTCGGTTTCTGGCGCATCAATTCCATGAACACGCACCCGAACGCCAGCGACATCAAATGTGTCGCCATCAATAACACGGACTCGCCCCATAACATCAGCAAGGACAGTCGTGCTGCTCAGGCATAAACAAACAAGTAAACAAACTCTTAACATATCCCAGATATGAGAGCAGATCGCGCCACTTTCAATCGGTTTTGTTAACGAAGGTTAACGCGCCCCTTCTTTGGTCCCTAAATATCTCGGGGAGCGCGAGGGGCTGGCCNNCGCGCAAGCATTTCGCCGCCCAAAATATGATCTGCGGCTTTCTCCCCCACCATGATCGACGGGCCGTTCAGATTGCCATTGGTAATCCGTGGGAATATCGAACTGTCAGCAACGCGAAGGCCCTGCACGCCAATTACACGGCAACTCGGATCAACCACCGCCATCGGATCATCCACATGCCCCATTTTGCAGGTTCCGCAAGGATGATACGCGCTCTCTGCATGTTCTGCGATAAACGCATCCAGCTCTGCATCACTTTGTACATCCTTGCCCGGTTGAATTTCGTGCTTCACATATGGCGCGAATGCGTCTTGCGCGAAAACCTCGCGGGTCAAGCGTATGCAGGTGCGAAAGTCTTCCCAATCTTCAGGTTTTTCCATGTAGTTGAACATGATTTTGGGTGCGTCACTCGGATCGGCACTGCTTAAACTGACAGAGCCTCGAGAGCCGCTTCGCATCGGGCCAACATGCGCCTNNACCCCAGCGTGACGCTGCCCCGGCTTTGTGACCGCATCGGGCCGACATGGGCCTGAAACCCATGCCCTTCTGCCGCGGCTTGCCCGTCATAACGCACCGCGATTGGGAGGAAGTGATACTGAATGTCGGGATATTCAACTCCCGCTTTCGATCGAACAAATGCAGCGCTTTCAAACTGATTAGACGCGCCAAGCCCAGTCTTGGAAATCAACCATTGCGCGCCGATGAGTGCCTTTGAGACCAGATTCCAGTATCGATACAGGGTAATCGGTTTCGCCGCCGCCATTTGAATGTAGAGCTCAAGATGGTCTTGCAGGTTTTGCCCCACGCCCGGGCGATCTGCGATCACTTCTATCCCATGCTCGGCCAAATGTTCTGCAGGGCCGATGCCCGATAACATCAATAGTTTGGGCGAATTGATAGAACTGGCGGCAACAATGACTTCGCGTGTTGCGCTGACAACTTTGCCGCCGCTCAATGCAACGCCGACCGCGCGGCCACCTTGGATCACAACCCGCTCCGCCAAAGCGCTCACAACCTTGCAGTTGCCGTTCTTCAAAGCCGGCCGCAAGTAAGCATTGGCAGCCGACCAGCGTCGCCCCCTGTAGACCGTTTGCTCCATCGGGCCAAAGCCCTCTTGCTTTTCTCCGTTGTAGTCGTCCGTTGTCTCATAGCCTGCCTGACGACCCGCCTCTACGAACGCTTTGAACAAGGGATTGCGCCGTGGGCCGCGAGAGACATGCAGTGGCCCTTTGCGCCCGCGCCACGATTTGTCGCCGCCGTGCCCGCCGCTGCGCCAATTCTCCATACGTTTGAAATAGGGCAGCACATCAGCATAGGACCACCCCTCTGCGCCGCTTTCGGCCCAGTGGTCATAATCCTTCGCGTGCCCCCGCACATAGACCATCCCATTGATTGAGGACGAACCACCCAGCACCTTGCCGCGCGGCGTTGCGAGTTTACGATTGTTCAGATGCGGTTCGGGTTCAGATCGAAAGCCCCAATCATAGCGCGACATATTCATCGGATAGCTGAGCGCGGCTGGCATCTGGATGAAGGGACCCACGTCCGTACCGCCGAACTCAATCACGATAACCGAATGCCCCGCTTCGCTAAGTCGGTAGGCCATAGCGCAGCCTGCCGATCCCGCTCCAATTATGACATAGTCAGCCTGCATCAGAACGGTGCATCCACTGCGCCCATGCGCACGTAGACCGATTTCATTTGACTATAATGTTCGATTGCCGCTTTGGAGTTTTCCCGCCCCACGCCTGAGAGTTTAGAGCCGCCAAAGGGTGCTTCGACTGGGGCGTCGTTGTAGGAATTGATGAAGCATGAGCCCGCCTCGATCTGCGCAATAACGCGATGGCCACGCGTAAGATCGCTGGTGAAGACGCCTGCGGAGAGACCAAATTCGGTTTCATTGGCGCGGGTGATTGCCTCTTCCTCAGTATCGAAATCAAAGACAGCCATGACGGGGCCAAAAATCTCTTCACGCGCAATGGTCATCTCGTCTGTGACATCCGCAAAGACTGTCGGCTCAAGGTAGAAACCGTCACGCGGCAAGGCGTTGCCACCACAGACAAGACGCGCGCCTTCGGCTTTGCCTTTCTCGATGTAGCCTTGCACGATCTTCATCTGGTTTTCCGAGACCATCGGCCCAAAATTGGTCGCCTCGTCCAGTGGATCACCAATTTGCGCTTCCTGAAGGCGCTCATGCAGACGCGTTAGGAAAGCTTCTTTTATGCCTTTCTGAACGAAAACCCGAGTGCCGTTTGAGCAGACCTGCCCCGAGCTGTAGAAATTCGCCAAGATCGCGCCACCAACTGCATCCTCTAGTGAGGCATCGTCAAAGATGATCAGCGGGGACTTACCGCCGAGTTCCATCGTGACGTGTTTGATACCCTCCGCAGCAGCGGCATAGACTTTGCGACCCGTTGGCACGGAGCCTGTCAGCGAAACCTTATCAACACGTGGATCAGTAACGAGCGGCGCGCCGACTTTGCCGGTGCCTTGGATCACGTTATATAGACCCGCTGGCAAACCCGCCTCATGCAGGATTTCCGCGACCTTGAGCGCGCAAAGCGGCGTGGTTTCGGAAGGCTTGAACACCATCGCGTTGCCACACGCCAGCGCAGGCGCGCCTTTCCAGCAAGCGATTTGTGTCGGGTAGTTCCACGCGCCGATGCCAACGCAAAGGCCAAGCGCTTCGCGGCGGGTGTAGACCCAGTCCTCGCCCAGTTGGATATGCTCGCCTGTGAGAGAGCCAGCAAGCCCGCCGAAATACTCAAGCGCATCCGCACCAGAGGTCGCGTCCACATAGAGCGTCTCGGACAGCGGTTTGCCTGTATCATAAGTCTCAAGAACCGACAGATCGTGATTGCGCTCGCGGATCATATCCGCCGCGCGGCGCAAAATGCGGCCACGTTCGGTGCCAGATAACGCGGCCCAAGCCTTTTGCGCGGCTTTGGCCGAGGTGATCGCTTGCTCGACAATCGAGGGCGTGGCTTCGTGCACAACGGCGATTTGCTCGCCAGTTGCAGGGTAAATCACAGGGATTTCTGCGCCGCTTGTGTCTTCGACATATTGGCCGTTGATAAAATGACTGGCGGTGGGCTGTGTTGGATAGGGCATGGTGCCTCCGGCGGGAGTTTATTCGGGAAAATGAAGGGGTTATTCGCCTCTTGGGAAGCGTTGACTTTCCTCGAGGATGTTCAGGTCCATGTGATTGCGCATGTAGCGTTCGGACGCTTTTTGCAGAGGCTGGTAGTCCCATGGGAAGTAATCGCCATTGCGCAGCGCCTCATAGACAACCCAGCGGCGCGCTTGGGATTGGCGGACGTCTGCGTCGAAACGGTCAAGATCCCAGCGTTTCTCTGACTTGGCGCGCAGAGTTTGCAAGGTACCTTGGTGTTCGGGCCTGTCTGCAAGGTTGTGCAACTCATGCGGATCAGCGTCCAGATCAAACAGCTGATCGGGATCAAGCGTGCAGCGGGTGTATTTCCATTTGCCATAGCGCAGGCACACAAGCGGCGCATAGCTGGCCTCTGCCGCGTATTCCATCGCGACAGGCGCGGTGCGCGGGGTCCCTTGGCCCATCGGTTTGAGAGACATACCTTCTGTCCACGGCATGACTTCATCCATGCTAACCCCTGCCAGATCGCAAAGCGTGGGGCATACGTCGATATTGCTGACAGGTGTTTCAACGAGGCCCGTCTCCATGTCAGGGGCGCAGATCATCAAAGGCACACGCGCGGAGCCCTCATAGAAGGACATTTTAAACCACAATCCGCGCTCGCCCAGCATATCACCGTGATCTGCAACAAAGAGGATGATCGCCTCTTGGCGGGTGCTCTCCAGCGCTTCCATCACCTCGCCGACTTTGTCATCGAGGTAGGAGATATTGGCGAAATAAGCGCGGCGCGAACGCTGGATATCCTCGTCGGAAATGTTGAAATTGTCGCGATCATTGGCGTCCAAAATGCGTTTGGAATGGGCATCCTGATCCTCATAGGGGATCGGGCCGATCTCTGGCATCAGATGTTCGCAATCTTCATAGAGGTCCCAATATTTGCGCCGCGCAACATAGGGGTCGTGCGGATGGGTAAAGCTCACGGTCATGCACCACGGGCGATCATCTTTGCCGCGCGAATAGTCATAGATTTTGCGCGTCGCGTGATAGGCGACCTCGTCGTCGTATTCCATCTGGTTGGTGATTTCAGCCACGCCAGAACCGGTGACGGAGCCCATGTTGTGATACCACCAATCGATGCGCTCACCCGGTTTGCGGTAATCAGGTGTCCAGCCAAAATCTGGCGGGTAGATGTCTGTAGTCAGACGCTCTTCAAACCCATGTAGTTGATCTGGCCCGACAAAATGCATCTTGCCAGAGAGGCACGTCTGATAGCCCGCGCGGCGCAGGTGATGTGCGTAGGTGGGAATGGAGGAAGGAAATTCGGCAGCGTTATCGTAAACGCCCGTCGTAGAGGGCAATTGCCCCGACATATAAGCAGCACGGCCCGGCGCGCAGAGCGGGCTGGCCGTATAGGCATTCTTGAAACGCGTGGAGCGCGCGGCAAGCTTTTTGATGTTCGGCGCGTGCAGCCAATCGGCAGGACCATCAGGGAAGAAAGTGCCGTTCAGCTGATCCACCATAAAAATTAGAATGTTTGGCTTACTCATCACGCAGCCCTTTCAAGTTCGATCGACAGATAGTCCAATACCTGCCGTGTTGAATTGGATTGGTCTGTAGCCAATTTGACCAAACTCTGTCGCAAATAGACCCCGTCAATCAGCGCTGCGATGCGCGACGCAACTTCTGGGGCGCGCCTGCCTAACAACGGACGCAGCGCATGAACGAGATTCGAGCGCAGCCGCGCTTGATAGATCGCAAGCAGGCGCTTGGCCTCAGGCACGTGCTGGGCCAGCACATAAAAGTTGAGCCATGCTGCGATAACATCAGCGCGAAAGTTCGAGCTAGAAAAAGACGCGCGCACGATTGCTTCCACCCGCTCGTGTGAGGTCGTTGCCTTGCTCAGCGCAGCGCGCACTTCATCGCCATAAACCGTCAAGGTATGCCGCATAGCCGCGATAAAAATTTGCTCTTTACCGCCGAAGTAGTGATGCGCCAAAGCCGACGACATGCCTGCACGTTTGGCGATGGCCCCAACCGTGACATCAAGCGATCCGCGCTCGCCGATCTCATGAATCGTCGCGGTCACCAGCGCTGCGCGGCGGATCGGTTCCATCCCAAGTTTAGGCATCAAATTTCCTCAACGATTAGCGCTGGAAACGATAGCGAGTTTTTGATTGACTCGTCAATCAAGAAAAACCTCCCCAACAATCAGCTCATTTGGCAATGGCCGACGCCTTGGCTTCAACGCCCAAGGCTTGAGACGTGTTAACAACCTGTGAATCTTGAAGTGTGGTCTGAATTGTGCACCCTAAACCGCTAATAACGCGCAAAAATTCGCAAATGTTGAGTGCATGTCTTAACGAATTTCTGATGAAGCAAGCAAATCAGCCCAGCGAACACCCCAGAAAAGAGCGGCGTTTCAAATGCTTATGCGCTGCGGATCACGCGATACTTTTAAAAGTGTTAATTTGCAGTTATCGCGTGCGGGGTGAGCCCAGCGCAGCCCAAAAAAGTCAACCTCACCAGCATCATAACACCTGCAGCTTGGCCAAAACCTGAAGACTGACGATATCGTCAAACCTTTGTTTCGTATGAAACGGGCGTTACCGTCCCACGCTTAAGCACAGCCTCGCGCCACGTAATGAATGTGACGGAGCCAAGGATCACGAATCCACCGAGGATCACCCAAAAATCGACAGCTTCACCAAATGCAAAATACCCCAAAGACACCGCCCATAGAAGTTGAAGAAACGTCACCGGTTGCGTCACCGTCAAAGGCGCGCTGGCAAAGGCCAAGGTCATTGTGAAATGCCCCGCAGTTGCAAAGCAAGCCACAGCAAAGAGCAGAGCCACCTCCCCCCATGTCGGCGGTATCCAAACTGCATAGGCCATAGGAGTCAATCCAATCGCCACTGTGATCGAGAGCATCGCAACGACCATCGATGCTGGCACTGCATCCGCCAGCATTTTGGCGGTCAAATACGAGACGCAAAACACCAAAGCGACGACCATCATTGCTAAATGCCCCATACTAAGTTCACGAAAGCCGGGTCGCAAAATGATCATTGCGCCGAGCAACGCGCAAAGCACGGCAAGGATGCGTCGAAAAGCGAGCGTTTCACCCAAGAAAAGCGCGGCTGCTACGGTGACATAAACGGGCGTTAGATAGTTCATCGCGGTGACTTCTGCGATGGAAATTTGCGTCATGGCGTAGAACCAAAGCGTCACACCAAATGTGTGGAAAAACCCGCGAAGCGCAAAAAGTTTCCAAATCCGCGCTGTAAACCTTGTGCGTTTTAAGGTGCCAAGCATCGGCAGTAAGAACACCAGACCAAGCGCATAGCGCAAAAAGGCAGCTTCAGCTGCGGGAATGCGCGGGCCGTTTAGTTTGACCAATGCCGTAACCGCAACAAAGCAGAGCCCCGTCACGATCATCCAGAATACACCTAAAAGCGGGCGCTGCGCGTTTTGCTCCATAAAACTGACAGATCACTCCCCCGTTTGAAGTGCAAGCTTAGAGCAACAAAGACAAAGCAATAAGCCACATGGTGATCGCGATGAGGGCATCTAACACGCGCCAAGCCGTCGGTTTTGCAAAAACTGGCGCGAGCAAGCGTGCGCCATAGCCGAGGCAGAAAAAGAAGGTAAAGCTGCCAAGCGCCGCGCCGAAACCAAAACCCAAACGAGAGTCATATTGCGCAGAGATCGAGCCGATCAAAACAACGGTATCAAGATAAACATGCGGGTTCAGAAAGGTTATCGCCAGCAACGTAAGCAGTGTCGCTTTCAGCGACGGGCTGCTTTGCGCCTCACTATCAAGCACTTGCCCACCGCGCCATGCAGATATCGCGTTTTGCAAACCATAAATGATCAAGAAAATCGCGCCGCCATAGCGCATCGCAGTTTCAAACCAAGGAACAGCATGTGCAAGCGCACCAAACCCTGCAACACCTGCGATGATTAGCAAAGCATCCGACAATGCGCAGGTAAGGACGATCGGTAAAACATGCTCTCTTCGAAGGCCATGCTTTAACACAAACGCGTTTTGTGCTCCGATTGCTAAAATAAGAGAGATGCTCAAAGCAAAACCAGGTAATATTGATGACATATAGATGGCCTCTCGCGCACAGACTTTCGAACACTCCTGCATTTATTCCTAAAAAGACTCAAGATCATTCGATTGGCTTATGCGTGTGTCGCGTGCGCCTAAGTGCGGTGTTAATCTGGCTCTCGGCTTGCTGCGCTAAATCACTTGGGCTAAGCGAGTTTAAAAGAGCCCCGACCCGCATCGCATGCAAAGGCGCAACATCATGAACACACCATCGACATCCGCAAAAAGAGGCGTCCTCTATATCGCTTGGGGTGCCAAACATGTTGATGTTGCACGGCGCTCAGCGGCAAGTGTTAAAGCCTCGAACCCATCACTTGGCACAGCCATTTGGTGCGCCGCTGATGATGACACATCTGGATTTGATCAGGCATTCAGTATTCCCGAAGGGTTGGCCCGTCCAAAAGTTGATCTGCTGACCGAAACGCCGTTCGAAGAAACGCTCTATCTCGACAACGACACGATCGTTCGTGAAGATTTAGCCAGTTTGTTTGACCTGCTGGGCAAGTTCGAAATTTGCGGAGCGCACGTGCAGCTTTGGCATCGGCCTCGACATAACAAACAGTGGCGCACAGAGGTGCCAAGCGCTTTTCCCGAAATCAATTGCGGCGTGTTGCTGTATCGATCTTGCGAGCGGGTCAATGCCTTTTTCAACGATTGGAGCAAAGCCTTTGTTGAAGCGGGTTTCCCCGTCGATCAAGTCACATTCCGCGAACTTCTCTGGGACTCCGACATCAAGTTTTATGTGTTTCCGAACCAATACAATAAGCGCATTTTTGAGGCATCCGAACTGATCTACTCGGATCAACCGCGAGCAAAAATTTTGCACCTTGAGCTATTGCGCCCACAAAAAAACCCGATCATGCGATGGCTCGCAGATCGGGTTCGGTAGTCTTTGCAGAGACTTGATCGCGCTTTAAGAAAGCTGCTCCATAACCTCATCCGAGGCTTCGAAATTTGCGGTTACGCGCTGAATGTCGTCGTCATCTTCAAGCGCGTCGATCAGTTTCATAAGTTTGGTCATCCCCTCCAGATCCATCTCCGTTGAGATGTTCGGCTGCCAAACAAGTTTTGCGCTCTCGCTTTCACCAAGCGCAGCTTCCAGAGCCGTTGAAACTTCGTTCAGATCACTGTCCTCACAGGTGATCAAGTGGCCCTCTTCAGAGCTTTCACAATCCTCAGCGCCAGCTTCAATCGCAGCTTCCATAACTGTGTCGTCATCGCCAACGCTTGCCGGATAGGTGATCTGGCCCTTGCGATCGAACATAAACCCGACAGAGCCCGTTTCTCCCAGATTTCCGCCATTCTTGGTAAATGTCGAGCGCACAGTCGAGGCCGTGCGATTGCGATTGTCGGTCATCGCTTCGACGATAATCGCGACGCCATTGGGACCATAACCTTCATAGCGAATTTCTTCGTAATCATCGCCTTCGCCGCCAATCGCCTTCTTGATCGCACGATCAATGTTGTCCTTTGGCATCGACTGAGACTTTGCTTCTTTCACCGCAAGGCGCAGGCGCGGGTTTTTATCCGGATCAGGATCACCCATTTTTGCAGCGACCGTGATTTCCTTTGAGAATTTGGAAAACAATTTTGAGCGCAGCTTATCTTGGCGCCCTTTGCGGTGCTGAATATTTGCCCATTTTGAATGGCCTGCCATTGGGGTGCTCTCCGATAGTGATGCATGTTTAAACGCCGTTCTAACGGCCCAAGGAGCGCTTCGCAAGCAGACCTCATCGCCCGCCGGTCGAGACCCTGCGCAAAGGTTTTGTCCGTAATTACTGGCGATTTACTGAAGCAGGCGCTTTTGCACTTCTGGATCGGGCAGCGCGCAAAGATCCGCATGTCCGAACCATTTGTATCGGTTGCGCGCTAAAACCCTGTAGAGCCAATCCTGAGCAAAGCGCGGCAAAATGCGAAACACGATCAACCCGTTGGATAATCCACCCAATTGCGTCCCTGCACTAATCATACCATCCATTGATGTTCTCGCGCGGCCATTTTCGAGATAAAGCCACGACGTCGGATCATCTGCATCTATCTCAAAGTGAAAGAGCAAGGCTTTTCCAAGCGGCGATTGCAGGGGGATAATGCGAAACTGCTCGCCCTTGTCCGCGCGTGCAAGCCAACGCGCAGACTTCGCGCAAATTCCACAATTAGCGTCCATCACTGTCAGATGCCCGGTATCCGCAAACTTTGGCACCGCCACATCAGCGCGCCAAGAATACAGCGGATAATCGGCGAGGTTCACATGTTTCATGTCAAAATCAAAAGCCTGCAACGTTTAAGCTGGAATGAGCAAACCCTACAAAAGCTCCCCTCCCAATGCGGTTGCATCTTTGCAGGAATTGCGATGAAGCTAAACCCAACATGAAAGGCCGCCCATGACCCAAGACCAGATCATCATTTTTTCCTTGTTCGGTGCCGTTTTCGCCATGCTTCTTTGGGGGCGGTTTCGCTACGATTTGGTGGCGTTTTCAGCGCTTATGATTGGGGTGCTCTTGGGCGTCGTAGACACCAAGGACGCATTTAGCGGCTTTGGTCACCCCGCGACATTGGTGGTCGCGTTGGTTTTGGTCGTCTCAGCAGGTCTAGTGCGCTCTGGTGCTGTGTTTTTGATCACGCGAACGCTGGTGGATAGTTCGCGCTCGCTTGGCGGGCATATCGCATTGATGGGCGGCATCGGCGGTGTGCTTTCGGCCTTTATGAACAATGTCGCAGCACTGGCCTTGCTGATGCCTGTTGATATTCAAACAGCGCGAAAAGCAGGACGCTCGCCCGGGCTTTCGCTTATGCCTCTTAGCTTTGCGACCATTCTTGGCGGTATGGTCACGCTGATCGGTACGCCGCCAAACATCATCATCGCGGCAATCCGCGAAGAGCAACTTGGCGCGCCTTTCAAGATGTTTGACTTTGCCCCCGTTGGTGGTGTGGCGGCAATTGCAGGACTGGCGTTTGTTGCCTTGATCGGTTGGCGTTTCATCCCAGCACGCAACGATGAAAGCACGGCAAGCAATGACCTATCTGCCTATATCGCCGAGCTGACAGTGCCCAGTGAAAGCAAATTAATAGGCAAACGCCTATCCGAATTAGAAACCGACGCAGAAAAAGCCGACGTTGGCTTATTGGGCCTCATTCGAGATGGCAAGCGACGCTATGGCGGCGCGCGCAACTCAGTGCTGCAAGGCGGCGACACATTGGTTCTCGAAGCGTCACCCGACGCTTTAGACGAATTTCGCGCCGCGCTGAGCCTCGCCTTTTCTGATGTAAAACGCGAAGAACATCTGAAAGCCGACGGCGACGGTCTGGATGTGATCGAAGTTGTGGTGACCGAAACAGCGCGCATTGCTGGCAAAACAGCACAAGCCCTTGGCCTAGCATGGCGCCAACGCACCGTTTTGATGGGAATTTCTCGGGAAGGGAAATCTATTCGCGATCACGTTCGCCGCACTGAAGTGCGCGCAGGCGACATCCTTTTGCTATTGGTGCCCAAAGATCGCGGCCCGGATGTAACAGAGTGGCTGGGATGCCTACCTTTGGCTGAACGCGGATTGGCGGTCACGCAAGACAGCAAGGTCTGGATGGCAATCGGAATGTTCGCAGCTGCGGTTGCCGCAGCGAGTTTTGGGCTAGTCTACCTTCCCATCGCATTGGGCTGTGTGGTCGTGGCCTATGTCTTGGCCAAAATCGTCCCCCTGTCCGAGCTTTACACCCATATCGAATGGCCCGTCGTTGTATTGCTTGGCTCAATGATCCCGCTAGGCGCGGCATTGCAACAAGCTGGTGGAACTGAATTGATCGCTGGCGCATTGGTTGGACTGACAGAAGGCATGCCGGCTTGGGCAATCCTAACGGTCCTCATGGTCGTAACAATGACGCTTTCGGATGTTTTGAATAACACAGCAACGACGATTGTCGCAGCGCCCGTAGGCATTCAAATGGCCCATTCGCTGAACGTATCGCCAGACCCGTTCCTCATGGCCGTCGCGATTGCAGCCTCTTCCGCGTTCCTCACGCCGATTGGGCACAAGAACAACACTTTGATCCTTGGCCCCGGAGGGTACCAGTTTGGTGATTATTGGAAGATCGGCCTGCCGCTAGAGATCATCGTCGTCGCCGTCTCGATCCCTGCGATTTTGGTGTTCTGGCCGCTCTAATCCCGCTCGATTGCGCTTAGCTTTGGGCGTGCAGCTGAATGAGCGCAGCCGCTTCATGCGCCTTCAGGCTCACACGTGCGCTCTCAAGCTGTTCAATGTTTTCGAGCGCAGGGAACAATTCAAGAAACTCGTCGCGCGCATCCTCATCAAGCGCAGCGATGTTGCGCGGCGATGGATGATAGCTTTCAGACCAGCAACCTGCACCTCGGATAATCTCATGATCATCAAACAGAACATGAATATAAGTGATTTCATCGCAAGGTGCTGGTCGAATTGAAGCATCGTTAATTAGCATTTTGGCCGCTACGAGAACTTCGTTTTCGCCAAAAAGAACCTCGGTTGGCCAACCGACCAGTAGCATTCTATGCTGGGGCGACACCCGCAGATCACACGAATTTCCCAGCGCACCTTCGCGGATCAGGATTGGCGCAAAGCGTCCGCGTCCATCGACGGTTTTACTGCCAATCCAACGCACTTCCTGAAACCCGTTGTCCCGCGTCATCACCAAGTCGCCGATCTGGAGATCTTCGATTGCGACCTCACCTTTCGTTGTCGAAATTTCGGTTCCACTAGCGAAGCAAACGACATTTGTATTGTCGAAGGTCAAATCCGTTGCAGCGATGCCCTCAAATTCGATCCCGCCACCCATTGCGGTATTGTCAGAGAAGTCTCCAACCGACTGATTTAGAACGCCATCGTCCAGAAAATCAGCGCGCATTTCCGAAATGTCCGTGTAGAAATCACTCAGATCGACAAAATCGTTGTTGCTTTGATCACCGTCGGTGATCGCCCCGCTGTTTCCAGCGTTGAAATCGCTGATCGTGTCGTTCCCGTCACCTGCGGCAAAGGTGAACGTGTCATCTCCGGTTCCACCCGTTAGGCTATCTGCGCCTGTGCCGCCGATCAGCGTGTCATCACCGCCATTGCCTTCGATCGTGTCATCCCCAGCGCCGCCGTCAATGCTGTCGTCACCTTCAACACCAAAAGGAACGCCTGTCACCGAGTAATCGGGATCAGGTGGCATACCAATCATCGGCGAGGTTAACAGGTTCTGCGTCGCGCCGCCTGTATCTGGACCGTTCACCGTGGCTGAAAGCGTATCGCCGCCTAGGTTTTCCCAATAACGAATTTGGATGGTATAGATCTCGTTGGGATCAAGAATTGCGTCACCAAAGCGCGAGGTGGTACCTTGGTGAAAGTCGTTGTTCAGATAGTCGAGCGTGCCGCCTGTCTGATTGGCAAACTGAACCGGATTGCCGCTGCTATCAAACAATTGCAGGGTCGAACCGTCATCAGAAGCGGTAGTAAAGCGATAGGTGCCGCCTGCGACAGTGTTCAATGTGCTGGTGTAAATGACCCCGAAATCTTCTGGATTGCCTGATGTCCCGCGAACTGTATTGGTGAGCCCGCCTTCATTGAAATCCGTAACATATCCTGAGCCAGTACGCGTACTTCCCGCAGTCTCGATATCGAAAGCTTGCCCTGCCGAGCTGCCAAAATTGCGATCATAGGTTTCGAAGTGCCATGCCCCCTCAACGGGGCCGTCGCCTGCCAGAACATCATTGCCAGCGCCACCAGAAATCGTATCGTCACCCAAAGCTCCCGTCAGCGTGTCTTCTGTCGCTGTTCCGTTAACCGTTTGATCGTCCTGCGTTCCAGGATTGGTGTTTGTATTCGTGGCCATAACATCAGCACCTCGTTAAACTTCACGTCAGTTTAATCGAAAATTGAGGTTACTTAGAGGCACAACAATGCCAGAGTCGCCGAATACTGCCCAATTCAGCGGGGAAAATATGCGCCTTGCGCTCATTTGCTGGAAACATGCGCATCAGATGTATGGTTGCTGATTTTTGAGGCCTAGAGTGCTTTGTGGAAAGAGAAGCCGATTCTTAGATCTGACCTACCCTACTCCCATTCCATTTCTTCAAAAACACGTTGCGCATTGCGACCTGCAAGCGCGTCGAATTGAGCAAGATGCGCAAATGCAGATTGATCGACTTTTACCGCATCAATGATATCGCCACCCTCTTCGATATGAGCGCCGATCTGTTCGCGAAGACTCACCAAATAGTCGTACGTATCAGCCTTTGCGACGGCAAGCGTTGTTGCTGGTCCATGTCCTGGAACAAGGTACTCGGGTTCAAGCGCGGCCATAGCATCAAAGGCCTCAATCCACTCAGACGAGCTCGAGAAATCCATGATTCCTAGAACGCGGCCAACATAAACGATATCGCCAGTGAAAACGGTTTTACTGGCGGCCAGCCAAACGAAACTATCTCCGGGCGTATGGGCCGCGAAAGGGTTGTGAATGCTAATCACCGTCTCTCCCAATGTCAGCTCGTAGCTGCCATCAAAGGTGATATCGGGCACACTCGGCTCAGTGCCCTTCAACCCGTCGTCGCCAATTAATTGAGAGAGGACCGTCAGTTGCATCGACGCGCGATCCTGGTGATCCGCGTGGGCGTTTTGCGAGGCGATAACCTGCGCCCCCTTTGCCTGCCAATACCCGTTGCCCAGCCAGCGATGATCTTGACCACCCGTGTTGATAACGAATTTTACAGGCTGATCTGTCAGAGTTGAAATCACCGCATCAATCGCCGCCGCTCCGTTATAGCTGCCTCCGGGATCGACCAGAACAGCACCTTGGGTTGTTTCGATTAATCCAAAAGTCGCATTGTTACCCAAGTTCTCAGCGTTGCGATTTTCCGCTGGTCCTTCCAACGCCCAGACATTCGGCGCGATGCTTTGCACTTTGAGCATCTCGGCGCTCAAGCTGCCGACAAGGCCAACAGAGATCGCAAAACTTGTAAGGAAAACTCGAATCATGGCCATTCTTTCATTCAATTTCAGGAATATGACTACCAGCCACCCCGCTAAAAGCAAACGCCGCATGCGACATGATGGGAGCGCACATGGCTTGCGAAGCGCGTGGATCATGGTAAGCCACGCCTATGAGAACACTCTTTTTAGGCGATGTGATGGGCCGCGCGGGGCGCCGTGCTATCACCGAACAGCTTCCTAAGTTGCGCGAAGAATTGCGTGCGGATTTTGTCGTCGTAAACGGCGAAAACGCATCAAACGGCATGGGTTTGAACGCAGAACACGCAAAAGCAATTTTCGCGGCAGGTGCGGATTGTGTGACGCTGGGGGATCACGCGTTTGATCAACGCGACATGCTGCAACACATTGAAAAAGATGCGCGAATCCTGCGACCCCTGAACTTCGCCAAGACTGCGCCCGGGCGCGGCCACAAGCTTTTTACGGCGCAAGGTGGACAAAAAGTACTGGTGCTTCAGGTGCTTGGCCAAGTCTTTATGAAACGCGCGTTTGATGACCCCTTCTCAGCCGTGGACGCGGTTCTACGCGCCCATCCTTTAGGCGGGCTTGCCCAGATGATCCTCGTGGATGTGCATTGCGAAGCAACCTCGGAAAAGATGGGTATGGGCCATTTTTGTGATGGGCGCGCCTCAATTGTGGTTGGCACGCACACCCACGTGCCCACGGCCGATGCGCAAATTCTGCCGGGCGGTACAGCCTTTCAAAGCGATGCAGGCATGTGCGGCGATTACAATTCCGTCATCGGCATGGAAAAAGAAGAACCGATGCGCCGTTTTGTAACTGGTATGACCAAATCGCGCTTCACACCCGCAAACGGCGAAGCGACGCTTTCGGGGCTGTTCGTCGTAACCGATGATCGCACAGGAAAAGCCAAATCCGTCGACATGATCCGACGCGGTGGACGCTTGCAACAAAGCACGCCATGAACGGAATTATCCTTCATTTCAACATATTGATTTTGATGAAATAGACTTTCACACTGCCTTTGCTCAGCCACCGCGATTTGGTCAAGACGAGCATTGATTATATCGGGGCTGTTTTTAGGTCAGCCACGGGGTAAGTTGTCCCCGACTGAAGGAAGAATATGACCCTTATAGAACTCACAGAAACCCAAAGCGCGATTGCTGCGCTTTTGACTGTCTTGGGCATGTTTATCCTGTTCATTCGCGAAAGCTATCCAACCGAAGTGGTTGCCATCGCTGGCGTTGCCTTTTTATTGGTGTTGGGCGTTCTGCCCTATGAAAATGCACTAACCGTTCTGTCCAACCCGGCGCCTTGGACAATTGCTGCGATGTTTATCGTTATGGGTGCGCTTGTCCGCACTGGCGCGTTGGAAGCCTTTACCAAAGTTGCAGACAAACAGGCCAAAACCCGTCCAGCGCTTGCCATTGCGATGTTGCTCGCGTTTGTGATTATCGCCTCTGCTGTTGTTTCAAACACCCCAGTTGTGGTCGTGATGATTCCGGTTTTTGTGCAGCTTAGTCAGACACTTGGAACAAAAGCGTCGAAACTTCTGATCCCGCTTAGCTATGCTGCGATCCTCGGAGGCACGCTCACTCTGATCGGCACATCGACGAACCTGCTTGTAGATGGTGTCGCCCGAGCCAATGGCATGGCGGCGTTTTCAATTTTCGAGGTTACGCCGCTGGGGATCGTGTTGGTGGCTTGGGGCATGCTTTACCTGCGCTTTATCGGGCCTTACTTGCTTCCCGAGCGTGACAGCATGGCCAATCTGTTATCCGACAAAAGCCAAATGAAGTTCTTTACCGAAGCGGTAATTCCCCCGGAAAGCAACTTGATTGGCCGAGAAGTGATGGGCGTTCAACTGTTCAAACGCGAAGGGGTCCGTTTGATCGACGTCGTGCGCGGTGACTTATCCTTGCGACGCAATCTCAAAGAGGTCACCTTGCAAGTGGGTGATCGCGTGGTTCTGCGCAGCCGCATTTCTGAATTGCTAAGCTTGCAAACCAACAAAGAGCTGAAACGGATTGATCAGGTTTCCGCAGTCGAAACCCACACTGTTGAAGTGCTGATCACACCCGGTTGCAAAATGGTAGGGCGCTCGCTTGGCGCGCTTCGTTTGCGCCGTCGCTTTGGCGTCTATCCACTCGCGCTTCATCGCCGCAATCAAAACATCAGCGGCCAGCTTGATGGCGTCGTTGTGCGCGTTGGAGATACGCTTTTGCTCGAAGGCTCACCCGCAGATATTCAGCGGCTTGCTTCCGAAATGGACCTTGTTGATGTCTCTACCCCGTCTGATCGCGCTTATCGGCGCAGCCATGCCCCGATCGCCCTGCTGGCCTTGGTTGGCATCGTCGCTCTGGCCGGCTTTGGCCTTGCGCCGATCTTCTACCTTTCGATCATCGCCGTTGCGATTGTGCTCATTTCGCGTTGCATTGATGCAGATGAAGCCTTTTCCTTTGTTGACGGACGCTTGCTGACGTTGATCTTCGCGATGTTGGCGATAGGCGCGGCGCTCGAAAGTTCAGGCGCAGTAAAGCTCATCGTTGAGGCGCTTGCTCCTTACGTTGCTGCATTGCCGCCGTTCTTGATCGTTTGGGCGATCTATCTGCTGACTTCCGTTCTAACAGAACTTGTGTCGAACAACGCTGTTGCTGTTGTCGTTACACCCATTGCAATTGGTCTTGCCGACGCAATGGGCATTGATGCGCGCCCTTTGGTCGTTGCAGTAATGGTCGCCGCGTCAGCGAGCTTTGCAACGCCGATTGGATATCAAACCAATATGCTGGTTTACGGCCCTGGTGGTTATAAGTTCACCGACTTTATGAAAGTCGGCATTCCTCTCAATCTCAGCATTGGCTTGATTGCATCCGCCTTGATCCCACTGCTTTGGCCTTTGTGAGTCGCTGCGCCTTTCAGGCCTAGCAGCAACAAACGCCCCTACGCCGGTGTAATGATGCCCGTTTCGGTCACGATCATATCAAGAGGTTGATCCGTCGGCTCTAGCGGAAGCGCGTCCGCTTCTTGCGCCGCAAAAGCAAAGCCGATTGCCAAGGTTGCACGGCGCGCGCGCAAGCGCTCTAGGGTTCGATCATAAAAACCACCGCCATATCCCAAACGCCCCCCCTTTCGATCAAACGCAACCAAAGGCACGATCACGATTTCGGGCTCGATCCAGTTACCCGAGGCTGGAATGAACGCACCGAACGTGCCTTCAATCATGTCGCACTCTGGCGTCCAGTCCCGAAAATCCAGCGGCGTTGCTTTTGCCTTTATTACCGGCATCCCAACGGGCCCATGCGCGCTGGCCTCCGCTAAGGCTGGCAAGGGATCAATCTCCGTTCGCATAGGCGCATACCCTGCAATAGGCACGCCTCTGTAACCCGCGAGAACTTCGCTCAGATAGCTGGCTTGCGCCTTGTGTGCATTGGCAAATGCTGCCTCGCGACGCGAGAAAGCCGCCGCTCTGGCGGCCGCTTTTGTTTCGATCAGATCATTCATAATAGCACCATCGCAGCGAGGCCGAGGAAGGCAAAGAAGCCAACAACGTCGGTTACTGTTGTCACAAATGCCCCCGAAGCAAGCGCAGGGTCGATGCCAAATTTCTCGAGGGCAACAGGAATAGCGGTGCCAGCTAATCCCGCGACAACCATATTTATGACCATTGCCACCGCAATCACATATCCCAGCGCCGGAGAGCCGAACCAGACAAGCCCGACAACGCCCATAACAGTTGCAAAGACAACACCGTTGATAAGGCCCACAAGGACTTCGCGGCGAATGACGCGCCACATATTAGAGCCGGTTAAGTCTTTTGTCGCAATCGCCCGCACCGCAACGGTAAGCGATTGCGTCCCCGCATTACCGCCCATCGACGCGACGATTGGCATCAGAACAGCAAGCGCAACGATCTGCGAAATTGCCGCTTCGAATTGCGCGATCACCAAGCTAGCGGCAATCGCCGTCAGCAGGTTCACCGCGAGCCATGGCAGTCGCTGACGGGTGGTATTGATAACACGATCCGAAAGCGAGCCCTCGCCAACACCCGCGAGGCGCAAAATGTCTTCCTCATGCTCTTCATCCAGCACGATCATCGCATCGTCGATGGTGATCACACCCACAAGGCGTTCATCCTCATCCACCACAGGCGCGGAAATGAGGTGGTATTGGTTGAAAGCATAGGCGACCTCGCCCTCATCCTGCATAGCAGGGATGACTTGAAACACGTCCTCGATGATTTCCCAAAGCAACACGTCACGGCGCGATCCCATAAGTTTGCCGAGCGTGACATTGCCGACAGGTTTGTGACGCGGGTCCACCAAAGTCACATGATAGAACTGTTCGGGAAGCTCGTCTTGTGCGCGCAAAAAATCAATCGCTTCTCCGACGGTCCAATGCTCGGGCGCTGTGACCACTTCGCTCTGCATCAAACGGCCAGCAGAATTTTCGGGATAGGTCAGAGATTGCTCAACCGCGACACGGTCGTTGTCTTCCAGAACATCTAGAATGACGTCCTGTTTCTCCTCATCCATGTCCTCGATCAAATCGACGACATCATCGCTTTCAAGCTCGCGCACAGCATCCGCGAGAACCTCAGGTCGCAGCGTCGCGATCACCTCGTCGCGAATGCTTTCATCCAGCTCTGACAGTATCTCGCCGTCAAACTCACGATCATATAAGTGCACCAAACGGCGCCGCTCGCTACTGCTGATCTGCTCAAGAAGATCCGCGATATCCGCCGCATGAAGCGGATCCATGCGCGCCGTTAGCTGCGCCTGATCTCCGCGCTCAACAGCGAGTAGAATTGCCGAAACGTCAGAGCGCTCCAACTCGTAGCTGCCCTCTTCTGCTTCGATGCGCAGGTCGGGATTTTGATCTATTTCGCTCATAGAATCGGCCTTTGTGTTGCGGCTGAGGCGATTTAAGCCGATCTTATTCAAAGCGCTGCACAAGCGACAGAGGCAGAAGCGAAAATCCTGTCCGAAGCACGCGATAGTTTGATAAAGAGGCAGTATGAGCCAGACACATATTCTTTCCGGTGATCTACTGACTTTTGTAGATGATCCATTCAATGCGCCGCCTGAAGAGGCTGTGCAAATTCTAACGGATAGCGCCCTATTGATCGAGGGCGGTGTTATTACAGCACGAGGCCCGCGCGAGGCGTTGGTGAGCCAGCATCCCAATGCAAAGCACCATCCGCATCCCGGCAAGTTGATCTGCCCCGGCTTTATCGACGCCCACGCACATTACCCCCAAACCGCGATGATCGCGTCTTGGGGCAAGCGGCTGATCGACTGGCTCAACACCTATACGTTTCCAGAGGAAATGCGCTTTTCCGACCCCACTTATGCTGCGGACATCGCCGCGCGGTATCTGGACCTCACCGCAGCGCATGGCACAACCACAATGGCGAGTTTTTGCACGATTCACACAGCTTCCGTCGAAGCGCTGTTCTCAGAAGCAAGCGCGCGCGGTCAAAGGATCGTCGCAGGCAAAACCTGCATGGACCGAAACGCCCCAGAAGACCTGCTAGATACAGCACAAACCGCATATGACGACAGCAAAGCAATGCTCGAGAAATGGCATAATCAGGCGCGTCTTTCGTATGCCATCACACCGCGGTTTTCTCCGACGTCAACGCCCGAGCAACTAGAAGCCATGGGCGCGCTCTGGTCCGAGCACCCCGATTGTCTGATGCAAACGCATCTTAGCGAGCAGGTCGATGAACTCGAGTGGGTTAGCGCACTCTTTCCGAGCGCGCGTGATTACTTGGAGACGTATGAAAACTTCGGATTGCTCGGCGAGCGCGGTCTTTACGGGCATGCGATTTACCTCAAGCCACGCGAGATCGACAGGTTAAGCGAGGTTGGCGCAGCGCTGGTGCATTGCCCAACGTCAAACACGTTCATTGGTTCGGGCCTATTTGATATGGCAGATCTCAAAGCGCGTGGCTTATCCGTAGGGCTTGCAACCGACACAGGCGGTGGGTCAAGCTTTTCAATGCTGCGCACCATGGCCGCTGCCTATGAAATCGCTCAGTTGAAAGGCGCGGTCTTACATGCGGCGCAGCTATTGTGGCTCGCAACGCAAGGCTCTGCCAAGGCATTGCACCTAAACGATAAGATCGGATCTCTCGATATCGGGATGGAGGCAGATATTGCTGTGATTGATCTCGCGTCGACCTCGGCAATTTCCCAGCGATATGCCAATGCGCGCAATCAATGGGATCAAGTGTTTCCAACGATCATGATGGGAGACGATCGCGCAATTGCCGAAGTCTGGATCGGCGGCGTTCGCCAATCCATTTCGTAGGGTGCGTGGTTTCACGCACCTTTCCGGGCGCTTAGCAGCCAGGCTTGGCCAGAACCATCACCCACATGTCACCCGATTGCGCCATGCCAAAATGCATTGCGTGGGGACTAAGCATATTCTTGCGATGCCCTTCTGACTGTTGCCAACCGGCCAAAGCCTTCAACGCGCCCTTTTGGCCCTGCGCGATGTTCTCGGCAACAAAACAAAAACCGTACCCAACACGCTTAACACGATCCCCAACGCTCGAGCCGTCTTTGCCCGTATGACTGAAATACCCTTGCGCTACCATGTCATCACCATGAGCCTGCGCGGCGCGGGCAAGGCGAGCATCCGCGACAAGAGGAGCTTTCCCGTTTGCGACGCGAAAGGCATTTAGCTCTGGCGCGATGCTTGCGCTCAAACCGCCCGCGGGCTGGGCAATCGCCGCCGCGCCTCTAGGTGTCACACTCTTGCCAGAGCGGATACAACCCGCGCTGAGCGCTACAACACTTAGGCATAGGATCAATCGCAACATCAGTTCATTCCCGTCATAAATTGCTTCACGCTTCGGACAATACCTGCGCCATTTGGTTTTGTCGCGCAATCGTTTTGGGCAGATCAATCGAAGTGATATGGCCAGACGAAACAACACGTCGCCCCTCAATAAATAAATCGCGCACCTGCGTTGGACCTGCGAGCAGCAGTGCGGCTGGATCCCAATTGCCAGCCGCTTCAATCCTGCTCATGTCCCAGATTGCCAGATCCGCGCGCTTGCCGACGGCAATCTGCCCGCAATCGCTCCGCCCAAGCACCTCTGCGCCGCCGCGCGTGGCGATGCGCAGCCCTTCGCGCGCGCTCATCGCATCTGCCCCAAGGTTCACCCGTTGCAACAACATCGATTGGCGCGCTTCTAGGACCAAGTTGCCTGCGTCGTTTGACGCAGAGCCATCGACACCAAGGCCCACTTTCACACCTGCATCGCGCATTGCGCGTACAGGCGCGATGCCTGATCCAAGGCGGCAATTCGAGCAAGGACAATGCGCCACCCCCGTTCCAGAGCGCGCAAAGAGATCAATCTCTTGCCCGTCAAGTTTGACACAATGCGCATGCCAGACATCGTCACCCGTCCAACCAAGGTCTTCAGCGTATTGCCCGGGCCGGCAGCCGAATTTCTCGAGCGAATAGGCAATATCTTCGTCATTCTCGGCCAAATGGGTATGTAGCATGACCCCTTTGTCACGCGCGAGCAGAGCCGCGTCGCGCATCAAATCACGGCTTACCGAGAAGGGCGAACAGGGCGCAACGCCCACGCGGCACATGGATCCTTCGGCGGCATCGTGATGCGCGTCGATGACGCGAACGCAATCTTCAAGGATCGCACTTTCCTGCTCGACCAAGCTGTCAGGTGGCAACCCCCCGTCACTTTCCCCGATTGACATTGAGCCGCGTGTCGGATGAAAGCGCATGCCAATTTCGGCCGCCGCAGCGATAGTATCATCCAGCCTCGCGCCATTGGGAAAGAGGTAGAGATGATCCGAGGTCAGCGTACATCCCGACAGCATCAACTCTGCCAGACCAATTTGTGCGGAAACAAACATTTCTTCGGGGCCAAAGCGCGACCAAATCGGATAGAGCGTTTGCAGCCAGCCAAAGAGCAGCGCATCCTGCCCCCCCGGCACCGCCCGCGTAAGCGATTGATAAAGATGGTGATGCGTATTCACGAGGCCCGGGGTGATCAGACAGCCCTGCGCGTCAAGCGTTTCATCCGATGTCTCAAGCCCCTGCCCGACTTGCGCAATGACGCCGCCTTTAATTCGGATATCACAATCGGGCAGTTCCGAGCCCACGTCATCCATTGTCAAAATCAGACGCGCATTGCGGATTAGCATTTCTTTTTGTTTGGCCAAAATGGGCCTCCCTCTACGTGCAAACACGCTTTTTTCGGGATCATGGCCAGTGGCCCAACAGCTGCGACAGAAAAAAGCGAAGGACTCGCAGCTTGCTTAGAATAACGTTTAGGACACAGCCCCGCTGCCCCGCAATGAATTTTGTAAAAGTGTCATCGCTTTTGCGTGAAGCTCAGGCGTTGCAGCTGCAAGAGAACGTCCGCCTTCGTGGACTTTTCCGCCTTCCCAGTTGGTCACGATGCCCCCTGCCGCCTCGATCACGCCGATTGGCGCTGCGATGTCATAAGCATTCAGACCCGCTTCGATCACAAGGTCAATTTGGCCTGCGGCGAGCAATCCATAAGCATAGCAATCACAGCCAAACCGCGTGAGTTTCACCTCGTTCATCACCGCTTCAAACGCCGCGCGATCCTGAGCCGTTCCAACCTCTGGAAACGTACTAAACAACACCGCCTCGCCCAGATCGCAGGTTCCGCGAACAGCCAAAGGCGCACTGCCTTGCGGGCCAATCACTTCTGCGCGGCCGAATCCACCGCAAAACCGCTCTTTGATATAGGGCTGATCAATGACACCCAGACGGGGGCCACTTACGTCGTTCAAAGAGATCAAAACGCCCCAAGTCGGCGTGCCGCTGATAAAGCCGCGTGTTCCATCTATGGGATCAAGAACCCACGTCAGCCCGCTATCACCTTGGGAAGAGCCAAATTCCTCACCAAGTATCCCATCGAGTGGACGGCGCGCAGCCAAAACGTCGCGCATTGCCTGCTCTGCCGCTTTATCGGCAATGGTCACAGGGTCAAAACCGCTTTGATCTTTATTTTCTGCACTTAGGCCGCTTGCGCGAAAGTGCGGTAGGATCACAGCGCGCGCGGCGTCTGCCATTTCCTCAGCAACAGACCAGATTTCGGCCTGAAACGCGGGGTCATCTATGTTGTTCATGGGATCCTACGTGGTTGGCGACGTGCGAAATAACACGTAGCGCCAACCTATTGTAGAGTACAGTTGCGTTCAAGCAACGTCGCTTAGGACGCGCGCCAAATCAAATAGTCGGCGGCGTTGTTCTTCTGGAATCGAGTAGTAAGAACGCACAAGATCAAGTGCTTCTTTGTCATTCAGAATATCAGATGGAACAGCCTTTTGCTGCTCCTGCATCGGAGCTTCGTCGCCTTGCTCCATTCCAGCAAAGAAGAAACTCACATCGGCTTCCAAAGCCTCTGCGATATCCCAGAGCCGCGACGCGCTTACTCGGTTTGCACCGGTTTCGTATTTTTGGATCTGTTGAAACTTGATCCCGACCTGCTCGGCCAATTGTTGTTGTGTTACGCCAACAAGCCAACGACGATGTCGAATCCGCTTACCAACGTGCACGTCCACTGGATGTGCCATGACGTTCCTTCCTAGGATTGATGCGACTTGCTCTGAGTGGCAGAACAACTAAATCAACATCCCTCGTTACCTACCAAAATTGACGCGACAACGAAGTGCGGCAACTTTTACGAAAATGCCAATTCAGAGCAAGTATGGATTTACCTACCACACTAAAGTCCCACGAACGGGACACGCAGAATAGGAGAGCAATCGACATAAATTCCCCCTAAAGTTGATGCGGCATATTTCGGGGTGGAACTTTAGCGTAATATTCTGCAAAATCAGATAAATACGGGAAAACGAGGAACTTTCATGCGAGCTTTTCAAGTCAGCGAAATCGGAACACCAGCCGCTCTGGTTGAACTTGACGCAACGGAACCCGCAGAGGGAGAGGTTCGAATCAAGATTTCAACCTGTGGGCTGAATTTCGCCGATCTTCTTATGCAGAAGGGGCAATACCAAGATACGCCCCCCGCTCCTTTTACGCTCGGCATGGAAGTGGCTGGCACAATTGACGCTCTGGGAGCCAATGTTGAGGGGCCCGAAATTGGCACGCGCGTTGCAGTTTTCGGAGGCCAAGGTGGGCTTGCCGAGTTTGGCTGTTACGATGCACGTATCGCGCTCCCGATCCCGAGCAATATGAGTATGGAAGAGGCGGCGGCGTTCCAAATCGCTTATGGGACCAGTCATTTAGCTTTGGACTACCGCGCCCAGCTGAAGCCAGGGGAGACACTGTTGGTCTTGGGCGCTGCGGGCGGTGTGGGCTTGACGGCGGTCGAGATCGGAAAATTGATGGGCGCAACCGTGATTGCCGTAGCGCGCGGCGAGGACAAGTTGGAGATCGCCCGCCAAGCAGGGGCGGATCATTTGATCGAAGCAGGTGTCGAAGATCTACGCGCCGAACTCTTAGCACTTGGCGGCGTGGATGTTGTGTATGACCCGGTTGGGGGTGATCTGTTTAAAGCCGCTTTTCGCGCATGCAAACCCGAAGCACGTATTTTGGCCATTGGTTTTGCCAGCGGGGAAGTTCCGAAAATTCAAGCGAACCACATGCTGGTGAAAAATGTCTCGCTCATTGGCTTTTACTGGGGCGGCTATCTGAAATTCAAACCCGAGGCTATCGCCGAGTCTATGCAGCATTTGTTTGCTTGGTTTGAACAGGGCAAACTACATCCGCACATCAGCGAAGTGTTTCCGTTGGAGCGCGCGGCAGAAGGGATTGAATTGTTGAGAGCGCGTAAATCAACGGGCAAAGTCGTAATCAAAATCGCTGACGAATAGCCGTTGGTGTTGGCTCTGGCCCCTTCGGGAGCCAAAGCCACGTATTCTAACAGCTTTGGCAGCCCATTTTGCGCGTCGGCTTGACTGGACGATACCCTTCTTTCACCACGCGGATCATCCCTCCTTGGACATCCACAACAGGGAAATCTACCAGCGCAGCGATTTTCCGGCTCGCTCGCGATGTGCGATTGCCAGAACGGCAAATCAAAGCAAGGCGCTGACCCTCCTCAAGCTTCGGAGCAACAGCTTTCAAAAAACTCTCGGCCGAGGTGAAGGTTTGCAAAACCGCGCCCTCTACAACGCCCGAGTCTTTCCATTCTTGGGGCTGTCGAATATCGACCAAAAGAATCCCCGCATCAGAGGCGAGATCAGCTCCGGACAGCGTTTCAAGCGTGAGGTTCTTCGCGTCCGCGCGTCCTGTAAAGCCCATTGCACCTGCGCCAGCAGCTAGAATTGCTGCACCAGCGGCCAAAAAGAGACGTTTTTGCATTAACCCGCCTCCTGCACTTTACGCCATGCGTTTAGTCCGCCTGCTATGAATTTTGCATTGGCATAGCCCATGCCTTTCAAACTCGCGGCAGACAAAGCGCCGCGATTGTTCGCATTGCAATAGCACAAAATCAGTGTGTCCAGCGCGGGAACGATGCCTTCGATATTCATCTCCAGCTTACCCCGGCTCAAATTTACAGATCCAGGAATATGCCCCTTTGCGTGCTCGTCCGGATCGCGAATATCCAGCGCAATAGCGCCGTTTGCCATTAACTCCGCTACATCCTTGGGAGAGGCTTCTTGCACTTTCGCACGCGCTTGGTCGGCGAGTTCTTGGAATTTACTCGTATAGTCCATTTAAGGCTCCAATTTTTGTTGCCCTCGACATATTCAATAAACTAAATATGTAAACCCAGTTGAATGCAAAACATCGGCGAATTCTCGTAATGACCCAGTGTCGCTGCGTCACACGTCTATGAACATCTGCAAATAGTCCGAAACTCTCTGCTAAGAACCGTGCGCCAAGACGTTTAGCAGCTTTCCGGCAGGATCACGAAGATAGAAGCGCCGCACGCCCCAAGGCTCATCGCAAATGCCATATTCAATGGCATATCCCAATTCTTGCGCACGCCTGTGAACCGCATCCACATCATCAACCTCAATCGAAAGATCAGGAACCAATGTCCCTGATCCGCCTTCACTCGCGATACTGATTTGAACTGGCGCGTCAAAGCCGCTCGCCAATGTCGAAATCCAGCCAAAATCCATCACCACGTCCAGATCAAAAAGCGCGGTATAAAACGCTCTCACCTTTTCAACGTCTTGCGCGCCGATATTGGCCACGATCCGCTTGATCGCCACTTAACCAACCTCACGCAATTGAACTGGCGCGCCAATACGGCTTCCCGATTGCAAATCGCTATAGCCCTGTCGCAACAACTCCGCCAATGCAGACACGATCTGCGATTGGGCCTGCTCAGCGCCGTACATATTGATCAAGGACTCAGGCAATTCTGGCAACGTATTGCCATGCTGAATTGGCACCATATGCGGAGGTTCGGTTCCCTCGATTACAACGCAAACCGCCAGATCAGCGCCGATCGTGGCTTCAATTGTACGATCCGAATCTGTCTCGGTTGCCATCTCCCAAGCAATGCCTTCACGATCGAGTACCTTTTGAACAACAGGTCGGAACATACAGTGACGGCTGAAACCCAACTTCAATGGTCGTTGCCGCCAAACTGTACCGTTCTCTGCACCTGTCCAACTTAGGCGAGCGCGACTAAGGGTTTCGCCCTGTGGCATCAAACCTTCTTCAGTGGTGAGGATCAGATCGTATTCACCGCGCGCCAGCCCTTCTTGCAATTGCCGCGAAAACGAAGCGCGTAAGTTCACCTGCACCCGCGGGAATTGCGCGCGAAATTGCTGTAAAACTTTGGAGACCACTGGATAAACAATATCATGCGGCACCCCGAGCGAGACCTCGCCCTCAAAGCCCTTATCCGTCAGCTTGACCATAATCTCATCATTAAGCGCCACCATCTTTCGCGCGTAAGTCAGCAGTTGCTCCCCCTCGGGGCTGAGAACAACTTGTCGTCCTGAGCGCTCCAGCAGCTTGAGATCAAGGCTTTCCTCAAGCCGCTTGATCTGCATCGAAACCGCAGATTGCGTGAGGTTTAACAGGCCCGCCGCGCGTGTAACGCCGCCAGTTTCGGCAATGGCCGTGAAGGAACGCAGGGCGGTAAGATCAAGATTTCTCATATATCATTATCCGTGATGTGTGGCTTCAAAACTATTCGTTTTTAATATGAAGCACGGAATGGCACATACATCAACAGAAAGAATGCGAAACGACAAACCCATCACCAAATGAAAGGTTAAGACAATGACACAGTCTATTGCACAAGTCTCTTCCCACGCAGTTTGCGCCGCACCTAGCCGCCCTGGCATTGCCGCACAGATGTTCCACTTTTTCAGTGTTGCGCGCTCACGCCGCGCCCTTGCCCAACTCAGCACAGAACAGCTTTGCGACATCGGTCTAAGTGAAACAGACGCACAGCGCGAAGCATCACGTTCATTCTGGGACGCCCCGACAACATGGACAAAGTAAGCAAATTCGAATTCGGAGCGAGTTTAACAAAAACAATAAGGTTTTCTTGAACTTCGCTCCGAAAACACTTGAATTTGTGCGACGGCCTCACGATATTCCCATCAAGACCGCCAAAAAGGTGGATCACGAAACAATGGAGAGTATTCATGGCTGAATATGGTACAATTCGCAGCGGCGTAGGAACGGCGGCCGCGAATATCGACGCGGGCCTTCGCGCCCATATGAACAAAGTCTACGGCACAATGTCCGTAGGTATGTTCATCACATTTCTTGCAGCTTGGGCGATCGCGGGCCTTGCGGTTACAACGGACCCATCCGCAGCAGTCGCGCAAATTGGCGCTGACAAGTACCTGACATCGCTCGGCTCCGCGCTTTATCTCTCCCCGCTTAAGTGGGTTGTGATGTTTGCGCCCCTCGCCTTTGTCTTTGGCATGAGCGCGGGCATGAACCGCATGTCTGCTGCAACAGCGCAAACTGTGTTCTACATTTTCGCAGCCGTCATGGGCGTGTCGATCTCTTCGATCTTCTTGGTCTTCACAGGCTATTCGATCATGCAGATCTTCCTGATCACATCTATTGCCTTCGCGGGCCTATCCCTCTGGGGTTACACAACGCAGAAAGACATCTCCGGCTGGGGTAGCTTCCTGATCATGGGTGTTATTGGCCTTGTTGTTGCGTCTATCGTCAACATTTTCCTCGGCTCCCCTGCGATCATGTTTGCGATTTCTGCGATTGGTGTTCTGATCTTTGCTGGTCTTACAGCTTATGACACTCAGCGCATCAAGACAGAGTATGTAGCCCACGCACACCACGGTGACAGCGAATGGCTAGGTAAGTCCGCTATCATGGGCGCGCTGAGCCTGTATCTGAACTTCATCAACATGTTCATGATGCTGCTTCAGCTCTTCGGCTCCCGCGAGTAAATGAGCGACAACATAGCTAAGTGTTAATGAACCGGCCCTATTGGGGCCGGTTTTGTTTTGGTTAGAGGGAAGCCGCGTATAAGATTCCCCCTCGATGCGCCTTATAGTTTTACGCGGCGGACCCTATTTCTGTCATAGTGTAGTCTAATTAAAGTTTTAGTGTGATTTATGGCAGTTTTAGTTGGAAGCGGATTTCATCTTACGACAGCGTTGGGCGTTGCTGGTGCAGCAGCCCAAGGCACGGTGCTATCCGGGAGCGACCTTGGCCAACCAATAGACATTCAAACGGATGGCGCACTTGCAGGCGGCGTGAACGCCATGCACGCCGGTGACAGCTTTATAGTCGATACCGACGAAGACGGTGATTTCACCGACGAAGCCGCCACAACGCAAACTGATAACGATCGTTACACAGGGTCGACCGTCACCTATGCAGACGGGTCAACATCAACTGTCACATTAGAACTCATCACTTTATCCGACGGCACGCAGGCCATTTTGGTTAACGGCGGCGGTGCAAATTCTATCAATGCGGCATCGGATCAAATCCAATCCATCACGCTTGGCACTTTTAGCACGACGTTCAACAACCGCTATAATCAGTCGAATTTCAACAATACAATTACAAATTCCGTCGTTTGTTTTTGCGCAAAAACAATGGTTCAAACACCAAACGGAGAACGCCCGATCGGCTCTCTCAAAGCGGGGGATGAAGTTGTGACCGCCAATGCCGGTTCACAAAAAGTGCTTTGGGTCGGCAAGCGAAAACTATCTACAGCGCAGCTTGTTGCCGCCCCACATTTGAAACCGGTTCGCATTCGCGCGGGCGCGTTGGGTGAAAACCTGCCAAAGTCTGATCTCCTTGTCTCGCCGCAACATCGCATTCTAATTGCCTCCAAGATTGCCGAGCGCATGTTCGGGCAAAAGGAGATATTTGTACCAGCGATCAAACTCCTGGACGCTGAAGGGATAGAGCAGTTCGCATCGCTTGCCCCGATAACCTATGTTCATGTCCTTTTTGATAAACATCAGGTCATCTTTGCAAATGGCACCCCCGCTGAGAGCCTCCACACTGGCCCTCAAGCGTTACGCTCTTTGTTGCCAAACGCTCGCAAAGAACTCTTCGAAATATTCCCCGAGCTAAGCGCAGGCTCGCATTTTCCGACACTTGCGCGCCCTGCGGTTCAAAAACAAGCTCAGGTAACTAAGCTACTGGCAAGGCATCACAAAAACCGCAAACACTTGGTCCTATTGGACAGTTGATATTTGGCTACAGGCTTTGCGCCCCAGTCCTTACACCCAAGTCGAATTATTAAGCAACGTGCCCTCACGCTCGCTGGTGTGACGCGTGGGAACAAGCATCAAAGTTGCTCGAATCTTCAAACCGTCACATGCTGGTTTCATTCTTCGACTGTGCTGCGGTCGTAACTGCTCGACCCATTTCAAATTAGTAAGGACGTTCCCATGACTCTTTCAATGAACCGCCGTCACTTTCTTGCAGGCACGGCTGGTTTCGTCGCCATGCATCCGTTTTCGCTGTCGGCCGCCAACAACCAAGCCCATTTACGCCTGATGGAAACCACCGACCTACACGTGCATGTCTTCCCCTACGATTATTACGCCGACAAACCGCGTGACACGGTTGGCCTGTCGCGCACAGCCTCGATCATTCAAGGCGTGCGCGCGGAATCGACGAACTCGCTGCTGCTCGACAATGGCGACTTTCTGCAAGGCAACCCAATGGGCGATTACATTGCCTATGAGCGCGGCATGAAAGAGGGTGACAGCCACCCCGTGATCAACGCGATGAATGCGCTGGGCTTTGATGCCTCGACGCTGGGCAATCACGAATTCAATTACGGTGTTTCCTTCCTGATGAAGTCCCTCGCGGGCGCGGACTTCCCTGTCGTCTCAGCCAATGTCGTAAAAGAGATGGGCGTTGCGCCGACGGCAGATCAGACGCTGGTGAAACCCTATGTCATCCTTGAGCGCGAGATCACCGATGGCGGCGGCGCAAAGCATCCGATCAAGATCGGTCTCATCGGATTTGTGCCTCCTCAGATTATGAACTGGGATCGCAAGCATCTGGAAGGCAACGTGCAAACCCGCGATATCGTGGAAACAGCGCAAGACTACGTGCCGCAAATGAAAGAGGAAGGCGCAGACATTATCATTGCGCTTTGCCATTCTGGGATCGGTTCTGCCAATCACGAGGACGGGATGGAAAACGCTGCTGTCCCGCTGGCGCGCATCGATGGCATTGATGCGATTCTAACGGGTCACAGCCACCTCGTCTTCCCTTCCTCCAAATACGCTGACTTCGCGGGCGTAGACACTGCCGCTGGTACCATCGGCGGCAAGCCAGGTGTTATGGGCGGTTTCTGGGGCAGCCATATGGGGCTGATTGACCTTCTGATCGAACGAGACGGAAATGGCTGGCGCGTTCTTTCACACACCTCCGAGGCGCGCCCGATTTCCAAACGCAATGAGGATCGCAGCTATACCGCGCTTGCCGAGGACTATACCCCTGTTCTGGACGCCGCGCGCGCTGAACATGAGGCAACGCTAAAGTATGTGCGCACGGCCGTAGGCAAGACCGACGCGCCGCTGCACAGCTATTTCGCGCTCGTTGCAGATGATCCATCCGTGCAGATCGTGTCCAACGCGCAGATGTGGTACATCAAGGAACAGATGGTCGGCACCTCATATGAAGGCCTGCCCGTCCTCTCTGCCGCCGCGCCATTCAAGGCTGGCGGTCGCGGTGGCCCTGAGTATTACACCGACGTGCCAGCGGGCGATGTGGCGATCAAGAACGTCTCGGACCTCTACCTCTACCCCAACACAGTGCGCGCGGTGAAGGTGACGGGACAGCAAGTCAAAGATTGGCTGGAACGCTCGGCGGGCATGTTCAATCAAGTTGAAGCAGGCGCGCAGGATGCTCCGCTGCTGAACCCTAGTTTCCCAAGCTACAATTTTGATGTCATGGACGGGGTCACCTATCAGATTGACCTCTCTCAGCCGTCCAAGTTCGACAAAGACGGCGCTGAGGTGAACCCAGACGCGAGCCGCATCACCAACCTAATGTTCAACGGCGCGCCGCTTGATATGGCAGCGGAATTCATTGTCGCGACGAACAACTACCGCGCCTCTGGCGGTGGTAGCTTCCCAGGTGCAAAGGGGGACACAGTGGTCTTTGAAGGCCCCGACACCAACCGCGATGTCATCGTGCGCTACTTGGTGGATCAAGGCACAGTGAACCCGAAAGCCGACGCCAACTGGTCCTTCGCGCCTTTGGCCGATACCACAGTGATCTTCGAAACCGGCCCCGCGGGCGCGGGTTATGCCGACAGCGTGGAGGGCGTAGACATCGCGCCAGATGGCATGTCCGAGACCGGCTTCGCGACGTTCCGTATCAAACTGTAAGTTCCTATGTTGCCAACCGTCCCCTTCGGGTCGGTTGGCTAAACCTCACAACTGCGCTTTGCGGGACAAAGCCGACATTGGTTCCGAGTACGTAAATGACTGCTCAAATCAACGTGCGCGGGCCGGCCCCTCAGGCATGCGGTTCACTAGCGCCTCGATGTGCAACATCACATCCTTTGACAAAGGTCCAAATGATACAGCACCGGCGTTTTCGATTGCTTGCTCTTCCGTTCGCGCGCCGGGAACAGGAATGTTCCATTCTGACTTTGCCAATAGCCAGCACAACGCGCCTTGCGCCAATGAACGGCCATCCGTTTGTAGCAGTTCGCGGATCGCCGCAAGGTTGCGCAAATGCGCCTCGGCTGGTTTCGCGTCCTGAAAATAATCGCGCTTAGCATTGTTGACCGAACGCACATCTGTTTCGGGCATAACTGTTGAACTATCGTATTTCCCCGTGAGCAAACCCATTGCTAAGGGCGAGCGCAACAAGGCAATCATCTTGTTCTCGGCGACCGTCTTTTGAATGCTCGGGACGTCCAAGAAGATGTTCATCGCATGTTCAATACCAATGAACCCGTCGAGATCTGCCATCGCCGCTGCACTTTCTGGGAAGTCAGTGCTCCACCCATAGGAACACAGCTTGCCTGCTTGCCGCGCAACTTCCATCTGTTCAAAGATCGGACGCGCTTTCGCAATGGGCAAAGCATTTAGGTGCAGCAACATCACATCCACATGATCACGGTTCAATCGCCGCAAACTACGTTCTATCGCGGGAATGACCTCATGCGCTTCGGTTTCATCATGAAGAACCTGACGTGCATCCTCATCAATCGCAGTGCCCAGCTTGGATACGATGATGGCATCGGGATGATCGTGCAATGTCTCGCCCAACAGCCGTTCTGAATGGCCCGCGCCATAGACTGCTGCCGTGTCAAAAATCCGCAGACCCGCATCAAGCGTCGCACGAATGGCCCGCTTGGACTCAGCATCATCTACATTTGGAAACCCGTGGGGCGTTGATCCAGCATAAAACTGTCCGCCGATGGCCCAACACCCCATTCCCATCGGGATTACATCTTGTCCAAGTAGTTTCATCGTTCAAGTTCCTTTTGTTCCCTCCCAGGATTAAACAAACAATCTTTCTTTTCTACGCAAAGAAACGCAAAGTACTTTTCATGAGTGAAATGAAGGCTGATTGGAATGACTTGAAATTCTTTCTGTCTGTCGCACGGCACAATGGTCTGTCAGGTGCTGCGCGACAAACAGGGATGAGCCCCGCCACGTTGGGACGGCGTATGCAGGCGCTTGAGCGCGCCACTGGCATTGAGATTTTTTACAGGCATGCGCGCGGCTATGATTTGACCGAGCAGGGAGAAGCGCTGTTCGCACGCGTGTCCGCGCTGGACGCCGAAGTCAGGCCTTTGTTTTCTGATAACGTCGGCGGCCGGAAAACTTTGGTTAAACTCTCGGGCGGGCATTGGACGTTGCACGCCTTGGCCGCGCATGTGCCAAACATCAGCAAAGCAGCGCCAGATGCGATCCTGCGCCTCATTTCGGCGACGGACCAGATGAAAATCAATCACCGCGAAGCCGTTATCGGCATCAGGAACCAGAGACCCGAAAAAATTGGGCTGGCCTGTCGACGGGTCGGGACGGTTTCTTTCGCCGGCTATGCAACCAACGCTGAAATCAAAGGGTGGATCAGGCTTGCGTCCAAGGCCCCTTCCGCACAGTGGCTTGCCGCTAAAGACGACGCGAAAATCGTAATCGAAGTAAACGCACCAAGATTGGCGCTGGACTTAGCGCTGCAGGGTATCGGACGCATTGTGTTGCCGTGTTTTATTGGTGATCTGATGCCGAAACTTGTGAAGGTACATCCCAAAATCATGGAACTAAATCACGAACAATGGTTGGTCAGCCATGATGAAGATCGGTTCATTCCAGCGGTTCGCCAGGTTCTTGATCAGACGTACAGCGCTCTGAGTTCGATACTCGAAGCGTCGACATGAAAATCTGCAAGGGTTGAAATCTTCGTAGGATACACTCTTGGTACCAGTCATTTGAAACAAGTGCAGCATCACGCAAAATGGGCTCTAAGCCGCCGTCCACCCGCTCAAACCGCAAAACAAAAAGCCGCCCCAAATGGAGCGGCTTTTTCAATCTCGCAAAAGCGAAAATCAAGCTTACTTGATTTTGCCTTCTTTGTACTCAACGTGCTTGCGTACAACTGGGTCGTACTTACGGATGACCATTTTCTCGGTCATTGTGCGCGCGTTTTTCTTTGTGACGTAGAAGTGGCCTGTACCCGCAGTGGAGTTCAGGCGGATCTTGATGGTGGTTGGCTTCGCCATTGGTCATCTCCTGCGGCTGGGCAGTGCATATCGCATGCAGGCCCCGTGAATTCTTGTGAGACTGCGTTTTACGGATCGCCTGCCCCGAGTCAACCGCAAAAAGACTCTATCCAAGGGAATAGCCCACCGATAAACGGCACTAAGAGCTTAAAACAAGGTAAACCCGTAATATGCCCCGCAATGCCGCCATTTTCGCTGTGCTTCTCGCTGCAATTTTGTGGGGCACAACAGGGACATTCCAAAGCTATCTGCCAGCGAGTCGCGAGCCTTTGGTTGTCGGCGCCGTGCGGCTTTGGATTGGCGCGCTCTCCTTGCTCGCGCTTGCGATGTTGAACCCTGTAGCGCGACGTGCGTTTAAAGATGTGATGGGCCTTCCTCTGCTTCTCGCGGGCGGGTTCATTGGCCTTTACAACCTGCTTTTCTTCGCGGCCGTTTTGAAGACAGGCGTTGGCATCGGCACGGCGATCACAATCGGATCCGCCCCGATTTGGGTTGCGATCTATGACACGGCCTATCTTCGCATCCGCCCCAGCGGGCGAAAGCTGGTGGGCCAAGCGATGTCGATCTTCGGAGCCTGTTTGCTGGTGGTCTCCGGTCAATCAGAAGGCGTCGAAGTGACGGGCATTCTGCTCGCCCTTGGTGCAGGTCTCTCTTATGCGATCTACTCGCTTGCCAGCTCTGCCATGAGCGGCAAAGCCCCCTCGGCAACCATCGCAGCAAGTACCTTTTCGTTGGCCGCGCTGATCACGACACCTGTGTTCTTCTTTGTGCCTTGGACCTGGGCGCTGAAGGGCACCGCACCTGCGACGCTGCTGCTCTTGGGCCTGCTCTCAACGGGCGTCGCCTATGCGCTTTATACATGGGGACTGCGTGTCGTTGCGGCCTCTACCGCGGTCACGCTCGCGCTTGCAGAGCCGCTAACCGCATGGGTGCTCGCCACATTCATCGTGGGCGAGCCTGTGACCGCCCTCAAGATCGCAGGCGCTGTGCTGCTGCTCATCGGTCTCTATGTGGTCTCGACTGAAAAGCGTGCGGAAAGCCTATAAGCCGGATTTTGTCCAATGCACCGCTCTCGTGGTGCAAATAGATGACCATTCATCTCAGCGCTAGATTACCCCAGCGCCTCTAGCTGCCAACCCGGATGCCTCAGGCTAAAGCGTCCCTGCGAGGATATCGGTTACCCGATCACGCCCACGCGGCATCCCTATTTGGCATTGCTCCCGGTGGGGCTTGCCTTGCCGGTTCGGTTACCCGTCCCGCGGTGCGCTCTTACCGCACCGTTTCACCCTTACCCGCGTCGAAACGAAGGCGGTTTCTTCTCTGTGGCGCTATCCCTCAGGTTACCCTGGCCGGGCGTTACCCGGCACCGTTGCTTCATGGAGTCCGGACTTTCCTCTCAGACAAGCTACGATAAGTAGCGAAGTCGAACGTGCAACAAACAAGCTGCCAAAGGCAGCGCCGTTGAGTGCACGCGCAAAATTGTCCAAGCAGCCATCCAGCCTTCCGCACGCAGGAGTGCCACTAGCTGGCAGTCCCCCATGGGTCAACCGCGAATCGCGCGGCGAGCGATGCTGCCTCTGTGCGATCCTCAAATGTTTCAAGCCCTGTGCGCATTGGCGCAAAGCGTTGACGAAAGGCGTCCAAACACGCCTCTAGCCCGAAATGTTCAACCCCATAGCCCAGCGCGCTTAGACTTTCGCGCAAAGGCGCATCCGCTGCGCCCTGTTCAGGCCAGATCGCAAAACCACCTAGCGCCAAACGACGCCAGTCAAAGCGCCGCCCCGGGTCGGATTTCCTAAGCGGCGCGAGATCGGAATGCGCAATGACGTGGTGCAGCGGTATGTCCCAACGGGTCTGAATTGCAGACAGAAGTTTCTCTAGCGCATCCATCAAAGGCGCGGAGAAGGGCGAAAACCCGTCATTATCCAGCTCAATCCCGATCGAGCGCGAATTGATATCCTCGCAGCCAGCCCAGCGCCCTGCCCCTGCGTGCCAAGCGCGTTCGCTTTCCTCAACCATCTGCGTCACAGTGCCATCGCGGGCGATCAAATAGTGAGCGGAGACTTCGTTTTCGGGATTGCAAAGCGTGCAAATCGCATCTTCTGCGCTTTGCATAGCGGTGTAGTGGATTACCACCATATCGGGAGCAGCAATGCCGCTGCGACGCGGCCCACAATTAGGTGACGGGCGCTGCTCGATTTGCGCGCCCATCAGGTTATCAGCCATTCACAGCATTGCGGAACGGCGCAGGATCCCATGCACAGGCGAAACCATCGCCATCAGGGTCCATGCCTTTGCGATCATTCACAGGGCCGCCCCCAGCCAGAAACGCCTGTTGCGCCTGATCTTGAGAAGCAAAACCAGCGCAATTCTTCTGATACTTCTTCGCCGCGTTAAAGCCACTGCGCTTGTAGACCCGCTGCCCCTTTGCATTCTTCGCAGATAAGGCAAAGGCAACGATATTCGGGCCAGCATTGCCTTGACGCGTTGGCAAAGCGGTTGGCTGAATGACCTGATACTGCTGTTGGTTCTGCGCGCGTTTGGCGGCGTCTCCTTCGATAGAACGCTGGCCAGAGACCGCGGTAAAATCGTTCTCGGCGCTGATACCACCTGCGCGCAAGACTGGCGCTGCGTTCGCTGGGCTGGCCTGCACGGCGCCGCTCGCAGCGCTCGCAGTTGCATTGGCTTGCGCAATGCCAGACGCCGCTGCTGGCGCGAGCGTTTCCGAACTTACGGCTTGTGGCGCAGGCAAAGTGCCACCTTGCAGCGCCGCATCACGCGCGGCCTGCTGCTGTTGGTACTCATTGTAATCGCCAAAGCCGACCCCAGCCCCGCTATCGGGGATTTCAGGGCTACAAGCCGCCATTGCGCCCAGCGCCGTTACCGCCAAAATAATGCGTTTCATCTTAGAACTGCCTCGTTATCTTTTGGCCGCTTTACCACCATTTGGACGGTTTTGCTACAAAACCGGCCGCTTGCTCCAGTGCATAGGCGGTATTTAGCAAATCGCCCTCTTCCCAAGGCTTGCCAATCAGTTGCAGACCAAGGGGCAAACCCTTGCTGTCCACGCCCGCAGGAACCGCGATGCCGGGAAGGCCTGCAAGGTTCACAGTCACAGTGAAAACGTCATTCAGATACATCTGAACTGGATCAGCCTCTGTCATTTCGCCAAGGCCAAAGGCCGAGCTTGGCGTTGCAGGCGTCAGGATCGCATCCACGCCAGCGGCGAAGACATCCTCAAAATCTTTCTTGATCAACGCACGAACGCGGCGGGCGCGGTTGTAGTAGGCGTCATAGAACCCGGCGCTCAGCACGTATGTGCCGATCATGACACGGCGCTGAACCTCATGGCCAAAGCCCTGCGCGCGGGTCTTTTCATACATCTCTGTGATACCGTCACCCGCCTCTAGCGTGGCGCGCTGGCCATAGCGCACACCATCATAGCGCGCGAGGTTTGAAGACGCTTCCGCTGGCGCAATCACATAATAAGCAGGCAGCGCGTATTTCGTGTGCGGCAGCGAGATATCAACAATCTTCGCGCCTGCATCTTTCAGCATCGCTGTGCCGTCTGCCCAAAGCGTTTCGATCTCGGTGGGAATACCCTCCATGTGATATTCCTTTGGAATACCAATGGTTTTGCCCTTGATGTCGCCGGTCAGCATCGCCTCAAAATTTGGCACTGGCAGGTTGGCACTGGTGCTGTCTTTGGCGTCAAAGGAACACATGGTTTCCAGCATGATCGCCGCATCGCGCACGTCTTTGGTCATCGGACCCGCTTGATCGAGCGAGGAGGCAAAGGCCACAACACCCCACCGCGAGCAACGCCCGTATGTCGGCTTGATCCCCGTGATACCCGTAAAGGCCGCAGGCTGGCGGATCGAGCCGCCTGTGTCCGTGCCCGTCGCCGCGAGGCAAAGATCAGCCGCAACCGCAGAAGCGGAACCACCGGAGGAACCGCCTGGCGTCAGCGCCGTATCATCATTGCCGCGACGCCATGGGTTTACTGCGTTGCCATAAACGGAGGTCTCGTTGGACGAGCCCATGGCGAATTCGTCCATGTTGAGCTTGCCCAGCATCACCGCGCCTGCATCAAACAGGTTTTGGCTGACCGTGCTTTCATACTCAGGCTTGAACCCGTTCAAAATGGCAGAGGCCGCTTGGGACGGAACACCCTTGGTGCAGAAGAGATCCTTAATGCCAATCGGCAAACCGCACATGTCAGGCGCATCACCCGCGCCAATGCGTGCATCAGCGGCTTTCGCCTGCTCCAGCGCCAGCTCTGGCGTGTGATGCACAAATGCGTTCAATGCGCCTGCGCCTTCGATTTCCTTGAGGAAGGTCTCGGTCAACTCGACGGAGGTTGTTTCACCCTTGCGCAGCGCATCGCGCGCGCCTGCCAGCGTCATTTTTGTAAGATCAGACATTATTCAACCACCTTCGGAACCGCAAAAAAGCCTTCACGCGCATCGGGCGCATTGGCGAGCACTTTTTCCTGCTGATCGCCGTCGGTGACTGCATCTTCGCGACGATAAAGCTTTTGCGGCGTCACAGATGTCATCGGCTCAACGCCGTCCACATCGACTTCGTTCAGCTGCTCGATAAAACCAAGGATATTGCTGAATTCTTCTGCCAAAGCAGGCAGTGCTTCAGGCTCAACCTTAATGCGGGCCAATTTGGCAACGCGCGCGGCGGTTTCTACATCAATGGACATCGGGCAAGTCTCCGGCTTTAGCTGTTGGATCAGCGTTTAGCGCCCACGCGCGCGGCTCGCAAGGGTGCTCTGGTTTTCTGCTTGTTTGACCTCATCGTGCAATCGCCTTTTGCCATTTTTTCAATCGCAGCTAGGGTGGTCACACGCACAACACATGGGAGCACGCACATGAAAATTATTCCCCTCGGACATTCTGGCTTTCGCATCGAGATCGAAGATCAGGTTCTCCTGATCGACCCTTGGCTCACGGACTGCCCTGCCTTCCCCGAAGAGCGGCGCGCCGAAGCCATTGCTGGCGCGACCCACGTGTTGATCTCGCACGGTCATTTCGATCACTGCGCCGATGGGTTTGACGTCGCCAAAGAACTCGATATCCCTGCTGTCGGCATCTACGATCACATGGGCTTTATGGAAGGTAAGATGGGCATCAAGACCGTCGGCTTTAACAAAGGCGGCACTGTTATGCTGGGCAAAGTTGCCGTCACCATGGTTACAGCCTCCCACTCCAGCACCTACAACACAGAAGACGGGCCAATGTATGCAGGCACCGAGAGCGGCTTTATGATCACGGGCGAAGGCAAGACCATCTACTTCAGCGGCGATACGGATGTCATGATGGACATGGAGCTCTTTGAAGACCTGCATCACCCCGACATCGGCATCCTCTGCGCAGGCGGACACTTTACCATGGACATGAAGCGCGCGGCTTATGCGGCCAAGCGGTTCTTCAATTTCGATACGGTCATCCCTTGCCACTATAATACATTTGATTTCTTGCGGCAGGACGTTGCGCCAATGGTTAAAGCGATCCCCGAAGCAACCGTGATAGAGCCAGAGGTGCTTGTCCCGATTGAAATCTAATCAGGGGAATGATGCGCTAGCCTAGCATCTTGCCACACCAAAGCACGGCGAAACGCAATCTTGCTCGATCCTTTAGCGGGTATCTCTGCGCTTGAAATCGCCGTGTTTCTTCGTTTTCCGCTTTTCCCTTGGCATCGCGCAAAAGCTGATATCAAATCATTTTCAGAAAAGCTCTGAATTACTGACGAACTCGAGGCATCAATCCAATGACGCTGAACAGACGCTCCTTTCTGGCAACAAGTGCCGCAGCCAGCGCCACGCTTTCGATGCCAGCTATCCTCAAGGCCCAGCCACGCGAGTTTGTGCTGGGCGCGTCGCTGCCAATGACGGGCCCACAGCGCCCGCTCGGCCAAGCGGTCGTGCCAGCATTCAAGATCGCCCAGACCCTGTTTAATGAAGAAGGCGGAATTACAGGGACGCCGATCCGCTTCGCTCTGGAAGATTCTCGCTCGATCCCGCAGATCACACGCGCCAATTTTCTCAATGCTTTAGCAAACGAAGGACGTGCTTTACTCGGGTTTTTCGCCGATTCAACCAGCGCAATGAAACTTATCACCCCTGAGCTAACAGGCGAACGTGCGCGCATCATGGGCTCGCTTTCCTTCTCATCTGCCTTGGCAGACCCCCAAAACGCCCCTTATCAATTCGTGGCTGGACCGACCTACGACGATCAGATCGAAACGTTGCTCAAGCAGATCAAATCCAGAGGCGGAACGCAGATTGCAATCCTTTACGCGCAAACCGAATGTGGTCGCGATCCCCTTGCTTTTAGCCGCGCAAGCGCTGCGCAGCACGGTTTGCAGATCGCTTTGGAAGCCGCCTGTCTACCGCGCGGTGGGAACCTCGCAGCGCAAATATCTCAACTAAAGAAAGCAGGGGTAGAGCACTGCATCTTGCACGGGTTTGCCGCAGATGGCTTGCGCCAGCTTGCAGATGCGCAGGGCGAAATTGATCCGTCGATGCAGTTCTACAGCACCTTCTCGGGCATGCAGCCAAGCGGCGCAGTTCACGCTATTGCGCAAGCAGCCACGTTTCAAGGCACCATGCCTTACCGACATTTTGAAGACGCCCCCCGCAACTCGCGCTTTCAGCGATATGCGGCGCACACGGCTGATCTTCCCATTTCGGCGTTACAAGCACTGTGCAGCCTAGAACTTATGATCGAGGCGATGCGCCGAACGGCAAACGCGGGACTGGAGCTTAGGGCAGACACAATCGCACAAACCCTTGCCGGCATTACCAACTGGGACAGCAGTGGCTTTTTCGACCAGCCAGTATCTGTAAAAAACAACAGGATCGCCACGGGTCGCATCTACGCGTTTTCAGCAGAACAAAACCGTTTTGTGCCAAGCACGGACTGGATCAGCACTTAAGCCGCAAGCGCCAACTTTCAAAAAAAGCGTCCGCCTGCCCTGTAGAAATACGAAACCCCCGCCGTCACTCACTTCGGCAGGGGTTTCCAGGAACCGCTGGGGAGATCAGCGGAGGGGTAAATTATTCTGCAGCAGTCGCAGAGGGATTGTTGGGATGTGTGGTCCAATTGGCATATTCACTCTCGACCACTCGGTCTGTGCGCGGATCTATTGATCCCGCCGCCATCGGTTCCATCGTAATACAGCCTTCGATCGGGCAAACATTAACACATAGGTTACAAGCCACGCATTCGTCGTCAATCACGCTGAACACGCGGTCCTCGGACATCGCAATCGCCTGATGCGATGTATCTTCACAGGCCGCAAAACAACGCCCGCAAGAGATGCACAGATCCTCATCAATCTTCGCTTTCGCAATGTAGTTGAGGTTCAGGTATTGCCAGTCCGTTGTGTTTGGCACGGCCATTCCGACAAACTCGGATGTGTCTTTGTAGCCTTTTTCATCCATCCATTGGCTGAGACCCGAAATCATCTCTTGCACGACCTTGAAACCGTAGGTCATCGCAGCGGTGCAAACCTGCACATTCCCACATCCGAGAGCCATGAACTCGGCCGCATCCCGCCACGTTGTGACACCGCCGATGCCCGAAATCGGCAAACCCTTGGTTGCGTCTGCGCGCGCAATTTCGCTGACCATGCTCATCGCAATCGGTTTGACCGCGGGGCCGCAATAACCCCCATGCGTACCCTTCCCATCAATCGAAGGTTCGGGGCTCATTGTGTCCAGATTGACCGACGTGATCGAATTGATCGTGTTGATCAACGACACCGCATCGGCCCCTCCCGCTTTTGCTGCCGCCGCAGGTTTACGCACATCTGTGATGTTCGGGGTCAGTTTTACGATGACGGGTTTTGAATAGTACTGTTTGCACCAACGCGTCACCATTTCGATGTATTCAGGCACTTGCCCTACCGCAGCGCCCATGCCGCGCTCTGACATGCCATGAGGGCAACCGAAGTTCAGCTCGATCCCGTCTGCGCCTGTGTCTTCGACAAGCGGCAGAATTGCCTTCCACGCCTCTTCTTCGCAAGGCACCATGAGCGAGACGATGACCGCGCGATCTGGGTAATCTGCTTTGACGCGTTTGATCTCTTCAAGGTTGGTATACAGGTCGCGATCTGTAATCAGCTCAATGTTATTGAGCCCCAAGAGCCTACGATCTGCGCCATAAATCGCACCATATCGCGGGCCGTTCACATTAACGACAGGCGGCCCTTCAGAACCAAGGGTCTTCCAGACAACCCCGCCCCAGCCCGCCTCAAACGCGCGGCGTACGTTGTATTCTTTGTCCGTTGGCGGCGCAGAAGCGAGCCAGAAAGGATTGGGACTCGTGATGCCTAGAAAATTCGTTGTGAGATCAGCCATTAGCTTGCTCCTCCCATCAGCGTTGCATGAATGTCCATTGCCGCGTCGCGCCCTTCGGCCACCGCAGTCACCGTCAGATCATCCCCACCTGAGGCGCAATCGCCGCCAGCCCAAATGCCCGCAACAGAGGTTTGGCCCGCGCCTGTTACTTTGATCTTGCCGCGTTCTACATCGGGTAGGTCGTCGCCCACCAAGGTCTGACCGATTGCACTAAATACTTGATCAGCTGCCAGGCGCACTGTTTGCCCCGTCGGCTTAAGGTCATCGTCAGTATATTCGAACTCAATCTCTTGCACCGCGCCATTACCATGCAGCGCAATGGGCGAGGCATTGGTGATAATCCGCACGCCTTTCGAAGCGGCCAAATCTTGCTCAAACACGCTCGCATTCATTCGCTCTCGCGAACGTCGATAAACCAGCGTCACGTTCAGCGCGCCCAGCAACTTCGCTTGAACAGCGGCATCCACCGCCGTCATGCCGCCGCCAATCACCACAACGTCACGGCCTATCGGGATACTGCCCAAATCAGACGCTTGTCGCAGATCAGCAATAAAGCCAACCGCATCATCCACACCCTCTTTGTCGCTTCCCTCAAGCCCGAGCCCGTTCACACCGCCAAGCCCCATGCCAAGGAACGTCGCATCGTAATCGCTGCTTAGCCCCGCCAGTGTTACATCGCGGCCAAGCTGCACGCCGTGCTTGATTTCGATGCCTCCGATCTGGAGCAGCCACTCGACCTCGCGCGCAGCGAAATCTTCGGTACTTTTGTAGGCGGCGATGCCAAATTCATTCAAACCACCAGATTTCGAACGCGCATCGAAAACAGTTACTGCATGACCCAGCATTGCTGCACGGTGCGCACAGGCCAAGCCAGCTGGCCCCGCGCCAACTACTGCAATGCGTTTTCCTGTGTCGGGCGCGCGCTCAAACGGATGAACACCTTTCTCCATGACGGTATCCGTCGCATAGCGCTGCAATTGACCGATGAGAACTGGTTTGCCCTCTGCCGCCTCGCGCACGCAAGCCTCTTCGCAAAGCGTTTCCGTCGGGCAAACCCGCGCGCACATACCGCCAAGGATGTTTTGCTCGAAAATGGTTTGCGCAGCCGCTTCTGGCGTTCCTGTTGCGATCTGACGAATGAACAAGGGAATATCAATATCCGTCGGGCAAGCGATCGTACAAGGCGCATCATAACAGAAATAACACCTGTCTGCAGCGACAAGGGCCTCATGCGCGTCAAGCGGCGCGTGTAGATCGGCGAAGTTTTCGCTGTAAGCATCCGCACTCAACCGTGCGGTCTTTATTCCAGTCGCTAGCGTATCAGCTGGCATGGATCTCTCCTGTCAAACAGTGATCTTTCGATCAGGTTTGCAGGGATTTAAAATTTTATCAACTGGTAAAATTTGATTTGCTTACAATTTGCGCACTTCCTTTGACTTGCTGCGACGCGCTTAGGCGTTTAACCAGAAGAAAAGGCCCAAACATGAAGAAACAAGATATGAACCGCGATTGGATCGCCACCGCGCAGACCTTGTCGTCTGCGCTTCCGTATTTGCAGCGCTATGATGATGCGACCGTTGTGATCAAACTTGGCGGTCATGCGATGGGCAGCGACGAAGGCATGGAAAGCTTTGCGCGCGACGTGGTGTTGATGCAGCAAGTCGGTGTCAATCCGGTGATTGTGCACGGCGGCGGGCCGATGATTAACGCGATGCTGGAGCGGCTCGACATCAAGTCCGAATTCGTAAACGGCAAACGCGTAACAGACGCGGCAACAGTCGAAGTTGTCGAGATGGTGCTTTCGGGCCGCGTTAACAAACGCATCGTGCAAGCCATCAACGCAATGGGCGGCAAGGCGGTTGGCCTCTCCGGCAAAGACGCGAATCTGATGGTTTGCGATCAGACCGATCCTGATCTGGGCTTTGTGGGAACACCCGTTGAAATGAACCCCAATTTCTTGCGTGCGCTTGCGCGTGAAAATATCATCCCAGTGATTGCCCCGCTAGGAACAGGGCGCAATGGCGAAACCTTCAACGTGAACGGAGACACGGCTGCAGGCGCAATTGCGGCCAGCCTCGATGCTGATCGCTTGCTTCTTCTAACGGATGTCGCAGGCGTTAAGGATGGCACTGGCGAAGTGGTGACCGAACTCACCGCTGCGCAAATCCGCGAGATGACGAAAGATGGCACAATCGCTGGCGGTATGATTCCGAAAACGGAAACGGCGCTAGATGCGATCGACGGCGGCGTGCGCGCGGTAGTGATTTTGGACGGACGTGCGCCAAATGCATGCCTTCTCGAGCTCTACACAGAACATGGTGCCGGCTCACTGATCCGCAATTGACCAAGGCAACTCTCTTGATCGAACACGCATAGCGTGTAACCTGATAGGACAAATTTTCTAACAGGAGCGTATCCATGTCTGAAGATGAGACCAATTCAGCAAAAACTGTTTCCCAACTCGTTATGAGTTTTATTAGCGTTCTGAGACGACCCTTTGAAATCGGCATGACAGGCGCAGCTCTTGTCGGAGTTTTGTACCTAGCTGACAGAAACGAAATTCTGCCTCAAACCTTTAAAGGCGGTGGAGTTGAGGTAAATTTCCAAGCCAAAGTTGTTCAAACCGCAGCAGAGAGCGAGCAAGGCCTGATCGCATTACGCGCAAATGTTGAAGCATTAGAAAGCGAACTGTCAGAACTCAAACTTGCCCTCAGCAATTCAAACGATCAGCAAATTGCGACAGCTCTCGAATCCTCAGAGCCCATAAAAACCACGCTGAAAAGCGATCCCGACGGCGCAAGCAAAGATAGCCTTCTTGTCGAAAAGAACCAACTCATTCAAACAAAAGGGTATATGTGGCTCGGCACCTACGACCCAAGTGTTGAGGGGTGGATCGACGCATCGGTCAGAACACTGGACGGCAATCTTCTGAAACCACCGACAGAGCTCTCGAATGAACTCCTTGAGGTGTCGACAACAGTAAATGTTCGCGACGAATTTCCACCTGATAACAAGATATACTTTCGAGCCGTGCGCGCTTTAGGCGTTGCTGAAACTGGGACACGCGTTACCTTGCTTGCAGCGCCGCGCGTATATTCGCGCGGTGATGTTCAGCAAATCTGGGCACGCGTGGATATAGAGATAAGCCCCTATATTGGCATTGCCTCAGCGGATTAAAGGATCTTCATTTGCTTGATCAAATTAGGCTGGCAGCACATGCCGCGCATCTAGAGATCTTCGGCGTTTTACATGAAGGCGAAGGCACCATTGTCCTACTTGGGCCTCATGAACCGGGATTTTGGGCAACTGTTAAAGGCGCTCCTGAATTCCTTGATGAAGCAGCGGACCCGCTGGATCGTTGGTCCAAACGCGTGATTACTGCGATAGCATCGAAATTTGAACTCGAATGTAGCTTTCCATCCGACGGCCCGCCCTATCCTGCGTTCATCTCATGGGCGCTTGCAAGCAAGCGCGCATGGGTCTCGCCTGTGGGCATGCTGGTGCACGAAAACGCGGGGCTTTTCGTTTCCTATCGCGGCGCGCTTCACTTGCCTTTTCGAGCAGATCTACCGCCGCCCACACCCCTAACGCCTTGCCAAACATGCTCTGCCCCGTGTCAATCCGCATGCCCAGTCAACGCCCTGAGCGAAACCCATTACGATGTCGCCGCATGCAAAGAGCACATAAGGGGTAAAGATTCCCAATCCTGTCAAACGCTTGGCTGCGCGGCGCGCCGCGCTTGCCCTGTTTCACTGGGATATAACCGCGCACCCGAACAATCTGCTTTTCACATGCGCGCGTTTTTGCGAGACTAAAGTATGAGAAAGACTCTAATAGTCATGCGCCACGCCAAATCCAGCTGGGACATTCCCGGTTCTGATATCGAGCGCCCTCTCAACGCGCGCGGCCATAGCTCGGCCAAAGCTCTTGGCGATTGGTTGCGGTCAAAATCGCTGGCACCGGACGAAGTGTTTTGCTCAGCCGCCACCCGCGCGCAAGAAACAGGGGCTGGGCTGAAACTGAGCATTCCCTTAAGCTCAATCCGCACGCTTTACATGGCGCCGTCCGACAATCTGCTTTCTCAAATGCAAGGGGCGAGCGGTGATACCGTCCTCGTCATCGCCCATAACCCGGGCATCGGTGACTTTGCGCAAAGGCTTGCAAAAACAGCGCCCGATCACCCAAGGTTTTCCGATTATCCCACGGGGGCCACGACGGTCTTTCGATGCGAAATCGAGAATTGGGCAGAGCTCAAATTCGGCGCAGCGATCGTCAGCGATTTTGTCATCCCGCGCGAGCTTTAACACTTCTTTGGTCTCAAAATATCTCGGGGGAGAGCGCGCAAGCGATCGGGGGCAGCGCCCCCTTCAAACAGAAAAAGGCAGACCAATTGGCCTGCCTCTTCTTCGTAAGGTGCGTGATACCACGCACCCTACCTTCAAATATCAGTGACCCAAGATCTGGCTAAGGAACAACTGCGTGCGCTCGGATTGCGGGTTGTTGAAGAACGCTTCTGGCTCGTTCTGCTCTACAATTTGACCTTGGTCCATAAAGATCACGCGGTTCGCAACTTGACGGGCAAAGCCCATTTCGTGCGTCACGCAAAGCATAGTCATGCCCTCTTCCGCCAGCTCGATCATCGTGTCCAAGACCTCTTTGATCATCTCAGGGTCAAGCGCTGATGTCGGCTCATCAAAGAGCATGATGCGCGGCTGCATGCACAAGGAACGCGCAATCGCCACACGCTGCTGCTGACCACCAGAAAGCTGACCTGGATACTTCATCGCTTGATCCGGAATTTTCACCTTCTCAAGGAAATGCATCGCGCGCTCTTCGGCTTCTTTCTTGGGTGTTTTACGCACCCAGATCGGAGCCAATGTGCAGTTCTCCAAAATCGTCAGATGCGGGAAAAGGTTAAAGTGCTGGAAACACATCCCCACTTCCGAGCGGATCTTGTCGATGTTTTTAAGGTCAGACGACAGAACAGTGCCATCCACCTCAATGCGCCCTTGCTGGTGCTCTTCCAGCGCGTTGATGCAGCGAATGAGCGTGGATTTACCAGACCCCGAAGGTCCGCAAATCACGATCCGCTCGCCGCGGTTCACTGTCAGGTTGATGTCGCGCAGCACATGGAATGTGCCGTACCATTTGTTCATTTGTTCAATGGTGATCGCGATCTCGTCGGATACCTGCATTTGTGCTTCGGCCATATCTCAAGCCTCCTTTATGTTTGCCCTATCGCTTTCGCTACTTGAGGGCTTTAACGATGACCCGTGGCAAGCTGACGCTCGAGCCACTGGGAATATTGTGAAATTGAATAGCAAACGATGAAGAACATCACGACGGCAAAGCCGAAGAGTTCCCAATAGACGCCATTCCATTCAGTTGAGGCCAAGATCGGTCCGCGGATCATGCCAACGAGGTCGAACATCGAAATGACCGAGACCAGCGTTGTATCCTTGAACAGACCCACTGCGACGTTCACGATCCCCGGAATGGAAATCTTGAGAGCCTGCGGCAAGATGATCAAACGCATGTTTTGAGCGTAATCCAGACCAAGGCTATCACCCGCTTCATACTGACCCTTTGGCAAAGCCGCGAGACCACCACGGATCACCTCGGCAATATAAGCCGCCGAGAACATCGTGATCATGATGATAACACGCAGGATCAAATCGAACGTCGTGCCGGGTGGCAGGAAGTAGGCCAGAACCACGTTCGCCACAAAGAGCAAGGTGATCAACGGAACGCCGCGAATGAATTCAATGAAGACCACGCAGATGCCCTTGATGATCGGCATGCTAGACTGACGACCAAGGGCCAGCAGAATACCTATCGGGATCGAGAGCGACACACAGACGACGCCAAGGATGAAGTTCAACATGAACCCACCCATGTCGCGGCTAGGCACAGCTTCCAGCGCCAGAACGCCAGACAATGGCCCAGTGATATAGCCGGAAATAATCCAGACAATAATCGTCGCCACAATGCCGCCGATCAGACCCATGGCAAAGCTCTGCGCTTCCAAACGGGTGAAGGCGATGTAGCCAACGACAAATCCGATTGCGATCATCAAGGGGGACAGGATTGTACCGCCCCAAATCAGCCAGAAGGCCACGAAAGGGTAGACCATTGTGAAGATCAACAGTTTGCGTGGCACAGCGCTAAAGAGCACAGGCGCCGCCGCAACGAACAGTCCGATGAAGGCCAGTGTTGGACGCCAGTAGTGCTCTTCAGGGTATTTGAAACCGAACAGAAGCTGGTTCCAACGCTCGGTCAGAACCGAGAAGCAGCCCCCGACCTGACCCTGTAGCACTTCACGGCAGGCCGCCAGCGATGGGGTGTCCCAAACGCCATTTGCAAACCATGGGAAGGCTCCAGAGACAATCTTGTAAATGAGGAACAGCGCAACAACTGTGAGAATTGAGCTGAACACATTCGGGAACAGGTTCTTGCGAACCCAGCCGACAACGCCTGAATCTGTAATGGGCGGTGCTTGTTCGCTTAGCATTGCATCGCGAACAAAGGCGACAGGTGTGGTGTTGGTATCGCTCATCCTACCGCTCCTTCAGTTTAACAGAGTTGTTATAAACGTTCATGATCGCGGAGATGCTGAGGCTGATCACAAGATAGAACAGCATAAGCAGCAGAACCGTTTCAATCGCGCGGCCCGTTTGGTTGAGCGTGATGCCCCCGAGCGTGCCTGTGACGTCCATGTAACCAACCGCAATCGCCAAGGATGAGTTCTTGGTGATGTTGAGGTACTGGGAAATCAGCGGTGGAATGATCACGCGCAGCGCTTGCGGCAGGATCACAAGGTTCATGATCCGGCTTGGACGTATACCGAGCGACGCCGCCGCTTCGGTCTGGCCCTTGGAGATCGCCAGGATACCCGCACGCACGTTTTCCGCGATGAAGGCCGCTGTGTAGATCGACAGAGCGAAGGTCAGAGCGATAAAGGAGTTACGCGCATAGATGCCGCCCTTGAAGTTAAAGCCTTTCAGTGCGGGAATTTCCCACGACAGGCCCATCACGATAAATGCGATCAGTAGTGGCACGAACCAGATGCCCAGCGTGAGATACCATGTGGTTGGACGCTCGCCTGTGGCCTCTTGCTTGACCGTGGCAGACTTTGCCAAAGCGCGCGCGCCAAAGAAGCTTGCAATCAGCAGCGCAATGATGACCAGCCAACCCGTTGCGCCTGCGGCCCAACCTGCGGTGAAATACGGCTTGGGAAAGTAAAAGCCGCGACCAGTGAAGGCAAAGAGATCAAGGAACATGCTGGCCGTTGCATCATCGCCGCGGAATTCACGAGGCTGCGGAAGCACCGCAACAAAGACCGCCATGATGATCAGGATCCAGATCAGAACAGGCACGTTACGGAAGATTTCCACGTAAACGCCCATCAATTTGTTCACCAGCCAGTTGTTAGACAGGCGCAGAACGCCGACAACAATGCCAATGATAGTCGCAAAGAAACAGGCCACCACCGCAACAAGCAGTGTATTGAGGATACCCACAATTGCCGCGCGTAGGTGCGTGGATTGCGACGTGTACTCGATCAAGCGTTGGTTAATGTCGTAGCCCGCAGGCTCGCTCAAAAACTTGTAAGAGATATTCAGACCAGCCGCTTTGAGGTTGGCAATCAAGTTGCTTCCCAAATAGCTGAATGCTGCGATCAGCGCGACCAAAGCAATGAATTGAAATGTATAGGATCGATACCGCGTATCATTGATCAACATTGATAAGCGGAATCCGCCCGTAGGAGGGTCAGATAGAGTCGTCATGGACTGTTCCCTGGTGTGCTGCGTCTGGTGAAACCTGCCGGTTGATCCGGTCATGGTTCAGAAGCTGCTTTTCTAATCTTTGTCGTAAGGAAGAAGGGCGCGGAATGTACCGCGCCCTTCTCTTAGTATTCCGGGTTTAGCGGAATGGTGGAACGTAAAGCAGACCACCTTCGGTCCACTGAGCGTTCAGACCGCGAGACAGACCGATTGGTGTGTTCTCACCAATGTTCTTCTCGAAGATCTCACCGTAGTTACCGCCCGCCATGATAGCGTTCTTCGCCCAGCCAGCGTCCAGACCGAGCATTTCGCCCAATGTGCCTTCTGTGCCGAGGATACGGTTGATTTCTGGGTTGTTGCCAGCAGCTGCGGACAGCTCACCGATGTTTGCAGACGTGATGCCTACTTCTTCAGCCGCGATAAGCGCGTTCAAAGACCAGCGAACAACATCGCCCCATTCGTTGTCGCCGTGGCGAACTAGTGGACCGAGTGGCTCTTTGGAGATGATCTCAGGCAGAACAACGTGATCGCCTGGGTTCTCAAATGCTGCGCGTGTTGCTGCAAGACCAGATGCGTCTGTTGTGTAAACATCGCATGCGCCCTCGAGGTACAGCGGCTGTGCTTCAGCGTTTGTCTCGATTGGAACTGGCTCATAAGAGATGTTGTTTGTACGGAAGAAGTCCGCCAAGTTCAGCTCTGTTGTTGTGCCGGTCTGAATGCAGACAGTCGCGCCGTCGAGTTCTTTCGCAGAAGAAACGCCGAGTGCTTTTGGAACCATGAAGCCCTGACCGTCGTAGTAGTTTACGCCTACGAATTCGAACTTCAGGTCAACATCGCGTGAGAATGTCCAAGTGGTGTTACGCGCCAGCATGTCGATCTCGCCAGAAGCAAGAGCCGTGAAGCGTGTTTTACCCGTTGTAGGAACAAACTCGACCGCTTTTGGATCGCCAAGAACAGCAGCTGCGACCGCGCGGCATACGCCCACGTCAAAGCCTTGCCATTCGCCGTTTGCATCTGGTGCCGCGAAACCAACGAGACCTGTGGTCACGCCGCAGTTCAGCTTGCCGCGCGCTTTAACATCGTCAAGCGTGCCGGCCGCTGCTGCGCCTGCTGCCAGAGCAGCAACGGTCATCGCACCGAAAAATACAGATTTAGTCATTATTACCTCTTCCTGATTGCCCGCCCTTTTTGGGCGGATCATCCCGTTAGTGGAAACGGGGTTTCATACCGATAGAGGGGATTCCCCCTTTTGGTGGGGGTAAGTTTGCTCGCAAGTTGACGCGCACGTCAAGGGCAAGATGCGGGGAAAACGGCAAAATGACTTAAGGCGCCCTAAGGTCAAGCCGAGTTGGTTATTTTCCTATCAGCACGCAACGAAAAGTGCTTTAGGCCTTGCTCATTTGATAGAAATTATATGCATGTTTGAAGGCTTTGCGTTTTGTGTCCGCCATCTCTTCTGCATCCTCATCGATGCCCCACTGCTCTTGCTGATAACGTTCATCAAGACGGGAAAGCTCCCATAAATCATCAGGATTCGCATAGTCACGGATCGCAGCCAGGCCCAAAACAAATGATCCGGGCAGCGTGATTAAATCATGCATCCCCGTCAATTCAAATGGGCTCATCGCGTGCACCACTGCGCTGAGCTTGATTAAGCTCTCGCCTGGTTGCGCTGCAAACATAATCCCAGAAACAGGCTTAAGACGCGCATCAAACGTTTGCGCACACCACTCCAGCAGTGGGTCCCATCGCTGTGCTTGGCGATTCGTCAGCTCAACGGGTTGCGCCGCGCGATAACACAAAAGATCCGTGCCCGCGTATTCAGCCAGCATATCCGCCACAGCAGCAAACTGCGGCGTCACTTTATCGACGGCTGAATTCGCCGATTTCGTCACCGGCATTGTTTCAGGATTGATCTCTTTATCTTGAGCGTCCCACTCCTTCGCCATAGCCTCAGCCATCGCAAGACTTGGCACGTTGAGCAAAGCTTTTCCAGGGGTGCGAATAGGGCGGCCATCTAGATGGACAGTAAAGCCGCCTTCGACCTCAACCGCGTCCGCAGCATCCCAAAAACGTTTCATTTTCCAATCAGACAAGGCTTTCACTCCAAATCGTCTCTAGCGCAGCATCGAGCTGCGCAAAGTCATCAATCACGATATCCGAATCCGCGAGGCGTGCCGTATCATGATACCCCCACGTCACGCCGATAAACCGCATCCCCGCCGCACGCGCCATCTCCATGTCAAAGCTGGTGTCTCCGATCATAACGCAATCACCCGCTTCTACGCCCAATTCACGCATCGCTTGGAACAACATTGACGGGTTTGGCTTGCTCGGGTGATCATCGGCCACCTGACGGCTCACAAAGATACCTTCAAGCTCATGTGCCTCGATCAGTTTATCTAAACCACGTCTTGACTTGCCAGTCGCGACACCAATCAAAATGTCGTCTTGCACTTGCAAACGCATCAAAGCTTCTCGAGCACCAGAGTACATCGGCGAAGAGACATCAGCGCCCTGCGCGCGGCGCATTTCAGCATAGGCATCTTTGTACCCCTGCACCATACGCGAGCAGGCTTGCGCATCGCTTTCAGGGGCAAGCATGGGGATGGCGACATCCAAGGAAAGACCCACAATGCCTAGGACAGACTCGCGGCGAGGCGCGCGCAATCCTTCAGCTTCAAAGGCTCTGGACATAGCAGCCAAGATATCAAGTTGGCTGTCGACCAAAGTGCCGTCTACATCGAAAATGACTGCGCGTAGACGCATTACATCAGCTCTTCAAACGGATCTTCAGGCACCTCTTTAGGATCCCACGCAAAGGTATCCCATGTGCGCTGCATGTGATCTGGCAAAGGCGCTGTCAGATGAAGCGTTGCTTTGGTCGCGGGGTGCTCTATCTGTAAAGAGCGCGCATGGAGGTGCAATTTCTTGCTGAGATCACCGCCAAGCTGGGCGCCCCATCCATCGCCAAGGTTTTCCTGCCCCGAGCCACCATATTTGCCATCGCCAACAATTGGGTGCCCCATCTCCGCCATATGCGCGCGAAGCTGATGGGTGCGTCCCGTAATCGGAATCAGAGCGCACCATGACGTACGTTGCCCAGCTGTTTCAAGCACAGCGTAATCTGTCAAAGCGCGCTTTGCGCCCTCGGTCTGCTCCACCTCGCGAGGGTGAACACAGATCATCTTTTCGCCCTCACCGCGCGCGCCATGACCGGGCGCTTTCATAAGCCCATATTTGATCGTACCCAAACGCGGGTTTGGAACGCCCGCAATCGCCGCCCAATAGATCTTGCGGGTATTACGATGTCGGAAGGAGGCTGTCAGATCAGCCGTCGCACGGCGTGTGCGCCCCAAGATCAACACCCCTGACGTGTCTTTATCAAGCCTATGAACAAGGCGCGGACGTTCTTCGAAGTCATACATAAGCGCGTCCAACAAGCCATCTACGTGACGCGCGTGACCCGTTCCGCCCTGCACCGGCAACCCAGCAGGTTTGTTCAAGGCAATCACGTGATCGTCTTTGTAAATGACACAAGAGCGAATGAACTTTGTATCCGCCGCACTCACGCGGCTTTGCGGCGCATGTTTTGGCGCTGCGCTATCGGGCAACGGTGGAACGCGTAAGGATTGGCCTGCTTCTATGCGAGAGTTGGCCTTCACGCGCGAGCCATCAAGACGCAGCTCTCCTTTACGACACATCTTTTCGATCATGCCCTGGGTCACTTGAGGAAACTTGCGTTTGAGAAACCGGTCGAGGCGCTGATCACCGTCGTCTTCTTCAATCGTAATCACCTGAACGCGGCTCATAGCCATACCCCTCTTGCGACGGCGAGACCTGCCATCAGTCCTAAAATCGACAGCACAACAGAAAGCCCGACATAAAGCGCCGCATGTGCAAGCTGCCCGCGCTCTATCAATGTAACCGCCTCAAGCGAAAACGCTGAAAACGTTGTGAATCCACCAAGCAATCCGGTCATCACAAACAGGTTGGCGACCGTATACCCTTTGTGATGGGCATAAACCACAAACGCACCCATTAAGAAGGATCCAAGAATGTTCACTGGCCAGACACCCATCGGATAATTGACGGCAAAGACACGGGTGAGCGCCAAGCCTGCCAAATAGCGCAGGCTTGATCCAAGCGCACCGCCAAGGGCTACAAGTGAGACGTTCAGCAACATGCGTGCCGTGTCGCTCTGCACAGCGCAGATGTCAAGTTTTGTTCAGCAATATCCTTCGGCGAAGGATATTGCCCCCTCGGTTTTCTGCGAAAACCAATTCCATCGCAGAGGGAATTGAGCCCCGCGAGTATTCGCAGAATACTCGCCCTATTCTCTTCGCTGCGCGCGAAGCTTTGAAAAATAGTCTTGTCTCTTTTTCAACTCACGTTCGAACCCACGTTCTACAGGCTCGTAGATCGAAGGTCGCTCCATCTCGTCGGGAAAATAGTTCTGCCCCGAAAACCCGTCTTCCGCGTCATGATCATAGGCATAGCCCGAGCCATACCCTTGATCCTTCATCAACGAAGTCGGCGCATTCAAGATATGTTTGGGCGGCGGCTTTGAGCCCGTTTCTTTCGCTGTACGGCGCGCTGCTTTATATGCCACATAGGTTGCGTTCGATTTCGGAGCCAGCGCGAGATACGTCAGAGCCTGCGCCAAGGCAAGCTCGCCTTCGGGCGAGCCAAGACGCTCGTAGGTTTCCCAACTTTGCAGACAAACTGCCTGTGCTTGCGGGTCCGCCAGCCCAATATCTTCAACCGCCATACGCGTGATCCTGCGCGCCAGATAGCGAGGGTCCTCGCCCCCCTCTAACATACGAGCAAACCAATAAAGCGCTGCATCCGGATCTGAACCTCGCACGGATTTATGCAAGGCAGAAATCAAATTATAATGGGAATCGCCAGATTTGTCATAGTTCGCCGCCCGCCTTTGCAATCGTTTGCTAAGCTCAGGCGGTGTCAAATTGTGATCACTCTTCCAAGCGCTGACCTGCTCTATCAAATTCAGCAGCGCGCGCCCATCGCCATCGGCCATTTCCAAGAGCGCTTCGCGTGCGGGGCCGTCAAGCGGCAAGGCCTTATCCAGCTCCCGTTCTGCCCGTTGCGCCATGCGCTCTAAATCAGCGAGTTCGAGCCGCTCTAGCACCAAGACTTGCGCACGCGACATCACAGCCGAGTTCAACTCGAAGCTCGGGTTTTCTGTTGTGGCCCCAACCAAAAGGATTGTGCCATCCTCCATATGCGGCAAGAACCCGTCTTGCTGGGCTTTATTGAAGCGATGGATTTCATCAACGAACAGCAGCGTGCCTTGCCCGTTCTGCCGCCTCATCTTTGCCGCTTCAAAAACTTTGAGCAAATCCGGCTTGCCTGTAAAAATCGCGCTGATTTGCACAAAATGCAGATCGGTCTCATGCGCCAAAAGTCGCGCAATGGTCGTCTTGCCAACCCCTGGTGGCCCCCAGAAGATCAGGGACGAAAGCGAGCCAGAGGACAGCATCACCTCTAAAGGTGCCCCTTCACCCAATACCTGGCTTTGCCCAATGACATCGCTTAACTTTTGCGGTCGCAACCGATCCGCCAGCGGACGCGGTCCCTTGACAGGTTCTTGCGCCGCAGCGCCGCTATCGAATAAATCGCTCATCGTCTAAAGCCGAAAACGAAGCAAAACGAGTTGCCCGCCCCGCTCCACGACCATAGAAACCGAACGCCGCGCCTTGCTAAATGCTCTTTGCACGTCACGGGGGGCGGAAATCTCTGCTCCGTTTATCTCGCGAAGGATATCACCGCGTTGCAAACCTATGCGCGGACCGATTGGCCCAGTGTCCAGGACAACGACGCCATCAGGCAAAATCGGCAATTGGAATTCTGCTAGCACCGCTGGGTTTACGTTCGAAAGGCGCAGCAATGGCAAAATATCATCTTCATCAAACGTAATCTCGTTGCGTGCGGGCAGATCGGGCGGCCCGATCAGCGCCACAGTGTAAGCTTTCTCAATTCCGTCTTGTACAGCTGCGACGTTTATCTCACTCTCGATGCCCGCAATTGTCATATGGTAGAGCATTTCAGAGGGCGAGTTCACCTCAAGCCCATTTACAGACGTAATCACATCTCCTACGTGCAGGCCAACTATGCCAAAGGGACTTCCTTCTTGCAGCTGGGTAATCGCCATTCCACCGGGCCGCGCGAGCCCAAGCGAAGCGGCGAGATCGGCATCTACGGTTTGGCCCCCCATGCCTGCCCAAGGGCGCTGAAATTGGCTCTCCCCGCTGCGGGCTTGGCGCACAAATTGCTCGACCATAGCCGCTGGAATAGCAAACCCAATCCCGTTTGAGCCGCCCGAGCGCGTAACAATCGCGGTGTTTACACCAATCAATGCCCCATCCATTCCGATCAACGCACCGCCAGAGTTGCCCGGGTTTATCGGCGCATCTGTCTGCATGAAATAGCCCCGCGTTTTGCCTGTTATTTTGCCAGATCGTGCGAGGCCCGAGATAATGCCGCTTGAAACTGTTTGCCCAACGCCAAATGGATTACCAATAGCCAAGGCCAGCTCGCCCACTTCGACGGTATTGCTGTCGCGTAGGGTCAGAAACGGCAAATCTTCCCCGTCTTTCAGACGCAAGATCGCCAAATCGCTCGCCTCATCGCCTAGAACAACCTCTGCCGAAAACTCACGGCGATCCTTCAGCACGACTCGAATGTCTGTGGCCATGCCGACAACATGATAGTTGGACACAACGTACCCATCGCGAGACAAAATGACTCCCGATCCAAGCGAATTTTGAACCTGCGGACGGCTTGGAGCGAGGCCCCCAAAGAAGTTCTCGAAAAATGGATCAGACGCGAAAGGGCTGCTGGCGCGGGCTTGAACTATGCGTTTGGCGTAAATGTTTACTACGGCAGGCGCAGCTTGCTTAACCAAAGGAGCAAAGCTGAGCGAAATTTGCGCTTGGCTCTCAGGGATTTGCGTGTCCGCCTGAACATGCCAAGGCAGCGCAAGGAAGAAAGTTAAAAATAATGCACGGATCATGGGCCACCTATAAGAGTGCGTTTCTCTTGATATGCAAGCCGCGCATGGTGATCGCAAGAGGCGGGTGCGTGCAAAGCATGCACCCTACGCCTTTCCGCACAGAAAGTCTTCGACATTTTCGGGGTGAAAATGCGTGATTTCGTGGGTTTGATCTTCGACGTTGATTGGCGGTGTCATGGCATTATTGCAGCCATATATCGTCGAAATTGGCGTCCTACGTTTCAAGGGCTGCGTGTATCGCTGGCGGATCGCCTCGCGGAAGGTTTAGTGCCGTCGAATGAAGCGCGCAGATTGGCAGAGTACTTCATTTGCTCGGCATATCGTGCAGCGGTATCCGGCATTGCTTTCACGTATTTTCAGGTTTCTTTACTTCAGCCAACAGCCAATGTTTCATAGCCGTTCGCGCCAAGAGTGGCCCAGCATTCGGTCGCTTCAAAGCCTTCCGCACACGAGCAAATGCGACGTCGTGCCCTGCATAGCTCGCTGTGAGTAGTGTGCCTACGAAAAAGCCGACAAGCGCATACCATCGAAAAGGGGTTCCGCCGCCGCTTTTCACCCAGCACGAAACGCAAAAGCCCCCGCAATAAGCGAGGGCTTTCAAATCTTTTAACCAGTTTGGCTAGGCTTACTCTTCAGCCGCTTCTTCCGCTGCAACGCGTGCTTTGTCAGCTGCGCCTTTTGCATCAACGTCGCGGTCAACAAGTTCGATGATCGCCATTGGCGCCATGTCACCGTAGCGGAAGCCTGCTTTCAGAACGCGAGTGTAGCCGCCTGGGCGGTCTGCGTAACGTGGGCCGAGGATTTCGAACAGTTTTGCAACGTCCTTGTCTTCTTTCAACTGAGCCGCAGCCTGACGGCGCGCGTGCAGATCGCCGCGCTTGCCGAGTGTGATCAGCTTGTCCATGATGCGCTTAAGCTCTTTGGCTTTTGGCAATGTTGTTTTGATTTGCTCATGCTCGATGAGCGAGCCAGCCATGTTCGCCCAGAGCGCTTTACGGTGCTCGTGAGTACGGTTTAGGCGGCGGTAACCTTTTGCGTGACGCATGTGTCTTCTCCAATAGTGTGCCCTCTACGGGCGATTTTGCTTTGTCTGGCAGTAGGTGCGTGCCTACCACTCTCCTTGGGGTCATCACTGACCCAGTCGTAAAAGTAAGGTGCGTGGTTACCACGCACCCTACAAATTCTTAAAAGGCGTCTTCGAATTTCTTCGCAAGATCTTCGATGTTGTCCGGTGGCCAGTCCTCGACGTCCATGCCGAGGTGCAAGCCCATACCTGACAGCACTTCTTTGATCTCGTTCAAAGACTTGCGGCCGAAGTTTGGCGTGCGCAGCATTTCTGCTTCGGTTTTCTGGATCAGATCGCCGATGTAAACGATGTTGTCGTTCTTCAGGCAGTTCGCGGAACGTACAGACAATTCCAGCTCGTCCACTTTCTTGAGCAGAAGCGGGTTGAACTCGAGACCATCATCTTCATCCTTCGCAGATGCAGACTCTGGCTCGTCGAAGTTGACGAAGATGGACAGCTGATCCTGAAGAATGCGCGCGGCATATGCAACCGCATCATCTGGTGTCAAAGAACCGTCTGTTTCGACTTTCATCGTCAGTTTGTCATAATCGAGAACCTGACCTTCGCGGGTCGGCTGCACGTCATAAGAAACCTTCTTAACAGGCGAGTAGATCGCATCGATCGGGATAAGGCCGATTGGCGCATCTTCTGGCTTGTTCTTCTCAGCTGCAACATAGCCTTTGCCCGTATTCACGGTCAGTTCCATGTAAACGTCAGCGCCATCATCAAGGTGGCAAATCACGTGCTCACGGTTCAGAACTTCGATGCCAGCGCTGTCAGCGATGTCACCAGCAGTCACAACGCCCGGGCCTTTTGCATTGATTGACAAACGCTTTGGTCCGTCAACTTCCATGCGCAAGGATACACCTTTGAGGTTCAAAACGATGTCTGTGACATCTTCGCGAACGCCCGCAACCGAAGAAAACTCGTGCAAAACGTTGTCGATCTGAACGGATGTAATTGCTGCGCCCTGAAGCGAGCTCATCAAAACACGGCGCAAAGCATTACCAAGCGTGAGGCCAAAGCCGCGCTCAAGTGGCTCTGCTACAACCGTTGCCTGACGTGCAGGATCATTGCCTGGCTTCACTTCAAGCTGAGTCGGCTTGATCAGTTCTGCCCAATTTTTATGGATCATACGTCCCTCCATCCTTGTTTCGACCTCATGTCCAAAAGACCAAAACGCTCGAGGTTAAAATGACGAAGTAGAGGCCGCGATTGCGCGCAGCCTCTACGTGGTAACTTGTGCGTGCTTAGACGCGGCGACGCTTTGGTGGGCGGCAGCCGTTGTGCGCCATAGGCGTCACGTCGCGGATAGACGTGATGTTAAAGCCAGCAGCTGCAAGTGCGCGCAACGCGCTCTCACGGCCAGAACCTGGGCCTTGAACTTCAACTTCCAGCGTTTTCACGCCGTGCTCTGCTGCCTTGCGGCCAGCATCTTCAGCAGCCATCTGCGCCGCGTAAGGCGTGGACTTACGTGAGCCTTTAAAGCCCATCATGCCCGCAGAGGACCAAGAGATCGCATTACCCTGAACGTCAGAGATAAGGATCTTTGTGTTGTTGAACGAAGAATTCACGTGAGCAACGCCAGCGGCGATGTTCTTGGAGACCTTCTTTTTGGTGCGTTTAGCTTCGCGTGCCATTGATCAAGCCCCCTTATTTCTTCTTACCAGCAATGGCCTTTGCAGGGCCTTTGCGAGTACGTGCGTTTGTAGATGTACGCTGACCACGAACGGGCAGGTTACGGCGGTGACGCAGGCCACGGTAGCAACCAAGGTCCATCAAGCGCTTGATGTTCATTTGCGTCTCACGGCGCAGATCGCCTTCAACGTTGTACGTTGCGTCGATGTGCTCGCGAACCGCGAGGACTTCTGCATCGGAGAGCTCGTTAACGCGACGGGATTCGTCGATCTTAACAGCTTCGCAAATTGCTTTAGCAGAGGCAGGGCCAATACCAGTGATATATGTGAGGGCGATCGGGACCCGTTTGTGGGTCGGGATGTTAACGCCGGCAATACGTGCCAAGTGTCTTATTCCTTTACGTTGCGGGTCCGTGATTCCAGACCCTTTTTTCACAACATAAAGCCCTAAGCGGTGAGGCCGAGGGCTTAAGCTGATCAGGTGATCTGTCAGAGTTGGGAGCTACCCGATTCTGACGGTTTGATTCTCGTTAGAGATGTGGGTGGTTAGGACCTTTTGCGAACATCGTCAATAGGCCCTAAACCAATGCGTGATTTAGGCGTCCAAAACCCCAGCAATCTCTGCTTTAACGCCGTCCATCGTGCCGAGGCCATCGACGCCTTTCAGCAAGCCTTTGGCGTGGTAATAGCCGATCAGCGGAGACGTTTGCTTGTAGTAAGCCATCAAACGGATTTTCAGGCTTTCGGCGTTGTCGTCCGCACGCGCCACTCCACCAGCGGCAACAGCCTCGGCAGCGCGGCCAACGATGCGGTCAACCAGAACATCGTCGTTCACTTGAAGCTCAATCGCGTACTCTAGCGTTTCGCCCTGCTCTGCCATCAGCTCGCCCAATGCATCGGCCTGCGCCAATGTGCGGGGGAAGCCGTCAAAGATGAATCCGCCCTTTTTGTCGCCCTGCAACTTCTCGCGGATCAGGCCGATCACGATCTCGTCTGTCACCAGATCGCCGCGCGCCATGACGTCTGCTACGACCTTGCCCATTTCGGTGCCGCTGTCTTTTGCTTCACGTAGCATGTCGCCCGTGCTGAGCTGGATCATGCCCCGCTCCTCAACAAGCATTGCGGCTTGCGTGCCTTTACCGGCACCGGGTGGTCCAAGCAGAATAATATTTGTCATCGGCGAATCGGGCTCCGTTTTTTGCGTCCTTTGCCGCCCTTACCGCGCAGCTGTGATTTCTGGATCAATCCTTCGTACTGATGCGCGAGCAAGTGGCTCTGCACCTGTTGGATTGTGTCCATGGTCACCGATACAACGATCAAAACCGACGTTCCACCAAAATAGAAGGGGATGGCGAATTGGCCGCGGATGATCTCTGGCAGCAAGCAAACCAAAGTGAGGTAAGCAGAGCCAAGAACCAACAGGCGCCCAACAACGAACTCCAGATATTCGGCAGTTTTCTTACCGGGGCGAACACCCGGGACAAAACCGTTCTGGTTCTTCAGGTTGTCCGCAACATCATCGACTTTGAACGAGACGTTGAACGTATAGAAGAACGTGAAGAAGACGATCATCGCTGCGAAGAACAATAGATAAAGTGGCTGGCCCGGTCCGAAATACGCAAGCAACGTTGACATCACCGGACCCGTCGAGTTGCCCGAGAAGGTCGAAATCGTCGCTGGTAGCAGCAGTAAAGAGGATGCGAAGATCGCTGGGATAACACCCGCTGGGTTCACTTTTACTGGCAGATGCGAAGAAGAACCTTCCTGTACGCGCATACCAACTTGGCGGCGTGGGTACTGGATGTGGATTTTACGCAATGCGCGTTCCATAAAGACCACGAAGGCAATGGTGACGACCACCATCAAGATAACCCCAACAATAACTGCTGGGCTAATCGCGCCAGAACGGCCAGAGGCAAAGAACTGTGCCAAAGCGGCTGGAACCTCGGCAATAATGCCGACGAAGATGATCAAGGAAATGCCGTTGCCAATGCCGCGCGCGGTGATTTGCTCACCCAGCCACATCAGGAACATGGTGCCGCCAACCAGCGTAATCAAACACGCTGTGCGGAAGAACATGCCCGGCTCTGTCACCAGATCACCCGCCTCTAAGCTAACGGCGAGGCCATAAGCCTGCATCGTCGCCAAAGCCACGGTGCCGTAACGCGTGTATTGGTTGATCTTTT
>NZ_JBOEHB010000018.1:70875-71338 GCF_050633725.1 Planktotalea sp.
TTTGTTCTGCTGCGGATACCATGAACGGCTCTCTTTTAAATGAAAAATGCCGCTAGAGCGTTCTCAGCTCAGGCGGCATTTAGGAAAACGTCAAAAGGTATGTAGTGGGCCAAGCGGCCCGTAACAACCTATTATTCTGCCGCAGTCGCTTTTGTGACTGTAAGTGAGCCGCCTGCTTTCTCAACAGCTTCAACAGCGGCCTTAGACGCGCCTGTCACTGTGATGTTCAGCTTGGAGGTTACTTCGCCCTTTGCAAGAACGCGGATACCGTCTTTGATGCGGCGCACGAGACCGGAAGCAACGAGGCTCTCTTCGGTGATCGCTTCTTTGGCATCAATTTTGCCTGCGTCTACAAATTTCTGGATCAACCCTAGGTTCACAACAGCGTGTGTCTTGGCGTTGATGTTGTTGAAACCGCGCTTAGGAAGACGCTGGTAGATCGGCATTTGACCGCCTTCAAAAC
>NZ_JBOEHB010000018.1:71378-91386 GCF_050633725.1 Planktotalea sp.
ATGTCGCTTCTCCTTTGCCGGATGCGACCCCCAGCGACGGGAGTGGCCGAACACGGCGTATGATTGATTCGTAAGTGGCTCGGATTGCCACTGGGCGCGTATAGTCTGGGGCGGTGTGTGTGGCAAGAGGGTTGCTCACATGACCCGCTCATTTATCGAATGTCCGCGATTCGAGCGAAGTGAACTTCAGCCGCGCTTCACTCAAGGCAAGCGATGCAGCTATCTGTCAGCACGAGCGCCAATATCTAAGACCAATCCGCTTAGCAACTGAGCGCGCCTTTTCCGCCGCCGCGCAAAGCTACACCGTTTTCTTTCAAAAAGCCTCACCAAGCCGCCTCGTAAATGTTCAGCACATCACTTTCGGTTAGCTCACGTGGGTTGTTCACAAGCAAGCGGGTTTGGTTCATGGCATCCTTTGCCAGCTTAGGCAGAAACTCACGCGGGATATCCATTTCTCGCAAGCTTTGCTGTAAACCGCATCGTTTGGACAGCGCCGCCATTTCTTCACAGAATGCCTCTGCGCGCTCCTTCTCATTCTCGATCTTTGCGAGCTGAGGAAAGGCAAATGGGGCGATTTCAGCATAAGGCGTTGGCGCGACCTCTGCGTTGAACCGGAGCACATACGGCAAAACCAATGCGTTCGAAAGACCGTGAGGCACATGGAAGTGGCCACCAATTGGGTAAGCCAAGGCATGCACAGCCGCGACGGGCGAATTTGCAAAGGCTTGCCCCGCCAACATGGAGCCGAGCAACATGTCAGAGCGCGCAGGTAAGTCCCGCCCGTTTTTCACTGCCGTTTCAAGTGACGCCCCCATCAACCGCAACGCTTCGGTTGCCAGATTGCGCGAGATTGGATTGTTGTTGGCGCTTGCCGAGGCATAGGCTTCGATTGCGTGGACCATAGCGTCGATCCCCGTTGCTGCGGTGATGTGGGGCGGCAGTCCAAGGGTAAGCTCTGGATCAAGAAGCGCTATATCAGGTAATAAGACAGGTGAAACGACACCCATTTTCTCGCTGGCGCCAGTTGTGACAATAGAAATTGGTGTCACTTCGGACCCCGTTCCCGCAGTCGTAGGCACCAAGATCAAGGGCAAGCGTGGGGCTTTCGCGTTACCGACCCCATAGGCATCTGCGAGCGATTGGTTTTGCGTGGCCAAAAGCGCCGCAAGCTTGGCAACATCAAGCGACGAGCCGCCGCCGAGCCCGACAACGCCCTGTGCGCGGCTCTCGATAGCGGCATCTGCGCAAGCGGTCACAATGCTTTCCGGTGGATCCGCTGCAACGTCCTTATAGAGTGTGACAGACACACCCGCGCCTTCGAGTGAGGCTAAAGCCTGATCCACGATTCCGGTCGCCATCATACCGGGATCGGTGACAAGCAAAACGCGCGAACCGATTTCCTCTTTTACGATCTCGCCGAGCTGAGCCAAAAGGCCCGCCCCAAAACGAATGCTTGCTGAGGTGTTAAAGGTAAATGGGTTCATCGGAGGCATTCCTTGTGGCAAAAAAATTGAAGGCTCAACACATTTTGAAGTCGTCACAACGCAAAGTATTTACTGTTTTAGCTTCCGAACACATCGCGCTTCGCCTCGAACATGGTTGGGCTTGTTTGACATAAGAACGTGTACAGCTACTCCCCCTGCAGGGGCACCTTGGAAGAAAGATCCGCGATAGAAAACCCCCAAGTTCAAATCTAATACAGCTGAATGAACAAGGCGCGGCGTCACGAATTAGATTTTCGCATCGCTATATGGCGCGTGAAACTCTGGCATCGCCCCTTCCCCTTCGAGGTCAAACACACTACGCATCTGCAACTTTACAAGGCGAGGCATCTCATGGCGCAGAAATCTACTATCTATAAAGTCGAGCTTTCTGTCTCCGACATGGATCGTCATTACTACGAGACTCACAAGCTCACTATTGCCAAGCACCCGTCAGAAACCGACGAACGCCTTATGGTGCGCTTGCTGGCTTATGCGCTGAACGCCCATGAACACTTGGAAATGACTAAGGGTCTGTCCACGGACGATGAACCTGACATCTGGCAGAAAAGCCTGAGCGGGGAGTTAGAACTTTGGATCGCTTTGGGGCTGCCTAGTGAAAAGATCGTGCGCCAGTCTTGCGGCAAGTCCAAAGACGTCATCGTTTACGCATATGGCAGCACGGCCGAAATGTGGTGGGATAAGATCAAAAACGCCACCACGCGATTTGATAATCTCAAGGTCGTGAATTTGGTCGAAAGCGAAACCCGCGCTCTCGCCGATCTTGCCGCTCGTTCGATGCAGATGCAGATCAACATCCAAGAAGGCGAGGTGATGGTCAGCGCAGGCGAGAGCATCGTTTACGTCAATCCGATCACCTGGAAATAACACAGGCCGACGCGTCTTCTCGCACTCAATTTTTTTCAATCGGGTCGCGCGAACAGCGCTGCGCGCGTGCGCATGACGTGTTGAACATAAGAACACACGCCTCGCCCCAAGCACTTTTGTCAAATGAGAGGTTGCTGGGCTATCTCCTTCTTGTCCCAAGATATCGTTTGCCTACTCAGTACGAAAAAAACTTGTCCAACTGGTCAAATTGCTAAATGATGATCTGAATTTACCGACGTTTCGATCAAAATAGTGATCCAAATTTTCATCTAAGACCCAACGATTAGACACAACTTATTGAGGACAGAAAATGGCAACTCGTAGCTTTACGCTAAACAATGGCGATATTTTTACCCTTAGCTATCACTCCGCTGGCTATGGCTTTGGTGAGATCGAATTCAAAGTCGCTGATGCCGATGGAACCGATCACTTTGCGTTGCAAGACATGCGCACCACTGCCGTGGGCGAAAACGAAGCCTTTGGCGGCGCAACCGTTTTGAGCAATGGAAACCTGCGGGTCTTTGTTGCTGTCGAAAACGGCGCAACTGACATGCGCTATATCGACTATAACATTAATACGGGCGCTCAAATCGGGGTCGAAACGCTAGCACCGATTACATTGAACGATGCGAGTGGGAACTTCGTGCAAGAAATTCCAGCCAATCTTTGGGATAACGCAAACGCATTTCTTACACTTGACGATGGCTCGATCGCCTATGGTGCGCGGTATGGCGTAACCTTTGTCTACGATCAAGATGGGGTCATCCTTGGCTATGGGGGCGATCACAATGGACAAGCGAGTGCGCTTGTTGAAGTCGGCGGTAAAATATTAAAGGTCGTTTCTACCCAGAATCCGGTTCCAGGCGTATTTCCCCACGAAGGCGTGACGCTTGGCCAGTTTCTAGAGATTGATCCGAGTTCGCCGCATTTGATCGCGGATCCAACTTTCCAGCTTTCTGAAAACTACCATGTGATGCAAACATCTCTGGGGCTTGGCTTTAACTCGGTCACAGCGACCGAACTCGGTGATGGCCGCATAGCGATTGCATATTCAGATTTTCCTTTTGCGGGCGGCGTATATTTGGATCATCAGGCGGTGTACCTAAAAATCATCAACCCCGATGGGACGACAGACGTGGCTGAGTATTTGGCAAGCACCAATTGCTCGGACGGAAATACTGTGCGCCCGGAAATCTTTGCGCTGCAAGATGGCGGCTTCGCTCTTGCCTTTAACACGACTTATAGTCTCCCAACGGTCGCGCGCACCGAAGTACGTGTTTATGACGAAAACGGTGTCGAGCAAGATTCCTTTACCCTCGCAACCGCCCCTTCGCCCGAGGAACTCTATGTTTCGCCCGATGGCGAGGTTTGGCTATACGCGGATGAAGGGACAAGTTCGCTCCACCAGTTCGCCATCGAAGGCGGCGACATGGGTCTCACCGAGGTAGGCACCGCAGCTGCCGAAACCATGAATGGCAGCGCTTTTGATGATGATTTGTCTGGCAAGGGTGGCAACGACACACTGAACGGCAATGACGGAGCGGATACGCTTTCAGGTGGCAAAGGCATGGACACGCTTAACGGCGGCAAGGGCGATGACAACCTCGACGGAGACAAGGGCGACGACGTTCTTCAAGGGGGTAAAGGCCACGACATCCTTAAAGGTGGCAGAGGCTTTGACTTCCTGTTTGGTGGCAAAGGTGATGACACCTTGAAGGGTGAAAAAGGCGCTGACGTGTTAAACGGCGGTAAAGGCAATGATCAGCTATTTGGCGGGAATGGCACAGATACGTTTGTTTTCGCAGGCGCAGATGGCAGCGACACGATCACTGGATTTGAAGACGGTCTTGACCTGATCCAAATCACGGATCCGGGTGCGCAATTCAGCGATGTAACAATCAGCCAAGTGGGTTCAGACGTGCAGATTGACTATGACAGCACGACAATCTTGGTTGAAAACCGTCAAGCGGGCGATTTCTCTGAAACCGATTTTGTCTTTGGGGTTGCCTAAAGGCCCCCTGTTGCGGCCCATCCTTTGCAAGGTGGGCCGTGGCATCTCGCGATGCGTTTTCTTCCCATGCCTGATGAAGCTCGATCAAGATTGGCGCGCGTTTTGTGCTGCGATAACGGCAAACATGATGATCACTCCGCCAAGCAACGCATGAATGCTTGGCCACTCACCGAGCAGCAGGATTGCCCAGATCGGAGCAAGCGGCGTTTCAAGCGCGCTGATCAAGGCAGCTTTGGCCGAAGGTACAAGCCGCGCGCCTTCGCTCAGAAGAACAGAGGCAATTGCAAAAACAAGCCCGAAGGCAACGAGAAGCCAAATTTCATTCGGTCCCACCAATGAAGGCTGCGAAAGCCACAACGCAAAAGGCAACAAAAGCAAAGATGATGATGCGGCAGGAAGCTTTGTCGGGGTCTCGGGGCGCGCTCTGTATAGAACCATGGTTGCACTCATCATCAGTGTCATCCACATCGCAAGCAGGTTGCCAACCCAATCCCCCTTGCCCGTCGCACCAGCGAGCGTGATGATAACGCCAAATAAGGCAAGGCAGCTACACAAGATCACGCGCCGTGAGGGGATTTCTTTTATCACGATCCACGCCAAAGACGCGGTGACAAAGGGTGCCGTTGCCCAGATCAACGCAACATTTGCCACGCTGGTCAGTTTGAACGCGGGAATGAACGCAGCCGTACCAGAGGCCATCATGAGCGATGCCAACACTGCTGGCGCATTAAAGCGGTTCAGTTCATCCTTAACGCCTGACCTAAGCATCAAGAAAATTAACGTAAACGCCGCGCCGCTGAGACCACGCCAAAAAAGAACATCCCATGCGCCGACATCCACGGACTTGGTGAAAATGCCAGCCGAGCTAAACGCAAGCGCAGAAAGGCATAGATACACAATGCCTCGGTTTTCTTCAAAATTCGGAACCACTTGATGCTTTCTTGAAATTCATCTTCGCTCTGACCTAGCATGAGCTTACTGACACCATAGTGTCAGCAGTCAACCGCCTAAGCGTAATCGCATCATAAAAGAGACAACCATGAGCCGTTCTACGCGAATGTTCGAGATCATCCAAATCTTGCGAAATGCCAAGGGCGCGTTAACTGCCGATCAAATTGGCTTTGAGTTGGAAGTGAACAAACGCACTGTCTACCGCGACATTGCCGCACTGCAAGCGATGCGCGTCCCCATCGAAGGGGCCGCGGGCGTGGGCTATGTCATGCGGGATGGGTATGATCTGCCACCAATTAACTTTAGCGTCGAGGAAGCCGAAGCAATCACCGTTGGCCTCGCGCTCATAGCGCGCACAGGCGATCAAGGCTTGATCCGCGCAGCTCGCTCTGCGGTGCAAAAGTTGACAGATCAAACCCGCCTCAGCGAAACGGTGTTTGCGTCCACTTGGGGCGTCGACGCTCCCGATGTAATTGATCTAACCGAGGTCCGCTTGGCCATTCGCGAAGAACGAAAGCTCTTGATCACATATCAAAATCAAAAAGGGCAGCAAACGCAGCGCACCATTTGGCCAATTGCAATTGCCTATCATAGCGAAGCCATCGTGATCGCAGCTTGGTGCGAATTGAGGCAAAGTTTGCGACATTTCAGACCGGATCGCGTGAGCGCTTATGTAGCTCTAGAAACGAGGTTTGTGGGCAAAGGCGATGCACTGCGGCAAGACTGGATAAAGGGCTATGCAAGCTGGCTGTAACTGCTTACGGGAAGGATCAACCGACCATAAACACATCATACCGCGTAGATTTTCCCAAAATTTGATGTGAACATGCTCGGATACCTTCAATCGGAGCAGCTTTTGCCGGCCATTTAAGAACTACCCGTTTGCGCGCACTTGCAAGCGCAACGCTTAGTAGCTCCGCTGCATCCTCATCCGTTCCGACAATCTCGCGAACCTGACGTAATTCACGTTTCACAAGCGCAGAGTTTTTACGCGGAGGGTGCATCGGATCGATCAAAATCGCGTCCGCTTCAAGGTTTGGCAATAACTCCTTAGAGTCTCCGTGGAGCAATGTCATACGGGCGATGATCTCAGTGTACCCATTCCCTTCAAGACGCGCGCGTTCCATACCAGCTTGGAGCAGGGCGTGCATTTCAGGCGAGCGTTCAATCAACGTGACCTCTGCGCCAAGCGAGGCCAAAAGAAACGCGTCCCGCCCAAGCCCAGCGGTTGCATCAATGATTTTCGGCGTTTTTCCAGAGCGCAATCCCATAGCTTTGGGCAGATCTTGGCCTCGACCGCCACCAAACCGCAAGCGATGCCCAACAGCGCCATTTACGAAATCTGCCTGCAAAGGGCCTTCTTTTTGCGTCATCTCAATTTCATCGCGCGATGCGTTTCCAAGCGGTTGACATGCTTTACGTTAAAAGCGGTATTGAGCTCAAGGATGGTAAATCAGTAAACACCATCCAGTTTGGCGCTTGGTTTATGGTCTTAGGCAAATTGATCATTTACCAGAAATCAAAAAAGGCCTGCCCACGTATTGCTGGCACAGGCGAATCGAGGCCCCCCAGCATATTGCGAATAAGGTGCGTGATATCACGCACCCTACCGTGATGTTTACACTTTGCCGGAAGTATCGCGCATATATTCTGTCCAGCTTGGGCAAGGGCCAGAGTTCCAAGAAGCGCGCAGGGTTTGCGCAAGGCGCGACAACGCAGAAGCAATATAAGTCATATCAGATCACCAATTTGGAGTTAAGTTGACCGCCGTTTACAAGAGCTACGCACGTCACAACCACCTACATTTTCGACTATCTGAAATGCAACTGTTGCATGGCCCATGCAACAATCCCACCTACCCCATCGCGCAGCGAACAATCCAATGAAACGCAAAACGCCCTTGGATTTCTCCAAGGGCGTTTGTCGCTGAAAGGTAAGGTGCGTGGTTACCACGCACCTTACACTAGCTTCAGCCTTTTTCTTCGATGATCTCAACCATGTGAGACACCTTGTTGACCATGCCGCGTACTGCTGGCGTGTCTTCAAGCTCACGAGTTTTGTGCATCTTGTTCAAACCCAAGCCGATCAGCGTCTGACGTTGCTTTTCTGGGCGGCGGATCGGAGAACCGGTCTGCTTTACAACGATTGTTTTAGCCATTGTTCCGTTTCCTTACGCGTCTGCGGCTTCGGCTGCTGGTGCGGCCTCGCCTTTGTTGAGAATGTCAGCAACTTTCTTGCCACGGCGCTGAGCAACAGAGCGTGGGCTGCTTTCTTTCTTCAGACCATCCATGGTCGCACGGATCATGTTGTACGGGTTTTGCGAACCGATAGACTTCGCAACAACGTCCTGTACGCCAAGCATTTCGAATACGGCACGCATTGGACCACCGGCAATGATACCAGTACCTTGTGGCGCTGTGCGCATTACAACTTTGCCTGCGCCGTGACGGCCCTCGACATCGTGGTGCAACGTGCGGCCTTCACGCAATGCAACGCGGATCATTTGACGCTTTGCTTGCTCTGTGGCTTTGCGGATCGCCTCAGGTACTTCTTTCGCTTTACCTTTGCCGAAGCCTACACGGCCCTTTTGATCGCCAACAACGACAAGTGCAGCGAAGCCAAAGCGCTTACCACCCTTAACGGTCTTGGATACGCGGTTAATCGCAACCAAGCGGTCCGCGAATTCTGGAGTCTCATCGCGGCGATTGCCACGGCGGTTGTCACGTTCTGCCATGTGAAGCAGTCCTTTTATGAGGGACGCGCGAAGCGCCTAAATTCAGTCAATCCTAGTGGGCATCATGCCCCCGGATCATCGGAAGAGCCCGCCGTGGCGAGCTCTTCTCAAGTCGTTTAGATCTTCAAGCCACCCTCACGAGCGGCGTCGGCAACTGCCTTGACCTTACCGTGAAAGAGGAAACCGCCGCGGTCGAAGTATGCTTCTTCCACACCAGCTTTTTTCGCACGTTCAGCAATCGCCGCGCCAACTTTCGTTGCCGCTTCAACGTTGTTTTTGCCAACAACACCCAGCGACTTCTCCAAAGAAGAAGCGGACGCAAGTGTCGTGCCATTTACATCGTCGATCAGCTGTACGCTGATGTTTTTGTTGCTGCGGTGAACGGAAAGACGCATGCGTCCCGCGTTAACCTTACGTAGCTTGTTCCGGACGCGCAGACGGCGCTTCAGAAACAGAGTTCTTTTGCTATTTGCCATTTGACTGGTCCTTACTTCTTCTTGCCTTCCTTACGGAAGATAAACTCGCCTTTGTAGCGGATGCCTTTGCCTTTGTAAGGCTCAGGCTTGCGCCATGCACGAATGTCAGCGGCCACTTGACCAACTTGCTGTTCGTCGTTGCCTTCGATTACGATTTCTGTCGGCTTTGGCACAGTGATTGTGACACCTTCAGGAATTTCGAAATCAACATCGTGGGACAGGCCGAGGTTCAGTTTCACAACTTTACCAGCCAATGCCGCACGATAACCAACACCGTGGATCTCAAGCTCTTTCTTGGCACCGGTTGTTACACCAGTCACAAGGTTTGCGATGCGAGTGCGGGACATGCCCCACTGCTGACGCGCGCGCTTGGATTTGCCACGTGGCGTGACGGTGACTTTGTTGTCCTCAACAGCGATTGTTACATCGTCTGTCGCGGTGAAGTTACGGGCACCCTTTGGGCCTTTCACTTCAACAGTCTGACCGGAAACAGATGCAGTAACACCTGATGGCAGATCGACTGGTTTTTTACCAATTCGAGACATACGCTTTCCTTAGAAGACTGTGCAAAGCACTTCGCCGCCAACATTGGCAGAGCGTGCAGATGCATCCGACATCACACCTTTAGAGGTGGAGACAATCGACACACCAAGGCCCTGACGGACTGTTGGGATGTCATTAGCGCCCATGTAAACGCGACGACCAGGCTTTGAAACCCGCTTCAGTTCGCGAATGACAGGGATGCCATCGTAGTATTTCAGGCTGATTTCGATAGCCGGGTGGCCGTCGGAACCTGTCGTTGCTTCGTAACCACGGATGTAGCCTTCGTCCGCGAGAACATCCAGAACCCAAGCACGCAGCTTGGACGCAGGTGTCATCACAGTGGACTTGCCACGCATTTGTGCGTTGCGGATCCGTGTGAGCATGTCGGCGATAGGATCAGTCATATCTTATCTCCTTACCAGCTCGACTTCACGAAGCCTGGCAACTGACCGTGTGAGGCCAGGTCGCGCAGAGCAATACGAGAAACCTTGAGTTTACGATAATACGCGTGCGGACGACCTGTCAGCTGGCAACGGTTGTGCAAGCGTGTGGCCGAGCTGTTGCGCGGTAGTTTTGCAAGCTTCAGGCGCGCTGTGAAGCGCTCTTCCATTGACTTGCTTTCGTCATTCGCGATCTCTTTCAGCGCAGCGCGTTTTGCAGCATATTTTGCTACAAGTGCGGCACGCTTCTTTTCGCGTTCGATCATTGCTTTTTTAGCCATAACTCTCTCTCCCGCGCTTAGCTGTTGAACGGCATGTTGAAGTGCTTCAACAGGGCCTTAGCTTCAGCGTCGGTTGCAGAAGTTGTGGTGATGATGATGTCCATCCCCCAAACTTCGTCCACTTTGTCATACTCGATCTCAGGGAATACGATGTGCTCTTTCATGCCCATGGCGTAGTTGCCACGGCCGTCAAAGCTTTTCCCGGATACACCGCGGAAGTCACGAATACGTGGCATCGCAATGGTGATCAGACGGTCGAGGAATTCATACATGCGATCGCCGCGCAGGGTCACTTTCGTGCCCAATGGCATGTCTTCACGCACGCGGAAACCCGCGATGGACTTCTTCGCTGTGGTTACAACAGCTTTTTGGCCAGCAATCGCGCTCAGGTCTGCTTGAGCGGATTTAGCTTTCTTGCTGTCACGAACGGCTTCTGCGCCACAACCGATGTTCAGAACAATTTTGTCCAAACGTGGGATCTGCATGTCGTTCTTGTAACCGAACTCTTCCTTCATGGCTGCGCGGATCTTGTCCGTGTACTCAACCTTCAGGCGGGGTGTGTAATTTGCTGTATCAAGCATCGATCACGTCTCCCGTTGTTTTTGCGAAGCGCACTTTCTTGTCACCTTCCATGCGGAAGCCAACGCGTGTCGCTTTGCCGTTTGCATCGAGAAGAGCAAGATTGCTCAGCTGGATTGGCATCGCTTTCGGGATGCGTCCACCTTGAGATGTCTGGCTCTGGCGCGTTGCGCGGATAGCAATGTTGATGCCATCTACGATTGCTTTGCCAGCCTTCGGGTCAACAGAGCTGATTGTGCCCTCTTTACCTTTGTCTTTGCCAGCAAGCACGACGACCTTGTCGCCCTTTTTCAACTTAGCAGCCATATCACAGCACCTCCGGCGCGAGCGAGATGATTTTCATGAAGTTCTTTGCGCGCAATTCGCGAACAACTGGTCCAAAGATACGTGTACCTACTGGCTCATTGTTGTTGTTCAGGATTACCGCGGCATTGCGATCGAAACGGATCACAGTACCATCTTCACGGAATACTTCTTTGGCAGTGCGTACGACGACGGCTTTACGCACGTCACCTTTCTTTACGCGACCGCGCGGGATGGCTTCCTTAACGGATACGACGATAATGTCTCCAACGGAGGCATAACGACGTTTAGAACCACCCAGAACCTTGATGCACTGAACACGGCGAGCGCCGCTGTTGTCAGCTACATCCAGATTTGTCTGCATCTGGATCATTTGGTTTCTCCGGACCTATGGGGCGGCGATGCGTGCCAGTCTCCCCAGGGTTTCACTTCCTAAGAAGCGCCGGAAGCTTGATTTAAGCTTCCAACACTTCCCAGCGCTTTGTCTTCGATTTCGGCGCACATTCGACGATGCGAACTTTGTCACCTACTTTGAAGGCATTCTTTTCATCGTGTGCCCGATACTTTTTGGACTTACGAATGGTTTTCTTCAGAACCGGGTGTGTAAAGCGACGCTCTACGTTTACGGTTACTGTTTGTGCGTTGGCGTCAGAAGTTACGACGCCGCTTAGAATACGCTTAGGCATATCGAGACTTCCTTATTCTGCCGCAGCTGCGGCTGCTTTTTCGTTCAGCACTGTGTTGACACGCGCTACGTCGCGCTTAACACCGCGCATACGTGCTGTGGATTCCAGCGCGCCTGTTGCTTGTTGAAAGCGCAAGTTGAAGGCTTCTTTCTTGAGATTTGCCAGCTCTTCACGGAGCTGATCGGGAGTTTTGTCCCGCAGTTCGTTGGCGTTCATAGCCTATTCCTTTTTCAACATCACGAGGCTGCCGCAAAGCGTGACAGACGAATCCCGTGGAGGTCACTAGAAGTGCGCGTTTAGACCCATCCCGATCATAGCGCAACCCCTTTGCGTGTAGGGTGTGTGTTATCACGCACCCTCCCAGAATTTCGACAGGATTATCGCAAAGGGAAACCGAAGATCGCGCAACAATGCTGCCAAAATCCTGGGATTGTCGCAGAAGGCCGTTCAAAATACGGCGCACTTCTCTACCTTGAATTGTAATCAAGGTATTTATCATGGCGTTAACACTTTGTTAATTGACGCCTTCGCTCCCACTCCCCATCTTTTAGCGAAGTTCTTTTTGAAAGGTGAATAGGTATGTGGGTAGTTGCATTTATGGCGGCGTTGATGCTGGGAACAGTCATGAGCATAGACAGCAGCGTTGAACCTGACGAGGACACTGTTGAAGACGCTGATGACGCAGCGATGGACCCTGATCCCATCGTTCCTATCGACCTTGAAGAGACTGCTGGCGACGCAGACGAGCGCGATACAGATACAGATGTAGATGACCCCGATCCCGAAGAAGAAGAAACCGCGCCAGCGGGTCTGACCCTTGTCTATAATAATGAGGAGACCATCACAGGCGGCGAAGGCGATGATACGCTTGCCGCAGCCGCTGAGGATGACCCGACCGTTCTCGACATAACAACCCAGATTGATCTGCTTGGCGGTAACGATTTCGCCGAACTGTCTTTGGATGATCTGACCGTGAACGCCGCAGATGGTGATGACACGATTATTGGCCTTGCCTCAGGCGCGACGATCCTTGGCGGTGCGGGGGATGATGTCATATCAGCCAGCGGCGGCGTTGATCTACAGGGCGAAGCGGGCAATGATACGCTTAGCCTGACCCTGAGCGATACACCCGATCTTGTGTCATTGGTCTCTGGCGGTGAAGGCGATGACCTGATCGAGATCGCAGCCGCGATTGGTGCCGACACGTCAGAGGCGGAAAGCGTTGAGGCGACAGGCGGCGCAGGCGCGGATACCTTTGATCTAGAACTGACCCTTAGCGATCAGACAATCGCCGAAGATGGTCCAACGACAGTCGAGTCGAACTCTAACATAAGCATCTTGGACTTCGATCCGGCTGAGGATATCCTTCAGATCGAGATCACCCGCCCTGATGGCGCGGAAGATCGTGAGATTGCAGATACAACGCTGACCCGCATGGACGCTGACGAAACCAATGATCTTGGCCCGTATACGGAAATTACGCTGACCTTCGCTGGTTCGGACACTTTGATGGAAGTCACCAGCACTATCACCGTTTACAGCGCCGAGCCGTTTACAGTTGATGATATCGCGTTTGTAGAGGCTGCTGCGTAAGATTGGATGCAAAGATAACCTAGGGGCCCTAGGAATAAGCGATTCTGTAATGGCGCTGCTTATCGCGCCAGTTCAGCGTCACACGCACTTCGGTTTCACCAAAATCAAGTTGGGCCCAATTGTCCTTGGGTTTCTTTTCCCCCATGCGCGCCACGCCAGAGGAAATCACCTCGGCGAAACCTTGGTGTTGCACAAAACGGTTGGTATGAATGTCGCCGGATAGGAAAATCGGCGTCGGGCAAACCGAAAACCGATCGCGTAGGTCCTCAAGGAAGCCGCCATAGTGGCGCACACGCTCGCCTGCTTTTCCCGGCTGAAGTTTTTTGTCGGTAATCCCCTCACCTATCGTCGTACCGCAGCAAATCACTGTCGCGCGATAGCCGCCATATTGTGCCCTCGCAAGTTGCTCCCATAGCCAGTTTGCTTGGGTCTCGCCAAGGAAATCTTCTGGCTCGCCGCCACGGCGGGAGATTGGCGTGCTCGGGTCGGGATCAAGGATCGTAGAAGGCGCACGATAGTAGCGCGCATCCAACACGATGAACAAAACGCCATCTTGCTCGTAGGTGCAGTAAATTTCGCTCTCAACACGAGACAAGAGATGCGGATCATTCACGCGCGGCGTAAGGTAGTGCAAAAACAAATCTCGCGCGCCGTCGCGATATCGACGCCCGTCCTTGGTCTCGCCTTTCGCGTTATTGATCCCGAAATCATGATCATCCCACGTCGCGAGCACTTGTGTTTGCTCAAGCAGGTCAGTGAAATCAGGGACCATGCCAAACTGCTCTTCATACTTTTTGCGCAGCTTCTTTGTACTCCACTTCTTACTGGGCGCATACACATTGTCACCAAGCAGAATAAGCAAGTCAGGTTCTGCTTTGGCGATCTTTTTCCAAGCAGGTTGATCAGGACCACGATCTTTGAACTTCGCGCAGGAGGCAGATACCACTCTTAGCATTGTACGGCCCTCACATTGACATGCTCACATATCTCAGAGTTGGGCAGCGGCGCGAAACATTCAAGTCTTTTCGCGTCACCGTAGGGTGCGTGATCTCACGCACCGCCCTTTTCATTTTTACGCAATCTATTACATCGCCCTTATGAATACACTGACCCACACGCCCCTCGCCGATCTGGATCTGAACGAGACCGCGCGCCCGAAAATGCCCCCGCTTCAGGGCGCGACGGACATGCATCGGCGCAAAGGCCGTCGACTCGCGGCGATCCATCGTCATTACCTGTCAGAAATGCGCCAGATCGCTGGGGTGCTTGAACGCATTCAAGCAAGCGACGACGCCCCGGAATCGCTGCGCGAGGTTGTGTTGCACACAGATATGGCAAAGAATTTTGCAGCCGCAGGTTCAATTTGCGGTCACCAATGCCGCGTTTTGACGATGCACCATGACATCGAGGAACAGTCGATGTTCCCCGCCCTCGCAGCACAAGGCAATCACGCGCTCACCAAGATCGTCGACAAATTGCGCGCCGAGCATTTGGTCATTCATGAATTGCTCAAACGTTTGGGCCGCGCAGGCGATAGGTTGTCAGCCGATCCAAGCGCTGCGAATTTTGAGGCGGCGTTCGCCGTCTTTTTCAAACTGCGCAGTGCTGTGATGTCCCATTTCGGCTATGAAGAAACCGAACTGGCCGAAGCCATCGGGATGTATCTGAACGACTTTTGACGTCTATTCCCAAGCGTAGTTGAAACTGACCGAAACGCGTTCGTCCTCTGCCATATTCATCGGCACTTCGTGGCGCAGCCAGCTTTCCCAAAGCAGCACGTCGCCGACTTTTGGCTCTTCATAAATAAAGGTTCTCAACTCTCGCCGCGCGTCTTTTTTGCGCACGGGCGACGCCATCATCATCTGGCTGCGCGGGTCTTCAAACTTGATCGCGCTCGCGCCTTCTGGCATCGCCACATAAGTCGTGCCGCTGATCACCGAATGGGGATGAATGTGAGAGGTGTGAATGCCGCCCTCTGGCAGGATGTTGATCCAGATGTCTTCCAGTTTGAGCTTGCGTCCATCCAGATCAAATTGCGCATCTTCCACAAAGGCCGCGACATGGGCATCAAGCGTCTTGACCAAATCCGCAAAAATCGGAAACCGCCAAGCGAGATCGGTTAGGGAAGCATAGGATGTATAACCGGGGAAATCATTGTCCTCGCACCATTGCTGCCCTGCTTCATCATCCGTCGCAATTGCAAAGCAAGAGGCTTCAAGCTCATCAGAAGAAATTGCGCCATGCTCGGACAGAGCAGCGCGATAAAGGCGGGTCACGAAGAGGGATTCTATATTGGCCATGCGCCCTGATACAATCTCCCCACGCAGGACGCCAGTCGCATCGCGCAGCCTCATAGCCCTTTGCTTGCGCGGCTAAACCCCTCTCAATTTACATCCCTAACGACACCAAGAGTAGAAGGTGTTGTCTGCCACACACACGCCTGCGGCTTTGACGCCAAAACGTCGAAAGCGCTGGTCACTGACGAGAAACTCACGCATCTTCCGCCTCAACTAATCGGGGGGGATAGCCCAATGAAAACCAAGCACATCTTACTTATCTGCGCTTTGCCCGCGCTTGCGGCATGCCAAACCGTCAATAGCGCGGCCAACACCGGACCCAGCCAGTTCATTGCCGAAGTGCCTGAAGGCGTGACGTCAATCGCAGCAGCAGGGCAAGACCTGAGCGCGCTAAAGATCGATCCGATTGATGGCTGCTACACGTATCGTCACATCGGTCCGGTCGAAACCACGATGCTGCCCCTACGGGCAAGCAATGGACGGCCCATCTGCACCAGAGCGCCGTCCTAAATTCTTAGCTAGACGCTGTGATATTATCTTCGGCCGCGTGCAAATGCGCGGTCGAGCCTTTGGCAACATTGCCATAAAGCCCATTGATATGCGCCATGACCATACGCACGCAGCCAGAGCTGGCGCGCCCACCAATGGAACGTGGGCTTGGCGATCCATGAATGCGCAAATAGGAATCCCGATTGCCGCGATAAAGATAAAGCGCGCGTGACCCGAGTGGGTTGCTTGGCCCCGCATTCATGCCATCGGCGTGCTGTTCGTAGAGGTGTGGATCACGTTTGATCATCGCAGGCGTTGGTGTCCACGTTGGCCATTTGCTCTTGCGTTTGATTGTATAAACACCCGGCTCGTACAAGTTGCCGCGCGCGATCGCCACGCCGTAGCGCATAGCAGTGCCTCCCTCTTCAATATGATAGAGGTAACGTGCAACCGCATCTACGTGGATATCTCCAACCTTCAGCCCATCATTGGCTTGAACCCGTTGAGGCAAAAAGCGGCGGTGAAGTCCCCAAGGGTTTGACGTTGCGGGGTCAAAATCAACAGGTGTGATCTGCGCATCCCATGCGTCCCACTTGGAACGATTGGATGTTGGGCCAGCATGCGCAATATTTGCGATAGGCTGAGAGAACAGCGCAGCGGCGGTAAGGGTAAAGTGGCGTCGCGTTAGCATGGCAGTGCTTTCTTGATACAAAAATTACGAGTCGGTTTCCCAAGAGATATATGCGACGCGCCGAAAGTGCGAGTCACATGGGTGTGTTGATCTGAATACTTGGATCATATGTAAACCAAGTGACATGTGTGTCTTTCCCGGGTTCAGGCAACCAAGAAGAAAAGAAACCTGTTTGCTCCAATCGCTTAATCTGCTGCGTGTCTGGGTCAATATAGGCTGTATCTGATGAGCCGAAGAACGCATTGTTAAAGTCAGGATTGGGATCTGTCTTCGTTGTATATCGAACGACTGTGAAAGTTTGCCCCTCAAACTCAACCTTTTCTTCGCACTCGGTCTTCGACAGATTTCGCGCTTGCTCTGCCTGCATTCTCAGGTGCCAGGGCTTTCTATCCTTGGGATTATTGTTCTCACTGGCAGTCCAAGGTCCATCTTCATCAGGACCAATCCATGTCTCATCGTCGATAGTTAACGTCATATCTCCGCCTTTGATGCCCGAAATGGTTCGCAGAGGGTTTTCAACGATCGACAGAAACGTGAGGGTGATCTTCCCTTCGCTATCAAAAACTTGCTTTTCATGGCGATGCGCAGGGCGTTGATAGGCATCAAGCGGCCCACCTTCAAACATCGCGGCGATTTTATCTTTGCACGCATCGGCAATGACAGGTTGACCCGTGGCCATGATCGCTATGCTTACCGGAAGGAGATACGCATTTGTCAAACTTGTCATCTAGATCTCCCCTGGCTCGGCACTATCGCACTACTGCCGAGACTAGGGCCGCGATTGGGATGCGTCCAGAAACGTTTGGGTGATCGCGTTTAAGCTCCTTTAATCAATGTAGCTATCAGCCCGTAGGCCTTCCCGTTCATGATGGATCGGCAGCGTGCGCCCATAGAGCTGTTTCGTTCTTTCAACGCTGCCCACCATTTCAGGCTCTTCAACATACGAAAATATTGCCACATAACGCGGACGGTTTCCTTTAAGCGGCGCAACACGGTGAAGCGAATAACGGCCACAGAACAATTGCAAATCACCTGGTTCGAGATTGAGCACAGTCACCTTATCCGATGTTCCCTCTAACACTTTCGCTACTTCAGGGAAGTTTTCATCGCTCTGCCGTATCATCGGTGCATATTCGAAGGCCCCGCCCTCTTCCGCGTTTTGGATCGCAAGCGTTACCGTGAAATTATTGGTATCAAAGTGCTACGGAAACCCGTTACCCTCGTCCGCCATGTTTACAATCACATCGGCGAGCGGATCAGCGTAACGGTGGAATTTTTCTTCCTGCAAACAGTCTTGGATGAAACGGTCGAACCCTTCAAAATCATGGACCGAGCGCAGCGGGCCATCTTTGACAAATTTGTCAGCGGGTATAAAGGCGTTTGAGCGCTCGAAGAACTGGCGACGCGGATCATCACTCGCCAGAGTTGGATCATCCTTGGTAAAGTAAGCGTTTGTTCGACTAAAAGACTTATGGCCATGATCGCTAACGCTGTCGGCTTCTTTGGTAAGGGCTTTTATCCCGTCGCTGGTAAGAAACCCTTTCAAAACCGCGCATCCATCACGTGCGAGATCATCGCGAACACGGGCTAGAACAGTGTCTCGTGCAGGCCCTGCAATATTGATTGGATAGCGCGCGAGATCAATTAATCTTTCAGCTGACATCATTCTATTGCCTCCTATGATCCTTTCATCATGATCTGGAAAGGAAGCGCGTCTGGCAGTTTGACGACATGAAGCGGTTAGGAATCGACTTGGGGCGAAGTGCTGCCGGTCAAGCATCAGCTACTCAAAGCGATGAAAAGCTTCCTGCCTAAAACATGGTGGCCGCCTTGCTTCGAGCGCACCTCTTACTCTGGCATGCACCTTCACGAATGCTAGTTCGCCTTTGAAAACACCTGTAGCGACAGCGCGCGCCGTGGACAGTCCTGCCCGCTAAATCGTTCCGACGCATTGGAAACGCGAAAGTGGAAAATAGTGCGCACGTTCCCCCAAAGAAAAACCCCCGCCGATCTCTCAGCAGGGGTTTCCCAATTTCTAACGCCAACCCTATCGGGTTGCCGTTTTACCAATCTTCGCGAACGACAATGCGCGTTTTCACGGCCAACTTCATCGCGGCAAGGCGCAGTGCCTCACGTGCGATTTCATCGCTGACACCGTCGATTTCGAACATGATACGACCAGGTTTGACCTTCGCCGCCCAATAATCCACGGAACCTTTACCCTTACCCATACGAACTTCGGTAGGCTTGGAGGTCACAGGAACGTCTGGGAAAATACGGATCCAAACACGGCCTTGACGTTTCATGTGACGCGTCATGGCACGACGCGCGGCTTCGATCTGGCGCGCTGTTACACGCTCGGGCGTTGTGGCCTTTAGACCATACGTTCCGAAGTTCAGATCAGATCCGCCCTTAGCAAGACCGTTGATACGGCCTTTGTGCTGTTTGCGGAATTTGGTACGCTTTGGTTGAAGCATCTTCTATCTCCCTTAGCGACGACCGCCAGCACCACGAGGTGCAGGGCCATCCTGGAGTTCCTGAGCTTTACGGTCACGTGCTTGAGGATCGTGTTCCATGATCTCGCCTTTGAAGATCCAGGTCTTGATCCCGATGATGCCGTATGCAGTTTCGGCTTCAACGTGAGCGTAATCGATGTCGGCACGCAGTGTGTGCAAAGGCACGCGGCCTTCACGATACCACTCGGTACGCGCGATCTCTGCACCGCCAAGACGGCCAGCAACGTTCACACGAATACCAAGAGCACCCATACGCATTGCGTTCTGAACCGCACGCTTCATTGCGCGACGGAAAGAAACACGGCGCTCAAGCTGCTGAGAAATGCTCTCGCCAACAAGCTGGGCGTCCAGCTCTGGCTTGCGCACTTCAACGATGTTCAGGTGCAATTCGCTCTCTGTGATATTTGCAAGCTTCTTGCGGAGCGTCTCGATGTCCGCGCCTTTCTTGCCGATGATCACACCAGGACGTGCAGTGTGGATCGTCACGCGGCACTTCTTGTGTGGACGCTCGATGATCACACGGGCAACACCCGCTTGCTTGCACTCTTTGTTGACGAAATCGCGGATTGCGAGGTCTTCCAGAAGAAGATCACCGTAATCTTTGCTATCTGCATACCAGCGGCTGTCCCACGTACGGTTCACCTGAAGGCGCATGCCGATTGGATTGGTTTTATTACCCATTAGCTTTGCTCCTCGATCTGACGGACCTTGATGGTGATCTCAGCGAAAGGCTTGATGATCTTGCCGAAACGACCACGTGCACGAGGGCGACCGCGTTTCATTGTCAGGTTCTTACCAACGTAAGCCTCTGCAACGATCAGCTCGTCCACATCCAGGTTGTGGTTGTTTTCAGCGTTAGCAATTGCCGACTGAAGGCACTTGCGAACATCTACAGCAATACGCTTCTTGGAGAACGCGAGGTCAGTCAGCGCTTTGTCCACTTTCTTGCCGCGGATCATACCAGCAACAAGGTTCAGCTTTTGCGGGGACGTACGGAGCATGCGCAGTTTTGCCATTGCTTCGTTATCTGCCACGCGGCGGGGATTCTT
>NZ_JBOEHB010000018.1:91423-99629 GCF_050633725.1 Planktotalea sp.
ATATTCACCGAACTTCTGACCGATCATGTCTTCTGTGACGTTTACTGTTACGTGCTTCTGGCCGTTGTAAACACCGAACGTCAGTCCAACGAACTGAGGCAGGATGGTGCTACGACGAGACCAAATCTTGATAACTTCATTGCGACCGCTTTCACGTGTCGCTTCGGCCTTCTTGAGGACATATGCGTCCACGAAAGGGCCTTTCCAAACAGAGCGAGACATTAATTAGCGTCCCTTCTTCTTGGCGTGGCGCGAGCGGATAATAAGCTTTTGCGACGCTTTGTTCTTGTTGCGAGTACGCGCACCCTTTGTTGGCTTACCCCAAGGAGTAACCGGGTGACGACCACCAGAGGTACGACCTTCACCACCACCGTGTGGGTGATCGATCGGGTTCATAACGACACCACGAACACTTGGGCGGATGCCCTTGTGACGCATGCGGCCCGCTTTACCGTAGTTCTGGTTGGAGTTGTCTGGGTTAGATACCGCGCCAACTGTTGCCATGCATTCCTGACGCACCAAGCGAAGTTCGCCGGAGGACAGACGGATCTGCGCGTAACCACCGTCACGACCTACGAACTGAGCGTAAGTACCAGCGGAACGAGCGATCTGACCACCTTTACCAGGCTTCAGCTCGATGTTGTGAATGATTGTACCGATTGGCATGCCAGAGAACGGCATTGCGTTGCCCGGCTTGATGTCTGCCTTTGCCGCAGAGATCACTTTGTCACCGACAGCTACACGCTGAGGGGCAAGGATATACGCCTGCTCGCCGTCATCGTATTTGATGAGCGCGATAAAGGCTGTGCGGTTAGGGTCATATTCAATACGTTCGATTGTCGCGGCAACATCCATTTTGTTGCGGCGGAAATCAACGATACGATAGAGGCGTTTCGCCCCACCACCACGACGTCGTGATGTAATGCGTCCGGTGTTGTTCCGGCCACCCGATTTCGTCAAACCCTCTGTAAGGGATTTAACGGGGCGTCCTTTGTACAACTCCGAACGGTCGATCAGCACCAGCCCACGCTGGCCCGGCGTCGTCGGTTTATACGACTTGAGTGCCATGCTTTGGTCTTCCGTTTTGATGTCTCTTGTGCCCGATTGTGGCCCAAGCGACGATTAAAGCCCCCTCTTTGTTAGCAAGAGGTGACCAAGTTGAGGCCCCCGTAGGTGCCCGATTAGACGTCCGCCCGATGTTTTGAGCAAACAACAACAAAGCCCCAGACGAATCTGGGGCTGTGCCGATGGGGTCTCTTAGGGGGTTGGGGGGTGAGGGTCAAGTGGTTGCATTGGCACTTTTACACTGCGAAACTCTCTTAGCAACGCGGCTTAGGAGCACCTTTTGGATTACCCTGGTGAAAAAGTTCTTATTCGTCTTCTTGACTTACTGCAAACTGGCGCAGGGGGCATATTTGGTCCATGGCAGGAACAAAGGATTGGGCTAGCACGTACAAAAGCACGTATTGCTGAGCGGCTATTGCTAGAACAGGCTGAGATAGACGTTGCTGAATTGAGAAGTGGCCGCAAGAAGATCGATAGAACAAGCGGCCTTTTGATCGAAAACTCCCCAGCTCCTCTACTATTAACTGGGCCAATTGAAGAAGACACATACAATCAAACTCTTTCAAACGAGTTAACTAGTGAATTTGCCGTTTCCGCCACTTCTACAGCTCGCGCCAACGAAATCCAGCAAGCAATTAATCTGAAACGAATATCGCTATTTGCAGAAGAAGCTGCTGAAGAGATGGATGCCGATGTTTCGCAAACAAGCGCCGACGGAGCAGTCGACCCTGATTGGTTCTCAAAGTGGAGAATTTCAGCTCAAAATGTTTCTCGGGAAGAAATGCAAAGGCTCTGGGCAAAACTGTTGGCAGGAGAGGTTAATCAGCCTGGAAAATTTTCTATGCGAGCTATGGAATATCTATCAAATATGTCCGTTGACGAAGCAGACTTACTGGCAAAAATCGGTCCCTTTGTAACAAATGGCGGGATCATAAAGCTAGACAATAAGTTCCTGGAGAACAAAGGCATTACCTTCTCCGATCTGCTAACGCTAGAGGAATTGGCTCTAATAAGTTCAGCATCTTCGCTGGGCGGTATAAGCTATAAGTTTGGCTCTACTGAGCATAAAGGGGAACATTTAGCCCACATTCTTTGTCATGACTCGGTTTTGGAAGTTAAGATGAAGCAAATAAAGGATGAAACACCTGAACTTACTTTCGCAGTAATAAACGTTACAAGAACCGCTATCGAAATCCTTTCTTTAGCGGACTTCGAAATCGACGAGCAGTATCTAACGGAGGTCGCAGAGAAAGCCGTCAAAAAAGGAGCCGACAAAGTACAGCTTGGTCGTCTCCATACAAACAGAAAAAACTACGATCTAATCCGCACATTAGCGACATCGGATGCGTAGAAATGCCTGTCCAAGAGTCGTTTGTGAACATTTCATGTTTTCTTTTTCGATATTCCGACCCTATGACGCCGAACCCAGTGTGGGCGCTCCACGTTTAAACGGCGCACTAAATACCAGCAAAACCCGAACAACCGATCCTCTGGGATTGAAACGTCAGCAAAAGCGCCGTGCCTGACTTTGCGAAGTACAACAAAACAAAAGACCAGCCTCCGACCGCGGGTGGGGGGGGTGAAGCCCCCGCCCAAGGGGGCGGTCGGGGGCTGGTCGGCTGCGCCTCCCGAAGAAACAGGCGTTTGGAGCGGCTCCGCCCAAACAGGTGAAAGCTCTACACGGCGCGTCAAAGATCACCCATAGCGGCAACTCTCTAGGCAAAGGCAAGTCGTTGATTTAGACCTCAGACACCTCGCCTGTATTTGTTAAGGAATTATAGACGTGCCGCTCATTATCAAACTGCCCAAGAACAAGCTCTACCTCAAAAACCAAGGCCCTTATAAATCTCACCTCAACGTGCTGGACCGCAAACAAACGGCGGTTCAGCGCCAGCTTCGCCGTGGCGGGCTCGGCTCGTTCGAGCGCGACTTTCAGGCCTCTCTCCTCGCGCTTTGTGAAACTACAATGGCGCCTCTGTCCTTTTACGATATCGGCGCGCACATTGGTCTGTATTCCGCGCTGATCGCCACTATTTTCCACAAGCAGTCCCCACAAATCGTTGCGTTTGAACCGACGCCCGACACGTTTGCCCAAACCATCAATCTACGAGACAAAAACGCGCTCGAATACGAGGTTTTGCAGTCAGCAATCTCTGACAGTTGCGGCACGGTGGACCTCTATATTTCTGGCAAAGCAGAGACTTCAAACTCGCTCAATGCAAGCTTTCGTAACAGCGATGAAGCAGTGCAGGTTCCGGTCGTCACAATCGATCAGCTCGTGAAAGAGGGCCTCGCGGCGCCGACGATCATGAAGATCGACGTTGAGACTTTTGAAGCCAATGTGTTGCGTGGTGCCTTGGAGACCATCAAAGCCCACAAACCGATCTTTACCCTAGAAATTCTTAGCAAAGTTGAACGCCAACCGATGCAAGACGTGCTGGGCCAGATTGGCGCGCTTGGGTATGTTTTCTATCGCGTCGAGAAGCGTAACAAACATTGGGTGAAGTCGAGCGCTGATGAGGTCATGGCCAAAACATCGAGTGCCAAACCTGACTGGATTTGCGTGCACGACGATCTTCCCTCCGGTTTTCTTGCGGCCCGCACACGTTGGAAAAACAGGTTAACGGAATGCACTGAAGCCACGAATGCGCTGGTCCCTGGTGGGCAGGCTATTCCAGAAAAGTATCTTGGTTCTTATGGCCCCTCAAAAGGGTGAGCCGCCTTTATCGAGTACATCTGTTACGAAACGGAGTTACGGGCAGAGTTTCTGAACCCTCGGCAGAAATATCATCCCGCCATTTGCCATCGCTGCCTTCTCCCCCTGTCGATCTGGTGGAGTTCGATGGCAGCGCTTAGCGGATTGTGAGGTTTGTTTTCTCCAGTCGGGCATATTCGATTTCACATCGGCGACGTTCAATCACACCATGGCACATCGCGCGGGGTCCGCTTTGATTTGAGCCTTCAGAAGTGCGCCTTGGGCTCGTCCGGTTTACCAGCAGCCAGCGCCAAAACACCGCCAAGCAAACAGAAGCCAATTGGGAACATAGTGAAGACGCCAAAGCCAAATGCGAAGTACATAAGCGCAGTGGCAACCAGCAAAAGACCCCCACCCCAGAGCGCACGGATACGCGCCATCGCGCCGCCCGCGATCGCCAACAGTGGCGCGAGGAAGCTCGCGGTGCGGACAAGCGCTTCGTTATCAAAGGTGCCAAAGACCTCGCCCACGTCCGCATTGGCGCGCACGATCTCGGTATAACCATAGCCGAAAAAGCCTATCACCATAGCGATCAACCCGCCGATAATCCCCAATACCAATGCTGCGTTGCGCATGTTTTAGCTCCGTTTGTGCTCAATAGACTTAAGAGGTGAGGCGCGCCGGTTTCAAGTCGTGTCGTGCAGTGACTTTGTGCAGAAAACTCCCCCTTGAATGAATTGCGCGGAAATCGAGTAAGCAAAACTGTTTTGGCCGCCCTTGAAGGCGAGATATCCGTGCCCAAACGACACAAGATACTTGCAGTGCGCCGCAGGCACGCTAGATACATGCGCGACCAAATGAGATTCAAACTTATCAAGGAGACCCCTATGCCAATCACTCAAGACGATCTGAACACGGCTCGCAAAGCATGGGGCGATGCCTTGGTCGCGATTTCTAAGGCTTTTGAAGAGGGCGGCATTGATGCGGCGCGCGCGTTGGCGAGCGATGTGTTGGACGCGGCCTATGGCTACAACCTCGGCCCTGTTCTGTTCAAACCCACTTTGAGCGGCGGTGCGCAGACGTTCCGAACGACCAAGGACGGCGCTCTGTCTTATTTCGTTGCGCATGACGACACCTATCCAAACGACACCGGCTTTGCGATCCAGGGCTGGCGCGATGTGCGCTTTGAAGAGGCGGCGAACTTTGTTGAGGGTGACGTTGCGATGTGGATGGGCTGGGCCTTTTTCACGGACAAAGATGGCAACACGACCAAAGCGGATAAAACATTCGGCTACAAGCTTGATGCAGATGGTACGATGCGCGTCGTGTTGCACCACTCCTCCCTGCCCTACGCGCCTTAAGCTCGGCAACATTCCAAACCATGAAACGCAAAAAGGCCCGCTGCAAGAGCGGGCCTTTTCGTTTTTCAAGTCTGAGATTTACAGACCAGTTGTCACGTCGATTGTATTGCCCTCTTCGAGCGTTACATAGGCTTTCTTCACGTCTTTACGTGTGCCGAGCTGGCCGCGGAAGCGCTTGGATTTACCTTTAGTGATCGTCGTGTTGACCGCTTTGACCTTTACACCAAAGAGAGCTTCAACAGCTTCTTTGATCATTGGCTTGTTGCTGTCGATTGCCACTTCAAACACAACCGCGCCGTTTTCGGACGCCATTGTTGCTTTTTCAGTGATGATCGGCTTGCGGATCACATCATAGTGCTTAGCTGCTGCGCTCATTTCAAACGTGCCTCCAATGCTTCGACGCCCGCCTTTGTGATGACAAGTGTATCACGCTTGAGGATGTCATAGACGTTTGCGCCCATGGACGGCAGAACATCGAGACCTTCGATGTTACGTGCTGCTTGCGCGAAGTCTTCGTTCACGCTTGCGCCGTCGATGATAAGTGCGCGTTTCCAACCCAATGCAGAAACCTGCTTGGCCAAAGCTGCAGTTTTCATTGCACCAGCGGCTTCATCAATCACGACGAGTTCGCCAGCTTTCGCCTTAGCGGACAGAGCGTGCTTGAGACCCAATGCACGAACCTTCTTAGGAAGATCGTGACCGTGGGAGCGAACGACTGGGCCTTTGTATACACCACCACCGCGGAAGATCGGAGCAGAGCGAGCACCGTGACGTGCGCCGCCAGTACCTTTCTGACGATAGATCTTCTTTGTGGAGTACTTCACTTCAGAGCGCGTCTTTACCTTGTGGGTGCCAGCCTGCGCGTTGTTGCGCTGCCAACGGACCACACGGTGCAGAATGTCTGCGCGTGGCTCAAGGCCGAACAGAGCCTCGTCCAGGTCAACAGAACCGGCTTTGCCGCCGTCCAGTTTGATTACATCTAGTTTCATGCTTCACCGCCTTCTGCAGGTGCTTCTTCGGCAGGTGCCTCAGTTGCTGCAGATTTAAGAGCCGCAGGGAAAGGAACGCCGTCTGGCAGTTTCTTTTTCACAGCGTCTTTTACTGTGACCCAGCCGCCTTTGGAGCCTGGTACCGCGCCTTTGATCATGATCAGGCCGCGATCTGCGTCAGTCTTAACGACTTCGAGGTTCTGCGTTGTCACGCGGGCTGCACCCATGTGACCGGCCATTTTCTTGCCTTTGAAAACCTTACCGGGATCCTGACACTGACCTGTTGAACCGTGCGAGCGGTGTGAGATGGAAACACCGTGTGTCGCGCGAAGACCGCCGAAGTTGTGACGCTTCATAGCACCCGCGAAACCTTTACCGATGGATGTGCCGGACACGTCCACTTTCTGGCCTTCGAGGTAGTGCTCGGCAGAAATCTCTTCGCCCACGCCAATGAGGTTATCCTCAGAAACACGGAACTCAGCGACTTTACGCTTCGGAGCAACTTTCGCCGCTGCGAAGTGACCGCGCATAGCTTGGGAAGTACGCTTGGCTTTTGCTGTGCCTGCACCGAGCTGAACCGCTGTGTAGCCGTCCTTCTCATCTGTACGCTGTGCAACAACCTGAAGCGCGTCGAGTTGGAGAACGGTCACAGGGATCTGCTTGCCGTCTTCCATGAAAAGCCGGGTCATGCCGACTTTCTTTGCAATGATTCCAGAGCGCATCTGTGTGATACTCCCTTAAACCTTGATCTCGACATCCACACCAGCAGCGAGGTCGAGCTTCATCAGCGCGTCAACGGTCTGGGGGGTCGGATCAATGATGTCTAGCATACGCTTGTGCGTGCGAACTTCCCACTGGTCGCGGGATTTCTTGTTCACGTGAGGCGAGCTCAGAACGGTGAATTTTTCGATTTTGTTCGGCAAAGGGATCGGGCCGCGTACGTCTGCGCCTGTCCGTTTTGCTGTATTGACGATTTCCTGAGTGCTCGCATCGAGTACACGGTAATCAAACGCCTTAAGGCGAATGCGGATGGTTTGGCTCGCGGCCATAATCATCACCCCTGTCTACAGGGTTAAGATCGGAGAGGAAGATAGCGGCTCATCCACCACCCTCATCGCGTCTGTATGTACCATATGAAAAGGGCACGCGTTGAGCGCACCCTTCTCGGTAGCGCGCGTATAGGCTGAGTCGGGAGAGTTGGCAAGAGAAATTGAGTGATCTTCTTACATACCTGATATAGCTATGACTAATCGCATTGGGCGGGAAAGTAAGCCCACAATTGAAAGCGCCAGATCGAACCGGAAAAGTGTTTTTTGTCGGCTTTTTCTTGATAATCTTCGGATTGTCCGAACCTACATCAATCACCCCGATTTCACTTCTGCTATCGTCGCTCCTGTTACTATTCGTTTGGTTTTCAAGTGAGATAACTGGCCTCATAAAGTCGCTGTTTTCGAAACGTTAGTTGGTTCAGTTAAGCTCTCGCTATGTTTGTCATGATTCCGAGGCTACGAACTCGTTTGACGCACAGTCAAAAAGTTAGCGTCGCATGATCCGCCCTCCAAACGGCGCCCGCAGCTGGTGGATTGATTGCTTCGAGACGCCCCTATGAGCAAAGCAGCGCACCTCTTGTTTGGCCGCACCGCTAGATGCTTTCGGTAAGGTGCGTGGTAACCACGCACCTTACGAGTATGAGCGTAGAAAACGGAAAACGGCACCCGGATTTCTCAGGGTGCCGTTTGAAATTGTTTGTCGTTGGTCCTCGCCTAGGTGGAGAGGAGTGGGTTCTCTACGTGTTTTGCTGCGCAAAAACGTATGCCACCCACCGTTTACGTCCGCGAAGCGGTCGTAAACTTACTCAGTGATTGCAGACACAACGCCCGCGCCAACTGTACGGCCGCCTTCGCGGATCGCGAAGCGCAGGCCTTGCTCCATCGCGATTGGCGCGATCAGCTCAACGTTGAACTTCAGGTTGTCGCCTGGCATCACCATTTCTGTACCGCTCGGAAGCTCAACTGTGCCCGTAACGTCTGTCGTACGGAAGTAGAACTGTGGACGGTAGTTCGCAAAGAACGGCGTGTGACGGCCACCCTCGTCCT
>NZ_JBOEHB010000019.1:0-16007 GCF_050633725.1 Planktotalea sp.
TGATACATATTGAATTGCATCATCGCCACGATCGGCTCAAACTCGGGCAGGAACGCTGCAAGAACGCCAAGTTCGTTCATTCGGCGCAGCGCGCGTTCGGGATTGCCATGCTTTAGCATCAAGTCGAGGAAAATGCGTCGCGCTTCTGGGGTGTTGCGCATTGTATCGTCGATCAGATCGAGATTGGCTTTCACCAAGAGCATCGCATCGGGATGAATGAGCATGCCAGTACGCAGGCCCTCTTCAAACAATCGCAAAATATTCAGCGGATCATTAAGAAACTCGTCTGGGTTGGATAGGGCCAGACGCCCATGAATGACAGCGTAACCCTTTTTCATGCGCGGTTTGCGGCGGAAAATCCGCTCTAGCAAAGGCGCGCTTTTGGCATGCATGGCTTCGAGCTTGGTTAGGAATATTCGCGTGAGATCGCCAACAGCGGTGGCATGACGGAAATAGTCCTGCATGAAGATTTCGACACCGCGACGGCCATTGGTATCTTTGTACCCCATCTGATCCGCGACTTCGACTTGCAGATCAAAGGTCAGTTGTTCCATCGGGCGAGCAGCAATCAGGTGCAAATGTCCGCGTACGGCCCAAAGGAAGTTTTCCGCATCTTCGAACGTTGCAAAGTCGTCGTCGGTGAAAACGCCAACGGCCACAAGATCAGCAACATCTTGGACACCGTGCACATACTTTGCGATCCAGAACAGTGATTGCAAATCACGCAATCCGCCTTTGCCTTCTTTGACATTTGGCTCAACAACGTAGCGTTGGCCGCCTTGTTTTTCGTGACGTATTTCGCGCTCTTCCAGTTTCGCCTCGATAAACTCGCGAGATGAACCGGAGAACAGGTCTTGCCAAAGATGTGTTTCTAAAGAAGCCCCAAGCGTGGCATCGCCCGTCAAGAAACGATGCTCTAACATCGCGGTGCGAATGGTGAAGTCTTCACCACCAAGGCGAATGCAGTCTTTGATTGTGCGGCTTGCGTGTCCGACCTTAAGACGCAAATCCCATAGGATATAAAGCATCGATTCGATGGCACTTTCGGCCCACGGAGTGATCTTATACGGCGTCAGAAATAGCAAATCGACATCTGATTGAGGAGCCATTTCGCCCCGCCCGTAACCGCCAACGGCGATGAGCGCGATGCGTTCTTGCTCAGTCGGGTTGGGGAGTGGATGCAAAATACGGGTCGCTACAAGAAAAGCCGTTTCAACCAGACAATCAGTTAAGAATGTATAAGAGCGGGTCATCGGACGCGCCGCGAAGGGCTTGGCGCGCAATGCATCTGCAATTGTTTTCATTCCAGATTTGCGAGCGGCCATCAAATGGGTGACGACAGCTTTGCGAATTGTCATCGCATCGGAGGCGTCGAACACACTTGCTTCGATCGCAGAAAGAACTGCGTTGGCATCAAAAATATCCTGCGCCGAGCAAATCAGATCTTCCGGCGCAGGACGTGTGAGAAGCAGTTTAGGCTTAGAAGCCCGCTCCTGCGAATTTTGTTGGGGCAGGGTCAATGATTACTACCTGTTTGTCACGCACCATTGCCACGGCAAGTGAACGTTCGTTTGTTCCATTTGGGCGCAAACGGAACGCACCAGCGACCCCTTGGAACCCAGCGCCTTGCGTCAAGGCACCTGCTGAAAGTGCCTTTTTATTACCTGCTTCTACAAGCGCGCCGATTGCCGCAATGCCATCATAAGACAGTCCCGCCAATTGGTGCGGTGCGCTGCCATAGGCTTGCGTATAACGGGCTTGGAAATTTTGGATCATTGCTTGATCAGGCATTGCGAACCAGCCGTTTTGCAAGCCCGGCAATTCGGTCGTTTGCGCGGGGACGTCCCAGCGACCCAAACCGACGTACTGAATCTTTGACGGGTTCACGCCAGCCTCTGGCAACATTTGCGCAAGAAGCGGCAAAGCCCCGGCAGAGTTTGACGTCAACACCAATGTGTCTGCGCCTGTGCTGTCCATTGCAGATTTAATTTCAGGAATTGCAGCGACAATACCGGGCTGGCTAAATTCGAACCCGTTGACCGACGCAACGGCCAACCCATTGCGGGATGCGGCCTGTTGTACGGCGTTGCGGCCAAACTGACCCTCAACATTGTTGGGATGCGCGACGAGCACTTTGGTTTTCCCTTGGCGCGCAGCAAAGCTCATCAAACGCTCTGCGGTGTTTTCAAAGGTTGGCCCAAGCACAAAGACGTTGCCGCCCGCAATGGAGGTGTTGTTTGAAAAGCTGAGGATGTTGATGTTTTGCTCGGATACCGCAACACCAGCAGCGTTTGCAGCGTCGGCAAAGAGCGGCCCAAGGATGATTTGTGCGCCGTCAGCAACGGCCTTCTGTGCCAAAGATGCGGCCTTATCTGTCGAGCCCGCAGTATCGTAGACGCGCAGGTCGATTTTTACGTTTGTAAGATCTGCCATCGCAAGTCGCGCTGCGTTTTCAAGCGATGTCGCAACTGTGCCTGCGCCCGCGCTTGACTTCGGGATGAGCAAAGCGACGCGAACTGGTTCTGATGGATCAATCGTTGGGCCAGTACCGCCCCCAACATTTGTACCACCCCCGATAGAGATCGGTTGGCAGGCCGCTAAAGATAGCGTAGCGCCTACGAAAACACAGCGTGTCAGCGCCTTGCGGGCGGAAGACAAAAAAGCAAACATAGTAAAACCCCCTGATGGACGGTCGCTTGCAAGCACCGTCGGTCAAGGGCGCATAATAAACGTCATGAAAGGCGGGTCCAGAGGTGAATGCAAAGACAGTGAAATTGGATGGCGGTTTATACTTTGTCGCAACGCCAATTGGCACCGCGCGAGACATCACTTTGAGGGCCTTGGATATACTCGCCTCTGCGGATGTGCTTGCCGCTGAGGACACACGCTCTATGCGTCGTCTTATGGACATCCACGGCATCGCTTTGGGCGAGCGTCCACTGCTGTCGTATCATGATCACAATGGGGCGCGAGCACGTCCAAAACTCATGCAATACTTGGCCGAAGGGCGCTCTGTCGCCTATGCGAGCGAGGCAGGAACACCGCTGATTGCCGACCCAGGATATGATCTTTCCAAGCAAGCCAGCGAAGAAGGGTATCTTGTTACCTCAGCGCCGGGTCCGACGGCGATTGCAACGGCACTTACATTGGCTGGTTTACCGACAGATAAATTTCTTTTCGCGGGCTTCCTCCCAAGCACAAAAGCTGCGCGGATTTCCGCGATTGAGGCTGTGCGAGAGGTTCCCGCAACGCTGGTTTTCTACGAATCGCCAAAACGGGTGGCGTCGATGTTGCAAGATTGCGCAACCGTTTTGGGGGATCGGCCTGCGGCGGTTTGTCGGGAACTCACCAAAAAATTTGAAGAAATTCGTCGTGGAAAACTCTCTGAACTGGCCGCGTCTTTTAAAGAGCGTCCACCCAAAGGTGAAATTGTCGTCGTTGTAGATCGCGCAGGGCAATCTGTTGTTAACACCTCTGATATAAAAGCGGATTTACGCGAGGCGCTTGGCAAGATGAGTGTGCGGGATGCGTCTGACGCTGTGGCGGGTGCTCATGGATTGCCGCGCCGCAAAGTATATCAGATGGCATTGGCACTAGATCGGGATGATGACTAAGCAAGTAACAGGGAAATGCGCCTATTTTTCTGGCGAAAGCGCAGAGGACCAAGTCGCAGCTTTTTACCAGCGCCACGGGCATAGTCTGGCCGCCAAGCGCTGGCGTGGGAAAGCCGGGGAAATTGATTTGATCTTCAACGCGGGCTCTGAAGTGGTGTTTGTTGAAGTGAAAAAGGCCAAAAGTTTTGCGCAGGCGGCTCAGCGCGTATCTATGCGTCAGCAGAAACGCATTTGTTTGGCGGCTGAAGAATACCTTGGAACGCTGCCAGATGGACTTTTGACACCAATGCGCGTGGATGCAGCGTTTGTGAATGGCTTCGGCGCAGTTGAGATCGTAGAAAACGCAATCAGCGCTTTCTAAGCGCGCAGCCATTGCGTCCTGCTGTGCCCTGCGCCATGTAAGCAGTACAAAGATAGCGGAGGCTGGCGCATGAAAATCGCATTCCAAATGGATCCAATTGAAAACGTCGACATCAATGCCGACAGCTCTTTTCGATTAGCAGAAGAGGCGCAAGCGCGCGGCCATCAGTTATTTTATTATGCGCCCGATAAGCTGGCGTACGAAGAAGGTCAGGTGACCGCTAAGGGGCATGACTTTACCGTTGCGCGCGTGCAGGGCGAACATGTGCAGCTTGGCCCCGAGCGTCATGTCGATCTGTCACAGATGGATGTGATCTGGCTGCGCCAAGATCCGCCGTTTGATATGAATTACATTACGACGACCCATATTCTTGATCGTGTGCATCCAGAAACCTTGGTCGTGAACGATCCAACTTGGGTGCGCAATTACCCGGAAAAGCTTTTGGTTCTCGACTTCCCTGATTTGACACCGCCCACGACAATTGCGCGCGATCTCGACACCATCAAAGCCTTCAAAGCGAAGCACGGCGATGTGATCCTAAAGCCTCTCTATGGCAACGGCGGTGCGGGTGTGTTCCGCCTTGATGAGAATGACCGAAATCTCACGTCACTGCACGAACTGTTCACAGGCTTCAGCCGCGAGCCACTAATTGTACAAAAGTTCCTGCCGGATGTGTCGAATGGGGACAAGCGCGTGATTCTTGTCGACGGCGAAGCTGTCGGAGCAATCAACCGAGTACCTGCGAAGGGCGAAACACGTTCGAACATGCATGTGGGCGGGCGGCCTGAAAAAATCGGATTGAGCGAGCGCGATCTGGAAATTTGCGCGCGTATCGGTCCGCTATTGCGCGAAAAAGGTCAGGTTTTTGTCGGAATCGACGTTATCGGAGACTATCTGACCGAAATCAACGTAACCTCCCCAACAGGCATTCAAGAGCTTGAACGCTTTGACGGGGTCAATATCGCTGAGAAAATCTGGCAGGCGATAGAGGCAAAACGCGCCTGATTAGGCGGTTTCGAAACCGGACAAGCGAAAACTCAGCGCCTCTGCGACATGCGGGGGCGCGATGTCATTGGACGCTTCTAAATCCGCAATAGTGCGCGCAACTCGCAGAACACGATGATAGCCGCGTGCGCTGAGCCCGAAACGTTCAGCGCCTTTGGCTAAGAATTCCTTGCCTTCATGGCATAGCGCTGCGGCATCTTTTAGAACATCGCCTTCAACGTCGGCATTTGTCCGCATCCAATCATGCTCTGAATAACGCGCATCTTGTCGGGCACGGGCAGCAGCAACGCGCTGGGCGACCTCATGACTTGTTTCTCCGTCGCTTGGCAGATCAAGATCCGTGAAATGAACGGGCGGGACTTCAACGCGCAGATCAAACCGATCCATAAGCGGCCCAGAAATGCGACCCAAATAGTCCTGCGCGCATAAGGGCATTTTCGCGCAAGCGCGTGCGGGATCAAAGGCATAGCCACAGCGACAGGGATTTGCAGCGGCGACCAACATAAAGCGGCAAGGGTATTTGATATGCGCATTTGCCCGCGCAATCATAACCTCACCCGTTTCAATTGGTTGGCGCAGCGTTTCGAGCACTTGGCGGGGGAATTCTGGAAATTCATCCATAAACAGAACGCCATTATGGGCGAGTGACACTTCGCCCGGCTTTGCGCTTCGACCACCACCGATGATCGCCGCCATCGACGCGGTATGATGAGGCTCGCGAAAGGGTCTTGCGCGCGAAATGCCTCCTTCGTCAAGCAAACCAGACAGGGAGTGAATCATCGACGTTTCCAGCGCTTCGAGTGGGCTGAGTGGCGGCAAAAGCGCGGGCAAGCGCGCGGCAAGCATGGATTTACCAGAACCGGGCGTTCCGACTAACAGGATGTGATGACGTCCCGCTGCTGCGATCTCAAGAGCGCGTTTGGCGCGTTCCTGTCCTTTTACATCACGTAAATCTTTGCCGTTTGATGCATCTACAACGGTGCCTGGTTGGGCTGGGGCGAGGGGGGATTGCCCTGTGAAGTGGCGAATGACGTCAGCCAAGGTTTTGGCAGCGATCACCTCTGCCGCACCAACCCAAGCTGCTTCCGAACCAGAGGCGGAGGGGCACAGCAAAGTACGTTCTTCGCGCGCCGCGGTCATTGCCGCGGGAAGCGCCCCAACAACTGGAACCAAGGCACCATTCAGCGAAAGCTCGCCCAGTGAGATTGTTCGCTCGATTTCACCCGGCGGCAAAATTTCGAGCGCGGCAAGCAACGAAAGCGCGATGGGCAGATCGAAATGCGATCCTTCCTTGGGCAAATCTGCAGGGGAGAGGTTGATCGTGATCCTTTTGGACGGAAGCGCGATAGACATTGCCGAAAGCGCAGCGCGCACGCGGTCGCGGGCTTCTGATACGGCTTTGTCGGGAAGGCCGACGATCGAGAATGCCGGTAAGCCCGGCGTCACGGCACATTGAACTTCAACGCTGCGCGCGCTGACCCCTTCAAAAGCGACGGTATAAGCATGCGCAACCATTGGGTTTCTCCGATTAACCATACTGGCCTAGCGGAGAAACCCTTTAAGAAAGGTAAACGCGAGTTAAACCAGCGCCATAAAGGCAGGCCAAGCTTCTGGATCGGCAACGGTTTTGTTGCGGCAGAAGGGATTGCAAAACCCGAAGATACGTCCGTCCATTTCCATGAAATATGCGGGCTCTTTTCCCGAATAGGGGCAGGTTTTGTTCTCAGAAGGACCGCTTTCAACAGCGCGCGCCGCAAGTGGCTTTGGCCCCGGCCAATCGGTTTGAGGATAATCTTTGCGATACCAAGGCAAATCAGGACCGTTGCCTACGCCCATCGCCCGCCACTTGCGAAATGCTGGATCAGCGAGATGCGCGGCGACATAGGCGGCGGCCTCTTCGCCAACAGGTAGCGAATAGCCCGCAATACGCCCCGCGACGGGGGCAAAGAACGCATCCGCTGCGCAATACTCACCCAAAAGCCAAGGCCCGTCACTCGTGCGGTTTGCTCGCGCATAGGCCCAAATTTTTTCCAATCTAGCGACGTCTGCAAGCACGGCATCGCTGGGGGTGCTGTCTGAATAGCAAACGCGCAAAGCCATTGGGCAATCAGAACGCAGCGCAGTAAATCCGCTGTTCATTTCAGACAGCAAGGTACGTGCGATTGCGCGCGCTTTAGGATCGCTCGGCCAAATGCCCGCCTCTGGGTGGCGTGTGTGCAACTCTTCCGCAATCGCGGCGGATTCAGATACCACGGCGCCATCGTCGCAAACCAATGTCGGCACCGTGCGCGCGACGCCAATGTCAGCCATTTGTTCGGCGACATCTTGTTGTGAAAACGGAACCATTTTGCTTTGGGCACTGATCCCAAAACGGTTAACGAGCAGCCACCCGCGAAGGGACCAGCTCGAATAGGCGTAATCGCCGATATATAATTCATAGCTCATGTTATTAAGCTATGCTCGCGTCGCTAGGCTCTGCAAACCAAGAATTGTTGCGCAACCCATCACGGACAGTGATTGATTGCGCCTGCGCGCCAAATGCCATCCTCGATCAGAACTTCGGTGACAGATAGATTGTCGATCCGTTGGGCAAACGTGTCATAGGCGCTCAATGACGTTGCGCGTTGCAACTGACTTAAGACAACGCCGAAATGACAAACCACAATGAGATCGCTTTCTGCCTGATAGAGCAAATGGTCGACTTTAGGAGAAACACGCGCCTGTAGGTCATGCCAGCTTTCACCGTTTGGTGGGGCGATATGGCCTGGATCTTCATAAAACGCACGAATGTGCTCGGGCGCTTCTTCGGACACCTCGCTAAATTGCCGGTTCTCCCAATCCCCAAAATGCATTTCACGCAGCTCTGGCGCATGATCGAAACGTTCCCTGCGGCTCGTTATAGCATTTGCTGTCTCGATAGTGCGGATCAGATCGGAGGACACAATCTTTGCGTTTGCTGGTAAATACCGATCCAATCTCGACAACGCGTCTGTGTCAGATAGATCGGCAGGTAAATCTGTCCAGCCAATCATGCCCTTTGCATGGGTCGGGCCGTGGCGAACTAGAAACAACCGTTGCACTTAGGCGGCTCCCTTTAAGAGTTGTGGCAGTCCTGCAATCACATTGAAAACCGTATCGGCATGAGCGGCCAACGCTTGGTTCAGCTCTCCTTGGGCCTGACGAAACCGTCGCGACAATGGATCAGCTGGTACGATGCCAAGACCAAGCTCATTGGTGACTACAACGCAATCAGCCTTGCAGTCGGTTAATCCTTGCAAAAGAGCGGACGTCGCGGCGATGAGATCGGTGTCGTCCATTAGGTGGTTCATGAGCCACATCGTCGCGCAATCAAGTAGAACGACGTCGGTGGGACCGCGAGGCTCAAGCGCGATTTGCGGAGCAAGCGGAGCGTCCAGAGTGGTCCAGCCTTCACCGCGCATCTCGACATGACGCGCAACCTTGCGCTCCATCTCGTCGTCCAAGACGCGAGAGGTTGCGATGTAGAAGCGAGGCTTGTCTTGAGCGATTACAAGGCTTTCTGCAAACGCAGATTTACCTGAAGCAGCGCCGCCGATTACTAGGGTTAACTTGCCTGACATCCATTTGCTCCGCGTGCTGTGATTGGGCGTGAGTAGCTTGATTGTTTGCCAAATAAAACCAGCATGGCCGCCCGCACAAGTTTCAAGTGCTTGTACCATGAGCGCGCGGCGATTACCTTATGGCAAACAATAAGTCAGGTAGGCGCATGCTTTCTTCAAAACACATCCTCTTGATTGTCGCAGGCGGGATCGCGGCGTATAAATCGCTGGATTTGATCCGCAAATTGCGCGAGCGCGGAGCACGTGTCACGCCTGTGTTGACCCGTGCAGGCGAGGAATTTGTGACGCCCCTGTCTGTGTCTGCTTTAGCTGGACACGAAGTGCATCGCGATCTGTTTGATCTCACCAAGGAAGCGGAAATGGGGCATATTCAACTGTCGCGCTCTGCCGATTTGCTGGTGGTCGCGCCGGGTACTGCTGATTTGATGGCCAAGATGGCGCAGGGGCGTGCGGATGATCTCGCATCAACTTTGTTGCTTGCGACAGACACGCCAGTTTTAGTTGCGCCGTCAATGAATGTACGTATGTGGGACCATCGTGCGACCCAGCGCAATATCGCTACGTTAAAGAATGACGGCGTTTCCTTCGTTGGTCCGAATGAGGGCGATATGGCCTGCGGAGAATATGGACCCGGTCGCATGGCAGAACCTTTGGAAATTGTAGCCGCCATTGAAAACGCCTTTGGCGAGGGGCCACTAAAGGGCAAACGCATATTGGTCACCTCTGGGCCAACGCATGAACCGATTGATCCTGTACGATACATCGCCAATCGCTCGTCTGGTGCGCAAGGCAGTGCGATCGGTGGGGCTTTGGCGCGACTAGGCGCAGAGGTGATATTCGTGACTGGACCAGCGGATGTTGCCCCGCCAGAAGGCGTAAACGTGGTAAACGTGCAAAGCGCGGCTGAAATGCTAAACGCTGTAGAAAATGCGCTGCCCGTGGATGCAGGTGTTTTTGCAGCGGCTGTTGCCGATTGGCGGGTCGCCTCTGAAAGCAACTCCAAAATCAAAAAACAAAATGGAAAGCTGCCCGTTCTCGAATTTGCCGAAAATCCAGATATTTTGGCGAAAGTCAGTCAAATGAAGGACGCACGCCCGAGTTTGGTTGTTGGATTTGCCGCCGAAACAGATGACGTGATTGCGAATGCAACGGCTAAGCGAAAACGCAAAGGTTGCGATTGGATCGTGGCGAACGACGTTTCGCCCGAAACTGGAATTATGGGCGGCGCAGAAAATGATGTGTTGTTGATTACCGAGACTGGCTCGGAGGACTGGCCGCGCATGGGAAAAGCCGCAGTTGCGGAAAAGCTGGCTCTTAAGATTGCGGAAGCGCTCTCAGCATGACCAAGACGAGATGCGATCTTTCACAATGTAACACGTGGTTAGCCAATGCGGATTGAATTTATCTGGGAAGAGGCGGCAGACACGTCGCTTGGATTGCCACTTTATGCGAGCTCGGGCGCAGCGGGCGCTGACTTGCGGGCGAATTTCCCCGATCGTGGCGAGAAGGTTCTGCAAGCAGGCGAGCGCGCTTTGATTCCGACGGGCCTGAGGCTCGCCATCCCTGAAGGATTTGAAGTGCAAGTGCGCCCGCGTTCAGGCTTGGCTTTAAAGCACGGTATCACGCTTCCCAACTCACCTGGCACAATTGACTGCGATTATCGCGGACCCTTGGGCGTCATCGTTATGAACGCGGGAAGCGAAACATTTGTGATTTCTCATGGAGAGAGGATCGCGCAAATGATCGTTGCCCCAGTGGTGCGCGCAGATTTTGAGCTGGTTGAAACACTGCCCGATACTGCGCGCGGCAGCGGCGGATTTGGCTCGACGGGGCGAACCTGATGCTTCTTGTCTTTGGGTTGTCCTGCCTGATCTTTGGCGTTGGTGCCATTTTGAAGGTGCCAAGCACAACGCGCTGGGCGCTGATCATAATCCTGTTCACAGCATCCGTGGTTGCCCTGCTGGTTCTGCCGGCTGATTCTGCTTTGACGACGCTTCTTGGCGGCTCCGCGGCCCCCTACCTTTTGCTCGCTGGTTTTTGCGCGCTCTTTGCGGTGTATCGTTGGGGTCTCACAAAGCTGCGCGCCAAAGCGAGCAGTAGCGTGAAGCCTATAGAGGAGCCGAAGAAATTGGCGTTTAGCGCAACAGAGCTTGACCGATACGCCCGTCATATCATTCTGCGGGAAATTGGTGGGCCGGGTCAGAAAAAGCTAAAACAAGCAAAAGTGCTGGTGATCGGTGCAGGTGGCTTGGGTGCGCCAGTTTTGCAATATTTGGCGGCGTCTGGTGTCGGCACAATCGGCGTCATTGATGATGATCTGGTTGAAAATGCCAATCTGCAACGGCAGGTGATCCATCGAGACGAGGATATTGGTACGCCCAAAGTGTTCTCGGCGCAAAATGCGATGCTTGCGCAAAACCCGCATATTTCAGTGCGCCCCTATCATCGCCGCTTGACCCAAGAGATCGCGGATGAACTCTTTGACGAATATGACCTGATCCTCGATGGCACGGATAACTTCGAAACACGCTATCTCGCAAATGCCGCCGCCGTCGAAAAACGCAAGCCTCTGATCTCTGGCGCACTGAGCCAATGGGAAGGGCAGTTAAGCATTTTTGATCCGGCCAATGGCGCGCCGTGTTATCAGTGTATTTTTCCCAGCGCACCAGCAGACGGACTTGCCCCATCCTGCGCAGAAGCAGGGGTTATCGGCCCCTTGCCCGGTGTTGTCGGCGCGATGATGGCGCAAGAGGCGATAAAGCTCATCACCGGGGCAGGCGCTGTTCTGCGCGGTGAAATGCTAATCTACGATGGTCTCTACGGTGAAACACGTAAAATGACTTTGAAACCAAGAGCAGATTGCCCGATCTGCGCGAAGTAGTGCCTCACGCTCTGGAAACCTTTGCTCTCGCCCCTTAGATTTGCGTCAAAGGAGAGCATTATGACCAACCCTCTGCTCCAACACTGGACAACACCGTTTCAAATCGCGCCTTTCGAGCAGATCACAGATGATCACTTTGCTCCTGCGCTGGATGAGGCGTTAGACGCTCACTCGAAAGAAATCGAAACAATTGCGGCAAATGAGGCCGCACCGACATTTGAGAACACGATCGAAGCGATGGAAGGTGCGGGTGAAAAGCTGGACCAAGTTCTGTCGGTTTTCTATTCTTTGGCAGGCGCGGATAGCACGCCAAAGCGGCAAGAGCTACAACGCGATTTTTCACCAAAGCTGTCGGCTCATAGCTCAGCCATCTATGCAAACGCGGATCTTTTTTCACGGATCGAAACGCTTTGGAATGAGCGAGACGCGCTTGAATTGAACGACGAGCAAGCCCGCGTGTTGATGTTAACGCATCGCGGTTTTGTACGCGCGGGAGCTGCGCTAACGGGTGAAAAAGAGCAAGAAATGACCGAAATCAAATCGCGGCTTGCGGTTTTGGGAACTCAGTTTGTGCAAAATCTGTTAGCAGACGAATCCGATTGGTTCATGCCTCTGTCTGAACAGGCGCTCTCCGAGTTGCCTGATTTCGTCCAAGATGCCGCGCGCGCTGCGGGAGAAGAGAAAGAGGCAGGCAGTCCGGTTGTGACGCTTTCACGTTCGCTTATCGTGCCCTTTCTTCAATTCAGCCCACGCCGCGAGTTGCGCGAAAAAGCCTATAATGCTTGGGCCGCGCGCGGCGCGAATGGGGGCGAAACAGACAATCGCGGTATTGCTGGAGAGACTTTGAAGCTTCGCGAGGCGCGTGCGCGTTTGCTTGGGTATTCCGACTTTGCCCATTACAAATTGGAAACCGAAATGGCAGGCACGCCTGACGCAGTGCGCGATCTGTTAATGAAGGTTTGGGAACCAGCGAAGAGCCAAGCAACCAAGGATGCTTTGATCCTCGAGCAAATGCTCCATGCGGACGGCATTGACGGCCCATTAGAGCCTTGGGATTGGCGGTATTATTCAGAACAACGCCGCAAGGCCGAGCATGATCTGGATGAAGCAGAGCTCAAGCCTTACCTACAACTTGACCGTATGATCGAGGCGAGCTTTGCATGTGCAACGCGGCTTTTTGGTTTGGAGTTCACGCCACTTGATCTGCCGCTCTACCATCCTGATTGCCGCGCTTGGGAAGCAACCAAGGATGGCGAGCATGTTGCCGTGTTTATTGGCGACTATTTCGCACGAGGGTCTAAACGCTCTGGGGCGTGGTGTTCCGCGATGCGCGGACAAGCGAAAAAGCCCAAAGCGCAATCGCCAATCGTTATAAATGTATGCAATTTTGCTAAACCACCTGCTGGCAAGCCCGCTTTGCTTAGCTACGATGACGCGCGCACCCTGTTTCACGAGTTCGGACATGCGCTGCACCAAATGCTCTCGGACGTAGATTATGAAAGCGTGTCCGGCACCTCGGTCGCACGCGATTTCGTTGAATTGCCAAGCCAGTTATACGAGCACTGGTTGGAGGTGCCCGAAGTATTGTCAGAGTTTGCTATTCATGCGGAAACAGGAGAGCCGATGCCGCAAGATTTGCTCGACAAAGTATTGGGTGCGGCGACCTATGACATGGGGTTTGCAACGGTTGAGTATGTTGCCTCGGCCTTGGTCGATCTTGCATTCCATGAAGGCAGCGCGCCAGCCGATCCAATGCAGCGGCAAGCCGAGGTACTGGCAGACATTGGCATGCCTCATGCAATCGGAATGCGCCATGCGACACCGCAATTTGCGCATGTTTTTGCAGGGGACGGCTATTCCAGCGGATACTACAGTTACATGTGGTCTGAAGTAATGGACGCGGATGCCTTTGAAGCCTTTGAAGAGGCGGGCAGCGCCTTTGATAGCGATACGGCCCAGCGGCTGGTTGATACTGTCCTAAGCTCTGGTGGTTCTCGGGACGCAACCGAACTTTACATGGCGTTCCGAGGACGCATGCCCGGCGTAGATGCGCTGCTAAAAGGGCGCGGCCTCGCAGCTTAAACGAACTGTGTTAACCTTGCTCTACGTTAAGGTTAACGCACTCTGTTTCCTCTCTCCGACAAATATCCCCGCCGGAGGCTCCCACCGCTTCAAAGGGGGAGGCGCTCCAATTTAAAGCCCATCGTTTCAAGAAGCGATAAAACGCCTTGCTCGCCACCCAAATGCCCAGCACCAACTGCGACGGATATTTGGGTTCTTGTCTTTAGGGCTTCAAGCATGACAGGCATCCACGCGAGGTTTCGCTTCGTCAGTAAATTGGCTTCCATCCTGTCAAAAAGATAACCAAGTCTGTCCGGAGATTCCCCCTCTATCTGCAAAGCAACCGAGCGCGAAATCTCCCAAGCGAGCAGAGCTTGTTGATCAAAATACGCGGCAACGACTGTCTCTAAGGCATCCAGACTCTGATCGGCTGTTTCCAATCCAAGCAACATCAATTCGATCTGCTGCTCGAGCGGATCATCGTTGAAAATTTGAAAAAGGGTGTCATGGGGCTCTAGCCCCCGCACTTCGACATCGGCGTCTAAAGCGACGTTTTTGAGGCGATGATCAAGCCCTTCCGCGCCTCCGTTTTGCATTTGCGTCAGCAAACAAGGAGGCATTCCGAGCATAACGGAAAGATACCAAGGTTGAAAACGTGATCCAAGAACGGGCGGAATGCCGCGCTGTTTCATGGCGTCAGCAAGTCGCGCCCAGTCATCTTCGACGAGCAGTTCAGGCAAGGTTGCACCGTCAAGGAACATCAATTCGGGTCGTGTTGCTAGTTCTGTTTTCAGTGCGGCCTCTTCTTTGGGCCCTGCTTCCAACAGAAGAAGATCTGAGGTTTCAATCACTCCAGCAAGCCGCTCGGTTATTGGGGTTAGGCGGGGGTCACTCAGGTGAATGGTTCCAATAATATGGATAACCTTACCACCGCGTATCGCGCGCCAGTGATTGCCTTCAGCAAAAGGGGCATCTGCCGCGCGCTTTTGGGCTTTTTCAAGCTGCGCCGCTGGCATGCTTGTTCTTAAATCCGTGCCTTCGCACGCGCCGCTCGCACTAGCAGCGCCGCTGAAAGCGCAGAAAAGGCCTGTCAGAAATGCTTTGATATACTGATCGATTTGCATGTTTTTCTTCTTGTTTTGTTTATACGGTTCACTCTTAACGGTTAGCAAATCGACGAAAAGAAATTTCTTTGTCATCTTTGTGTTGACTCACTCTCTCGCCATTCCTAACTATGCGTCGTTATCACTCGTCATGTGTGAGTGCTAACGCCTCGTTAATGCCTTCGGGCAGGGGCCAGAATTGAAACCCTTTGAGCTTAAGGAGCTACAAAGATGGCATTGAAACCGCTTCACGACCGCGTGTTGGTTCGCCGTACAGAAGGCGAAGAGAAAACTGCTGGCGGACTAATCATCCCAGATAGCGCAAAAGAAAAGCCTGCTGAGGGCGTAATCGTTGCTTCCGGCGACGGCGCACGCAAAGACAGCGGCGAGCTGATCGAAATGGCTGTAAAAGACGGCGATCGCGTTCTGTTCGGCAAATGGTCTGGCACAGAAGTTTCCGTCGACGGCGAAGAGCTGCTGATGATGAAAGAGAGCGACATTCTGGGCATCCTGTCCTGATCGGACGCACCCCCAAATTCGCACTATCTAACCCTTATTTCTAGGAGCATTCATAATGGCTGCTAAAGACGTAAAATTCGACACAGATGCCCGCAATCGCATGCTGGCAGGTGTCAACATCCTCGCGGATGCTGTCAAAGTAACACTCGGCCCTAAAGGTCGTAACGTTCTTCTCGACAAATCTTTCGGCGCACCGCGCATCACGAAAGACGGTGTTTCTGTTGCTAAAGAGATCGAGCTTGAAGACAAGTTCGAGAACATGGGCGCACAGATGGTTAAGGAAGTTGCTTCCCGTACCAACGACGAAGCGGGCGATGGCACAACAACTGCAACAGTTCTGGCACAAGCGATTGTTCGCGAAGGTCTGAAATCCGTTGCGGCTGGCATGAACCCAATGGACCTCAAGCGCGGCATCGACACAGCGACTGCAAAAGTTGTTGAAGCGATCCAAGCTGCGGCACGTCCAGTATCCGATTCTGACGAAGTTGCTCAGGTTGGTACAATCTCTGCAAACGGCGAAGCGGAAATCGGTCGTCAGATCGCAGACGCGATGCAGAAAGTCGGCAACGAAGGCGTTATCACTGTTGAAGAGAACAAAGGTCTTGAGACAGAGACTGACGTTGTTGAAGGCATGCAGTTTGACCGCGGTTACCTGTCACCATACTTCGTGACAAACCCGGACAAGATGACTGCAGAGCTTGAAGACTGCATGATCCTGCTGCACGAGAAGAAGCTTTCTTCTTTGCAGGCAATGGTTCCACTGCTCGAGTCAGTGATCCAGTCCCAGAAGCCACTTTTGATCATTGCTGAAGATGTTGAAGGCGAAGCGCTTGCAACTCTGGTTGTGAACAAACTGCGCGGCGG
>NZ_JBOEHB010000019.1:16056-162716 GCF_050633725.1 Planktotalea sp.
AGCACGTGTTGCTCAGATCCGCACTCAGATCGAAGAAACAACATCTGACTACGATCGTGAAAAGCTGCAAGAGCGCGTTGCCAAACTGGCAGGCGGTGTTGCTGTTATCCGCGTTGGCGGCATGACAGAAATCGAAGTCAAAGAGCGTAAAGATCGTGTTGACGATGCACTGAACGCGACCCGCGCTGCGGTTCAAGAAGGTGTTGTTGTTGGCGGCGGTGTTGCTCTGGTTCAGGGTGCAAAAGCGCTTGAAGGCCTCGAAGGCGAAAACAACGACCAGACTGTTGGTATCAACATCGTTCGTAAAGCAATCGAAGCGCCTCTGCGTCAGATCGCTGAGAACGCGGGTGTTGACGGTGCGGTTGTTGCGGGCAAAATCCGCGAGAGCGACGACGTCACATTCGGCTTCAACGCACAGACAGAAGAGTATGGCGACATGTTCTCCTTCGGCGTTATCGACCCTGCAAAAGTTTGCCGTACAGCGCTTCAGGACGCAGCATCCGTTGCATCCCTGTTGATCACAACAGAAGCTATGGTTGCAGACCAGCCTGAGAAGGGTGGCGCAGCAGGTGGCGGCATGCCTGACATGGGCGGAATGGGCGGCATGGGCGGCATGATGTAAGCAAATTCAACTTTGTTGAATTGCGAAATCAGCCTCCATACCGGAGACTAATTAGGGGTCGCCTTCGGGCGGCCCCTTTTCGTTGGAGTGATGGGTTTTAAAGCGAGACAGCTTTTATCGCCAATTCATTCGCGAAAATTTGGCCATCCCGCATGCTTGTCGACGCAGCAAGAGGCGCAAGCTCTGGGTGGCGCAAAAGGATCGGTGTATCTGCTAGATGCAGCTGCGCTTCCAACGCCCTCGATAGAAATACCGGAAGGGTTTTGAGTACGGCTAGATCATCAACCTTGCTTCCCACCAAGTCCAGCTGAGCGAGCTTCGAGTGCCGCGCCACAGCTGATAAGTCTGAGATCATTGTGTTGCGAATGCTCAGGAACTCTAGCGATTTTGCCTCTTCCAATCCGTTGAGAGATTTGAAACCAACACCAGAAAGCATGAGACGTTCCAGCGCGCTGAGATCAGGAAAACTGGAAATAGTCGCATCGGGATCGGGGCTCGAAAAGGACACCCGTTTTAGTGATTTCAAATTTCCAAGCGGCGTTAAGTCTATCGAACCTATAAGATCAAAGTGCAGGAAGGCGAGTTTTTGAAGAGGCTTGAGCGGCGTCAATGAAACCTTGCTTTGTAGGCTAGCCGAAAGCGAATTCAGCTCTTTACATGCGCTGACCCAAGCCAGCGATGCCAGACGGCTGTCTCGGCCTGATCGGAACTTTTCCAATTTGTGTAATGCTGACAAAGCGCTGCTATCGGCTAAATCATGCACCGATATTGTGAGATCACGCAGGTTTGTAAGGGCGGCAATCGGGGCAAGGTCACGCACTTTGGGCAGATAGAGATTTGCCGTTGTTAATCGCGCCAAGGCGGCAAGCGGCGCGATGTCATCTACCTCGGACGATTTCAGGGAAAACTCCTCTAACGCTGACTTGCCTCTTAGCCACTGCAGATCGCCAGACGGCAATTCTCCGATGCGCAGGACAGTTAAGCAGTCTTTGCCTACCAGTGCAGTTGGAGTAGTCAGCGTGCTTAGCGACAAGTCCAGCTTGCGCAGGTTGGGAAACGATGTCGGTCCGCCAAGCTGGGACACCGTGCATCCCATGATGTTCAATTCTACAAGGCTTGGAATGTCTGGCAAAGTGGCAATGCATTGCTCTGATAAGTTGGCAAGGCGAAGTGATTTCAAACACTTGAGCGATTTCAGAGGGCCTAGGTTCGCGATCGGCGAGGCGTTTAATGTCAGCTCTTCTAGCTCTTTCAACGCTCCAATGTTCGAGATATCCGCGATGTTTGAATGGCGAATTTCGAGCGTTTTCAGATCATCCGCCAGCTCTGCGATCTCTGGGACCAGGTGATCGGGGGTATCCCCGCTGATTATTTTTCGACGTGCGTTGCTGTCAGCATGACGTCTGATCGACCACTGCGCGAACTCAACTGGATCCGCAGGCACACCGCGGGTATTCAGGACAGGCTTTTTTCTGCGGCGTTTGAAAAACTTGAACATTAAACCCGAACTGTTGTTTGTGTGCTGACCACAATAGCCGATCAAAGTGTGCCGCAAAATAGCAGGATTACATCGGAAAAAACTGGAATTTTGGCTGCTGCGGTAATTGCTTGTTTGCTAATTTGCTCTAATCCCCTTATCGCAGTGCAAACGCATAAAAACGAGCAGCCAATGTCCCCAGACCCTAGAATGCACAATCACAAAGCCGCACGTGAGTGGGTCACTGTTTTGGCGAAGTACCGTGAACCTGATACAATACGCAGTAGCTTTGAGCTTGGCGTGAGTGTTATTCCCTTCATCGCACTATGGGCGATGGCCTGCTGGATGGCGTCTTTTAGCTACACCGCTGCATTTGCGATTGCGCTTTTGAATGCGGGTTTCTTGCTGCGCCTTTTCTGCATTCAACATGACTGCGGGCATGGTTCCTTCTTTGACAACCGCAATGTGAGCGACTGGATTGGCCGCGCAATTGGTGTCTTCACCCTGACGCCTTATGACGTTTGGCGCCGCACACATTCGATCCACCACAGCCACGCTGGCGATCTTGGGCATCGCGGGATTGGCGATGTGATGACGCTGACGATTGACGAATACAACGCTCGCACGCCTTTTGGCCGCTTTATGTATCGCCTTTATCGTCATCCTGCGGTTCTGTTCGGCCTTGGCCCAACTTACCTGTTTATTTTCCAGAATCGTCTTCCCTTGGGGCTGATGACGCAGGGCGCAAAATATTGGGTCTCAGCGATGGGCACCAATATCGCGATGGCGGTTATTGGTTTTCTTATCGTTTACTTTATCGGCTGGCAGGCGCTGGTTCTTGTGACGTTGCCAACGATTATTCTGGCTGCCTCTGTCGGTGTTTGGCTGTTTTACGTGCAGCACCAGTTTGAGGATACTCACTGGAAAGAGCATAAAGATTGGCAATTGCACGAAGCTGCGCTGCATGGCAGTTCGCATTATGATTTGCCGGTTGTTCTGCGCTGGTTCACTGCCAACATTGGCATTCATCATGTGCATCACCTTTATAGCCGCATCCCGTTCTATCGCTTGAACGATGTACTGCGCGACCATGAAGAACTCGTAGATTGTGGCCGTATGACGTTAATGCAAAGCTTCAAATGCGCGAGCCTTGATTTGTGGGATGTTAAGCAGAACAAGCTTGTGTCGTTCAAGGAAGCGAAAGCGTGATCCAAGCTGTTTAGGCTTTGGATTGACACTTTCGCGTTTATCACACATTTTCTGCCGTAAGGGGCCCGCGAACGCCCTGTGAGGCTTCGGTCCAAGTTTCGCGTCCTTGATTCACCCCCAGCTTACGGGAGGACGCGACATGACCGCTCCAAATACAATACTGCCAGCGCAGCTTTCGCGCTTGATTGGAACACCAGATGTGCCTGTCTTGGTAGACATACGCATTGACGAGGATTTTGCCGAAGACCCTCGCTTAATCCCCACTTCGTTCAGACATCCATTCACTCAGATCGCAGAACTCGCCCCTTCTTTAGTCGGGCGAAAAGTCGTCGTCATTTGCCATAAAGGGAAAAAGCTCTCGCAAGGGGCAATGGCATTGCTGCGCTGCTCTGGCGTGGATGCCGAGGTCCTAGAAGGCGGGGTTGTGAGTTGGTGCGACTTTGGCGGCGCGATGATAAAGGCCGATGTATTGCCAGCGCGCGGCGCGCTTTGGGTAACGCGTCATCGACCAAAGATAGACCGTATCGCTTGCCCATGGCTGATCCGTCGTTTCATTGATCCAGATGCGCGCTTTTTGTACGTCGCCCCGTCGGAGGTTCTGGCTGTTGCTGAAAAGTTCAACGCGATTCCGTTTGACGTGGACGGGGCGGATCTGAGCCATGGTGAAAACAGTTGTAGTTTTGATGCGTTGCTCGCGCGGTTCGAGTTGAATTTACCAACGCTTGACGAGATGGCACAGATCATTCGAGCGGCTGACGGAACACCAAGTGCCATATCTGCGGAAGCCGCTGGCTTGCTGGCGATTTCACTTGGCCTGTCTCGCATGTACAAAGATGATCTAGAGCAGCTTGAGGCCGCATTACCAATGTATGATGCCCTTTTTCGCTGGGCGCGTGATGCTAAGACTGAAACCCACGATTGGACCGCGCATGGAGGTAAGGCATGACGTCGCTCTCTGAATTATTCAGAACCTTCGGAAAAATCGGATGTCTGTCCTTCGGAGGCCCTGCTGCCCAAATTGCGTTGATGCACAAAGAACTTGTGGACACGCGCAAGTGGCTTTCCGAGCAGGAGTTCCTATCGGGACTTTCGTTTTGCATGTTGCTGCCTGGGCCAGAGGCGATGCAATTGGCCACCTATTCGGGATGGCGTCTTCGCGGCACTTTAGGGGGCTTGATTGCAGGTTTGCTCTTTGTTTTGCCGGGCGCTGCGGTGATCTTAGCGCTTGGCGCGATCTATGTAACCTATGGCGACGTTCCACTGGTTCAGACCCTTTTCTTGGGGGTGAAAGCGGCGGTTCTTGCGATCGTCTTGGAGGCATTGATCAAAGTGGCGAAACGCGCGTTCAACCAGCCTTTGCACTGGGCCTTGGCGCTTGCCAGTTTTATTGCGATATTTGTCTTTGCCTTGCCGTTTCCAGCAGTCATCGGCGTTGCGGCTTTGATTGGGTATCTGACAACGCCAGCTGCGGCGCATGTGCCAACGCCGAGTGTTCCACTGGCTCAGACAGCACTAACCGTCCTTATTTGGCTCGCGATTTGGTGGCTGCCGATCCTTGGGCTTGGCTTTCTCATCGGCCATGATTTTCTGTTTCAATTGTCGATCTTCTTCTCAAAGCTGGCGACAGTGACGTTCGGCGGTGCCTATGCGGTGCTTGCCTATATGGGGCAAGAGGTCGTGCAAAGCCTTGGCTGGATTAGCGCCGCTGAAATGATTGACGGTTTGGGCCTTGCCGAGACTACGCCGGGGCCGTTGATACTGGTGACGCAATTCGTCGGCTTTTTGGCGGGCTTCAATGACTCTGGTATGGGCCTCGCGATCTTGGCATCGCTTGTGACGCTCTGGGCGACATTTGTGCCGTGCTTTTTATGGATTTTCGCTGGCGCGCCCTACATCGATTGGATTTCTTCACAGGCCCGATTGAGCGGAGCGCTTTCTGCGATCACCGCTGCGGTTGTCGGCGTCATTGCGAACCTGTCGATTTGGTTCGGTCTTAATGTTCTGTTTGCGAGCGTTGAGCGTACTCCGCTCGGCTGGCTTCCTGATCTGTCGACGTTAGATTGGCAGGCTTTGGTTCTCAGCATGGTTGCAGGTGTTTTGCTGTTAAGGCTACATTTCGGGATCATGAGCGTGCTTGCGGTCTCGGCAGGTCTTGCATTGGGGCTTTCGTTGATATGAAGCTTTTCTGGCTGATCGCGCTCACTATGACAGCGTTTGCCTCAAACTCTGTCTTGAACCGATTGGCGCTGTCGCCGGGAGATACGGGGCCGGCGAGCTACGCCGCGATCCGCCTCGTTTCTGGCGCGATCATGCTGGCTGTGTTGGTTGCGTTGCGAAGTCAGAAAAAACCAAAGCTCAGTCGCCACGCGTATTGGAGCGCAGCAATGCTTGCACTCTATGCGCTTGGCTTTTCGTTTGCATATATCACGCTGCCGACTGGGGCAGGTGCATTGATCTTGTTCGGGGGTGTTCAAGTCATGTCTTTTGCGATCACGCTCGCGAAAGGGCAGCGGATCAGCATGTTTAACTGGATTGGCGCTGGATTGGCTTTCGCGGGGCTCTGTTATCTTCTTTGGCCAGATGAAGGCGCAGCGATTGATCGTTTGGGCGCTGGCCTTATGCTTATCGCGGCGCTTGGCTGGACGCTTTACACCCTTGCAGGAGCGCAATCGCGTGATCCGCTTGGCGCGACAACACTTGCATTCATTTTGGCCGCGCCCGTCGGCATGCTTGCGTGGTTGATCATGCCCGATGTCGCGAGCCTGCGCGGCGTGCTGTTCGCCATCCTATCAGGCGCAGTTACGTCCGGGATGGGCTATGCGCTGTGGTATCGTGTTTTGCCCCACTTGAGCATGCCAATTGCTGCCGTAGCACAGCTTACTGTACCCGTAATTGCAGCGCTTGGCGGAGCAGTGTTTTTGGGCGAGGGACTCACGTCGCGCTTTGCGATAGCCACGGTTATGGTTCTTTGCGGCGTTGGCTTATCCATCGTCGGGCAAGCGATGCGAAAATAGGCAAACTGCCGCGCAATTTCACAAACCTCTTTAGTCTGGGCTTTAAAGCCCCTATCTGGGATTCATGATCCGATACGCGCTTGCCTTTGCATTGTTACCGATTTCTGCCGCCGCAGATTGCGTTGTGCTGTTGCACGGCCTTGCGCGCACTGAAACCTCGTTCGCCTTGATGGAAGAAGCACTGCGTCTACGTGGATTTGAAGTCGTGCGTCCGGGCTATCCCTCGACGAAGGCTACCGTTCAGACATTGGTTGATATCACGTTGCCCAATGCGGTGAGCGACTGTGGCGCCGAAACCGTTCATTTCGTAACGCATTCTATGGGCGGCATATTGCTGCGTGAATGGCTGCGGGATAATCGTCCAGATAATCTGGGGCGTGTTGTAATGCTTGCACCGCCCAATAAAGGCAGTGAAATTGTCGATGTCCTTAGCGAATTCGAGGCATTTGGTTGGTTCAATGGGCCTGCGGGCATGCAGCTAAGTACGGATGAAGATAGTTTGCCAAAAACGTTGCCACCTGCTGATTTCGAACTTGGCATCATTGCAGGGGATCAGTCGCTAAACCCGTTTTTCTCATCGCTCATCGAAGGGCCGGATGATGGCAAAGTGTCGGTTGCTTCAACCAAACTTGAAGGAATGAAGGCGCACATAACGTTACCTGTTACGCATACCTTCATGATGAACAATTTTCGCGTTATTGGCGAAACGATCCTGTTTCTGGAAAATGGTAGGTTTGATCCTGAACTAGATTGGCGAGACGTCGTAAATACCGCAATCAACGAGCTAGTAGATGATGATCAAGGCGATTGAGGCCAGTTTCGAAGGTGGCCAAGTCCTGCGCAATGGCGGGGTAGTCGAAGACACGATTTCTATCGCAAATGGCACGATTGAGGACGGCCCAACTGGCCGCCGCGTGGATGCACGCGGGTTTCGAATTTTGCCGGGTATCGTAGATATTCATGGCGACGGTTTTGAACGTCATCTCGCCCCGCGTCGTGGGGCTATGACGGACATGCGCAAAGGGATCGCCTCCGCCGAAGCTGATCTGGCGAGCAATGGTATTACCACCGCAATTATGGCCCAGTTCTATAGCTGGGAAGGCGGACTTCGCGCGCCCGAGTTTGCGCGTAAGTTCCTGAACGCGTTGAGTGTGACGCGCGCGGAGCAGCTTACTGATATGCAAGCGCAGCTGCGTATTGAAACACATATGATCGAAGATTACGCGGATATGCTTGCGTTGATCGCCGAATACGGGATTGGCTATGTTGTGTTCAACGATCACATTCCGCACAAAAGACTGGAGGCGGGGCGCAAGCCTGCTCGCTTGACTGGAACCGCTCTTAAAAGTGGTCGAAGTCCGGAAGCGCATTTGGAGCTCATGAAGCAGCTTCATGCAAAGAGCGATCTGGTGCCTCAGGCGCTTGGTGCCTTTTCTAAGCAGCTCCGTGACATTGGGTGTCTGCTTGGTAGCCATGATGATGCCAGCGCCGAAGACCGCGCGCTTTTCTTGGGCATGGGAGCGCAAATTTCCGAGTTTCCCGAAACCCGTGAAGCGGCGGAGGCTGCGCGCGCAACAGGTGGAAAAATCATTCTGGGCGCGCCAAACGTAATGCGCGGGGGCAGTCATGCAGGCAATGTCTCAGCAGTAGAATTAATCGCCGATGGGCTGTGTGATGCGCTCGCGTCCGACTATCACTACCCAGCGATGCGGCAATCAGTTGGCAAGCTGGTTGAACAGGCCGCATGCGATTTTGAAACGGCTTGGCGATTGCTCTCTGGCGGCCCTGCGACGCTTTTGGGGCTAAAAGATCGCGGAGAACTTAAAGCTGGCTTGCGCGCGGATCTCTTGATCGAAGATATTGCAACTGGACGCATTGCTGCAACTTTCGCAGCGGGGCGCATGACATATGTTCAAGGTGAATTCGCTGCGCGATTATTTGCGTGCTAACGCGGCGCTGCCGCACGTTTTAGGCGGTCATTGATCGCAGCGCCCAGGCCAGTTTGCGGGATCGGCGCAACGGCGATCTTGGCGCCACCCATCGCGTCCAGTCTGTGCAAATGTCCGAACAGATTTGCAGCCGCTTCAATGAGATCCGCGGTTTCTGACAGGTTCAAATCGCATTCCATTTGCCCAAACCCAAGCGTGCGTTCGTCGTGCGCCCAAGTCTCGGCATTGAGCCGTACGCGCGCTTCGGGGGCGTAGTGGGACTCAAGCTGACCGGGAGCCGAGATTGCGCTGCCTTCAGGGTCTTTTAGAGGATGTCCTAGAACAGCTTCGATCGCTTCGCGCGGGACACCGCCTGCGCGTAGCAAAGTCGGTGCCCCGGTTAACCCAACAATTGTTGATTCAAGGCCGACCGCGCAGGGCCCACCATCCAAAACCGCTGCAATTTTGTTATCAAGGCCAGCAAGAACATGCTCGGCAGTGGTTGGGCTGATGCGTCCCGACGGGTTCGCTGAAGGCGCGGCTATGGGGCCATTGAAAGCGGCTAACAGATCTTGCGCCAAATCCCCTGCGGGGACACGGATCGCGACGCTCTCTAAACCTGCGGTGACGAGTTCAGATAGCCCTGTGTTTTTGCGCAGGGGCAGGACCAAAGACAAAGGACCGGGCCAAAATGCATCGGCAAGCGTTTGGGCGGTTTCAGACCACTTTCCAAACTCACGCGCGACATTGGCATGTGCCACATGGACGATCAAAGGATTGAAGCTTGGACGTCCTTTTGCTTGGTAGATTTGCGCCACAGCGCGGCCATTGCGCGCGTCTGCGCCTAGCCCGTAGACAGTTTCTGTAGGAAATGCGACAAGCGCGCCCGCACCGATCAGATCGCCTGCGTGCGCGACGTCTTTCGGGGATGAGGTTAACCGTTCACTCATGGATGGACGTCCTTGCTTTGACGCTGCGTTTGGGTTGCGAGGTGCATATACCCTTCAATAGGGTGCTACGAGTTTTTGAAGGCATACGCGGCAACGCGTCGGCTGCCAAGCGCCGTGTCAGCACAGCCTGCTGAAAAGCGGTCTAATAAAGAGAGACAAAATCGATGTCCTATCGCGCTCCCCTTCCTGACTATCAATTCCTCTTCGATCATATCGTTGGTTTAGATGCCGTCGTTGCACAAGAAAAATTCGAAGATGCGACGCCTGATGTAACGTCAGCTATCTTAAGTGAAGCCGGACGCTTGTGCGAAGATGTGATCGCTCCTGTTAACCGCGATGGTGATTTGACGCCGTCTCGATTGGAAAATGGTGTGGTGCGAACCTCCCCAGGTTTTGCCAAGGCGTTTCAAGCGATCGCCGAAGGTGGTTGGATCGGTATGTCAGCAAGCCCAGAGTTTGGCGGCATGGGACTGCCAATGACTGTGACAATGGCCGTCAACGAGATGATGGCAAGCTCCTGTCTTGCTTTGCAACTTGCCCCGTTGATGTCGCAGGGCCAGATCGAAGCGTTAGAGCATCATGCATCTGATGCGATGAAAGAGCTATATTTGCCCAAGCTGATTTCGGGTGAGTGGACCGGAACGATGAACCTGACAGAGCCGCAAGCGGGCAGCGATGTCGGCGCGCTTAGCTCTAAAGCAACGCAAAACGATGATGGAACTTACTCTGTCACCGGGCAGAAGATATTTATCACTTGGGGTGATCATGATGTCGCAGAAAACGTGTGCCACCTGGTGCTTGCGCGTTTGCCTGACGGCGTTCCTGGGACCAAAGGCATTAGCTTGTTCCTCGTGCCGAAATATCTGCCCGACGATGCGGGCAATCCGGGCGTTGCCAATTCGCTGAAAGTGGTGAGCCTTGAGCACAAGATGGGCCTACACGGAAGCCCGACGGCTGTTATGCAATTTGACGGCGCAAAAGGTTGGCTTGTTGGCAAGGAAGCAGGCGGAATGCGCGCGATGTTCACAATGATGAACAATGCTCGCCTTGGTGTTGGTGGACAAGGGATCGGGATCGCGGAAGGCGCTTTGCAAAAGGCGATGGAATACGCTGGCGAACGCAAACAGGGCAAAGGTCCGAAACCGGATGGCACGGGCACGATCATCGATCACGCAGACGTGCGCCGCATGCTTGGCACGATGAAGGCGGATGTGTTCGCTTCGCGCGCGATCGCGCTGATGTGCGCGGCCGCGATTGATATGGATACGGCGACTGGCAGCAAAGAGTGGGCTGCCCGCGCGGCGTTTTTGACACCCATTGCAAAGGCTTTCGGGACTGAAACAGGCATGCGCGTTGCGCAAACAGGCGTGCAGGTTCACGGCGGCATGGGCTTTATCGAAGAAACCGGCGCGGCGCAGTTTTACCGCGATGTGCGCGTAACACCGATCTATGAAGGCACGAATGGTATTCAGGCGATGGATTTGGTTGCGCGCAAGTTGATGGATGGCGGCGAGGCCGCTTATGCCCTGCTTGATGAAATCGAAGCGTTTACTGAAACGGCGCGTAAAACATGCCCGACTTTGGGTGGGCCGCTTTGGGAGGCGACAGAAAGCCTTCGTGAAGCCACGGAATGGATGCTGTCACAAGATGACTTGAACGCACGTTTCGCGGGCGCTGTCCCTTACTTGATGGCTTTTGCCCGTGTGCTCGGTGGGTATGTCCACTTGAAATCGGCACTTGCCGAGGGCGGAACAGGACCACGTACCAAGCTCGCGCGTCTTTATATGATGCGACTTTTGCCAGAGCATCTGGGTTTGCTGGCAGAGGCGCGTTTGGGTGATGATGATTTATATGCTCTTAGCGCCGATGAACTGGCAAGCGCATGAAGGATCTAGGTCCGACGCTTCGCTATCCTTGGGAAACGCCGCCAAGCGGCATTGAGGCAATAGAAGTCGCGCAAGGCGTTCTTTGGATGCGCTTGCCATTGCCGATGAAGCTGGACCACGTGAACGTTTATGCGCTCGATGAGGGCGAAAGTTGGACGATTGTTGATACTGGCTTTGACAGCCGCAAAACGCGGGCGATTTGGGCGGACTTGATTGCAGGTCCGCTAGGAGGCAAGCCAATTTCGCGGGTATTGGTGACACATCACCACCCCGATCATATTGGTCTCGCTGGCTGGTTTCAGTCCGAGCATGGCGCGCAGCTTTGGACCACACGCACAGCTTGGTTGATGGGGCGCATGTTGCAACTTGATACGCAAGACGCGCCCACACCAGAGTCGATAGAGTTCTGGCGAAGTGCTGGAATGGATCCTGACATTCTCGCAGAACGTTCAAATGAGCGCCCATTCAATTTCTCTGACGTTGTCGCGCCTCTGCCGCTTGGATATCGGCGCATAAAGCAGGGCGATACGATTCGCGTCGGTGGGCGTGATTGGGACGTTCATATGGGTAATGGCCACGCGCCAGAGCATGCTACGCTCTGGTCGCGTGATGACAATTTGGTGATTGCAGGGGATCAAATCCTGTCATCCATCAGCTCTAACATCGGTGTTTATGCGACGGAACCTGATGCCGATCCGGTAGCCGATTGGCTGGAAGCATGCGAGCGCTTGAACACCCTCGCGCGTGCAGACCACCTTGTTTTAGGCGGACATAAGCTGCCTTTCACAGGATTGCCTACGCGCATGCGCCAACTGATCGACAATCATCACGGTGCGCTAAAGCGCCTTGAGCAGCATCTTGAAACACCCTCGACGGCGGGCGAGTGCTTTGCTCCGTTGTTCAAACGCAAGATCGGACCCGCAGAATACGGCCTTGCGCTGGTTGAATCTATTGCGCATGTGCAGCACCTTTATTTCGAAGGTCGCGCGACGCGTGAAAAACGCGACGATGGTGCGTGGGTCTATTCTCGCGCTGTTTGAACGGAGAGCTACATGGACGATTTGATCAAAACTTCCGCGGAAGCCGTGGAAGCCGATGCCTTGCCGCGTCGTTTTGAAAAACACACCGACGATGGCAAATGTCTTGATGAGGTGGTCAAAGAGGGCGCAAGTGATACGCCAAACAAGCCCAAGAGCCCTGCTGAATGGGCCTATGATCGTTTGATCCTTTATATCCAGAATTTCGAAGAGCAGCTCGATAATGAGCACGAAGTCGCCATGGGGTTTACAGGTGGGGATGCCGGCGTTTTGAAAATCGAAGGGATGGGGTACTTTGACCCTGACATGGTCACGTTTTATGGCTCCGATCCCTCTGGTGGCAAAACGCAACTTGTTCAGCATGTGAGCCAGCTGAGCGTGATGCTGCGCGCGCTGCCCAAAGAAGTGGAAGCAGAGGCCCCCAAACGCATTGGTTTCAAACTTGCACGAGATGTAAGCTAAGATTGCTGAACAATTTGGGTGCGTTGCTACGTCCTAGGTGACAGACACGCTGGAATCAGATAATCAGCCCCGAACACTATTTTACGGAGAAGAACGATGGCAGAGCACAAGCACGGCGAAATGGACATTTCTGTTCAGGAAAAAACATTCAACGGCTTTATGAAATACGTAACTTGGGGTGCGGTTGTTTCAATCGGCATCTTGGTATTCGCTGGCCTCGTAAACGGTTAAGCCTTTTCTAGCGCGCCATTCATCTGTTGGCGCGCTTGTTCCTTTTAGGGGCGATTTTATGCGCAAAGTTGTTTTATGGTGTTTGTTGCCGATAGCCTTGATGGGGTGCGGTGCGAAATCTGAATGGGCTAGTGACGAACACGTCGCGCGCATGGCATATCGCGAGCCGGGCCCAGCAACGCTGACTTTGGTGACGATGATCAACAATCGTTCTGGATCTGGCGCACATACCGGGTTGGTGATTAACGCCTCTCAGCGTGTCATTTGGGATCCAGCAGGAACGTTCAAACACGCCCGCATCCCTGAGCGCAATGATGTGATCTATGGTGTAAATCCTGAGGCGTACAACGTCTACAAAAGCGCACACGCGCGCGAGACATATCATGTTGTGATGCAGGAAATTGAGGTGGCGCCAGAAGTGGCGGAAAAAGCCTTTGCCCTTGCGCGCGCAAACGGTCCTGCGGCGCAAGCTCAGTGCTCAGCGTCCACATCCCGCATTTTGTCTCAATTGCCCGGATTTGAATCTGTTGGCAGTCATCTTTTCCCGAAAAAACTGATGACCGCGTTTGGCAAACTGCCCGGCGTTAAAACAGACAAGATTTTTGAGAATGATGCTGGCGACAAAGCGACGGCATTTAAAGCTGCGCAGAACTATAAGCCACAAACATTCTGATAGAATTTCGGCCCCGTAATGGGGCCGAGAGTTTTCGATGTGCTAAGAGCTAAGAGCTTAGAGCTTGCCAAGTAAGGCTGGCGTCGGCCAGGCGTCTGCGGGTAGGCCGAGTTTCTTTTGAATATCTTGAACCGCAGCGCGGGTTTTAGCGCCTAAAATTCCGTCCGATTTTCCAACGTCATATCCACGCGATGTAAGCTTGTTCTGAAGCTGTTTCATTTGCGCCCCGTTTAAGCCTACGTCTGGGCTTCCCGCATTGTAAACCTGACCACCTTCCAAGCGCGTGGCAAAGTAGGCGGCGGTGAGGACATAGGTAAAGCTCTGGTTCCATTCAAAATAAACGCGAAAGTTTGGATAAGCGATGAATGCTGGGCCTTTTCGCCCTTGAGGCAAGATGATTGAGCTGGGCAAGCCCGCCGTCAGGTTTCCAGCGCGTGCTTTGACGCCCATGGCTTGCCAATCGCTCGCTTGACCAGAGTGATTAAGCCCAGTTTTGGACCAGTCGAAATTCTTGGGTAGGGTGACTTCTTGCAACCAAGGTTCGCCTTTGCGCCATCCCAAGCTGCTTAGCATTTTCCCGCCAGAGAGCAGTGCATCGGGCGCGGAGGTTTTCAGGCTAACGCGGCCATCTCCATCGCCGTCGATACCGTTTTCCAGAATATCTGCAGGAAGCATTTGCACCATGCCAATTTCACCTGCCCAAGCACCAGTGGTTCGCGCAGGGTCAAAATCCCCCTTTTCAAAGAGTTCGAGCGCCGCGAATATCTGTGGGCGGAAAAGCTCGGGGCGGCGGCAATCATGTGCGAGCGTGATCAATGCATTCGCGGTGTTAAAGTTGCCCTGAACTGCACCGTAGTCGGTTTCAAATGCCCAAAACGCGAGCAAGACACCGCGTGAGACCCCGTAGTCACGTTCGATTTTGTCGAAAATTGCATCATAGCGATCCCCCATCGAGCGCCCTTTGTTGATCCGACCTTGGCTGATCAAACGCCGCGAGAAATCGACGAAGGGCATTTGAAATACGCCTTGCGAGCGATCCGATTTTAGCACGGCTGGATCTTTACGAGCAGAGGCGAAAAAGCGGTCTACATTTGATTTGGCATGACCGCGCGCAACGGCTTCTTGTTTCAATTCGCCAACAAAGTTGGAAAAAGAGCCGCCGCAAGTTTGGGCAAGCAAAGGGGCCGCGCTGAGCGCTGCGACACATGCGAGGGCGGAAATGCGGGTGAGCATTGGGAACGATCCTTCAAAACAATTTGGGGCAGCTTAGAAACCGAAAAGGGCGAGGGCAAACACCAAAGATGTAAAAATCCCCCATGTGACCCAGAGTGCACGCACGGCGGCGTCAATGTCGGTTGCGCTTAGGGATTTGCGCCCTGTTTCGTTAACAAACGGAAAGTCGCGCATAACGCCGTCATAGCTGCGCGGACCCGAAAGAGCGACGCCAAGGGCGCGCGCCATTGCGGCCTCTGGCCATCCTGCATTGGGCGAGCGGTGCATGCGCGCTTCGCTGACAATGGATCGCCACTTTGGCGCTTGGGCGTAGGCCAGCATGATGATCAACGCAGTTAAGCGGGCCGGAATCAGGTTCAGCAGATCATCAAAACGCGCAGCCGCCCAGCCAAAGGCTTCGTAGCGCGGGGTGCGATAGCCGATCATGCTATCTGCCGTGTTTGTGACCTTATAGAGCAGCAAAGCGGGTAGGCCGCCGATAAGAAACCAGAACGCAGGCGCGATCACTCCGTCAGAGAGGTTTTCCGCCGCGCTTTCAATGGCGCTTCGCGCAATTGCAGGGTCGTCCATTTCCGCGGTATCGCGCCCGACGATCATTGCAACTTCCGATCGGCCTTGTTCAGTTGACTGGCGCAGCGCTGTAGCAACCTTTGCAACATGTTGGGTCAGGGATTTTTGGGCCAGCAGCATCGCCGCAATGATGATCTGAACTAAGGCACCGAATTGAGCGAAGAAAGCCCCTATCAGAACTGCGCTCACGCCAAGAGCGAACACGCTCGCAACCCCTTTTAGGCGTCGCGTTGCGCCTCGATTGAACCGTTTGTCCATCCAAGCAATCGTATGGCCCATCACAATTGCCGGATGGGTGACGCGCGACCAAAGCCATTTCGGTTCGCCTAATGCGGCGTCCAAAAACAAAGCGCAGAGCAGAATGGTCACGAAGCTCATGATCGTTCGCTGAGCGCTGCTGTCAGTCGATCCCATTGATCGGGCGCAGGCAAACCAAGCCGAATCCAGTTTTCAGAATATGGAAAAATGCGCGACCAGATATGCGCCTTTGCCAACCTGTCTTGCCACGCCTGAGCGTCGTCGACATTGTAGAGCCTAAACAGGCTGGTGCCGCCAACGATTTTAGCGCCATGCCCCGTCATTAAGGAATCCAGCTTGTCCGCGCCGCTTTCTAAGCTAAGGCGCGTTTGCTTGGCCCAGTCTTCGTCCCGCAAGGCCCGAGCGCCGATGCGCAATGCTGGACCGCTCACCGCCCAAGGGCCGATGAAATCATTAAGCCGCGCGATCAACTCAGGATCACCAATAGCAAAGCCTAAACGCAATCCCGCAAGACCCCAGAATTTTCCGAAACTTTTCAGAATGATAACGCCCTTGCGTTCGGCAAGGCTCATTAAGCTGGCATCGGGCGCAATGTCGCAAAAGCTTTCGTCGATGATTGTAATTGGGGCGCTCGCATCCTCAAAGCCCCACATGCGGCCATCGGGATTGTTGGGATGTACCAGAACGCGCGTATGTGGCTGCGCATCAGAGAACGACCAACCTTGTGCGCGAAATGCAGCGGCGTGTTCATTGTAGGTTGGCGTGGGAATATCTACGCGCGATGCGTTGAAAAGTGCTGGAAGGCGCGCGATCAAAGCTGAGGCACCGGGCGCGGGCAGGATTGCCGCGCCTTTTGGTACATTCCAAAACTCACGCGCGGCCCCGTTCAATGCTTCAAACGCGCCAGCATCTGGCAATGCGGTCCAATCTGACGACTGAAGGGTGCCAATCGGGTAAGGAATAGGATTTATTCCTGTCGATAGGTCAATCCAATCAGCGCGCGCGCCGCCAAAGCGTGCGCAAGCATCATCAATGCCGCCACCATGATCGCGTTTTGTCACGTTCATTCGGCGTCAGGCAATGGAGGATGGCGCGTAATGAAGTGACCTTTAATCGCCTTTGGCCACTCACGAAACGGGACTTGGCCCGTTTCAGATGCGGCATGCATCTTGGCGTAGTCTACGATGCCCTCTGCCGCCTCGGCGCTCGCATCAAACTTTCCTAAAGTATAGGCAAGTTTTCCAGGTGCTTGGATCGCAATGTTGCAGCTATGCGCACATCCCATGAGGCAGGCCACACGGCGGGTTTTGACTTCTGCGCCATCAGATGCCGCTGCTGCGGCCTCGATCGCGTCGGCAAGCTTTTCACCATCGGTGATCTGATCTTTCTCCGCGTCCCAATCGTCGCGTTTGCAAGTGTCGCAAACAGTTATCCAAGTGGTCATAATGTTAGCGTCCCCGCTCAATTCACGTGTTCTCAGGGTTTCAAACGGAAACATAACAAGTTCGCAAGTGTTTGTGATCAAATTTGAGAATAATTAACGTCAACTCGCAACCTTGTTAACGCTTTGTTAAGTCTTGCGAGCGACACCCGATAAAAACCAAAAACAAAAGTAAGCGGTAGTCGAATATGGACGTGCTCATTGTAGAAAGTCAGCCAGAGCTAGGTAAGCTCTGGCAATCCTGTTTGGAACGTCAGGGCATGAAGGTGCGTTTGGCGAGTGATCAAGACAGCGCGTTCGAAGCCCTCCGCATGCGCTCTTTTGATATGATCATCTTGGATTTGATCCTTGCGGATGGCCAAGCTTTGGCAATTGCGGATTATGCCAGCTATCGACGCCCCGATGCGCGGATTATCTTTGTGACCAACACCTCGTTCTTCTCGGACGGGTCGATTTTTGAATTAAGTTCGAACGCCTGCGCCTTTGTTCAAAGCGCAACGCCGCCAGAGGACCTTGCCGCGATGGTTCAACATTATGCCAGCGCGAGCTAACTGCGACTATGCGGTGCCATGAAGTCAATCACAGGATTGATCGGGATGATCCTGTTTGGATTGATGGTGTCGTGGCTATAATGGTAGTGGCGCACGATGTGGTTTAGGTTCACAGTCTCGGCAATCCCATCCATCTGATACAATGCGCGCGTGTAGTCCCAAAGGTTCGGAAAATCGGTAATGCGCTTGCGATTGCATTTGAAGTGCAAGTGATACACCGTATCAAACCGCACCAAAGTGGTGAACAGACGCCAGTCCGCTTCCGTGAGGGTGTCTCCCATCAGGTATTTGTTGTTTGAAAGACGCGCGTCCAGCCATTCAAGCGTGTCAAAAAGCGGCCAAACGGCCTGATCATAGGCTTGTTGCGTGGTGGCGAACCCAGCTTTGTAAACGCCATTGTTAACCGTATCGTAAATGCGTTCATTTACCTGCTCGATGTCGCCGCGCATTTCACTCGGCCAATAGTCATCTTGATTGCCAGTGATTTCGTTGAAAGCGCTGTTGAACATGCGAATGATCTCTGAGGATTCATTCGAAACAACAGTTTCGCGGATCTTATCCCACAAAATTGGAACGGTGACGCGGCCTGAGATTGATGGATCCGCCTTTAGATAAATCTCGCGTGCATAGGCGAGGCCGTAGAGCGTATCGCCTGTCGCTCCATCGTCGTCGGTTTCAAAGGTCCACCCGTCAGAGAGCATGTCGGGATGCACAACCGATACTGAGATATGTTCAGTAAGTCCCTTTAGGGCGCGAAAAATCAACGTGCGATGCGCCCAAGGACAAGCATGGCTAACGTAGAGATGATAACGCCCAGAAGCGGCGGGAAACCCTGCCTCACCAGACGGGCCTGCGTTTCCATCTGCTGTGATCCAGTTGCGGAATTTGGCTGTGGTTCGCTCAAACGCTCCGCCAGAAGACGTGGTGTCATACCATTGATCCTGCCAGACCCCATCAACAAGCAAACCCATCGTCGTTCCTTTCCAAACTATGTTGAAAAGCCTCATACCCTGTGCCTATCCTCAAAGATACGCATCTGTGCGCGCAGACACAGTGCAAGGCTGCACAAGGTTTGGACTATGATTTTAGCACGTTCGGAACGGCTTTGTTTGCGTCGCTTGGCGGCTACAGATATCGAAGAATTTATTGCCTATCGCAGCGATCCTGAGGTGGCGAAGTTTCAGGGCTGGGAGGCGATGGATAGAGCGCGTGCGGCAGGCTTTCTCTCTCATATGGAAAACGCGCCTTTGCTAAAGCCAGATTCGTGGACGCAACTGGGACTGGCGCGAACGAGTGATCAGCACTTGCTTGGAGATTTGGGCGTTCACATTGCGCTGGACGGGAGTGAAGCTGAGTTAGGCATAACGTTGGCGCGCGCGGCACAAGGTCGAAGTATCGGGTTCGAAGCCGTCGAAATGGTGTGCGCGTGGCTGTTTGAGCAAACCGAGATCAACAGGATTGTTGCAATCAGTCATGCGCAGAACACACGTGCGCTTGCCTTGTTGGCGCGCAGCCCGTTTGAACATACCCACGACACCAACGATTTGATCGACGGCGTCGAAACGCCAGAGCGCTGGTTCGAGCGGCGCCGCAACTAGGCTGTGATTGGCCGCGAATCCGTTTGCTCCTAGCGGCTCGCGGGCTTATACCCCAAGCAACAACGCCCTAAGGGGCCGGATAGGTGTGACGTGACGGCTGACCCAAATAGGGAGCCAAAGCGTCAGTGGTTAAGGGCGTGCGAGGCGCGCCAGCTCTCCTGTTCGGCTCGCTGAATATAAGGAGATCGCGAAATGAAAAATCTTATAACAGCTAGCTTTTTTCTGCTTTGGACCGATGCGGCTTTGGCGCATGTGGGACATTTGGCCGAGGTGGCGGGGCATGGCCATTGGCTAGGTGCAGCAGCACTAGGTGCGGCTATCGCGCTTGGTGCTTGGGCGGCGCACAATGGGAAGAAGAATGAAGCAAGCGAGGCCGATGATGCCGAGCTTGACGAAGAAGAATTGCAGGAGGCCTAGGCCCAATGACCAAGATCGGCGTCATGATTTGCGGGCATGGATCTCGCAGCCAATCCGCAGTGGATGAATTTTCGACCTTGGCTGAGAAATTGCCCCCATTTCTGCCCGATGATTGGCAGATGGAATACGGCTACCTCGAGTTCGCCAATCCAGTGATCCGCGATGGTCTGGACAAGTTGCGCGAAGCGGGTTGCGATCAGATTTTGGCCGTGCCGGGCATGCTGTTTGCGGCGATGCATTCCAAGAATGACATCCCGACGGTGCTGAATACCTATGCGGCCAAGCATGGTATCGAGGTGTCCTACGGGCGCGAGCTTGGCGTTGATCCCAAGATGGTCGCCGCTGCTGGTGCGCGCATTTCTGAAGCGGTTGAGAAGGCCAACGCAGAGCAGGGCGAAGTCGCTTTGGAAGACACTTGCCTCGTCGTGATCGGGCGCGGGGCGTCTGATCCTGATGCGAACGGCAACGTCTCTAAAATTGCGCGTCTTCTGCAAGAGGGCATGGGTTTTGGCTGGCTAGAAGTTGGCTATTCCGGCGTGACCTTCCCGCTGGTTGAACCTTGCCTCGAGCACGCGAGCAAGCTGGGTTACAAACGTGTCATCGTCTTCCCGTATTTCCTGTTCAGCGGCATTCTGATCGACCGTATCTATGGGTTCACCGATCAAGTCGCAGCCGCGCATCCTGACATTGAATTTGTCAAAGCGGGCTATCTGGGCGATCACCCCAAAGTGCTCGAAACCTTTGCTGAGCGCGTGAAAGAACAGCTCGGGACAACACCCCCACCAAGCTGCGGCGATTGCGGCTATCGCGAACAAGTTCTGGCCTTTGATAATGGCGAGCATCGCCACATCAAGCCCGAAGATCGCAATCATCCTGCCTTTGGCGCTGTGCCGCCTGCGACTTGTGTGATGTGCAAATACCGTACGCAAGTTCTTGGCTTTGAGGCCGAGGTTGGCGCAGTGCAAGAGAGCCACCACCACCATGTAGAAGGGCAGGGTGCTTCCGCGCCGGGCTCTAACGTTGCCGATTGCACGCTCTGCGATACGTTCTGTTCGGGCATGTGCCGTTTGGAATTGGCAGATGCGCATCACCACCATCATCACCACGGACATGATCATCATCACGATCATGATCACGACCACCATCACCACGCTGAATATCCCCATGCGAAACATCCGCATGGCCCTGAAAGCGCACGGAAAAACGCATGAGACCTTACGAGCGCGACCCATCCGCGATCTACGCGCAAAGCTTTGCGACCGTACGCGAAGAAGCGAACCTCGATCGCTTTGACGTCGGAATGCAGAGCCTTGCTGTGCGTTTGATCCATGCTTGCGGCATGGTCGAAGTGGCCGATCGCATCGCATTTTCACAAGGCGCGTATCTTGCAGGGCATCGCGCCCTGAAGGCTGGCGCGCCTGTTCTGTGCGATTGCGAAATGGTCGGTGCAGGCATCATTCGCCGCTATCTGCCAAACGAGAACGAGGTGATTGTCACGCTCAACGATCCACGCGTACCAGATCACGCCAAGGCGATTGGCAACACGCGTTCTGCCGCCGCTGTTGAGTTGTGGGAGCCTCATCTTGAAGGCGCAGTTGTTGCCGTTGGTAATGCACCGACTGCCCTGTTCCATCTGCTTGAAATGCTCGATGCAGGCGCGCCGAAGCCTGCTGTGATCCTTGGCTTCCCAGTCGGATTTGTCGGCGCTGCGGAAAGCAAAGCAGAACTCGCCGCGCGTCCACGAGGCTGCGAGTTCGTGGCGCTGCGCGGGCGCCGTGGTGGCTCTGCCATAGCCTCCGCAGCGGTCAACGCGTTGTCAGCGGGCCTTCCTGAGGAGCCGAAAAATGTCTGATCCTTGGCTGCATATTGTTGGCATTGGCGAGGACGGCATGGACGGTCTTGTCCCCGCCACGCGCGCCGTTGTGGAAGCGGCGGACGTCATCATCGGTGGCGACCGCCATCACCGCCTTAGCGAAAACGTTAGCGCGACTCGTGTTGCGTGGCCGTCGCCCTTTGATGCGCTGATTGATGTGCTCACCAGCTATCGCGGCAAACGTGTTGTCGTGCTCGCGACGGGTGATCCCTTGTGGTTCTCCGTCGGTGCCCGCATTGGCCGCGCGATTGATCCGAGTGAGATTACCTATCATCCGCAACTCAGCGCCTTCCAACTCGCCGCTGCGCGTATGGGCTGGTCGATGCCGGATGTGGAAACGCTGACGGTGCATGGCCGTCCTGTCGAGCAGATGATCGCCTATATTCAGCCTGATATTCGTCTGCTGATCCTGACAACCGGCGCCGAAACACCTGCACAGATCGCTGCGTTCCTGAATGAACGTGGCTTCGGACAGAGCAAGATCACGGTGCTTGCCGCGATGGGCGGCGAGAACGAGCAACGCTTTGACGGCACCGCTTCCGATTGGGCGCATGAGGTGCCTGCATTTAACACAATGGCTGTTGAGTGTATCGCCGCGCCTGATGCAGCGCTTTTGCCGCGCGTGCCGGGTCTCGCGGATGAGTTGTTCCAAAGCGACGGCACGATGACCAAGCAGGAAGTGCGCGCCGCGACTTTGGCCAAATTGATGCCCATGCGCGGCGCTTTGCTCTGGGATATTGGCACGGGCTGCGGCTCTGTCGCTGTCGAATGGATGCGCGGCGCGCGGTATGCTCGTGCAATCGGGATCGAACCGCGCGCGGATCGCCGTGCAATGGCAGCGGCGAATGCGCTGGCTTTGGGCGCACCCAAATTGGAATTGATCGACGCTAAAGTGCCAGAAGCTTTGAGCGGTCTAGATGCGCCCGATGCAGTTTTCATCGGTGGTGGCCTATCGGAAGAGGTGTTTGACGCTGCATGGACAGCCCTGCGCCCTTTGGGTCGTTTGGTTGCCAATGCGGTGACCTTGGAAAGCGAAGCGGTCTTGATCGCTTTGCACAAGAAGCATGGCGGGCAGTTGGTGAAACTGCAAGTGAACCGTGCTGAACCTATCGGGCCTTTGACAGGCTGGCGTCCTTTGATGCCTGTGACGCAGTGGAGCTTGATCAAACGATGAGCGGTAAACTTTATGGTGTTGGTCTGGGTCCGGGTGATCCTGACCTTATGACGCTGCGTGCGCATCGATTGATTTCGAGCGCTCAGGTCATCGCCTATCCTGCGCTCGCAGGTGCGGACAGTTTCGCGCGCTCGATAGCCGCGGATGTGATCCCTAAAACTGCGCGCGAGATCGTCATGGATGTTCCCATGAGCGTCGAGCGCGCGCCGGCGCAAGAAGCCTACGACAAGGGTGCAGCGGATATCGCAAGCGCTCTGCAGGCTGGCGATGACGTCATTTGCCTCTGTGAGGGCGATCCGTTTTTCTATGGCTCCTTCATGTATCTCTTTGCGCGGCTCTCGGATCGTTTCGACGTCGAAGTGGTGCCCGGCGTGACTTCGATCACCACCTGCGCGGCGCGTGCAGGCATGCCGCTGGCCGCGCGCAATGAACGGCTGACAGTTCTACCCGGCCCCTTGCCCGAAGCAGAGTTGCGCGCGCGCATTGAAGGCGCGGAAAGCGTTGCGATCATGAAGGTTGGTCGCCACCTTGCGAAAATTCGCGGCGTGATTGATGGGCTGGGGCTGACGGATCGCGCTGTTTATATCGAGCGCGCAAGCCTGCCCGAAGAGGTCGTGCTCCCCCTCAAAGATGCGCCTGAAAAGGCCCCCTATTTTTCGATGATTTTGCTCACGAAAGGAGCCGATCCATGGCTGTGAGACCCGTTGTAATCGCGCTGTCGCGCTCAGGTGAAGCAACCGCGCATGCCGTGGCCCAAGCCATTGGCGCGCAGGTGCATGGCCGCGAAGGGCGCGTTGATGTGGCCGACACATTCTTTGCCAATGCGCTGGATCATGCGCGCGAACTCTTCGCGGCGGGCACGCCAATCATTGGCGTTTGTGCGAGCGGTATTTTGATCCGCGGCGTAGCGCCATTGCTCAATGATAAACGCGCAGAGCCGCCTGTGATTTCTGTCTCTGACGACGGCGGCGTTGTTGTGCCGCTGCTTGGCGGTCATCGCGGAGCCAACCGCTTGGCGCGCGACATTTCTAAAGCGCTTGGCACCGTTGCTGCGGTGACAACTGCCGGCGATGTGGCAATGGGCGTAGCGCTGGACGAGCCGCCTGCGGGCTATGCCTTGGCGAACTCTGAAGACGCCAAGGGCGCAATGGCTGCGATGCTTGGCGGCGCTGGGGTATCGGTGCAAGGCGAGAACATTTTTGACATCGAAAGCACAGATGGCGGTGTTGAGTTGCGCGTCACGGATGCGCCTTCTACGGGTTCTGAAACCGCGCTCGTTTACCATCCACAAAAATACGTTCTTGGCCTTGGCTGCGCACGCAACGCTGATCCGGTTGAGATGTGGGCGCAGGTTGAAACCGTTCTTGCAGAAGCGGGCATCGCGCAAGGCGCAGTCGCTGCTATCGCCTCGATTGATCTTAAAGGCGATGAACCTGCGATGATCGAAACCGCCAAGCGGCTTGGCGTTCCACTGCGTTTGTTCACGGCCGAAGAGCTGGAAGCCGAGACCGCGCGTTTGGAAAATCCATCGGATGTGGTTTTTGCAGAAGTAGGCTGCCACGGAGTGAGCGAAGCGGCGGCCTTGGCGTCTGTCGGCGCGACTGGATCGCTTCGCGTTGCGAAACGTAAAACAGCAAATGTTACCGTTGCCTTGGGTGAGGCGGTTTCGCCAATTGTTGAATTGCAGGGCCGCTCGCGCGGACGCTTGTCAATCGTTGGCATCGGCCCAGGTCAAGCGAGCTGGCGCACACCAGAGGTCTCGCGCCTCGTGGCGGATGCGGAAGAATTGGTTGGCTACGGTCTTTACATTGATTTGCTTGGACCTTTGGCGATTGGCAAGGTCCGCTCTGATTTCCCATTGGGCGGCGAAGAAGCACGCTGTCGCTATGCTCTAGAGCAAGCAGCGCTCGGTAAGAATGTCGCTTTGGTGTGTTCTGGTGACGCTGGCATTTATGCAATGGGCGCGCTTGTGTTTGAATTGATGGATCGTGGCCCAGATGAACTGGGCGTCAGTGATGCCGCGCACCGCGTCGAGGTTGTCTGTTCGCCGGGTGTGTCTGCGTTGCAAGGCGCGGCAGCACGTGCGGGCGCGCCATTGGGGCATGACTTCTGCGCGATTTCTCTGTCAGATTTGTTAACACCGCGCGATGACATTTTGCGCCGTTTGAAGGCGGCTGCTGAGGGCGATTTCGTAATCGCCTTTTACAACCCAGTTTCCAAAACGCGCCGCACACTGCTTGCCGAAGCGCGCGACATTTTGTTGAAGCATCGCCCTGCGGATACGCCTGTAATGCTGGCCTCTTCCTTGGGGCGCCCTGAGGAAAACGTGCGGTATCGCCGTTTGGATGAGCTGGAGGTGGATGAAGTGGATATGTTGACTGTCGTTCTTATCGGCTCGTCCAATTCCAAACTAGCGCAGCTCGGGGAAGGCCCCCGCATGTACACGCCGCGTGGCTATGCGCGCAAAATTGACGGTGATCTGTCTCAGCAGGCGTCGTGAATTGAGTTTATTTAGGAAAATGAAGACATGACCGTTTACTTTATTGGCGCGGGTCCGGGCGACCCTGAGCTTTTGACTTTGAAAGCGCAGCGCTTGATCGCGTCTTGCCCTGTTTGTCTCTATGCGGGGTCTTTGGTGCCCGAAGAGGTCGTCGCGGGCGCGCCTGCTGGTGCGATTGTGAAAGACACAGCGCCGATGACATTGGATGACACCCACGCAGAGATTGTCGCAGCGCATGGTCGAGGCGAGGATGTAGCGCGGGTGCATTCGGGTGATCCGTCATTATACGGCGCGATTGCTGAACAGATCCGCCGTTTGCGCGCGGATGGGATTGAGTATCAGATTATCCCCGGCGTGCCAGCTTACGCGGCGGCTGCGGCTGCCTTGGGGCAGGAGTTGACTGTGCCCGAGGTGGCGCAATCTATTGTTTTGACCCGTGTTTCTATGAAGAGCACGTCGATGCCCCCCAAAGAGACGCTAGAGAATTTTGCGGCTACTGGCGCAACTTTGGCGATCCATTTAGGTGTGCGGAACCTGCGAGAAATCGTGCGTGTCCTCTCGCCACATTACGGCGAGGATTGCCCTGTTGTCGTCGCTTATCGCGTAGGTTGGCCTGATGAGATGTTCATCCGCGGCACTCTGAAAGACATCCACAAGAAGGTGCGCGCGGAAAAGATTACGCGCACGGCTTTGACGCTTGTCGGGCCTGTTCTGGGCAACATTCGCGATTTCAAGGACTCCGCGCTTTATGATCCTGCGATGCCGCATGTCTTGCGCCCTGTTGAAGGCGCAATTCTGGAAGAGCCGATTGATTGATGTGAGGCGAGGGCTTTAGCCCTCGATCATATCCACGCGCGTGGCATGGCGGCCGCCTTCAAACTCGGCATCCAGGAATGCGTCGACGATGTCGAGCGCGAGGCCTTCGCCGATCACGCGCGCGCCCATTGAGATCATGTTTGCATTGTTATGCTGGCGGATCATGCGCGCGGAAAATGTGTCAGAGCAAACGCCGCAGCGGATGCCTTTGACCTTACTCGCAGCCATCATGATGCCTTGACCTGTGCCACACAAAAGAATGCCGAGATCAAATTCGCCTGAGGCCACACGTTCGGCAGCAGCTTTGCCGTGCTTGGGGTAATGGGTGCTCTCGTTGGTTGTTGGACCAATGTCGAGAACCGTATATCCACGCGTTTCAACATGGCTGGCAATGGCTTGACGCATCGCAATATCGGCGTGGTCACTTGAGATGATGATGCGTTTGTTGGCAGTCATAGGGTCAATCCAATGTCGAAGTTGGTCCTTATGTGGCGCGGAGCGATCTCAAAGAATCTCTGGAACGCTGCGATGCATTTCGCACATTGTGGCCTGCTAGTCGACAGGTGGAACGCCTCGTTTTTCAAGCATTCTGACGTCTACATCTTCTCGACGCAGCCCGTAGCGCATTTCATCGTAGTAGATGACATGCGTCGGGAGCTTTACACCCCAATCAAATTTGAAGGGTGTTGGCGAGGGGCTCTTGGATTTTCCGCCTTCATGCGTTTGAGCATAGGCCTTTGCCGCTGCGGGTGCGCGTCCCTTCTGGGCGAGGTAGCGGCTGACAAAACTATTGTAGATGCCGTATTTCAGGCCCAGGACGGGTTTCTTCGAAGCAAACTCGGCAGGCAAAAACGGGGTTTTTCGCTGACAGATCAGTTTGTCGTTCTTGAAGAGCTGAAAGTATGTGTTTTGCCCGGAACGGCTATAGTTTGCGTAGATCGAAACGTCGATCCAGCGGCCTTTCCACGAGGGCAAAGAGCCTAGATTACATTTCTGGTTGTCTGCGAAATTAAGGTAGGGTCGATCATTAAACGTCAGCGACCACATTGGCATATTCCAACCCTCGGCCTTAACTTGGCCAAGCATGGTATTGCCTTTGCCGAGACTTACGAAATCTGGCGGGATCAAAATGGAATAGCCGTACCAGACACCTCGGCCCGGTTTAGACATCGCATTCTTTGGCCTTTCCTTCATTTCTACGCGGCCGCGATCGGTCTCGCAATCGTTCCATCCTGACGCGCGTCCGCAATCGCCGTGCCGTATCTCAAAACGTTGTGCTTTTTGACCACGGCGCGTTGGTTGCCTTACATAGGCGTGCCGATAACGGGCTTTGTGAGACAAGGTTTCAATCTTTACCTTTTTGAGCACAGAATTGCGTAGCGCTTTTTCCTCAGCCGCAAGCATCGTCGAAGTGACAAGGCAGCTTGCCAGCAAGGCCGTTTTAAGAAGTGTTTTCATGTTGGATGGCCTTACAGAAAATTTAGTTACCAGCGTGCTGCGAAAAGAAAGAGTATTACGTTGTTGTGCCTAAACGCCGCTGTCAAAAATTTACAATGATCGAGTTGCCGTAACCCCAGTACTTTAGCTTAGATTGTGCGTTTGCGATGAATGCACTGCGTTTGGCCTCATCCTTCATGCGGCTTCCTCTAAGGATGATCGCGCGGTGGGCTGGGTTGGCTAGAAAGACAGGTTCGCTTTGAATTGTGAACTTGCGGGTTTTTCCGTTGTATGCGCAGGTGATCGTCATCGGTCGAAGTTTTCGTGTAGCTGCCGGAATCTTAAGATGTCCCGATCCGTTGAAATCTTTGGAAAAAATTTCGCTACGTGCCGCGCAGTTTGCACCCTGGATATAATCATTTGTGCTACGAGGCTTCGCGATTCCGGGTTTGACGAGGCCGAAAAATACCGAATCCATGCGTTTGTTAGAGATGAGGTTTTGCGCCTCAACAGCCGCGGGGATCGCGAGTGTTGCAAGCGCTACGAGAGAGCAAATTTTGCGGAACATTTGTTACTTTCAGATAGACGGGAACAAGAGATTAGGATTGGCGCAAGGCCCGCTTATTGCAAATCCCCAAACGCGGCTTGCAACCGCGCAACCGCCTCAACAATCCTCGCGCGTGGGGTGGCGAAGTTGAAGCGCAGGAAGGTCTCGCCGCCCTTGCCAAAGGTCGGGCCATGGTTGGCAGCGATGCGGGCGTCTTGCTCGACGCGGCGGGTGAAATCTTCGCGTGACATACCCGTGCCGTCAAAATCCACCCACGCGAGATAGGTCGATTGCATAGACATGGATTTCAGGCCGGGTATCGCGTTTACGCCAGCATCAAAGACTTTGCGATTGCCGTCGAGATATTGCACTAGATCATCAACCCAAGCGGCCCCCTCGGGTGAATAGGCGGCTTCGGCCATAAACAGACCGAAAGAGTTGGGGCTAAGACCCATCGCCATCATGCGTGCGCCAAAGCGGGCGCGCAAATCTGGATCGGCGATGATCACATTGCCCGAATGCGAGCCAGCGATGTTGAAGGTTTTGGTCGTCGCGGTCATCATCACGAGGCGATCTTCGATGCCTGCGATATTGGCCATCGGGATATGTGTGCTGCCATCGAAAACCAAATCGTGATGAATTTCATCGGACACCAATATTAGATCGTGACGTTTGGCAAAGGCTGCGACGGCTTGGAGTTCACCTTTGCTCCAAACGCGGCCCGAAGGGTTATGCGGGGAGCAAAAAACAAGCATGCTCTCGTTGCCCGTCATTTGGGCGTCATAGGCATCGAAATCGAGTTCATAGCGCCCATTGACGTTACTCATTTCGCATTCCACGACGTTGCGGCCAGCGGCGGAAATCACTTTGGCAAAGGCATGATACACTGGTGTGAACAGGACAACGCCTTCGCCTGGGTTGGTGAACGCGTCAACACACATGGCAGTTCCATTCACGAGGCCATGGGTTGTAAAAATGCCATTGGTATCAACATCCCAACCGTGGCGCGTTTTCATCCACCAGCGGATCGACTCGCGATAGGGAGCATCGTCGCCGTAGTAACCATAGATGCCATGTTCATGCATTTTCGCAACGGCATCGGAAACACATTTCGGTGGGCGAAAATCCATATCCGCAACCCACATTGAGATACCATCGCTTGCTGGGACGCCATAAATTGACTCCATCGCGTCCCATTTAACCGAATGGGTGCCAAAGCGGTCGATGATCTCGTCAAAACTCATGTGGGTATCTCCTGAATGCTTACGGGGACGCTATCGAATTGAGCCAAATCTGCAAGGCCCGTTGCAGCGCGCGCCTTGGTGGCATAAATGCTGCGGTATGAAACGCAAGATCCTGATCCACCCCGATCCCCGCCTTAAGAAAGTTTGCGCAGCGGTGCCCGATATTTCGGACGAGCTTCGTGTGCTTGCGAAAGATATGTTGGAAACGATGTATGCAGCGCCCGGCATTGGCCTCGCCGCGCCGCAGATTGGTATTCTGGAACGTCTTGTCGTGCTTGATTGCGAGAAAGAGGACGACAGCGAGCCAGCGCCGCTGGTTATGGTCAACCCACGTATCATTGCCTCATCGGATGAAACGAATGTGTACGATGAGGGGTGCCTTTCGATCCCTGATCAATATGCCGAGGTCACGCGCCCAGCAGAGGTGAGAGTAGAATGGCTCGATCTAGATGGCAATTTGCAAGAGCGCGATATGGACGGGCTTTGGGCTACCTGTGTGCAGCACGAGATCGACCATCTCGAAGGGAAGCTGTTCATTGACTATCTTAAGCCGCTCAAGCGCCAGATGATCACCCGAAAAATGCAAAAGCTAAAACGAGAGATGGCGCGCGCATGAGCATCTTGCCAATCGTGGCTTGGCCAGATCCGCGTTTGAAACGGGTTTGCGATTCTGTTGACGCATTTGATGACGCCGTGCGCCGCCTGATTGGTGATATGTTCGAGACGATGTATGATGCACCCGGTCGCGGTTTAGCTGCGCCGCAAGTTGGGGTCACGCAGCGCTTGTTTGTTATGGATGCAACCTGGAAAGAGGGCGCGAAGTCGCCGTTGGTTTGCATAAATCCCGAGATTAAGCCGCTTGGCGACGTGATGAGCACCAACGAAGAAGCGTGCCTTTCGATCAAAGGTGTCTCTTGTGACGTCACGCGGCCTAATCAGATCGAATTGACCTTTACAGACGTTGACGGCAAGCGCGCATCGATGATCCTTGAGGGTTTTGCCGCAATTTGCGCGCAACATGAGATGGATCACTTAAACGGCCGTGTCATCTTTGATCACTTGGACGAAACCGCGCGCAAGGCGCTCGAAACCGAATATAGGGCGGTGGCATAATGGCAGTGCGAAAGTGTATTTCTTGGCCAGATAAAAGGCTTCGCAGCAAAGCGATGGATGTTGAGGAAATCAACGATGACGTGCGCGCAGTTTGGGATGATCTGGTCGATACGATGGAGGCAATGCCCGGCGTTGGCATGGGGGCCAACCAGATTGGCGTGATGTTGCGCTTGGCCGTGGTGGATGCATCCAAGGAACGGGGCAAGGTCATTCGTTTGGCGAACCCTGAAATTTTGCACTCCTCTGTTGAATTGCGCGAACACGATGAAGCAAGCCCAAATCTGCCGGGTGTTTCCGCCCTGATAAAACGTCCTCGCGCAGTGACGGTTCGCTTCTTGAACGAGCAAGGCATTATCGATCGGCGTGACTTTATCGGTCTGGAGGCAACATCCGTGCAGCACCAGATAGATCACTTGAACGGCAAGATGTATTTCGACCATCTCAGCCGAGTAAAACGTGACATGCTGATCAAAAAGGCGCGCAAAATATGAGAGTTATCTTCATGGGAACGCCGGATTTTTCGGTACCTGTTCTTGAGGCATTGGTGGAGGCTGGTCATGATGTTGTTGCTGTGTATTGCCAGCCCCCAAGACCCGCAGGGCGCGGCAAGAAAGACCGCCTGACGCCTGTTCATGAACGCGCGCTCGAGCTGGGATTGGATGTGCGCCATCCAGTTTCTTTAAAGGGTTCGGATGAGCAAGAGCTCTTTGCGCAGTTAAATGCTGAAGTCGCAGTTGTCGTCGCATACGGTCTCATTCTTCCGCAGGCGATTTTGGATGCGCCCACGAAAGGATGCCTTAACATTCACGCATCGCTTTTGCCACGTTGGCGCGGCGCGGCACCTATTCATCGCGCAATTATGTCCGGAGACGTAGAAACAGGGATTTGCATTATGCAAATGGATGCCGGTTTAGATACGGGTCCGGTTCTGCTTCGCGAAGTAACTGAAATCGCAGCGCAGGACACGACCGGTGGCTTGCACGACCGTTTGAGTGAGATGGGTGCGCGGATGATCTGCAAAGCCTTGGATCAGATTGCTGATTTGAATCCCGTTGAGCAGCCCGATGAAGGCGTAACTTACGCGGCAAAAATCGACAAAGCTGAAGCACGGATTGATTGGTCGCGTCCAGCTCTGGAGGTAGATCGTCAGATAAGAGGGCTGTCGCCCTTTCCTGGTGCATGGACGACGCTGGACGGCGCGCGGATCAAGTTTTTGGCAAGTGGTTTGGCCGAGGGCGAAGGCGTTTCAGGGCGCTCGCTTGACGATGCGCTAACTATCGCGTGCGGAGCAGGTGCGGTTCGCATTTCTCGCGCGCAGAAGGCTGGTAAAGGCGCGCAGGATGCGCAAGAGTTTTTGCGAGGTACGCCTGTACCTAAAGGTTCTCGGTTCGGGGAGGGATAGGGCGATGTTTTTGGCACTGTTTGGCACGGTCGTGATCGCGGGGATCGTCGGCTATATTTCCGAGAAAAGCGAATTTACCCACAACGGGTATCTCCCGTCGATCATCATCTGTGTCGGCGGAGCTTTTTTGTTTTATTTCATAACGATCATGTTTCGTGTTGGTTTTGGCTCGCCCGGTGTGGATGCGATCGTGGCGTCAATCGGGGCGCTTATCATCGTTCCCACACACTGGCGCAGGTAAGGTGCGTGCAATCACGCACCCTACGTTTTAGGAGGCGCGTTTTTGTAGATCGGTAAGCGCCAACCATAAGCGAGCGATCCTGCGCGCAGAAAAAGGGTCACGAAAATCGCTGTGCCAAGCACAGCGAGGTCAGGCAGCGCAAACGCATCAGCAACAACGCTTGCCCCAGCGCCAGCGAAGGCCGCACTGACATAGAGCTCGCCTTGTTTGAGAACAAGCGGGACTTCGTTGCATACGACATCGCGCATCAGACCTCCCATGCAACCTGTCACGATCCCCATCAAAACAACGATGATTGCGGGGTGTTCCAGCGTAAGGGCGATGCCAGAGCCTGCCGCGACTGCAACGCCCAGAGCGAGAGCATCAACCCAAAGCAGCACGCGATAGCGACTTTCGAGAAAATGGGCGGTGAAGAAAACAAGCAGAGCAGCAGCGCTGGTGAGCGCTAAATATGAGGGGTTTTCGATCCAGAAAACTGAATTGCGGTCCAGTAGTACATCTCTCACCGTGCCGCCCCCAATGCCCGTGAGCGCCGCGAGGAATGCAAAACCCACCAAATCAAGCTGAGCCCGACTTGCGGTAAGTGCACCCGTAAGCGCGAAAATCACCACCGCGGCATAATCGAGAAACCCAAGCAGGCTCATGCGGATTTCTTGAACGGCGCCATACCTGCGCGGGCGAGTTCGTCTGCGCGTTCGTTCTCGGGATGGCCTGCGTGTCCTTTGACCCATTCCCATTTAACTTGATGTCGGGCCTGTGCGCTGTCTAACCTTTGCCAAAGCTCGACGTTTTTGACGGGTTTCTTCGCAGCGGTTTTCCAGCCGTTTTTCTTCCAGCCATGTATCCAGCTTGTGACACCATTTTTAACATAGGTGCTGTCGGTCACGATGGTCAATTCTGCCGCGCGATCTAGGGTTTCCAGAGCGGAAATTGCAGCCATGAGCTCCATTTGGTTGTTTGTCGTAAGTTCCGCGCCTCCAGAGAGTTCGCGCTGTTTAATAATCTCGGTGCCATTCATGGCGCGCATGAGAACGCCCCAACCACCCGGTCCGGGATTTCCGCTGCACGCGCCGTCTGTGTAGGCAATGAGTTTGGGCATGTTTAGACCTTCTCGCTTTGCAAAGACACCCACTCGGCAAGTTCGCCGTTAAGGCCCATGTCCTCACCATGGTTACGCCGCCGCACGGATAATCCATTGTCGTTCATCATTTTCTCTAGCTCGTTTTCGGTGAAGTAGCTGTAGTGTCGCCCCAAACTATCGCGCGCTTCGCTGGTGCCAGTCTTCATGCCAATGTGGAAGATACCGCCTGTCTTTAGCGCCTTTGCGATGGACGAAATATGATCGGGAACCTTAGCGCGCTCTGCGTGCAAGAGGCTGAAATTGGCGTAAATTCCATCATAGTGATCTAGCACGTTTAAGGCATCAAAGGTTTCGCGCCGCGCGTTAACGCCAGCCTGTTGGGATGCGATTTTGATCATTTCGGCGGATGCGTCACTGGCGTCTACGATCAAGCCGCTTTGCGCCATGCGCCCAGCCGAATGGCCAGGCCCACAACCAAGATCCAACACACGCCCGCCGTCTTTTACCATGTCAATAAAAGCGAGAAGGTCTGTGTTTTTCGTTTCGTTTTCCGTCAGCTTTGCATACTCTTCTGCCTTGCCGTCATAGATTTCGAGAGTTTCTTTGTCGCTCATGTTGTTTCTCTCAATATGCGGGGAACCTTGAATTCAACGTTCTCTTTTGCTGTTTCTATGACATCCACAGTCACTTCGAAGCGTGCTTTGAAGGCATCGATGACTTCGGTGATCAACACGTCTGGTGCAGAGGCCCCGGCAGTGATGCCAATGCTTTTGATGCCATCTAAGGCACGCCAATCGATATCGGTAGCGCGTTGAACCAATTGCGCGTAGGAGCAGCCAGCTTTGGCGCCAACCTCGACCAGACGTTTGGAATTAGAAGAATTGGGTGCGCCAACAACCAGCATAGCATCGGTTCTCGCAGCCATCGCTTTCACAGATTCTTGCCGATTGGTGGTCGCGTAGCAAATGTCCTCTTTATGCGGGCCTTGAATGGACGGGAAACGAGCATTCAAAGCGGCGACGACGTCGGCGGTATCATCAACTGACAAGGTCGTTTGCGTAACAAATGCCAGCTTTTCTGGATCGCGCACGTTCAGGGTCGCGACATCCTTCGCTTCTTCGACGAGCAAGACTTCACCCTCGGGCAATTGCCCCATTGTGCCGACGGTTTCAGGGTGTCCTTCATGCCCGATCATAACCAATTGCAACCCGTTTGCAGAATGGCGCTCGGCTTCGATGTGAACTTTGCTCACCAAAGGACAGGTCGCGTCCACGTAAACCATTTCGCGTTTAGCCGCAGAGGCGGGAACAGATTTCGGCACGCCATGTGCTGAAAAAATGACAGGGCGATCATCCGGGCATTCGTCGAGCTCTTCTACGAAAACAGCGCCTTGTTCGCGCAGCGCATCAACAACGAATTTATTGTGAACGATCTCATGGCGCACAAAGACGGGCGCGCCCCATTTTTCCAACGCCATTTCAACGATCTTTATGGCGCGATCTACGCCAGCGCAGAACCCGCGCGGGGCAGCGAGAAAGAGCGTAAGGGGCGGTTTGGTCATTGTAATTTCCCTCTAAAAGCAATCGGGCTTTTGTTGCCTAGAGGTAACGTGGCGAAGGCTTGTGGTCCAGAGGGCGTGTTTCGCCAAAAGAGAAAAGCCGGAGCTAAGGCACCGGCTTTTCAAGTTGGTTAGTCTGCTGCTTCGAACGATTGTTCGCGCTCTGGCATTGGGTCGCGTGGTGGGCGTCCAATGACATCTTTGAGCTCGTTGAGTTCGATGAAGTTATCGGCTTGGCGGCGGAGTTCATCTGCAATCATGGGTGGCTGACTGCGGATCGTGGAAACCACTGAGACGCGAACGCCTTGACGTTGCAAGCTTTCGATAAGCGGACGGAAGTCGCCATCGCCGGAAAACAACACAATGTGATCAACATGCGGTGCCAGCTCCATAGCATCGACTGCAAGTTCGATGTCCATATTGCCTTTGACCTTACGCCGACCTTGGCTGTCTGTGTATTCCTTGGCCTGCTTAGTCACCATGGTGAAGCCATTGTAGTTGAGCCAGTCCACCAAGGGGCGGATTGGGGAATACTCGTCGTTTTCCAACAGGGCTGTGTAGTAGAAAGCGCGCAACATTTTGCCGCGACGCATGAATTCCGTCCGCAAAAGCTTGTAATCAATGTCGAACCCTAGTGCCTTAGCGGCAGCGTACAGGTTCGAGCCATCGATGAACAGCGCGAGCCGTTCGTCTTTATAAAACATTAAATGTCCTTTCAAATAGTCCCGCCGCGCCGTGAGTGAGTGTATAAAAATAAAATTGCGACGTTCCCGATTTCCACGATAAGAGAAAACCAATAGGTGAGGCAAGGGTGCTTACACAGTGATATGGGCAATAATTCGTGAATATTGGGACTTTGCAATTGGTTGCGCTAGGGGCAAACTTGTCATCATCCAGTTGTACTTTGGAGCAAGTGCTGGAGGATGCCATCGCAACCATTGCAAAACGGGGTTTTGTGATTCGCGCGATCAGCCGTTTTTTCCGCACACCTTGCTTTCCTGAAGGCGCCGGGCCTGACTATGTGAACGCGGCAATTGCGGTGCAAAGTCGCTTTGATGCCAAGCAAGCCTTGCATCGTCTGCATGACATCGAAGCCGAGTTTGGCCGCGAGCGTAAGCAACGTTGGGGGCAACGTACGCTTGATCTGGACCTCATTGGAATGGGCGGTGTTGTATTGCCTGATCGCGCCGGTTTTGATGAATGGCATGGCTTAGACCCTGAATTGCAGGCAAAAGCGGCCCCAAACGAGCTGGTACTGCCACATCCTCGCTTGCAAGATCGTGCGTTTGTCTTGGTGCCGCTCGCCGATATCGCACTGTGCTGGCGTCACCCTGTGCTTGGTGAAACAATAGGCCAAATGCTTGCGCAGCTTCCTAAGAGCGAAGTCGATAAGGTTACGCCGATCTGACGCAGCCGTTGACGTGAGTATCTGCTTGTCAAGAAAAGTTTTCAGCACTAGAAGACATGGCTCAGAGCCCGCTACCTAAATCGGAGATCAATATGGCCCGCGTTACAGTTGAAGATTGTGTCGACAAGGTTCCAAACCGTTTTGATCTGGTGATGCTTGCTGCGCACCGCGCTCGCGAGATTTCTGCAGGCGGCGCGATCACGGTAGACCGTGACAACGACAAGAACCCAGTCGTATCACTGCGTGAGATCGCAGAAGAAACGCAGCTTGCTGACGATCTGCGTGAGCGTTTGATCGAGTCTAACCAGACGCAAATCGAAGTCGATGAGCCAGAAGAAGACGCAATGGCGCTTTTGATGGGTGCAGAAGCGGACAAGCCTGCGGATGACGATATGTCTGAAGAGAAGCTGCTTCGCGCGCTTATGGAAGCACAAGGTCAGGGCTAAGCTCTGCTTTTTAGCGGCGTGATAGGCAGCTAATGGATGACGAAACCACTGAATTAATGTCGCCAGATGCGCTGCTCGCCACAGTCCGCACTTACAACCCGAAGACCAACGAAGCCCTTATTCGTGCCGCGTTTGCCTATGGCGAGCGTATGCACGATGGGCAATTTCGCCATTCGGGCGAGCCTTATTTTACGCACCCGATAGCAGTTGCTGGCATTCTTGCCGAGCAAAAGCTAGATGATGCCACGCTGATAACCGCGCTGCTGCACGACACCATCGAAGATACAAAATCGACTTATAGTGAAGTCGCAGAAATATTTGATGACGAAATCGCGATGCTCGTTGATGGCGTGACCAAGCTCACCAATCTGCAATTGAGCTCTACAGCCACCAAACAGGCTGAGAACTTTCGCAAACTGTTCATGGCAATGGCGAAAGACCTGAGGGTCATTCTGGTCAAACTGGCGGACCGTTTGCACAATATGCGCACGATCAAAGCTATGCGCCCTGACAAACAGGTGCAAAAAGCTCGAGAAACCATGGATATCTACGCCCCGCTCGCAGGTCGCATGGGTATGCAATGGATGCGGGAAGAACTCGAAGACTTGGCGTTTAGCGTTCTAAATCCGGACGGGCGCGCATCAATCATGCGCCGTTTTATCCGCCTGCAAAAAGAAACGGGTGACGTTATCCACCAGATTACCGGTGACATGCGCTCCGAGCTTGAAAAGAATAACATAAGCGCTCAGGTCTATGGGCGGGCAAAAAGACCATATTCGATCTGGCGGAAAATGGAAGAAAAGGGGCAAGGCTTCTCGCGTCTTTCAGATATCTACGGTTTCCGCGCGATCACGACATCTGAAGAAGATTGCTACCGCGCGTTGGGCGTTATTCACCAACGTTGGCGTGCGGTTCCGGGGCGTTTCAAAGATTACATTAGCCAACCCAAGACCAACGGGTACCGTTCTATCCATACGACCGTTTCCGGGCGCGATGGCAAACGTGTTGAGGTGCAAATTCGCACGCTGCAAATGCATGATGTCGCTGAAACGGGTGTTGCCGCGCATTGGTCCTATCGCGACGGCGCGCGTTCTCAGAACCCGTTTGCCGTCGATCCGGTGAAGTGGGTTGCCACATTGAATGAACAATTCGGCCCCGAAGACGATCATCAGGATTTTCTTGAGGCTGTTAAGCTTGAAATGTTCTCGGATCAGGTCTTTTGCTTTACGCCCAAAGGCGAAGTTGTGAAATTGCCGCGTGGCGCGACGCCACTTGATTTCGCCTACGCGATCCACACACGGATCGGGAGCGCCTGTGTCGGAGCAAAAGTTGACGGTATGCGTGTCCCTTTGTGGACGCGGTTGAAGAACGGGCAATCGGTTGAGATTGTTACGGCGGAAGGCCAACAACCCCAATCAACTTGGCTTGATATTGCAGCCACAGGAAAAGCCAAAAGCGCAATCCGTCGCGCCCTTCGGGAGCAGGATCGCGAACGGTTTATTCGGCTAGGCAGTGAATTGGCGCGCGCAGCGTTCGAGCACGTTGGGCGCAAGGCGACCGACAAGGCGCTCGCGACTGCCGCAAAGAACTTGCGTTTGGAAGACAGTAACACGGTTCTTGCTGAACTCGGTGCGAGCGTTATTCGCGCAAGCGATGTTGTGCATGCGGTCTATCCAGACTTGGTGCAAGCCTCGGACGCAAGCATTGATAGCAAACGTGCGGTTATTGGACTTGCCCATGGACAAGCACATGAACGCGCACTGTGTTGCCAGCCCTTGCCGGGTGAGCGCATTATCGGCATCCCGAAGCGTGGTCGAGGTGTCGTTGTACACGCGATTGATTGCGAAGCCCTGATAGAGTTTGAAGATGAATCGCAGCACTGGATTGATCTGCATTGGCAATCTGGCAAGCATCCCGCAATTCATGCCGCGCGTCTGGACCTTACGATCGGCAACGACGCTGGCGTGATGGGACGGATTTGCACATTGATCGGCGAGCAAGGAGCCAATATCTCAGATATGGCGTTCTTGGATCGTAAACCGGATTTCTACCGATTGGTCCTAAGCGTCGAACTACGTGACGCGGAACATTTGCACTCGATTATCTCGGCGCTATCCGCAGATGATGATGTTGCGGAAGTTTCGCGCCACCAAAACCCAAGCGATGCAGATGTTAGCGTCGCCGAGATAGGACCGCGCCTTGGTATTCAAGCGCCGAAATAAACGCAGTTGGCCTAGAGTAATCTGGGAAGTCATCTACCCTAAGGGTGGGTGGGCGCGTGCGTTCCACTACGTGAAACACCGCGTGCGCCGTCTGCCAGATTCGCCAGAACGCATAGCGCGCGGCATTTTTGTCGGGGTCTTTACCTCGTTCACGCCGTTTTACGGTCTGCATTTTCTGATTTCTTTTGTGCTTGCTCGTGTGATGAACGCCAATATGCTGGCGGCGTTACTCGCGACGTTCTTCGGGAACCCGCTGACGTATGTTCCGATCGCCTATGCTTCGCTAAAAACGGGTTTCTGGATTACGGGAATGACCGCCGATGCAGAGCATGTACGTCATGGTTTTGGCGAGATGTTTTACGGCGCATCAAGAGACCTTCTGTTTAACCTGAAAGCACTTTTTACGGGCCAACCAGCCGAGTGGCACGGGCTTCGTGATTTTTACGATGATGTGTTTTTTCCCTATATGATTGGGGGGATTATACCGGGCATCGTGACGGGGCTGGTGTGCTATTACCTTTCAGTGCCCGTCATTCGTGCGTATCAAAAACGACGCAACAAAGGCGTGCTGAAAGCGCGTCTGGCACGCTTAAAAGAAAAGTCCTCAGAGAATACGGATCAAAAAGCGGCCGAGAAGAGCTAGTTCAGGCTGGCTTTGGCGCGCCAGCCCACTAATCTACACTAACATTGCAAGCGGAGTACCCGGCATATGTCAAAGCAGTTACCTTTGCGTCTTGGCGTAAACATTGATCATGTCGCAACCTTGCGAAATGCGCGGGGCGGCGTGTTGCCTGATCCGGTGCGCGCTGCGATGGTCGCGCAAGAGGCAGGAGCAGATGGTATTACCGCGCACCTGCGCGAAGACCGCAGGCATATCCGAGATGCAGACATTGATGCATTGATGGAGGCTTTGAGTATCCCGCTGAACTTCGAAATGGCCGCAACGGATGAGATGCAAAAAATAGCCTTGCGTCACGTTCCGCACGCGGTGTGCCTCGTGCCCGAAAAACGTGAAGAACGCACGACCGAAGGGGGGTTGAATGTCGCACAAGACGAAAACAAACTAGCCCATTTCATTGCACCCTTGGCGGAGGCGGGGTCACGCGTTTCGATTTTTATCGCTGCAGACAAACGTCAGATCGAAGCGGCGCATCGCATCGGCGCAGATGTCATTGAACTCCATACGGGTGCCTATTGTGATGCCCACGCGGAGGGCGATTTTGACCTAAGAGATCGCGAATTGGCAGCTATGACTGAAATGGCCGCTTATGCGCATGATCTAGGGCTAGAGGTGCATGCAGGGCACGGTCTGACCTATGATGATGTCCGGCCTGTCGCCGCTCTGCCGCAAGTGCAAGAGGTGAACATCGGTCACTTTATCATTGGTGAAGCCGTCTTCCGCGGGCTCGGTCCGGCTATTCAGGAAATGCGGCGGATTCTTGATGAAACACGCGCCTGAGAGCCGGATGGTCTAAGGGATGATACTAGGTATTGGCACAGATCTTGCGAACATAGATCGCATTTCAGGTACGCTTGAGCGGTTCGGCGATCGCTTTAAAAATCGTGTGTTTACCGAGATCGAACAAGCCAAAGCGGAACGTAGAAAAGACGTCGCAGGCACCTACGCAAAACGTTGGGCTGCAAAAGAAGCCTGCTCCAAAGCTTTGGGGACTGGTTTGGCGATGGGGATCGCTTGGAAAGACATGTCTGTGACGAACCTGCGCACGGGGCAGCCAGTGATGCATGTGACCGGTTGGGCAGAGAAACGCTTGCGAGAAATGACGCCAGATGGCCACGAAGCGATCATTCACGTAACGCTGACGGATGATCATCCTTGGGCACAGGCATTTGTCGTAATCGAAGCAAGAGCAAACGATGCGGCGAAAAGCCTTGAAGATAGGGGTGCGCGCGGTTGACATGAAGGCACTCGGCCCTCATGTAGCAGCAATCGCGAAATGGAGAATAGCATATGGCCGAGGCCACCAAAAAAGGCAATCCAGTCATCGAGACGATCAAAACAGTCGTCTACGCCCTCTTGATTGCTGGCGTGTTTAGAACGCTGTTCTTCCAGCCATTTTGGATTCCTTCGGGATCGATGAAGAACACGTTGCTCATCGGCGACTTTCTCTTCGTTAATAAAATGGCTTACGGCTATTCCTATTCGTCTTGCCCATCCATTATTATCCCGCGTTTCGGCGTGAACTTGGATGCCAAGAAATTCTGCGGTTTTGCGGACGGTGATAACACCCGTCTATTTGGATCCGAGCCTGAACGCGGCGACGTCGTTGTGTTCCGTCACCCGGTGTCTGGTCGCGATTTTGTCAAACGTTTGATCGGCCTTCCCGGTGACAAAGTGCAGGTCAAGAACGGCGTTGTGTTCATCAATGGTGAAGCCGCGCCTCAAGAACATGCAGGGGTCTTCGAAGAAGTCGCCGCTGCTCAAGGGCCGCATCGCTTGCGTCCACGCTGCGCGAATGGTCCGGTCGGTGAAGGTGGTACCTGTAACAAGGAACGCTTTATTGAAACGCTGCCCAATGGTGTGAAACATGACATCCTGAATATCGGCACCCAGCGCTCTGATGACACGCCCGTATACACTGTGCCAGAGGGCAACTATTTCTTCTTGGGTGACAACCGTGACAATTCTTCAGATAGCCGCGTTCCGAATGCGGCGGGTGGTGTGGGCTTTGTTCCGTATGAAAACCTAATCGGTCGCGCGGATCGTGTGATGTTTTCATCAGCAGGGCGGTCTATGTTGTTTTTCTGGACGTGGCGCTCGGATCGTTTCCTAAAGGCGATAGATTAAGCGAATGAAACTTTCGGCTGATCTTGTCGCCCTTCAAAAGCGCATCGGATATCGTTTTGAACAAGGCGAATTGCTGACCGAAGCGGTGACGCATTCTTCAATGTCCACGCCGTCGCGTGGCGACAATCAGAGGCTCGAATTTCTCGGTGATCGGGTGCTTGGGCTGGTGATGGCCGAAGCTTTGCTGGGCGCGGATGTAAAGGCGTCCGAAGGGCAACTTGCGCCACGCTACAATGCACTGGTTCGCAAAGAAGCTTGCGCTGATGTGGCGCGCGAGATCGCGCTCGGCGATGTGTTACGACTTGGCCGATCCGAAATGAAAAGCGGTGGGCGGCGCAAACTTGCGCTGCTGGGCGATGCGATGGAAGCGCTGATTGCGGCAGTCTATGTCGATGGTGGTTTTGACGCGGTCCAAGCGATGATCTTGCGCCTTTGGGGAGAGCGGATCAACAAAGTTGAAGATGACGCGCGTGACCCCAAAACGAGTTTGCAAGAATGGGCGCAATCACGCGGCTTTACGCCGCCGGCTTATGTGGAAACCGCTCGCACTGGACCGGATCATGCGCCCATGTTTACTATAGAAGCACGTCTCGACAACGGTGAGACAGAAACGGCAGAAGCTGGCTCCAAGCGGCTCGCCGAACAAGCAGCGGCAAAGGCCCTGCTGGCAAGGATGACAGCCCATGACTGACACTCAAACGCGCGCCGGCTTTGTTGCCCTTATTGGCGAGCCGAATGCTGGCAAATCGACGCTGACCAATCGTATGGTCGGCGCGAAAGTGTCGATCGTGACCCATAAGGTGCAAACCACGCGCGCACGTATTCGAGGCGTTGCGATTGAAGGCTCTGCACAACTCGTATTTGTGGATACGCCGGGATTGTTCAAACCATCCCGCCGTTTGGACCGCGCGATGGTTGCCGCCGCATGGGGCGGCGCTGCTGACGCAGACGTCGTTGTGTTGATGATCGAGGCACATCGCGGCGTGACCGAAGGCGTGGAACGCATTTTGGAAGGCCTTCAAGACATCGGAGAGGGGCGCAAAGTTGCGCTGGCGATCAACAAGATTGACCGGATTAAGTCAGAAGCGCTACTCACCTTGTCCGAAAAGATGAACGAAGCTTACCCCTTCATCGCGACCTTCATGATTTCAGCGGAGCGCGGTCATGGCGTCGATGCGCTGCGTGAGTGGCTTGCGGGCGAAGTGCCGACAGGTCCGTGGCTCTATCCCGAGGATCAGATCGCAGATCTTCCTTTGCGTATGATTGCTGCTGAAATGACCCGTGAAAAGCTGACCCTTCGTTTGCATCAAGAATTGCCTTACCAGCTCACTGTTGAGACAGAGAATTGGGAAGAACGCAAAGATGGATCGTGCAAGATAGATCAGAAGATCTACGTTATGCGCGATGGTCATAAGGGCATTGTATTGGGCAACAAAGGCGAAACGATCAAGGCCGTCGGCAAAGCCGCGCGCGAAGAGCTGGTCGAGTTTTTAGGACGCAAAGTACACTTGTTCTTGCAGGTTAAGGTCCGCCCGAACTGGCTCGAAGAAAGCGAGCGGTACGATGAAATGGGCCTGAACTTCAAAGACGGGAACGCATGACCCGATTAACCTCACGGTTTTGGGTGGATGCCTATTTGGCACGGCTGCGTTTTAGCTACATTCCAGCATTCGTAGTCGCGCATGGCGATGATACGGCCGGCGCGATTTTGGTGAAGTCATCGACATTGGATGGCAAAGCGCGGGTTTTTCAGCGTACGTATGACCTTCTCGAAGACACCCGAAAATGGGATGTTCTCAGTGAAGGAGACGAAGCAGAAGTTGATGCCAGCATCGCTAAGCAACGACAATTTGACAGTGATCTGTGGGTCATTGAAGTGGAAGACCGCCAAGGGCGTACCTTGCTGGGCGAGCCGGGGCTTTCATAGATGGAATGGCGAGATCAGGGAATTCTGCTCTCTGTGCGCGGCCACGGTGAAACCAGCGCGATTATTGATGTGTTCACTATAGAACATGGCCGCCATGCAGGCATCGTGAGGGGCGGAACCTCTCGTAAAATCGCCCCCATTTTGCAACCCGGTGCCCAGATCGACGTAAGCTGGCGCGCACGGCTCGAAGATCATCTTGGCAGTTACACGGTTGAGCCTCTGCGCTCACGCGCTGCCGCGGCCCTTGCAGATCGCCTGTCACTTGCGGGCCTGAATGCGGTAACCGCGCTTTTGAGCTTTGCGCTTCCCGAGCGAGAAGCCAATCCTGCGCTCTATAAGCAGTGCGAGCAATTGTTGGACCTGCTTGGCCAGCACAGTGTTTGGCCTTTGGCGTATCTGCGTTTTGAAATGGCGCTACTTGACGCCTCTGGTATGGGGTTTGACCTAAGTGCGTGTGCGGTCACGGGCACAAATGAAAACCTGTGCTACATTTCTCCGCGTACTGGGCGCGCTGTGAGCGAGCAAGCGGCTGGACCATGGGTGAATAGACTGCTGCCCCTACCGCCTATTTTAAAGGGCGAAGGGCAAGGCGGGGATGCCGAAATTGCGCAGGCGCTTCAAACGACGGGGTATTTTCTCGGTGAAAAGCTTGCGCCCGAACTCGGGAATCGACCTTTGCCAGAGGCGCGAGCGCGCTATGTTGATTTGTTTCTGCGCCAGATTACTGAGCGCTGAAGATCATTGTTCTGCCCTTGTCATTGCTCAGAATCAGAGTTGATCCTGAAACTTCAGAGAGCGTCATGGCCTCGAGCGACGCGAAAAACGCGCTTTCGCTTTGCAGTTCGGGGCAGGCCATTTTCGTCGCCATCGTTGGGCCGATTTTGAACCAAGGGTAGGGCGCGGTTTGTTTGGCTGAATAGCGATTGCATGGTGCTTGGCCTGAAATTTGACCGTTGTCACCGAACTCGATCGTTGCGCGCGCGTCGAAAGCTGCGCCGTCAACTTCAGTCAGCGTCCAGACCTTACCAGCTGCGCCATATTTAGCGAGGCTTTCGTCACCGTTGCAGGCTGACGCAACAAGGAGCGCACTTATCGCAATGAATCGCTTCACGCGACAGCCTTGCGGATCGCGCGGATGTTGTCGCCATAAGGTGCAGGGTTTGTAACAGAGCCACCTTTGAATACAGCAGAACCAGCGACAAGCACATCCGCGCCTGCGTCAACGCATCCTTTGGCGGTGTCTGGCGTCACGCCGCCGTCAATTTCAATGTGGATGGGGCGATCACCGATCATTGCGCGAAGGTCCGAGATTTTCGAATGCAAAGGGATGAACTTTTGGCCACCAAAACCTGGGTTCACAGTCATCACGCAGACAAGATCGCAGATGTCCAAAAGATGCTTTACCGCGCTCGCTGGGGTGCCGGGATTCAAAGCCACACCTGCTTTCGCTCCTGCGCCGCGAATAGCTTGAAGCGTGCGGTGAATATGGGGGCCAGCTTCGACATGAGCCGTGATAAAGTCTGCGCCAGCTTGGGCAAAGCCGTCGATGTAGGCGTCAACAGGCGAGATCATGAGATGAACATCCATGACCGTTTTGATGTGAGGGCGAATAGCTGCGCAGGTCGTTGCGCCAAAGCTGAGGTTCGGAACGAAATGCCCGTCCATCACATCTACATGAATCCAGTCAGCCCCTTGAGCTTCGACTGCTTCGATCTCGGCACCGAAGTTGGCGAAGTCGGCGGACAGAATAGAAGGGGCGATTTTGACGGAGCGGTCGAAGGACATGGGCAGCTTTCCTTTGGAATCTGGTATTGCCGTCTCATAACGCGCAGCGAACCGGTGCGATAGGGGGTTTTGCAAATGCTAACAACAAGGTTACGATGGGCTATTAATTTTCAAATGATAAAGAGATTTCGAATGCGCTTACTCTTCCTTCTATTGTGCCTCGTGTTTCCTGTTAACCTTCAGGCCCAAGCTACAAATCAACCCGCAGGCTCGATCGCCGTCGAAGACAGTGCGACACAAGATGCCGCAATGGCCGTGCGCATACGCGATATTCTGGCCGAATTAGATGGCTATGATGACGTCACGGTTTCTGTGACCTCTGGCATCGTGACGCTCCGCGGAACAACGCTGGATGGCGAAAAAATTGCGCGCCTGAATGATCTTACTGGCCGCGTCGAAGGCGTTGTTGCGATTGAAAACAGCGTCACCGAAACCACGGATGTGGTCAAACGATTGAACCCCGCGGTTGAGCGGTTCCGAGCGCGCATGGCGCAAGTCATCGCCTTTTTGCCTTTGGCTTCGGTCGCAGCGCTGGCCTTTGCTCTCATCGTGCTGTTTGGCTTCTTTGTTGCGCGCATGCGCCAACCTTGGAACCGCCTGGCACCAAACGCGTTTATCGCCGATATTTACCGTCAAATTTTGCGGTTGGGATTTATCATCGGTGGTTTGGTTGTCGCCCTCGACATCATGGGCGCGAGCGCGCTTTTGTCGACGATTCTGGGCGCTGCGGGTATCATTGGCTTGGCAATTGGTTTTGCGGTAAAAGACACCGTTGAGAACTTCATCGCTTCCATCATGCTCTCGATACGCCAACCCTTTCGCCCGAACGATACGATTGAAATTGGTGGTGACACGGGCAAAGTCATCCGTCTCACCAGTCGCGCAACGATCTTGCTTAGCTTTGACGGCAATCACATACGCATCCCCAACGCGACGGTCTTCAAAAGCCGCATTGTGAATTTCTCTAGAAATGACGAACGTCGCTTCAAATTCTCGCTCGGTTTGGCACCGGATACAGATTTCGTTGATGCGCAGCGGATCGCATTGGAAAAGTTGAAGGATTTGCCGTTTGTTTTGGATGTGCCTGCGCCGGCAGTTTGGATTGACGAAATCGGTGACAGCACAATTTCCATAACGCTGACTGGGTGGATCGAGCAGCATAAATCATCACTCGCAGCCGCGCGCGGTGAGGCGATTCGATTGGTGAAGCTCGCGCTGGAACACGCAGACATTCAAATGCCTGAACCGACGTATCGCGTGCTTTCACCATCTTTGGCAAAACTTGCTTCGAGCGAGGAAACCACGGCGTTGACGCATCAAGAAGATTTGGCACGCGACGCTGATATTCAAGAGGAAAGCCAGGTTTCTATGGATGTTCAGGCCAGCAGCGATGCTGCGTTAGAGCAGATCGTTGAGGAAGAGCGCAAGGAGACCGAAGCGGGCGATTTGCTGCGCCGCGAAGCCCCCGAAGAATAACTTGTTTTTTTGCAAAAACCCTCTTGAACGCCGCGCGCCTCCCGCGTAAATAGCGCAACACTGATGGGATGTAGCCAAGTGGTAAGGCAACTGTTTTTGGTACAGTGTACCGTAGGTTCGAATCCTACCATCCCAGCCAGTACCTTCCTCTGAAATGTCCGATACGAGTGTGGCGCGCGATTGCTCCGACTTACCCGAGGGTTACGCCGTTGGGTTTGTAAAGCAGGCTGGAGTGTGGCGTTGAACTGGGCGCAGATATGCCATCGGTCTGAGGTAGCCATTTCCGCGATACGAGGTTGAGGTGGGGGCTTGAGGAGGCGCGATCAATGCGCGTTGCTCAGCCCAACCTGTCGTGATGCTGTGACGAAGACACCAATCCGATGGATGAAACCCGCCCTCGGACGACTTGAGCATTTTGATGTGTCGAGATGTGATGCTAGTTGTGACTACGCTCAGGTCAGAGAAATTTGAATCCGACCACCAACGGGTTTTCAATCCACTTCGCCGCCGAAGCGCGGGTACCTTCGGAAATCTCGAAGTGCACCGGCTTTCGTATAGCAACTCTGATGCTCTTTCTTTGATTTGTCTGGACGCAATAGGATTGAGGGCTTTCATCCGTGTAAGGTCAAAGCCGCGCAGTTAATTGTTGATCGGCATATTGGACAAAGCCTGATTGCGATTGCTTTAGCATCATTGGGCCGAGAACAACGCTTGTGCGTTGAGATCAATGGACCTTGGCCTTAGAACAAGCCCGCTTCCCGCGCAGTGAGGGCGGCTTGTGTTCGATTTGCTGTGCCAAGCTTGCGATAAAGCGTCTTCATATGAAGTTTGACCGTTGGTTCCGTGATATCCAGATCGCGGGCGATTTCTTTGTTAGATTTGCCCTCGGTTAACCCCTTAAGCACCTGTAATTCGCGCGCGGTTAGCTTGTCAGCGAGGGGATGCGCTGTTTCTTCTTCTGCCGCTGTCATAAAGTCGATCGGGGCGTATTGCTCTCCCATAGCCATGAACTTGACCGCATTTATCATCGACTTGGCGGGTAGGGTCTTTGGCACAAAACCTGCGGCGCCTGCTTCTAGGGCTTGCTCGGCGATGTCTTTGGTGGCTTCTCCAGAGAGCAATGCAACGCGCTGACCGCCGTTCATATCGAGCGTTTGCTTTAAACCGCTAAGTCCGTTCATGCCGGGCATATTGAGATCCAAAAGAATCAGATCAAACCGTTGTTCTTCGGCGATAAGTTTATGTGCAATCGCGAGATCGGGCGCGGAGCTGGTCTTTATGTCTCCCTGAGCCTCAAGGTAAAGAACCAGCGTATCACGCAGCAAATCATGGTCGTCAGCAATCAGTACACGCATATTTAATTCTTCTCCGTTGTCTAACAATAAACTTAGGATGCGGATGTTGCACGCCAATTATTTTTTCGCGTCAAAGGAGTTTGGCGAGGACAAAAGGATAGGTCTTGGGCCAAAGGGGGTAGTTCTGGGGCATTTGGCGAAGCGTTTGTACGAAAGTGCCACCCGGCTCTCCGTGTGTTCAGTTGAGAGCCGCGGTCTGTTTCTTCATGTTCGTGGCAGGTTGATAAGTTTAGTATAAAGGATCAAGGTTGTGTCACATATTCGTAAAGCAGTTTTCCCCGTCGCGGGAATGGGTACCCGTTTTCTTCCTGCAACGAAGTCGATCCCAAAAGAAATGTTACCGCTCGTTGATCGCCCGTTGATCCAATACGCAGTGGATGAAGCCCGCGAAGCTGGCATTGAAGAATTCATCTTTGTTACCGCCGCAGGAAAGGGCGCATTGGAAGACTATTTCGACACTGCTGCTGCGCTGGAGCAACGCCTTGAGCAGAGCGGAAAGAAAGATGCGCTGAACGCATTAGAACGCACACGGATGCCTGAGGGTGCTTTGTCCTTTGTGCGACAGAACAACCCTTTGGGTCTTGGGCACGCGGTGAGACTTGCGCAGAAGCTTGTCGGAGACGAGGCTTTTGCGGTGATCCTGCCTGATGATGTCATCCGCGCGCCCCGCGGAGCGTTAAGCCAAATGGTTGATGCACACGCTTCTTATCGCGGGCATATGGTTGCAAGCATGGATGTTACCTTGGCGCAGACAGCATCTTACGGGGTGCTCGATGTTGAGGCGGAAAACGGCCGCATTGCTCATGCGCGCGGGATGGTTGAAAAGCCTCGTCCCGATTTGGCTCCGTCGACCCGAGCGGTCATTGGGCGCTATATTCTAGAGCCGTCCATTTTTGAGCAACTCGCAAATCTTGGCCCGGGGGCAGGCGGTGAGCTTCAGTTGACAGATGCAATCAACGCAGACGTTAAGAAGGCTGGTGTCACGGGATATCGTTTTGAGGGCGAGCGCTTTGATTGTGGCTCGATCCTTGGATTTGTTCAAGCGACCGCAGCCTTTGCATTGGACCGCCCAGAGTTGGAAGGTGAGCTTAGAACGTTTTTACGTGAGCGCACGGCACCTTTGCGTATGGTCGCATAATTTTGGGAAAACCTATCCGAAAGGATAGGTCTCTATCCCTCTGACCGTTTGGGGAGGGCATCCCTTTTATGCGATACGCATCGCTAACTTAGAAAAGGATAATCCAATGTTCCGCACACTTCTAAAAGCGATCACATTCGCAACACTGACAGCAACTCTTGCCAGCGCTGAGGACTTACCCGTGCCGCAAGGCGACGTCATTTTAACGATCTCGGGAAATGTCGAGACCGTGAATGTTGATAAAACCGCTCAGTTTGACCTAGCTTTGCTCGAAGGGATGGACGCGACAACGTTCGAGACCACGACGATCTGGACAAAGGGCAAGCAGGTGTTTCAAGGCGTTTCCCTAAAGCTCTTGGTTGAGGCGCTGGGACTTGAAGGCACGAAGTTGAATGCCTCAGCTATCAATGACTACACTGTGGAAATCCCAATGAGCGATGCCGTTGAAGGCGGTGCAATCGTAGCTTATCGGTTGAACGATAAAACGATGTCAGTGCGTGAAAAAGGCCCTCTTTGGATTGTATATCCATACGATTCCAACGACACTTATCGCTCAGAGGTGACTTACTCTCGTAGCATCTGGCAACTCGATCGCATTGAGGTGTTGGATTAACCCAAATAAAATACTGCGTCGAAACTTTTGGCGTGATCACAGATAGGTTCTCGCCATGAAGCTTTCAAAAGCGAACCGACGTCGCGCCCAGATGGTCTTTCCGGTTGCTCTGGGTGTGATTGGTTTCATCGCTATTGCAATCCTTTATTTCAATATTTCGAGTGACCTAAGGCGTTTAAGCTCGGCGAGTTCGGATAATGTTCAGTGGACTTTATCGCAGACCGAAGTCGAGTTTCTGGAATTCGCAGTCCGCCTCGACAACGCAAAGCAAGAAGCCGAGCCCGACCTTGCAGGGCTACGGCGCAGTTTCGATATTTTTTACAGCAGGATCAATACTCTCAACGAAGCCTCAATCTTCGGATCTGTTCGGGAACTTGAGCAGTTCTCAAACAATCTCGCGGCTCTAAAGGCCTTCTTGAAGCAAGCGGTCGTCACCATTGATGCAGATGACGAGACCATGAAACTAGCGCTCACTTCGCTGTCAAAAACGACAAAGGGAGTGCGAAGTAATGTTCGCAAATTGTCTAACTCGGGTTTGAATTTTTTCGCAACAGAATCGGACAACCGCCGCAATCAGATTTCTTTCACGCTGAGCCAAATGGCGGTTGGGGTGACGGTGCTATTGTTGGCGCTCTTACTGTTCGCGTTCTATTTGTTCCGTTTGAACCAGCTAAATATTCGCAGGCGCAAAGAAGCAATACAAGCAAGCTCGCGGATGAATATCGTCACGAGCACCGCGCTGGATGCAGTGATAGTTTGCGACACTTACGGAAAAATACTGGATTTCAACGCTGCTGCGGAGCAAATATTTGGCTTTTCCGCCAGCGATGCAATCAATCAAGATCTCGGTGCTTTGATCGTTCCGGACAAGCACCGGGCTGCGCATGATGCAGGTATGAAGAGAATGCGAGATAGCGGTGAGAAGCGCGTTGTCGGAAAGGGACGTATTCAGCTTGAGGCAAAGCACGCGAACGGGACTTTGTTTCCAATGGAGTTTGCAATCCAATCGGCTCAAACCCAAGAAGGCGAAATTTTTGTCTCCTTTTTGAGAGACATTTCGCGCCGCGTTCAGGCGGAGCAAGAACTTGTCGAGGCGCGTGATCGAGCGCTTGCAGGTGAAAAATCAAAAACCGATTTTCTGGCGACAATGAGCCACGAAATTCGCACGCCTTTGAATGGCTTGCTTGGGAACCTCACGCTTTTGTCTGATACAGATTTGAGCGCGAAGCAAAGCCGCTACATCATGAATATGGAAACGTCTGGCAAGCTTTTGATGAGCCATATTTCCGACGTTTTGGACATCACCAAATATGATGCGGGCAAGTTGCAACTGCGCCCGGTTACAATGAATATCAGCGCGCTGCTGCAAGATATCGTCGACAATCAAAGCGGTGCAGCTACCGCGAATGACACCAATTTGGATTGGCATTGGTCTGGCGATATCACGGAATGGATCTTTGCCGACGAAGAGCGCATCCAACATGTGCTTATGAATGTCATCGGAAATGCCGTGAAATTTACAAGAAATGGCCAAGTTACGGTAACGGCGCAGGTTTCAGAGGATGATGACAAAGGACTGCAACTTCACGTCTCGATCGAGGATACTGGCGTCGGTATGAGCGAGGAACTCAAGGCGCAAATCTTTGATGATTTCATGACTGGCGATGCCTCTTATGATCGCGACGTTGGCGGAACGGGTCTTGGGCTCGGCATTGCGAAGCGATTTGTAACTGCGATGGGTGGCTCGATAGAAGTAGAAAGCGAAGAAGGCGTCGGTAGCACATTTGATGTGCGTTTCCCTATTGAACCAACGAGCGCTCCGAAAAAGCCCACAGAACGCGCAAAACCCCTAAGTGCAACGCGCGGTGGCCATGTCCTTCTCGTGGAGGATAACGAAATTAACCGGATCGTTGCGCGCGAAATGCTTGCGGCCGCAGGGCATCAAGTCAGCGAAGCACATAATGGCAAGATCGCCCTAGAGATGATCGAGGACCAAGCATTCGATCTGATTTTGATGGACATTAGTATGCCGATCATGGACGGGCGAACCGCAACACGTGCGATCCGCGCATCGAAAGGAGCATCTGCCAAGACCCCAATTGTAGCACTGACTGCCAACGCGATGGCGGAAGAGCAGAAAGCATTCTTGTCCGATGGTATGAACGATATCCTGACCAAACCACTCTCGCGAGAGAGTTTGCTGGATGTCTTGTCTCAGTACATAGGCGAAGCCCCGAGCGGCGAAGGTCAAGCAAGCGTCATGCAGGATTTAGTCGAGAAACAGCATCTTCAAGAACTATTGGACACGCTTGGTGCTGAGGCATTGCAGCCTTTGCTTGATCGTTTTGACCAGGAGGTCGGCGAAACAATCGAATTGTTGCAGGCTTGCGACAAACACCCTCTGGAAGATGTGGCCAAGCACGCGCACAAAATCGCAGGCAGCGCTGCGGCGCTCGGTGCGATCGAGCTGCGAGCTGTCTTGGTTAACATCGAGAATGCTGCGAAACAGGGCGATCTAGCTAGTGTCAAAGATGTGGCCAGTGGATTACCTGAGGTTTGGAAGCAAACTCGCCTTCTTATGAGAGTGTAATAAAAGACGGCGGATGAAACTGTTTCCAAATGCCGTCTTGTTGTTGCCATATTCTCAAAATACAACCAGAAGCGAAACAATAGACAACGGCTTATTTTTTTGAGCTATGCCTCCCGAACAAACGGATGATCGACCTTAGTAATGGCCGATTTTTGAATATTACGAGTGAACATTTCTGAAGAGCGACTTCAGGACTTTAGGATACTTTCGAAGTGACTTCGCAACCTTTGAAAATAATTGTCGCCGAAGACCACGAAATGCAGCGCACGCTTATGTGCCTGTTGATTGGCAAGCTCGGCTATGAAGCGATTCCGGCTGAAGATGGCGAACAGGCCCTTGATCTTGTTCAAAGCACGGATGCCCAAATTCTTATTAGTGATCTTCACATGCCTGGCCTGAATGGGATCGAATTGACTCAGGAAGTGCGCAAGCTGAATCTGGATCACTACATCCATATCATTATGATAACGGGTCGCGACGACGAGGAAGATCGCAGCAAAGCGCTGGAGGCGGGTGTCGATGACTTCATGTCTAAGGGGCACAATCCGACAATGTTAACAGCGCGAATTCGCGCTGCGACTCGGCTCATTCACCATGAAATGGAGTTGGCGGATCGAAACAGAATTCTGAAAGAGGCCAAAGATAGGATAGAGGACGATCTGCGTGCAGCGGCCTCTGCGCAGCGTAGTTTGCTGCCCCAACTTGAAGACCAAATCTTGGGCTTTCGTGTCTCATCGGCCTTCGTGCCGTCGGCAATCGTGTCGGGCGATATGTTCGGCTGCTTTGCCTTGTCTGACGAAAGACTTGGGTTCTACGCTGTAGATGTGTCGGGGCACGGTGTTCGCGCATCTTTGCTTTCTGTCGCGATTGGTCATCTGATCACACCCGATTACTTTCGCAATGCCATTACTTCCGAGGATGGAGGCAATGATCTCGCAGCGATGGTGTCCGCGTTGAACAAACGGTTTTTCAGTTTTGAAAGCGATGAGTATTTTACGATGTTTTGCGGCGTCATAGATAAAACCACTGGCAAGTTGGACTTCTGTCAAGCGGGCCATCCTTCTCCGCTCTTTCTAGGCCCAAAAGGGACGGTTCAGGTCATCGGTGACGGCGGGTTTCCCGTAGGTATTCTGAATAGCGCTGAATTCGAGAATGAAAGTTTTCAATTTGATGAAGGGGGTCTGTTCATAATGTGCTCCGATGCCGCCATTGAAGCGACCAATGAAACTGAAAGACCATTTGGCTTAAGGCGCTTACAAGAGCTCGTTGAAAGCAATGCGGATTCCCCTGCGTGTTCAATGCCCAAGACGATCGTATCAGCGCTAACCGCTTGGCGTGGCGGTGTGCCGCTCGAAGACGATCTTACCGTCGTATCTATTGAAAGGACTATCGAATGATCCAGACAACCAAACATGAAAAGGGGCTTGTCGTTGTTCGACCGGGTGTCGAGCGACTTACTGCTGTGAATGCTGGTGCGTTCAAAAGCGAGGTCGCTGAGCTTATTGATGCCGGTTCTTCACAATTGGTCATCGATTTTGAAGAGGTTACCTTTCTGGATTCCTCCGGTCTTGGCGCTCTTGTCGGGATCATGAAAAAGATGGGGCATCGCGGCGACATATCTGTTTGCAGCTTGGATGAAGAACTCAAAATCATGTTCAAGATTTCGCGTATGGATCGGGTCTTTACGTCGTTTCCGGATGCAAAATCCGCAGTTTCGAAGTTGAGCGAACGCCTATGACAAAAGCTGTCTTCAATATGGACAATCGCATTGAGGCTGTGGACCCTATGGTTCTGGGCCTGAAGGCGCGTGTTGAAGACAGCTTAGTGAAAGAGGCATTGTTGCGATTTGAAATTTGCGTGATCGAAGCACTTACCAATGTGGTCGAGCATGCCACCCCGTCATCAAAAGAAGCGTCAGTTGAAATCCACTTGCAGAACACAGATGCAGGCGTGGTCATTGAAATCTTTGATCTAGAGGGCACTGCGCCGTTCGATTTGCGAGATCATGTTACAGACCTCTCTTTGGTTGACGAAATGGCAGAAGGCGGACGCGGGCTTGGGCTTATTTTGCAATGCGCTGATACCGTTGAGTATGGCGCTTTGAGCAATCGTAATCGGCTATACATGAGTTTTGACAATGTCTCTTAGAAACTTCCCCGTTACCCAAAAAGGTATGAACCTTAGGACACACAGTATGACAGATTTCAGCTTCAAACCGCCCCTTTTTGCTGCGCTCGCGGCGCTGTTGGTTTTCTTGCAGCCAGCCACGTTGGAGGCACAAGAGGCGAAAGATGTAACGTCTGTGGAGATAATCGACATTCCGGCAGGGGAAAGCATCACGATCACATCGCAAACACCCCTCACCGTGACACGCTCCTTTAGCAATGTTGATGGCGGGAAAGCGCATAAGCTAACGTTGGAAACCGTTCAGCAATGTCAGGCGAAAAAAGCGGCAGGGAGAACACCGCATGCGGGGCGTAATGGTGTACTCAGCGAACGTGAATTCGCGATGGCGAAGACAGCTTGGGCCTATTTTGTCGAGCGCACGCAGCCTGAAACAGGCTTGGTGAATGCGGTTGGATCATACCCATCAACAACCATGTGGGACACTGCGTCATACATCAGTGGTTTAGTCGCAGCCTATGAGCTTTGCATCATCGACAAACGCGAGTTTGACAAACGTGCAAACACATTGATCAAGACCCTTCGCAATTTGCCGCTGTTCCAGGGCGAAGCCCCGAACAAGGTTTACCACACCAAAACGGCTCAGAAAGTGGACTATGCCAATAAGCCTGCGGATATTGGCGTCTCCGCATTGGACCTTGGCCGTTTGCTCGTTTGGCTCAAAATCCTGAAAGAGAAGAACCCTTATCTCGCAAATGGTGTCGACAACATCCCGATGCGCTGGAACTTTTGCAACATCGTAAATGACGATGGCCGTATGTTTGGCTCGCTCGTGCGCGGTGAAGGGACGACACGCTACGTGCAAGAAGGTCGTTTGGGCTATGAGGAATATGCAGCAAAAGGGTTTGCGCTCTGGGGCTTTGATGTGCCGCGCGCGCTGGCACCACAACCGCTGGCTTATACAACAATTTACGATGTTAAAGTGCCCTATGATGGGCGCGATCCACGTGTCTTTAAGAACCAGAATTACGTTCTGACCGAAGGGTATCTTTTGGATGGATTGGAAATGGGGTGGGATCTTCCCACCGATAAATCCAACGATGGGTTTGTTGCAAGCCATGGCTGGCGCGCGGAATTTGCCAATCGTATCTATTTGGTTCAGCAGCGCCGTTTTGAGCAGACAGGTATAATAACTGCGCGCTCGGAGCACCAAGTCGATGGGCGTCCTTACTTCGTTTACGATTCAATTTTCGCTGATGGATATGCGTGGAACACGCTCGATCCAAGCGGCGAATATCAGCCAGATCGCGCGGCCATAGCTGCAAAAGCCGCCGTGGGGCTTTGGGCCCTTTGGGATACGCCTTACACCGATCTTTTGTTCGAAGCCGTTGCTGATCTGTCCGATCCAGATAGCGGGTTCTATGAAGGCCTTTACGAGAACGGAAACGGCTTTATCCCACTGCAAACCGCTAACAATAACGGCGTGATCTTGGCCTCGCTGTTGTACAAGGTGCAGGGACCAATCTTGCAACAGGTAAACACAAATACACAGCAGTGGCATGTCAAGTTTGCGGGAACTGATTTGCGCGACAACAAATGCCACCCCAATCAAATGCAGGAAGAAATCTCATGCTGCAATTGTGCGGATTTGGATGAAATCGAGCCGGTCATTCCCGCTTCAGAATTCACCTATTGCAAGCCGATCTTAACCGAAGATGGCATCGCGGCTACCGAATGCTCGACTGAAGCACATAATCTGGCACCGCCAAAGCCGCTCAAGGTTTTGCCGAAAAGTTGCCGCAAGCCGGGGAACTAAGACATGGCAGGTTCTAGCAAGCCAAGAATGGTATGGTTTGATGCCAATCGTGTCTGTGCTGCACTTGGCGTCGTTCTTATTCACTCGTCAACGGACTTTGCCGGTAAGCCCTTTGCAACCGCTGAGGTCGGCGAGCGGATCGTGCCTGTTTTCCTGCGCTCGATCGGAGAATTTTCCGGTTCGGAAATGTTCTTTCTGTTTTCGCTGTTTTTGATGGCGATGCGCGTCGACAAAAAGATGCCAGAATACAAAGTCGCAATTGGTCAACAAGCTACGCGCCTGCTGGTGCCTTTTGCGTTTTGGGTTGTGTTTTATGCGTTCTTTCGACTGCTGAAAGCAGAGACCTTTGGATATGGCCCCTATATTTGGGAGCAATTGAGCCACTGGCAGAATTGGGTCGGGTATTTCATTCTTGGAAAGTCGCAATATCATATGCACTTCCTTCCGACGCTTTTTGCGCTGTTCTTGTTCTATCCAATCATGCGTATCGCAACGCGCTACCCGATTTTGGGCCTTGCGGTCTTTGCGACGCTTGGCGCGATGAACACCGCGCAGGCGTTTCTTTGGAGCCTTGATCTTGACCCGATGTTCCGGGACTATTTTGTGCGTTTGTTTAAGATTTGGGGCTATGTCGGTTACGGGTTCGCGGCCTTCGCACTGTACGGTCTTTGGAACGATGGCATACCGCGCGGTGAATCGCGGCTGATCCGCCGCGGGGGTATTTATTTCGCAGGTATGGCTTATCTCGCAACGCTTCCTTTCTATGGAGCGGCCGTCCAAACAGGGGCGTGGCCTGTGCGGGCAGGATGGGATTTTTATGGCCACTTCCTCATGCCGATATTCATGTTCTGTCTATTCGTTGGCGGGCAACACATGCCGTGGTCGCAAAACTGGTCCAAGCTCGCCAAGTACACCTTTGGTGTTTACTTGATACACCCGATGATGATCGATCTTTATGATATTGCAGCTTACAAAAGCGGGGTTTCGGCGCTTATGGACCCTTGGATGATCGTGGTCTCGCGCTATGCAATTGCGCTACCTTGTTCTTTCGCACTGACGATCGGGCTGTCGCATATCAAGCTTTTTGCATGGACAATTGGCCTCGGACCAAACCCATGGGAATGGCGGAGCGGCGCAGCAAAGGCAGGGAGCTGAAATGGACGATTATTTCCTCGCTTTTGAAGATCGAACTCCGCCAGAGCCATTGCCCTATTCGGCGCTTAGAGAAAGCCTTTGGCAGTTTCTTGCGACGCTCGCGTTGGTCTTGGGGGGCTGGTATATTTGGTGGCGCTGGGCGCATTCATTGAACCCGGACGCAATGTGGTTTGCTATTCCTTTGGTCCTTGCCGAGAGTTTTGCCTACTTCGGTTTGATCCTTTTCGTGTTCAATTTGTGGAAAGATCAGCCAATAGAAATCGCGCCCGCACCAAGTGTGATTGATGATGTTGATCCACGAAACCCCGAGAAGGGGCGCGTGTTAACTGTTGATGTGATGTTCGCGACCTATGACGAAGATCCCGAGCTTGTGCGGCTTGGTATAATTGACGCGAAAAAGATGCGCTATCCGCACCCCATTGATATCAAGATTCACATTCTAGACGATGGTAAGCGGCCTGACATGAAGGCTGTCTGCGAAGACGAGCAGGTCAACTACATCACGCGCATCGGCAATGAAGGTTTCAAAGCTGGCAATCTACGCAACGCTCTAGAGGTGACATCAGGTGATTTTCTGGTGATTTGCGACGCCGACACGCGACCATTCCCGACTTTACTTGAACGCACGTTAGGGTATTTTCGCGATCCCAAAATGGCATGGGTCCAAACCCCGCAATGGTTCTACGATTTGCCTGAAGGTGAAAACCTAAGGTATTCGATGAACCGTCGCTTCGGTGGAATTGCTGGTATGTTTGGTGGCGTGATTGAGCGCGTAATCGGCCCAGTCAAGCTGGGTGAAGACCCCTTCGTGAACGATCCAAAGATGTTCTACGACATTATTCAGAGACGTCGAAATTGGGTAAATGCATCATTCTGCTGTGGTGCTGGTTCGATTCACCGCCGCGAAGCAGTAATGGAAGCAGCTTTGCGCGGCTTTGGAGCAAAGGTTGAAGAGCGGATGTTTGCGGCAGAGGAGCAAATCACCGTTTCAAGCAAGGAGCGTTCTGTTTCGCCTGAGCTGATGGAGGCTATCCGCACCGAAGCGGTCACAACCGAGGTGCTGACGCCCTACAAGTTCCATGTGTCCGAGGACATCTACACGTCCATCGTATTGCACGCAGACAAAGAACGCGGCTGGAAATCGATGCTTCATCCGATGATTGAGAGCAAGATGCTGTCTCCGCAAGATCTGCTAACGTGGACGATTCAACGATATAAATATGCGGGTGGCAGCCTTGATATCATGGTGAACGATAACCCCCTTTTCAAGCGCGGTTTATCGTTTGGGCAGCGTATGATGTACGCGACGACTTTCTATTCATATCTCGCACCTATCTGGAATATGATCTTCTTGTTCGCACCAATCATCTATCTTTTCACCGCCGTTGCGCCGGTCTCTGCTTTCTCTGACGACTTTTTCCTGCATTTGATTCCCTTTCTCATAACGCTTGAGTTGGCAATTATGGTGGGAACCTGGGGCATCTCTGGCTACGCTGCTAAGGCGAGTTATCTTTCGTTTTTCCCGATAGGATTTCGTGCGATTTGGGCGGTTTTGCGGGGGGAAAAGATATCTTTTCCTGTTACGCCCAAGGTGCGCCAAACGGGCAACTTCCTGAGATTGGTGCGACCGCAGCTTGCTGTTGTCGGACTGACTGTTGTTGCGGGCGTCTGGGCCAGTATCGCGCTTTGGAGTGGTCAAACGTCTCACTCTGCGACCGGCGTTGTTACCAATCTTCTTTGGGGTTTTAACAATTGTTTGGCCATGGCAGGCATGATTGCCGCCGCAATGTGGAAGCCGCCTGTTTCTCAAGAGGACATTACGTCATGAGTTTTCGTCAAAACCTTATCCATGCTAGAAGCCATCTGATTTTTCTGACGGCAATCGCGTGCGGTTTAGCGCTGGTTACGTATTTGGAAGCGGATACGGAAATGGAAAAAACCGTTACAAAAAGCGAAACATTTGCGCACGCAGGGCAGATCATTGATCAAAATGCGATGTCGACGCTGGAGGCGATCGAGCCCTTGCCGATTGCGCCGCGCCGTTCGGCGACGCCGACAGACGTGGCCCATGCCAAGACCGCATGGCGATACTTCGAAAACAACACCGATGCGAATACTGGCCTCGTCAATTCGGCGAACAAATACCCGTCTACAACTATGTGGGAGACAGGGTCTTACTTTGTCGCCGTGATCTCTGCCCAATTGCTTGAAGTGATTGATGCGAACGAAGCAGAAGCGCGTTTATCCAAGGCTTTGGAAACGCTCGCCACGATCAAGCTGTATGATGGCATCTTGCCGAACAAGGCTTACAATGTGCAATCTGGTGCCTTGGTTGATTATTCGAACAAGCCGTCAGACATTGGGCTTGGATGGTCTGCGCTTGATATCGCACGGATCACCGCGACGTTTGGATTGATCGAGCGACATCATCCCGCGCTGACGCCGAAGGTCGCGATCATATTGGATCGCTGGGATTTGGCCCGAATGGTGAAAGATGGCCAATTGATTGGCGGCAACATAAGCAATGGCAAGCTGCGCGAGGACCAAGAGGGTCGCGTTGGGTATGAGCAATACGCAGCTAAGGCGATGATGCTGTTCGGTTTTGATATGTTCGATGCGTATGACGTAAGCGACAACATTATGATCAAAGACGTTGAGGGCCAGCCTGTACCTGTAGACACGCGCATGCACCGCAACACAATTCCTGCGTTTACGGTAAGTGAACCTTACTTGTTCGATGGTCTTGAATTTGGCTTTGACTCGCGGTCGCGCAAATTCGCGACCGCTATCTACAAGGCACAAGAAGCGCGCTTTCAAAACAACGGAGTTTTGACTGCCGTAAGCGAAACCCATTTGGATGAAGCTCCCTATTTTGCATATTCATCAATCTGGGGAGGAGGCGCAGCTTGGTCCGTTTTATCGTTCAAAGGCGAACGCATGGACAGTCGCCGAACGATCAGCACCAAAGCAGCTTTTGGCTGGGACGCTCTATTTGGGACGGAATACACTCAAACACTGCTTGATGCAGTGACGCCGCTTGGCGATCCCGAGCAAGGCTTTCCAGAAGGGTTATATGAAATCGACAAGTCTACGAATGAATCAATCACAGCAAATACCAATGCTGTGGTGCTGGCTTCTCTCGCGTTTCGTGTGGCAGGCCCATTGCTCCACGCTGCGCCATGAGGGCGGTTTGGCTGTCTAGTTTGGTTGGGCTCGTTTTGGCCCCGACGATGCTTTGGGCCGAACCCTGCGTAGGCGTTGCGTATAATAACCCGCTCCCGGGGGCGACAGGCGTTGAACTGCGGGTCTCGGATGTGCCCGCGGCCCGGTTTCCAAGTTTCTGGCAAACAGGAAATTTTCGTGGGTTTGCCTATAAACTGTTCTCAAACGGGGACGCGCTGGTCACGTCCGATATCAAGCGCCCTGATTGGAAAATCGAGCTGGATTGCACGAGCAAAGAAGCAGAATGCAGCTATTCCTCAATAGGGGATGTGCCAGCCGACGCGAGCGATGCCGCACACAAAATCGGTCAATGTCTGCTTGGAATCGAGGATGCGCCAGTGCCGGAGACCGCGGCAATTCCCGAACCTGAAGCCGTCAATGCGCGCGTTGAAGGGGCCGACGTAAATCCGGGCGAATGTGCTGCAAGTGCGGTCCCTGAGGGCGATACCATAATAACGCTGCAAAGATTGCTGTTGGTGGCGGGCGCTGATCCAGGACCTGTCGATGGTCTTATTGGTCCGAGCACTTTGAATGCTCTGCAATCCGTTTTAGGCGGATCGACCTCGGGACGCGATCTTGATGCCGCGCTCGAAGATCTGCGCATTTTCCTGTGTGCACGCGAATAAAGCACATTTGGTTTTGTGCCCTAAAACTTGATTTTGTAGCTTAGGTTGAGCGAGCCACCCAATATGCCGCGACCGGGTGAAGAGGCCTGATTCCACGGGAAACGGTTGTTCCCATAATTGGAATAGGTCAGGCTCCAAAGGTCTGAAATCTTATACGTTGCAGTGTATGTGAAGTCCGGTTGATAGCTTTCTTGACGGCCCGGGAAATACGCATGAACAGTGCCCGCAACACTCAATTTGTCACTAAGACGAACACCGCAAAACAATCTAGCGCTGCTTTGCTTTGGATCGGGCAGTCGAATGCTCGCGGAGCAATTGGCCTTTTTGTCGAAGGGTAGATTGATTTGAGGAAGCTTAACGGAGGCGCGCAATGTTCCAGATGTTAGAAGCTTGCCAAAGGTGTTTCCCGACCCACCAATGCGGCCAGAATAGTTAGAATAACCCAGCTTAATCTTGTCTGTGACTTTGTAGTCGAATGCATAGGTTATGTCTGGATCCCAGGGCTGTTGTTCGCTCGGATTTAGATAACGGACCAAAGAAACCCTGCCAGAGAGCTTGTTTGAAAGCCGCGCATAGCAAGCAAAATTAACCCGGGGTTTGCTTGTGCGATTTTCGTCTTCGTCCTGATTGAGGCTGTGTAGGCTGGCTGTGGCTGACACAGAACAGGCCAGTTTGTAACGCTTAACAAAGGACAATTCCGGCTTTTCCACTTTGGCGCTGACGGGGATCTCGGCCTTTTGGAGTTTGATCTTCGGTGTCGGTGAGGTGCGTCGCTTGACCTTGGGCGTTTGGTGTTTACGAGGGCTTGCCGCACGCGTGGAGGGCTTTACCCTGTTAGGCTTTGCTGTGACAGGCGCTGGTTCTGCCTCTGCTGTCGTACTCTCTGGTGAAAGTTGGGGTACATCGACAATAGCGTCGCGCTGCTTACTCGCTTCAGCGTCCTCGCTCAAAGGCAATTCTTGGGTTACGGGCGCGGGCAGGGGCGTTCCTGTCTCTGCCAGAATGGATTGCGCTAGAAACCTAGCCACACCTTCCGCATCCGTATCGACGGGAATGTCAGGGCGCGGCGCGGCAATCGCGTTGACCGAAAGCACATCTTTGTCGCCCGCCGTCACATCGCAAGAGACGGCCATTTCACATTCTATTGTTAGCGTAGAAGACGTTTGAGCGTTTTTGTGGCTCACGAGCGTGGTGCCGTCTGGATACAGAACGTATTTCCAATCGCCCACAACCCCGCTTTGATATCTGGATGAGCCAGAAGCATTCTTGAAATCAAAGACGACCTCGGACGCATTCGGAACCAAGAGTTTTGAGGTATCAATCTGCTGGCTCGCGGGGCTGGGCATGGCTTGTTCGAGGTCAAAAGGTAGCAAAGTTTGCGCGCGGGCTTCGATCGGTGACAGGCTTAGCGTTAGCCCGAGGGCTGGCACCAGCATTCGTTTGATCGAGTTGAACCGCGACATTACTCTTACTTTCCTGAAATCCCTCGCAGGAGCGATCATTCTACCTTACTTTATTCGATTTGATCCAAAAACACGTCAAATCTATGATCAAAAGTCTAATTTGGATGAGATGCCCGAAATTGCGACGTAGGTGCCAGCCGTAACATGCCAAGCCCATGGGTAAACCCCAAACTGTTGCTCAGGCAGTGGCTAAGTTCCGAGGCCTTTCACGGCCTCGGAAAGCTGGTTTGTGTCTGATTCTACGCATCAAAAGATGAAGACGTCCGCCGTAATGTCTTGCGCATCGACGGAGTGAAGTACGATCTTGTCTCCGCTTTGACCGCCGTCCAATAGCTGAAGATCGACGACCGTTGCCCAGCCGAGATCTACCATAGCGTCTTGAACCGCATTCATATCAGTCGCAAAGGACGTCAGGTCGATGAGGTCTAGATCAGCTTCGAAATCGTGAACATAGTCTTTGCCCGTGCCACTGTTGAAGATGAACGTGTCTGAAGCGGCATCGGCTGTCCAGTTGCCGCCCCAAAGATGATCGTTTCCAGCCCCGCCGTTGATTTCGTCAGAACCCGAACCGCCAACAACCTTATCGATGCCGTTGCCACCGTTCAGTGTGTCATTGTCGGCACCTCCATTGAGGTAATCCGCGCCGTTATCACCAGAAATTTCGTCGTTGCCAGATTTACCCATCAGCTTGTCTTCGCCGTTGCCGCCTGAAATCCAATCGTTGCCAGCATCACCAGACACGTTGTCGTTTCCTTGATCGCCAAACAGAATGTCGTCATCGCGGCCACCATTCAATTTGTCATCTCCATCATTGCCGTGAATTTCATCTTCACCAGCGCCGCCGCGTAGCGTGTCGTTACCGCCATCTACGAGTGTCAGTGACGGCTCACGCAATAGGACCGCTGCGTCTGCATCAATCTCGGTGAATGGATCACTAGAGCGCGGATCAACAGCGCCATCGTTTGAACCAGTTGAAGGCGCTTCGGACATAAACTCCGAATAAGCTTGGCCTGTTTCCCAATCCATATTCACCTTAAAGATCGCGCCTTGAACACCTGTGGAGGAATCGAGGTCGTGATCGCCGCGGTTCAGGCCGTAGTAAAGGTTGCTCTCGCCATCCATGAAGACCGCGCCGAAGGCACCTTTCGCCATACCGTTGGACATTTCGTCGCCATACAACGTTCCGGTGATCGAAATTTCTGAGAAGGTTGGCATTCCTCCATTTTGAACTCCGCTAAGATCAATTTTGATGACTTTACCAGCTTGGCCGTTCGCACTTGGTGAAATCACCGCATAAAAGTTTCCGTCTTGTGTGTTGAACGCTAGATCAAAGGTTCTGTCGGTGAACATATTTGCTGGGAAGCTGTAATGCTCGATAACGGGGTTCCCGTCTGCGTCGAACTGATCCACGTCAACAACGCTGATACGGTTCAGGGCAGAGTGGAAAGTCCAAAGGTTGCCGCTGTCGTCAAAATCACCGACGTAGTCAGCATAGAAGCCTTCACCAATGCGATATGTCGCTCCCGCTGCGTCGATCATGACGATGTCGGATGAATTTACTGCGTTGCCAAGCGAGTCTGTGCCAGATGACTTAGCGACACCGTAAATCAGATTGTCTTCGATGTTGAAACCAACAGAGTTGATGCGAAAGTTCGGCATATCTCCAACCGCAACGTAGCTCTTTGCTTCTACGTCAAAGACGTTCAGTTGGCCGTCGATGACTTGATAAAGCTTGGCTTGACCTGCGGCAAATCCCTTTACGCTGACCTCTTCGCCACCGATTATGATTTCCTTGTCGTAGTTGATGATTGGGCCATCAAAGTTATAGGAAATGCTGTCTTCGGGGGCGAGTGCGTTGAAGCTGAGCTCGCCTTGGTTTCCGTCGCTGACAACGTCGATGGCAAAAGTTTCGTATGCACCAGATGTGACTTCGACCGTGTTTACGACTTCACCGTTCCAAACGACTTCGACACGGCCCGAAGAATGGCCGCCTGCGAGGTTGGCAGCCAAATCGAACGAGATTGTGTAAGTTTCGCCTTCAACAGTTTCAGCTGATTGAGAGATCGAGGAACTACCGTTGGAGTCTGTCATAGTCCAAGCAGAGGAATGGGACAATTGACTGAATGTCGAGGCGTTCGGTTCTGCAGTAGCGAGCATGTTCTCGCTTTGAAGATCGCCCCAGATCACATCATTGCCGTTGCCGCCGTTTACAATGTCAGCGCCATTGCCGCCTTCAGCGTAATCGTTCCCTGCTTCTAGGTTCAGGATGTCGTCACCGTTATCTCCAAACGCAATATCGTCACCGCGACCTGCGTTAATGATGTCTTCGCCAGAGCCAGCATAGAGGCTGTCATCGCCACCATTGCCGAGCAAAACGTCATCGCCGCGACCTGTTTGGATCAAGTCGTTGTAAGAGGTGTCGAGACCGTAGTTGCTGACCACAACCGCGCTGTGAGTGTAAACCCACTTGCCATCTACGTACTGCCATTCCGCGCCGACCATATCGCCTGCAGCAAGGTCGTTGCCACGGCCTGTTCCAATCGCGTCATCACCTTCGCGACCGTTTACTTCTAACGTTTGGTCGGTGTCGCTGGAATAAACAGTGCCATCACTTCCCTCAAAACCATCCGTGATAGTGTCATTGTGCTCGGTTCCAAGGAAGTTGGAGGCGGTAGAGTTTGCAGTTACAGGCATCAGAGTTCCGATCATTTACTAATTATCAATTTGCTGATCCTTAGGTCACAGATCGGGGCACTTTTTGCGAATGGTCAAAGAGATAGAAGAGGTCCCAAAGGGATAGGTCGTTTGTCCGATGGGGATAAATGTGCTGCCAAATACACGGCTTAGGGGACTATTTAGCGCGCTTGAGGCACCAAATGATGAGGCTTGTTCTACGAAGCGTTTTTTTGTTTGGCCTTGCAAACGAAGAAGTGCGCGCTTTGCTCAGCTAGCACAGGAAAGGTGGCAGGGGTCTCACGTCGCCGCGGTTTTGCTCACACCGAGCAGGCTTTACGTGCCGAAAGCAATAACAGGTGGAAATTCCAGCGTTTGTTTCTTCCAGTTGTTGGAGCCTTTTTGCACATCAACAATAAGCTGCGCTGCGGTCCGTCCTACATCCCTGCGCGGGGTGCGAGAGGTTAAGACGCTGACAGGCAAGCTTGTGATGATCTCAAGCCCGTTGAAACCCGCAAGCGTCAGAGTGTCAGGAACAGCGATTCCGGACGCGATGCAATGAAGCGCACCGCCTGCCGCAAGATCATCATTGGAATAATAAATGCAGTCTAAATCTGGATGCTGGCTGAGCAGTTCAGAAGTCATCTCGCGGCCGATATTTGTGCCCGAAGGGCCTGCGCCGATTTTCGTCGCCATAAGGTCTATGTTTGCGTGCGAAAGGTGCTCGCGAAATCCGTTCAGACGTTTCTTGGCTCGAACATCCACATCTACGCCGCGTCCTATATAGCCAATGCGCTTGCGACCCATTTCTAACAGGGATGCAGCCATCTCTGCGCCAGCCGCGCGGTGAGAGAACCCGACGCATGTATCAATAGGGTCGCCATCTAGGTCCATGATTTGAACAACTGGTATATCGGTATTTTCCAACAATCGCTTGGCATCATTTGATTGATCCAATCCGGTAACAATCAGACCAGCCGGGTTCCACGAGAGCATGTTGCGAATAACATCGTTTTCGGTGTTCAGATCATAATCCGTAACGCCAAAAACGGTTTGAAGCCCAGTGCCCTCAATTGCTTCTGCGATACCCGCAAGGACTTCGGCAAACACAATATTTGCGATACTTGGGATAACGACGCCAATGAGATCAGACCGTTTTCCTGAAAGTGCAGAGGCTAGATGGTTGCCGACATAGCCGATTTCCCTAGCGGCTTTTTGCACTTTTTCAAAATTGTTCTTGGACACATCCCGAGCGCCGCGCAATGCGCGCGAGGCGGTCATCTTGCTCACACCCGCCGCCGCTGCGACATCGGCCAAAGTGGCGCGTGATTTATTGTCCAAATCTCATCCCCTTGGCTGCGATCTATGCTGTTTGGCCTATAGAATTGCGATAGATCTGGCAATCTTTAGCGCGGGTTTCATGCGTTCGTTGACTGGGGAAAGCGAAACTGGTATCGATACCAGAAGTTTGACAACACATCTGCGAGGTCAACAAATTGCCCGATACGTTCAGAACTGCAGTCTTTGGTTTGGGTGCGATGGGATATGGTATTGCACAGTCTTGCCTGCACGCTGGCCTCGTCACGCATGGCTTTGACGTCGTTCCGTCTCAAGTTGAGAAATTCGCTTCAGAAGGCGGCGCGAAAGGGAACCTGCTTGATGTTGCAGGCTCGCTCGATGCGGTGGTTGTCGTCGTGCTGAATGCGGCGCAGACCGAAGACGTGTTGTTCGGCGAAACTGGCGTGGTGCCCTTAATGCGGGCAGGGGCAGTTGTCCTTGGATGCGCGACTGTGCCGCCTGAGTTCGCAAAAGATATGGAAGCGCGATGCAATGCCTTGGGTGTGCATTATCTAGATGCGCCAATTTCGGGCGGATCATTGAAGGCCGCACATGGCCAACTTTCAGTTATGGCATCAGGCTCGAGTGAAGCCTTTTGCCAAGCAAGCGCAGTTTTGGACTCTGCTGCCGAAACTGTTTTCGAGCTTGGGGATGCTGCGGGCGCAGGATCAGCGATGAAGGCGGTTAATCAATTGCTCGCTGGCGTTCATATTGCTGTGATGGCCGAGGCAATGACATTCGGGATGACGCAGGGCGTAACGCCAAAAAAATTTACTGAGGTCATTAGCAAGTGCGCAGGCACGAGCTGGATGCTTGAGAACCGAGCACCTCATATTGTCGAGGGTGATTACACGCCACACAGCCAAATAAATATATGGCCAAAAGATCTTGGTATCGTCCTTGATATTGCAAAGTCGTCTCAATTCAGCGCCCCTATCACTGCCGCGGCAATGCAGCAGTATCTTGCGGCCGCAGGAATGGGGCTGGGCAGCGAGGACGACGCAGCGGTGGCTAAAGTCTATGCTCGCAATGCAGGTCTCACTTTGCCTGGAGATGCGTAATGTTATTGGGATGTATTGGTGATGATTTCACAGGTTCCAGCGATTTGGCGAACACTTTGGCAAAGGGCGGCATGCGAACTGTTCAATATGCCGGGGTTCCCGAAAGCGATGCGGCCGCAGATGTGCAGGCTGGTGTCGTCGCACTAAAGACCCGCTCTATTGATCCAAGCGACGCCATCAAGCAATCCTTGGCCGCATTGAAATGGTTGCAAAGCCAAGGCTGTCGGCAATTCTTTTTCAAATATTGCTCCACCTTTGATTCAACTGCTGAGGGGAACATTGGCCCCGTGATGGACGCCTTGGCCGAGGCTCTGGAAGCACACAAGGTCGTGGTATGCCCTGCCTTTCCCGGCGCGGGTCGTTCTTTGTATCAGGGGCATCTTTTCGTAAAAGATAGTTTGCTGAATGAATCTGGGATGCAAAACCATCCACTTACACCGATGACCGACGCAGACATCCGTCGTTGGCTCGCGCTTCAATCAAAGTACCAAGTCGGCCATGTTGCCGCAGAAACCGTGTTTGAAGGGGCTAGCGCGATCGAGCAGGGGCTGAACGATCAGCAGACCGCAGGTAAGCGCCACATTGTCGTGGATGCCATTCGTGATGCAGATCTAATCGCGATCGGCAAAGCCTCAAAAGACCTGCCGCTGATTACTGGCGGCTCGGGCGTTGCGCTTGGATTGCCCGCGAATTTTGGGTGCTCACCGGGCGACGTCCCTTGGGTTGGCCAGCCGGGCAAATCCGTCGCGCTTTCGGGGTCATGTTCGATTGCGACGCGTGCACAGGTGGCACATCATGCGGCAAGCCATCCAACGCGAGAAATTCTTGCGAGCGATGTTATTGAAGGACGGTTAGCTCCAGAAAACATCGCGCAATGGTTGATCGAAGCTGATGGCATTCCGCTTGCCTATAGCTCAGCGGACCCCAAGACGATCAAACAGGTGCAAGCCGAATTCGGGTTGGAAAGGTCTTCTGAAGCGCTTGAAGCTTTCTTTGCACGAACAGCCCAGATTGTAGTGGACTATGGAGTGACAAGGCTCATAACCGCAGGTGGTGAAACATCGGGGGCAGTTGTTGAGGGCTTGGGGCTAAAGACCCTAGAACTCGGACCCGAAATCGATCCGGGCGTCCCTGCCTTACGGCCAAGACCAAGTTTGGTTGTTGCGCTGAAATCGGGTAACTTCGGCGCGGATGACTTTTTTGAGAAAGCCGATATGGTTCTAAAAGGTGAGGTATGAGTGAAAGCCGCTTAAGAGAGCAAATGTGCCTTCTTGCTAAGTCGTTATTTGACCGAGGGTTAACCCACGGCAGCACAGGCAATATTTCCGCTCGTACGGAAGATGGTGGATTGCTCGTTTCGCCAACGGGAACCAGTTTTGGGCGGCTCGATCCCGATCATCTTAGTCGGTTTGATGCTTCTGGAACGCTCATTGGTGGCGATCCGCCAACAAAAGAAATGCCGCTGCACACCGCGTTTTATGACACGCGAAGCTCTGCGGGTGCGGTCGTTCACTTGCATTCTTGCCACTCGGTCGCATTGTCGATGATGCCAGATGCAAATCCAGACGATTTTCTGCCACCGTTGACGCCTTATGGCTTGATGAAACTTGGCCGTGTGAAGCTCTTGCCGTTCTTTCTCCCGGGCGATCCCGCAATGGGCGAAGCTGTTCGCGGATTGGCTGGCAAACGCTCTGCGGTGATGCTCGCTAATCATGGGCCTGTTGTTGCAGGCAAGGATATCGAAGCAGCCTGTAATGCCATCGAGGAGCTGGAAGACACAGCGCGCCTTGCGATGATGACGCGTGCCGCAAACGTGACCGCTTTGACGCAGGAACAAGTGCAGGCGGTTGTGACGAAATTTGATGTGGAATGGGACGCATGACGCGGTTTTCTGCCAACTTGGGGTTTTTGTGGACTGACCGTCCACTGCCAGATGCGATCCGCGCCGCAAAGGCTGCGGGGTTCGCTGCGGTTGAATGCCATTGGCCCTACGATTTTCCCCCCGAGCAGGTGAAAGCGGCGCTGCTTGAAACGGGCCTTCCCATGCTTGGTCTTAATACCCGTCGCGGAAATGTTGCTGCGGGCGACAATGGCCTTTGCGCCTTGCCCGACCGCACGGACGAGGCATTAGATGCGATAGGCGAAGCAATCGAATATGCCGAAGATGTAGGTGCAAAAGCTGTTCATGTTATGGCTGGCTTTGCTGACGGAAGTGACGCACATCAGACGTTCATTCAAAATCTCTACGTCGCGACGAACCTCGCCGCCAATCGAGGCATTACCATTTTGATCGAGCCGCTGAACGAGCATGATGCGCCAGGATATTTTCTGAAAACCTTGCAGCAAGCACGCGACATTATCGAAGAAGTCGGGGCTCCAAATCTAAAGCTAATGTTTGACTGTTACCATGTTGGCAGAACCGAAGGCGACGTCATTGCTCAGTTGAACTATATGTATCCGCTAATCGGACATATCCAATTCGCGTCCGTGCCAGACAGGGGCACACCCGATCACGGCGAGGTTGATTTCACCGAGGTCTTTCGCCAGATAGACGCTCTGGGCTGGCGATCCCCCCTGGGGGCAGAGTATAAACCCAATGGCGCAACAGATGGGACGCTGGGCTGGATGCAGTAAGCAGCCAAATATCTTTCTGCTTCAGAAGCCTAGCCGGCGGCAGAGTAATCACAAATAAGGAAATCCAATGAGTTCAGCTAAACCAAACGTAGGTGCAAAAATCGACGAAATGAGTTTTCCATGTATTGGTAGCTCAAGCACCGTCACAATCGGACAACCAAAAGAGCGTTGGACCATGCTCTTTGTGTATCGCGGCAAGCATTGCCCGCGCTGCAAACGGTTCCTCAACAAGTTGAACGCAGTGCTTTCTGCTTGGGAAGACGTGCTTGATGTGGTTGTCGTATCCGCAGATACCGAAGAAAAAGCCAAGGCCGACAAAGCCGAGTTCGGTTGGGATTTTGATCTTTGCTATGGAATGAACGAAGCGCAGATGCGCGCGCTTGGACTTTATGTGTCGTCGCCTTTGTCGGAGGCTGAAACCACAGGTCTGTTCGCCGAGCCGGGGGCTTTTGGCATACGCCCAGATGGCACGCTCATGCTTGTAGACATCTCTAACGGCCCTGCTGCGCGCCCCGATCTTGAAGAGCTGCTCGACGGGATGAAGTTCAACATTGAAAACAACAGGCCAGAACGCGGCACCGCGTGATAGTTTTCTGCGCTTAGGCTGCTCAGCTAGGGTCGCCTAAGCGTGTACGTTTGAGCTTGGTTTAGACAAGATACGGATAGGCATAGCTCTAAGCCTAGAGCTAAGTCTTGCTCGGGTCAGCGCCTTTAAACAGGATCGCGTGTTTGCGTTCTGCATCCGCATGGCAGCGGGCAAAGTCATCGGAGTGCAAACGAGCAAGTGGCGCGCCTGCGATCTCAAAGTGATCATATCTGTCTTCACCAGCCACCAGCGCGACCAAAGATTTGGTCCCGTTTTCCTGACGCATTGCAGGTTTGATAAAACGAATTGCAGCGCCGATGCGGCGATCATTTGTCGTATTGGGTTCAGAGGCGTGGAACAGATGCCCATGGTGCATCGAAGCTTGGCCCGCTGTGAGCGGCGCATAAACTGCTTCTGCTTCGTTCACATCCACTGCGATTTCCTGACCACGCGAAAGAAGGTTGTTTTCGCTGAATGTATCGATGTGCGGCACAATGCGTTGCTTATGGCTTCCCGGTACGAACTTCATACAGCCGCTGGCGATAGATGCTTCTGAAATCGCAACCCACAAAGTGACCTCTTCAGCGTCGTCCAACCCCCAATGTGTAAGGTCTTGATGCCAAGAAATGATCTTGTTCGAGCGGGCTTCTTTGATGAACACAGCACCGCTCCACACCATCAGGTTAGGGCCAAGAACAGTTGAAGCGGCCGCTATCAGTTTTGGATGGCGGACGAGCGCGTCAAAGCCCGGAAGCAAGCGATCTGGATATGCGTAGAGCAGTTTGAGCTTGTCGGGATCGTGTTTCAACTCCGCTTCGGCGGATTCAAATTCATTGCGAAGTGTTTCGGCTTCAGGTGCGCTTAAGATATCTAGTGGTGCGACAAATCCATTGCGGTCATATCTGCTGATCAAGTCCTTCACGCTGTTCCTCCTGCTCTAAAACGCAAGCTGTACTTTCATTGCTTGGCTTCGATCGTTAGCGGTTTCGAACGCACGCTGAGCGTCTGTCGCGTCAAAGCGGTGCGTGAGCAAGGCATCGACCTTTATCAAGCCGCTCTGCATCATGCGCACTGCGGATGCGAATTCTTCATGGAAGCGAAAGGAGCCGCGAAGCGTGATTTCTTTGGCAGTCATCGCTTGCATCGGCACGCTCATATCACCGCCAAGGCCAAGCTGCACCAACGTGCCTTTGGGCTTTAGGCAAGCGACCCCCGCGGCAAGCGCCCCAGCTGCGCCCGAGCATTCCAGATGAACGTCAATTTGCCCCTTATCGCGCTGAAATCGGGCCAAGGCATAGGGTGTTTCTTTCGTATTAAACGTCAGATCAGCACCACATTCGCGCGCCTTTTCTAGCGCGAAGTCGGATAGATCTGTCGCGATGATTTGGCCCGCGCCAGCGCGTCGAGCGGCGAGGATGCTCAAGCAGCCAATCGGGCCACATCCCGTAATCAAAACGTTCTTTGCCATCACATCGCCAGCTCGTTTCAGGGCGTGCAAACAAACGGCTAAAGGTTCAGCCATTGCGGCTTGCCCAGAGCTCAACCCATCAGCTGGAACACATTGCGCGGCTTCCGCGACTAGATGCTTTTGAAAGGCCCCTTGGATATGGGGAAAGGGCATGGCGCTGCCGTAAAATTGCATGTTGAGGCAATGGTTTTGCTGCCCCTTCAAGCAGTATTCACATGACTGACAAGGGCGAGATGGCGACACGGCCACCAATTGACCGACACTGAGGGCACTGACGTCGCTTGCTGTTGAAACGATTTTTCCAGAAACCTCATGCCCCAAAATCATCGGTTCACGCAGTTGGATCGGACCAAAACCACCGTGGTTGTAGTAGTGCAAATCAGAACCGCAAATGCCGCCTGACTGAATTTCTATCAGAACTTGCCCTGAGCCGATCTTAGATATTTCGCCACTCTCTTCTACGCGTAGATCGCGCGCAGCATGAATTACGATTGAAACGTTGGAGGTATTCATAGGTGGTTTCCCTGTACAACTCCGCTCAAGTTACGTTTACTTACCGCCAATAACCAAAGGATATTTTCAATGTCGCTCAACATGTTTGATCTAACGGGGCAGCGTGCGCTGATCACGGGTTCCAGTCAGGGAATCGGGTTTGCGCTTGCACGGGGCCTCGCGGGCGTTGGGGCTGAAATCGTGCTTAATGGTCGAGACGAAGGCAAACTCGCGAGTGCGGCAAGGACGCTAGAGAGCGAAGGCGCGAAAGTGTATCAGCTTGCCTTTGATGCCACGGATCACAACGGTGTTCGGGCGGCGGTTGATGAATTTGAAACAGAGCACGGTCGCATTGATATATTGATCAACAATGCCGGCATGCAGCATCGAACCGAGTTGGAGAATTTTCCAGCAGACGCCTTTGAGCGTTTGCTGCAGACGAATGTTGCCTCGGTATTTCACGTTGGCCAAGCCGTTGCTCGGCATATGATCGCGCGCGGCACGGGCAAAATCATCAATATCGCCTCGGTTCAAACGTCGCTCGCACGCCCTGGCATCGCGCCTTATACGGCGACCAAAGGCGCAGTGGCGAATTTGACCAAGGGAATGGCAACCGACTGGGCGCAGTATGGATTGAACTGCAACGCGATTGCTCCTGGTTATTTCGACACGCCGCTTAATGCGGCTTTGGTCGCGGATGACGAGTTTAGTGCATGGCTTGCCAAACGCACACCGGCGGGGCGTTGGGGCAATGTAGAAGAGCTGGTTGGAGCTGCGATATTCTTGTCGTCAAAGGGCGCGAGTTTTGTCAACGGGCATACGCTCTATGTCGATGGGGGCATTACTGCATCGCTTTAAAGAGACGTCCAAAGCGCGATGCATACGACCACAATCAAAGCGAACGCCATAGCGACATTTATCGCGCGTTGGCGGCGATGCGATAGGTTCAAGCTTCCGATTTTTGCACCAAACGCGAGCCAGACGAGATGGACAGGCATCCAGATGAGATTGAAAAAGACGAGCTTTAGCACAATTTCCAAAACGGGATTGTCTGGCAAAAAGACAAAACCGGAAAACAAGGTGGTTCCAACAACGTAAGCTTTGGGATTGATGAACTGCAACATCAAGCCATTTTTGAACCCGAGTGGTGTGTTGGCCGGAGCAAAGCCGATCTTTGCTCCAGCGCTTGCGATGCGCCACGCGAGATAGAGCAAATAGCAGAGCGATGCGATCAACAACACCGCGCGCAAAGACGGGATTGCCAGCACGAGCGCAGCTAGGCCCGAGATGATGATCATCATATTGATGAAACCACCGAGCATCAGGCCCCAGATAAACCCGAGCCCGGCACGAAATCCGTATGCCGCGCCAATCCCCGCGGTCGTTAAAACGCCTGGTCCAGGTGTGATCAGCAAAAAGAGGACGGCGACGAGAAATTCAATCATGCGTTAGCCGAAAACCCTCTAGAGGTGGGCGCATTCTGGAACGGCACTCATCACAGAGCCATCCTTGATATGCTTGAGCAGATTATCAACCGTCAAAGCGCCCATTGCTGCGCGCGTTTCAACCGTCGCGCTGCCCACATGTGGGAGCAAAACAGTGTTCGGAAGATCGCGCAGCGCTTGCGGTACTGCGGGCTCAGCTTCAAACACATCAAGTCCTGCCCAACCCAGCGCCCCGCTTTGCAAAGCCTCTATCAGCGCGGCTTCGTCGACAACTGAACCACGGCTTACGTTGATGAGGGTTCCGTTGGGACCTAGCGCGTGCAAGACATCTTTGTTGACGATCTTGTTTGTCGATGCACCGCCCGGTGTGATGCAGATTAGCACATCACTATCGCGGGCCATTTCTGTAAGATCATCATAGTATGTATAGGATACGTCCTTTTTGTTGCGGGAATGATAGAGAATTTTGGCATTCCAAGGGGCCAGCTTATCAGCGATAGCCTGACCAATGCGCCCAAGGCCCAGAATTCCAACGGTTTGGTTGTCCGCCGATCGCGTGAGCGGCGCATTTCCCTTTGTTTTCCACTCACCTGTACGCACATAGGCATCGTCACGCAGCAACTCGCGATAGCATGCGAGCAAGAGTAAAACCGCAGTTGTCGCGACCTCTTCGTTCAACACGTTTGGTGTGTGGGTTACATAAATTCCGCGCCGCGCGGCCTCTTCGGCGTCAACAGCATCATAGCCAACGCCATAACCGCTAATCACTTCCAAGTTGGTGAGGGATGCCATCAATTCTGGCGACACCCCGTCATGACCGTTGGTAATCACATGAGTGATCTTTTCTGGCTCGAACTCATCCAATTGGTGAATCGTAAAGGCGGCTTCCAAACGCTCTTTCATCGTGTCGGTGATGCCGCCAATCTGCAATAAATCAGGCATCTTGATCTACTTTCTGGCGTTGATGTCCAAGACCTTGAATGCTCAATTCCATCACGTCGCCTTTTTTGAGGAAGATCGGTTCAGGCTTGATCCCCAGCCCAACACCCGGAGGCGTGCCAGTGGTGATCACATCGCCGGGATGCAGAGTGAAAAGCTGGCTCAAGTGCTCAATGATTTCTGCGACCGTAAAGATCATTGTCGCAGTGTTTCCTGTCTGCATGCGCTTGCCGTTCACATCACAGCTCATGTCGAGATTTTGCGGGTCTTCAATTTCATCGCGCGTGACCAGCCAAGGGCCAGTTGGGCCAAAGGTGTCGCAGGATTTCCCCTTGGTCCATTGACCCGTCAAATTGGCCTGAAAATGCCGCTCGGAGACGTCATTCACAATGCAATATCCCGCTACATGATCAAGCGCATTCTCTTTGCTGACATATTTTGCTTCTTTGCCGATAACGACGCCGAGCTCTACTTCCCAATCGGTCTGCGTTGAGCCGCGTGGCATAACAACGTCGTCATTTGGGCCGACGATTGCAGAGTTCGCTTTAAAGAACAAAATCGGATGCTTGGGGATTTCCGCACCAGTTTCGGCTGCGTGATCGGAGTAATTCAAGCCGATGCATAGGAATTTGCCGATATTGCCGACGCAGGCCCCGATGCGCTGTTCGCCGTCCACAATTGGAAGGCTGGCGGGATCAACTGTGCGCAATTTGGCAAGCGTTGCATCATCGATTGTATCGCCTGTGATGTCATCAATATGCGCCGAAAGATCGCGGAGCGTATCGTCTGAGTGAAGAAGTCCAGGTTTTTCGGCGCCAACGGCGCCATAACGTAGAAGTTTCATGAGGGGTCCTGTCTTAGATAATTGAAAAGGTGTGAGTTATTGGCCTGACCATCCGCCGTCGATGACATGCGGATGCCCTGTGGTGAATGCGCTTTCATCGCTGGCAAGATAGACGACCAAAGCAGCGATCTCTTCTGCCGTTGCTACCCTGCCCATGGGTTGGCGGGCGACGAACTGTGCGAGCGCTTCATCGCGGCTGCCCAGCTCTTGCCCAAGCGCAGTAACGCGATCATGCCAGCTAGGGCTTTCTACGGTGCCGGGGCAGATACAATTGCATCGAATGCCTTGCGAAACGAAGTCGCTCGCCACAGATTTCGTAAGCCCAACAACGGCCGCTTTGCTTGTTCCATAGATGAAGCGATTAGGTGCGCCGATGATAGATCCAGCGGCAGAGGACATGTTGATGATCGAACCTGATCCGCGCTTTAGCATTCCGGGCAGCGCAGCTTTGATCGTGCGCATCATCGAGCGGACATTGAGGTTCATTGCGAATTCGAATTCTTCCTCATCCGCGTCCAAAACATTGCCGCTGTGAACAAAGCCGGCGCAGTTAAAAAGGATGTCAGGATCGGCGCGGGAAACGCCTTCATCTACGCTCTTTTTGTCTAGAGCGTTGAGTTCGAAAATTTCGATATTTTCGAGATTCTCGCTCCGAATCGTGGATAGCGCATCCATGTTTACATCGGTCGCAAACACCTTTGCGCCTTCGTTTGCCATGGCAATTGCGCTGGCTCTACCGATCCCTTGTGCAGCGGCAGTGATAAGCGCGCGCTTTCCCTTAAGTCTTTGTCCCATGGCGATAAAATCTTTCTTCCATTCGTTTTTCACTCCGTTCAGAGTGGGTTGAAACGCTAAGTTTTGTCCCTTTCAAACCACGCGGCCAAGTGGTTTTATGCTTGACCGTTAGCGTATGGCAGAGTTTTTGGTTTGACCATTCCCCGATTTATGCTGGGCGCAAGAAAGGTCTGGGACGATGATCACGCTAGGTAGATTTGCTTCGAAAAAAACAGCTCAAGTCGAAGTGCCAAAGCCACCCAAACAGCGGTTGCTCGCTGCGGTTCTTTACGAGCCCGAACTGAAACTCAGAACCTGAGGGTTATTGCTATGAAAAAGATACTCATCTTAGGCGGCGGCGGTATGATTGGCCAAAAATTGGCTCAGAAAATCGTCCGCGAACAGACGTTTGAAGAAGCGGACATTACGTTGTTCGATCGCGCATTTCCTGTCGGCGATCTGGGCTTACCCGCAATCAAGGGAAACATCGCCGACCCCGCGATTTCACAAAAACTTGCTGCGGCTCAGCCCGATATTGTTTTTCAACTGGCGTCGATTGTTTCTGGTCAGGCAGAGCAAGAGTTCGAGCTGGGCTGGGATGTGAATATGATGTCGATGTGGCATCTGCTGAATGCGTTAAAAGATCAACATGACGCCACCAATGGGCGATATTGCCCTCGGGTTGTGTTCACGTCCTCCATCGCGGTCTTTGGCGGGCCATACCCCGACAAGATCGGTGATGAATTTCTTTCTGCGCCGCTAACCAGCTACGGCGCGCAAAAAGCAGCTTGCGAGCTGATGCTGTCAGATTACAGCCGAAAGGGCTTTGTCGATGGTATTTCGCTACGTTTGCCGACGATCTGTGTGCGGCCCGGCAAAGCCAACGCGGCGGCATCTTCGTTTTTTTCGGGCATCATTCGCGAGCCTCTAAATGGTCATGAAGCGATATTGCCGGTTCAGGACACGGTGCGCCACTGGCACGCCAGTCCGCGTTCTGCCGCTGGCTTTCTAACGCATGCGGCAACGATGGATTTGGCGCGGCTAGAAGGGCGACGTGCATTGAACTTGCCAGGGTATAGTTGCACCGTGGCGGAGCAAATTGAGGCGCTACGCCGTGCGGCAGGGCAGGGGGCCGTTGATTTGATTAAGCATCAGCCAGATGACGCGATTGAGTCCATGGTCGCCAGCTGGCCGCGTAATTTCGATCCGCAAAGGGCAATCGCTCTGGGCTTCACGTCCGAGAACAGTTTCGACGAGATAATCAAAGCCTATATCGAAGATGATCTAGACCGCTAAATATGCGTCTAAGGTTGTGCCTGTGAGGTGGCGAGCCAAGTGATCGTGTATGCGAGTGTGCGTGAGCGCTTCGTCGCCAGCAAGGGCCGCATCAAGAATATCTGCGTGGTGCTGAATGTTCTCTGAGATGAAGTCGAACTTGCGATCCACTTTCATCAACTGTTGGCGAAACTGAGCGTAAATTTGGCCATGTATCTGCTTGAGCGTAGCTGAACCACACGCCGAGATAAGAGTTTCATGAAACTCTTTTTCAGCGCTAAACCAGATGTCGACCAAATCGGTCAGATCGTCAGCCCCATGAATGCGTTTTTCGATATGGCTAAGCTTGTAATGTGCCGCAGCAAGCCGGGCTTCCCATGCAACGCCGCCTTTTCGGATGGAAAGAACTGTTCCTTCGCTCTCAAGCAGGATTCTCAAGTGGGTCAACTCGATCAACTTTTCGGGCGACATCACCGGTACGCGGAAACCGCGTTGTTCTTGAAAATCGACAAGGCCAAGCGTTGAAAGTCGAAATAGTGCTTCACGCACTGTGCTCGCTGAGCAGGCAAATTCTTTGCGCAAAACTTCCGCGCGTAGTTTTGCGCCATGCTCAAATCCATTTGAAATAAGCCGACGCTGTAATTGAGCAAAAATGTCTGTGTCATTGGTCATGCGGCGTGCCTTACGCGGTTTCATCGAAATTCGCTAGGGTCTTAGATATCATTAAAATCTCAAAATTATAGAAAAATCTCAAAATAACCATGAATTTCACTTTTTTCTTGCTGAAAGAGATTCGCCGCCCTAACATTCTTCTGCGTCATACATTTGGGAAGCTTGCGAGCTTGCCGCTAACGAACGCTCAACGTCTGGGAGGACACCATGAATTTATTGAAAACAGCCGCCTCGGTTGCTGTTGTCGCTGCAATGGCGGCAACTTCAGCAGTTGCAGATGGTCACGCAACAACCAAGTTGCGCATTCAAACACATTTCTCGCCTGAAACACTTTCTGGTAAAATGGCAGCGAAATACATCGACGACATTCAAACGATGTCAAATGGCGAAATTCAGGTTGAGATGTTCTATTCTTCGTCTGTTGTTAAGTCCGTTGAGACGTTTGACGCTGCTGCTACAGGTATCTTGGATTGCGATATGACTGGCGGTGCCTATCAAACGGGTAAGAACCCAGCGTTCCAATTCGCGGGCGATCTGCTTGGTGGCTATCAGAACCCATATCAGCAAATGGCTTGGCTTTTGCATGGTGACGGCCGCGATGCTTTGAACGGCCTTTATAACGGGTATGACATGGAATTTGTCGGTTGGTGGATTCCGGGCCCTGAGTCCCTTGCTTCTACAAAGCCGATCCGCACTGCGGCAGATTTCAAAGACTGGAAATTCCGCTCCCCCCCCGGCCTTGCGACAAAAGTTTTCGCGGCACTTGGTGCGTCTCCGATTGTGATGGATTTCAACGAAATCTTCACCGCGCTTGAGACAGGTATCATCGACGGCGCTGACGCGGCGAACCTGACGAACAACGTTGGTCTCGGTCTATACGACATTGCAGAGCACACAAACTTCCCCGGTTTCCACTCGATGCCAGCTGACCACCTCGCGTGCCGCAAGGACGTGTGGGATGCGATGCCAGCGCATCACCGCAAAATTATGGAAGTTGCGATGGACAGCCTTGCGCTTCACAACGCAACGATCAACGAAGTTCAAAACGCGCAAACCGCTAAAGATCTGCGCGCGAAAGGCATCAACCTGTATGAGTGGGCTCCCGAGGACCTTCAGGCATACCGTGATGCTGTTCAGATCGGCTGGAATGAATTTGCGACGACACCAGAAGCAAAGGCGCTTTTGGAGAGCCACATTTCGTTCCTGAAGAACATGGGCGCGATGAAATAATCATCGTCTCTTGTTGACTTAGTTCGGCGCGGCAAGGCTGTTTCCAATGGCCTTGCCGTTTTCACCTCTTATCCTCGGTTCGCAATGAAAATCACACGCATCAAGTCTCATGTATTGCAATATGATATGCCCGAGGTTTTGGGATATTCGCAGCAATACTATGACAAGCGTTCCGCCCATTTGGTCGAGGTGCGCACGGACGAAGGCATCACGGGGTGGGGGGAGTGCTTTGGTCCCGGCAATGTGGCGATTGCCAACAAAGGAATTGTAGAGAAGGTCATCCAGCCTTTGGTGTTGGGCATGGACCCGATAGATCGGGACGTGATTTGGCATAAGGTTTACAACCTTTTGCGAGATCATGGGCAGAAGGGAATGCCAATGCAGTCCCTGTCCGGCGTGGATATCGCGCTTTGGGATATCGCAGGCAAAGTTGCGGGCTTGCCGCTTCATAAACTGATCGGCGGAGCGCATCGCGATAGCGTGCCGTGTTACGGCTACGGCATGATGCTGCGCGATGAACCGATTGACGCACTAGCGGCGCGATTTGAAGATGAAGCGCAGGCAATCAAAGCGATGGGTTTCGTCGCGACCAAGATGAAGACAGGCTTTGGTCCAAAGCCGGACGTGAAGCTGTGCGAGGCTGTGCGCCGCGGCGTGGGCGAAGACTTCAAGTTCATGGTCGATGCCAATCATGCCTATACTACGTCTGATGCATTCTATGTTGGACGCGCTTTGGAAGAGCTGGACGCGTATTGGTTCGAAGAGCCAATCGCGCCCGAGGATCTGGATGGATATAAAGAACTGCGTGCTGGCCTGAGGGTGAATATTTCAGGCGGCGAAGCGGAATTTAACCGTTGGGGTTGGCGCAGCATCCTTGAAAACCGAGGCTTAGACATAGCGCAGCCAGAAGTCTGCGCGCTTGGCGGCGTTTCGGAATACCTAAGAGTGCTCGCGCTGTGCCATGCCCATTTTACCCCTGTGATCAATCATGTGTGGGGCAGCGCAATCGCAGTTGCGACGAACCTACAATTGCTCGCGGCTATGCCACCTTTGCCGGGGGGGCTGCACCCATGGGAACCGATGCTGGAATTTGACACTACAGACAACAAGTTCCGCGATAACCTATTGGCCGAGCCCTTGGATATCCAAGGGCAAGTCAAAGCCAACGCTGGGCGCGTTGCGGTTCCAACAGGAGCAGGGATCGGTGTCGAACCAGATCTGGAATTCATCAAACACTATACAATCGACGCTTAGCGACGAAAGGGACCGTGATGCAGCAACGAACAGGCGGACTAATCGAGTGGCTTATCCCTCTGGCTTTTGTCGGGGTGATGAGTTGGCTGGTCTGGCACTTGCCCGCGTTTATGCTCGACTGGGTTCCTTACACATCTGAATCTCTAAAAGCGCAGGTTACTGCGATCTACTTAAAAGCGGACATCACGCCAAATTTGGGTGGGGTATTTGGAGGCCACATCGATATTGTCGATCTCTTGGCGCTTCTTCTGGCCCCGATCTTGGCAGTGATTGGCGCGCGCACAGTGCGAGCGGCGGGTATTGAGTACGTAGGCGCTAGCGGCATTGACCGCGCCGCTCTTTTTGTTGGTCGCGCCACAATGATGATGATCGCGATTATGACGGTTGTGATGCTCTACGAAGTGTTCCTGCGATACGTCATCGAAAAACCAACGGAATGGGCCAACGAGATGACGCTTTGGTTCGCCAGCTTCGTCTTTCTGACCTCTGGCTTTTACGCAATGCAGCAGCGTAGCCACATAAGAATTTTTCTATTGTATGATGCGGTGCCGCGGTGGCTTCAAAAGGTGTTCGATACGATTTCAACTTTGTTGATCGTGCTGTTTGCCTTCTTTCTGGTTTTTGGCAGCTACAAGCAGGTCTTCGTTAACAAGCTCTACAAATGGGAGCTTTATGGCTCCGCCTTTAATCCGCCTATTCCAGCGACCCTGCAACCGATGGTGTTGATCGTGATCACCTTGGTCGCAGTTCAAGCGGTGCTGAACCTGATCGCGGATTGGAACAAAGAACCGATTATTCACACGGATGAGCCGGATGAAGAAGAAATCGAAATGCTGAAAAAAGCAGTGGGGCAAGACTAATGGACATTGGAACAATTTCACTGGTGTTGATGCTTGCGCTGATCGCCTTACTTGCTATCGGCATGCCACTTGGTTTGGCCTCAGCCGCGCTCGCAGTATTGGTTCTTGTGATGAAATTCGAACCAGCGCTGTTGCTAAATCCGATGACATTTGGCGACGGTATGCTCACGGGGAGGTCGGGGACCGGGGCGCTCTATATCTTAGCTCAGAAAATATACGGGCTGTTAACCGATTACGTGCTCATATCAGTGCCGCTGTTCATCTTTATGGCGTCGCTGCTTGAGCGCTCAGGCATTGCGAAGGATATGTATTCCTCGCTTAATGTCTGGCTGTCGCGCACACGCGGCGGAATTGCGATCGTTACGTCGATCATGGCGGTCATCATGGCGGCTATGTCCGGCATTATTGGCGGCGAAGTCGTTCTGCTTGGCCTGATTGCCCTGCCGCAGATGCTGCGGCTCGGTTATAATCAGAACCTCGCGATTGGTGTGATTTGTGCGTCCGGCTCGCTGGGTACGATGATCCCGCCGTCAATCGTTTTGATTATCTATGGGCTGATTACGGAAACATCGATCAAGGCGCTGTTTACCGCTGCGTTCATCCCCGGTTTCATGCTTGCGTCAATGATTATTCTTTACATCATTGTGCGCACGCAGTTGCGCCCCGAAGATGCGCCGCTGCCAGAGCCTGATCCAAATGATCCCGAACCTTCTGAAAAGCGCAAGCTTTTCGGGGCGTTCATGAGTATTGTTGTTGGGGGCTTTTCCGCGGTGCTGTTCATTCGCGCAGCGTTCTTTGAGCTGTCAGGTTCAAATGCCGCAGCGATTGAAAGTGGAGGGGATGTTGCGCGACTAGGCACGATGGCGCATTTGCCATGGCTTGGAGGAATTACCGTGGTTTCCTTGCTCTTAATCTTTTTTGTGTTTGGCAAAGAGCGCTCGAAGATCGGCTGGGATATGGGCAAGGGCCTTGTTGCCCCAATGGTCGTAATTGGTGTTGTCTTGGGCTCAATTTACGGTGGCATCACGGGCATTACAGAAGCCGCTGGCATGGGGGCCTTTGCGGTTCTCATCATTGCAATATTGCGCGGCGAAGGATCGTTCGAGTTGGTTTGGGACAGTTTGATGCGCACGCTGAAATCAACAGGTACGATTATTTGGGTGACCATAGGAGCCGCGGCTCTTGCGGGGGCCTACACAATCGCAGGTGGCCCGCAGTATGTGGCTGACCTAATTGTCGGCAAAGACCTTCCGACGATGGCCGTGATTTTAATGATGATGCTGATCCTGTTGTTCATGGGAGCGTTCATGGATTGGGTTGGAATCGTTCTGTTGATTATTCCAGTCTTCTTGCCGATTGTGTTGCGTCTTCCTATCGAAGAAATCGGTTTCATCGGCCAGCTAGAACCTCAGCATGTAGCAATCTGGTTCGGAGTGGTGTTCTGTATGAACATGCAGGTCAGTTTTCTTTCACCCCCGTTTGGACCAGCGGCCTTTTACCTGAAGTCAGTGGCTCCGCCGCACATTAGCCTTACTGATATCTTCAAAGGCTTCCTGCCCTTCATCGGCATTCAAGTGCTTGCGCTGTCCGTGCTGACGATCTGGCCAAGCATAATTACTCTGTTGCTGTAGCGGTTTCGCGCGATGTTGACGCCCAAGGTCGCCTGCAAAGAAGGATCCTGCGGAAAGGAACAGACTAATGGACTTCGTTAGATTGGATCGCACAGATACAATCGTGACGGCAACGCGCACGTTGGCAGTGGGCATTCCCGTCGAGGGCATAAAAACACGCGCGACAATTCCATCGGGTCATAAGGTTGCAACGCAGGCGATGGAAAAGGGCGCGCCGGTCCGCAAATATGCCCAGCTGATAGGCTATGCATCTTGCGACATTGAGGCTGGGGATCACGTCCACACGCATAATGTGGAGTTTCGCAATACTGAGTTCGAATACGAGTTCTCAACCGATCTTCGCCCAGTAGCGCCGTCAAAGTCAGTAGATACCTTTTTTGGGTACAAACGCGCGAATGGCCGCGTTGGGACGCGCAATTATATCGCCATTGTGACGTCGGTAAATTGTTCCGCGACCGCCGCGCGGATGATCGCGGATCACTTTACACCTGAGGTGTTGGTCGAGTTTCCCAATGTCGATGGAGTTTGCGCATTTGTGCATGGGACGGGGTGTGGCATGGCGGATAGCGGGGATGGGTTCGAAGCACTTCAGCGCGTCATGTGGGGATATGCAAAGCACCCCAATCATGGGGGCGTTTTGATGGTGGGCCTTGGTTGTGAAATGAACCAAATTGACTGGCTCCTTGACGCCTACGGTCTGAAGCAAAGCCCGACGTTTCAAACGATGAATATCCAAAATGTCGCTGGTTTGCGCCGCACAGTTGAACTTGGCATCGCCAAGATCAAAGCGATGTTGCCAATTGCAAACCAATCCCAGCGAACGGAATGTCCCGCCTCCGAGTTAATGGTTGCGCTGCAATGCGGCGGCTCTGATGCATGGTCAGGTGTTACTGCGAACCCAGCATTGGGATATGCGTGTGATTTGCTAGCGGCCCAAGGCGCGACGGGTGTTCTCGCTGAAACGCCTGAAATCTATGGCGCAGAGCATCTGCTAACACGGCGTGCAATTGACCGGGCCACTGGGGATAAGCTCATCAAGTTGATCAAATGGTGGGAAGATTACACCGATCGCAACAAAGGCTCTATGGATAACAACCCAAGCCCTGGCAATAAGAAGGGGGGCCTTACAACCATTCTCGAGAAGTCACTCGGCGCAGCTGCGAAAGGTGGCACGACGCCGTTGAACGGCGTGTTCAAATACGCAGAACCGGTCACCGCGCGCGGTTTCACCTTTATGGATAGCCCCGGGTATGACCCCGCATCTGTCACTGGCCAGATTGCAGGGGGCTGCAATTTGGTCTGCTTTACAACAGGGCGGGGATCGGCTTTTGGTTCTAAACCTGCACCGACAGTGAAAGTTGCAACCAACTCCGAAATGGCGTTGCGGATGGATGAAGACATGGATGTGGACGCAGGCGAAATCCTTTCCAAAGGCGTCAGCGTTGAAGAAAAGGGCCAAGAAATATACGAAATGTTCCTGCGCGTCGCATCAGGTGAGCAGACAAAATCAGAAGCGCTGGGTCTTGGTGACTATGAGTTCGTGCCTTGGCAAATCGGAGCAGTGATGTGAAGCGCATACTCGTTCTCGGGGGTGGCTTAATCGGCATTCGCCATGTGCGCGCGGTGGAGGCACATGATGGCTGCACACTTGCTGGATTGGTGGACCCCGACATGAACATTGCCCCCGAGCTGCGCCGCTTTGCAGCGATGGATGAGGTAGATGTGCCCGTTGATGGCGTGATTGTCGCGACGCCGACACATCTTCATGCGCAACAAGGGATCAAGGCGGCGGCGCGCGGGTGGCACATGCTTATCGAAAAGCCTGTCGCTGGAACAATGCCCGATGCACAAGCATTGGAGGCGGCGTTAGTGCAAAGCACTGTTCGCTCTCTTGTCGGGCACCACCGCCGCTATCACGCGCCTGTTCAACAGTTAAAACGTGAGTTGGAGCAAGGCTTGATCGGCGATGTTATCAACGTTTCTCTGATGTGGGCGATGCGCAAGCCAGACACATATTTTGAAGGGAATTGGCGCACAGCTGGCGGTAGCCCCGTGATGATCAATCTGGTGCATGACATTGATCTGCTTCGCTTTGCAATTGGTGAGATTTCTAGCTCGGTCGCTTTGCGGGGGCGCTCAATTCGTGGCGGTGATCGCATCGAAAGCGGCGCTATCGCGATTGGTTTCGAAAATGGCGCAACTGGAACCATCAGCTTTGCGGATACCGCGCCTAGCCCTTGGGGCTTTGAGGCCGGCACAGGCGAGAACCCAAATATTGGCGTCACCGGTCAAGACATGATGTGGATCACAGGCACCAAGGGCGCTATCAGTTTTCCGTCGCTGACACTATGGCAGGGGAGCGAGTGGAGCGAGCCTGCGCAGCGCGTTGCTTTCGAGCCGCAAAAGAACCAGAAACCACCATTAGAAGCGCAACTTGATCACTTCATCGATGTAATGAACGGGGCGAGCCCGCTCATTGATGTTGCTGACGGTGCGCGCACACTCGCGGCGGCAGAGAATATCGAAAGACAACTTATGCAATCGGACGCTCAGCCAAGCCTTTGCGGATGATCGCATTTACACACAAGTTACTTCAAATGGTCCTATGGAGGGACGAAGATGAACAAACCTAAAATTGGATTTATTGGCCTTGGCCTAATGGGCGGTGCAATGGTTGGGCGTTTGCAAGATCAGGGCTATGATCTGACTGTGCTCGGGAATACGGACAGAACCTATCTGGATCGCGCCATTGCGCGCGGCGCACAAGAGGCCAGCTCTGCCAAGGAAGTAGCGCAAGTCAGCGATATCGTCATGCTGTGCATGGGAACCTCAGATCATGTAGAAGCACGCATGCGCGGCGCAGAAGGCGTGATTGCTGGTTTGCAGAGCGGTGCAACCGTCATCGACTTTGGCACATCCTTACCAGCAAGTAGCCGCGCCTTGGCACAGGAAGTGGCCGCGGCAGGAGGTCAGTTCCTTGATGCGCCTCTTGGTCGAACGCCCGCACATGCGAAAGATGGGCTGCTCAACATCATGGCATCAGGCGACAAAGGTGCCTTCAACAAAGTAGAGCCAGTGCTAAAGGATCTAGGTGAAAACGTCTTTCATCTTGGCGCTGTCGGTTCTGGTCATACAATTAAGCTGATCAACAATTTCTTTGGCATGACAATGGCAAATGCAATGGCTGAAGCGTTCGCCATGGCTGATGTCGCAGGCGTTGAGCGCGGCCAGCTTTATGATGTTATGTCAGCGGGGCCTTTGAACTCTGGCATGATGGGATTTGTCAAAGCATATGGCGTGGACAACGATCCAAACCAGCTAGAGTTTGCAATCAAGAACGCAGCCAAGGATGTTGGCTACTATGCCCGCATGGCCGAAGAAGCAAATGTCGATAGCATTATGGTTTCGGGTGCGCTTACCGCACTGACCGAGGCGCGCGACAATGGGCAAGCCGACGATATGGTCAGCCAAATGGTAGATTTTTTCGCCAATCGCTTCAAAGCCTAGACGTTGGCTGTTTCTGCCCAATCCAACATTGATCAACCGCGCGTTGGTATCCTTTTGATGCTGGCCGCGTGGTTCATCTTTGCGATCGTTGATACCGGTGCAAAGTGGTTGGCGGTGGCAGGAGTGTCGGCTTTTCAGCTCGCCTTCATGCGCTACGCGAGCCATTTTGTTATCTCGATTGGTGTGATTGCAAAAGACGGGTTTTCCGCAGATCGTTTTAAAACCGACCATGCTTGGCAGGTTATCAGTCGTGCTTTGCTTTTGGTTTCCGCGACATTGCTTAATTTCTATGCGCTTCGGTTTTTACCGCTGACGGTCGTCTCCGCAATCATGTTCTCTAGCCCTGTGATCGTTTGTTTTCTATCGATCTATGTTTTGAAGGAAAAAGTAGGCCCATGGCGCTGGGGCGCAATCATCTTGGGTTTTGTCGGTGTTTTGATCGTCGTGCGCCCCTTCGGCGAAGTGTTTCATCCGAGCATGCTATTGATCGTCTACAATGCCACCGCTCTTGCGTTTTATTCCATCATGACACGCAAGCTTTCTGGGATTGTTGCGGTTGATACGATGCAGTTTTACATGGGCCTCGTCGGCACAAGCGTGCTGTTGCCATTTGCGATCTGGGCATGGGTGCCCATGGCTTCGCTTTTTGCGGGGGGTGTGCTTGTTAGCTTAGGCGTCTTTGGCTGGGCTGGGCATCAATTGCTGACTACCGCGCACCGTTTTGGCACGGCGAACCAACTCATGCCGTTTACATATTCGTTCCTGATCTACGTTGCCATTCTAGGGTATCTGTTTTTCGGAACGGTTCCTGATGGTGGTACGTTACTCGGTGCTCTCGTCATCATGGGCGCTGGGCTAATCATTTGGAGTCGAGAGAGATCTTAACGTCGCTCTCGCCGGCCTTTGAAATCTATGCCCTAACTGAGCCTAGTTCATTGAGGCATGCGCCGCGCGTAGTTTTTCCCAATCAAATGTGACACCAATTCCCGCATCGTTTGGCGCTATGGCCAGCGCATCTTTCACGACAAGAGGGCGGGTCGTGTATTCGTCTATCGGAAAACTGTGTACTTCGATCAAACCAGCGTTGGATTGCGCGGAAACAAGGCTCACATGTAATTCCTGCATGCCGTGACTACAGGCCGGTAGGTTGTGTTTGCGGCTAAGTTCGGCGACCTGAAGCCAACCGGTAATGCCGCCACAATTGGACGCGTCGGGTTGAATGTAGGAAAGCTCTGCATCATCGCAGGCGTATTCAAATTCGTGCAAAGTATGAAGGTTCTCGCCCATCGCCAAAGGCATACCTGTCGCCCGCGCGATCTCGCCATAGCCTTTGTAATTGTCGGGGATCGTTGGCTCTTCGAACCACAAAAGATCAAACGGTTCAAACGCGCGCGCCGCGTCAATCGCTTGCGGAACGCTCATCGAATAGTTCGCATCAACCATAAAGGCGATATCTGGTCCGATTACGTCGCGGATTGCTTTGATGCGCGCAACATCATCCGTCAATTCAGGCTGCCCAATCTTAATTTTTACCCCGTCAAACCCCCGCGCGAGATACCCTTCGGTTTGTTTGATGAGCTTTGGTAGTGAAAAATTCAGATCTATCCCCCCACAATATGCGCGGCACCTATCGGATGCGCCGCCAGCCATTTTCCAAAGTGGCTGGTTCAAGCGTTTGCCGCGTATATCCCAGAGCGCAATATCGACGGCGGAAATCGCAAACGAAGCGATGCCCCCGCGCGCAACGTAGTGGACGTGCCATTGCATGGCTTCATATGTCGCTTCGACGTCGTTACCATCGCGCCCTATGAGGAAAGGCGCTAGATCATGCTCGATCATCGCAAGGATAGAGCGCCCGCCTTTCCCGCCTGTGTAGGTATAGCCAGTGCCTTCAAAGCCGTCAGAAAGGCGGATGGTCACTGTTATCAATTCGAAATGCGTATGATCACCATGTTTGGCGTCGCTTAAAATCTCGGCCAAGGGGACATTGAAAAGTTGTGCGTTTACGCTTTCAATGACGGTTTCAGAACTAAGCTTTTCGGTGCCAAGCATCGCGTGAATTCCTTTGGTGATCTGACGAAAACGCTAGTGCAAAATGCCCGTTGGCTCAAGGAAACCAATCGAAAGTGGCTTTGAACGCTTATAAGAGCCTCGCCCCCGGTCCCTCTTCTGCCAAATGATCGTTTTCATTGTAGAGCGGACAGGTTTTAACGCTCAAACATCCACAGCCAATGCACTTGCCCATCTTGTCCCTCAAAGCCGTGAGAAGATTGATCCTATGGGTGAGATCATCGTGCCAAATCTCGGAAATCTCCGCCCATGCGTCGATGTCTGGCGCGGCCATTAGTGGCAGACTTGAAAGCGCGTCGGCGATTTTCGCAAGCGGGATACCAGCGCGTTGGGCGACCTTGATTACCGAAACGCGCCGCAAGATTTCCCGTCGATAAACCCTGTGATTGGCTGCGTTTCGCTCCGACGCAATGAGCCCTTTGCGTTCGTAGAAGTGCAGTGTCGAGACTGGCAAACCACTGCGGCGCGCAACGTCTCCGATTGAAAGAAAATGATCGGTCACTGCTTTTTCCCTTGACCTAAACTAATGTTGAGGTCGTAGCAGAGATTGTGTCAAAACAATAGAGGTAGAGATGACAGGACCGGCTCGTAACACTGACTCCGACGGCTTTGTTTCATGGAGAGAGTTCCTAACAAGTGCGTTTGCGCCCTCCCTTGCCTTGGTTTGTTTGGCTGTTTGGCTACACGCCGCAGACTCGCTTATCGTAGCGACAATGCTCCCGTCTATCGTGTCAGATGTCGGCGGGGCCGCGCTGGTCGGATGGTCTGTTTCCCTTTATGAAATCGCGTCGGTTGTGGCAGGTGCAGCAAGCGCATTGCTTACGATGCGACATGGGCTGCGCGCGCCGATGAGCTTTGCTGCTGCATTGTTTGGACTTGGCTGTCTGCTGAGCGCAGTCAGCCCGTCGATGGCAGTGATCCTTGTTGGCCGCGCGTTGCAAGGGCTGGGGGGAGGCGGGCTTGTTGCCATGGCCTTTGTGGCAGTGGGGGTTATTTTTCCGCGCCGCTACACGGCACGCGCTTTGGCTGCGGTGTCAACATTCTGGGGCATCTCCGCTTTTCTTGGACCCCTGATCGGCGGCTTCTTTGTCGAGTATGCGACATGGCGATGGGGTTTTGGTTTCTTCGCGTTTCAGGCGTTTGGATTGTCTCTATGGATCGCCTTGCGGCCTGATCAAGCATCGGTGCAAACAGCTGTGACAGGCAAGTTCCCCCTTAGACGGCTTGCCCTGTTATGCTTGGCCGTACTGTTGGTGTCCTCGGGCGGCATTGAGGTGAAACCATTGCAAACCTCGTTATTGGTAGGGGCTGGCATTCTGTGCCTCGCGGTGTTCCTACGGCTAGACGGCCGCGCTGAGATGGACAGATTGCTGCCAAAGCTTCCGTTCAGTCTCAGAACTCCAACAGGGGCCTCGCTGTTGATGATTTTGTCGCTGTCTATCGCAACAATCGCTTTGACGGCTTTCGGCCCACTTTTGACAACTGCAATTCACGGTGTTTCTGCTCTGACTGCGGGCTATATCGTTGCCTGCTCCTCCATCGGTTGGACGATTGCTGCGGTGCTTGTCAGCGGATCGCCCGAGCGACTTGACCGGCAGATGATTGCCGCTGGCATTACGATGGTGGTGATCAGCATTGTAGGGTTCCTCTATGCTGTTCCCAATGGACCAGTTTGGCTAATTGCCGTGTTCGCAGCAATGGATGGCGCAGGGTTTGGCTTGGCGTGGACTTTCATACTTCGGCGCACCACGTCGCTCGCAGATTCAGACGAAATACAGCGCATTTCGGGTGCGATACCTACTGTGCAAAGGTTGGGATATGCTTTGGGCGCGGCGTATGTGGGGATCGTTGCAAATGCTGTTGGGTTTGCCTCAATAGAAGGCTCAGCGGAAGCTGCCGAAATCGCGACGTGGATCTACTCTGCCTGCTTGCCTTTTGCGCTTTTGGGGCTTGTTGCGATGTTCGCGCTCGTTCGAAAACAGCCTGCGTCCCAGTCAACGATCTTGGGTTAAGGATCATTGGCTGCTGCGCCAATTTAACGCTTATACGGCTGATTGGCCTCTGCGATCGATGTTGTGCTAAAAATTTAGGCGCAATCTACTCAGTGTGCACATTTTTTAGCACTTTGCGCTGAGCGATATGATCGTTGCTCTGCGAACATGTTCTCTTCGGTTTAGGTATGTAAACCCAGCAACCGTGCAAAGTGATCTGAACATACTTGTCGTTGAACTCGATGAAGCGAAAGCGAGCGAAATCATTGATGCGCTACACGAAGGCGGTTGGAAAAATGTCACCGTCATTGCCTCGGCTTCTGCGTTGCAACACATCTTAACGCTTCAAGACCCAGACATTATTCTCATCGATCTTGAAAACCCTGATCGCGATACGCTCGAACACTTTAGCCTTGTATCAAATGCTCACAATCGTCCCGTCGCGATGTTCGTGGATCAATCCGATGAAGCTATGACGCAAACTGCGATTTCTGCAGGTCTTAGTGCCTATGTGGTCAACGGTCTACGAAAGGATCGTATCAAACCTGTGCTTGAAACGGCGATCGCGCGTTTCGAGATGGTCACAAAGATGCAATTAGAACTGGATGCGGCCAAGCAAGCGCTTGCGGATCGCAAAACGATTGACCGAGCCAAAGGCCTGTTGATCCGAGCGCGCGGCTTATCTGAAGAAGAGGCTTACACGCTTTTACGTAAAACGGCGATGGATCAGGGGCGCAAGGTGATAGACGTCGCAAACGCCTTGGTCACCGCGGCAGAGCTGTTGCAATGACGATGCGATCTATCAAATGTGGATTTCTGCCGCTTGTCGATTGTGCGCCCTTGATCATTGCAAAGGAGCTAACCTTTGCCGCTCAAGAGGGGCTCGATCTCACCTTGGTCAAACAACCTTCGTGGTCGGCACTTCGCGATAAGCTCGCTTTGGGGCACATCGATTTGGCGCATATGCTCTCGCCGATGCCGGTCGCTATGTCTTTGGGTTTGGGTGGAATGCCGGCAAACATCGATGCCTTGATGGTTCTATCAATCAACGGGACAGTCATAGGCGTTTCCAACGAGCTTGGCCAAAAACTCGAAGGCAACGGTTGGGTCAACACTTTCAACGCGCCGCACGAAACGTCTAAAGCATTAAGCGCGGCGGCGTCTGGGCCGTTGCGTATTGGAATTCCATTTCCATTTTCGATGCACCGAATTCTGTTAGAGATGTGGCTGTTCCAATCCGCAAACTTCGATCCTTCTCAAGTCGAAATCATCACAGTGCCACCGCCCAAAATGGCCGCTGCAGTTCGGGATGGGTTTCTCGACATGTTTTGTGTTGGCGAGCCTTGGGGAACAGTTGCTGTTCAACAGAGCGGGGCGACATTGGTCTTGCCCGGCGCGCGAATTTGGGAATGCGCACCTGAAAAGGTGCTTGGCGTTCGTCATGATTGGGCCGAAGCGAACCCTGACACCTGTCGATCTCTTGTTCGCGCGATCTACCGAGCTGCGAATTGGTTGGGGCAGGCGGAAAACACGCTTCTTGCCGTTGAGATACTGGCGCGCAACCAGCATTTGGACTTGCCTGATCACGCGATTGAGCCTGCTCTTAACAATTGCATTGTTGCCTCAAGTGAAAAGGCACCGATCCGCAGCGAAGGGTTTCTAGAGTTCCATCAAAGAGCAACCAATTTCCCGTGGCGCAGCCAAGCGGCTCTCATTGGCGATAAGCTCGCAAGTTGGCATGGTCTTGATCCAAGTTATGCGCAGAAGGTTGCCCGCTCATGCTTTCGCGCTGATATCTATCGGGACGCGTTGGCCCCTATCGGAGTCGAATTGCCAAGGGACTTGGAATAACCCGAAGGGGCCTTGCCCACTCCGACAGTGATTCCATTGAACAAAGGTGAGATGTTTCGCGGGCCAGATCGATATTACGACGGCCAAATTTTCGACACTGGGTCTGAATTCTTGCCTAAAAAATGAGCGATCACGCCGCAATGCAGAAAAAATGCTGCATCTGCACGCTTTTCGATGGAGGTCGGCATGCTCTCGGGCAAAAATCAATCACAAGGCAATGATGCCTGTTCGGCTAGCAACGACGCCAGCCAAAGTATTTAAGAGCAAAGCCGCTCGATTGTGCATGCACCTCCTCCCGCATGTCTCAGTCGTGCGGCTTTTTGCGTTTCCACAGGGACGACAAAAATGAAAACAGTAAATTGGCTGCTAACAGCCACTGCACTTTGCGCTAGCCCTCTTATGGCTGAGACGCTTGATCTCGAGAAAGACGAGCTAACATTCGGCTTTATTAAACTGACAGATATGGCCCCTTTGGCCGTTGCTTATGAAAACGGCTACTTCGAAGATGAAGGTCTGTTTGTAACGCTGGAAGCGCAGGCAAACTGGAAGGTTCTGCTTGATGGCGTGATCGACGGTCAGCTTGATGGCGCGCATATGCTTGCGGGCCAGCCGCTTGCAGCAACCATCGGTTACGGCACTGAAGCGCATATCATCACGCCATTTTCCATGGATTTGAACGGCAACGGCATCACAGTGTCCAACGACATCTGGGAGCAGATGAAACCGCATGTTCCATTGATGGATGACGGTCGCCCACAGCACCCGATCAGCGCCGAAGCGCTCAAGCCTGTGGTTGAAGACTACAAAGACCAAGGCGTTCCATTCAACATGGGCATGGTTTTCCCTGTCTCCACGCATAACTACGAATTGCGCTACTGGCTTGCCGCTGGCGGTCTTGAGCCGGGCTATTATTCCCCTGAAGATGTGACAGGCCAGATCGGCGCGGACATCTTCTTGTCTGTGACACCTCCGCCGCAAATGCCCTCCACAATGGAAGCGGGCACAATCTTTGGCTATTGCGTCGGCGAGCCATGGAACCAACAGGCCGTTTTCAAAGGCATCGGTGTTCCTGTCGTCACAGACTATGAGCTGTGGAAAAACAACCCAGAGAAAGTCTTCGGCATCTCCGCAGAGTTTGCAGAAGAGAACCCAAACACGACCATCGCATTGACCAAAGCGCTCATTCGCGCGGCGATCTGGCTGGATGAAAACGACAACGCAAACCGCGAAGCAGCCGTCGAAATTCTGGCGCGCTCTGAATATGTCGGTGCGGATGCGGATGTGATTGCCAACTCCATGACAGGCACATTCGAGTACGAAAAAGGTGACGTGCGCGAAGTCCCAGACTTCAACGTCTTCTTCCGCTACAACGCGACATATCCGTTCTATTCTGACGCGATCTGGTATCTGAGCCAAATGCGCCGCTGGGGCCAGATTGCCGAGCCAAAGACAGACGAATGGTTCATCGAAACCGCGAAATCTGTTTACCGCCCAGATATTTACCTGAACGCCGCACGTATGCTGGTGGATGAGGAATTGGCGAATGAGGCCGACTTCCCATGGGACTCTGATGGCTTCAAAGCGCCAACGCCTGCGGAAGATATCATCGACGGTATTCCCTACGATGGCCGCATGCCAAACGCCTACCTTGAGAGCCTGCCAATCGGCCTCAAAGGTCAGCAAAAAATCGTCGGCTCCGAAGTTCAAGGCTAACGCTTAACTCTCTCGCCCCGCAAGTGATGCGGGGCGGGTAACACTCCTTTTCTCCAGATCATAGGCTACTCCCAATGACCGCTATCGACCCAGAAACAATGAACGCCGAGGCACGCCGCGCCCGCTTATTCACTCGGATCAATAAGGCCGATGGTTGGTTTCAAGCCCTTGGGCTTGGCTGGATAACGCCCATTCTGAAAGCCGCAGCAGGGGATAATCCTCGCGCGCAAATGTCTGAAATCTGGCGCCTGCTTGGCGTTCCGGTGCTGGCCATTCTGGTGTTCCTTGTGGCTTGGGGCACCTTGGCACCCAAGGTCCAAACATCGCTCGGCGCGATTCCCGGCCCTGCGCAGGTTTGGGAACAGGCCGTCAACCTAAACGCCGACGCCGTGCGCGAGCGCGAAAAGGAAGCGGCCTTCTATGTGCGCCAGGATGAGCGTAACGCAAAGCTGATCGCAGAGGGCAAAGAAGACAAGGTCAAAGAGCGCACCTACACGGGCAAGCCGACCTATTACCAGCAAATCTGGACCTCGATCACCACCGTCTTTTTTGGCTTTCTGATCGGGTCGCTCATCGCCATTCCGCTCGGCATTATGGCGGGTCTTTCCCCGACCGCGAATGCCGCGATCAACCCGCTGATCCAGGTGTTCAAACCTGTTAGCCCGCTCGCGTGGTTGCCTATCGTGACGATGATCGTTTCCGCGGTCTATGTGACCAACGACGGCATGTTCTCCAAGTCATTCCTCGTGTCTGCAATCACTGTAACGCTCTGCTCTCTCTGGCCGACGCTTATCAACACAGCGCTGGGTGTGTCCTCCATCGACAAAGACCTTGTGAGTGTTTCCAAGGTTCTGAAAATGAACACCTATTCCAAGATCACCAAACTGGTTCTACCCTCCGCTTTGCCGCTCATTTTCACAGGTCTTCGCCTTTCCCTTGGTGTGGGCTGGATGGTTTTGATCGCCGCTGAAATGCTCGCGCAGAACCCGGGTCTTGGCAAATTCGTATGGGATGAATTCCAGAACGGATCGTCACAATCGCTCGCCAAAATCATGGTCGCGGTCTTCACCATCGGCATCATCGGCTTCCTGCTCGATCGTGTGATGTTTGCGCTGCAATCCATGTTCACCTTCACAGACAATCGGTAGGTCATCATGAGCATTCTAAAGTTCGAAAACGTCTCTAAAGGCTTCGGTCAGGGCACCAACCGCAATGATGTTCTCAAGAACATTGATCTGGACGTCAAAGAGGGTGAGTTCGTCGCGATCCTAGGATTTTCCGGCACAGGGAAATCCACGCTAATGAACCTGATCGCCGGTCTTGAAATGCCCGATACTGGCAGCGTCACGTTCAAAGGCGCGCCCATCACTGGGCCGGGTCCAGAGCGCGGTTTGGTCTTTCAAAGCTACTCGCTCATGCCTTGGCTTACGGTCGGCGGAAATGTTGGCCTTGCGATTGATGCAGTGTTCCCCAAGTTGTCGAAGGCGGAGCGTCAGGAAAAGATCGATCACTACGTTGGTATGGTGGGTCTATCCCACGCCACAACGCGTCGCCCCGCGGAACTCTCTGGCGGAATGCGTCAAAGGGTGTCGGTTGCGCGCGCGCTAGCAATGAACCCTGAGATGCTCTTGCTTGATGAGCCGCTGAGCGCGCTGGATGCGTTAACGCGGGCCAATCTTGCAGACGAAATTCTGGATATTTGGGAAACCGACAAGAAGACCTGCATTCTTATCACCAATGATGTGGACGAAGCGATCCTGCTCGCGGATCGCATCATTCCTTTGAACCCCGATGGCACGCTGGCTGAACCGATCACAGTTAATATTCCGCGCCCTCGCGACCGTGCGGCAATGAATGATGATGCGGGCTTCAAGGCGCTACGGGTCAAGGTGACGAACTATCTGATGGACGTTGGCATCGCGGCAAAGGTTGAAGAAACACGCAATCTACCAAGTGTGACGCCGATCCATTCCGTGCCAGCCGCAGTTGCCAAGGCCCAAGAGGGCGGCATCGAAGAACGCTATCTCACTTTCTCGCAGCTCCACAAAATCTACCCGACCCCAAAGGGGCCTTTGACGGTGGTTGAAGATTTCGATCTGAAGGTGAACAAGGGCGAATTCATCAGCCTTATCGGCCACTCTGGCTGTGGTAAGTCCACTGTATTGACCATGGCTGCCGGCCTTAACCCGATTTCAAAAGGCGCGATCCGCCTTGATGGTTGGAACGTTGAGGGCGCTGATCCTGAACGCGCAGTTGTGTTCCAATCGCCCAACCTGTTCCCATGGCTTTCGGCCAAAGAAAACGTCGCGATTGGCGTGGATAAGGTCTATCCCAAAGCCAGCCAGGCTGAGCGTCAGGATGTGATCGAATATTACCTCGAACGTGTTGGCCTTGCGGACAGCATGGACAAGCAAGCCTCCAGCATGTCCAACGGTATGAAGCAACGCGTCGGCATCGCGCGCGCCTTTGCTTTGTCCCCGAAATTGCTGCTCCTGGATGAGCCTTTCGGCATGCTCGACAGCCTCACCCGTTGGGAGCTGCAAGAGGTTCTGATGGAAGTTTGGTCCCGTACCAAAGTGACCGCTGTCTGCGTAACGCATGATGTGGACGAAGCCATTTTGCTCGCGGATCGCGTCGTGATGATGACCAACGGCCCTCAAGCGACAATTGGCAAAATCACCGATGTGAAACTGCCGCGCCCTCGCACACGCAAGGCGCTGCTTGAGCACCCTGATTACTACAAATACCGCGCCGAGGTTCTCGATTTCCTTGAGGAATATGAGCACGGCGCAAAGCCTAAACCGAAACCAGCAACCAAAACAGCAGTGGCAGCAAAATAATGACCCAGAAACTGATCATCATCGGCGCTGGCATGGCTTCTGGCCGCGCGCTCGAGCAACTCAAAAAAGCAGGCGGCGATTTCGACGTCACACTTTTTAACGCAGAGCCACGTGGCAACTATGACCGCATCATGCTGTCCCCTGTTTTGTCTGGCGACAAGACCTACGAGGACATCGTGATTCATACCTCTGATTGGTATGAAGAGAATGGCGTAACCTGCCGTTTTGGCGAAAAGATTGTCAGCGTGGACCGCGCGGCTAAGACGGTCATAGCCGAAAACGGCGATGTGCTTTCTTATGACAAGCTGCTCTTTGGAACCGGCTCTAATCCGTTCATCATCCCACTTCCGGGTCACGATCTTGAGGGCGTCATCGCCTACCGCGATCTTGAAGACACAGAGCGCATGATGAGCCTTGGCGCAGATAACAAAGCGGTTGTTATCGGTGGTGGCTTGCTCGGTCTCGAGGCCGCCGCTGGCATGGCTGCGCGCGGTGTAGACGTCACGGTCATTCACATTATGGGCCATTTGATGGAACGTCAGTTGGACGAAGCTGCGGGCTATTTGCTGCGCAAGGCTCTGATTGATAAAGGCATCACAGTAAAATGCTCTGCCAACTCCAAGGAAATTCTGGGCGAGAACGGCAAGGTAAAAGCGCTCTTGCTTGATGATGGCACTGAGCTGCCTTGTGACTTGCTTGTCATGGCGGTCGGCATTCGACCGAATATCCAGCTTGCACAAGACTCTGGTTTGGCTGTTGGCAAAGGCATCCATGTGGATGACCAGATGCAAACATCCGATGAAAGCATTTTGGCCGTTGGCGAATGCGTCGAGCATGACGGCGCGATCTTTGGCCTCGTTGCGCCGCTTTATGATCAAGCGAAAGTCGTCGCGAAAACCCTGCTCGGGGAAGAGGCGACATTTGTCCAAAAGGAGCTATCCACCAAGTTGAAAGTCACGGGCTGCGATCTCTTCAGCGCAGGTGACTTTGCCGAGGGTGAAGGGCGCGAGGATATCGTGTTCCGCGATCCTGCGCGCGGCGTCTATCGCCGCTTGGTTCTGGAAAACAACACCATTGTTGGCGCGGTCATGTATGGTGACACAGCCGATAGCAATTGGTTCTTTGGCCTTATTCGCGACAAGACTGATATCGCCGATATGCGCGAAACGCTGATCTTCGGTCCGGCGTATCAAGGGGGTGCCCCCTCGGACCCGCTCTCAGCCGTTGCAGCGTTGCCGCGTGATGCGGAAATCTGTGGCTGTAACGGCATTTGCAAAGGAGAAATCGAGGACGCAATTGCAGCCGGTTCAACCGACTTAGCCGGCATTCGCGCGACGACAAAAGCCTCTGGGTCTTGCGGCACATGCACAGGTTTGGTCGAGCAGGTTCTCGCGGTCACGCTAGGGGACGATTTTGTAATTCCAGCGGCGGCGACGGTTTGCGGTTGCACGGATATGACCCACGAAGATGTGCGGCGCATGATCAAGAGCCAAGAGCTGAAATCAATGGCTGCGGTTTGGCAGGAATGCGGTTGGAAGACCTCCTGCGGGTGCCATGTGTGTCGCCCTGCGTTGAACTTCTATCTGCTTGCTGATTGGCCACTTGAGTACCAAGACGATCCGCAATCGCGTTTCATCAACGAACGCAAACACGCCAACATTCAAAAGGACGGCACGTTCAGCGTTGTTCCGCGTATGTGGGGCGGCATCACCACGCCTGACGAGCTGCGCGCAATCGCGGACGCTGCGGATAAATTCGCGGTGCCAACAGTGAAAGTCACAGGTGGTCAGCGTATCGATTTGCTGGGTGTTAAGGGCGAAGACTTGCCTGCGATCTGGGACGATCTGAACAAGGCTGGCATGGTTTCAGGTCACGCTTATTCCAAGGGCCTGCGCACCGTGAAAACCTGCGTTGGCACCGATCATTGCCGCTTTGGTACGCAAGACAGCACTGGCCTCGGCATCAAGCTGGAAAAGGCGCTTTGGGGGTCTTGGACCCCGCATAAATTGAAGCTCGGTGTATCTGGTTGCCCGCGCAATTGCGCCGAAGCGACGTGCAAAGACATCGGCATCATCTGCGTCGATAGCGGCTATCAGATCAGCATCGGCGGCGCGGCTGGGATGGACGTTCGCGAAACTGAATTGCTTTGCCAAGTGGCGAGCGAAGAGGAGGTCATGGATGTCGTAAAAGCAGTCACGCAGTCCTACCGCGAGAACGCCAAATACCTTGATCGTATCTACAAATGGATGGGCAAAGTTGGCCTTGGATGGATCCAAGAGCAGATGGCCGACCTTGAGGTGCGCGCAGCACTCGTGGCGCGTTTCGATCTGTCGCAAACCATCTATCGCAAAGACCCATGGGCGCAGCACGTTGAAAAAGCCGATACTTATCAGCCCCTTGCCAACCTAACTTTGGAGGCCGCAGAATGAGCACCCGATCAACAAACTGGATTGATATCGCGGCGCTTGATGCCGTTCCACAGCGCGGCGCACGTCTGGTGAAAACCGTGCACGGCTGCGTCGCTGTATTCCGCACTGGCGCGGATGAGGTCTATGCGCTGGACAATGCTTGCCCGCATAAACAGGGACCATTGGCCGAAGGGATCGTGCATGGCAAAGCAGTCACTTGCCCGCTGCACAACTGGGTCATTTCGCTCGAAACAGGTAAAGCGCAGGGCGCGGATGAGGGCCAAGTCGCGACCTATCCTGCCAAAGTCGAAGCGGGGCGCATCTTGCTCGACGCTGAGTTTCTAATGCAAAGGGCCGTCGCATGAGCCTGACCCGCACTGTTTGCCCGTATTGCGGTGTCGGATGCGGCATTCTTGCGGGTGCAGATGGCACAATCAAGGGCGATCCTGAGCACCCGGCTAACTTTGGGCGCTTGTGTTCAAAAGGCTCTGCACTTGGTGAAACGATTGGCTTGGATGGACGGCTCTTAAGCCCGCAAATCGAAGGGCGCGATGCCGAATGGGACGAGGCGCTCGATTTGATGGCCTCCAAGTTTTCGGAAGCCATTCGCGAGCATGGCCCTGATAGCGTCGCGATCTATGCCTCGGGACAAATGCTCACCGAGGATTACTACGTCGCCAATAAACTGGTGAAGGGCTATTTCGGCACCGCAAATATCGACACGAATTCAAGGCTTTGCATGGCCTCCTCTGTCGCGGGGCACAAACGTGCATTCGGAACAGACACCGTTCCTGGCACTTATGAGGACCTCGAAGAAGCCGATCTAATCGTGCTCGTCGGCTCCAACCTCGCGTGGTGCCACCCTGTCTTGCACCAACGCATTGCGGCAGCAAAAGAAGCGCGGCCAGAGTTGCGGATCATCAACGTTGATCCTCGCAAAACAGCAACGTCTGCGCTTGCGGACACGCACCTTCGCATTCTGCCCGATGGCGATACTGCGCTGTTCAATGGTCTCTTGGCGCATTTAGCCGATACTGACGCGCTTGATCGCGCATATCTTGATGCGCATGTTAAAGGGCGGCGCGCAGCTGTTACGCAAGCGCGTTTGGGCGATCCTTTGGAAAGCGGCCTTTCGCGAAGCGAGCTAGAGCAGTTCTACAAGCTTTGGGCGGGGACAGAGAAGGTCGTCACCGTTTACTCGCAAGGCGTAAACCAGTCGAGCTGCGGGACCGACAAGGTTAATGCGATCATCAACTGCCACCTTGCGACGGGCCGCATTGGCAAACCGGGGTGCGGTCCATTTTCCGTGACGGGCCAACCCAATGCGATGGGCGGCAGAGAGGTGGGCGGCATGGCCAATATGCTCGCCAATCATCTTAATATCGAAGACCCAGAGCACCGCGCGCGCGTGCAAGAGTTTTGGCAAAGCCCGACCATTGCCCCCAAAGCAGGACTAAAGGCGGTCGATCTGTTTCAGGCTTGCGCTGATGGGCAGATCAAGGCGCTTTGGGTGATTTCCACCAATCCCGCGGTTAGCCTGCCAGATGCAGACGGTGTCGCGAAAGCGATCCAGAACGTGCCGTTTGTGGCCGTCTCTGACATCAACGCGCGCACCGATACGGGTGATCTTGCACATGTTCTTTTGCCCGCGACGGGGTGGGGTGAAAAGGATGGCACTGTCACCAACTCAGAGCGCCGCATCTCGCGTCAACGTGCCTTTCTACCAGCGCCGGGCAAAGCACGTCTTGATTGGCAAATCATGTGCCAAGTCGCGGGGCGCATGGGCTGGGGCGCGGCCTTTGATTTCAATTCTCCCGCAGAGGTTTTCGCAGAATACGTGGCGCTTTCAAATGCAACACAGGATATTGAGCGCGATCTGGACCTGAGTATTTTTGCCGATGCCGACTACGCGGGCTTGCTGCCCACGCAGTGGCCCCAAAACGGCAAACGGTTCTTCGCGGATGGGCAGTTCTATCACCCAGATGGCAAAGCCAAAATGCTCCCCATTGTTGCGCCAAAGCCAATGCAGCGCGACGAATTTTCCCTCAACACCGGGCGCAACCGCGATCAGTGGCACACGATGTCTCGCAGCGGCAAGGCTCCGCGTCTTGGTGCGCATTTGGCTGAGCCTTACGCAGAAATTCATCCGAGCGATGCGACGCAGCTTGCGGTCATCACGGGCGATTTGCTCGAACTCTCCAGCAGCTTTGGCACCTCCATTCTGCGCGCGCTGGTGACCGAGCGCACAGCAAAGCGCCAAATTTTTGCGCCCATGCATTGGACCCGCCAACAAAGCGGTGCAGGTTGGATCAACACGCTCGCAAAGCCTGTGGTCGATCCGTTTTCAGGCCAGCCCGCTTCAAAGCGAAACCAAGTGAGCGCGCAGAAATATGAGGCCGCTTGGTTTGGCTATGGCGTGTCGCTTCATCAGATGTACCCGGACTGTGAATATGCCGCTGTTGCGCGCACTTTGACGGGCTGGCAGGGCGAGTTTGCAGGTCAATCTGAGCCACGCGATTGGGAGGCAACGGCGGCGCATCTCTTGTCGCTTTCGCCAAATACAGCCTCTACCATGCATGACGCCAGCAGCGGGCAAACGCGTGTTGCGTTCCATGATAGGGACCAGTTGATCGGGCTGTTCTTTGCAGGCCCTGAACCGCTGTCTTTGGCGCGCAGTCATCTGGTTTCATTGGTTGGCACGACAACGCCTGCTCTCAAAGCGCTGGCGGGTCGCGGCGGCGCGGATCAACCCGACCCAGGCGCAATTGTCTGCGCCTGTCACAGCGTCGGAGTGAACACCCTACGCGCGGCGATTGATGCAGGCGCGAATAGCGTCGATGCGCTTGGTGAGATCACATGCGCTGGTACAAATTGCGGTTCCTGCAAGCCGGAGCTTGAAAACCTTCTCAAATTTGCTCCATTGCCGATGGCTGCCGAATGACGCTGGCCACCTTCGTTCGTATCGTTGCTCAGGGCAAAGGGCGCGCCCGCCCCCTGACGCAAGAAGAAGCGTCACAAGCGATGTCCCTCATCTTGTCAGGTGAGGCTGCGCCCGAAGCTGTCGGCGCGCTCTTGATGGTGCTGCGCCTGCGCGGCGAGACAGACACGGAAATTGCGGGTTTCACACAAGCCTTGCGCGATACGACTAAACCTGTGCCTAAGGCTGATCTGGATTGGCCCTGTTATTCCGCGGGGCGCACACGCGGCGCGCCGCTCTTTTTGTTGTCCGCGAAACTGGTGGCACAAGCGGGCTATAACGTTTGCTTGCACGGATGGAATTCACATCAAAGCGGGATGGCAGATGTGCGGGCCGCGTTAAGCACTTTGAGTTTGGAGGGCGATGGCGTGACGTATCATCCGCTCGAAACGCTCAATTCTGCTGCGTTTAATCTGCTTCAGCTACGCGATACGTTTGGCCTTCGCAGTTGCATCAATACGGTTCTGCGCATGTGGAACCCGTCCGGCGCGCGCGCAACGGTTCAAGGCGTTTTTCATCCGTCTTACCGTGGATTGCAGTCGCGCGCGGCTGCCTTGCTTGGCGATCAAAACCTAACTGTCATCAAAGGTGGTGGCGGGGAGTTTGAGCGAAACCCGACAAAAGACATCTCAGTATTCGGGCTTCGAGATGGCGTGGAGCTTGATGAGAAGGCGCCAGCTCTCATCAACGCGACACGCCGCTTGCATGAACCTGAAATGAACGTTGATTTAGCTGCGCTATGGTCCGGCGCTGCACGCGATGAATTCGCAGAGGCGACAGTCATCGGAACCGCAGCATTGGCCTTCTGGACCCTTGGTACGGCCACAACGCACCAGCAAGCTTTGCATTTAGCAACAGAGGCTTGGAACCAACGCAACCCAATTTCTAGGAGAGCAGGATGAAAGCCTTCCCGATGTTTCTGCAAATGCAGGGCCGCCGCGTTGTTATCGCAGGTGGCGGCGAACAGGCCGCTCAAAAATGTCGCCTGATCCTGAAAACGGAGGCGACCATTCGTATGCTCGCACCCGTGCTTGATCCAGAGCTTGCCGACCTTCACGCGCAAGGGAAAATTGAATGGCACAGCTCCCCGATCACAGCGCCTGATTTCGCAAACACCGCGCTGGTCTTCATCGCAACGGGCAGCCGCGCCGCAGATGCGAGCCTTCAGGTTCTGGCCAAATCGGCAGGCGCGATTGTGAACGTCGTGGATCAGCCCCATTTGTGCGATGCGCTAACGCCGTCCATTGTTGATCGCTCGCCTGTTGTCGTCGCAATCGGGACCGAAGGCACGGCGCCGGTGCTAGCCCGTCAGATCAAGACACGCATAGAAGAAATGCTTGAACCACGTTTGGGTGATCTGGCCGCTCTTGCAGGGCGATTGCGCGCGCGCGCTGCGATGCATCTTGCTCCGCGCGAGCGCCGCGATTTGTGGCGCTGGGTTTTTGCAGGGCCTGTTCGTGCGAAACATGCACGTGGGGCAGAGCGCGCCGCTGCGGAAATGATCAAAAGCGCTATCGACAATAAGAGCTTTGGCGCGCAACTCGCTGGATCTGTTAGCCTTGTCGGCACTGGACCCGGTGCTATCGACTTGATGACTTTGCGTGGAATTCAAAGGCTTCAGGAAGCAGATGTCATCTATTTTGACGCCAAGGTTGACGCTGGCATTCTGGATCTCGCGCGTCGTGACGCAGAGCGGGTTTCGGTGAACGCAGCAGACGGTCCACATGCGTTTGCAGAAAACAAGTTGGCCGGCATACTCGTTGCCGAAGTCAACCGAGGTCGGCGTGTTGTACACCTTGTTGAAGGCGATCCTGCAAGTTTTGCGCGCGGTTCACGCGAGTTAGAGACATTGATGGCCAACGGGTTGGATTGCGAAGTCGTACCAGCCATTGCTTCTTCAAGCACCACTCAGGAGCGTCCAGCGAAACTCTGTCGAGCGGTTTGATAAGGGGACAGGGTGGTTGAAGTGGTCCAGCACATTTGGGCCGCATCTTTAGGTGCACCCAAAACGAGCGCTTGGATGCAAGACGAGCGAAGCGACGGTTACTTTTAAACCAACCTAAAACCGCTGCGCTGTCAGCCGCCGACCAAGTACATCGCAATCCACGGCTGGAAGGACACCAGCAACAAGCAAAGGATCATTAGAGCGACCCAAGGTAGCGCTGCGCGGCAGACATTGCCAAAGCTCTCTTTGAACGCAGTCATCGCAACGATCAGGTTAAGCCCCAAAGGCGGCGTCAGTATGCCGATCTCCAGATTGAGGATAACGATGATCCCAAGGTGCGTTGAACCGATGCCATAAGCTTCAGCGATGGGTTTAAGTAGCGGCGAAGCAATGGTGATCGCGGACGCGGTATCCATGAAACAACCCATGATCAACAAGATCACGTTTGTCAGTAGAATAAAGCCAGTCTGACTATCGATCCGCTCGGTGAGGAAGCCAATGACTTCATGAGGGATGCGCTGCTCGGTAATTAAAAGGTTCATACTTACCGCAATGGCGATAAGCGGAAAAAGAGCGCCCACCAGTTTTGCGGCATCGATTGTCATGTCGAAATACTGGCTAAATTTGAGCTCACGAAAGAACAGAGTTTCAATTGTAATGGCATACACAAGCGCTACTGCGGCCGCCTCTGTCGGTGAAAAATAGCCCGAATAGATCCCACCAAGCAGGATGATTGGCATCATCAGCGCGGGTATGCCTTTGTAAATGGCGTTGGCGAGTTCGGCGATTGAAAAACGTTGGCGCGGGATGTGGTGATTCATCACGATCGCATAGCTGGAGAAAACGAGCGTCAACAAAAGGCCCGGACCAATACCCGCAAGGAACAGAGCGCTAATCGAGGTTTCTGTGATGATACCATAGATGATCATAGGGATTGACGGTGGGATGATGATCCCAAGCGTACCGCCAGCCATAAGCGCCCCGATCGCAAAGCGCGAGGAATACCCGTTTGCCACAAGCGCAGGATGAAGAACCGAGCCGACCGCTAACATGGTCACAATGGACGAGCCTGAAATGGCCGAGAACACAGCGCAGCTCAGTATCGTTGCCACGGCAAGACCACCGGGAATAGGACGTGTAATCGCGATCATAACATCGACTAGACGCTTTGCGATCGAGCCGCGGCTCATCACAGAGCCGACAAGAATGAACAGGGGCACCGCAACGACCAGTTCGCGGTCCATTGCGGACCAGACGTCTTGGATAAAGTAGTCAAGTTGCCCAGCGCCCCAGACCAAATGGGCATAACCTGCAACGAACATCAAAATGAGTATAAGGTTCACGCGCAATGCGAGCAAAACAAGAGCGGCTGCGATCAAAAGATATCCCATTATTCTGCCACCGCTGCTGTTGCTGGCATAAGATCAAGCCAAATTCCGTAAACGATATGACGCAGCGCTGAGAGCGCGAAGCCAATTGGAATGGCCAGTTGGACTGGCCAAATCAGCACATCAAGGGTCACGTCGCGCTCTTGCAGCATCATGCCGAAGCCAACGAATGTTAGGCCAGCAGAGGCGAGGACTAATAAAATAGCTGCTGAGAAAAATTGACCCAAGCGCAATGCTGCTGAAGTAAAGGCCTCGGGGACTGCATTATCGAGAAACCTAGGGCGTAGGTGACTGCCTGTCGCTGTCGCAATGCCAAATCCTGCCATCGCGCAATAGATCAAGACGTAGACGGCAAATTTAACGGCCCCAAAGATGCCATGTCCGAAAAATTCACGCCCGATGACGTCCGCTGCAAGCGCGCCCAGCATGAGCGCGAAGGCTGTCACGGCGATCCACTTTTCGATCCGAAGAATCCAGTCGATCAGAGATTTGGCCAGAGATTTCATAGCAGCGTTCTCCCCAGAACAGTCAAAAACGGCCCAGCACTATCGCAGGGCCGCAATTGGGTATGGCCCGTTTAGGGCGCGCAGCCTTCTTTGGCGCTCTGGAGCGTCGCCAGATAGCCCGAAGCATCGCCCCGCATCTCTGGCAAGATCTTGTCCCAGCTCGCAAGGCCAGCCGCTTTCCACAAAGCGATTTCTTCATCGCTCAGATCGACAACTGTACCGCCACTCTTTTTGTGCGCGCCTAGCATCTTGGCCTCGAAACCATCTACTTGTGCAACGACCTCTGCCAGCGGCATTGCCGCAGCCCAAGCATCAGAGAGAATCTTCTGCTCGCCTTCGGTCAGGCTGGCCCATGTTTTGGTTGAGACAGCTAGACCGCCAAGGTTGTAAGTGTGGCGTGTCGGAATGAAGTAAGGTGCCGTTTTGTTTACACCAGTCGCAACATAGAATGTTGGTGCGAAATCAACCGCGTCCACAAGGCCAGTTCCCAGCGCAGCAGTCGATTCAGCGGCTGCCAAAGGCACAGGGTTTGCGCCGACCGAGCCGAAAAATGTCATGGTGGTTTTCAATGGCGCCGTCCGCATTTTGATATTGGCCAGATCGGACGGTGTGCGGAATTCTTCCTTTGCACCGATACTTTGTGTGCCAACGGCAGAGAAGCCGAGAAGGTGGAACTTCTTACCAATCGCGGCGCGTGTAGGCTCCATGATCTTCGCCACAGCGCAGCCTGCTTGCGTGGGGGAGTCGAACAGATATGGGAGCGAGAGCAGGGACATTTCTGGGGCAACGGCACCAAGCGCTGGAACCGCGCCAAGCCACATGTCCAAACGCCCTGTGAGGGTCATTTTCATCGTGTCGGCCATTGTGCCCAATTCAGCATTGCCGAAGTAGGACACGGTTAGCTCACCGCCTGAAAGTTCCTCAACCTTCGCAACAAAGCCGCGGGCTTGCTTGGCCCAGATGGTTTTGTCAGGTGTGATCGTTCCGAGGCGCAATTCTTTTGCTTCAGCCGCAACGCCGAACGTCAGCGCTGCTGAAAGGGCTACGCCCGTCAGTTTTGTAAAGTATTTCATTTTTCCTCCCAGATGCCCAGTTCGGGCTGTATTTCTGCCTTTGATGCTAGGGAGCGGCAGCCTCGCGAGTCTGTCACCCACGTTACAATCTGCCGCTCGCAATGACTTACACGTCGCGCAATTCTCGGCGCAGGATCTTACCCACGGTTGATTTCGGTAGTTCCTCCATGAACACCACCTGTTTGGGCACTTTGTATGCGGTCAATTCAGTGCGGCAGAAGGCAATGACGTCCTCTTCTGTGACGCTCGCGTCTTTGCGCACGCAAAAGACTTTGACTGCTTCACCTGTCTTCTCATCCGGCACACCGATGCAGGCGCTTTCAACCAAACCGTCCAAATGCGCCAAGGCATCTTCGATTTCGTTTGGATAAACATTGAAGCCCGACACAAGGATCATGTCCTTCTTGCGATCCACAATGCGGAAGTAACCATCCTCTGCATAAGTGGCGATGTCGCCAGTTCGGAAGTAGCCATCTTCGGTGAAAGTGTCCTCGTTGGCATGGTTCCAATAGCCGCTCATGACTTGCGGACCTTTCGCCACCAATTCGCCGGCTTCACCGGGTGCAACTTCATTCCCTTCGTCATCGCGCAGAGAAATGTCGGTTGATGGCAACGGCAGGCCAATTGTGGCCGTAGCATCTGTTTCGCTCATCAAGTTGGCGGTCAAAACAGGCGCTGTTTCGGACAGGCCGTACCCTTCGGTGATGTGAAGGCCAGTCAGCGCTTTCCAACGATCCGAGACCGCCTTTTGCACTGGAGCGCCGCCGCCCATGGCTAGGCGAAGCGCGCTGAAATCGCATTTCTCAAAGCCCGGTGTCATCATCAAACCGACGTAGAGCGTATTCACCCCGACAAAGGCCGAGACCTGCCATTTGGACCATTCAGCAACAAAGGCCGGCATATCTCGTGGGTTGGGAATGAAGACGTTGAACGCACCTGCTTTGAAGTAGCTCAGGAAATTCACCATCAGGCCCATGATGTGATAAAGCGGCAGCGCTGTGACGACCGTCTCATTGCCTGGTTCCATCTTGTCGCCGAGCCAAAGTGTGAACTGCTCAATATTGGCGGTCATATTGCCGTGGGTCAGCATTGCACCTTTGGACAGCCCCGTGGTTCCGCCTGTGTATTGCAGGAAGATGAGATCGTCATGAGTGATCTGAGGCTCTTTGAACTCCATCTGCAACCCTTCGGCCAGCACGCGCGGCAAAGGCACAGATGTGGCGCGCAGGTCTTCGTGCACGGGGGGGCTGGGTTGTTGCAAGCCGCACAAATCATCAAGCCCAAGGGTGATCACGTTTTTAACTGGCGTGTCTTTGATGATCTCAGCCAAGGTCGGCGTGGCCATAGAAAACAGAACGATCGTCTCAGCGCCGCTATCATTGAGTTGATGTTGCAATTCATGCGCGGTGTAGAGCGGGTTGACGTTCACCTGAACGGCTCCTGCGCGGATGATCCCGAAACTCACCACTGGAAAGGCCAGAAGGTTCGGCATCATCAGCGCAATGCGATCGCCTTTTTTGATGCCAAGGCTGTTTTGCAGCCATGCGGCGAAAGCCGTGCTGAGACGATCAACCTCGTTAAAACTCAGGTTCGTGTGCAGCGCGTGGAACGCGGGTTTGTCACCATAGGTTGCGACCGTTTCCTTCAGCAGATCGATGACCGTTCCGGTTTCGCTTGCGTCGATCTCGTGTGGGATGTCGCCGTATTTCTTGAGCCAAGTTTTTTCCATTTTGTCCTCCCTTATCCCGCGTCGGCGAGGATCATATCCGCGCCTTTTTCGCCAATGGCGATCGTGGGAACATTCGTATTTGTTGCAGGCATGGTCGGCATGATCGAGCTATCGACCACCCGCAGCCCTTCAAGCCCGTGAACCTTTAGCCGTGCGTCAACCACATCCATCGACCCGTTACCCATGCGGCAAGTGCTGATCGGATGCCATGAAGTCTGGCCAGTGGCCTTCATGAATTCGATAATTTCAGCGTCGCTATCGAAGTTTAGACCCGGCTCGGTTTCTTCGATGATATGATTGGCCATAGCAGGATGTTTGGCAATTTCGCGCAGCTTGCGCATGCCTGCCAGAGCGGTTTCCGCATCACCCTGAGCTGAGAAATAGTTAGCGTTCATGTCTGGATGCTCGGCTACGTTGGCCGATTTGATGTGAACAGACCCTCTGCTTTCTGGGTAAATATGGAATTGCCCCAGACCGATACCCGAGAAGGGATCAGTAGGCGGGCCATTGCTATCATCAAGATAGCGATCCTTTGCGCTATACATCGCAATTTGCAGCTTGAGATCGGCATAGGGCGCAGCTTCGTGGCTTTTGGTCATCGCATGCGCCGTGACCGATGGGATCGCCATCAGGCCCTTGCGGGTCACAAGGTATTTCAGCAACCCAAACGCGCCGCGCAGTTTGCTCGACATGAGGTCGTTGACGGTGACAGCTTTGTTGATCTTGTAGTTAAAACGTGTGTGCAAATGATCGAGAAGGTTCTCGCCTACTCCGGGCAGTGCGTGCAGAACATCGATGCCATGCTGTTTCAGGACTTCGGGAGACCCAACGCCTGAAAGTTCCAGTATCTTCGGGCTGATAATTGGCCCCGCCGACAAGATCACTTCGCGTTTGGCAGTCAGCGTTCGTTGCCCACCATCGCCGCCAACGACGACACCAGTGGCGCGCTTGCCTTCAAAGGTCACGCGTTCGCAGGGCGAGCCAGTCATCACAGTTAGGTTGGGGCGTCCCATTACGGGATGCAGATAGGCCTTGGCAGTTGAGCAGCGTTGACCCTTGCGGATTGAGAACTGCAGCCAGCCAACACCATCTGCCCGTTCGCCGTTGTAATCATCGTTATAAGGGATACCGACACCCTGCGCCGCCTCGATAAAGCTGTGCGAAACAGGGTCGCGATAGGTGCCGAAAGAGCAGGTCACAGGCCCGCCTTTGCCCCGCTTTTCGCCTGTGCCTTCGGGGGCATCTTCAAGCTTTTTGAAATAGGGCAGTAAGTCGTCGTAGCCCCAACCGTCATTGCCCGCATCGCGCCATTCATCATAGCGCTTTGGCTCACCGCGCACAAAGATCATGCCATTGATCGAGGACGATCCGCCCAGCACACGGCCACGGGGCCAATAGACTTGCTGCCCCTTGAGCGAGCTTTCAGGGTTGGTCCAATAGTCCCATGCAAATCGTGGGTTTTGCAAAAGCTGACCGACACCGAGCGGCATGTTGACCCAGAAATGCTTGTCATTGCCGCCAGCCTCGATCAGCGCGACAGTGTATTTACCGTTCTCGCTGAGGCGGTTGGCCAGAACACATCCCGCCGAGCCAGCTCCGACAACGATGTAATCGAACGAAAGGCTCATTTGCTGACACCGAGAGCGTCCATCATCGCTCTGGCTTCGGCGCCCATGCGCTCAAATTGCATGTCTGGGAACTCAAGCTGGGGGCTTTCGCGGGTAAACTTCGGCGGCTTGGCGATCTCGAGTTCCACGAAATGTGGTCCGGGTGAGCCGATGAGGGCCGGTCCGCCTTCAACCAGTTCGGGCACTGTGGAGAACTTGCTCGCGGTCGAATAGCCTGAGGCCTTGGCAACCGCGCAGAAATCAAAACCAGAACCGCCAGGGCGATCCAGATTGGCCACGCCGCCAAATTGCGTGTTGTTGTTGAATACGATGTGGATGAGATTTGCAGGGGCCTGATCGCCGATCTGCGCCATGCCACCCATTTCCATCAACAGGCTCGCATCGCCATCGAGTACCACAACCTTGCGGTCTGGCTGCGCGATAGCGAGGCCAAGCCCGATGCCCGAAGCGCCGCCCATCAGCGGGACACTCGTAATGTTGAGCGGGCTGGGGGTAATTGCCGAGATCATTGGCATGGCCGACATGGTGTGTACAATAATCGTGTCAGGGCCGCGCATCTTGGAAACGATGAAGCAGGCTTCGATAACTTGAATGCTCATATCCTGTCTCCTCTTAAGTCCAGCTCGGGTAGTGGCCGATGTGGACCACAGCCGCGCGCTGTTGTTGTTTTGCTGTGGCAAAGGCTTCGGCAACTTTCGGCAAATCTTGCGTTGTTTCGAGGTGGAAGAACGGGATGCCCATCGCGGCCATGACCGGCTCGACAAGGTTGACGCAGGCGCGGCGGCTTTCAGTGATGGGCTGGCCAAGATTGGCAAACTCGCGCCCGAAAGCTCCGACGGACAGAACAAGCGGGATACCTGCGTCCAAGCCAACTGAGCGCAACGTGTTGAGACAATTGAGCAGGCCTTGGTTCTGCATCATCACCATCGGTGACATGCCGCCAACATAAAGGCCCATCGCCGTCGTCAGCGCTTGGTTCTCCGCGCTGCATTCGATGTAGCGCACGTCTTCGTCAGATTTCATTGCATCATGCAATGCGAATTGCACAAAATCAGGCACGGTTGTCACCGCATTCACCCCTTGTGCGCGATACGCGTCATGCAGCGCACTCGCTGGAATCGCATAGTCGGTAATGGCCATTAGCGGCATCCTCCCTCGTCATTTGACGCGAGCATTGCGCAAAGGGGAAAGACTTGACTGTCACCGAAGTGACAGTGCGTTCAGGAACTCGCGCCGCCTAAGTCGGCTAGGTTGGATTGTCGAGCAGCGCCTGCATGGCATCTACGTCGCGCACACCGATACGGCCATACTCCAGCCGCACCAGCCCTTCGCGTTCCATTTCCTTTAGCAGAATGTTGGTTCGTTGGCGTGACAGGTTGATCATGGATGCCAGCGCTTCCTGAGACACGGCGACCTCAAGACCTCTGCGTCCGTGGGCAACGATGCCATGCGATTGTGCGAGATACAAAAGCCGCCAAGCAAGGCGCGCACGCGGTTTCCACGTCGCGAATTGTTCTGCCACATCAAGCGCCATACGGAACCGTTGGCATAGAAATGCGATCAAGGCCTCTTGGACGTCGCGGTTTTCCCACATCAGATCGCGCAGCGCTTTCGCGGGCAGTGCAAGAACCTCGACCTCTGTTTCCGCAAGCGCGTCATGGCTTTCTTGCACATCATCAAGACAGGCATGCACGCCCCAAAAGTTACCCGGCTCCACAAAGATCGAAACAAACTCACGCCCCGACAGCGTGTGCGCCGACAAGCGCGCGGTGCCTTTGAGCAATACGAAAAACCGCGTCTCCTGTTCGCCCCGCTGAAGGATCAGCGCGCCCTTTTCATAACCTTTGACAGTTCCCTTTTTTAGCAGCGCCTCAACGGCGCTTTCGGGCAAAGGTTTCTTGAGTATCTTACTGTTCGTGATGAGGTCGGTGACCTCTTGGGTTGTCCAAGACATTTGCACACCATGCTTAAGGTGCGCATAGCCTAACCGTCATTTTCTGTTTCGAAAAGCAAACATGACCTGAATTGTCACGATAGTGATAGTTTGCATCCCGTCACTCCGTGACCCTGCATGCAAAGTGGGAGGACAAAATGGCCAACAGTGATGACGATCTTCTAAAGAACGGCGACCCGGGCGCAAATTGGCACGGAAAAATTGGCCGAACTTTTTCAGAGTCCGAGCCGTATTGGCCCGAACCTGTGAAAGCACCAGAGGGCGCGCCAAACATCGTTGTCATCCTCCTTGATGATCTTGGCTTTGCCGAAATGGGTTGCTTTGGCTCGGAAATCGAGACGCCCAATATGGACCGTCTAGCCGCGAACGGCTTGCGCTTTAACAATTATACCACTGTGCCGATGTGCGCGCCCGCGCGCGCCGCTATCATGACAGGGAAGAACCCTCATTCGGTTGGGGTTGGCTGGCTCACCCACGCAAACCCCGGCTATCCGGGTTTTCAAGCGGGCGAAATTTCCAAAGATGCGCCGACCTTTCCCGAAATCTTGCGCGAGACTGGCTATTCGACTTACGCGGTTGGCAAGTGGCACAATGCAGCCGACTATAATCTGACGGCTGCTGCTGACAAATCCTCATGGCCGCTCCAGCGCGGCTTTGATCGGTTCTATGGATTTCTTGGCGCTGAGACAAACTACCATGCGCCGGGGCAGATCGTCGAAGGCAATGAGTTGCTGCCAATTGAGGACTACGGCGAGGACTATTTCTCGACGGACGACTTCACCAATCGCGCGATTTCAATGCTCAAGGCGCATAAGACCGCAGCCGATGACAAGCCGTTCTTGATGTATTTCGCCACCAACGCGCCGCATACGCCGCATCATGCCAAACCAGCGGATATGGCCAAATACAAAGGCCGTTATGATGCCGGTTGGGATGCAATCCGCGCTGAGCGTTTTGAGCGTCAAAAAGAGCTGGGCGTGATCGGCGAGTGGGACTTGCCCGAGCTGTCTCCCGGAGTGCCCAAGTGGGAGGACATGCCCGAAAGCGAGTTGGACATCATGTCTGCCTACATGGAAATCTACGCGGGTCTCGTCGACAATATCGATCAGAATATTGGCCGCTTGATCGACGCTCTCGAAGAGATTGGTGAGATGGAGAATACGCTGATCCTGATTACCTCTGACAACGGGGCCTCCTCTATCGGGGGGGACGACGGGGCTGCGAATTTCACCGAAAAACGCGTGACGCAGCAGGAAAACCCAGAATTGGCGCGCAAGATGCTCGAAAGCGGCGCTTTGGGCGCTGTGAACACGTCGCCTGCTTATCCCAAAGGCTGGGGCAATGCGGGTAACACGCCGTTCCGTTTCTTCAAGCGTACGCCGATGAACGGCGGCATTCGCGTGCCGATGCTCGCGCATTGGCCTGCTCGTCTGAAAGACAAGGGCGCGGTGCGCGGCGAATGGGTGCATGTGACCGATGTGATGCCAACGCTGCTTGAAATGTTGGGGCTTCAGTATCCGCAGCAGCACAATGGCTACCGCACGCGGACCCTTAATGGGGTCAGCTTCCTTGATATGTTGACGGACGGTGCTGCCAAGTCGAAACGATCCGAGCAGTATTATGAACTTGAAGGCAACCGCGGTTACATTTCCGGTAAATGGAAAATCGCCTCGCTCCAACCTCCGGGTGAAAAGCTTGATCTGGGCAACTGGCTTCTGTTCGACATTGAGGCCGATCCGACGGAAACTAGGAACCTCGCAGATCAGCACCCAGATGTTTTGAAAGACTTGATTGAACGTTTCGATCAGGACGCGTTTGAGAACTATGCCTATCCGCTTGATAATCGTACGCTCGTGCGCGCGCTTACCCATGATCCGCACCGCATTAAGGATGTGAATCGGCCCTATATTTTCTATCAAGGGACAGAGAGCACGCAGGCCATTCAAGCCTCGGCGCTTTTTGCAGATCGCAACTATGAGCTGACCTGTTCGTTTAACTATGAAGACGGCATGGAAGGGGTGCTGTTTGCTATGGGCGACAGCCTGCGAGGCTTTTGTGCTTTCGTGAAGGGCGGCGAGCTTGTTGTGCATTACAACGGCGGCTTCCTTGTGAAGCGCGATCTGCGTCTTGGGCTGACAGCGGGCAAGCAGCTGCTGACACTTTCGCACACCGCCAAAGGCCGCTTGCAGGGTGAGGCGCATATCTCCCTTGAGGGAGGCACCGAGGGGGATTTGAACATGTCGCCCTGTATTTTGCTTTTGAACGGAGAAGGCTTCGATGTCGGGCTGGATCGCAAAACCAAAGTCTCGGCAGAGTGCGAAGGGCGGGGCAGTTTCGCGTATTCAGGTCGCATCGATTGGGTCAAAGTCACACCTGGCGCACAGGCACCTGGCTCGATGGTGAACCGCGCCGAAGAACTCGCACAGCAAGACTGGTAAGGAGAAGAACATGGAAAAACCCATCGCATTCCGAGGCCTTGTTGGGGCGTTAACACTGGGTCAAAAGCTGGGGGCTGTACCGCTGACGGTCGATCCTGACACACTCGAGGCTGCGGCTAAGAAGCGGGTCAAATTGTCAGATTTCGGCGATCCTTACTATCGCAAAGGGCTTGAAATCCTTTGCGACAGTCTAAACCGCGAGGCGGGTATGAATGCCTATGGCGTCGTGCTCGCGCGGGATATGATCGTGAATTTTCTGGCAACGCGCCTTTGCCTGCAAGACATGCGCAATCGCAACGCACCAGAGCTGAAGACCGATCTGATACCCCCCATCATCGTGACGGGTCTGGCGCGCACAGGAACAACAGCGCTGCACAGAATGCTCGCCGCTGCGCCGGGGCATCGCGGCCTTGAATGGTGGGAACTCATGTCGCCTGTGCCGCGCGGCCCGAAGGACACTGTTGAAGCGCGGGTGAAATTCGCCAAGGGGCTGATCTTGCCGCGCAAAATCTTCACCCCTCACCTCGACGCAGCGCACTACATTCGCGAAGACACACTTGAAGAGTGTTTCTGGATGATGGGCCAAAGCTTTGCTTCGCGCGCAATGGCGGAGGTGCTGCCTTGCCCATCCTACATTGAATATTTCCTCGACGGGGATCATCGCGACAAGAAATACGAAGACTACGCTGACTTGCTGCGCGTGATGCAAGCGCGCGTGCCGGGCAAGCGCTTGGTCATGAAAAGCCCCGAGCATATGGATGCATTGCCAGAGCTGGCACGGCATTTGCCTGAGGCCATGATCGTGATGACGCACCGCAAGCCGACGGAATCTGTTCCATCATACATTTCGCTCAGCGATCTGGTTCATTCGCTCGGGGTGAAAGAACGCGATGTGAAATCGCTCGGAAAAATCTGGCTTGATAATGCCGCGCGGGAGGTGGAAAAACACATGGCCTGTCGCCAGAAGTTCAACAACCCGCTTTGGGATCATCGCTATACGGACATGCTGGAAGACCCAATCGGGTCTGTCCGCCGCGTGTATGAGCGTTTTGGCATGGATTGGACGGATGAAACCGCCGAGACCGTCGCCAAACACACCCGCGAGAACCAACAGCACAAATATGGTCACCACAAATACCATATCAGCGACTTTGGCCTCACCGATGCGGATGTCGCAGCGCGGTTTGGCCCATATGTCGATCAATTCAACCCATAAGCCCGAAGGTAAGTGCCATGACCTCAGAGATTGAAAGCCGCATCCGCGCAAACTTCCCTCAGCTTGCCGCTCAGATGGACGCGGTCCCTGAAGTGTTTGCACCCGATTGGCTAAAAGGTGCGGCGGCGCAAAGTATTGGTAGCGGTGACTTTGGTCCTGACATCTTTGAAGAGCCTTTGGCGCGGCTTTGCTCTTCGGTCAACGAAGATGCAAACCTCAACGCCTATGGCCGGATGCTGCTGGCAGGCATGATCCGCACCCAACTGGAAAACCGCGTTTTGATGCAAGATTTGCGCAGGGCCCGCAAGCTGGCAGCGCGCCCGATCCCGCCGATCATTGTGACGGGCCTGCCGCGCACGGGCACGACGTTCTTGCATCGTCTGCTAGCGTCCGATCCGAACCACGCCTCGCTGCCTTATTGGCAGCTTATGCGCCCCTTTCCTCGCAGTGAAAGCGACACGCCCGAGGTTCGAAAGAACGAGGCAAATGCAGTGCTGGATGTGCGCCGCGCGCTCACTCCAGAGCTTGATGGCGTTCACTTGATCCGCGCCGAAAGCCCTGAGGAATGCATGTTCATGACAGCAAGTTCTATGCAATCGCGGCTCTACTGGAACCTAGCGCCTGTGTATTCGTTCATGGAGTGGTACAACACGGCCGACAGAACCGACAAATACCGAGAATATGTCGAAGCGCTGTCCTATCTGCAAACACACTACCCCGATCAGCGGTTGGTGCTGAAGGCCCCTGATCATGTGGACGGAATAAGCGAATTGCTGGATGTTTTTCCCGAAGCGATCATAGTGCAAACTCATCGTGATATGAACGAGCAACTTGGCAGCTATATGAGCCTTGGTGCGATCACCCGCAGTCTTGCAGTGCGCACATTGGACCCCGTACGCGAAGCCGAAGCCATTCTCGAACTGACCGACAGCTCAATCGAGCGAAACGCTGCTGCACGGCTAAAGCACCCAGGTAAAATCCTTGATATTAGGTATGTTGATCTTGTCGCCGATCCGATGCGCTGCGTTAAGGCAATCTATGATCACGCGCAAATTCAGCTGAGTACGGAGCAACGCGAAACACTCAAGGATCATCTGCAAGGTAACGCCAAGAACAAGCATGGGACGCATGACTATGACCTGTCACAACTTGGCTTGAGTGAAGGCGAACTCTCTGAGCGCTTCGCCGAATATGAAAACAGGTTCTTAAAACAATCTGCGTTCAGTTGAATGTGTGAGGCCGCTGCCCAATGGCAGCAACGTCCATATCCGATGCCTCGTGCCTCAGACGATGTGGATGCGCTTGTTTGAGCCTATGAATGAGCCAGTGGTATGATAGGTGCTTTTAGACGTTAGCGCGACTTTAGAAGCTCGGGGCGCTGATCAAGGAGCCAATCTTTGACCTCCTTTTTCTTCGCTTCTGCAACCCGAACTTCATCGCCGTTTCGTAGAGCAAGAAACATTTTTCTTCCATCATTCTTCAGCCCGGATATCGCATTTTTGGACACCCAATAGGATCGATGTGGTGAAATACCCCATTCAGGCTGGGTTTGCAGCAGCACTTCAGAGAGTTTGCCATAAACCGTTTCGCTCGAACCTGTCAGAAGATTGACTTCAAGATAGTGATCCGCCGATTTGACGAAGTTCAGCATATCAATGGGGTATGCATTTGATGCCAGAACAACGAACGGGACTTTCTTTTTTTCGCGATCAACGCTGAGGCGAGAATAGCGCGCCTCTACAACTGGCTGAACAAACTCAACGTATAACAATTCGAACACCCAAACACCGACCATGGTCACCATCCAAGCACGAACATGATCTTCGAAACTGGGGAACGGAGCGTCGGATATCGAAATGAGAACGATCCGACTGATGAGTAAGGTTGGCCAGATCGTCACCAGTGGGACAGCAGGCAAAAACGGCCTGATCCAACCATATCGTTTCGAGACCTGTCCCCAGCTGTACACAAACGCGACATAAAACACGACGGTCACGACCGCAGCGAATTGCCAAAAGAGGAACAGCAATGGCGTTTCTAGGTAAAAGCTAAGCCCATGGATGTCTGCCCAGAAATAGAGCAAAGCGGCGAGAAATAGGTACAAGCAAAAATGAGGATTCAGCAAGGCATGGCGCATTTCAACTTCGCTAAACCGAAGTATGCGCCCGCGCATCGTGACGATTTCTACTTCGCTCGGCTTAAGTGTCGGTGGCCTGCTTAGTATTGTTTGAATCAGATTCAATTATTGCTCCTCCGAACCTTCTAGTTTTTTTGGCCCGAATAGATACGCCTCAGGCAAAAAGCAACTTAAAGCGGCTCTCTATCAGCACTCAAGTCGATCTTTTCTTTCAACACCCGGTTCACGCTTCGTGAACTCGTCATGACGTCCATTTCTCGAAAAGTAGCCGTTTGAAATTGAAAACGTCCTAACAGAAACAAAGGCTTCGGTGTCCCTTGAATGTCGAAAGCGGGTTTCGAATCGCGAAACCTTGAACGCATTCGGAAGATGGAGACGTAATTAGTGATTATTGCACATAGCAAATGGCCCGGCATTGGATCTTATGCCGGCGTTGATACTAGAGAGGCAAATTTGAATGCCGAAGCTTTGGCCCTGCCTTGGAAGGCAGGCCCCGCCAAGCAGATCGATATTCAGTTGCTACAAATGAAAAAGCGATGCGTTGGCACCTCTAGCGCCGAGCAACCTTCACTTGAACAGATGGAGGTGATCAATGCCTGTATATTATAGATATGTCGATACGATCTTAGGCTCACAAAGCACCGTCAATGGATCTACATTTAACTATGCCACACTTCCAGCGGCTGGCAGCAGCTGGAGTTGGACCGGTTCGACCACCTCGTTCTTGGTGGAAGAAGCAAGCCCACTCGCAACTAATTTCAACGGCGACGAAGTCAATGAAGTTATCTCGCCCGATGAGCGAATTGGTTCAATAGATGAACAGATCGCTAACATCGGAGGTATAGATCGTCAGCTACTTTACGATTTTACGTTCTCTGTAACCGCAGGAGACGGAACGGTATACAGCGTCGCGGTTATCGATGTTGATCTGAACAACGACAATGATGTCACCGATCCAAACGAAGACGGCTATTTCCTGGTTTTTCCGGATGGCGTGCCACCAGCGGGACTTTCTTACACGTTCAATGGCCTTACCGATAATACCCCTGTTCGACCACATTTGCTGCTCGGGGCTCAGATTGTTTGCTTCACCAAAGGGACTGAGATCGCCACGCGCGATGGGATGGTCAAAGTCGAAGACCTAGAGGTCGACGCACAAGTTTTGACACGTGATCGCGGGTACCAACAGCTTCGCTGGATTGGCAAAAAGAAAGTGCCAGCGGTAGGTGATATTGCCCCTGTGTTTATCCCAGCAGGTGTGATTGGAAACGAACGAGATATTTCCGTTTCTCCGCAACACAGGATGCTCATCAAGGACCCTATGTGTGAAATCCTTTTTGGTGAGACAGAAGTTTTGGTTCCTGCCATTCACTTGCTCAGCATCCCGGGCGTTCGATTGTGGCGCAGCGGTTTGGTCGAGTACTACCACCTGCTTTTTGATCAGCATGAGATCGTTTATTCTAACGAATGCTGGTCAGAGAGCTTTCACCCCGGGGATACCGCGTTGCGCTCGCTCTCGCCTGCGGCGCGTCATGAAGTTCTCAGCCTTTTCCCTGAATTAGAAGACATCGAGTCCACCACTCACCGTTACCTTGCTCGCCGGTCTTTGCGCAGAAACGAAGCAAAGCTGCTCTTTTTAGAGATCCAGCGCGCGCCTCTTTTAGATGCGGTTTAAGCGAGCAGGAGAAGTACTATGCTTTTAAAAAACACGCGCGTTTTGACTAGGGAAGGGTATTGCCCTGTTGAGCAACTTAAGGCGGGGGATCAGGTTTGCTCAGCCTTTGGGAAAACGAAATCTCTTACAATTCTCGCCGTGATGAGCCGCGGGGTCCCTATTTTCAGTGGTGCGGGACGCGACCGGTTGCCAGCCACTGACCTCACTCCGGTCATGATCCCTGCCGGAGCATTTGGCCGTGACGAGCCCCATAGGGATGTCTTCCTTTCATCTCAGCAACGTATCTTGGCGCCATCCAAACAGAGGCCCCAAGGTCCCTATGGGATACGCTGCGTCGCCGATTGCGAATACCTAAGCGACAAGCGCCCGGGAAAGAACGAGTTTCATTGGGCTGACTATTTTGCGCTGTTTTTTGAGTATGAGAGTCTTTTCATCGCCGATGGGGTCGCGGTTGTTGGCTACTCGCGCGAGGTACTCACCAGCACGCCATCTGTCAGCAAAAACAATCAACTGATCCGAAAGGCTCTGTTGAACGATGAGTGATTTTATCAAAAGGCCCCGCCTCTCGGAAGAGCTTTGTAGCGCGAAAGACGCTGCTATCGCGTGTGATGCAAACCGGACGTTCCCGTCTGGTCCTCTCACCGCCACGAAAGTTTGCGACATGAGAGACGATTGCCAATCGCCGCCTATGGCATTCGCGGCAAGTCTTCTCGCATCGCTCATAGCAAGCTGCATTACGGTCTGCGCGCTTTTGCTAGGTGTCCCTCTTTTCAAAGTATTTTTGCTCTATTGCGTCATCACAGTTTTAGCGAGTTTGGGTATTATTCTGGCAGCATTGGTTTTTCAAAAAATTGCGCCATCAAAGCGCTAGATTTTTGAAAAGATTACTTCCGTGTCTTTGGCGGGAATAAATATAAGCAATTAAAACCTGTGGTGGAAATTTAATGCGGATCGCTTTTATTGATTTGGTGACAACTCCAACGGAGCAGCATTGTTTTCTGTAAAAGTTCTAAAACACGTCGCTTTGCAAGGTGAATACAATTTCAAATTGATCGAAAGTAAAATTGCAATCGCAGGCTTCAATAATTAAAAGTGACTTCCGTATTTCCAATTGTCCGCGTCTGGGGTGACTTCATTCAGATCATAGTCAGCCTCTTGCAATCGCTTGGCTATCCTCAATCCTTCCTTTGCGGCCTGATCAACAAAACGGCGACCAAGCGCATGATCTAACCTAGTGCCATGTCCGCGCATCAAGTTTAGACCATGGTTAAATTTGCCGACTGAATCTCCAGCTTCGGCGGCGCGGCGGTCCCATTCAGCCGAGGCGTCGGGGTTGTAGTCTCCGCCCAAGCCATTGTTCTCAAGCTGGCTCATCCACGTCATTGCCTTGGTGTAGCCTGCTTCTGCGCAAAGCCGCGTTAGTTTTCGCGATAATGCGTGGTCGCTGTTCTTTGTCGCGTTAATGCCGAGCGAACAGGTCACGGAATCAATCACGCCCATCTCGATTTTGCGTTTCAGCATGGCTACGCCCGTGTCTTCGGGGTTGAGAACCCCAAACTCATTTTCGACTTTGGCAGGGGGCTCTGCTTGGGCAACTCCGGCACCTGTGAGCAGAATAAGGCAGAGCGTCGTTCTCGATACAAACATTGTTTATCCTTAGTGCCTAAGTTCTTGTTTCGACCAAGCGGGTCCCGTTGGGGTGGGCGGGCCGATAGCTGGTCGTTTTTGAGAATAGAGCTATTAGAACAGCTTCTTCTCATACTTCCATTCGTCAGCGTCAGGGGTGACACTGTCCAGATCGTAGTCGTTTTCGATCAAGTGTTGCGCATCCGGGCTGCCCATTCTCGCGGCTCTTTGGATAATGGCCTCACCTAGTTCACGATCAAAGGGAACGCCGCGCCCTCGCAAAACATCTAGACCGAAATTGAACGCGCCGATCTCTGAGCCTAACTCCATTGCGCGCCGATCCCAGTGTGCAGCTGCTTCGGGGTCTTCAGGGCCAGCCAATCCGTTGTCTTCCATCCATGACAACCAAGTCATGCCTTGGACGTTTCCCCGTTCGGCACTGTCAGAAAAGATTTCACGGGCAACGCCATGCATCCCTGCTTTCGCTGCACCATATCCAATGGCACTTGTCATCGGGTGCCATTCCCCATGCCGCAAACGATCAAGCGCACCGCGCAATGACAGCTCATCAGGGTTTTTGGTGCCAAACTCATCCGACACGTGGCTTTCGCGATCTTGGGCAAAAATCGGGGCAGCACTTATACCTGCCAAGAGCAGGGCGGTCGCTATTGTATTTTTCATTGGGTGCTCCATCGCTTAATCTGCCTAGAAGCAATCATACGACACAGAAGCATGTGTGATGTATGTGCAAAAAAATTGCAAAAAGTATGCAAAAAAGGGCCGGCTTAGCGTAGCAGACGGTACCCTACACCATGGACGGTTTCTATAAGAGCCGGTCGGGATTTGTCGGGGTCTAATTTTCGGCGCAGATTGATAATGTGTTGATCAAGGGCGCGCGAGTTAGGCATGAAATCGCGCCCCCAGCCAGCGTCATAGAGCTCGTCCTTGGTTGCGACCGCACCGCCCTTTGCCTCTAGAAATTTCAGAATTTTGAGATCACGGGGGCTAAGCGAAATTTCGAGAGAACCACGCATTGCACTGTGCCTGTCAGGCGAAAGTGAAAAGGCGTCTTGTCGCCCTCTAGCGCCTTTCGACAAACGAAGCGCTAGTCCACCACATAAGACTGCCGCTAAAGCGAATGCCATGAACCAACCCGCGCTGCGATGTGGAGAGGTCAGCGCGCCCTGACGCAGGCCAAGCTGCTCTTCCAGCGCAACGCGGTCGAAGATCAGACAGGCGGCAGGCGCGTTGTTGCAGTACATCAGTTCATTGCCAGAGGCATCAAACGTCTCCCAAACGGGGTCATCCAGATAAGCCTGTTTCTTGGCTAACTCACGGGTTTCATCTTCGGTGAACTCGTAAAGCAGGGGGGTGAAGCCGGATGGATCGGGATAACGTTGCTTTCCTTCAGGATCCCATAGCATAGCGCGGGTCAAGCTGAGATCCTCGGTCATACGCCACCCAATTCTGTCTGGGCGAGCAATCAACTCAACAAGTCGCTTTGTGTCAGTCTGTGCTTTCTCTTCTGCTTTTTTCCAAGGATCTGGTCGCAACAAAAGCACCACGGCACAAGCCGCAAAGAGCAAACACAGTATGGTCAGTATACGTGGCATGGGATGGAAGCTATACGAGACACCGACAGCAGTGAATTGGCCTTTAGTAGATTTCCGGTTCGATATAATGCAGAGCATGACCAACACCTTGGTCTCATAGACATTGAAGCGTGACAAGCCGAGACTGATGCCACCAAGTAAGCTACATTTTTTGGGAGGAAATCAGATGGCATGGTCAAAACCAATCATTCGTGAAATCGAATGCGGTATGGAAATCAACATGTATGGACCAGACGGCGATCGCGAGAGCGACGACGGCGTATTGTTCTAAAACTTCTTTGCGCGGAGCGTTTGTATGACATTTCGCGCTCATGTTCTAGGTGCGGCAGCCGGTGGTGGTCTGCCGCAATGGAATTGCGGTTGCAAAAATTGCAATCTGGCGCGGGCCGGTGACATATCGGCTCAGTCACAATCCTCTGTTGCCTTTTCTGGCAATGGGGCGGATTGGGCTATTGTTAACGCATCCCCCGATATTCGAGAACAGTTAGCACGGGCAACGGCCTTGCATCCGACAGGCTTGCGCAAATCTCCGATACAGTCAGTTCTACTGACAAATGGAGACATTGATCATGTTGCTGGTCTGCTAACCCTGCGCGAGCAACAGGCCTTTACACTGTTTGCCACCGCCGAAATTCAACAGGTTATCGCCGACAATCCAATCTTCAACGCGCTGAATCCTGACTTTGTGAGCCGCAAGGCAATCGTTTTGGATGAACCGTTTGAGCTGGTCAGCGGGATCACAGCGCGGCTTATTGCGGTGCCGGGCAAGGTGCCGCTCTATCTGGAAGGGGAGACGGTGCAAACCGATCTTGTTGGCGAGCAAACAGTGGGTGTGGAGTTGGAGGCATCTGGCAAGCGGGCGTTTTACATACCTGGGTGTGCCGCCATGCCTGACGATCTGAAGGCAAGAATTGAGGGCGCGAATATGGTGATGTTTGATGGCACCCTTTGGCAGGATGACGAAATGCTGCGCGCGGGCCTCAGCCAGAAGACTGGCAAGCGTATGGGGCATATCTCGATGTCAGGTGCCGATGGCTCTATTGCCGCCTTTGACGGGGTAAAGGTTGATCAAAAGATCTTTGTGCACATGAACAATACCAACCCCGTTCTGCGTCCCGGCTCGACAGAAAAAGCGCTGGCGGAACAGGCAGGGTGGATCGTGGCGCAAGACGGGATGGAGTTCGAGATATGACCGCATCAGCGGCAGAGTTCGAAGCGCGTCTGCGCCAAATCGGGGCAGAGCGTTATCATGACAAGCACCCTTTTCACGACCTATTGCATTCGGGCGGTTGCACGCCTGAGCAGGTCCGCGCTTGGGTGATCAACAGATTCTACTATCAGGCCAGCATCCCGATCAAAGACGCCGCGTTCATGAGCCGTGTTGAAGATCCAGCCTTGCGCCGGGCGTGGCGTTCGCGGATTGAAGATCATGACGGCACGACAGAGAACGAAGGCGGGATTGAGCGTTGGCTGCGGTTGGCCGACGCGGTTGGGCTAGACCGTCATTTTGTAGCCAGCAAACAGGGCGTTTTGCCTGCTACAAGATTTGCAGTAGACGCATACGTGCGCTTTGTGCGTGACAAGACATTACTTGAGGCGGTTGCCGCATCGCTTACGGAATTATTCGCACCCAAGATTCATGCAGCCCGGATAGAGGGTTTGCTGGCGAACTATGATTTTGCCGATGATCGTAGCCTTTCGTACTTTCGCAATCGTTTGCAGGAAGCCCCTAAGGACGTAGCTTTTGGTTTGGCTTGGGTGCTGGAGCATGCAGACACCGCTGAAAAACAGGATGCTGCCGCTGCGGCGCTTATTTTTAAAACAGACGTCCTATGGGCGCAGCTTGACGCATTGCATGGAGCCTATGTTTCACCAGGCCGAATTCCGCCGGGAGGCTGGCAACCAGACACATATCTGATCGATTCCGCATGATTGCTCATACTGCCATCCCTGTGCTCCCGCGAGGGGTGCGCCTTCACGAAGACAAAGTGCGCGGGGGGTGGGTTTTGCTCGCGCCAGAGCGCACAATTGATCTTGATCCGATAGGTTTGGCGATCTTGAACGAGGTCGACGGGATGTGCTGCTTTGGCGATCTGGTCGGCGCGCTTGCCACAAAATATCAGGCCCCTATCGAACAGATAGAAGGCGATGTCACAGAGTTTCTGACAGGCCTGGCGGATCGCCGTTTTCTGGAGTTTACATAATGGCACAACCACCCGCCCCAATCGCCATGCTGGCAGAGCTGACTTATCGTTGCCCGTTGTCGTGCCCCTATTGCTCCAATCCCGTCGAAATGGCGAAAAAGGAAAGTGAACTTTCCACAAGCCAATGGGCTGATGTGTTTGATCAGGCTGCGAAATTGGGTGTTCTACAGCTGCATCTTTCAGGTGGCGAACCCGCATCGCGGCGCGATCTGACGGAACTTGTCACCGCTGCGCGCGAGGCGGGGCTTTATACCAATCTTATCACTTCGGCGATCGGATTAACGGAGCGACGTTTGTCTGAATTGGACGCGGCGGGGCTCGATCACGTCCAGCTTTCCTTGCAAGGCACTGACGCTGATATGGCAGATCGGATTGGCGGCTACAAAGGCGGTTTCAAGCGCAAGATGCAGGCTGCGAATTGGGTTGTGGAGGCGGGATTTCCCCTAACGCTCAATGCAGTACTGCACCGACAAAACCTGCATCAATTACCGCAAGCGATTGAAATGGCCGTCTCGATGAAAGCGCGCCGGATGGAAGTCGCAGTTGTGCAGTTTCACGGCTGGGCACTGTTGAACCGCCAAACCCTGATGCCCACGCGTGCGCAGGCGGAAGAAGCAAGCCAGATCGTAGCGGAAGCCCGCGAACGTCTAAAAGGTGTGATGGTGATAGATTACGTGCCAGCGGATTATCACAGTGAATACCCCAAACGCTGTATGGGGGGGTGGGGCACCACTGGGCTAAATGTGACGCCCGACGGCACTGTACTGCCGTGTCATGCGGCACAAACCATTCCTTCGCTCAGCTTTGATAACGTGAAAAGCAAATCGCTGTCAGAAATTTGGTATCATGGCTCCGCGTTCAAAGCGTATCGCGGAGAAGATTGGATGCAGGAACCTTGCAAATCCTGTGATCGCCGGAAGCTTGATTTCGGCGGGTGCAGATGTCAGGCGATGGCCATCGCCGGAGATGCCGCTGCCACCGACCCTGTGTGTATCAAATCACCGCATCATCAAAAGATGACGGCGCTCGCGGAAAGCTATTCATTGGATGAAACCGCAGAATTGATCTACCGCACCAGCCCGTAGCAGCCAGTACTGCTTTGGCCGTTGCCAAGTTGGGCTGTGCATTGTTCCGGTTTGCAGAAACGGCGCGCATCGCAAAGCAGCGGCCGCTCTTTTATGTCCAGATTTTTTGCGGACTTTTGTGACAGCTTCAGTCTTGTGGCTTTGCTTTGACATCACGAGGCTGTTCTCGCCCGACTTCTTCGCCTCGCGCGTTATTCGTCGAAAAAGCGGGCTCAAAAGAAAAACGCACCTCCCGAAGGAGATGCGCACTAAGCTTACAGGTGGCGGGAATTTAGTTCGACGCCAACTGCTTGGGGAGACGGAATGTCCAGAGCAAGCCACCTTGGTTAAGGTAGTTCACTTTCTTGGCAACCTCACCGCCCCAAAGCGGTACAGCGCCACCCCAGCCGGAGATGACCGTCAGGTACTGTTCACCGTCCTGTTCCCATGTGATCGGCTGGCCAATAACGCCGGAACCAGTCTGGAACGACCACAGCTTTTCACCGCTTTCATCGTCAAAGGCGATAAATTCACCTTCTGGCGTGCCGGTAAAGACAAGGCCACCAGCGGTTGTCATCACACCGCCCCAAAGTGGAGCGTTGTTTTTGAACTCCCATTTCAGCTCGCCTGTGTCCGGATCAATCGCCTTTAGGCTGCCGATGTGATCGTCATAGTTTGGCTTGATCGTAAAGCCAGATCCGAGGTAGGCCGCGCCTTTCTTGTAGGAGATTGGCTCATTCCAAATATCCATGCCCCATTCGTTTGAGGGTACATAGAACAGGCCTGTCTTGGGGCTGTGCGCCATTGGCATCCAGTTTTTACCACCAAGGAAGGAAGGCGAGGAGAAGACAACTTCACCTTTCTTGCCATCTGCTGCTGCAGCCGGATCACCTGGGCGGTTTGGCTCGTTAAAGATGGGACGGCCATTTTCGTCGATCCCTTCGGCCCATGTGATGTCCTTAACAAAAGGTACAGCAGATACAAATGCACCATCTTCGCGATTCAGGACATAGAAGAAGCCGTTCCGATCCGCAGTTGCGTAACGCTTGTTGCCGGAGCGATCTGTGTAAGCGACAACTTCGTTCACACCGTCATAGTCCCAGCCTTCGCGCGGCGTCGTTTGGTAGTGCCATTTGATTTCGCCGGTTGCAGGGTCAATACCAATGCGAGAGGCTGCATAAAGGTTGTCGCCTTTGTTGCCCTCAGTTGGCGTACCAGCATTGCGCAAGTGGCTGTTCCACGGCGCAGGGTTGCCTGTGCCAAAGACCAGCGTGTCTGTGTCGGCATCATAAGAGCCGCCAAGCCATGTTGCGCCGCCACCAGTCTTCCACATGTCGCCCGGCCAAGTCGCGTTGAGCGTGCCTGTCATGGTGGATTCTTCACCATTCAGCATACCCATATGACCCTCGATCACTGGGCGCTCCCAAACCAGATCGCCAGTCTCTGCGCTGCGTGCTTGCACGGCGCCAACGATGCCGAACTCACCGCCAGAGTTACCAGTAATGATCAGGCCATCTACGATCAGAGGCGCCGCTGTGTAGCTGTAGCCTGCTTTGTAGTCCGCGATTTTCTTGTTCCAGACCACATCGCCTGTTTTTTGGTTCAGCGCGACTATGCGTGCATCCAGCGTGCCGAAATAGATGTTGTCGCCATAGATTGCTGCGCCTCGGTTAACCACGTCACAGCAAGGCAGAATGCCCTCTGGCAAGCGCGCATCATACTGCCACAACTCTTTGCCGGTCATGACATCAATGGCGTACATACGGCTGTAGGACCCGGTGATATACATAACCCCGTCATGCACAATCGGCTGAGTCTCCTGACCGCGCTGTTTTTCCCCGCCAAGGCTGAAAGCCCATGCAGGTTGCAGGTTCTTGACGTTGTCTTTGTTCAGAATGTCGAGCGGTGAGTGGCGTTGCAGGTGACGTCCCATGCCATTTGTAAGCACATCGCCAGTCGTCGCGGCGTCATTTGCAAGCATTTCTTCGGTAACGCCAGCTGCATTGGCGCTACTCAACGTTGTTGCTGCCAAAACCCCGGCAGCCGCAGCCATAATAAATCTATTCATTGTATCGGTCTCCTCCCATTGCCCCATGGTGGGGGTACTTCGTAAGGTCGGAAATTGCGTTTACGCGCAGATCGACCTCGTCCGCAGTATTCGCGTGATTGCATCATCTAGATATTGAACATTGGTCGTAAGTGTTGCTGTGGAGCGATCAGTTTCGATAGCACCTTGGTCGCAATGATAACCTAAGCTGGTTCGGTTACTGTTTTTGCGGGAGAATCCGCATGAAGAACGCATATGTCCTAATAGGCCTGTTACTCGCTAGTGCGGCTTCGGCTGACACACGATCCGTGTTTGTAGAAGATATTGAAGGCGAGCGGATCAGAATCGCTGAATTGCACATCGAGACAGATGGCACCTATCAAATGAGCATGGCGCAAGATCCCTTCACAGATCATTTCCTTTCCATGCGTCCCTTCAAATGTCTCCAAGGCCCCGCCAAACATTGGTGCCATGTCCCGTACCCTTATGAAATCGAGCGCAATGTCAGTAACGATTTGACAGATCTGGAGTATGATCTCCTGTTTGTCTGGAAAGGTGCAACTGAGTACGGCATCAATATGTGGAATGGCGTTTATTACAAATTATCCGAAGAGGATGGTCAGTGGGTCGGGATTCTCCACGAGATGAACATGGATGTGCTTTCAGCGCCGCCGCCTGCTGGCGAGCTACGACCGCTTTCGCAAAAGGACCTGCATGAAAGCGATCCCGAAAGTCATTGGTTGCCACGGCTTGTCATTCAATAAACGCTTCAGAAAGAACACACGTCATGGCTAAAAGACTACTTTGCGCTCTGTTGCTTTTCTTCTCAATGTTGTCTCTCGCTTGGGCTGACGGGGCACCACTTAGGGTGGCCGTGCTCAAGTTCGGCACGGTGAACTGGGAGCTTGATACGATCAAGCACCACAAATTGGATGCGGAAAACGGATTTTCATTGCAGGTGCAGGGCATGGCTGGGGGCTCAGCTGCCAAGGTCGCGTTTCAGGGCGGCGAGGCGGACGTCATCGTTTCTGATTGGCTCTGGGTTGCGCGGCAAAGGGCGGCGGGCAAGGACTATGTGTTTATTCCATATTCAAAGGCCGTTGGCGGCGTTCTGGTTGGCAAGGATAGCCCGGCGCAAAGTCTTGCTGACCTTAAGGGTGCCAAAGTCGGGATTGCAGGCGGGCCTCTGGACAAAAGCTGGTTGATATTGCGCGCATACGCCGAGCAATCAGCAGGCCTGGATTTGGCGCAACAGACCGAACAGGTCTATGGGGCACCGCCTTTGATCTTTAAATCTGCTGTGTCGGGTGATGTGGACGCGGCCATCAACTTTTGGCATTTCATGGCAAAGATGGAAGCCTCTGGCATGCGCAAACTTATTGACATCGCTGATGCGGCAAAGGCGTTGGGCCTTGACCCCGAAACGCCCTTGTTAGGCTATGTAGTAAAAGGTGAAATGCTGCGCGATAACCCAGATGCAATCAAAGGGTTTGCTATGGCCTCCCGTGCTGCCAAAAAAATATTGGCTAACGATGACACCGAATGGGATCGGCTGCGGCCTCGGATGAATGCCAAGACGGATGCCCAGTTTGACGCGCTCAAGGCAGGGTTTCGTGCGGGCATTCCTGCAAATCGTCCTATCGATAAAGAGGCGGCCAATAGGATGCTGAAACTAATGGTGCGGTTGGGCGGTGAAAAACTGCTGGGTCAGGCGAAAGAGCTGCCAGATGGTACGTTCTTTATGGGTGGGAATTGAACGCTGAGTACGAACAGCAAAGAGTGCGCGCCGATCCTGCATCTGCAAATTGAGCAACTGAGTATTGGCGACACGCAAATACTTGGTCAGATCGATTTGAATGTGATGCCCACCCAAACTCTTGCGCTTGTTGGACCATCGGGAGTTGGCAAAACATCACTTCTGCGCATAATTGCTGGCTTGGACCCCCGCTTTTCTGGTCGGTGTAACGTGCAGGGGCGTGTTGGCATGGTCTTTCAAGACCCGAGGCTTTTGCCGTGGCGTTCGGTTCTAGATAATCTGTGCATCCCGACTGGCATTACTCCTCAAGTCGCGCGGCTGGCACTGGAGGAGGTTGGGTTGGCGGGACGCGAACTCGACTTTCCCCAACAACTATCCTTGGGGCAACAACGGCGTTTGGCCCTTGCACGTGCGTTCGCGATCAGACCGGATTTGCTTCTGATGGATGAACCCTTTGTTTCTCTCGACCCTGAACTCGTGGAAGACATGATGGCTCTCTTTCAGCGGCTACAACAGGGCCACAGGGTTGCAACCATTTTTGTGACCCATGTGGCGGCTGAGGCGAAATACCTTTCCGATCGGATTCTCACCCTGTCAGGAAGCCCCGCACAGATTACAAACGACGAGCCCAACATGGCCGCACCCTAGTGTTTTTTGCGTAGCCCGGCGCGTGCCGGATTGTAGCCCCAGAGTGCACCGCATGTGAACACAGCGCTGGCCAGCACCGCCCAGAACAACGCGGTGCCATTGAAGTTGAGGTAGAGTGCAAAGCGGATCAATTCTACCGCCTGTGTAAAGGGATTGAGCGCGCAGATTGTGTATAAAAGCTCGCTGCTTTCAGCCATCTTCCACAAGGGATAAAGTGCCGAGGACAGAAAAAACATCGGGAAGATGACAAAGTTCATCACGCCTGCAAAATTTTCCAACTGTTTGATAAAGCTTGAAAGCAACAAGCCTAACGCGCCAAGCATCATGCCGGCCACAATCAGTGCAGGCAGCACTGCGAGATACCCCAACAGAGGCATTGTAATGTCGAAGGCCGCTGCAATGGCAAGGAAGGCATATACTTGCAAAATAGAGATCGCTGTGGACCCCATCAGTTTACAAAACAACAGCCACCAACGGGGCAGGGGACTGGTCAGCAAAAGCTTCATCGACCCCATTTCCCGATCATAAACGAGGCTGAGCGAAGACTGCATTCCATTGAATAACATGATCATGCCGCACAGGCCCGGCACGATATAGGTCTCATACGTGATATAGGTTTGATATGGGGGAATGATGCTTAGACCCAAAGCCGCCCGAAACCCTGCCGCAAAAACCAAGAGCCAGACCAGCGGACGCACAAGAGCCGCAATGAAACGTTCGCGCTGGTGGATGAACCGCAAAGCTTCGCGTTTCACAATCGCGATAAAAGAGGTCAGGTAAGCACTCATTCTTGTGCCTCCGTGAGCGACAAGAACGTATCTTGCAAGGGAGCGCCTTGGCAAATGCCCTGGGTCGTCCCCGCCGCCAGAACACGCGCTGTGTGCAAGATCACCAATGCGTCCTCGCTTCGCACCTCATCGGTCAAATGCGTAGCCCAAAGCACTGTTGTGCCCTCCGCGCTAAGTTGGTGCACGTGATCGGTAATTGCGGCACGGGCAGAGGCATCCAGACCGACCGTTGGCTCGTCGAGCAGCAGAACCGATGGTGAATGGATCAGCGCGCGGGCAATCTCTGCACGGCGGCGATGGCCTCCATTCAGCGCCCGCGCTTTTTCATTTGCGCGCTCCCGCATGTCTAGCCTGTCCAGAGCTGAATCAATCCGCGTGGTTGCTTCACGTCCGGCAATTCCTTGGAGTGCTGCGAAATAGCTGAGATTCTGGCGTACGCTCAGATCGAGATCCAGCGTGGTTTGTTGAAAAACAACTCCCAGCTCTGCCAAGGCCGCACGCGGGGCTTGCGTCAAATCATGCCCCGCAATTTCGATTGCTCCCGCGGTCGTGCTGAGCAACCGTGTTAACAGGGAAAACAGCGTGGATTTGCCCGCCCCGTTGGGGCCAAGCAGCGCGCAAAACTGTCCAGGCCCCACATCAATACTGACATCATTCAGAGCCTGCTTTGCCCCATAGGAAAAGCTGAGGTTAGAGACCCTGAGGCCGCTCATTCGATGGTGATTTCAACGCGTTGGGTTTCGCCAGTAGAACCGGGGATTTTCATGTAGTAACGACCGGGTTTGATAGCGAGAAACCCTATCTCCATTTCTCCCGCCTCATCAAATTCAACCGAGTCTAGGCCCAAAGGACGGATTTCAAGGCCCTCCACTACGATTTCATCAATCCAGATAGCGCGGAAAAACTCAGGACCGACCAACGCCAGTTCTTGAGAGCCATCGCCAATGATTTCAAATTCATAGTAGGTGCCGGATTTCAGCACCCAAGGTCCACTGGAAATGGGTTCGCCAGCGGACAAGGTGATGGGGGGCAAGTCTTCCTTGTTCTTGCCTGACAAAACGCCCGCGGCACCAAAGCCGTTGTCATCATCATCCGCCCACGCGGCGCCTGCGCATGACAGTGCGGCGATCAGAGCTGTTGTTTTCAAGAATGTCGACATAAGAGACCTCAATCAGTTGGTAGGGCGGAATGCTGCACCCCATGGAAAGCGCCCGACCTTAATGGACTTGAGCGCTTTGCGTGAGGCCACGTCAATAACAGTAACATCGCCAGAGACGCCGTTGGTTGTGAAAAGTTGGGACTTGTCCGCATTGAACGCCATGTGCCAGACGCGGCGACCGACAAGGATATAGTCTTCAACTTCGTATGTTTCTGCGTTCACGACTGCTATATGGTTGGATGGACCAAGGGCGACAAACGCGTGCGTATCATCATTGGTAAACTCAAATCCAACGGGCTGGACGCGGTCAGGGTGTATGCCCTGAACCTCAAAACTGATCTTGGCCTGCTCGGTTTGGCTGGCTGTGTCAAATACTGTCAACGTGCCGCCAATCTCAGAACTTACCCACATCTGACTGCCGTCTTTGGCAAATTCTGCATGGCGCGGGCGGCTGTCGACCAGCGTATTGGCGAACAATTCTTGCGTTGATGTGTCAATCCAATGCGCCATGTTAGTGGTCTCGGAGGTGGTGATAGCAATCTTGCCATCGGGGGAGACGGCCATTCCCTCGGGTTCCACACCTACATCAATTTGCGCCACCACCTTGCGGGTCTGCGTGTTAACGACGGTGGTGATCGCATCGTCCTCATTGGCAATATAGAGATGGGTGTCATCAGGGTGCAAAACGAACTGCTCGGGGTCTTCTCCTGAGGGCAGATCGTGCAGTATCTTTCCTGTTTCTGGGTCCATTACCTGCACAGCGTCGCTGTCAGATGCGCAGATGTAGAGCCGCGAATAGTCCTTGGAAAACGTGATGCCGCGCGGGCGTTCGCCGGTTTCATAGGTATTGATAACCTCAAGCGTATTCGTGTCGATGACTGACACAGTGTCGTCGCGTTCATTCGTGACCCAGATTTCATCTGCGAGTGTTGCGCTCGCCGACAGGGCCAGAACAGCGGTTAAGGTTGAAAAGCGCGTCATTGAAAGGCCTCACATTTGCTTTCTGGTTGATCGAGTCCAAGACTGTCCATTTCGTTGGTCTGATGCAGGAACCCTTCCAGGGGAGCCTGAGCGACCAAAGCGCGGGGATGGGCGAGAGCGATCGGTTGACGCAATTGTCCGTTCCAGCTGCGATAGGTCAGTGGACGCCCCTTGAAGCCCGCCAGCTCAAAAGCGTCGGACAGGATATAGCTGCGCAAGGCCGCCACTTCGGTTTTGTTGGTTCGGGTAACGGCCTCACCCAAAGTGCGCATTGCGGCCCAAGCGGCATAGTCCTCGCTGCGCATTGCGCGGGCATGTTGCTCGCGAAAGCGATTTTGCAATTGCGCTGCGCCCCATTGTTCGATGACTGGGGCCCATGTCAAAGCAGACAAACCTTCAGAACCGACAACAGGGCGCGCAGCCCAAGTATTATAGAGGACATAGCGCCCGAAGTCGTGGACCTCATCCGCAAGCAATAACGCGTCGTAATCGCCAAAACCCTGCGTAAACAATGGGATTTCGTGTGACGCAGAGCGGCGCATATCTGCGTCTGCATCCCAAGTTTTACTGTCAGACAGCTTCAGGCCGTATTTGCCCAGAGACCGACGAAGGGCTGCTGCATAAGCGATATCTTTAGGGTAAGTGCCCTCGATCATCACCAGGTCAGACCAGCGTTTTTTCACAAGTAACTGCGCCAAGGCATCCGTGCGCATCGCGTAAGATGGCAAGCTATGCAGAACATTGGCACGACATTCCGTATCGCGCAGCGCCACATCAGATGCCGTTGTGTTAAAGATCAGGGCATTCTGGGCTGCAGGCAAATCTGCGATCTGCAAAAGCACGTCACGAGGGGCATCAAGGATCAGGTAGGGCGATTGCGCCAGCATGTCCTGAGCCGCTGCAATTGGGTTATCCTCGGCAAAGATGGTCTTAGATTTTAGCGTGTAAGTCTGTTTGAGGAACTTTCCGGTTGTCAGATTGTCTTCCAATCCAGTTTCCGCCCCTGCTAAACCAAGGTTCTCTGGAATGACATCCAGATTTGACAGTGTTGCCGGGAGAGGGACATCGACCTTTAAGTAGCCGACAGACACCTCAGTATCTGCTTGCAGTGGCAAACCGAGTGTTCCAGTTGCCAACAGGCATAGGCCGCAAATAATTGATTTCAGCTTCATATCTGCACGCTAACAAGGTCGCTCCAAGCCGTCGAATAGGACTTTCGTCTAAACATGGCCCGACCCCAACCAAAGTCCAATATCGCAGCCTTGCAGGGTTGCCATACAAGTGCGGAAAAGCTGAACGTCGATAGGAGAGTGGGCATGAGACTCAAAGCAACAAGAGCGTTTTTGGCAACCGGATTGGTTTTGACCACAAGTCTGAGTGTTTTTGCTCATGGGGACGTGAGCCCACAAGCCGTTGATACGGCTGGCCTTCCCGCGTTGGGGGAGGAGTGGTTGATCGAAAACCCGTACCGTGCTGAGCCAGCGGGTGAAGAAGTCTGGCTGAAGGCAATTGAAATTGGTGCATCAGGGTACAATCAGAATTGCGCGCGCTGCCATGGACTGGAAGTTGTCTCCGGTGGGCTTGCCCCTGATCTGAGGTTCCTAGAGGCCGAAGAATACGGTGACGAATGGTATATGGAGCGCTACCGCGTGGGCTATACCCAAAACGGGATCACCAAGATGCCTGCTTTTGGCGAGCTTTTAGGGCAGGAGGCAGCTTGGGCCATCCGCACCTACATTGAGACCCGTCCTGATGGGGACGCGATGGAAGAAGTTTCCGACGAACTTAAGGCCATGCGCGACCAGCTAGCTGGACTTGCGGATGGTGCAGATGGCGCTGACCCAGATGCGCTTAAATCGCGGCTTGGTGAGATCGCGGGAAGCATTGAAACCCTCTCGGGTGCCCCAGTTGCAGATTCGGTTGCCTATCGCGCAGCGAAACAGATTGACGGCACGCCAGAAGGCTACAAAACTGCTGCTGAAACGCTGACCATCGGTTTGTCTGCGACTCAGTAGGAACCAGCAATGCGAGGGACAAAGGTGCGGCGCATATCGGATATCACTTTGCGCCTCGCCTTGGTGCTGGGGTTTGCGGGCCCTGTTCTCGCAGCTGATCCTTGCGCAGATCATATCCCCCAACCAAAACCGCAGAACGTTGGGCGGGACATCGTCGGGCAAGACATGGATACGATCCAAGAACAGGGTCACATGTTGTTTGCTGTCTATGAGAACTATCCGCCCTACAGTTGGGAAGATGCAGGCAAGCCGCATGGCGTGGACGTTGAGATTGCGCAGATCATCGCCGAAGATCTGGGCGTCGATGCGCGGTTCAATTTTGTGTCGGCGGGTGAAAACCTAGATGCAGATTTGCGCAATAACATCTGGAAAGGGGCCTTGATCGGAGGGCGGGTTTCCAATGTTATGATGCGCGTCCCTTACGACAGTGCGTTCAAGTGTCGTGTCGAACAGGTGGTATTCACCGGGCAATATACCAATGAGACAATTGCCATAGCCTACGACAAGGCAAGCTATCCTGAAGAAAAGCCAGTTCCAGCTTATTTCAGGTTCGATGCCGTGTCGGTCGAAAACGATTCCATCTCTGATTTCTACTTGTCGTCCTTTGCAGGCGGGCAACTGGCAAGCAAGGTGCAGCGGTTCCCCGATATGGGTAAGGCGATGGCGGCTCTTCGAGAGGGAGAAGTCAAAGCATCGATGGGCCCGCTAAGTCAGCTGGAGTACGGATCGGATGATACCATCGGTATTCATCAACCCCCGCTTGCTGGGTTCGCAGTGAGTAAGTGGACGCTCGGCGTCGCCGTGAATTTCAGCTTTCGCCCCTTGTCATATGCAGTGGATGACGCGATTAACTACGCGCTTCAGGACGGTCGGATAGCCGAAATCTATGCAAACTACGGTCTCAGCTTTCAGGCCCCGGACCGCTGAAACCACTAACTCTTAGGAGTTTATGTAGCCAGCCTCGCGATTGCATGGGCGGCACTTTGCTTGCGCGTTCACAGTGTGATGAGATCGCCGTTAAAGTCGATCAATGTAACGCGGGTCACATCGCTTTCCCGAATTATCTCTTGGATTTGTTCACGTGGGGCCATCACCATCGCTGTGGACATACTGTCCGCCAATGTCGCTGTTGGCGCTTCGACGGATACGGTGGACCATTGTGGGTGCGCTTTTGCATGAACAATATGCCCCACTTTTCCAACTGGAGTCGCCAGCGGACTGGACGTCGCGATAGCGCCATCGTTCAATGTTCGGCTGCCCATATGCCCATGCTTCGGGTCGTGAATGCCCAACCGCCATGAGCCGCCGATACCGCGATGTTCGCCGATATTTACCAAAACGTCCGAGAAACCATGCGCAATCAAAATATCACTTACCTGATCAGTGGCATAGCCCTGAGCGATGCCATTGAAAGTCAGTGCCTGACCAGCATCCAGCGTTACCTGTTGCGCATCAAACTTTACGCGATCCCAACCAATCGTTTCAAAATAGTCTGTCGGATTGCGATGTTGTGCGATGCCGCGCCAAAGCTGTTGCACACTAGGGTCAAACAATCCGCTTGTCAGGTGATAGGCCCGATCCGCCGCGCGCATCACCGCGAGGAGCTGAGGGTCTGGTGCCAAGAGAACCCCGTTTCTATTGAGATGAGACAGTGCTGATTTGGGATCGAAAAGGCTAAAGAGGCTTTCAATGTCCCGCAGCGCTGCACGGGCTTGAGAAAGGCCACTTTGTACCTGAGCGTGTTCCCCGCGGATTGTGATCGAAACTTCTGCACCGAATGCATGTCCTTGCCAGATCTCAGCGTGCGCCGCGCTGGGCAAAGCGGCTGATGCGGCAGCGATTTTAAGAAACCGGCGGCGGGTAAGTGTCATTTTGCGGCCATCCCTAACTTGCGTCCTTTAGCGGCCAGGATCAAAGGCACACATTGTGCCTCATCATCGTGGATCGTAACGCAATCAAGACATTGGAAACACTCTGAATACTGAATTTCTCCGGTCTTCTTAATCGCGCCGTAGCTGCACTTCACTTTGCACAACTGGCAGGGGGAGCCACATTCAGCGCGCCGCTCGATCCATTTGCGCCCACGCAGAAGACCACCAATTGCCATGACCGCGCCCAATGGGCAAACATAGCGGCAGAAGCCTTTGAACAGAACCATCGACACGAGCAAAAGCCCAACGGCGTAAGCTACGTAGTACCATTCGCGGATAAAGAAGGTGGTGATCGCGGTCTTGAATGGTTCGACTTCAATCGCTTTGTCCAACCGAGCAGGGGCCGTGAACAACAGCAACACCATAGCAGCTAGGATTATGTATTTCAGCCATTTCAGCCGATCATCCCAAGCGGGCGGAACGTCGATTTGGGGTAGGCGTAACAAACGCCCGACGTGGTGGGCGAATTCTTGTAGCGCGCCAAAAGGACAGAGCCATCCGCAAAACAGCCCGCGCCCCCACAGGACAAATCCTAGGATCGTGACGCCCCAAATTGCCAGAGAGAACGGATCATATAGAAGGAACGCATAAGAGCCACCATCCAACGCCGTTCGGGCAACCGCCAAAGGCGTGGCAATGGACAGCTGGCCTTGTCCCCACCAACCAACAAAGGTCGTGACAAAGGCTAAAATGACAAGGCGGATAGGGGTGAAATAGGGATGCCCCGCAAGTCGATTTAACCCAAATCCAAGCAACGCGACCAGTCCGACGAGAAACGTGCCAAGCAGGATCAGATCGCCTTGCCTATTGCGCAGAGCATCTACCCAAGGGGGCGTTGGCTTGACCGGCTCAACCCGCGAAAAAAAGCGTTCAGGTGTGGAGTGGACCATTTCCAGACTGGCAGAGCCGATTTCGGGTTGGAAGGATCCGTGTTCGCGCAAGGCTTTGATCCGCAATGTCCATTCCGCCGCAGGATCAAAGCCCAGACGCCGGTCTGTGCGCAAGATCAGCGCCGCGCCATCGTGCAGTGCCTCGGGGAGATCATCATTGAGCTCTACGTATATATCTGAATCGCGAAACGCGATGGGAAAGCCGCCTTGCTCTGCGCTGATCAGATCGGGCGAAGTGTTGCGCACGAAGTCTTCGGTCACCAACCCATGGCGCGCTGTTTCAATAACCAGCACCGGTTCATCGGTGGTTGAGATCGACATGAATTCTTGCAGCTCGGCAAAGCCATCTTCGCTAAGAACTGCTTTGGCGATGGCGGGTGCCCCAAGATCAACAACCCAAAGGTCCAAAAAGGGTTCATCCGGAAAATCTTTGGCATCTGGGTCGTCGTCTTCCCAAAGTGTGCCTTCAAATTCTGCATCCATCTCGTGGTTCAGGACTATCTTGCGCTGCGCGATGCCCTGTTCCACCAAATCGTCCCATCTCAGGTCCTCGGCATGCTCCATGTTGGGGAAGGACGGCGGGCCTGTAGAAATGCCATTCATCTTTTCGCGCGCAACCTTCAAAGCCGCGGCCAAAATGCTTTCATGAGCAATGCGCACCGAGGCGGTGCCTTTGGTGACACCATCAAGATAGACCAATGCGGAGCCATCGCTTCCGGCGCCATAAGGCGAGCCAACGACAAGCGTGTCGGAAATCGAATGTCCGCGATATTGTTTGAAAAAGTCATAAAACAGCTTTTCTGGCAGGCCTGACACAAAGATCGGTTCATTGTGCGAAATCAACTGTACGTCCAGAAAACTGCCATCCAGCGCCAGAACAACCAGCATGTTAATCGAGGCCCCTGAAAAGCCGGGCAGGGGGGCCATTGGTTCTGTTTCAAAAACATACCCTGCCTCTGCACCCCCCGAATTGAGCAGTTGCCAGACGCCCTCATCGTTGAGCCGTTCTCCAAGCTCCATAGGAGGAACGATGTAGGGCGCAATCACTTCGCGCGACAACGGCTCAGCGATAGCGTAGAGGGCTGCCCCAATCCACAACGCCGCTGCAATCACCAATGTGCGAAGTGCTTTTGCTCCCGTCATGGAAAAACCGTATGCGGCTATCTGATTTCGATGTATTCGACCATGGTAGAAGGTGCCTATCTTTTTGCTTGGGCTTCTAGGATTCTTCATGTCACGTTGCGGCCATGCCTCGCTTGTCTTCAGCCCCTCAAATGTTGCATGTTGTTGTGTCCCTCACAGGGCTTGTTTTGCTGTGGTCCTTCTCGGCGTGGCTCGGATCGGACCCTACGATTCTACCGTCTCCTGGCGCGGTTTGGCAGTTGATGGTGGCGGAGACACAATCAGGTGAACTGCCTCGGCATATGTGGGCGACGTTCAGACGGGTGTTGCTGGCTTTTTCATTGGCGATGGTCTTTGGTTTGTTCATCGGACTTGCCTTGGGGCGAAGCGCTCGTTTGAACCAATGGTTTAGCACTTGGCTGGTGGTCTTTCTGAACATCCCCGCACTGGTTGTGATTGTCCTGTGTTACCTGTGGATTGGATTGAACGAAGTCGCTGCCATCACCGCTGTCGCGTTGAACAAAACAGCAATGGTCGCCGTGAGCATCAGAGAGGGTGTCCACGCTCTTAATCCTTGGCTGTCTGAAATGGCGCGCGCCTTTCGGATGAGCCGCTTGACTGAGTTGCGCCACGTTACCTTGCCGCAACTCTGGCCCTATATTGCGTCAAGTATGCGCAATGGGCTGGCGATCATTTGGAAAATTGTTCTGGTGGTGGAGTTTCTAGGGCGGAGTGATGGTGTCGGGTTTCAGATACATCTCTACTTTCAGCTCTTTGAGACCGGGTATGTACTTGCCTATGCGCTGAGTTTTGTCGTGGTGATGCTTGTTATCGAATATGGCGTTATCGGCGTGCTCGAACGTCGCGCAGTGCGGTGGCGCGCCACGACTTAGAACAGAAAGTGACAACCGAGTGTGTCGCGCAGGGCCGCGATCAATTGATCCAAAGTTTCGGCGCTCGTATAGGTGCCCCCGGTCCGATCTGCCAAGCAGCGCGCCACGCTTTCTGAAACGTTGTAGTCATTGTCCCTGTCGCGATCCCACGAAAAGAATGAACCACGTACCTTAAAGCCAATCACATGAACGGTGGTGTCTAGCCCTTCATTGGCGAGACGTGTGGCCAACATACAAGGTTGGCCGCCGCAGGTTTCCTTGCCGTCCGTTACCAAAACAATGGCCGCAGGACGGTTCTCATAGTCTAACGCATCTGCTGCGAGTTTGACGGCATCCGTAAGCGGGGTGCTGCCACCCGGCTCAAGGTTGTCTACGGCATCAATTACAGGCTTGGCCGCATTCGCCATCGGTAGAAAACGAACATCGAGACCAGAGCATTCATCGACCCCTTTGGGCCCGTAAATGACCAGCCCAAGGCGTCGATTTTCGGCTATTTCCGGTACGGTTTTGGAGATCGCTTGGCGCGCTTCGAAAATCCGCGGTTCATTGATGTCATTAAACCCCATTTCAGCCATGGAGCCGGAGCCATCAAAAACAATCATCGCGTCATCCGCGCAATTGTCCGTTGCACCAGCGCTGGTGGCGAAAAATGCGGAGACAAGAAGCAAACTAAAAGTGCGCATGCAAAAACGTGGCATAGGATCCGATCTTAGTCCAGAGATTAAGCAAGTATCCATTTGCGTGGCCGACCCCACCGGGCTGTGAATAAACAGAGCTTCACTGAATCGGCTCTTTTGCATCTGTTTGCTGTTCTAAAAGGCTGAGTAACTTCCACATCAAACAGATGGAATTTTCGGGGGGCAGGTCATTGGCATGCAATCCTCACTTGTCTGAAAGCATGTAAGGACTGTGAAAGGCGCAAATACAAATCAAGCTGCTCAAGCAGTGCGCTAAGCGGTTGATTTTGAGGAGGCTTTGGCAGGGGCTGAGGGACTCGAACCCACGACCCTCGGTTTTGGAGACCGATGCTCTACCAACTGAGCTAAACCCCTAAAGCCTCGGCACGTTTACGGCGCTGAGTTTGGCATTGCAAGTGCAAAACTGTGCTCTGTGGGCACTGTTTTTGTCGCGAGGCAAAAGATGGCTTCGCTTCAGGGCATGGCTTTATCGCTTCGCAAAATTAGTGCAGGTTCCTCAAATGAAGTTAAGAGCGGCAAAAACATCGGATGCATCCAGCCTCGCGGCGATTTCGCTAGAGGTCTGGATCGGAACTTATTTGAAGCGGGGCGTTGATGCTTTTTTCGCAGATTACGCTCTGAACACATTTACCAAGGCCAATTTCGAAGAGCTGATCAACTCTGCGAAAGAAGAGATCACAGTGGCGGAAATCGAACAAGGGATCGCTGGCTTTTCACGCCTGACACTCGACTCTGAAGCGCCGATTGAAACCCACCATAAGGCCGAAATTTCAACGCTTTACGTGCAACCGCGCCATCAAGGAAAGGGCTTTGGAAAAGCGCTGTTGCTGGCCTGCTTTGGGCAATGTCAAAACCATGGCAATCCATCTGTTTGGCTGGTGACCAACGCGGAAAACTCGCCCGCGATCGCGTTCTATTTGGCGTGTGGGTTTGAAAAGATCGGCGAAACGCAGTTTACCATTCAAGATCAAGGATATCTCAACAATGTATATGCGCGCAGGATAGGTGAGGGCGGGGAGCCACGAAAATAGCACGTCTGAGTAACACAAACGCAAGCTGTCTTGAAACCGCCGCACTCTGCGCGTATGTGGTCACCAACCTCGATTGATGAAAGTCCGACAATGGCCACGAATCCGCTCCAGTATGTTCAGCAAGTCCGCTCCGAAGTTGCTAAGGTCGTTTGGCCGACGCGCCGCGAAGTTGCGCTTACAACAGTGATGGTTTTCATCATGGCGGCTCTAACGGCCGTGTTTTTCGCGGTGATTGATCTGATTATCCGCTCTGGCCTGACTGGTGTGCTCGGCTTCTTCGGCTGAACCGCGCCTCTACAGCGTTTTCGGAAAATCCACGCAAGCCCTTGAATTGCTCGGCGGGCGGATGTATTGCGCTTCCATTCCCCAAATTTACTGCGCATTGAAACGAACAGCGCAGCGAATTTGTGTTTTGGAATGCGTCTTTCTCGGGCCTTGGTGGTCTCAGAAAATTGGAAATTCGAACCCGCTGGGTTCAAGCAAGGAAAATGGCTGATGGCGAAGCGTTGGTATTCGGTAAGCGTTCTTTCAAACTTTGAAAAGAAGATCGCTGAGCAGATCAGAACCTCAACCATTGAGAATGGCCTTGAGGATGACATCGAAGAAGTGCTGGTTCCGACCGAAGAGGTGATCGAAGTTCGCCGCGGTAAGAAAGTAACTTCCGAGCGCCGCTTTATGCCAGGTTATGTTCTGGTGCGCATGGAGATGTCTGATCAGGGGTATCACTTGATCAACTCAATTAACCGCGTGACTGGCTTTCTTGGCCCACAAGGTCGCCCAATGCCGATGCGCGATGCTGAGGTTGAAGCAATCCTTGGCCGCGTCGCTGAAGGCGAAGATGCGCCACGTACACTGATCCACTTTGAAGTGGGTGAGAAGGTCAAGGTCAACGACGGTCCGTTCGAAGACTTCGATGGTATGGTTGAAGAGGTTGATGACGAGAACCAGCGCCTTAAGGTTACGGTCTCCATCTTTGGCCGTGAAACTCCAGTTGAGCTGGAGTTCACTCAAGTGACCAAACAGGTGTAAGAAACACTTGACGTCGCGGATTTGCACATAGTTGCAACGACAGTAAAGTAGATTTTTAGACTGCGCATCGACAGAAATGTCGGTGCGCAGTTCGCGTTTCGGGGGAATGAAATGCCTCGAAAGATCTAATTTCCTCAGAAAATCACGCCAATTTTTGGGAAATTCGGGGTTTTGCGGCGAAATCATCAACATTTTGCGAATCAGGCATTGACGCTTTAGGCGGATACACGCCTAAATGTAGCCACGAGCACAACATACAGCGATCAGTAGAAAATCGCGGACATGACTTGGGGGGAAACATGATTGTCAAATTCTTGAAAGACCATTTGCCGTGGCTGGCTCCATCGGCAGCAATTGTCTTTGCAGCATCAGGCTTTTTTGATCGTTCATCTGGCACATCAGAGACCGCGCAGCCGGTTGCAACGGCGCTTGCGCAAAACGAGTTGAGTGATTTTAGCAAAGGTTCAAATTTCAATGCGCAGGCACAAGCCGACGTTGTTACGCGCCTAAGTACGGTGACGGGATCGTCGCTTGAGTTGCTCAAGCCTAAACCAGCAGCGCAATTGGAAGTGGCGGTTGCCCGCGCGATTGAGCCGAAAGCTGCGGAGGTCGTGGCACCGACCCCTGTTCCCGTAAAAGAAGAAAAGCGTGTTGCCGCCCTTCAAACAACAGAAAACGCGAATGCGTTTTTTGCTGATGCTCAGGCGAAACTGGCCGCGCAGAAATCATGCGTCGGAGACCTGCGCGCCTTTGCCGAGCAAGCGCGGGTTTATTTCCCGGCAGGCGGTCTAAATGCAGATATTGGTGGGATGGAGCAAGCACGTTTGCTTGGTTCTTTGACGCAAACCTGCAAAGGCGTGAAAATTGTTGTTGAGGGACATTCTGATCCATCAGGTAATGCAGAGGTTAACCTGCGTCTTAGCAAAAAGCGCGCCGAGCATGTGATCCAGCGCTTGGGGGCCTCTGGCTTTGATACGTCCAACTTCATTGCGCAGGGGCTCGGCAGCCAGAAGCCGTCAAAAGTGATCGGACCGAAGTCCTCTGCCTTTTATGATCGCCGCGTAGAATTTGTGATCATCGAAACCGGCTCTGATACGGGATTTGTGAATGCGCCAGCGACGAATACGGCTTGGGCTTCTTCCGATTGTGTCGCCGATCTGCGCAACGCCATTTCGAACACACAGATCTTCTATGCACCGCGCTCCGTGGCCGCGAAACCAAGCGAGGTTAGCGTCGCGCTTGAGCTTGCGTCAAAAGCAATGGCCTGCCCAAATGCGCGTTTGCGGGTTATAGGCCAGCATTCTGATGCATTGCGCGCAGGAGAAAGCCACGCGACAGGACGCTTGCGTGCCAAGGCTCTTATGGCTGTTCTTGTCGGACAAGGAATCGATTCGGGGCAGATCATTATTGCAGCGCCCTCGCGTTCAAAAGAGACTGCATCGCTCAGCGGAAGCCGCTTGGACTTTGATATTATCGTTGAATGATCAAATTAGCCTCTGATGAGTGGCGGCTCTTCTAAAAGCCGTTAAAAATATAAAGAAAAGCAGGCTTTCGGCCTGCTTTTCGCGTTTTACATTTTGATGGCGGGGCGTTATTTCGCCCCAAGCAGCGCGAATCCACAGGGAATGCGGGTTTGTGTTGTCGTTCAGTACTTGAACTAAAAGGCGTTGCGGTGTACGCGACGCGCTCTACACCGTCCTGTTGGGCGGTATTTTGTGTGGGAGGGGCGCAAGGCGCGCTTTGCAATCCAGACCACGCCAACATGTTGCTTGAAGGATCGCGATCCTCTGGGCGTTGAATTAGGAGAAGCCACATGGCTAAGAAGCTCGCTGGTACGATGAAGCTGCAGGTTCCTGCAGGTAAAGCGAACCCATCCCCACCCGTCGGCCCTGCATTGGGTCAGCGCGGCATTAACATCATGGAATTCTGTAAAGCGTTTAACGCAAAAACAGCGGACCTTGAGCCAGGCGCACCATGCCCGACGGTTATCACATACTATCAGGACAAGTCCTTCTCCATGGACATCAAGACGCCACCAGCGTCCTACTTCCTGAAAAAAGCTGCCAAGCTTTCCTCTGGCGCGAAACTTCCTGGCCGTGAAACTGTTGGCTCTGTCACAGTTGCTCAGGTTAAAGAAATCGCAGAAGCGAAAATGAAAGATCTGAACGCGAACGATATGGAAGCGGCAATGCAGATCATTCTGGGCTCTGCCCGTTCTATGGGCATTG
>NZ_JBOEHB010000020.1:0-13040 GCF_050633725.1 Planktotalea sp.
TAACGCCCAATGAGGTGACGTTTAATGCAATAATTGAATCAGCGCCTAATTACCTGATCGCAAACAAGTATTTCCGACAAATGGCTAGGCAAAAAATTGCACCAAACAAATATGTGGTGACGACACTTATGAAACAGTCACCTGGGTTCATTGAAGCTGGTAGATTGGCTCAAGAGTATCGAAAAGCAGGCGGAAAAATGGATGTCCAGATGTATGGGATGCTGATTGGTCGTTCGAGAGACTTCGAGCAAATCAGTTATGTTCGTCAAATGATGGACCTACAGGATATCAAGCCCGACAGATGGATTTACTGCTATTTGATATCTTTCGCACCGACTGTGGGAAAGAAGCGGCAGTTGGTGTCAGAGATGCGAATGCGTGGCATTGATCCAGATTCAAAAACTTGGTCGCATTTAGCAAAGCATGGAATTTACTACGATGATTTTTGAAACACACGAAATTCCATTAACAATCTGTTAATAAACGGAAAAAGGTTTCGCCGCGAAACCTCGGCGGGGGTGCGTGGCAACCACGCACCTTACAGCTCACACCGCCCGTAGGGTGCGTGGTTGCCACGCACCGCCCCTAGTCGAGAAAGGCCTTCTCGACCACATATTGCGCGGGTTTGGAGTTGGCACCTTCTTCCAGCCCGTATTCCTCGAACATCTCTTTCAGCTCGAGGTTAAACGCAAGGTTGCCGCAAATCATCGCGCGGTCATTCTGCGGGCATAGCGGTTCAACGCCAAGGTCCGTAAACGCCTCGCCCGAGCGCATCAGGTCGGTGATACGTCCCATCTTGGCGCTCTCTTCGCGGGTGGTTGTGGGATAGTATTTGATCTTCTTCCAAAACCCCTCGCCATTCACCTCGTTGAGCAATTCATCGTCCTTAAGCGCTTCGATCAACTCGCGCCCGTAAGTCAGCTCGCCTGCTTCGCGGCAGGTGTGCGTGATGATGACTTCCTCGTAATCCTCATAGGTCTGCGGCTCGCGCAGCAGCGACGCAAATGGCGCGAAACCTGTGCCTGTGGCGAAGAACCAGATGCGTTTACCAGGGATCAGCGCATCATGCACCAGCGTGCCGACGGGTTTGGGGCGCAAGATGATTTCATCGCCCACTTTGATATGTTGCAAACGTGAGGTCAAAGGACCGTCTTGCACCTTGATGGAGTAAAACTCCAATTCTTCATCCCACGACGGCGACGCAATGGAATAGGCACGCAAAAGCGGTTTCGCTTTGCCGGTTTTCTCGTTCACATCGCCCATCAGCCCGATCATCACGAACTCGCCCGAGCGGAAACGCAAAGACGCGGGGCGCGTGCAGCGGAAGGAAAATAGACGATCTGTCCAATGCTTGACCTCTGTCACGGTTTGCGCGTCAGGAAGGGTGGGCACCTTTGGTGTTTCGGTGGTCTCGGATTGGGTCACAGGCGTGATCTCATTCATATGTGTACAAACGGAAATTAGCTCCGTTTCCCCATGTAAAGTGGTTTTGAGCATTTGGGAAGGGCAGTGCAGCCCGTCCCGTCGCGTCGATTATAGATACGGCTTAGATGTGTCTTCTTTGATTTGGCTCAAATCAACCGCGTAAACGCGCTTGATAATCGTTGTTTTGCCAATCAGCGCGTGCGAGCCAGTCGGCTTCGGGTTGCCGTTGCGCAAGGGCTGCATCTATTTCGACTTCGTCAAAGCCGGCGCGGCGCGCCATAGCATATTGATCCGCAATCACATGCCCGCGCGCGCGCAAACGACCCGTGTAACCACGCAGGCGCAATTGACGTGCGATGGTAAAGCCGCGTCCATCTGCAAAGCTGGGAAAATCAACGCGGATCATCGTGGTGCTTTCTGGCAAATCAAGCGTCGTTGGATCAACATCAGACGCCAGATCGAGCGCTGTAATACCGTCGAAGGGGGCGTTGAAATCGTCCAGAGTGAAGCCGGTATCAGTAATGAGTGTACTCATGTCGCTGTGCCTTGCGTGGTTGTGGCGCGCTGGTGCGCCTTGTCGTTGAAATGAATGCCGCATTCGGCTTTGTCAGTGCCGCGCCAACGGCCTGATCTTGGATCTTCGCCCTGTGCGGTCGCGCTTGTGCAGGGCGCGCAGCCGATGGAGAGAAAGCCGCGCGCGATCAATGGGTGTGCCAATAGCGCATTTGTGCGCATGTAATCGGCAATGTCTGCCATGCTCCAATGCGCCAGAGGGTTGATCTTTAAGCGCCCAGAGGCCGCATCGCTTTCGAACACTTTAAGCGCGGCGCGGCTTTGCGATTGATGCCGTTTTCGCCCGGTAATCCAACCATCAAAGCCCGTCAGCGCCTCGTGCAAGGGCTGGGTTTTGCGCAAATCACAGCAGGCGTCAGGCGCATGGGTGTGAAGCGCGCCGTAGGGGTCTTGCTCTCTTAGGTTTTGCGCGTCAGGTTTGATCACCCTTAGATCCCGCAGCCCGAGTTGGACAGCGAGGTCGCGTTGATAGCTCAGGGTTTCCTCAAAGTGCTTGCCTGTGTCTAGAAAGAGCACAGGAATGTCCTGCGAAACGCGTGCCGCCAGATGCAAAAGCACAGCCGAGTCCGCGCCAAAACTGGAGACAAGCGCGATGCGGCCAACCTCTGGTTCGGACTGGCTCAGCTCGATTGCCGCTTTGGCCTCGGACACACGATGTTTGCGCCCGAGGTCATTTGCAATGTCTTCACGCGGCATGGGATCGTGCCTTGTCATCTGGGTAGAGCGCAGCTTTGAACGGCTGCATGCCAAGGCGGCGATAGGTTTCAATAAACGTCTCACTGTCGTCCGCGCGAATGTCGAGGTAGGCCGCAACAAGGCGTTCGATCGCGGGAATGATTTCGGTATAGGAAAACCCTGGCCCTGCACGCGTGCCGATGCTTGCGGTTTCGGTATGATCGCCGCCAAGCGTGATCTGGTAGTTCTCAACGCCAGCGCGATCAAGGCCGAGAATACCGATGTGCGCGACGTGGTGATGACCGCAGGCATTGATGCACCCGCTGATTTTGATCTTCAGATCACCGATTTCATGCTCCAGCTTCAACTCGTCAAATCGCGTGGCGATTTGTTGCGCGACGGGAATAGAGCGCGCTGTCGCCAAGGCGCAATAATCCATGCCGGGGCAGGCGATAATATCAGAGATGAGCCCGATATTGGCTGTCGCCAGGCCGTGGCTTTTAAGGATCGCGTGAAGTTTGGGCAGATCAGCTTTGTGGACGTGCGGCAGGATCACGTTTTGCTCATGGCTGATACGCAATTCATCGTGGCCATAACGTGCAGCAAGGCTACCCAAGGCGCGCATTTGCGCCGATGTGGCATCGCCGGGCGTTTGACCGTGGGCCTTGAGTGAGACCGTTACGATAGAATAGCCGTCGGCCTTGTGTGCATGCAGGTTGGTATCGGCCCATGAGCGGAAAACAGGATCGCTTTTGTACGCGGCCTCATAGGGCGCGGTGCTTTTGACGTAGAAATCTGGCGCGGCAAAACCGGCTTCGATCTGCTTGAGCATCTTTTGATCAATGCCCGAAAAGCGCGCTTTGATTGCGCTGAACCGCTCGTCAACAAGGGCGCGAATTTTGTCGAGACCGTTTTCGTGAACGGTGATCTTGATCCGCGCTTTGTATTTGTTATCGCGTCGCCCCAGAAGGTTATAGACACTGACGATGGCTTCCAGATAAGGCAGCAGGTCGTCTCGCGAGACAAAGTCAGCGATAACTTTACCCAGCATGGGCGTGCGCCCAAGGCCACCGCCAACGATGACTTCGAACCCCGGCTGGCCAGCGCGCATGACCATACGCAAGCCGATGTCATGGGCGCGCGTCACCGCGCGATCCTTTTGCGAGCCTGTGACCGCGACTTTGAATTTGCGTGGCAGGAACTGAAATTCGGGATGATCGGTAGACCATTGACGAATGAGCTCTGCGATCGGGCGAGGATCGGCAATTTCGTCCGCAGCAGCGCCAGCGAAATGATCCGCGGTCACGTTGCGAATGGTGTTCCCCGAGGTTTGGATCGCATGCATCTGAACCGTGCCCAGATTGTCCAGCATATCAGGAATATCGCGCAGCTCGGGCCAGTTGTATTGGATGTTCTGGCGCGTCGTGAAGTGGCCGTACCCTTTGTCATAAGTGTCAGCGAGGTGGGCCAGCATATTCATTTGCGCGCCATTGAGCGTGCCATAGGGAATAGCAACGCGCAGCATATAGGCATGCAATTGCAAGTAGACGCCGTTCATCAAGCGCAAAGGTTTGAACTCGTCTTCGGTCAAATGGCCTGCAATGCGGCGTTCAACCTGTGCGCGGAACTGTGCGTTGCGGCTGGCGAGAAAGGATTTGTCAAAGTCGGTATAGGCGTACATCAGACGTGCTCCTGTTTTCCGTGCGCATAGTTGGACGGACCTTTGCGGCGAAAGGCTTCGCGAAAATGGGTTGGCTCTGGCCCGTTTGGCCCTGCGCGCATATCGGCGAGGTACGCGCCAACCACAGTCCCTGTTTGCGCTTCGGCCTGAAGCAAACGCAGATCGGCGTCGCCTTCATCGGTTAGAAGAACCGCTTCACTTAGATCGCGGGTCCAGCGGTCTTCATTGGTGAGATAGACCACATCGCCTTCGAGCAGCGCGTTGGCGGTGACGACTTTGGGGGTGAATGCTTTGGGCATTATGCAAATTCCCGTTTTCTGTATGTGTCTGTTTGTGGCGTGTGAGATGCGCTTGGCAGCGCAATGCCAGGAATGATGGAATGGGAAAGGCCGAGCATCGTGCAGATGCCGGTTTGGCGCGACAAGGTTGGACAAGACTGTGCATCGCCGCGCTTGAGCCAAGTGATCTGAGCGCCGTCATTGGCATGCTCAGAAAGCAGGTGGTGGGCTGTGCTTAGGGGTTGATCCGCGTTGATCTGGACAATGATCGCCTCGCGGCGTGCCAACTCGAATATCTCGGGCGCAACAGTGCCATCGTGCAAAATGACATCCGCTTCATCTAGGCACTTGCGCGCTTTCAAGGTCAGCAGATCGGGATCGCCCGGACCTGCGCCAACAAAGGTGACATGCGTGGCGCGCGCGCTTTGAGCGAGGTGGGCTGCGAGGGTTGTGTGCAGCGCCGCTTTGACAGCCTGCGCGCCTTTGGTGACGGCTTCTGGTCCAGTTTGGTAGTAATACGCGCGCCAGAAGTCACGGCGCGGGCGACCCTTTGGCAGCGCCTCTACGGCTTTGCGAAAGCTTTTGCCGATGCGCGCGAGGGTTCCAAGCGAGCTTGGCAAGCGCGATTCCAGATCTGCTTTGATCGCGCGGGCCAAGACCGGCGCTGCGCCTTCTGTGCCGATTGCAATTGTAACCGGATCACGATCAACAATGGCGGGGGTGATGAAATCGCTATCTGCGAGGTTGTCGACAATGTTCAACAGCACGCCAGCGGCCTGCGCTATCTCAGCGCTGGTGCGATCTTTGAGTTCATCCTCATCGGCGGCATAGATCAGTTTCGCGCCGCGCGCATCCGCGAGCGTCAAGGGGCGCAGGTGTAAATGCAGCTTACCATCTGCGGCCCACTTGGTGATCTCGGGAGCAGGAGATTGGGCGAAGACATGCAGCTCTGCTTCGGTTTTCAGCAACAGCCGAAGCTTGGCCAGAGCGGCCTCGCCGCCGCCAGAGAGGATCACGCGCGCATCGGTAAGGGCGACGAAGATTGGGAAGTGCTGCATGGCGTGACTCCTTTGGCGTTTCTTGCGCTCTATATAGGAAATTGTTCTGGTGTTGCGCTAGATCGCGGCGCTTGAAAGGGACGTTGTTTTGAATTATCCAGCCCAAGAGACACTTCGTTCCAACATGCAAGGAAATGACGAATGCCCGTTCGAATAGATGACACAGATCGAAAAATCCTACGGGCGTTGCAGGTTGATGCAGACCGATCTTTGGATGAAATTGCGCGTGAAGTCGGCTCGTCCAAGACCCCTGTGTGGAACCGGATTCGCAAAATGCGCGAGGCAGGGATTATCGGCGCGCAAACAGTAAAGCTTGATGCAGAAGCGCTTGGCTTTGATGCATGTTTCTTTGTTTTGATCCGCACATCAGAGCACGATGCTGCTTGGCAGGCTGCTTTCTTGAAAGCATTGATGGAGCGACCAGAAGTGCAAGAGGCCCATCGCCTCGCGGGTGACATTGACTACATATTGAAAGTGCGGGTTCAAAATGCCCGTGCTTATGATGTATTTTATCAGGCGCTGATTTCCGAAGTGAAAGTGCACAACGTGACGGCGCTTTTGTCGATGGAAGAGATCAAGAGCACCACGGCGCTTCCAATCTAGGGTCGAATTGCTTGCGCAATCCGATCGGAGTGGGGGCCAGCCCCCACACCCCCGAGATATTTGTGGACCAAAGAAGGTGTTAGGCGCGCAAGATGAGGCGTTCCAATCCGTGGAAATGATAGAGGTTGGCGTATTTAGGCGGCTCGACGATGCGCAGGTTTGGGGCGCGTTGGAAAAGTGTTTTGAGGGCGATTTGCAGCTCTAGTCGGGCGAGTGGGGCACCTACGCAGAAATGGATGCCGCCGCCGAAGCTGGTGTTGGTTTTTAGCGGGCGCGCATGGTTGAAGCGGTTCGGCTCTTCCCAGACCTGTTCGTCTCGGTTTGCCGCCGCGAGCATCAAAGCGACCTCTTCGCCGCGCTTGAAGGTTGTGTGCCCCATTTCAAGGTCTTCGTAGCAATAGCGGGTGAAAACATGCAGCGGCGGATCAAAGCGCAGGATTTCTTCGACAGTGGCCTCGAGATGTGCGGGGGCAAGCGCCTGTTTCGGGGCGCCGTTCTCAAGCAAGGTTTTGACGCCATTGCCAAGCGTGTGCACGGTTGCTTCGTGACCTGCGTTAAGAAGCAAGATGCAGGTGGTGATCAATTCATCGGTGCTCAGTGTTTCGCCGTCTTCTTCCGCAGCAATTAGATGGGTGATCAGATCATCTGCGGGCCGGCTGCGTTTTTCATTAATGTATGCGCGAATGAAATCAGAAAATTCGCTGGCAGCACGCGCGGCGCGGGTTTCAATTTCCAGATCGCGGCGGGCTTGGTACATGGCAACCATGTCATTAGACCATTTGAGCAATTGAGAGCCCATCTCTTCGGGCACGCCCAGCAGGCGGCAGATCACGATTACAGGAAGTGGCGTGGCGTAGGCGGTGATCAAGTCGAAGGGTTGATCCAAAGCGATGTCATCGAGCAAATGCGCGCAGAGCGCCTCTATCTCGGGGCCGAGTTCTTTGATCCTACGGGATGTGAACGCGCGTAGCACCAATCCGCGCAGGCGTTTGTGGCGAGGCGGCTCGAGTTCCAGCATCGAGTGCGCTTCGATTGCATAAAAGGGCGCGAGATGCGGGGGATAGTCGAGCGGCTCTAGGGGTTCGCGTCCAAAGCGGCGATCGCGTTGGATTGCGCTCACCATTGCGGCGCTGAACACCGCTTTCATCCCGTATGCGGGCCAATACAGGACAGACCCTTGCGCGCGTGCGCGCTCATATGCGGGATATGGGTTTTGTACGAAATCGGGATCTGTCGGAGCTTGCAACCAGTTCTTCATAGGCACAGCAATGAATACTTGCGCTGGCCTTTGCAAGCGCCGCCGCGTTAGACACGGCCATATGAGACGTCTGTTGCGCGAACGTGCGCTGTTTATAGTTCTGTTTTTCGCTGTGGTCGCGGCTTTGGCTGGTGGCATCTGGCGCTATGGATATGTGCAAGCGCTTGGCCAACTGGAGCAACGCGGGCAAGCTGATTTGCGCCTTGCTGCGGACCGTTTGACGCGCAATTTGCAGCGCTACCAAGAATTGGTTGTGCTGTTGTCGGACCATCCCGATCTGAATTCGGCAATAGAAGGCGCAGCGCAGGCGCGGTTGCTTGACGCTGCGGACAAATCTTCAGTGCGTAACCTGATCTATGTCGATACCCAGGGCACAGTTATTGCAGCGGCGCATGGCGATATTCCGAAAGGTCTTGCGCAGGCCCCTTATTTCACCCGCGCGCTACAGGGCGCCTTGGGTGCGCATCATGATGTCACGGGGGCGCAGAACAAACGGTCCTACTATTTCGCAGCGCCGAGTTTTGCTGGGGATGGTTCTGTGAGGGGCGTTTTGATTGCTGTTATTGATGTTGAAGCTATCGAGTTTGAGTGGCGTGGGGGGCGACCTGCGGTGTTTTTCACCGATGCAAACGGTGTGGTTTTTGTTTCGAACCGTACTGAAATGTTATTGTGGCAGCGCACCAAAAGTGATGCTGATTTTCGCGATCGCAATAAAAGACACCAAAAAATGCGTGTCAGCGAGATTGGTGCATTCGAGGTGTGGCAAATCAATTGGGGGCCATATTTGCCTAAACGCGCGCTGCGGGTTGTCTTGCCCTTGCCTGTGATCGATTTGACGGGCGAAGCCTTGATTGATGTTGCGCCTGCTTTGCGCCTTGCTGGGTTGCAGGCCGCGATTTTTGCCGCGCTCAGTATGGCCGTCGGCGCGCTTTTGTTTCTGGTGACAGAGCGTCGGCGCGTTTTGGCAGCGCAAAACATAGAGCTTGAGCAGCGTGTGTTGGAGCGCACCGAAGAGCTGCGCGTGATGCAGGGCGAGTTGGTGCAGGCGGGTAAGCTTGGCGCTTTGGGGCAGTTGTCTGCGGGTATTTCTCATGAATTGAACCAGCCGCTCATGGCGATTGGATCTTATGCGGAAAACAGCACGCAGTTTTTGGAGCGCGGCCAGACAGAGATTGCGGCGCAAAACCTGACGCGGATTTCCGAGCTTGCGCGCCGCATGGGGCGGATCATCAAGAACTTGCGCGCTTTTGCGAGGAATGAAAGCGAAGCGATAACGCGGGTGGAGCTTTTGGGCATCATAGACGGTGCGCTTGATCTAAGCGCGGTGCGGCGGCGCGAGAGCGATATTGAATTGGTTTGGAACAGGCCAAGCCAGCCAATCTTTGTGCGCGGCGGCGAGGTGCGATTGGGGCAAGTTTTTCTCAATTTGATCACCAATGCGTGCGATGCGATGACGGATCTAGAGTGTCGCTGCCTTACGATTTCGGTGAGGGAAGATGTTAAGAGGGTGCAAGTCTTGATCGCCGATACGGGGCCGGGCATAATCGCCCCCGATCGTATTTTTGACCCCTTTTATACAACAAAAGCGGTTGGACGCGCCGAAGGAATGGGGCTTGGGCTGTCGATTTCTTATGGTCTGGTCCAAAGCTTTGGCGGTGATATCAAGGGCGAGAACCGCGCCGAAGGCGGCGCGTTGTTTACGATTGAGCTGGACCGCGCAGATATCAAAGAGGCCACATGAGACGGGTTTTGCTAGTAGAAGATGATGCGCCCGTGCGCGAGGCTTTGGTGCAAAGCGTGATGCTTGCTGAGTGTGATCCTGTGCCTGCGGCGTCCTTTGTTGTCGCTAAAGATCATATTTCGCGGGATTTTGACGGAGTCATCGTGTCCGATATTCGTATGCCGGGGCGCGATGGGTTTCATCTGCTTGAATATGCGCAAAATGTTGATCCAGAATTGCCGGTGATTTTGTTAACGGGCGAGGGCGATATTCCCATGGCCGTGCGCGCGATGGGAGAGGGCGCGTTTGGGTTTTTGGAAAAGCCTTGTTCGCCGAGCGATTTGATGGCGGTTGTTGAACGCGCGTTGAAAACCCGCGCGTTAGTTTTAGAAAATCGGGTTTTGAAAGCGCAATTGGAAACCGGCGATCCTGCTGCTCGATTGATCTTTGGCGTTTCGGACAAGGCAGAGGCTTTGCGCGCGCAGGTGCGCGCTGTTGCGCGCTCGGGGAGCGGGGCATTTATTACGGGCGCGGCAGGCACCGGCATTTCGAAAGTCGCGGAAGTTGTGCATCTGTGTTCATCCATTGCGCGCACGGCTTTTGTTAAGCGCAGCGGCGCGGGGCTTGATGTGTCAGCGCTTGAATCCGCGTTAGAGCAAGCGCGGGGCGGGGCGCTCTTTATTGATGAGATCGCGGAACTGAGCGCTCAGGCGCAGTTCTTTTTACTAGAGCATCTCGAAAACGGCGCGAATGTTAAGGTTTTTGGCGGTGGCGCGGAAATCGCTGCGATCCAAGCGGCGCTGAACCCTGATTTGTTCTACCGTTTGGAAATTGGGCGTGTTCACATCCCTTCAATCGCTGAGCGCCCCGAGGACATACCCGTGTTGTTTCGCCACTATGTTGCGCAAGCGGGCGAGCAATCGGGCATTACTCCGCCAGATATCAAGGGCGAGCACATTGCAGATTTAATGCAGCAAGACTGGAGCGGCAATGCCCGTGCGTTGATGAGCGCGGCAATGCGGTTTGTATTGGGGATCAGCGCGCCTGAACCGAGCGCGGAGTTGAGCCTGAGTGATCAATTGGCGCAGTTCGAGCGCGCGCTTTTGGTCTCCGCGCTAGAGCGCCATGAAGGAAAGGCCAGCGTCGCTGCCGCTGCGCTGAAATTACCGCGCAAAACGTTCTATGATCGCTTGGCGCGCTACGGCGTAAAGCCCGAAGATTATCGGGTGTAAACGAGGCTGGCGAGACTTATGGGGCTGGATCAGTTGCGTTGGCGCGGTTTGTAAGTGCATCCGACAGTTCCCTGCGTGTGCGATATTTCGCACAAATGCTCTGGGCCGCTGTGCGGGTTTTCGCACAGGCTTTGTCGGCGCAACATCGCTTGGCTCATACTTGATTGAAATCAAACAATAAAATTACCACGTTTGTCGCGCCTCACAAAAACTTGAGCTGCTAAGCAGGCTGGCGCATTCTGCCTCGCACAAGAGCAACGGACGAGTCGTTGTTCTCGAATTGCTATTCTCTGGGAGGAGATACTCATGAAATTTCTAGCAACAGCCGCGACGGCTTTGGCACTTGCAGTCACTGCAAACACAGCGGCAGCGGCCTGCGATGACGGCGAAATCGTTATCAAGTTCAGCCACGTGACCAACACGGACAAGCACCCAAAGGGCATCGCGGCCACGCTTTTGGCGCAGCGCGTCAATGACGAGATGAACGGCAAAGTGTGCATGGAAGTATTCCCAAGCTCACAGCTTTATAACGACAACCAAGTTCTAGAAGCGATGCTGCAAGGCGATGTTCAAATGGCGGCACCGTCCTTGTCCAAGTTCGAGCAGTTCACCAAGACGTTCCGTCTGTTTGACCTTCCGTTCATGTTCAAGAACATCAACGCGGTTGACGAATTCCAGACGTCTGAAACAGGTCAGGCGATGAAAGAATCCATGACGCGCCGTGGTCTTTTGGGTCTCGCGTTCTGGCACAATGGCATGAAGCAAATGTCCGCGAACAAAGCGCTGGTTTCACCATCCGATGCAAACGGTCTGAAGTTCCGCGTACAGAACTCTGACGTTCTCAAAGCGCAGATGGCAGCAATCGGTGGCTCTCCGCAGCCAATGGCCTTCTCTGAGGTTTACGGCGCGCTTCAAACTGGCGTTGTGGACGGACAAGAGAACACATGGTCCAACATCTATGGCAAAAAGTTCTTCGAAGTTCAGGACGGCGTTACAGAAACAAACCACGGTATCATCGACTATCTCGTCGTGACCTCCACGGATTTCTGGGACAACCTGCCTGACGACGTGCGCACGCAGTTGGGAACAATCATTGATGAAGTCACAGAGCTTCGTAATGCTGAATCCACAGCTGTAAACGCAGCGGCAAAGCAATCCATTCTGGATGCTGGCGGCGTTGTACGTGAGCTGAACGCAGAGCAGCGCCAAGAGTGGGTCACCACAATGATGCCTGTTTGGGAGCAGTTCAAAGAAGATGTTGGTCAAGAAAACATCGACGCAGCTCAAGCGATCAACGCTAAGCACTAATTCCACTTAACTGTGGTCCGCTCTGGCGCGCATTCGTCTGCGCCAGAGCGATTTTATAAACTTCCTAAATGAAAAGGGGGCAAAGGCATGTCTGCGCAATATCAGCCGCACACTGCTTTGGGCCGCGCCGTTAACGAGATCGAGGAAACCGCGATTGCGCTGATCCTTGGCTTGATGACGCTGATCACATTCACCAATGTGATCCTGCGCTATGGGTTCAATACTGGACTAATCTGGGGCCTAGAGATGGTCTCGTTTCTATTTGCTTGGCTTGTGCTATTCGGCATTAGCTATGCGGTGAAAGTCACCGCGCACCTCGGTGTTGATGCGATTATCAATCTGTTCGGCTCCCCTGTGAAACGCGTGCTGTCGACAATCGCAGCGGTTGTTTGCATTGTTTATGCGTTCTTGCTGCTAAAGGGATCGTGGGACTATTGGGCGCCGTTTGCGGGCTTTGATGCGACATCGGGGCGTTGGTTCCCAACAGGTTTTGCCGACAGCCGTGACCAGGGTTGGTATGTCGTTGACGATATTCCATTGCCTCAGTTCCTGAGCTTCCTCGAAGGTATCTTCAATGAAGGCGAGGAATACGAAAAAATTCCACGCTTTATCCCATACGCAATGTTGCCATTTGGCGCGGCTCTTTTGTTGCTGCGGTTCGTTCAAGCGGGCATCCGTATTGTGCGCGGCACGCAAGATACGCTCATCGTAAGCCATGAAGCTGAAGACGACGTCGCCAATGTCGCCCATATGAACAAGGAGGGCTAAATCATGGAAGTTGCAATTCTATTTGCCATGGTCATTGGCCTTATGTTGGTTGGTGTCCCAATCGCGATCTCGCTTGGTTTCTCGTCCATCATGTTCCTCTTGGTGCTGAGCGATACATCACTGGCGTCTATCGCACAGACGTTTTTCCAAGCGATGGCAGGGCACTATACGTTGCTGGCGATCCCGTTCTTCATTCTGGCGTCGTCCTTTATGTCGACGGGGGGCGTGGCGAAACGGATCATCCGTTTCTCAATCGCTATCGTTGGCCATTTCCCGGGCGGCCTTGCGATTGCAGGTGTTTTCGCTTGTATGCTCTTTGCGGCGCTGTCTGGATCATCCCCCGCGACGGTTGTTGCGATTGGTTCTATCGTCATCGCAGGCATGCGTCAGGTGGGCTATTCCAAAGACTTCGCCGCTGGTGTGATCGCCAACGCGGGCACGCTTGGCATCTTGATCCCGCC
>NZ_JBOEHB010000020.1:13075-87888 GCF_050633725.1 Planktotalea sp.
TCAAGAACCTGCCAAAAGGCGAGTGGAAGGGCTGGGGCGAAGTTTGGGCCGCTGGTTCGGAAGCGGGTTGGGGATTGTTCCTGATCGTGATCATCCTTGGTGGCATCTATGGCGGTATCTTTACCCCGACCGAAGCTGCTGCGGTTGCGGCCGTTTATGCCTTCTTCATCGCGAGCTTTGTTTATCGTGATATGGGGCCGCTGCACCGCCCTGAAGGCGAGCGTAACCTCTCTTTGATCGAAAAACCCATCGCGCTGGTGACGGCTTTCTTTCACAAGGACACACGCAATACGCTCTTTGAAGCGGGCAAGCTGACAGTGACGTTGATGTTCATCATCGCCAACGCNNTCTCGCTCTTGTCCAAACCGCTTGCCCTGCTCACCGCATGGGGGCACAAGGACACGCGCCACACGCTGTTCGAGGCGGGCAAATTGACCGTCACACTGATGATCGTGATCGCCAACGCCTTGATCCTCAAGCATGTTCTCACGGACGAGCAGATCCCGCAGCAAATCGCGAGCGCCATGCTCAGTGCGGGGTTCGGTGCGGTGATGTTCCTTGTGATCGTCAACGTGATCCTGCTGATCGGTGGTCAGTTCATGGAGCCCTCGGGCCTCATCGTGATCGTCGCGCCATTGGTGTTCCCGATTGCGATCGAGCTCGGCATTGATCCGATCCACCTCGGGATCATCATGGTGGTGAACATGGAAATCGGGATGATCACACCGCCCGTTGGTCTGAACCTCTTTGTGACGTCTGGCGTGGCTGGAATGCCGATGATGCGGGTTGTACGCGCGGCGCTACCGTTCCTTGCGGTGCTCTTCGTCTTCCTGATTATGGTGACTTATATCCCTTGGATTTCGACGTTCCTGCCGACCTATTTCATGGGGCCGGAGATCATCACGAACTAGGGCTTACACACGCCAGTGTGGCATCAACGCGTCCGAAGCAATTCGGGCGCGTTATTTTTTTGGCGACCTGTTATGCCAAGCCTAACCCAGCCTTAACAAATCGGTGCCGACTTCACCGTCAACACAGCCTTGGCGTGCCGTACTCTTTAAATCAGCGACACCCGCTATCGTTATAGCCCTTTGCTGAGTGATGAGAACGAAGAGATCGCCGAGCGGTTAGGGCGGTTGAAAGCCAACACGCGAAGTTGGGGCTTTGGCTTGTGCGTCGAAGTCGACTTCTCGGTGCCAGCCGAGCGTGTCGTGCGAAGCTCATGGAATGGGCTGAGAAACGGAATGTGCGGCTCGAATGTATCCAACCCGGAAAGCGCCAACTGAATGCTTACATTGAGCGGTAAAGCCGCACTGTTCGCGGTGAATGGTTGGGGCAATATATCTTTGAAGCTATCGAGGAGGCACAAGAGCAGGCGACTGAATGGCTCTGGACTTACAATAACGAGCGATTCAACATGGGTATCGGCGCCCTGACACCCGCCATGAAACTGAAGGCAGCCGCTTTAATTTTACGGCTGGATCCCACTAAAAATGGGGGGATTACCAGTGCACTGATCGCCAAGGACCTAGCGTATAACAGAACTCTGTTATACGCGCTTCACTTTTCCTGCTCCAAGCCAGTCTAGCTGCGATTGAACAATTTGTTGTATTTGGAGCGGAACAAATCCCTGCCTTTGATCCGGCTGGTTAAGAAATTTCCTGCCGTAAAGAGAAGTAGGAACGAGTTGCCTTTGTTGGGGCCAAGCGGCACCAGAATGGGCGCTTTGCCCCAAGGTTTGTAGGGTTTGGTGTCCTCAACCTTGCCGCCGTTTACCAATGAGGTCAAAAGCTTGGCAAGCCAAGGGGTTTGGCGGCTGATGGCCACGATGGTCATGGCATCGCCGTTATCGGCAATGTCGCCCGCTGCAAAAACGTTCGGCAAGCTGGACGGGCGCATCCAAGGGTCTGTTTTTACGCGATTTGCATTGCTTTTGACCGTTTCGGGAAGCTGCTCTAACAACCCGGATGTTGCGCGCGAGCCGATCACAGGAAAGATCAGATCAGCGGTGACTTCGCTTGCGTTGCTCAGCTTTAGCGTGCCTTTATATGGCTGCGTCAAGCTTTCGAGGTTTTCGGCGCGCGCGCCAGTGATGACGTTCACGCCTGCCGCTTTCAACTTACCCATCAGGCCGCGACCCAGTGCCTTTGGCATCGTCGGGAAAAGCGAAGTATCGCTGGATATCAGCGTGACGGATTTTTCTGGCATGAAATGCGCGATTTCGCCTGCAAGCTCTGTGCCAACAGCGCCAGCGCCAACGATTGCGACACTGTTTGCTTGCGTCAGCATAGTGTGAATTCGGGCACTGTCGCTGCGCAGCCCTTCAATTCCCGTGCTTGTGGGCTTGAACGGGATCGCGTTGCTGGAACCGGTTGCAACAACGATATAGTCGGCTTCAATGCGGCTGCCGTCTTCAAGCGTTACGCCCGTTTCATCAACGCTTGAAGCGCGTGCCTGAACGATTTTTCCCTGCGTAAGCAAGTTGTCATAAGGGATTAGCGCGGTCTCAAGCACTGACGGGTCAACAACGGCGCGGATCATCGCAGGGGCCTGCACAAAGTGGCTGTTCTGCTCGATGAGCGTCACCTCGGCTGCACCCTCAAGCGATTTTGCGAGTTCCGCGCCAAGATTGCCGCCGCCGATAATTGCGATGCGTTTGCTCATAACATGTGTCCTTTGTGTGCCGTGATGTTGCACTTTGTCGTTTCGAAGATCATATAAGGGGAGTGAAAACGGAAAACAATAGACTTAAGTCCATGGTTTAAGGATTTGAAATGCGCATTGGTGAACTTGCTGAAAAGTCAGGCGTGAGCCGCGATACAATTCGGTTTTATGAACGCAACGGATTGATTACCTCGACAGCAGGGGAAAGCGCGACGAATAACTATCGCGACTATCCCGAGGACAGCTTGATCTGGCTGCGGTTCTTTAATGGTGCCCGCGAGGCGGGCATGTCCGTTGCTGATTTGCGCAGCATTGTTGAGGCGGTCGCAGGCAGTTGTGATCAGGATCATGCGCGCAAAGTCGTCCAGCAGAAAATCGCAGAGCTGAAAGAGCGCGCCAAGCAGATTGAAACGGTCGTTGAGTTTCTAGAGGCTTCCATTTCATCGTGAGCCTATGGCTCGATTAGCCTGCTAAGATCCGCGCGAGATAGACCGCTCCAAAAAGCACGGGTTGGTGGATCAGATAAATCGCAAGGCTATGTTGCCCCGGCCATGACAGACATTTTGCGAGTGGCTTAGTGGGATCAATCAGCGCCGCGATGTTTGGCCATTTGCCTAAGCGCGCGATCAATTGCGCGGCGGCCATTCCGATGAGGAATACGCCAAGCCACGGAATAAGCGGTACGTAGTCGACCATGCCAGGCATCGGCGCTTTGGTTACGCCAATCCAGAGCAAACGCACGTCGCCGAGGAACGGCCAGTTTGCGAGGTGGGGCAGGCCGAGGATGATCGCCCCGCTTGCAAGTGTCAGCCAGAAAGGCGCGCGCAACGCCAGCGGGCCAAGTAGGCTCGCGGCAAAGAGCAGATGCAAGATGCCAAAGCGCACGAAAGCGGGGCCATTGGCGAAATAGGTGCCAATCGTCACCGCGGCCGCCGCAAGGGCGAGCATGGCGAGCCTGCGCAAATACTTGCGCAGGGCAAGGGGCCCGCCAAGCGTCGCGATCACAAGGCTGACGCCAGACAGGAAGATAAAGCTGCCAGCAATGCCTTGAGCGAACAAGCGCCACTCTAGGCTGGCCATTGTGCCTTGCGGCGCAAAGCCAAAGAGTTCCAGATCATAGGTGAAATGGAAGATCACCATCGCGATGAGTGCGAGTGTTCTGGCTATGTCGATCAGCGCGACTCTGGGCTGTGCTGGCATTGTTGAATTCCTTCGCGCTGGTTTTGCGCGCTAGAACTCTCCTCTATAAGATGAAATCGCACGCGCCTAGTCCAAGCGTGTCGGTGAGAAGAATCCGCATATCGCCAGAGCCATCGCCATCGGTGTCCAGATAGACCTTTGAGTGCCCACTCGCGTACTCTTTGACCCGCAGTTCTGCGTCTCCCGTGCCCGTGAATGCAGCGTCGCCGATGAATTCCAGAACACCCGAAACAACGGCGGCGACATCAATAAGATCGCCCGTTTCAAAGTAGAGAATTTCATCGCGGTCACCGTCGTTGGTGCTCTCAGAGATATCGTTGAACACAAACGTATCAAGGCCAGATCCGCCGATCAGAAGGTCTTGGCCGCCGCCGCCATTGAGCGTGTCATCGCCGGAGCCGCCCTTAAGCGTATCATCACCATTGCCACCTGAGAGATCATCGTCATCGCGCCCGCCCTTCACGATGTCATCACCTTTGCCACCAAAGAGAACGTCATCGCCGCTCGCGCCGCGCAAGGTGTCGGTGCCACTGTTGCCATCCAGCGTGTCATCGTCCTTGCCACCTAAGAGCAAATCACTGTTATCACCGCCTGCGAGTTCATCATCACCGCCGTGACCGCGCAGCGTGTCAGCGCCCGCCTCGCCGAAGAAGACATCCGCTTGAGATGCGCCGATCAATAGATCTTGGCCGCCGCCGCCGAGCACGTCGCCCGCTACATAGCCGTTGCCATTGGCGTAATATTCATCCTCGGAGCCACCTAGTCTGACATCCCCATCAATGAAGCCTGTGTTTTGCAGGAAAGTGCTTCCATTTGCGTTTGACGCATCAATATCGCCCAGGATCGAACCCGAGTTATAATACTCTGATCCCGCGCCTTGATCTTCAATCGCGACGCCGCTCGTCCCGATGAGCGTTCCTGAATTTGTGAATGTCAAAGAATTTGCAAAGCCAGCCTGAATGAGCACGCCGATATCAGCCGTCATGTCGCCAGAGTTTATGACTGTATTGTTTCCGTTGCTGTTCGTGCTGGAGAACACTGCGCTTCTGTTGGCGGAGTTGACGGTGCCAGAGTTAATAAATGTCCCACCCGAATGCCAAAAAGCAGCTGCTGACGAATAGGTTTGGTCACTGGTTAGCACAACAGAGCCGGTATTGGTGAACGTGTTACCGCCGACGGTTGAGACGAAGGAAACACCTGTGCCTGACGTGACTTGCCCGTGATTGATGATGTGACCATCGGTTGAAAAGCCCTGAAACTCCGCAAGAGCGAGATAGCCGCCAAAGGTATTTTGGAAGACCTGAGCATTTTCGGTGATCACGATGTTTGCGCGAGCTCCACTGTCTATTTCAAAAGCAAATCCATTGCTTGAAACAACGATCAGACCGTCGATAAAGATTGAGATATCATCGCCGTTCAAAGTAAATGCATCGCCCGAAGCGCGCCGCACGCTACCGCCTTCCAGAACATAGGTGATATCATCATCGCTTAGGGCTTGAACGACATTTACTTCGGTTTCGATAAAGGTGAAGGCCATAGAAATTTCCTATCTAAATTGAAAAAGAACGCCGCTCGAAGTTGCGGCGTAATGAATGGCTGGAAATCTAGATCAAAAGACAAGAAAAAATCAAACGCAGAATGTGCGGATGCGGTCTTTGCAAATTCATTTTCTCTTGAGGTAGGGTGCCTGCATCTTGAGTATTCGAAAACTCAAAATGCCACTGGCATCCCGTAGGGGAATCGAACCCCTCTTTCCAGGTTGAAAACCTGGCGTCCTAACCGATAGACGAACGGGACGCTCTGTGGCGTGAGGCGACTTCTAGGCAAAGACGCCGAGCCGCGCAAGAGCAAAAAACAGTTTTTTCGTAGAAGTTTTTCAGAGGGAAATTTCAGCCAATTCAAGCAGGTGCTGCGTCTTCTAAACGAAGCTGCGGACTCTGGCGTCCGCCCCATGAATTTACCTCTAAACGGCCCGCCAGATGGAATCTCTGGCCGTTGTGATTCTCAAGGGCTGGGCCGAGCGGGGTATCCATCGCGCCAAAGCAAATTGCTTCAAGACGTGCGCCAAGCCCATCGCCGAAGGTGACTTTTAGGTGGCTTTCGCCCACGCGTTTGGCAAAGCGAATCTCAACGTCTGGAAAAGCAAAGCGCGGGGCAGGGGCACCTGCGCCAAAGGGACCAGCCTGTTCGATTTGCTCGATCAACTCGACCTGCGCTGCACCGGGCATGAGCATGCCGCCATCGAGGCGCAGATCGGCAGGGCCAGCATCGCCCGCTCCCTGTTTGGCCATAAGTTCGGACAGCCGCGCCATTGCAGGTTCGAGCTGCGCGCGAGACAAGCTGAGGCCCGCCGCCATTTTGTGACCGCCACCTTTTTCAATCAGCCCTTCATGCGCAAGGCGCTGGATTGCGGCCCCGAGATCAACACCAGAGATCGAGCGACCTGAGCCTTTTCCAGCATTCCCATCAAACCCAATAACGATCGATGGACGATGCGCTGCATCTTTGAGGCGGGACGCAACAATGCCAACAACTCCGGGGTGCCAGCCCTCGCCAGCTGCCCAAACGAGCGGCGCGTCAAAGCCACGTTCTTCGGCTTGCTCCAGCGCGGCCGCGCGTACTTGGTTCTCTATGTCACGGCGTTCGGTGTTGAGCATATCAAGGCGCTCGGCCATTGCAGAGGCTTCGTGTGGATCGCGCGTAGAGAGCAGGCGCGCGCCCAGGTCGGCTTTGCCAATGCGCCCGCCTGCGTTGACGCGTGGGCCAAGCAGAAAGCCGAGATGATAGGAGCTAGGCGCGGTATCCATGCGCGAAACATCTGCGAGTGCTGTGATGCCGACGCGTTCACGGCGGCCCATAACGGTAAGGCCTTGGCGAACCAGAGCGCGGTTCACACCAATTAGCGGCGCAACATCCGCGACGGTGCCTAGGGCCACAAGATCGAGCATGTTCAACAGGTTCGGGCCTTGCGCCCCATCTTCACGCAGTTGGCGACCTGCTTCAACGAGCATCAAGAACACAACGCCGGCGGCGCAGAGATGGGCCAGATCTCCAGTCTCATCGGCGCGGTTTGGATTGACCACAGCAAGAGCTGGCGGGAGCGTTTCGCCCCCTAAATGGTGGTCCAGAACGACAACATCCGCGGCTTTTGCCGCAGCGATAGGGCCATGAGAAAGCGTGCCGCAATCGACGCAGATGATAAGGTCATGTGTGCTTGCGAGCATCGACATAGCCTCATCATTGGGGCCATATCCTTCGTCTATACGATCAGGCACATAAAGCGTTGCGCTTTGATCGAAGTGACGCAACCAGTCGATGATCAAGGCGGCGGAGGTTCCGCCATCGACGTCATAATCCGCGAAGATTGCGATTTTCTGACGGGCTTTGACCGCAGCGAGGATGCGCGCAGTTGCCTTTTCCATATCCCGCAATGAGCGCGGATCGGGCAGCAAATCTTTTAAGGTCGGCGCGAGAAAGGCGTCTGCATTTTCGGGCGCAACTCCGCGCTTGGCCAAGACGTTACAGAGCGGGGCAGGCAGGCCCGTGGCCTGCGCCATTGCTTCAGCGTGGCGCGCGATTTCAATATCCGGGCCGACCCAGCGCCGACCCGTTAAAGAGCGTTCCACATTTAGGAACGCGCCCATGTTTAGTCTGCAGCAGTCGGGTTGCGGTAGGTCATGCGACGGACCGATCCGGTCTTTGAGCGCATGATCAAGGTCTCGGTTGTGACATAGCCAACTTCGCGTTTGATCGCAGGCAAAAGCGTTCCGCCCGTCACGCCAGTTGCGGCGAAGATAACGTCCTGCGTTACCATTTCGTCGCGGCTGTAGATGCGGTCGAAATCAGTGATGCCAGCTTTGGATGCTCGGCCCCGTTCGTCATCGTTGCGGAACAACAGGCGGCCGAAGATTTGACCGCCCATGCATTTTAGCGCGGACGCTGCGAGAACGCCCTCAGGTGCGCCGCCAGAGCCCATATACATATCGATGCCTGTCAGTTCAGGTTCCGCGCAGTGCATAACACCCGCAACATCGCCATCCGTGATCAAGCGAATGGACGCGCCTGTCGAGCGCACTTCAGCAATCATTTCTTCGTGGCGCGGACGCTCAAGAATACAAACGGTGATGTCGGACGGAGCGCAGCCCTTGGCAGAGGCCAGCGCCGAAACGCGCGTCGCGTAGGGCATATCAAGCGTAACGATGCCTTCAGGATAACCCGGGCCAATCGCCAGCTTGTCCATGTAGACGTCAGGGGCGTGCAGCATAGAGCCACGTGGACCCATCGCGATCACGGTCAAAGCGTTTGGCATATCTTTCGCGGTGAGCGTCGTGCCTTCAAGCGGGTCGAGCGCAATGTCTACGCCCGGGCCATTGCCTGTCCCGACTTCTTCGCCAATGTAGAGCATCGGAGCTTCGTCGCGCTCTCCTTCGCCGATGACAACCACGCCAGCAATGTCGAGCAAGTTGAGCTGCTCGCGCATTGCGTTCACAGCAGCTTGGTCAGCGGCCTTTTCATCGCCGCGCCCGATAAGGCTGGCAGAGGCGATTGCGGCTTGCTCGGCAACGCGGGCAAGGCCCAGCGAAAGCATGCGGTCATTGAAATCTGTTGGCTGAGACATTGGGCTTCCTAACTCGATCTGTTGGAATTTGCCTAGCGGGATGAAGCGCGCAAGACAAGGGCTGCTTGCGCTGACTTTGTGGTGTTTGCGCTGACATTCGGCTTTGGGCGCGAGAGGGTCAGCCGATCCGCGCTCTCGCGAGACAATTTGGACCAAAGACGTAAGACGTTTAAAGATGTTCGATGCGCAGAGCGACGGGCGGCGTTGCGACCACTTCGGTTTTGTTGATTGCGTCGATAGCTTCATTCAAGGCTTGGCGCATACATTTATGCGTGACGATGAGCACGGGCGCGGTTTCATCTTCATGTCCGTACTGGCGCATGCGGTCGATGGAAATACCTGCTTCGCCCAAAATGGTTGCGATCTTTGCCATTGCGCCCGGTTTGTCCTTCAGGCCAACGCGCAAGTAAAAGGGCGCAGGCGTTGAAGCGAGCGCTGGCGTTGCTTTGCTGAGTTGATCTGCGGGCACACCGAAGGTTGGAATACGGATGCCGCGCGCGATATCCATAACATCGCCCATTACTGCGCTTGCGGTTGGGCCCATGCCAGCGCCCGGACCTCGAAGCACGACCTGTTCCACTTGGTTGCCTTCGATCACCACCATATTGGTGCCGCCATCGAGTTGCCCCAAAGGCGAGGTAACGGGAACGAGGCAGGGCGTCATACGCTGTTCAAGCCCGCGACCTGTCATTTGCGTGACGCCGAGGAGTTTGATTTTGAACCCCATGTCAGCGGCATGTTTGATGTCTTGCAGCTCTATCCGCTGGATGCCTTCAAGTTCGACCGCGTCGAAATCAACCTGAGTGCCAAAGGCAACGGAGGCTAGGAGCGAGAGTTTGTGACCCGCGTCGATGCCGCCAACATCAAGGTTGGGATCCGCTTCAAGGTAGCCAAGCTCAGCACATTCATCAAAGAGCGCATTGTACCCGCGCCCCGACTTTTCCATATTGGTCAGGATATAGTTACATGTGCCATTCATCACGCCCATGACGCGCGTGATTTCATTGCCCGCGAGGCCTTCCAATAGCGATTTGATCACTGGGATGCCGCCAGCAACCGCCGCTTCGTAGCGAATGACCTTTCCAGCGTTTTCTGCTGTTTCAGCAAGGGCCTGCCCGTGGTGCGCCAAAAGCGCTTTGTTCGCGGTTACAACGTCTTTACCAGCCGCAAGCGCGGCCTCGACGGCGTCTTTGGCGGGGCCTTCATCGCCGCCGATCAGTTCAACGAAGAGATCAACATCATCACGCTGCGCCAATGCGACAGGATCGGTTTCCCAAGCATATCCGCCTAGTGAGACACCGCGATCTCGTGACTGATCGCGTGCGCTAACCGCCGTGATCACGACTTCGCGGCCTGCGCGTGCGGCTAAAAGGGCTGCTTGCTGGCGTACAATCTTGACGACGCCTGTTCCAACGGTCCCCAGACCGGCAATTCCTAGGCGCAGTGGCGTTTGTTGGCTCATCTGGGGCTCCTTCAGGCGACGGGATTACTTATCTGATTTGCGTTTAGCTATGGTAAAGCACAGGTGCAACGCAGCAATGAGCGCTTTTGCGTTTTTCGCATGCTACTCGGGCTCGGTCGGGGGTGTAATGCCGCCTTCCAAGCGTTTGCGCAATTCATCATCAATAATCGGATCGCTGGTTGTTTGCTCATCTCGCCGCTTTCGCAAAGCATCAATGCGGTCGAGCACCGGGTCTTTGGCTTCCTCCAGATCATCCGCATCGGGCGTATCCAAAAGATCATCGCGGCGTGTTGTGAGATCTTCTTCGACTTCGTCTGTGATGCTTGGCTCTGGTTCTTTGAGCAATGTCTCAAAGGGGATCAGCTTGGGGTAAGGGGTTTTGCTATCAAATTGCGCTTCGGAGACTTCGACCTCTGGAAATTTGCGGCACCCAGGTAGGCTGGCCGCGCCAATCGCGAGAGAGAAAACAACTAAGGCACGCAAAGAGAGCATAAAATCGGATCCGTTTCTTTTGATCCTTTTGACGTAGGGCAAGAGGCGAAGCAAGGTTGTTCGCAAAAGTGGTTTTTTCTGAACGTATGTTCAGATAACATCGCGCGTATGGCACGTACTCAAGGATCACATTCGGCCGCAACAGGCCCGCGCGTGCGCGCAAGTGCGCAGAAATTATTTGCGCAATCCGGCTATGCCGCTGTTTCTATGCGCCAAATTGCGGCGGATGTTGGCGTGCAAGCGGGTGCGCTTTACAACTATACGCCCGACAAACAGGCGCTTTTGTATGATTTGATGAAGCAGCACATGGACGAATTGCTCGCGGCGCGCGCTGCGCAAGAGCCTGCCGATGGACCAGTGGCGGCGCTTGAAGGCTTTACGCGGTTTCACATCCGCTTTCACCTTGATCGTCCTGATGCAGTTTTCATCGCTTACATGGAATTGCGCAATCTTACAGAGCCGCATTTCGCTCAGATTGAAAAGCTCCGTAGCCAATATGAGGGCGAGTTGACCGAGATTTTGAGCGCGGGCCATCGCACAGGCGCGTTCGATGTGGTTGATGTGAAAGTCGCGGCGCGCGCCGTCATTGCGATGTTGACAGGCGTGACGACATGGTATCGCGATAGTGGAGCGCTCAGCCGGGACGCGGTGGAAGAAGTCTATTGGCAAATGGTGCGCAAAGCTGTGGGCGCCTGACAGCCAGTTTATCCGCCTGTGTGGCTCATGTGGCGGGTGACTTGCCCATCGGCTTTTTGACGCGAGTAGTCAAAATCATGCCCCTTGGGTTTCAATCCGATCGCCTTGTGAATCGCGTCCTTCAAAGGAGCATCGTCCTTTGGGTTGTTGCGCAAGGGCGCGCGCAGATCGGCCATGTCCTCTTGGCCAAGGCAGAGATATAGCTCGCCCGTGCAGGTTAGTCGTACGCGATTGCAGCTTTCGCAGAAATTATGCGTCAACGGCGTGATAAACCCGATTTTTTGACCCGTTTCCTCTAGCTGCACATAGCGTGCAGGGCCGCCTGTGCGTTCGCTAAGTTCTGTCACGGTAAATTGCTGCGCCAATTGTCGGCGCAAATCTTTCAACGACCAATATTGTCCAACCCGATCTTCATTGCCGAGATCACCCATTGGCATAACTTCGATCCACGTCAATGCGATGTCGCGCTCTGCGCACCACTGGGTCATCGTGAATAACTCGTCTTCGTTGAAGTCTTTTAGCGCGACCGCGTTAATCTTTACCTTAAGCCCTGCCGCTTGCGCCGCATCAACGCCCTTTAGAACCTGAGCGAGACGACCCCAGCGTGTAACTCGTGCGAATTTATCTTCGTCCAAGGTATCGAGCGAAATATTCACCCGCCGCACGCCCGCCTCATAAAGCGGCTTTGCAAATCGCGCGAGCTGGCTGCCATTGGTCGTTAGGGTAAGCTCATCCAGTGCGCCGCTGTCCAAATGGCGGCTCATTCCTTGGAAAAAGGTCATGATATCACGGCGTACCAGCGGTTCACCGCCAGTGATGCGTAGCTTTTTAACCCCAAGGCCAATGAATGTGCTGCACATCCGATCCAGTTCTTCGAGCGTTAGTAACTCTTTCTTAGGAAGAAACTGCATATTTTCGCTCATGCAATAGACGCAGCGGAAATCGCAGCGGTCCGTAACAGAAACACGAAGATAGGTAATCGCGCGCGCGAAGGGATCAATCAATGGAGCATTCATAGGGCGAAACTAGTGCGCACAGGCGCGCGCTGCAAGGGGACTAAAGGAGGGTGAAACACGATGTTGCGTTCTGCGGGGAAGGCTTTAATCATGCGGGTATGACTCGTACACTTCTTTGCTTTGCCCTTTTAGCGCTTGCTGCCTGCGCGCAGCCTCCACAAACGGCTTTGCCAACGGTGCCCGAAGAATCGGCGGAAGGCCAAATTCGCCCCATGGCGCGTCCAGCGGGCCTGGGCCGTGTGGTGCCGCAAGAGGCACGAACCGCGGAAGAGTTTGATGTAACTACCGCTGAAGAGCGAAAAGCCGCTGCTGAGGCTCCTGTGGAAAGCTCCGAGAAATTACTAGGCGTGACGATTGCTTCGCTTGGGGATCCGGCGCAAGCGGGATTCTGGATCAAAACGCCGCTGGTCAGTGCCCAAGGGACGGGGCGCGTCGTCTATCCTGAGAATGGAAAATCGGTGCAGGTTGATCTTATCCCGTTAGAGGGCAGCGAAACGGCTGGCAGTCGGCTTTCGCTCGCAGCATTTCGCGTGATCGAAGCACCGTTGACAGAGCTTCCAGAGATCGAAGTCTTCTCTGGCGGTTAGAGGCGGCGTTAGCGAGGTAGCTTTCGCGCCGCGTCCTTGCGGGCAAATGGCTTCATTTGGTCACCATGTTTTTCAAGAAATGCGATCACGCGGGGGGCGTCGTGCTTGCTGAGATCACGAAGCCACCAAGAAACTGACTTTTGAATGAACCAAGTTTGATCGCTCACATAGGACGCTGCCCAACCCAGAATGCGATCGCGCGCTTCGAGGTCTTCGGGCTTGGGATTGTTCTGTTTGGTCCAAGGCAACGTGATCACCAACGCCGCGCGGCGGGTCCACATGTGATCCGATTTTGTCCAAGCCTCAACATCATCAAGCCGAGAAGGGTCTGCGGTCAGACGTTTTTGACCTGCCATGCAAGCGTGATCGGCAATAGCCCAACTGTCAAAGTCAGGCGTCCAGCCTTTGATCAACTCCCAAACACCCTCATCAGGGCGAATGCGCGCCTGCGTAAGTAGCTTGGATGCGGCAAGGCGCGCTTCGAAAATGTCTGTGTGCCAAAGCTCGGACGCAAGGCGCACACGGGTCTCAACGTCGAGCGCATTGCGCCACTCTTTGGTCAGATCGTTCAAGTCGGGGTTGGCAATACCAAGGTACTCGCGCGGGTACTTGTGGTACTTTGCCATCCCCTCGGCGCGGCCCTCTTGGATGCGCGCGCGAAGGGCGGCGAGGGCGTCCTCTAAGGTCATTCGACCGTAACAGATTTAGCGAGGTTGCGCGGTTGGTCCACATCCGTGCCTTTTGCAACTGCCGTGTGATAGGCAAGCAATTGAGCAGGGATTGAATAGATGATCGGGCTGATCAGCGTGTGGCACTCGGGCATAACGATTTCGCCCCAAACAGCACCAGCGTCTTGCAATCCCTTACGATCTGAAATCAACAGAACTTTGCCGGAGCGGGCCATGACTTCCTGCATGTTTGAAATCGACTTGTCATAGAGGTCATCGGACGGTGCGAGCACGACCACCGGAACCTTCTTGTCGATCAGCGCAATGGGGCCGTGCTTGAGTTCACCTGATGCATAAGCTTCCGCGTGTATATAGCTGATTTCTTTCAGTTTAAGAGCGCCTTCGTGAGCGAGGGGATACATCAATCCGCGACCCAAGAAAAGAATATCTCGCGCTTCGGATAGCTTGCGCGCATGTCGCTTGATTGCATCGGATTGCTCCAAGGCGACGTTCAAAAGCCCCGGCAGAGCGCGCATTGCTGTTGCGGCTTCGAGCAGCTCTGTTTCGGACATCGTTCCGCGATCGCGTGCGGCCTTTAAAGCTAATGAAAGCAAGACTGTAAGCTGGCATGTGAAGGCTTTGGTCGAGGCGACGCCGATCTCTACGCCCGCATAAATCGGGTAGGTTTGGTCGCTCTCTCGTGCGATCGAGCTTTCGGCAACATTTGTGACGGACAGGATCTTGTCAGCCTTGCCCGAGCAGTAGCGTAGTGCCGCCAAAGTGTCAGCGGTTTCGCCTGATTGGCTCACGAACAACGCGGCGGTTTGCGCCGGAATGGGGGGCTCACGATAGCGAAATTCGGAGGCCACATCGACCTCAACAGGAATTCGTGCGAGCTTTTCGAACCAGTATTTCGCAGTGAGGCAGGCGTAGAACGCAGTGCCGCAAGCAACCATCGTCAGGCGCTCGATTTTGGTAAAATCAATATCGCCGCCGGGCAGGACGATTTCATCGCCAGCGGGGGGCAAATAGTTGTTGATCGCCGCGCCGACAACAGCGGGTTGTTCGGCGATTTCCTTGGCCATGTAGTGGTCAAAGCCAGCCTTGTCGACTTTAGCCGTATCGATCTCGATGACGCGCATGTCACGGCCAACTTGATGCCCGTCACAATCCCAGATCATCAGGCTGTTGCGGGTTAGGACGGCGCGGTCGCCTTCTTCTAAGTACGTGATACGATTGGTTAAAGGGGCGAGCGCGATCGCGTCAGAGCCGATATACATTTCATCTGCGCCATGGCCAATCGCAAGGGGCGAGCCCTTGCGTGCGGCAACCATCAGATCGTCTTCCCCGTGGAATAAGAACGCCAGCGCAAAGGCGCCATCCAAGCGTGCGATGGTTTTCTCTGCGGCTTCAACAGGGCCTAGACCCGTGTTCATATAGTGCTGGGTGAGCAACGCGACGGTTTCGGTGTCGGTCTCGGTCACAAAGCCAATGCCGTGTTCCGCAAGCTCTTCGCGCAATTCGCGGAAGTTTTCGATGATTCCGTTATGAACTACCGCAACCGGGCCAGCTTGGTGTGGGTGGGCGTTATCCGTCGTCGGTGCGCCATGCGTGGCCCAGCGGGTGTGACCGATGCCAGACTTGCCCGCGAGCGGATTATGCACCAGCAAATCAGACAGGTTCACCAGTTTGCCAACAGCGCGGCGGCGATCCAAGACACCGTCGTTTACGGTTGCAATGCCGGCACTGTCATAGCCGCGATATTCAAGGCGACGAAGCGCTTCAACCAGTGTGGGTGCTACTTCGTGCTGTCCGAGGACCCCTATAATTCCGCACATTATTCGGCTCCTTTTTGACGTTTGGCTTTCTTTTTCTTTAACATATCGAACAATTTGACAGCGAGGTCCGGTTTGTTCTCTTGCTTGGTGCGTGCCATGGCGAGAGCAGCATCAGGCACGTCTTTCGTCACCACTGTACCGCTCGCAGTCATCGCCTTTGCGCCTACCGAAACGGGCGCAACGAGCAATGTGTTCGATCCAATAAAGCTATCGCTTCCGATTTTTGTGTGATGCTTCATCACGCCATCGTAATTGCAGGTAATGGTGCCTGCACCAATGTTTGCGCGGGCTCCGACATGGGCGTCGCCCACATAAGACAAGTGGTTCACCTTGGCGTTTTCATCCACCACAGCATTTTTGATTTCTACGAAATTGCCGATCTTGGTGAATTCAGCCAGTTCGGTGCCGGGGCGCAGGCGTGCGTAGGGGCCAACCACTGCACCGCGGCTCACATGAGCGCCTTCAATATGGCTGAACGCACGGATATGCGCGCCGTTTTCGACAGTGACCGAGGGACCAAAAACCACGTTGGGTTCGACGATTGTATCGGGGCCGATGTGGGTGTCATGCGAGAGGTAAACCGTCTCGGGGGCGTGCAATGTGACGCCCGACTCCATCAGCGCGTTGCGCGCTTTCGCTTGAAAGATTGCCTCGGCTTCGGCCAGTTGCACACGCGAGTTGACGCCAAGGGTTTCGCTTTCATCGCAGGTGACGGAGGTCGCGCTAAGCCCTTTGGATTGCGCGATTTCAACGATATCTGTGAGGTAATATTCACCCGAAGCATTGTCGTTGCCGACCGCATCAATAAGATCAAAGAGGGTTTGCGAGTTTGCGCAGATAACACCACTATTACAGAGCGTTATGGCGCGTTCTTCGTCTGATGCATCCTTAAATTCGACGATCTTGGACAGGCTGTCGCCGTCCATAACAAGGCGCCCATAACGCCCAGGATCGGAGGCCTCAAAGCCCAGCACGATCACGTCATGCGCTGCGCGGGCCTTGATCATCTGATCCAGTGTTTGGGGGCTGATAAAGGGCGTATCACCGTAGAGCACGATTGCATCGCCTTCAAAACCTGCGAGCGCGGATTTGGCCTGAGCGACGGCATGGGCGGTGCCAAGTTGCTCGGTTTGCAAAACCACTTCGGCCTTTTCGTCAAACTCTGAGGCGGCTTTGCCGACCGCTTCAGCGCCATGGCCTGCGATCACAATGGTTTTGGCCGGCTCCAGCGCGTCCGCGCTTTTCATTGCATGCACGAGCAAAGGTGCGCTTGCAACCTGGTGCAATACCTTTGGAAGATCGGATTTCATGCGGGTGCCCTTGCCAGCGGCGAGGATAATTAGAGCAATGCTCATAATAGGGAATACTCTTTGCAATTTGTTAAGGGCCGTTCTACCTAAACTTTGAGAGGCCGCAAGTCGCGCGTGTTCACCTTAGATTGCGGTGTGTAACACGCGCCGCAGTTTTCGAGGGGCGCGTTTATTGCTCGGAGGCAGGATGCGCACAGTTATTTTTGATCTTGATGGAACTTTGGCGGACACCAGCGGTGATCTCCTCGCTGCGGCCAATTCGTGTTTTGAGGGCATGGGCATGGACGTGCGATTGAGCGTTGAAGAACATGCCGGAACAGCAGTGCGCGGCGCGCGCGCAATGCTGAGTGCAGGTTTGGAGCGCGAAACGGGGCGCGCCGCGGATCAAGCTGTGATTGATGCGCAGTTTCCTATTCTGCTGGACGCATATGAAAGCGCAATTGATGTGCATACAGTGCTGTATGAGCGGGCGATGGACGCGATCGGGCAGCTACGCGGTAATGGGTTTGCTGTTGGTATTTGCACGAATAAACCCGAGTACCTCGCTGAGATTCTTCTCACCAAACTTGGTGTTCGGGGCGAGTTTGCGTCGCTTGTCGGGGCAGATACCTTGCCTGTGCGCAAACCAGATCCTGAGCCGTTCTTTGAGGCCGTGCGCCGCGCGGGCGGTGACGCTGCGCGATCGTGTTTGATCGGTGATACGATAACAGATCATGCCACTGCGCGCGCGGCAGGGGTGCCAAGTGTGCTTGTGACTTTTGGGCCTGGCTCAGCAAACGGATCAGCGGAAGTCCGCGCATTAAAGCCCGATGCGCTGCTGGATCACTTTGATGATCTGCCCGATTTGGCAGTCAAATTGTTAGGACATTAACATGAGCGAACGCTTTTCAGGGAGTTTCACCCAGCAAGAACCGATCCCGCAAGCGGGCATTGATGCGGCGATGGCGGTTCTGCAATCGGGGCGTTTGCACCGCTACAATGTTGCGGAAGGCGAACACGGTGAAACCGCATTGCTTGAGCAAGAGTTCGCGAGCGCGGTTGATGCGAAATATTGCCTTGCAGTGGCCTCTGGCGGCTATGCGATGGGCACTGCGATGCGCGCGGTTGGGGTGGAGCCGGGTGACAAGGTGCTGACCAACGCCTTTACGTTGGCCCCTGTGCCGGGTGCGATTGCTGCGCTTGGCGCGGTGCCTGTGTTTGTTGGCGTGACGCGTGATCTCACGATTGACTTGGATGATTTGGCTGCAAAAGCGGGTCAGGCGAGCGTTTTACTGCTGAGCCATATGCGCGGCCATATCTGCGATATGGATCGACTTATGGCGATATGTGACGCAGCGGGCCTCACCGTTATCGAGGATTGCGCCCATACAATGGGGGCTAAGTGGGGTGATACATGGTCCGGGCGGCACGGGGTTATGGGCTGTTATTCCTGCCAGACGTATAAGCATGTGAATTCGGGCGAGGGCGGTTTGCTGGTCTCGGATGATGATGAATTGATGGCGCGCGCGATCATGCTCTCTGGCAGCTATATGCTGTTTGAGCGTCATTTAGCAGGGCCGCCGGTGGAGACCTATGCGCAGATCAAATATGAGACCCCAAATATTTCGGGGCGTATGGATCACCTGCGCGCAGCGATTTTGCGTCCGCAACTGGCGGATTTGTCGACGCAGGTCGCGCGATGGAATGAACGCTATAGCGTGGTTGAAGCGGGCTTGGCGAATACCGCAGGGCTGACGGTGATCAAACGGCATGAGAAAGAGAGCTACGTTGGCTCTTCCATCCAATTCCTGTTGGACGGCTGGAGCGATGTAGCGGTCAATAAGGTCATTGATAACTGCGCGGCGCGCGGGGTTGAATTGAAATGGTTCGGCGGCGCGGAGCCTGCGGGCTTTACCTCGCGCTATGACAGTTGGCGCTATGCGCCGAGCGAGGCGATGCCCGCCACGGACGACATTTTACGCAGCATTGTTGATATGCGCCTGCCTTTGACATTCTCGCTAGACGATTGCGGACAAATCGCACGGATCATTCGCGCAGAAGTCTCAGCGGTATTTCAGCAGGGCAAAGAATAACTCGCGCTTTTGGCGCGCCAGAACGCTCAGATTGGCTCTATGATCAGATATGATAACAGAAATATCTTTGTCCTTGGGCCTGTGTCTGACCTGAACTATTTTGATTGTCAGACGATCAAGCTTCAAAGACCTGTAAGCCCATTGGAGGCGTGGAATGCCATCATGGCGCATCCGCAGCCTATTCTAAAGATCGCTTTTCGGGTGAGAGATGCGATTTCTTCTAAGTTCGGCGTCAAGCGCATTAAGGGGTTCAGTGGTGCGCGCACGCGTCCTGTTAAGGTCGGCGAGCGCTTGGATTTTTTCCTAGTCGAGCACATGAGTGAAGATGTCATTGTTCTGACTGAACGGGACCGCCATCTGGATGTGATGACCTGTGTCTCGACCCAAGATGACACCGTTTCAGTGACCTCATCGGTGCAGGTGCATAATTTCTTTGGCCATCTATATATGATCCCGGTTGGGATCGCGCACCGCTGGATCGTGCGCGGGATGCTTAAACGGTTGAAAACGGCCGTTTGTGCCTAGTTTATGATGTGGAAACTGTGGCCCGAACAAGTGTTCAGGCCACAGGGCACTCTTTACATCCAGCTGGCTGGAACAAAACGATAGGCATCGCCAGCCTTTACGAATTTGCCAAATCCCGGGAAGTGGACGTGGCTGCCGGCAATAAGGATGTTGTCCGCTGCTGCGCGATCGAACAGGGCGGCGCGAGACTTTGCTGCGAGGGCCGGATCGGTGTCAAAGCCTGACAAGGTTTCTGGTATCGCGGTTTGCAGATCGGTATTCAGAACTGTGTCTGCCACCATCAGCAGCTGGCGATCGCCGCCGTCAATATGCACAACCGAGTGGCCTGGTGTGTGACCCGGTGAAAGTTCGAGCGAGACACCTGGAACAATTTCACTGCCAGCGGCAACTGGGCGAATGCGATCAGCGTAAGCGCCGAAAACCTGTTGGGCCAATCCGAACATGCCTTTGGCCTCATCAGGGGCTTGCGCCATCATGCCTGAATCGCTCCAGAAGCCATAATCAACGTCTGAAATGACCAGCTCTGCATTGGCGAACGCGGCTTTGCCACCCGCCAAGAAACCGCCGATGTGGTCGGGGTGTGCGTGGGTTGCGATGATCGTGTCGATGTCTTCTGGTGCAACACCCGCGCTGGCAAGAGCGGCGGAGAGGCGGCCAAAGCCTGGACCGAACATTGGCAATTCACCCATGCCTGAATCGATCAGGACCGTATGCTTGTCCGATTGCAACAAAAACGCGTTCACAGGGGCAGGGAGCGCGTCGCCAACAACGCCCGCAGCAGCAAGTGCTGCGTCTATTTGAGCCTGCTCTGGGCCAAAGAACAGCTTTTTCTCAAGCGGGACCATGCCGTCAAAGATCGCGGTGACGCGGTAGTTTCCAAGTGATGCATCAAACATCGCAGGTGGATTGGCTGGCGCATGCCCAGCGGCCAGCGAAGGCGCGGCGCTCGCAGCAAGGCCGAGCGTGGCGGTAGAGCCAAGGCCGGCAAGAGCGAATGAGCGGCGGGTGAGATGTGTCATAGGAATACCTCTGAATAAGATTAAATCGTATACGAATTAATCGTACGAGAGGAAATTTATGTCAAGCCTTTCAATTATCGCGACAAAGGACTACTTCTGGCGATGATGTCAGAAGAAGCCTATTACTTTACCCAGCGTATTTGCTTTAACACCTACGCAACCAACCGCTCGTTCGGGCGGTTTTTTCAGTCGATCCTTTCTGACACTGGGCTGACCTATCCCAAGTTCGTCATTCTGAATTCGTTGAAAGATGCCGGGCCTTTAACCGTTTCCGATCTTTCGATCCGCGCTGGGGTTGAGCCAAATACGCTGTCGCCTATGCTGAAGAAAATGGCCGAGTTTGGTGCAATTACCCGTGAAAGAAATCCAGACGATGAGCGCCGCGTTATGATCGCGCTTACCGAGAAGGGGCGCGTTTTGCTTGAGCGGGCCGATGCGGTTGTTCAGCAAGGGTTTACCGAGTTAGGGCTCGATTACGAGAAAAGCATCGCAGCGGTGCAATACCTCGAAGATCTACGCATAAAGCTGGATAAGGCCGATCCACCAAAACTAAAACTTGATGATTTGCCGGACTAGGTGGTCGCTATAGACCTTCTTCGCGCGAGAGCTGGGTTACGAAGCGCGCAAAGTCGCGCGCTGGGATTTCAGCTTCGCGCACCAATGTATCAAAGTGGTTGGTAAAGGCGCTGATGCGCGCGCTATCGCGGAAGGTGACATAGTATTGCCCCAGATAGACAGATGTTAACAGCGGGCCGAATATTGTGACGGGCGCAGAAAAAAGCTTATGCGAGTCAAAGAGATAGACGCGAAGGCGGGGGTAGAGTTGCGCGTGAATATCGAGAAACTTTTGCGTTTGAGCGCGCCTGATGTCGCGCGATAGCCCCTTGTAGTAACCGCTTGCCGTCATAAAGCTGCGCAGCTCGCTGAGCGGAAACGCGATTTCGTAATCCGAATGAGACGCGCTCATCCAAGTCAAGCGATCTTGGCTTGCGCCAATCGCCTGTTTGCTCGTGCGCCCCAAATGCGGTGCATATTCCCATTCCAGCATCTCGGTGGTTTTCAGCATGTCAGGCAGGGTCGCGGGAACGTGGCGAATTTTGTACCCCTTGGCTTCGCGGTGCCACTCGAAAATCTGCTCATCAATCAAAGCGCGCGGTGCTTCGGACATAGAAAAAGACGTCGCAAGCAAATCCGAAATGCTTTCTGGTCGCTCGGACAAGGCGAGTAGCCAGTCAGCGGATACTTTTAACGCCGTGGCGCAGGCCCCGACCACATGAGCGTTGGGCAAGCGCGCGCCGCTGCCTCCTAAAAGTTGCGAGACGGTGGAGCGATCAACGCCGATGCGGCGGGCCAATTCGCTTTGTGTCATCGCGCTATCCTGCATCGCCTGATTGAGGCGCGCGCGAAAAAGCGTTGCACGGGTGCGTTTGTCGACGGAATTCATCATATGGTGAATATATTCACATGATGTCGCCTTTGTTAACCAAATTCCGAATGGGCAAAGCGGATTGTCTCAATTAGCGAGAGAACATGACACAGCCACTCGCCCAAACCAAAACCCGCGCCATCGTCAAAGCGACCATCTGGACCCTTATGGGGCTTTTGGTCATGGGGATTGTTGGTTTTTTCATGACTGGATCGCTTTCAACGGGTGGCAAGATGGCGCTGCTCAATAGTGCGATCGGGATGATCACTTATTTTCTCTATGAACGCCTTTGGGACAGGATCAAATGGGGGCGGCATGTCTGAGTTAAAGCGTTTTGAGTGGCCGACATGGGGGCTTTTGATCCTGTGTTATGGCAGTTTCGGCTTTGCGACGACGTGGCTTGCGGGGGGTTCCTTGCCGCTTGCAATCGTTGTCACAATCCTGAGCGTGGCTTTGCATTCTTCGCTTTCGCACGAAGTTTTGCATGGGCATCCTTTTAGGAACAAGCACTTAAACGCCGCTTTGGTATTCCCTGCGATTAGCTTTTTTATTCCTTACATGCGCTTTCGTGACACGCATCTGGCGCACCATGAAGACAGTCGGTTGACCGATCCATATGACGATCCAGAAAGCTGCTATTTGGACCCCGCGGTTTGGGCGACTTTGAGCGCGCCGATGAGGGGGTTGTTTCGTATCAACAATACTTTGGCAGGGCGGCTCTTGTTAGGTCCATTGGTTGGTCAGATCGCTTTCATGCTGGGCGATTTCAAATTGATCAGGGACGGCGATAAGCGGGTTTTGATCAGTTGGCTTTGGCACATCCCCGCAGCTGCGATGCCGATTTTGTGGTTGATTTATTTTGGAGCAATGCCCCTGTGGGCCTTTTTTGTTGCGGTGTATTTTGGAACCGCTGTGCTGAAAATCCGAACCTTTCTTGAGCATCAAGCCCATCATGTTCAAGACGCACGTACGGTGATCATCGCGGATCGTGGACTGTTGGCGCTGTTGTTTTTGAACAATAATTTTCACTCGGTGCATCACTTGCACCCCGGCGTTCCTTGGTATGCGCTGCCTGCGTTGTTTCGCGCCCATAAGGAGCGGTTTTTAGAGATTAACGAAGGCTATTACTATTCCTCTTACGTTCAGGTGTTCCGCTCGTATTTCTTTAAGGCGAAAGAGCCTGTGCCCCATCCGCTCTGGTCATCGCAGGAGCGATAGGCCATAGCGGACCTATGGAACTTTGGATAATTGCGACGATTGTCGCCACGATTTTTCAAACTTTGCGCTTCATGTTGCAAAAGCAACTGAGCATGGGGGCGTTGTCTACGGGCGGCGCGACTTTCGCGCGTTTCGCATATTCTGCGCCGCTGCTTGCCGCAGCACTGGCCGCGTGGATGATCCTTAGCGGCACAGAATTCCCAAGTTTAAGCGCACGTTTCTGGATGATGGGCGCAATGGGAGGGCTTGCGCAGATCCTCGCAACGGTCTGCGTGGTGGCGCTGTTCCGAGCGCGCAATTTTGCGGTTGGCATAACGTTCAAGAAAACAGAGGTCGTGCAGGCCGCCTTCGTCGGGTTAATCATTCTGGGCGAGGGGGTTTCCGCACTTGGTCTGATCGCGATTCTTGTTGGGCTGATGGGGGTTTTGTTCCTGTCCAGCGCGCCAGAAGCGACAGGGAACTGGAAAGAGCGGCTCTTTACACGCGCAGCGGGGCTAGGTTTGGCATCGGGTTTGCTCTTTGCGATTTCCGGCGTGACGTATCGCGGCGCGATTATGGAAGTGAGCTTTGAGGAACCCGCGCTGCGTGCGGCCCTGACCCTGTCGGCGGTGACACTGATGCAACTCTGCGCGATGTTGGTTTGGTTGCGCCTTTTTGAGCAGGGCCAAATCACCGCGGTCTGGGCCGCACGACGCAAAGCGCTTTGGGTCGGTTTGATGAGCCTTGGCGGCTCGCTCGGGTGGTTTTTGGCGTTTGCTTTGCAAACAGCAGCGTATGTCAAAGCGCTGGGTCAGATCGAGCTGATCTTTTCGTTGATGGTATCGGTCTTGGTATTCAAAGAAAGCGTAAGCAAGCGCGAAGGCATTGGCATTGCGCTTCTTACAGCGAGCGTTTTGTTACTGATCCTGGTGGTGCATTAGAGTTTACCTGAGTGATCGGTAAACACTATTGATCAAGCGGGGACGCTCCACCGAGGCGAAGAAACAGGCTTTGCTCTTCGGTATTTAGGAACATGGGCACGCTTGGCGGCGGCGTTGGGTCATTGGCGCGCCCCGCGATTTCGGCCAAAACCACTTCTGTTATAAAGGGAAGGTCGAATTCGCGCACATCTTCCAAGGCGATCCATTGCAGATGAGAAAGTTCGTCAGAGGCAGCCGAAAAGTCGTCGATGTCGCCAAGCAAGGCATCTGCATCAATCAGGAAGAACCGCGCATCAAATCTGCGCGGGCGTCCGGGCGGGGTGATCGCGCGAAACACGAATTGCAAAGCGGAGGCGTCGGGCACGTGCCCGCTGGCGGCAAAATCCTTCCAATCCTCTGGCGGGTTTTGATCCCATTTGCCTTCGCGCCCAAGAATGAGACCCGTTTCTTCCCATAACTCGCGGATCGCGGCCACGCCAAGCGCATGCACGCGGTCAGCGTCTGTTTTGCGCAACAGATGCTCGGAGCAGCCGTCATTGATCGTACCTGCAAGCGGAATATCTGCATCGCCTGCATCCACAGCGCCGCCGGGAAAGACAAATTTGTTTGGCATAAAGGCCGCTTTTGCCCCGCGCTGCCCCATAAGAACACGCGGCGCGCTCATGCGATCACGCAAGACGATTACCGTCGCAGCATGGCGAATGGCGGTTTTATCAATTGGGGCGGCTTGGGTCATGTTGAATTGGCTCCAGCGCAGTGAACCTGCTGAAGCCTACACAATCACGGGCTTTCGGGGGCTTCAAGAGGGGCTTTGACCTCTTCGTTTGCAAAGCCGAACATCTGACGGGACCATTGAAACGCTACAATTGCGCCCTTGAGGCGCGGCAGCAGATAAAGCGAGAGAGCAACGCAGCCCACCGCAAAGATGGAAAACAGCACAAGTGGTTCAGGGCGGTAGTGGACAAAGGCGATGTGCAATCCCGGCGCCATCAAGTGACCGACGATAAGAATCGTAAGATAGGCCGGGCCATCATCCGCACGCGCCGCCGTGAAGTCCTGTTTGCAGACGGTGCAGCTTTTGCGCATCTTTAGATAGCCCTGCAACAACGGGCCTTCGCCGCAATTGGGGCATTTACGTCGCCACCCGCGCAGCAACGCAGGTTTGAGTGCACGTTCAGGGCTTTGCTCTGCTTCGAGCGCCGAATTAGATGCCGCGTTAGGAGAGTCGGTATATGTTACAGACATGATCTCAGCCCTTTGGAACTAGTAATACTTTAGTAGAGCATCTTCATGAGCCGCGCATGAACGTATTGCTAGTGTGCAAATGCGCCTTGCGTCGGGATGTCGCGTCGGCGCGCGGAGAGTTTTTTCGAAAAGATCAAAAAAAGTGCGACGGAAACTTTCCGCTGCTCCGTTTGACCTACCACAACAGGCAAGAAACGCCTGACACAATGGCCAAAGATTGGTCGATAAACCGGAGTAGTTAAATGACTAAGTTTTCAAACATGACAAAGCGGATCGCTCTTACAGGTCTGATCATCTCGGTTGGTTTTGCAGCGCAAGCGGCATCTGGTGACGGCGAAGGCAAGCACGGCGGCAAGATGCGCAAAGAGCGCCCGTCCTTTAGCCAGCTGGACACAGACGCCAACGGCGAAGTGAGCAAAGAAGAATTGGCAGCGCATGCACGGGTTCGTTTTGACGCGCGTGATGCAAACAGCGACGGCAAGTTGAGCGTTGAGGAAATGACCAAGGACGGTCACAAACGCGCCGAAAAACGCGCTGGCAAAATGATCGAGCGTCACGATACCGATGGGGATGGCATGATCAGCTTTGAAGAAATGTCCGAAGGTCGCAAAGAAGGGCGCGGCGCAAAGATGTTTGAGCGGATCGATACGGATGGCAATGGATCGATCTCCGAAGAAGAGTTTGCCAAGGTCGAAAAGTTTGGTCGCGGCAAGCATAAAGACAAAAAGCGCGGCGAATAATTTTTGCAACGATCTGCTCCGCGGTTATGCGCGGGGCAGGCCCCTCGACCTTATTCGGAAGCTTTCGTAAAAGACTTGAATGACAATGCCTTTGGACCAAAATGCAGACATAAGTGACGATGCGCTTTTGCAGCTTTACGCCAATGGTGATCAAGCTGCTGCACGCATTCTCACCTTGCGTTTGGCGCCGCGCGCTTATGCGCAGGCGTTTCGGATGCTTGGCAATGCAGCAGAGGCTGAGGATGTTGCGCAAGACGCGATGATGCGTGTTTGGAAGATCGCGCCAGAGTGGCGCACGGGCGAGGCGAAGGTTACAACCTGGCTTTACCGCGTTACGGCGAACCTGTGCACGGATCGTTTGCGCAAAACGCGAACCAGTTCGCTTGATGCAGTAGACGAACCAATTGATCCAAGCCTGAGCGCGGCTGATGAAATGCAGGGGCGTGCGCGCCATGACGCCTTGCAAGGCGCGTTGTTGGAGCTTCCCGAACGGCAAAGACAAGCGGTTGTTTTGCGCCACTTGGAAGAAATGCCAAATCCACAGATCGCCGAGGTTATGGAGATCAGCGTGGAAGCTGTAGAAAGCCTGACATCGCGTGGAAAACGCGCGTTGGCGAAGATTTTAAAGGGGCGAAAAGACGCCCTCGGATTTGAAGGAGATGTGCGATGAGCGATAAAGACGATCTCACAGCGATGTTTGAAAGCGCGCGTCGTGCGCCGCCCGAGCCATCTGCGGATTTTCTTGCGCGCGTGTTAAGCGATGCAGAAGCGATGCAGCCGGCACCTTTGGGTGTTATGGCAACGCCAACTCCGAAACGCGGGCCTGTACAACACTTCTTATCGGGTTTGAGCGACGCTATTGGCGGATGGCCTGCCTTTGCAGGTCTCGCAACGGCCGCAGTCACGGGTCTTTGGATCGGGATTAGCCCCCCCCAAAGTCTACTGGATCCGTTTAACGCAGTCTTGAGCGGCGATACAGCGTCCCTCACCGAGACGGACGATTTCGGCGACGGCTTTGATTTCACCTTGTTCGAAGGGTAACACTTATGAGCAGCCCAGACACACAACAACCGACACCGCCTGTCAGCAAACCCAAACGCCGCTTTCGCATTCTGTTTGGCCTGTCCTTGGCGCTTAATCTGCTGGTGATTTTTGCCATCGTCGGCGCGCTTATGCACGGCCCTAGATCCCGTAGCGGCCCTCCCGGATCCCGCGAAATTTCGGCGCCTTATGTCAAAGCGTTTGATCGAGACGCTAAGCGCAGCTTGCGCAAGGAAATGCGTTCACGCTTGCCAGATCGGCGCGAGGCCATTGCTGCAAATGAAGCAGACTACCAAGCCTTTCTGAAGGTTGTGCGCAGCGAAAACTTTGACGCAGAGCGAGCTTTGTCCATTATGGAAGCCCAAATCAATCGCGCAGGCGGGTTCCAGAAATTGGGGCGCGAGCTTTCGATCCAGCGATTGAGCGAGATGAGCGTTGAAGACAGGCGCAGCTATGCCGATCGGGTGCAAGTACACTTGGACGAAAGAAAAACGCGTGGTCCCCGCAATGAGCGTTAATGTTCTCTGGAAATAGACCTCAGGTCGTGCGAAGCAGTTTTCAGGTATCGTCATTTGATCGGTCTTGATCAAAGCGAATTCGAGGTCTGTTGTTGGGGAGGGGCATCGCAATGGCTATGTCGCGCGAAGCTGCTGAAGTTTTCTCGTTGAATGCTCTGGGCTGGATTGTCGGGCAAGAGGATATCTTGCCGGTGTTTCTTGGGGCCAGCGGCGCGAGTGAATCTGATATTCGCGCGCGCGCTTCGGAACCGGAGTTTCTCTTAAGTGTGCTTGATTTCCTTATGATGGACGATCAGTGGGTCATCTCGTGCTGTGATGCGCTCAATGTCCCTTACGAAAGTTTGGGTGAAGCGCGGCAAATGATGCCCGGCGGCGCAGAGGTAAGTTGGACATGAGCGCGCGGGTTGATCGCTTTCAGGCTGCGCTATTCGACAAAGACGGCACGCTTTTTGATTTCAGGCGCACTTGGGACAGTTGGGCGGCTGACTTCTTGCCAAGCCTATGCGGTGGCAAGGCTGATGTATTGGACGAACTCTGCGCGGCTGTGGGTTTTGATCTGGCCAAGCGGACGTTTTTGCCCAGCTCTATAGCAATCGCTGCCAGTAATTTGGAGATAGCAGAAGTCATGGCGCAGGCGTTGAAGCGCACCGACGTAGATGCGCTCAACCAAGAAATTGCGCGAAGCGCGGCGCTGGCACCTGTTTCTCCTGCTGTTCCACTTGCACCTTTGCTTGAGGATCTCGGGCAGCGCGGCTTAAAGCTCGGCGTGATGACCAATGATGCGCATAGTGTCGCGGACAGTCATCTGCGCTCTGCAGGCGTTCGGGAACATTTCGATTTCGTTTGCGGCAGCGATAGCGGGTTTGGCGCAAAACCCGATCCTGCGCCTTTGCTCGCCTTTTGCGATCATGTTCGCGTTGATCCGTTCAATACCATTATGGTTGGGGACAGCACACATGATTTGGAAGCGGCGCGCGCAGCGGGCATGATAGCTATCGGCGTTCTGACAGGTGTTGCACGCGCATCCGAGCTTGCGCCGCATGCGGACGCTGTTCTGAGCGATATTGGACAGCTTCCCGAATGGTTGGCAGGCCAGTCTGCGCGCAAATAGCAAAATACGACAAGATGTGTCGCCTTTAGGATCACTCTCTGTGGCTGTGATGCGTTTGATATCCTTAATGTAAGGGGGATCAATATGGCTGGATCGGACACACGACGACGTAGAAGTGGCGGACGCGCAGGGGCGGCCAACCGCCGTGGAAGCGCAGCAATTGAACAAAGTCCTTGGCGTCTGCCGCAAAACCTAGATCGCCCGACCGAGCCATTGGACGAAGAAGGCGTCGCAGCTATTCACGATGGCGCAATGCGTATCTTGGAAGAGATCGGCATTGAGTTCCTGAATGACGAAGCGCTTGAAATTTTGCGTGCAAGCGGTGGCTGTGACATCGACGGCAGCAATGTGCGGATGGGGCGCGATTTCGTGATGGAAAAAATCGCGTTGGCCCCAAGTCAATTCGATATCACCCCTCGCAATCCCGAGCGCACGATCACCGTTGGCGGCAAGACGCTGCTCTTTGGCAATGTGTCGTCGCCGCCCAATTACTGGGATATGTCACTAGGTAAAAAGGTGCCCGGCAACCGCGAGATGTGCCAAAACCTTTTGAAACTAACGCAATATTTCAACTGTATCCATTTTGCGGGGGGCTATCCGGTTGAACCCGTGGATGTACATGCCTCTGTGCGTCACCTCGATGTGCTTTTTGACAAGTTAACGATCACCGATAAAGTCATGCACGCCTATAGCCTCGGTAAAGAACGCGTCGAAGATGTGATGGAAATGGTGCGTATCGCGGGTGGTTTGAGCCACGAAGAATTCGACGCCAAGCCACACATGTATACGAACATCAACTCAACATCGCCGCTGAAACACGATTTTCCGATGATGGACGGTTGGATGCGACTTGCGCGGCGCGGGCAGGCGTTGGTGGTGACACCCTTTACCTTGGCGGGCGCGATGGCGCCTGTGACGATGGCTGGCGCAGTGGCGCAATCGCTGGCGGAAGCGCTGTGCGCTGTCGTATTGGCGCAAGTCATTAACCCTGGTTGTCCCTGCGTGATCGGAACATTCACCTCGAATGTGGATATGAAAAGCGGCGCTCCAGCGTTTGGCACGCCAGAATATATGCGCGCCACGCAGATGACGGGACAGATGGCGCGATTTTATGATTTGCCCATGCGATCTTCGGGTGTGTGCGCGGCTAACGTGCCCGATGGGCAAGCCATGTGGGAGACCTCGAACAGCCTATGGGCCTCTGTGCAATCGGGAACCAATATGGTCTATCATGCGGCTGGCTGGCTTGAGGGAGGTCTCATTGCATCGCCGGAGAAGTTCATTATGGATTGCGAAGTTCTTCAGCAAATTCAACGCTATATGGAGCCTGCAACCTTTGCGACGACACCGGATGATATCGCGTTGGATGCGATCAAGTCGGTTGGAAATGACGGGCATTTCTTTGGAATTCAGCACACACAAGACCGATATACGACCGCGTTTTACCAGCCATTTTTGAGCGATTGGAAAAACTACGAAGGCTGGGAGGCCGCTGGTGGTATCTGGACGCCCGAGCGCGCGCACAACCTGTTTTTGCAGATCTTGGAAGAGTTTGAAGAGCCGCCAATGGACGCTGCAATACGTGAAGAGTTGGCAGATTTCGTGGCGCGTAGAAAGTCCGAAGGCGGCGCGCCGACCGACTTTTGATAGGTTAATGCAAATTCTAAAAGTTGTTTAAATTGCACGGCGCTTTGTGCGGCTTGGATTGGTCCGCGTTATCGGTTTGTTAAGAACCAGGATGCATTACTTGCCCTTATGACTGCGTAAGGGATTGGAAATGCATGGCTTGGTCAACAAAGCGATAGAGGCCTTTGTTCGCGATACATATGGGAATGCTGCTTGGCAGGCCGTGACGCATTTGGCCAACCTTGAAGAGCCTTCGTTTGAGGCAATGATGGTCTATGAAAAAGACCTGACTCCTCGGATCATAGATTGTGCAACGCAGGCGCTTGGTGCAGATCGGGCAGATCTTTTGCATAGCCTTGGGATCTATTTGGTTTCGCAGCCCTCTCAACAGGCCGTGCGTCGGCTTTTGCGCTTTGGCGGCGTGGATTTTGTCGACTTCCTCTATTCACTGGATGACCTGCAAGATCGCGCGCGCCTCGCGGTTGCGGATTTAACGTTGCCCAAATTGGAACTGCGGGAGCATACGTGCAGTCAATTTAGCCTCAGCGTTCAATCTGATTTAGATGGATTCGGGCATGTTCTGATCGGGTTGTTAACGGCAATGGCCGATGACTACGGTGCTTTGGTTTTGCTCGACTATGGCGGGAAACAGGCTGGTGTCGAAACGATTTCCATTTCTCTGCTTGAGACGTCTTTTGCCGCGGGAAACCATTTTGAACTTGGTGCGCGCGCATGAAGATAGATCGCGATCTTAAACCGCAAACCGCGCCGGGTTGGTCAGAGATGGAAGGCGCGCTAGATATCTTATGCCCGATGCATCTTCGTTTGACCGAGACGGGACATATCGTTCATGTCGCGCCTACATTGCGCAAGCTTCGCCCTGACGTCGAGCTTTTGGGAAAACGGTTTTTGGAGGTGTTCCGACTGGATCGACCTCGTTCGATCGTCACAATGTCCGAGCTGTTGATGCGGGCAAAAAGCAAGCTACATCTTGAACTTCGCGACAAGCCAAAAACAGCTTTGAAAGGGGTCTTGGTGCGATTGCCAGAAGGGCAGGGCGCTTTGGTCAATCTGTCGTTCGGAATTTCAGTCGTAGAGGGCGTTCAGGATTATGGGCTAAGCAGCGCCGACTTTGCGGCCACAGATTTGGCAATCGAAATGCTTTATCTGGTTGAGGCCAAGTCAGCCGCGATGGATGCTTCACGAAAGCTTAACCAGCGCTTGCAAGGCGCAAAGCAAGAAGCAGAAGAACAAGCTGCAACGGACACATTGACGGGGCTTAAAAACCGACGCGCGGCGGATCGCATTTTGCAGCAAAAGGTTGATGAAGAACGCTCTTTTGCCTTGATGCACCTCGATCTGGATTACTTCAAAGCAGTGAATGACACGATGGGACATGCCGCAGGCGATCACGTGCTGCAAGAGGTTGCGAAAGTCATGCGCGCGGAAACCCGAAAGAGCGATATGATTGCGCGTGTGGGCGGCGATGAGTTTATGATCCTGATCGATGACGAGACCGCGAAGGGGGAGCTTTCGGATATCGCAGCGCGTCTCATTCGCGGTATTGAAAAGCCGATCGCGTTCAATGGCGAGGTTTGTAAAATTTCGGCGAGCATAGGCATCGCAATTCAAGACGATTGCACAGATCTAGAGGCTGATGAATTGGTTCAACGGTCCGATAGGGCGCTATATGTTTCAAAGGACAAAGGGCGCGCATGTGCGACGTTTTTTGATGAATTGAGTTAACACAGAACACTAGGCGGAAGTTATCGAGGGTCCTATTACGTTTGAAAATTCACGTCTTGTTTCTTTGAGCGCCAGCAGAACGCAATCTAAGGGCGTTGCTTAGTACGAAAACACTCGAAAGGGCCATTGCTCCTGCTGCCAAGGCGGGGGAAAGCATAAAGCCAAAAAATGGGAACAACGCGCCTGCCGCAACTGGAATGAGAAACGCATTATATGCAAAGGCCCAGAACAGATTTTGACGAATATTAGAAAGCGTTGCGGCGCTGATTTCAAAGGCGTTCCTCACGCCCGATAGATCACCGGAAAGGAGAACAATATCTGCCGTTTCAATGGCAACATCTGTACCGGTTCCAATGGCAATCCCGACATCGGCCTGAGCAAGGGCCGGCGCGTCATTGATACCATCTCCAACGAAGGCGACGGGGCCGCTGGATTGCAGCGAAGCGATAGCATCGGCTTTACCATCTGGCCGAACGCCCGCAATTACGTTGGAAATGCCAAGTTCATCCGCGACGCGTTTGCCTGCTGCGGGACTGTCGCCCGTAATCATAACAGGTGAAATGCCTGTTTTTATAAGCTGCGCGATGCAGTCTTTCGCGTTTTCCTTTAAGGGATCAGAAACTTCAAAACGTGCGACAAGCGTGTCGCCACGTGCAAGCAAAACCTCGGTGCCTGCGATTTCGGGGCCTTCTATAGTCACACCCTGAGATCGCAAGAAACGAGCATTGCCCAAAAGGGTTTTTTCATCATCGATGAGAGCGCTGACCCCTCCACCCGAATGGCTGGTGAAGTTGGAGATTTGAAGAAGAGGCAGGTTTTTCTCTTGCGCAGCTTTGATCAAGGCACGGGCAATCGGGTGCTCTGAATTAAGCTCGACAGATGCGGCTAACGCGAGCGCCGCGCTCTCGTCAATGTCTCCAAACAGATGAACGGATGTTAAGGCCGGTTGCCCTAATGTAAGCGTGCCAGTTTTGTCAAATGCGACGGTTTTAACTGCTTGTAACTCTTGCAAGGCCGCGCCCTTAGCAAATAGCACGCCGAGTTCAGCGGCGCGCCCCGTGCCGACCATGATCGACGTTGGCGTTGCAAGACCCATTGCGCAGGGGCATGCGATGATGAGAACCGCAACCCCAGCAACGAGCGCATGGGTTAGCGCCGGAGCGGGACCGAGCACCAGCCATGCTATAATTGTAAAGGCTGCGATCAGAAGGACGGTGGGAACAAACCATGCTGTGATTTTGTTCACCAAATCCTGAACCGGCAATCGCGCGCCTTGGGCTCTTTGAACCATTTCGATAATCTGGCTGAGCGTCGTGTCTGCGCCAACGGCCTGCGCGACAAATGTGAAACTGCCCTCGCCATTTATTGTGCCAGCCGTGACCTCTGCTCCTTGAGCTTTGAGAACGGGTAGGGGTTCGCCGGTTAACATGCTCTCATCGACCCAGCTTTCTCCGCTGTGAACGATGCCGTCTACTGCAATGCGTTCGCCCGGTTTAATGCGGATTTCATCGCCTACCGCCAATGCGGAAGCTTCGATTTCGATAAATTCTCCATCTCGAAGAACCAACGCGCTTGAAGGGCGAAGCGCAAGCAGGCGCGAAATGGCAGCGCCCGTTCGCCCTTTTGCCCGCGCTTCCATCCAGCGACCTGCGAGAATAAGGGTGATGATCACTGCTGCAGCTTCGAAATAGACAGCGCGCGCCGCAATCGGGAGCGTTTCAGGAAAGAAGAGGGCGAGTGATGAGTATAGAAATGCGGCGCCTGATCCGAGAACCACGAGGGCATTCATGTCGGGCTGCCATCGCCAAAGCGCGCTCAGGCCAGCGCGCCAAAGCGTTCGACCCGGGCCCAAGATAACCAAGGCGGTTAGCATAAATTGGATTGCCCAACTGGTCTGCATCCCGATGGTGCGTGCAATGAAATGATGCAAAGCTGGAAACGCATGGCCGCCCATTTCCAGAGCGAAAACTGGTAGGGTCAGGATCGCGGCCATTAAAAACGCGCGGCGCATTTCGTTTGACGTGTCTTCATGTGCGTGCGAGGGGTCGTGATCTTGCGACGCGCCGCGCAATAGCGGCTCCGCGGTTTTGCCTGCACTTTGCACCGCGCCAACAAGGTTTTGCGCCTTTATGCCAAGCCCTTCGATTTCTGCTTGTCCCGTTGCGAGGTTGACCTTTGCGGACACGACACCCGGTGCGTCCAGCAAAGCCTGCTCGACCCGCGCAACGCATGAGGCGCAACTCATTCCATTAACCCGAAGGCGTATTGTTTCGAGGGGTGCAGGTTTGCCAATGTTTTCGAGAGCGGCGTGCAAATCGATCGCGCGCAACGGTGCCTCGGGATCGACTTCGGCCTGACCCGTCGCAAAATTGACCCGTGCATCGCTCACGCCTGCAACTGACTTTAGTGCGGTTTCTGCGCGGGCCGAGCATGAGGCGCAGTTGAGCCCCTGAACTGAAAACACCAATGGGTTGGACATTTTTTGAGCCTTGAGGGTACAGGATGATCAAACGTATTTGCTTTCATATAGGCCCATTCATGAACTTTATCATCTGAAAACGTCGCGGCATCTTGGCTTCGCATTGCATGCAGCGCGATATTGGGCTTTGCTCGCGGCAACGCTAAAATCAAGCCCAACTGGACCTGTCTGAAAATGCCCAAAAACATTCTTTTCGTCATGTGTGACCAGTTGCGCCACGACTATTTGGGCTGCACGGGCCACCCCGTTTTGAAGACGCCCAATATTGATATGTTAGCTGAAAACGGCGTTCGGTTTTCTAACGCTTATGTGCCTGCGCCGCTTTGTGGGCCGTGTCGCATGTCGGTGTATACAGGGCGTTATCCGCGCAGCCATGGGTCATACTGGAACGGCTCGCCTTTGCGGATAGGCGAGATGAATTTTGGGGATCATTTGAACCCATTGAAGATGCGCACGGCGCTTTGTGGCAAAACCCATATGACGCCAGACTTGGATGGCATGGCGCGGCTGGGCATTGATCCGTGCAGCCCTGCGGGTCAACGGATCTCGGAATGCGGGTTCGAGCTTTGGGATCGGCTCGACGGTGTATATCCCGCCAAAGGCACACGGCGTCCAAGCCACTATTTCGAGTATTTGAACGAAAAAGGGTATAAGGGCGACAATCCTTGGCATGATTGGGCCAATTCCGCCGAAGGGGCAGATGGAGAACTCAAAACAGGGTGGTTCATCGAGAACAATGATTTGCCTGCGCGCATCGCGGAGGAAGACAGCGAAACGCCCTATACAACGTCGCGCAGTATCGAATTTATCGAAAAAAACGCCGGCGATAGCTGGTGCTTGCACCTGAGCTATATCAAGCCTCACTGGCCCTATATTGTCCCAGAACCCTACGCGAGCATGTATGGCCCCGAGGACGTGCCTGAACCAAACCGAAATGAACGCGAGCGCGAAAATTCCGGCCCCTTGCTTGGTGCGCAATATGAAAAACGCTCCGCCAAAATGTTCGCGCGAGAAAAGCTGCGTGACAAAGCGATTCCCGCATATATGGGCTTGATCAAGCAGATTGACGACCAATTGGGCCGCGTTTTCGAGGCGCTGAAAGACACGGGGCAATGGGAAGACACGTTGATCGTCTTTACCTCTGATCACGGGGACTATTTTGGTGATCATTGGCTTGGAGACAAAGAGTTTTTCCATGAAGAAGCGGTTAAGGTGCCTTTGATCCTATTTGATCCAACTGCCGCGGCGGATGCGACACGCGGCAGCGTGTGCTATGAGTTGGTTGAGGGGATAGATTTGCTGCCGACCTTCGTTGACTTTGCGGGCGGCGAGCCGAACTACGATGTTCTAGAGGGTCATTCGCTGATGCCGTTTCTGCATGATCCCAAGGCGCAACCAGTGCGCGATTACGCGATTAGCGAAGTAGATTTTAGCGAGACCTATGCGTGCACTCATCTAGGGTTGCCCGTGGATAAGTGCCGTATGGTGATGGTGTTTGATGGGCGTTTCAAAGCGGTCTTTTCAAATGCCAATCTGCCTCCCGTTTTGTTCGATTTAGAAAACGATCCCAAGGAATTGCGCGATATTGGGCGTGAGGCCAGCTCAATCGCTGCGCTTGCAAAGCTGCGCGCACATCTTGATGAATGGTCAATGGCGCATCACACGTCCGGCACAACACCGATCTCGCGTCGCATTGATTACGAGGACAGCGAGTGTGAAATTGGCGTGTTGATCGGCTTTTACGATGAGCAAGACGTTAAGGACACGCCAAAGGCTGTGCATCCTTTGTCTTAGGCCGCTAGACCGTTAGTCCGCAACGCAGAGCTTTGCGATATGCTGAGCGAGCGCGCTTTCATTCGAGAGATCATGCACAACGTCAAAATGATTGCGGCCGGACACCTCAAGCGCCTGCGCCTCGGGCAATTTTGCTGCAAAATCATGGGTTTGCCGTTTGAATTCGTCGGGCTCTATTTCTCCATATGCAAGGAGCGCTTTGGGGAAGTTTGAAACATCCTTCAAGGCAGGGCTGTTGCGATGCGCACCCTCGATGCTCATTTTCACGGGATCATTGATATAGGTGCCAACGAGGGGCTCTAGCTCAAAGACGCCCGAGAGAAGAATTGCTGCACAGGGGCGATGCTGAGGCGCAAGGCCAAGGCAGGTCATCGCCGCAAGATGTGCGCCAGCTGAGCTGCCTGACAAGGAAATACGGTTAGGATCAACGCCAAGCTGTTGTGCCTGCTCGAACATCATCGTCACCGCAGCCAAACATTCTGCCACGATTTCGTCCAGCGATGCATGTGGCGCCAGCGTGTAATCAACGGCAGCGTAGGCAATGCCTTGATCGAGAAAACCCTGCGCAGGGAAGGTGCTTTCGCGTTTGGACAATGCACGCCAATATCCGCCGTGAATGAAGATATGGAGTGGCAGCGCTGCATTGCCGCTCGGGCGGAAAAGATCGACGGTGTTTGAGGGCCGCTTGCCATAGGTGAGGGTTTGCACATCACTATGCGCGGCGTAGGTTTCAGCGCTCAGTTTGGCGTAGGTTTCCAGAAACGGAGTGAGATCTCCATCGGGCAGCGACGCGCTTGGCGAATAGGCGATACCGCGCTCGGTGTCAGCCATGTCGCGCCAATGTTTGCGCCGTTGGCTCATGTCACGGCAGATCGCACGTTAAAGCGATCTTCTTTGTAGGCTTCAGTGCGCAGGATATCTTCCAGCGTATCAACGGCTTTCATAATATCGCTCTTACCTACGAAAAGCGGGGTTATACCAAAGCGCATCATGTCGGGTGCGCGAAAGTCGCCGATGACTTTGCGATCAATCAGCGCTTGCATACAGGCATATCCATGCTCGAAATGGAACGAAACATGCGAGCCGCGTTCGTCCATATTTGCTGGGCCAGCAAGCGTCACCCCCGGGCATCGCGCGGAGACTTCGTTGATGAACAGGGTCATCAATTCTTCTGCGCGCGCACGTACATCCGCAAGGTCGACGCCCTCCCAAACATCAAGTGCTGCGCTCAACAGAGCGAAAGATGCGATAGATGGGGTGCCGATACGCATACGGTCAATCTTGCCCGGCATCGGGCGGTAGTCGGTATCGAATGCAAACGGCGCTTCATGGCCATACCAGCCAGACAAAACTGGCTCGACCACGTCGATCAAGCGCGGCGCAACGTAGATGAAAGCAGGGCCGCCAGGGCCAGCGTTCAGGAATTTGTAGGTGCACCCGACGGCAAAATCGACGTCAGTGCCAGACACATCCACAGGAAATGCGCCTGCGGAATGCGCGAGATCCCAGACAACGACAGCGCCGACGCTATGGGCTTTTTCAATGATCGCTTTCATGTCGTGTTTGCGGCCCGTACGGTAGTCCACCTCGGTCAGCGTGACGACGGCCACGTCATCGGTGATCGCATCCATGACGGATTCGGGTTCAACAGTGCGCAGCGTGTAGCCGTCTTGTTTCAGCTTAACGAGACCTTGTACCATATAAAGGTCGGTGGGGAAGTTGCCCGTGTCGGACAAGATCACCTTGCGCTCTGGCACCAAAGAAAGCCCTGCGCCAACCGCTTGGAACACTTTGATCGACAAAGTGTCTGAGACCACAGTTGTTCCAGCCTCAGCGCCAATCAATTTGCCGATGCGATCGCCAAGGGTATTGGGCTGCATGAACCAACCTTTGGTGTTCCAGCCTTTGATCAATTCGCTGCGCCATTCTTCGTTAAGAAAAGACATCATCGCTTCGGGCGACGCTTTGGGCATTGGGCCAAGCGAATTCCCATTAAGATAAGTCATCCCTTCTGGGATATCGAACATAGCGCGTGTCGCGGCAAAATCGGTCATTGAGGGCTTTCTGAACATCAAGTTTCGCGAAAGTGGAACAGAAGTTGGAAGGCGTGGCAAGAGGTGGACACTTCTTTCGTGCCCGATCTGCCAGAGGCTGGTTTTTGTTCTTTGCGAAGCCGTGCACTGGACGCATTGTTTAGCCCAAAGCGCGCACGGGACTGGAAATGCGTTTCCGAGTGAGTGTTGGCGCGGACCGAATGCTATCGGTGTTTTGGATTTGCGCTGCTGAAGTCGCAATCCTTGGTTGTAAATATGTGCATTAAAGGCGAATTTTTGCGGAAGTTATTGCTATGCCACGGTTTTTCAGGCCCTGTGACGCATTCCACTAATATTAAGGAGATCTTGGAATGGCTAATCTCACATGGGACACGACCACTCTGGACGGTACAGTGGTAAATGGTAGCGGTTTTTGGGACGAAGGTACTACGACTAGTTGGACGTCCGACGGCGGTTTTTCAAATACGGTTTTTAACGCAGGTGATAGCGCGACATTTCATCTAAGCACCAGCCCTGCGGTGACGACAGTCTCTGGCGTTGTTTCGCTTGGAGGTGTGACTCTGCATACGGGCGCCAGTTCTGGAGTAAGCCACAATTTTGCGGGCGGTACTTTGGATTTTATTTCCGGAAGTTCAATTACGAGTCAGAACGCAAACGTCGCGTTTGACATTGGCTCTAACATTACATCCTTGGGCGGTTTGACGATCAATGCGACAAGCATGACATTTGGCGGGGCGATGTCGTTGGTTGGCACGCTTACGCTGACAAATTACTCAACCAACTTAACAAACCACGGAAGCATCAACAACGCGCTACATCTGACAAATGGCGCGAGCATATTCAATCACGGCACAATCAACGGCGACGTGACGATGAACTATGCGAATGTACACAACTATGGAACGATCGATGGGGCACTAGATGTCGGCGACGCGTTCGTTTCAAACCATGGAACGATCACTGGTCCTGTGACACTTGGTATGTACGGTAATTTTGTCGAACATGGCTTCATCACAGATTTGGTTACCGTAACCAGCGGTACCTACAGCGTTGGCGGCGTGCAAATTTCAGATACTGTGATTGATGGCGGCAGATTTGCCGTTGAATCTGGGGATATGTTCGGCTCAGTCACCGTAAGCGCGGGCGTTACGCCAAATTCTAATATGGGGAACGGGCAGCTTTCTGTTTATGACACTGGATCATTCGAAGCGCTGAGCGGCACTGCCTTTACTGGCAACGAGCACTCAAACGGGGTCGACAACGGGGGGAGCATTGAGGGCGATCTGTTCTTTCATGGCGGGAATGATAGCTTTAGGAGCTATAGCGGCGTAACAATTGGTTCGCTTGATATGGGAGAGGGCAACGATACCGTAAGTTTGAACGATACTGCAATTCTGGATGGGACGCTCGATATGGGCGATGGCGATGATGTTCTAACGGTGAGTGCGCGCGTCGAATTGTCAGGTCGCGTTAGTGGCGGTGAGGGCGATGATATGTTGCGCGGCTCGCGCGGCGCTAACGATTTGCGCGGCGGTGCGGACAGTGACTTCATCCTGGGCCGCGCAGGCGCTGATGTACTGCATGGCAACGACGATGAAGATTTGATCTTCGGTGGCTCTGGCTATGATACGATCAAAGGTGGCGACGGCCATGATCTGCTCTTTGGCGGCTCTGGCCGAGATGTCATCAAAGGCGGTTCTGGCATTGACCAGATCGTTGGCGGCAAAGGCGCTGATACCCTCTTTGGCGGTGCGGATTCGGACGTGTTTATCTTTACAGACATTGGCCATTTTGGCGGGTCTGGCGGCAATAATGACCTGATCCAAGATTATGCGAACGGCCCGGATGTCATTGATTTGAGCGCGATTGATGCGAATACGAATACCGTAAGCAATGACGACTTTTTCTTTATTGATTCGCTCGCGTTCTCTAACCAAGCTGGAGAATTGCGCTACGAATTCGACGGCTCGAAAACGACGCTCTCTGGCGATGTTGACGGAGACGGTGCCGCCGACTTTGAGTTGGACCTTGCGGGCAATGTGGGGCTCAGTGACTTTATTTTCGATGGGGTTCTTTTCCTAGCCTAACGACGAGATCAGGACTAAGCGCTCGCTTAGGTCTCATCGCAAATTGGAACGGGCTGCGGTTTCGTGGCCCGTTCTTGTTTTGGCAGACGAGCTGCTCTACCACTTCTGTGCTTATGTGTTAGTAAGCAGCTGCTCTGAACGTGGAATTCAAGAAGTGACTGCAAGTAATTTCAATAACGCGGCCCGCGCCGCAAAGCTCTCCGTTGCACCTATGATGGATTGGACAGATCGGCATTGTCGGTTTTTCCATCGTCTCTTGTCGCAGCATGCGTTGCTTTACACTGAAATGGTCACATCACCTGCACTGGTGAGGGGCGGGGCGCTGCATTTATTGGATTACTCGCCCGAAGAACAGCCACTGGCGTTGCAACTTGGCGGTTCAAATCCCGCCGAGTTAGCCGAAGCGGCGCGCCTTGGGGCCGAAGCAGGGTATAGTGAAATCAACCTGAATGTCGGCTGTCCTTCGGATCGGGTTCAATCGGGAACGTTTGGCGCGATCTTGATGCGTGACCCTAAGTTGGTGGCAGAATGCTGCGCGGCGATGATCAAGGCGTCGCCCGTTGAAGTCACGGTGAAATGCCGCATCGGCGTGGATGATCAAGAGCCAAGCGATGTCTTGCCCGAGTTCATCGCGCGTGTTGCGGGGGCAGGGGTTGGCAGGTTCTCGATCCATGCACGCAAAGCGTGGTTGCAGGGGCTTAGTCCAAAAGAAAACCGCGATATTCCCCCGCTGGATTACGATCTGGTGCAGCAGATGAAGGGGCTGTTTCCAGCGCTTCATCTGAGCCTGAACGGCGGGATTGCAACGCTTGAGGATGCGATGGCTGCGCTAGATCGTGGAATGGACGGGGTGATGATCGGGCGCGCGGCCTATCATCAGCCTGCGGATATCTTGATGCAAGCGGATCATCTGATCTTCGGGCAAGCTCCGCTTGAGCGAACTCGCGAAGACATTGCGCTGCAAATGCTGCCTTATATCGACGCGCATATTCACAGTGGCGGCAAGTTGGGGCAGGTGACACGTCACATGCTTGGGCTTTTTGCGGGTCAACCCGGCGCTCGCCACTGGAAGCGGCACTTGTCAGAAAACGCGCATAAGCCCGACGCGGGTTCACACACGGTTGTCGAAGCGATTGAAAAGATGCACGCCGCGCGACCGGTTTTGTGTTAACGCCACTTGCGAGTACGTGGTGTTTCGGGCTTGAGTGCTGCAAACTGTGAAAGAGGCCATGATGTCTGATCCATTCCTGTTGATGCAAATGCTGATATTGTTGCTCATCACCGGTGCGATTGCTGGGGTGTTGGCAGGATTGTTGGGCGTTGGGGGCGGTATCGTTTTGGTGCCAGCCTTCTTTTACGTCTTTGGCGCGCTTGGGTTTGGCGGACCGCAGTTGATGCAGATTTGCTTGGCGACGTCTCTTGCGACGATCATCGTGACGTCTGTGCGCTCTGTTTTGAGCCATAACAAAAAGGGGGCTGTGGATTGGGACATTCTGCGGACTTGGGCTCCCGGCATCGTGATCGGCGCGCTTTGCGGGATGCTTGTTGCGTCCAGTTTACGCTCTGGAACGCTGCAATTCATCTTTGGCATTCTGGCCCTTATCGTCGGCACCTACATGAGCTTTGGACGCAGTTCATGGCGTTTGGCCGAGGCAATGCCGCAAGGCGCAAAGCGGATGGGGGTCTCGCCCTTACTGGGGTTCATGTCGGTCTTGATGGGGATTGGCGGCGGTAGTTTCGGCGTGCCCTTCATGTCGCTTCACGGGGTCGCAATCCATCGCGCAGTGGCGACAGCGGCAGGTTTCGGCGTTTTGATTGCGGTGCCTGCGGTGATTGGCTTTCTGTTTGTTCCAATCGAGCCAAGCGGGCGCCCACCGTTTACCTTGGGCGCGGTGAATTTGATTGCTTTCATCGTGGTCATCGCCATGACGTTGCTGACAGCCCCTTGGGGGGTACGCCTTGCACATGCGATGGATGCAGGGCCGTTGAAGAAGGCCTTTGGCGTGTTCTTGATCCTCGTCGCATTGAACATGCTGCGAAAAGCGATTGGTTGGTAATAGCCTTTAACTTAGGCTGGCGCAGCGAAGTGCTTGGACAGCTTCAAGCCTTGGCCTTGATAGTTCGACGCGATCCCAGCGCCGTAGAGCTGCTGGGGAACCTCTGCCATATGTTCGTAAACAAGACGCCCGACGACTTGTCCGTGCTCTAGAACAAACGGGGCTTCGTGGCAGCGCACTTCTAACACCCCGCGCGAGCCTGTGCCGCCAGCCGCGCTGTGACCAAAGCCCGGATCGAAGAATCCAGCGTAGTGAACCCGAAACTCGCCAACCATAGCGAGATAGGGCGCCATTTCGGCCGCGTAGGCTGGGGGAATGTGCACGGCTTCACGGCTCACCAGAATATAAAATGCGCCGGGGTCGAGAATGATTTGCCCGTCTTTGCTGCGGACCTCCTCCCAATATTCAGAAGGGTCGTAGTGGCCGATGTTGTCCAGATCAATGACGCCAGTATGTGGTTTGGCGCGATACCCGACCAGATCGGTGCCTTCGGGTTTAAGATCGACGGAAAAACCAAGACCGTCGTCTATCAAAGCCTCGCCGTTCACCAAAACGTCGCTTGCGTGTAGCGCATGCATTTCGGTGTCATCAAGAACGGCTTGGCCTTCTCGAAAACGAATTTGGTTCAAACGCATTCCAGGGCGTACAAGAACGGAAAAGGAGCGCGGGCAGATTTCAGCGTAGAGCGGTCCTTTGTAGCCAAGCGCGATGCGATCAAACTCGGCGCCGCCATCCGTGATCGTGCGCGTGAGCAGATCCAAGCGGCCAGTAGAGCTTTTTGCATTTGCGACTGCTTGCAAACCGTCGGGTAAGTCGAGGCTTTCCATCAAAGGCACCACATACACGCAGCCCTTTTCGAGAACCGCCCCGTCCGTCAAATCAATGCGGTGCATTTCAAATTCTTTGAGACGATCTTCTACGCGGCGCCCATGACCTGCGAGAAACGAAGCGCGCACGCGGTAGGCAACGCTACCAAGACGCAGATCAAGGCTTGCAGGTTGGATTTGCTCAGGAATGACAGAGGGCGATCCGCTGATCTGTCCCTGTGCAATCATTTGCTCTAGTCGCTGGCTGGGAAGAACACCTGTCATTTATCTGGCTCCAATCAATCGGGTGAGGGGGGCTTTAAATGAACAGTTCGAAACTCGTTTATAAGTGGTCGGGCTAGCAGGACTTGAACCTGCGACCTTCCGTCCCCCAGACGGACGCGCTACCAGACTGCGCCATAGCCCGACGCTTGATAAAGCGCTGTTTAATGGAACTGCATCAAAGGGCAAGCGCAAAATGTATGTCTGAGAGGCGCGTGCCAAAAGAGCTAGTGACTTTGCATTCTGTCACGCAAACTGCGCAGTTCCGCCAAATGCTCAGAGAGTTGATCGGCCAGCTCTGGAGAAATGCCACGCGCGCCGGGCAGAGCAGCTAACACGCCGGGTTTTGCTGTGTAGCTTGCCAATTCAGGTGCGATTTTGGCGACAGATGGCAGATCAATTGCTGGCGCGGGGGCTGGCGCTGGTTCTTCTGGTTGAACGGGCGCTGGTGCATCTTCGTTCTGATCCGACGCGGACGCGTCAACAGGCTCAGTTGTTTCAGCAAGCCTCGTGCGGTGCGTAAACATTGGCGCAGCTGGTGTTTCTACTTGCTGGGCTGGTTCCTCAGCGGGCAGCGCGGGAGCTGGGGGCTGCGATTCCGATGCGGCGTCATCTTGTGCCGTCTCGAGCGGCACATCAGCGGCGGGTTCTTGCGCGTCGTCGACAGATGTTTCAACGGGTTGAAGTCTTGCAACGGGATCGATTGTTAGTTTGGACGGCGCTTTTTCAGCGGTAGGCGCTGGCTCCGCTTCGGGCTCAGGTTCGCCGCTAGGGGTTTCCTGCATTTGCGGTTGTTTGGGCGCGTCTTCGACCTGAGCTGTCGGGGTGCGGCGCATGAAAGCAGGCAGGGCATCGCTGCCAAAGGCTGGCGCGTCACTAGACGTCTCAGGCGCGCTTGCTTGGCTCTCTGGCTCTGGCTCTGGCTCTGGCTCTGGCTCGATCGTTGGTTCTTCTGGACTGTCTTTTGCGGCTTCAACAGGCAGAGGCGTTTCAGCCTGTGCAGTCGGCTCAGCAAAGGCCGCTGTTTCCTGTGTGGGCGCTTCAGCAGGTATTTCTACAGGGTCTGGCGCAGCAACGTTTTCGGGCGCAGCTTGCTCGGTACGGTTTGGGAAACTCAGCACCGTGGCGGGTTCATCGACAACTGGCTCTGGCTGGGCATCTGGCTCAAAAGCGGCTTCAAGCAAGCCCGCTTCTTCCAAGAGGTCCTCTTCCAAAGGCTGGGACAGCTCGGCCACATGTTTCACGCCATGCTCGCGCAGCAGTTTTTGCGCGCCTTTGATCGTCAGGCCATCGTCGTGCAGCAGCTTTTTGATACCGCCGAGCAAACGCATATCAGCGGGGCGATAATAGCGCCGACCGCCTGCGCGTTTCACGGGTTTTACCTGCGTAAACTTGCTTTCCCAGAACCGCAGCACATGGGCTGGCGTCTCTAGCCACTCAGCGACTTCGCTGATTGTACGAAAAGCGTCCTTTGACTTGGCCATCGCGGCAGCGCTCCTGCTTTAGCGTTTGTTGCCGTCTGCGACGCGATCTTTCATCAAATGCGACGGGCGGAACGTCAAAACGCGGCGCGGATTGATTGGAACCTCTTGTCCCGTTTTAGGATTACGGCCAACGCGGGCCGCTTTGTCACGCACGCTAAAAGTGCCAAAGGATGAAATTTTCACCTGTTCGCCAGCGACAAGTGCATCAGACAAATGCGTCAGAATGTTTTCAACCAAATCTGCGGATTCATTGCGAGATAGACCGACCTCACGAAACACTGCTTCGCTAAGGTCCATACGCGTTAAAGTTTTTTCAGTCATAAGCGCCCCCAAGGCAATTGAGCTACCTTAAGGGCAGGGGGAAAAATGAGTCAAGTGCGTCGTGCTAAGAATGCGTGCGGAAAGGTCTATCTATCAGTGGTTTACCAGCGTAAAACGACTGCGCCCCAAGCCAAACCACCGCCAATGGCTTCTGTCACTACCAAATCGCCCGGCTTTATCTTGCCCTCTGACTTTCCGACAGAAAGTGCGAGAGGGATGGACGCCGCAGAGGTGTTGCCATGATCCTGCACCGTCACGATGACATTTTCCATCGGCACGTTCATCTTTTTGGCGGTGCCTTTGATGATACGAATATTGGCTTGATGCGGCACAACCCAGTCCACATCTTCTGATTGAACGCCAGCTTTTTCCATCGCGGTGTGCGCGGTCGCTGCCAGCTTTTCTACGGCGTGGCGAAAGACTTCTTTGCCCTCCATCCGCAGGTAGCCTGTTGTCTTGGTGGACACGCCGCCATCGACATAAAGAATATCGCGGTAAGTGCCGTCCGAGTTGAGGTCTGTCGAAAGAACACCGCGATCTTTTGCGCTGCCTTCACCCGAAGCGGCTTCGAGGATCAAAGCGCCCGCGCCGTCACCGAATAACACGCAGGTGCCACGGTCGGTCCAATCCATGATCCGACTGAATGTTTCTGCGCCAATGACCATCACGCGTTTAGCTGTTCCTGCAACGATCAAGGCATTGGCATTGGCCAACGCAAAAATGAAACCCGCACAAACCGCTTGGACATCAAAGGCAAAGCCGCCTGTCATTCCGATTTTGCTCTGAACCATTGTCGCGGCAGAAGGAAAGGTGAGATCGGCTGTCGAGGTCGCCACGATGAGCGCGTCGATATCGCTCGCATCCAAACCTGCGTCTGCAAGGGCTGCGCGTGCGGCGTGCGCAGCAAGGTCGGATGTGCATTCATCTTCGGCCGCAAAATGACGCCGCTCGATTCCAGAGCGTGAGATGATCCATTCGCTGGACGTATCGAGCGTTTTTTCGAAATGCGCGTTCGGAACAGCATTTTCCGGCAGATAATGCCCAACCCCTTTGATCTGTGCTCTTATCATTTGGGTGGGGTCTCCTCAGCGATGGTCTGCGCCGCAGCTTGGGTGCTTGCCGCGATGCGTTTTGCCAGTCTGTCTGAAAAGCCGGACTGTGCAAGGCGAAACGCAAGGTTAATTGCCGCAGCGACGCCCGTCGCATCGGCCGAACCATGTGATTTTACAACCGTACCGTTTAAACCAAGAAAAACACCGCCGTTTACGCGGCGCGGGTCGATGCGCTGCTGCAAACGTCTGAGCGATGTGTAGGCAAGGAGCGAGGCAACCTTTGACGCGATTGAATAGGCAAACGCCTCTCGCAGCCGCTGACCGATTAGACTTGCCGTGCCTTCGCCAGTTTTGAGCGCGACGTTGCCCGTAAATCCATCGGTAACAATGACATCGGCGTGATCGCCGGGAATGTCCCCGCCTTCGACAAAGCCAACATATTCAAAGTCCGCGGCTTCAGCTTGCCCTTCAATCAGCTCGCTTGCGTCATGCAGTTCAGAGCGACCTTTGTGCTCTTCCGTGCCAACGTTGAGCAGCCCGACACGAGGGCGCGCGATGCTGAGGCCATTTCGAGCATAGGACACACCCATGAGCGCATATTGAAGAAGGTCAGTCGCATCCGCGCGAATATCTGCGCCCACATCCAACATAACGTTGAACCCGTGTTCCGAGCGCGACGGCCACAAAATGCCAATCGCGGGGCGGTTTACACCAGCCAGCTTACGCAGGCGGATCATGCTCATCGCCATCAAAGCACCAGTGTTGCCACAAGAGACGCAGGCGGCCGCTTCACCGTTTTTAACCGCATCAATCGCGGACCACATAGAGGTGTTTTTGCCAGTGCGCAGAGTCTGGCTTGGCTTGTCGGTCATCTTAACAACGTCAGGAACGTCGCGGATGTCGCATTTGCCAGATAATTCTTTGCGCCGCTTTACCAGCGGGTCAAGCACATCGGCGGGGCCATGTAAGATAAACCCTAAGTCTGGATTCGACACCGCACAACGCGAAACACCGGCGACAATAGCCGCCGGTCCCTCATCTCCGCCCATAGCGTCGATAGATAAAATGATACGCTTACCATCTGTTGTCATAGGATCAGTGAATTGATCTGTAGACACCTTCATAAAACGTACCTCGCGGGTTGGTTATGCCGCGTCTTCGTCCAGATCAATCTCGTCTGCTTGTGCAACGATCTCTTTGTTGTCGTAGTGGCCGCAAGCAGGGCATACGTGATGTGGACGACGTAGCTCGCCACAGTTAGAGCATTCGTTTGGGTTCGCTGCAACCAATGCGTCATGCGCACGACGGTTGTTGCGGCGTGATTTGGATACTTTGTTCTGCTGGACAGCCATGTCGCAACCTATCAATGTTCGGGGCCCCAGATGGGCCGTTGTATGGGTCTAGCAGGCACATATGCGAGGGCACGCCGCCTGTCCAACCCTAAATTCGCTAGAGCGCGCGAAAATAGGGAAGAAAGTTAAGTGTGCAAGCGATTCTTCATCGGCATTGCCGCTATCGGGTAGAAACTTAAGTTTCTCGGGGCTTTCAAGTGGAAACTGTCGGTTTCTGCGCTTTGTTTCGGGGTGGTGATTCCATCTGGAGTGTTCGTTTTATGCGCTCTGGTGCGTGAATAGGTGGAAATGGTAACTTTGTCGCATCTCTAGGGTGGTGCTTAACAGGCGAACCCCTTAGGTCTCAGGGCAATATTCAAAGCAATCTCCTGCCGCTATTTGGTTTCGCGATTCTGGTTCGATTCTGCGAATCTGGCGAGAGCGGGTCAGGGCTTGCCGCTAATTTGACAGAGATTTCATCATGGCTTCTGAAGGCACGCATTTGGACCCCGAAAACTGGGATGATTTTGGCCGCGACATGCATGCGCTTTTGGACCATTGCCTTGAGCGCATGAAAAACGCGCGTGATCTGCCCTGGCGGCCCAAGCCAGAGGATATGGGAAGCCGTATGTCCTTGCGCGCAGGAACGAATGGGGTGGGCTCAGAGCGCGCGATGCAGCATCTTGTGCAAGACATTATGCCCTTTGCGACAGGCAACACGCTCCAAGGTTCTTTGGCTGGGTTCACGGCGCGGGCTTGCCTGTCTCGGTGGGGGCAGAGTTGGTCGCAGCAACGATGAACAGCAATTGCGGCGGGCGCGATCATGGCGCGATGGAAGTCGAGCGCGCAACGCTTGATTGGCTACTGGATGTTTCTGGTTTGCCCGACACCGCTTCGGCCATTTTAACCACCGGCACATCAAACGCCACGATCCTCGCGCTGACAGCTGCCCGCAACAAACGGTTCGGGCAAGACGTGCGTCAAACGGGTATCCAAGAGTTGCCAAAGGTTGCGGTCTATGTGCGCAAGGGGACGCATTCCTGCATTGGCAAGGCATTAGAGTCTATGGGTTATGGCAGTGATGCCATTCACGTTGTTGAAACAAACGACGATATGCGGATGAACCTTTCCTCGCTTGCAGAGGCGGTCGCGCGAGATCGTGCGCAGGGGCGGGTTCCTTTGGCTGTCATTGGCACCGCAGGCTCGGTGAACACAGGGGCATATGATGCTCTGCATGACATTGCGGATTTTTGCGAAGAGCAAGGCATTTGGTTTCACGTTGATGCGGCCTTCGGGTTTTGGGCGCGTTTGGCGCAGGCCCCTTGGGCGCATCTGGTTGAGGGTATGGAGCGGGCCAATTCTATCGCCTGCGATTTTCACAAGTGGATGTCAGTGCCATATGACTGCGGCGCTTGCATGATCTATGATCGCACACTGCATTTCGACACGTTTACATCGCGTCCGAACTATCTTGAGCAACAAGAACAAGGGCTTGGCGGCGGCGATTTGTGGTTTTGCGATTATGGCTTAGAGCTGTCTCGTGGGTTTCGCGCGCTCAAGGTTTGGACAGCGATCAAATCCATTGGAACCGAAGCGTTTGCAAACTCGATTACCGACAATTGTAAGCAGGGCGCACTAATGGCCGAGCTTGTCGATGCATCAGATGTGTTAGAGCTCGCTTTTGATGTGTCGTCGAATGTGTGCTGTTTCTATATCGCGCACGGCGACGTCAACGAAGTTGCTGCCGAATTGCAGCTAAGCGGTGAAGCGGTGTTTTCTACGACCTTTATCAAGGAAAAGCCGTGCCTGCGCGCGGCCTTGGTTAACCATCGCACAACATCTGATGACATTCGTCAATCTATTCAAGCGGTTGAGAAGGCCGTGCGCCGTCGAGCTTAGCTCGGGGCGCGGCGGATATACCAAAGCGCAAAGAGGATGTTTGGCACCCAGCAAGACCACGCCAGAAAGGTGTAGACCTCTGAGTACGGCATGGAAAAGCCAAAGTGAAAGACCAACAATTGCAGACGCAGTGTGACCGCCGCGAAGGTCAAAGCGAAGGAGCAAATCATCCAGCGTCTGTGTTGCGCAATTTTGCGCGCGCGCGCCAGCAGCACAGCTTGGCCCGTCGCTATCAGCCAAAATATGGCCAACATGGCAAACCCTACGGTCGCGAGGCCGCCTTCGATATTGAACGCGATGTTCAGGCCGGCCAACCCTCCAATTGCGACCGCAACAGCGTAGATACGGCCCATCCAGCGGTGCAAGCCTATGTACCGGTGCCGCAGCGATTGAATCATCTGGAACGCGCCTACCGCCAAAGCAAGTGAGCTGGCAAAGATATGGAGCAAAAACTCGACGCGCGCGTCTTGGGTTTGATGGGTCAGATTTTTGAAGACGAGGTCAATATCTGCAACAAAGAAGCGCAAGGTGAGCGCCGCGACCAAGACGCTCAGGACAACGATAAGCGGTGTGGAAATCTTTTCAAAAAACATATTGGGACTTTCAAATGAGCATATGAAAAAAGTGTACACGCGCCTGTCTGACACCAAGATCAGAAAGACGCGCGATTGAAATAGTGGGCAAATGCTTTGCCCGATCGTACTGAAAAAACCTTGCCTAATTAAGCTGACAGAAGCGCCCTTGCGGCTTGAGCTTGATGCAAGGCCGCGACCTCACTGTCGGGCATAAAGAGAATTTGTCCGTTGTCCACCATATCGTAATAGGCTTCCAAGCTTAGATAATTCCCAAGCGTTGGATAGGGTGGATTAATGTAGCCGTAAACGGTTCCATCAACCTGTATTTCGATCCGTGAAGTCGGGTTTTCAAATGATCCGCCCGGCAAATCCCTAATTCTGACAGTCTCAAATTCAATTTGATCCAAGCTCGGTGCCGTTTCGCCCGTATAGGTTAGAATGATCTGCTCTGACGTGTCAGAGAGGTCTTGAATCACATTCCAAAACGGCGAGGTTTCCGCACTTGGCTCGCGAATGATAAAGGTGTCTTCGCCTAGACCGCCTCGTGAAATGGTGTTTTCTGCCGTGACAATCGTGTCGTCGCCGCTTCCACCATCAATATAGGACGTCTCGCTTATGATCGCTTCCGCGTAACGCTGGTTGTTAAACCTGTTCACATGATAAGCGGTGTCGCCACCTTCGCCGACGATGGTGTCATTGCCATCTCCACCATAAAGCTTGGCGATCCCGTTTTCATTGCTGACCAAAAGATCGTTTCCGCTACCACCATATGCATCAAGGTCATGGCCTGCGCCGACAATCGTATCATCGCCTGCTTCGCCATAGACTGTGTCTGGATCGAGACGTTCTTGGCCTGCATTGGTGGTTACGATCGTCGCGCTCAGACCACTGCCCGCGGGCGCCCAATGTTGGCGTTGGCTTTCGTCTACTATATCGGTTCCGGGGTTGATCAGATCGTTGCCGTCACCTGCGTTGATCAAATCACCAGTGTCGCCGCCAAGGATCATATCATCTTCATCGGATCCTGTAAGCGTGTCTGCACCGTCGGTCCCTGCGATCACGTTAAATTGCGGGGGCTCTGGCGTGGTGTCGGTGTCGGGCAGGGTAGGGCCATTTTCGCCCTGCGATGCGAGGAAGGCATAGGTTTGTTCTTCATTCAGGAAGACAATGTCTTCGAGATTTATCTCATCAGCGCCGATGCCGCTAAATTGCATTACCGCGACGCCGTCATTCATCAGGAGCGCGTCGCCCGTGTCGGGGTCTGTCCCAATACTAAAGTTTGCGCTGTGTGCGGCATCGCTAAAGGGGACAACGATTGTGTCTTCTGCCGGAACGTAATCTGAAACGACGCTGAGGTCGGTTCCCGGCAGGAAGTAATCGCTGCCGTCGCCGCCAGTCATCTGCGCCGAGCTTGTTGTCCACAGGATATCATCGCCCGAGTCGCCGTAAAGTTCGTTATAAGCGCCTTCGGTGCGAAGCAGATCGTTTCCGTCACCTGCGTAGATCGTGTCATTGCCAAAATCGCCATCGATGGTGTCGTTGCCATCATCACCAACAAGGAAATCATCGCCCGCATAGCCATCGAGGATATCATCCCCAAAACCAGCAAATATCGTGTCGTTGAATTCGGAGCCAGTCAGTGTTTGATCGATAACAATTACGCCATCGGGCTGAATGACAACTGAGCCGTCCATGGTGTCTTCACCGCCGTCCGTGGTGTCTTCACCACCGTCCGTGGTGTCTTCACCACCATCAGTCGTATCCTCGCCGCCGTCGCTCGTGTCTTCGCCTTCTGTGCCATTCCCGAGCAGATTCAGATCGTCTTGCGAAAGGAAAGTGATATCTTCAATCGAGATATCTCCGAGCTGTAGACCTTCAAGGCGTACAACCGGGGTTTCATGCCCTAGCGGGACGCCTGCGTTTTGATCTGTATAGAGCGCGAGATTTCCAGTGGGATCTTCCGCGAACCAATAGTCCTCTGGGCTTGCATCCCCTTCAAGACCAATAGCCAAAATATCTTCGCCAATTGTGAAATCTTCGATTTTTGTGTTGTAAGCATAGAGGTTTACGCTTTGCGCATCCGTTGAGTTATGCGCGATGAACAGGTCTTCGCCTTCTCCGCCTACCATGATCGAATTTTCATCTTGGCTCCACAGCGTGTCATCGCCGCTGCCCCCGTCAAGAATTGCGATCGACGTTTCAGCAGGGCTTTCTTCGATCAACAGATCATTGCCTGCACCACCAAGTAGGATGTCCACGCCATCATCCGCACCGCGGTCAATGAGCGTATCGTTGCCGTCGCCTCCATCCAGCAGATCGCTGCCGCTAGAATCTGTGATCAGATCATTGCCCGCGCCGCCATAGGCTTCATCGCGCGCGGCGCCACCTTCGATAATGTCATTGCCATCGCCGCCAAGCAGCAGGTCTTCGCCATCATATCCGAAAAGCTCATCGTCGCCGTTTCCGCCGTCGAGCGTGTCGTCCCATTCGGTACCATGCACCGTATCGTTGCCACTGTTGTCAAACAGCAAGGAACCCGCGCCAAGCGCACCAAGAATTGATAAATAAACAAGCATTAACACAGCCCCCACTGGTTACGAATACGCTTGACGTTGGGGGAAGTTTCCTCGTTTTACAAGGCTAAATTGTCTCATGGCAGGGCATTAGAAGAAAAGCCCGGCGTCAAAATCATCTGCAGCTGTTATTTTTTCCCGGCAGATCCACCAACCTCGAGGACGTTGTCGTGATCTACAAGGTTCCAGGTCAGCCCGTCATTGCGATAGATACGTTTGCCGAGTTTGGTGTAATCGCCAACGTCATGGGGAAGGCGTTGACCTACTACGATGCAGCGGAAGGTTTCATCGCCCGTGTTCTTGATCGAATGGGCAAGTCCACCTTTTCGGTAGCCGATGAAATCGCCCGCGCCAATCTCGTGCGGCGTATCGCCGATGTAAGCTGTGGCTGTGCCGCTCAAAACGTAAACGCATTCATCTTCGTGGTGATGAACGTGGTGCTCTGTGCTTTCAAATCCGGGTTCAATTTCAATGATGTGAAAACCGAAGCCCGTCAGGCCCGTCATATCGCCCAAGGATTTATTAAGCCGCACCGCGTTCTCATTTAGGAAGTGGGTTTTGTGTACCCCCTCAAGCGCTTTGATGTCTGCCGCTTTTACGAGATAGGTTTCTTCGCTCATGAGCCGCCCTCTAGCTTGTCTTTCAGCGCGGCAAGTCCTGCGAAGGGTTTCGCACTGTCATCGCTCAGGGCATCTTTACCCGGTTCTGTTACGTTCAGAGCGCCAAGTTCAGCGCCTTCTATGCGCGGATAGTCTGGCAGAGCGAGCGCCAAGGCTTCGCTCATGACCGCCCACAAATCGATTTCGCGCCCTAAAGGCTCGATTGAATCGTCCTCCAGCATTGCGGTGCCGCCAAATTCGTCTTCTTCGACGTCATTTGACGCGGTTGGCATTTCAACCACAAAGCGTCGCGTGATTTCGGTATCAATCCGCGTTGTCACGGGCTCTAGCGTAACGGTGCAGGGCTGCACGGCAGTTGCGCCGAGGTGGGCGTTGAGAACCCAGTCTTGTTTCCCCGCCGGGCTAAGGCTTCCTTTGAAGATCGTCTTTCGCAGACCGATCAAACCCAGATCTGCCATCAAGGCTTTGAGCTGGGCTGCTTCCAAGCGATGTTCAAAATGGGTCGTTTTGCGCCGCGCTAGGGCACTGGTGTCGAGTATAAAGTCGGGGAAAGCGCGCGTTTCATCCATGGGCTGGAGTTTTCCTTTCTTGAACGTCGGGCGTTCGTGTCGTATCGAGATAACAAGGCAGAGCAGGCCAAGACAAGAGGGCACCTCTATGCGGGCAATAGGAAATACAGTTAAATTCGGCGCAGCACTCGTATTGTGTGCGTCTTTAGCGGCGTGCAGCGCCACGTATCGCAATCATGGCTATGTGCCACTTGAAGAAGATCTTTCGCAAATTGCTGTCGGTGTTGATACGCGTGAAACAGTGGCCGAACGTATCGGAACCCCATCATCTGCGGGCGTGTTAAACGAGAGCGGCTACTACTATGTACAGAGCCGCGTTAAGCAGTTCGCGTGGCAAAAGCCTGAAGTGATTGACCGTCAAGTCGTCGCTGTGAGCTTTACTCAAGCTGGTATCGTAGAGAATGTGGGCCGCTATACGCTACAGGATGGACAAGTGGTTCCGCTTGCGCGTCGGATCACACGTAATGGCCAAGATGTCAGCGTTATCCGCAAAATCCTGAGCAACCTTGGCGGATTTTCCGCAAGCAACTTCCTTAACTAAGCTCGAACTCTTAGGGCGAGGGATCTGCTAGAGCGCGCAAGCGCTCCAGCAGGCGTTTCAGCTGCGTTACACTTTGAATTGCGACGCGGCGCGCGCCAACTCTTCAATGCCAGCCCAATCACGTGCCGCGATTAGCTCTTTCGGGCAGACCCAGCTGCCCCCCGCGCAGACAGTGTTCGGCAAGCTAAGATAGTCGTTAGCGTTCTTCGGGCTTACGCCGCCTGTTGGACAAAAACGCACTTGTGGAATAGGTGCGCCAATCGCCTTGAGCGCTGCTGCGCCGCCTGCCGCTTCGGCAGGGAAGAATTTCTGCACACTATATCCGCGCTCCAGCAGGCGCATTGCTTCGCTTGCTGTGGCAACGCCGGGCAAAAGCGGCATGTCTTCCGCTTCGCAAGCGTCTAGCAAAATATCGGTTGCACCCGGTGAGACACCAAAGACCGCGCCAGCGGCCTTTGCTGCGCGAACGTCTTCGGGTGTCAAAAGCGTGCCTGCCCCAACAACCCCGCCCTCTACTTTGGCCATTTCGGAAATCACCTCTAGTGCTGCTTCAGTGCGCAACGTGACTTCGAGTGCGGGCAATCCACCCTTCACCAGCGCCTCAGCTAAAGGGCGGGCGATTGCTGCATCCTCTACCACAAGGACCGGAACGATCGGAGCGAGTTTACATATTTCCAGCGCGCGGGCGCTGGCTTGTTGTGGGGTTATCATTTCGACGGGTCCTTAAACTACGACGCCTGCGCCAGTATCGGCGCTGCCAACGGATTGGCGGAAGACATCAAACAATTCACGTCCGACACCGTTGCCATTGTGGCTAAGGTCGGGAGTGGCGGGGGCGCGATCAAGCGCGCCTGTGGTGAGTATTTCCAATGTGCCTTGCGTGGCATCAACGCGGATTATGTCGCCGTCTTGAACACGGGACAAGGGGCCACCTGCGGCGGCTTCGGGACTGACATGGATGCAGGCAGGCACTTTGCCCGATGCACCCGACATACGTCCATCTGTCACCAGCGCCACTTTATGTCCGCGCTGCATCGTCACGGTGAGCGCAGGCGTGAGGCCATGAAGTTCGGGCATGCCATTTGCCTTTGGTCCCTGAAAGCGCACGACAATAACAACATCTTTGTCGAACTCTCCGGCTTTGAACGCCTCCTTTACAGCGTCTTGGCTGTGAAAGACGCGGGCAGGGGCTTCAACGATTTGGTTCTCGGGGGCGACAGCCGAAACTTTCATCATGCCGTGGCCGAGATTGCCCTTTAACTGCTTAAGGCCGCCGCTGGCTTGGAAGGGGTCTTCAGCAGTTCGCAAGATCTTGTCATTTGCGCTCACGCGCGCGCCCTCGCGGAAAATGAGAGCCCCGGCATCTAATGCTGGCTCTTGCGCATAAAGCCCCAAGCCATCGCCTGAGACGGTCTTCACATCTTCATGCAGCAGACCAGCGTCAAGCAAGCGCCCGATCATATAGGGCAACCCGCCTGCGGCGTGGAAATGGTTCACGTCCGCCAAGCCATTCGGGTAGACCTTTGCCATAAGCGGCACCACAGAGGAAATGGCATCGAAATCTTCAAGGCGCAGTTCGACACCCGCAGCGCGCGCCATTGCAGGCAGGTGAAGCACAAGATTGGTTGACCCACCTGTGGCCATCAAGCCCACGATGCCATTCACAAATGCGCGCGCATCAAGAACGTCGCAGACGGGGCGGTAATCATTGCCAAGTGCGGTGATTGAAAGAGCGCGGGTTGCGGCCTCTTTTGTCAACGCATCACGAAGCGGGGTGCCGGGATTGACAAAAGAAGAGCCGGGTAAATGTAGCCCCATAAACTCCATCAACATCTGATTGGAGTTTGCTGTTCCATAGAATGTGCAGGTGCCCGCCGAGTGATAAGACGCCATTTCGGCGCGCATCAAAGCCGCGCGATCTACTTTCCCTTCGGCAAATTCATTGCGCACGCGCGCTTTTTCATCATTTGGGAGGCCAGATTGCATAGGGCCAGCCGGTACAAAAATTCCCGGAATGTAACCGAAGGTTGCAGCGGCGATGATTAGGCCGGGAACAATTTTGTCGCAAACGCCCAAGTAAGCGGCGGCATCAAAAGTGTTGTGCGACAGACCGATCCCCGCCGAGAGCGCGATGACGTCGCGCGAAAAAAGCGAAAGCTCCATCCCCGTTTGACCTTGGGTCACCCCGTCGCACATTGCAGGAACGCCGCCTGCGACTTGGGCGGTGCCGCCTGCGGCTTTTGCTGCATCTTTCAAAAGGGCTGGATAACCTTCAAAGGGCTGATGCGCTGAGAGCATATCATTATAGGCCGTCACAATGCCAAGGTTTGGGGCAGGGGTTTCGGCAAGTGTTTGTTGGCTATCGCCCATCGCCGCATAGGCGTGGGCTTGATTGCCGCAAGTCAGATGCGCGCGGCGCGGCCCCTCTGAAGCAGCGGCGCGCATTTGCGCCATATAGGCCGAGCGACGCTCGAATGAGCGTTCTAATATACGGTCAGTCGTCTCTTTAAGGACGTGATGCAAGCTCATATGCGCGGATTCCTTAGTTAACGGGCTTTGTTTGAATGCTTTGGTTGTCAGTCTAGTAACTAATGTTAGCGCTAACGTCGATAGGCAGGAGAGCATTTCGGAAGATATTTTTTGATTGCATTTTGTCGCAATCGACAGGGGGGCAGCCTTGCTTGAGCCATCTAATGATCACTGTGCAGTCACCGCTTTGCCCCATTTTTGCCGCGCTCAAAATCCATCTTGAGGTTGCACACACTCAGAACTCTAGAGGCCGATAGGTCAGGAGGACGTTATGAAGACTATCAAAACACTCATGCTGATCCTAGTTGCGGTCAGCGTCTCAGCATGCGCTGGCCCACAAATGGCCAGTCGAAATGCAACAGGCCCTGCTGTTACAAGCAACACAGGGCTTGCGCATTCTGGCAACGCAGTTGCTCAGCTTGAAAGTACGAATGTTTTTATCCCCGACGTGGATATTGCGAAAATCACAGTGGATGTGCCTCGCACACTTACTGTGTCAGAAAAGAACACGTACTATCCCAAGGGCGATATCGTTTGGCGCGGGGATATGTTCGGTGATCGGCACGAACAAGTTAAAGCCATCGTGATGCAAAGTGCGCAGAGCACTGCCGAGCGTTTGCAAGGCAGCCGCCCTGTTCATATGCATATTCAAGTGACCCGTTTCCACGGTCTGTCTGAGAAGGCGCGCTATAGCACTGGTGGCGTGCACAACATTAACTTCTTTGTCACGCTGCTGGATCCCGAAACAGGCGCAACGCTACGTCCATCGCGACTGGTTGTATCTAACCTAGATGCTTTGAAGGGCGACGCTGCCATTCGAGCTGACGGTTTGGGCAACACGCAGAAACACCGTGTCACGACGTTCCTGTCGCAGGTCATTCAAACCGAACTGACCCAACCAATGGGCTATGTTGACACCAATACCGGGATGTTTGTTGCGCTAAACCGCCAATGATCCTTTTCACAGCCGTATGAAATCGCTAAGGGGACGCTATGACAGCGTCCCGTTTTCCCGTCCTTCGCCTTAAACCCAAAGCTAACGCGCGCGCGATCCGTCACGGAGCGCCTTGGGTCTATGATAATGAACTTGTGCTCGATCGGCGCAGCAAGAACCTCGCGCCCGGCACTATCGCCGTTCTGGAAGACACAGAGCGCAAGCCAATGGGATTGGTCGCCGCCAACCCGTTGTCGCGCATAACCGCGCGGATGATTGAACGCGATGTAAGTGTTGCCATCGATCAGGCTTGGTTCGCGGCCAAGATCACCCGAGCGCTACAGTTGCGCGAGCGGCTTTTTGATGCACCATTCTATCGATTGATCCATGCCGAGGCCGATGGGTTGCCCGGGTTGGTCGTTGATCGGTTTGACACTGCATTGGTCGTGCAACCAAATGCTGCTTGGCTCGAGCTTTTATTAGACCCGCTTTGTGCTGCGTTGGCCGACGTTACCGGCGTTACAACAATTCTAAAGAACGCGTCAGGCCGCACACGCGCGCTTGAAGGTTTGGATGATGAAAATGCTGTCCTGCTTGGGCAGGCACCTGACGCTCCTATCATGGTGCCAATGAATGGTGCATTTTACGCAGCTGACCTAACAGGCGGACAAAAGACAGGACTGTTTTACGATCAACGTCCGAACCATGCCTTTGCTGCACGCTTGTGCGAAGGTGCGCGCGTCTTGGATGTGTTTTCCCATGTGGGAGGGTTTGGCCTCGCGGCCTTGGCGGGGGGAGCGACGTCAGCGCTGAGCGTTGATGGCTCTGCGCCTGCGCTGTCTCTGGCTGAAAAGGGAGCCGCTGAGTCTGGCTTTTCAGATAGGTTCAACACCCGAAAAGGCGATGCCTTTGACGTGCTCGAAGCGCTGCTGAAAGAAGGCGAAAAATACGATGTGGTGATCTGTGATCCTCCTGCTTTCGCCCCCAGCAAGCCCAAGCTTGACGTCGGTCTCCGCGCCTATGAACGGCTTGCAAAAATGGCGGCTCCCTTGGTGACGGAGGGCGGTTATCTTGGGCTCTGTTCTTGCTCACATGCCGCAGATCTTGGAAAATTCCGTTTCGCCTGCACCCGCGGGATTGGGCGGGCAGAGCGCTCAGGATCATTGATCCATACGGGCTTTGCAGGGCCAGACCACCCTTTGATGCCTCAACTGGCTGAAAGTGGATATCTCAAAGCGTTGTTCTATCGTCTGTGAAACTGTTCTTAGATACCTGCGTATTGTATCCGACGGTTATGCGCGAAATGTTGATTGGGGCGGCCAAAGCTGGGGCTTTTACACCGCTCTGGTCTGATCGAGTATTTGAAGAATGGCGACGTGCAGCACTGAGACATGGACCTGGCGCTGGCGTGGAGGTGCAGGGTGAATGCGCGCTGTTGAACGCGAGCTTTCCTAGCGCTGCTGTTAAAATAAACGCTGATCAGGAGGCGCGGTTCTGGCTGCCTGATCCCGCCGATATTCATGTAATTGCAGGCGCGGTAATTGGCTCAGCGGACGGGATAGTGACGCTCAATAACAAGGATTTTCCGGCGCAAATTCTGGCTGAAGAGCAGTTGAGCCGCGTTAATCCGGATGCGCTTTTGCTAGGCTTTTGGCATGCGCACCCGGAACTGATAACTGGTGTGGCAATAGCGATCTTGGATAATGCGCGCAAGTTGTCCTGCAAAGATTGGCGATTGGGGCAGCTTCTAAAAAAGGCGCAGCTTCACCGTTTGGCTCTTGCGGTTGATCCAAAATGATTTTCTGCGAAAATCATTAGGTTCAAAAAACCTTCTGCGAAGATTTTTCGCAGAAAAATCACAGGCATCAAATTCTTCGCAGAAGAATTTTACTGCCAGCGCGCCTCTAGTTTTTCCAGCTCAGCAATACGTTCTTCGGTTTTAGGATGGCTCATCAGCCATGCGGGCGCACGCCCAGATTGGCTTTTGGTTAAGGCATCAAGCTTGTGAAACAATGAGATTTGTGGCGCAACACCCATACCTGCTTTGCTCAAAAGGGCTGCGGCGTATGCATCCGCCTCATATTCGTCGCTGCGCGATAGGCGCGCTGCCAAAAGCGACGTGAGCATATTGGCAAGCCAAGGGCCCACGCCGGGGATAAACCGCCCAATGACCATTGCGAGAGCGGTTCGTAGAGCGTTTTGTCCCGAAAAATCAATCATACGCCGACGAGAATGCCCGAGAGCCACGTGACCCAATTCATGCGCAATGACCGAAGCGATTTCTTCGCCAGAGACCTCACCATCAAGAAATTTTTGGTAAAACCCGCGTGTTATGAAAATACGTCCGTCTGGCGCGGCAAGCCCGTTGACCGGATCAATCTCGTAAATGTAGACGCGAATGCGCGGCAGATCCAAAGCGCGCGCCATTTTGTCCATGAGCGGTTTCAGAACCGGATCCGCTAATTCGGTTGATTGCGTATCAAGCTCCCGGCCTGTGCGCCAAGCCGAAAAGCGGTACATGGCAAGACCATAAAGGATGGCCAGTAGGATAGGAGCGAACTTTAACATGAACGTGATATGGGCTTGGCGGCGTTAAGAGGCAAGTTCTCAGCCAAGGAAAATCCCGACAATCACCATCATTAGGCCAATCACTGACAAAAACAGCGATCCAAGGTTCAGGGGCAATACCTTTTGCACCGCTGCGCGTAGTTCCTCGTCGTTCAATCCCGCTTTACGCGCACGGTTCACTTTGATGATGCTCAAAACAAGGCCCACAAGCCCCAGACAAGAAATTGCAGCCCCAGACCAAATCAAAGCGTCCATCGTTGTTTCCTTCGCATAAAAGAGGATCGTTTTCCTTAAGGCACCGCCTAACCTGCGCGCTCTCGCCTCGCAAGCCCTTGCGCGCTCGCAGGCGGGGCGCTAGGTGAGTGGCTCAATTCTTTTCCATCAGCGGAGTGCACCCATGTCAGACGTAACAAGCGATACTTCCTACCGCGTAACTGCCGACGAGCTTCGTCAATTTATTGAACGTCTAGAGCGTCTTGATCAGGAAAAGAAAGATCTTGCTGAGCAAAGCAAAGAGGTCTTGGCCGAGGCGAAAAGCCGTGGATATGATACCAAAGTGATCCGCAAGGTCATTGCGCTGCGCAAGCGCGAGCCAGATGATATCGCCGAAGAAGAAGCGGTTCTCGAAATGTATAAAGAAGCTTTGGGAATGCACTCCTAAACGCAAGCCTTCTTATGGGCTAAGCAAGGTCACGCCAGGGATGCGGCTGATCTCAAAGATATCTTCTTCATATTGATCGGTCAGGTCCTCGACCAAATGTTCGGTCCAGCCTTGCAAATCCAGTTCTTCCTCGACCATATCGTCGAGGGCGAACTTATCCAAAAAAGCAGTGATAACGCGCCGCGTTTGCATTTCCGTCATATCCGGATGGCTCGCGAGATAACTTTCAAAGCGTGTCATGCCCTCTGGGCTCATGATCTCTGACAGCAGATCGAACGCGCCCTCAATGGGTTCATTTGCGGCAAGGCCCGCGATCTCGCGCACCAGTTCGCCCCAGATTAATGGCGTATCCTCGTTGCACCAAACCGTGACGTGCACGTTCGGCGCTTCTTGGCGAATTGATTTGATCAGATCGGACCAATAAATGTCGCGCGGGTCTGCGCCGTCGATAAACTCGACAAACTGCGTATGCGGCGTAGCGGCGTACATAGTCGGCAGATGTGTCGCGGGATTTCGAATGCCGAGAAAGAGCTCTACTTCATCTTCTGGAAACAGATGGGTGAGGTAGGCCATGCGCGAGCCAGCGTGAGGATAAATTCGGCCCTTGTGAAACGCGAGCTTTGGAACGCAAAAGAAGTTTTCATTATGCAAGATCAGACGGTCAACTTCATCTGCATCGATGTCCATGATCGCGTCCAAAAACGCCATGCGCGAATCCGGCCCCGCGGATCGTTTGGAAAGCGCCTTGATCGTTGCGCCTAGCAATTGGCGATAGTGGCGCGGGCGCGGCAAGGCAATTCCCTGCTCTTGAAACGCCGCGCGGTTCTTAAAGAGTGTTTTCAGAAGCTTGCCATCGTCAGTACAATGGACGCCTGCGTGGAGAATGACCTGCATTCGTGCCTGCTTTTCGCTGATCTACATTGGCTATCCACTATAAGCGCTTTTCTGGACAGTTAAACCGATTTCCGTCAGAAGGCGTTTCATGACGCAAATACTCGCAAGCTCCGCGCGCACGCGCCTCACGATGCCAAGCCTTTGGTCAATTGGCGCAGCCTTGATCGCTTTACTCGTTGTCTTGCCAATCGCAGCCGTGTTTTGGATCGCACTTTTCCCGACGGAAAACATTTGGCCGCACTTGGTTTCGACGACGCTGCCTCGGTATCTAAAGAACACTTTGGTGCTTATGCTTAGCGTCGGAGCCCTGTCCGCAGCGGTGGGCACAGGTGCAGCTTGGCTCATCTCCCGGTATACGTTTTTTGGCGCACGCTGGCTTGAATGGCTGTTGCTTTTGCCGCTCGCCATTCCTGCTTATGTGGGTGCTTATGCTTTGGTCGATTTCCTCGAATATGCGGGCCCTGTGCAAACGGCATTGCGCGATGTATTCGGCTGGCGTACTTCGCGCGACTACTGGTTCCCTGAAATTCGCTCTATGGGGGCCGCGATCCTCGTTCTAAGTGCGTCGCTGTTTCCATACGTCTATATTATGGCCCGCGCGGCCTTTCGTGAGCAATCGGGTTGCGGCGAAGAAGTCGCTCGATCTCTCGGGGCAGGGGCCATTGCCCGTTTTGTCCGTATAGGTCTTCCAATGGCGCGGCCCGCGATCGCGGCGGGCAGTGCCATTGTCATGATGGAAACCGTGAATGATTTTGGAACGGTGGACTATTTCTCTGTCCAAACGCTGACAACTGGCATTTTTAGCGTTTGGCTTGAAAGCAATAACGCTGGCGGCGCAGCTCAAATCGCCAGCACTGTTTTATTGCTTGTTATCTTGCTGGTCACGCTCGAGAAACTTTCGCGCCGTCGAAGCCGCTTTTTCGCGCTCTCTCGCAGTCATCGCGGCGTTGTGAGAGTTCCGTTGGCTGGACGACGTTCTGCTTTGGCCTTCGTGGCTTGTGCACTGCCCTTTGCGATAGGGTTCGTTCTGCCCGCAAGCGTGATCCTTAGTCATGCTCTTGATAATGCAGAACGCTGGCAAGATCCCGCATTATTGAGGGCGTTGAGGAATACTCTGACAGTCGCGGGCACTGCGGCCCTGGTCACGGTCTCACTCGGATTGTTCATGGTGTATGGGGTACGTTTGTCAAAACGCGCGTTGCCGCGTTTGCTTATGCCGATCACAAGTATTGGCTATGCGGCACCGGGCGCGGTTCTAGCCGTTGGTATCCTTGTGCCATTGGCGTTTCTCGATCACAAACTCGCCGACGCGCTAGAAGCCTTCTCTGGCCGCGATTTCGGCCTTTTGCTAACAGGTTCGGCATTCGCTCTTGTGCTCGCCTATTGCGTGCGGTTCTTTGCAATTGCGCAGGGCGCTGCGGACGCGGCAATGGGGCGCGTATCACCAAGCCTACCCATGGCCGCTCAATCTTTAGGACGGAGCAAGGGGCAAGTGCTGGCAAGCGTCTATCTGCCGCTCATTCGAGCCTCGGCATTGTCTTCGCTGTTACTGGTCTTTGTTGATTGCGTGAAAGAGCTTCCCGCCACACTTTTGCTGCGCCCATTCAACTACGACACCCTAGCAACGCGCGTCCATGATCAAGCCAGCTTGGAGAACCTTGGCGACGCGGCACCTGCCGCAATCTTGGTGATCGCAGTGGGACTCTGCGCAGTGATTTTGCTCGCAAGATCGAGCCGTTAAAAATTTTTTGCATTTTTGTGAAAAAGCCTCTTGCGAGTACCCGCGTCTCTTTGTATTCGCATCCGCAGTGCCCCTATAGCTCAGNNGTCCGTGTGGGGGCACCATTTTTCAATCCGACAAAGTCCAAAGGCATCCGAAAAACCCTGTGTTATAAGGGTTTTGCGATAGCTCTTTGTCCGATGCTGTTTGGTAGCATCCGATACGATACCCCCAGATTGGGGGTGTTTTTGGGGGTATCGGGTTTGAAGCAGAAAAGTGATGCCCCCAGAGATGCCATTGTCAGATATAAAGGTTTGATCTCTAAAGCCCCGCGAAAAGGCGTATAAGGTCTCAGATTTTGAAGGTTTGTTTGTCTTGGTGAAAACCAATGGCTCAAAGCTGTGGCAATTCAAGTATCGACTTTATGGTAAAGATCGGTTGCTTTCGATTGGCGTCTATCCCGAGGTGAGCCTAGCTCAAGCGCGTAAGGCAAAAGATGAAGCGCGCGCCTTAGTGGCAGAAGGGCGTGATCCGAGCGAAGCCAAACAAGAAGAAAAGCGTATTCAAAAAGCCGCGAAGGGCGAGACCTTTGAGAAGTTGGGGCAAGCCTTCTTGGCCAAGCAACGCAAAGAAGGGAAGTCCAAGGCAACTTTGGACAAGACCGAATATCATCTAAAGCTGGCAAACCGCGATTTTGGCAAGAAACCGATCTCAGAGATCACCGCGCCGATGATCCTAAAAACTCTTCGTAAAGTCGAAGCCAAAGGAAACTACGAGACAGCGCATCGCTTGCGTGCGCGAATAGGTTCTGTGTTTCGTTATGCTGTTGCGAGCGGCATAGCTGAGACAGACCCAACCTATGCGCTTCGCGATGCTCTCATTCGCCCGACCCGCGTTCACCGCGCTGCAATCACCGATCCCAAAGCTCTTGGCCAGCTTATGCGCGAGATTGATGTGTTTGATGGCCAAGCAACAACGCGTATCGGTCTACAGCTTTTGGCGTTGCTTGCCCAAAGGCCGGGCGAAGTCAGAAACGCGAAGTGGGAAGAGTTCGATTTCACGTCTGCGATTTGGTCGCTTCCTGCCGCCAAGATGAAGATGCGCCGCGATCACTTGGTTCCTTTGCCGCCGCAAGCCTTGGAGCTTCTGGAAGAGTTGAAAGAGATCACAGGGGAGGGGGCGTATCTCTTCCCAAGCCTGCGCTCTTGGCATCGGCCTATGTCTGAAAACACCTTGAACGCAGCGCTGCGTCGTATGGGGTATTCTGGCGATGAAATGACGGCTCATGGCTTTCGCGCTAGCTTTTCAACATTGGCCAACGAAAGCGGACTTTGGAACCCTGATGCGATTGAACGCGCTTTAGCGCATGTTGAGAAGAACGAAGTCCGTCGCGCATATGCGAGAGGGGAGCATTGGGACGAGCGGGTTAAGCTTGCCGATTGGTGGGCTGGTTATTTGGAGGAAGTGAGGGCAGATTGAACCCTGATGTGAATCAGAGGTGAGTATGGGCAGTATCGGCGAAGCCAGACTTGGAAAGCTGCTTAGCGACCTAATGGATCAGAAGCTTGGAAAGTGGCGAAATTGGCAAATGCCAAGCGTCGTTGAAACAATCGGACCTTATGATCCAAATTGCTTGTCTGAGTTCAATCTTAAACGTGAGCGAATTTGTGATGCCGTGGGTTCGTTCCTACGTTCACTCTCTGAACAAGACATATTGCTCCTTACGGATAGTTCTATCGATGATCCAAATCAGAAGCGGCGCGCGTGGCAAGCTTTTTTAGAGGCTGAAGTTGCTGAGTTGAGAAAAAGCGAGCCTAGCTGGTTTAAAGCCGGCTTCGGAAATTTGGCTTACGAAGCCGACTTTGAACATTGGGGCAGGATGCCGCATTTTACTCTGCATGAAGCGGTTAATCTATCTATTGGTTTTGAGCCAAATGAGTTTCCTAAAGATTTGCTGATGGAACTGGCGAAAGATTCCAAGCCAAGAGACTTCGCGTCGCCTTCTTTGGCGTTTTTGATAAAACGTTTTGAACTCATGGGGCGCGCGTTTTTGTTAGCGCGCCGACATGATGCTAGTATCGCTCGGAGCGATCTTCTAGATTGGTTTCAAGAGGTAGGTTTGGAAGTGCATCCCGAGTTTCTCGTTTCTCTTAAGAAGTTCTCTAAAAAACCTAGCGAAAAGCCACCAAGGTCAGAAAAAACCGAGAATTTGTCTTCTCAGGAAAAACGAACTTTACTTAAGTTAATCGCTGCAATGGCATGTGAGCAATACAGCTTTGATCCTAACGTTGCTCGAAGCGATGCCGCGTCTCGTATTCGAGATGATCTTGAACTCATCGGCGAAAACATGGATTCGAAAACCATCCGTAAGTGGCTCACAGAGGCAATGGAGTTCGTGGATAAAGACTACTGGAAGACACCGCGTTAAGGGATTCCTAGAGGAAAGCTAGGGATTCCGACAAATTCTCTCATAGTTTTAGCAGACTTGGCTGAACGCAATTGCATTCAGGAGCACTGCAATGAACAAAGAGAATTTCCCAAGAACAGGCTTTGTGCGCCTGTCCAATATCCTAGCGCCAATCGGCCCTATACCAGTTTCCAAATCAACTTGGTGGCAGGGCGTTAAAGAAGGGCGTTTCCCACAACCTCAGAAACTTGGCCCACGTACAACCGTTTGGAACGTCGAAGAAATCCGCGCACTCTATGAGAGTGACGCCAATGGGTAAGCGCGCGAACCCGATGCGGATCAAATCTGCTTTGACATACACACCAGAAGAGGCCGCGAAAGCCCTTAGCAAATCTACTGCGACGATCCGAAATTGGGTCAAAGACGGTTTGCCCGTAATGGCATCACGCAAGCCGATGCTGATTTCGGGCTTAACGCTTCGCACTTACATTCAAGAGAAGAACAAGGCCGCAAAGCAACCATTGGAGGCTGATGAACTGACGTGCCTTTCTTGCAGGGCAGGGCGCAGACCAGAGGGGATGCGTGTGAGCAAGGTTCCCCTCACGACCAAAACTTCGCTGCTAAAGGGAGTTTGCGTGCGGTGTGGGGCGACGGCAACGCGGATCATCGCAGTCCGTGACATCCCGCAATTCACCCAAATTTTCCATCTCACGAAAGGCGCGAAGAGCGAAGCCTAATAGACACCATCTCCCCCCGCCTAAACAAACACTAAAACAGGAGTGCTTCACCATGCGCAAAATGAATGAAGAAAACGAACGTATCAAACGCCGTTACTTGCAGTATCTCAAGACCGCTAAGCGCAGAGATCAAAGCACCGTTTTGAAAGCCGCCGAGGGTATTTTACGCTTTGAAGCCAGTACGCGTTACGCGAGTTTCAAAAAGTTCCGCATAGACCACGCAATCAAGTTTCAGGACGCTTTGGATAGTGAGGTCAACAGGAAAACAGGCAAGCCGCTTTCTAAGTCAACAATCCGATCCGTTCTTTCTGCGAACAAAAAGTTCTTCTTTTGGCTGGCAGATCAGCAAGGCTACAAGAGCCGCATTCGACATTCCGATGCGGATTACTTCAACATGAATGCCAAAGGCGCACGGGTGGCCAGTGCGTCACGCGAAACGCCGTACCCTTCGATGGAACAAGCGCGCCATGCGTTTTCCTACATGCCAGAAGCTACCGAGATCGAACGCCGTAACAAAGCTCTCTTTGCATTCTTCATGCTTACTGGCGCGCGGGATGGGGCGGTGGCATCGCTCAAGTTGAAACATATCAACGTGATTGACGGTTGCGTCTATCAAGACGCGCGCGACGTGCGCACAAAGAACTCCAAAGACATCACAACATATTTCCTGCCAGTTGATGCGGAGTATCTTGAAGCAATCAAAGCTTGGATCGAATATTTGCGCAAAGAAAAGCTATTCGGCCCCGATGATGCGCTCTTTCCGCCCCCTAATATTGGGATTGTCGATGGCGCTTTTCAAGTCGTGGGATTGAAACGCGAGACATACCAAAACGCCAACGCGATCCGCCAAGCCATCAAGGAAGCCTTCACCCGAGCCGATCTACATCCTTTCACGCCCCATGCGTTTCGCAAGACGTTGGTGAAGTGGGCAGATCGCCAGTATCCAACGCGTGAAGCCTTCAAAGCATTCTCGCAAAACATTGGCCATTCCAATGTGATCACCACGATCAGCGCCTATTGCCCGGTTTCAACCGAACGCCAGGCTGAACTGATTAAGAAGAAAAATAACGGAGAATGAGGTTTGCACTTTCACACAACCTATGATCGTGCATGAATGAACCAAAGCGTGAATTATGTGCAGGGCGGTTAACTTGGAAATCGAAGATTTTATCAAACGTTGGCAAAGCTCCGGCGGCAGCGAAATGGCCACGGCTCAAAGCTTTGCGATAAAGCTTACAGACTTGCTTGGCGTCGAGAATCCCAAAGTATCTAACGCGGACGGCGACTTCCTCGACTACCGCTTTGAGCGCCCGGTCACGCTGACCCACACAGGGCGCAAGCGCAACGGGCGGATCGACCTCTATAAAAAGGGTCACTTCATCCTTGAGGCCAAACAGTTCGTTTCCAAAGACACCGCCGACAAAGACACCCTTGCGCTTTTCCTAGAAAAAGACGCGCCCAAACAAACAGGCCACGGCAATCGCGGGACAGCCAAGTTTGACGACACCATGCTCAAGGCGCGCAACCAAGCGGATAATTACGCGCGCGCGGTGTCCAAAGAGGACGGCTGGCCGCCCTTCCTGATGATCGTGGATGTCGGTCATGTGATCGAACTCTACGCCGATTTCTCGGGCCAAGGGCAGGGCTACAACCAATTCCCCGATGGCATCCGATACCGCATCTACCTCGAAGACCTGCGCAAACCCGAAACGCTCGATCTGCTGCGCGCGATCTGGACCGATCCCTATAGCCTCGATCCCTCGCTCAAATCTGCAGAGGTCACGCGCGACATCGCGGCCCACCTCGCGGAGCTTGGAAAAAGTTTCGAAGGGCAGGGTCACGAGAGCGAAACCGTCGCACGCTTCCTGATGCGCTGCTTGTTCTCCATGTTCGCAGAGGACGTCGATCTGATCCCCCGCGACAGCTTCACAGAACTCTTGCGCAAACTGCGTGGCCATCCTGAACATGCTGAACCTGCGCTCAAAGGGCTGTGGCAAACGATGGACACAGGGGGCTTTTCGCAAACCCTGATGACCGACCTCAAACGCTTCAATGGTGGTCTCTTCAAGGACGCGGACGCGCTCCCTCTCAATAACCTGCAACTTGGCCTGCTGATCGAGGCGGCAGAGGCGGATTGGAAACAGGTCGAACCCGCGATCTTTGGCACGCTGCTGGAACGCGCGCTCGACAAACGCCAACGTCACAAGCTGGGCGCGCACTACACGCCGCGCGCTTATGTGGAACGCCTTGTCACGCCGACCCTGATGGAACCACTGCGTTCTGATTGGCGCGATGTACAGACCGCTGTGCAACGGCTCACCAGCGATGGCAAAGACGATCAAGCGCTCAAACTGGTCGAAGACTTCCACCGCAAGCTTTGCGAGACCCGCGTGCTCGACCCCGCTTGTGGCTCTGGCAACTTCCTTTATGTCGCTTTGGAGCGGATGAAACGGCTGGAGGGCGAAGTCACCGCGCTCATGGTCGAACTGGGCCAAACGCAAACCACCTTTATCACCGTCGATCCGCATCAATTCCTCGGGATTGAGCTGAACCCATGGGCGGCGAATGTTGCGGAGCTGGTGCTTTGGATCGGCTATCTGCAATGGCACTACCGCACCCACGGCACAGCGGCCCCGTCCGAGCCTGTCTTACGCGATTTCCATAATATCGAGAACCGCGATGCGGTGCTGGATTATACAGGCACGACCCCGCGTCTTGACGAGGCAGGTGCGCATGTGACCCGCTGGGACGGGATTACCACCAAGACCCATCCTGTGACGGGCGAGGAAGTCCCAGACGAGAGCGCACGCACCACCGTGCTGGATTATGCCAAGCCAAAGGCCGCGAAATGGCCAGAGGCAGAGTTCATCATTGGCAATCCGCCGTTTATTGGGGCCTCGCGCCTGCGTGAAAGCCTTGGCGATGGCTATGCAGAGGCGCTCTGGTCCGCCTATCCCAAGATGCCTAAATCCGCAGATTTCGTGATGTTCTGGTGGGAAAAAGCGGCGCTTTTGGCGCGCGCGTATTCTGCGAAAACAGGCAAAGGCGCGCGGCGGTTTGGATTTATCACCACCAATTCGCTGCGAATGTCTTTCAACAGACGAGTTTTAGAGCCGCACTTGAGTGATCCCAAAAAGCCGCTGTCGCTGGTTTTTGCGATCCCCGATCACCCTTGGGTTGACGCGCAGATGGCGGCGGCAGTTCGAATTGGAATGACCGTTGCTTGCTCGGGCCGTCGCGAAGGACAACTTTTGAAAGTTGTCAAAGAAAGTAAAGCTGAAACGGAAGACGAAGGCCTTACTGTAAAACTTGAACCTGAATTCGGAAAAATTTTCTCTGACCTTCGAGTCGGTGCGGATGTTGTAGCCGCCAAAACACTCAGATCGAACGAGAGATTAGCTCACCGAGGCATGCAGCTGATTGGCGCTGGTTTCATTGTATCGATCTCCGAAGCTGAGGCAATCGGTCTAGGTAGGACTACTGGCCTTGAAAAGCACATTCGCAAATATCGGAATGGACGCGATTTAGCTTCAATTCCACGCAATGTGTTGGCGATAGACTTATTCGGGTTGGCTGAAAAAGAGGTTCGCCAACAATTTCCTGCTGTTTTTCAGCACGTTTTTGACAAAGTGAAACCGGAGCGAGACCAAAACAACCGAGAAAGCTATAAAAAGAATTGGTGGATTTTTGGTGAACCGCGAAAAGACCTTCGACCAGCAATACGAGGTCTGTCGCGCTACCTTGCAACGGTTGAAACTTCAAAATATCGCTTCTTTACAATGTTAGATGAGGCGATTTTGCCGGATAACAAGTTGATCGCAATCGCGTTAGAAGAAGTGTCGAATATGGCAATACTATCGTCAAAAATTCATGGCTTGTGGGCTTTAAACTCGGGTGCGCAACTTGGTCCTACACCGGTTTATGTGAAGTCATTGTCTTTTGAAGCATTCCCCTTCCCAGACCCAACAGAGCCACAAAAAACCACTCTGCGCGCGCTAGGCGAAGAACTCGACGCGCATCGTAAAGAGCGCCAGAAACAGCATCCGAAACTGACGTTGACGCAGATGTATAATGTGCTCGAAAAGCTCCGCGCGGGGGAGGTGATCGAGGGCAAGGATAAAGACATCTACACTGACGGTCTGATCGGCATCTTACGCGATATTCACGACCGCATCGACGCGGCGGTAGCCGATGCTTATGGCTGGCCCGTTGATCTCTCTGAGGACGACATCCTGCACCGCCTTGTGGACCTCAACAAGGAACGCGCTGCGGAAGAGGCGGCAGGCCACATCCGCTGGCTGCGCCCCGAATACCAAAACCCCACAGGCGTACAGGCCGCCAAAGGCAAAACCGTCGATATGGATTTGGGCGTCACCGTGAAGATCGACAAAGCCCCTTGGCCCAAAACCCTCCCCGATCAAATCGCCGCCGTGCGCGAGGTGCTTGGAGAGCTCGGCGAAGCAACCCCCGCCGACATCGCCCGCCGCTTTGTGCGCGCAAGGGCGGGGACGGTGGAACCTTTGCTGGATAGCTTGGCCGCTTTAGGGCAAGCGGATGTGATTGGCGACGGGCGCTATGCAACCTTCTGATCTACGCTATCGGATCAAGCGGTTAGATGCGGATACGCCGCGCCACAAAGCCTTAGAACACGCTCTGCAAGAGGGCGTTGGTTACGGCTCTGCTTGGTATGGCTCGCAAAAAGAACATTGGCTGGGTTGGCTTGCTGAATACGATGGCCCCGGCGCGTATGGCCGTAGGGGTGATCCAAACAGAGACGCGCGCTATGTTTACAATCACATCCAATGCGCGCCCATGCTGTTTTGGTTGGCGGAAGCAAGTGGGATAGAGGACAAGCTTTTGTCCAAGGCTTTTAACGTTGTGATAAACGCTCCAGCAACGAATGCATCTCAATGCGCAGCTCTACGTCGCGTTTTGCCATGGGAGGCGGTCGCTATGAGATTGCCTAGCCCCTCTTGGTTCATTTCTATGCGCGCGACCTTGTTCAAGGCCCTAAAACGCTAAGAAAACCGCTTTGGGGGTGCTATTGGGGGTATCTTGGTCGGGTTTTGATTTATTTGAAAATGGTATCAGTAGTTTATCTGTTTAATGTGGAGACGTGTAGGGGGCACCATTTTACAATCCGATAAAGTCCAAAGACATCCGAAGAACCCTGTGTTATAAGGGTTTTGCGATGGCTCTTTTTCTGATGCTGGTTAATGGCATCCGATATGATACGCCCAGCGATGCCATTGTCAGATGTTAAAGTTCGATCTCTAAAGCCTCGTGAAAGGCGCATAAGGTCTCAGATTTTGAGGGCTTGTTTGTCTTGGTGAAAGCCAATGGCTCAAAGCTGTGGCAATTCAAGTACAGGTTTTATGGCAAAGAACGGCGTCTTTCGATTGGCGTCTATCCTGAAGTGATCCTCGCTCATCCGAGCGACCTTTCGAATCCTTGCGCCCGCGTGGTTTTGGCTTGCGCAGTGCGTGCAGGACCTTCAATGCCGCTAAGAACAACCAGTAAATTTGAAAACGGAGTGTTGCTGCAAACAGTTTGTTGGAAAGGGGGAGGCGGGTATTCTGCGACATTAATGATCTCCGTCCTACAAAAGCAGTGTTCTATCTATTCTACCCAACTTAATGAGTACTGTTTCAGAGCGATTTGCCTTGAACAATGCCCAACAGTTGGTGACGGCGTGAAGGGCGGCTTGATTAGGTCATTTGATCCACCTAACTGTTGGCTCGAATTCGTGCGACCGTATCTTGGTGCCGATGGGATCAAGTGCAAAAGGTTCCTCTGATCTAATTGCTTCAGCCAACAGTGTTTCGATACTGTCGAGTTTTGTCTGTGCACGTTCAACATCTGCAATGTTTCGCTCTGCTCAAGCGATCAGATGCAAGTTCTAATTTGACTGCAATACAAATGGGTTGCTACTGTTTGACGATATATGCTGTGCGCGAAATTGGGACCCTTATTGAGTTTCGTCCCCCGTTTGCAGCTAAGTTTATTCCGCGGAGTTTTCTCAGATGGCTAAGCCAGTGGTTCCTAAATCCGGACCTCAAACTGAAGTCCTGCTGGCGTCACAAGGCTTCACATCTTGGCTCGCTGACAATGGGTGCAGTGTTGCTCTGACGACGTATCAGGCGGGAAGGTTGTTTTTGATTGGCCGAAAACCTAATGGATCGTTGCGCGCCAATGAGCGATTGATTGAGCAGTGCCAAGGTCTCTGGACGAATGGCCGTACGCTTTGGACGAGCGGACTGCATACGCTCTGGCGCTTTGAAAACAACTTACGCCCTGAGCAAACCATAGGTGATGGGGTCGACTGCCGTTTTGCTCCGCGTGAGGGGCGTGTTACTGGGCAAATAGATATCCATGATATTGGACTGGGCGACACCAACCAATTTGACGAGCAAACCGAACAAAACGCCCCGGGTCCCATTTTCGTCAGCACAGCCTATAACTGCTTGGCAACACTCAGCGAAGCAGCCAGTTTTCGGCCCTTATGGCGGCCACCCTTCATCAGCAAAGTGGTCGGCGAAGATCGATGCCACCTGAACGGCTTAGCAATGGACGATGATCGCGCTGCGTATGTCAGTGCTGTAAGCCGTTCTGATGTTGCAGATGGCTGGCGAGAACGACGCCAAGATGGGGGTGTCATATTGGATGTCCACTCTGGTGAAGCTGTCGCGACAGGATTATCGATGCCACACTCCCCACGCCTTTATGACGGCAAATTGTGGGTGTTGAATTCTGGCCGCGGCGAACTCTGTACGATTGACCCTGCAAACGGTGAGATCACGCCGATTGCATTTTGCCCAGGATTTGCGCGTGGTCTTGCATTTGTAAATCGCTTCGCAATTGTGGGCCTCTCAAGACCACGTCGGAACCAAACCTTTGAGGGGCTAGAGCTGCAAGACCTGCTTCAAAGCAAAGACACTGCGGCTCGTTGTGGCTTGCTCGTCATTGACATCGATACGGGACGCACGGTCGAATGGCTTCGATTTGAACACACGATTGATGAGCTATATGACATTGCGGTGCTTCAAAACGTTACACAGCCCGAAGCGATAGGGTTCCAGGGTGACGCGATCAAAACAACAGTTCAAGTTGAGATGTAGGCGATCATCGTCATAATAAGTGCGAGCCGTTGGGCTTTTCGCGCAAGCAGTCACACTCGAAACGCGCTTTGCCGCAACCCTCTCGAATGTGAGGTGGATACATTGCCGCCTGAAGTTGAATTCGAATGGCTTAGTCGTCGCTCAAGCTTGACTCTGTGGCGGCAATATGCGGCAATAAATGATAGAATATTATAGCTATAGCATGCAGCGAGAGTTTCGGGATTTTCGCAAGTACACGTATTTTGAAGTGGTAAATAAAAATGACTGCACCAACTCTATCTGGCATTACCTCCGCGATTTCGTTTGAAGAAAACACCGTAAACGCAACGCCGCAACTCTTAGATAGCGATGTCACGTTCACGGATGTCGAAGGCGATTTTGACGGCGGCAGCCTCTCGCTGACAGGTTTGTTGGCTGAAGATACGGTCTCTGTGCGCGATCAAGGCACGGGCGTGGGCGAGATCGGGTTGTCCGGTGCGGATGTCACTTTTGAAGGTGCGGTGATTGGCACGCTGGCAGGCGGCGTGGGGACTGCGTTGACGATCACCTTCAACGCCGCGGCCACCTCAGCGTCAATCGACGCGCTGATCCAAAACCTGACCTATGCCAACAGCAGCAACACACCAACTTCGAGCCGTGATTTGCTGTTGAACGTGACAGATGCTGCAGGCGGTGATTTAGGTCCTGTGCCCGGAATGGAGAGCTTTAGTGAGCTGACAGGCGGCGCCAACCCGTTTGAAAGCTTCGACGTGGGTGATCTTAGTACACCGAGCTTCATCGATCTGGACGGCGACGGCGATCTGGATATGGTTGTTGGGGAAATCGATGGCACATTAAAGGTCTTTGACAACAATGACCTCGACGCTGGATTTACCGAGCTGACAGGTGCCGTCAACCCGCTTGATGGCATCGACGTGGGTTCCCGGAGCGCGCCGAGCTTCGTCGATCTGGACGGCGACGGCG
>NZ_JBOEHB010000020.1:87923-88219 GCF_050633725.1 Planktotalea sp.
AAAGGTCTTTGACAACAATGACGCCGACGCTGGATTTACCGAGCTGACAGGCAGCGCCAACCCGCTTAATGGCATTGACGCGGGCCTTCGTAGCACACCGAGCTTCATCGATCTGGACGGCGACGGCGATCTGGATATGGTTGTTGGGGAATTCAATGGCATATTAAAGGTTTTTGACAACAATGACGCCGACGCTGGATTTACCGAGCTGACAGGTGCCGGCAACCCGCTTAATGGCATTGACGTGGGTTCTCATAGCACGCCTAGCTTTGTTGATCTGGACGGCGACGGCGATC
>NZ_JBOEHB010000021.1:0-5055 GCF_050633725.1 Planktotalea sp.
TGTTCCTCGCAGGCGGCATGATCATCGCCACCCCACTGATCGTCCGTTCAATCTCAGGCAATTTCATGATGGCCGGACCGCCAAGCATTCCTGGACCCGGCGGCTTCGCAAAGGGCTTGATTGGAACAAAAGGTTCGCGAGCAAGGGCGCGGTTTGGAAGTAGGTCTAATGCTGAGATCGCAGGGGCTGGGATGCGGCAGGCTAGCACTGCGACTGTTTCGATGGTTAAGCGCGTGGCGGAGAGGGCGAAGCGTTTGGAATAGTGTTTCGGCACTTGCCCAGCAATCACAAGATCGAACTTGCAGCCATGCAGACTCAAAAGCGCTTGTGGGATAGAACATAGCCATCAAGCGACGCTAGCGTAATTTAATGCTGCGTCTCGGAACTATCCTTCTCACGATAACAAGCGGTGCGCTGTCCATCCATTTCAAGATACCGAAGCTCTAAGATGGGTGCGTTATGCACAACCTGTCGCCAACTGAGGCATCCATACTTGGCGGGCAGTTGTTCTGGGTAACGCTTGGCAACCCATTTGCCAGCTGCAGCCACAGGTGCCCACCCATCGACAGCCAAAGCACTGAATGCTTCTCGCATCGCGCCCACTATGCCCGAGGCGTCCCAATTTACTTTTCCGTCGAGGGCAATTCCATTAACAAATAGCTCTTCGAATTCCTTCGACTGCAAGAATTCTGACATCGTATGCCGTATCTTATCCATGTCTTCGGCCCAATCACGAAGTTGTCCGAAGTGATGGTCGATAAGGTCGTATGCCATGATCAATGCATCTTGCGCGGCACGACATCCATCTGGGCTCCAGAGGTCTTGCTGGTCGATAAAGTGATGAACCAAATTGTTCCTTAGAACTACCATTTCTCTCAGATCACTTTCAACGCGGACGAACTCTGCATCCGGCAAGCCAAGTGACATCTGCATGGCGAACCAATTGACGTTCTCTGGAGAATTGGTTGTCGTCATTTCGGGAGGGTCGATCTCATCGGCAACGACATACGATCCAAGGAGATCACCAACCAAGGAGCCGAGCGTCTTGCGGGCCGCTTCGTCAATCTTCGTTGCCTTTGCCCGCTCCAAGTCATGAAACGGTCCTGAGACCTTGTGATGCGCCACCATGGCTTTAATCAGCCGCTCATACTGTTGTAACCGTAACATGCATCGACCCAGCAACCGCTGAACTTCTTGCTGAAGTGACTGCAGGTCTTCGTCGCCTAACATCGTCATAGTAAAATCCGGTCTCTGGCCCCGGTCATGTCAACCATAATTCGACCTTAGACGCGATGCTTTAGATCATCTTGCCCTCCAAACAGTCCAAAGATCTAACGTCACCGGCGCAGAGCCCGCATCTGTTGGGGTTTAACACATTCCGATACAGCTTCATCAAAACAGCAATTCAATACTGTCACGGATTCAGCAAGCTATTTTTTGAGCAAATAGTTATCGTTCTGGCTCCACGCGTCATCGCAACATAAAGGTTTCGTGCATCAAGTTGATCGGCGTTCAAAACAACAGCATGATCAGCCTCCAGCCCTTTCAAAAGTAACGTCGAGCCAATAGCAGCTAAGGGGAGTTGACGCCCGACGGCGCGGTTTTCTTCGCGAATTTGAATGGCGGCCTCGCTAAAGGTCAATGCCGCGTTTGACTGAACCAAAGACAACGCACGGAGGGTTGCGCGCAAGACGCCAGGCCGATAGCAACGCGACCCGGTTTGGGCCGAACAACACGACAGGATGCTAGCCAATCCAGAAAAGGTAGGCGCTTTTTCAACTTCTAGAGCAAGTAACTCTAGCTCGCTTGGATCCGTTCTCGCCTTACCGCTTTTAATGGCTTTCATGCGGCTTTGGACTCCCTCGGAACCAATGTTGGTAATTAGGCTCTCAGCAAGATCTAACGTCTCGCGGACTGAATACCCATCAGACAAATCTAGACCATTTGCATACGTGGTGAGATCCTTGAGATCAACTGGTTCAACTGCGACAATACCGGGAACATTTTTCGCAACCCTATATCGGCTTGCTGCTGACATGCTGTCGCCAATTACTAGCGAGGTTTCGTTCTTTGCCTTGTGAGCACATCGGGCCGCAGCAACAAGTTTTGAATGATCATTGTCGCCATCCAATTTGACCCATTTGACTGATTTGGGGGCTGCTGCCAAATCAACGGCACCCTCTGTAAGCAGTGCTTTTCGCACAGACAAGAGCCACTGCCCAAGCTCTTCGTTTCCGGCATTTCGCCACCTCCAGGGGGTATCTAGCTCAGAAATTTTTGGGAAATGTTTTGCAACATGCTTATCCCAATCAGCCAGCGGGTCATTCCCAAAACCGAATATTGCTTGCATCGGATCCGCCAAGACGCAACAGGGCAAATGTTTCGCAGCATAAAACATGATGGCGTGCTGATTGTGAGAGCAGTCCTGATACTCATCAACCAAGATGCGCGAATAGCTTGCTTGTAGCACATCAGTAATGTGGTTTGCCTTCAGAAGGCTCCACGCGGCCTTCCTGATCTTTAGATAGTTGGGTTTTTTGGGGTTTGCGCCCCCATCATATCCTGAACGCTCGGGGAACGTCGAAACCAACCTTATCGCCCAACCATCAATCGTCGCCAGCTTGTAACCACCAGTTGGTAGCTTCTCCTTGGCTAGTCTCTGCCGCAGGGCTGCCACCCCAGCGTTAGTGTGGGTCAAGACCAAAATAGGTTTGTCGGATTGGTTGCTGCGAAGCGCCTCTACAATGAGCTGTGTCTTTCCGCACCCAGCGGGGGCGATAACCATCCCACGCTCGATAGTTAGCAGATCAACATCAGCCATCGATGGCCCCTGACCACTTGAGAATTTCGCTTAGTAGATCCGGCAACTCGGAATGAACGCAGTTACCTAAATCTGGACCGATAATTGAATAGGCAGCCTCCTCCATATGGGAAATTCGCTTGAACCAAGAACCGCTACCGGCAGCTGCCGCCAATTGCCTGCGTTTCTCTTCGGTTATTTTATTGAACCAGTTGCTGAGATCGATCGGTCCTTCGCATGCGGTCCGTAAATGATCTAATATCCGTTGCTCTCCATGGAGTTCTTTCGCGTATGACCATAACTGCAAGACTGCTTCATCACTTACGCAATCAAAGAGTTCAGCCTCGATTGCCCAGCCTTCCGTCCACTTGAAGACCTTCCCACCCACGCCAATAAATTCTCTTTCATCTTTTTCTTTGGGTTGGACGTCATCATCCCGCAAGGTAGCTACATTATATCCCAACTTCAGGAAAGACATCGCAGATCGGTAGATTTTGCTTACGCCACCAGCATCGACCAAAACGCCACCTGCTGCGGCAAATGTCGAGTGCCCGCCCTCTGCCCGATAGCGGTCAAAACCACGAACCAGTCCGACTTCGGTAGCCCCCTCACAAACCAGCACGTTAGTCCCTAGAAAGGCCTCAGACGCGATGCGAAGCGTACCTTGAATTGCGTCATCAGCGCCCGCTTGAGCAACTGAATGCTCATCTCCACTTCTAATAACGTAGAGCTGTGGCCCGCTCAGCTCACGTAAAACAACTGGCGAATGGGTCGTCATAAATATCTGAAATAACGTTGCTTCGGCCTTCGAACCCAGCTCCAAAAGAAATTTGGAAATTCGATGTGGCTCTAACCCGATTTCCACCTCATCGACCAGCGCAATCGAGGCCGTCTCGGCAACCCGATTTTGAAGCCCAGCGACGAGCAGGCGACTTGATCCAAGGCCCAACTTTCTGAGCGGGACACCTTCTGAACTATGCAGCGAAATAGTGCTTCCTGAAAAATTCACAGAGTGTGCGTCCAGCATCGCTCGAACTGTATCCCCAACATCAACGCCAAGGGCTTGAGCCGCACCTGAGATGATGCCTAACGTATCTTTCAACTGGTCACCTGCGGTGTCTCCAAAGCTATTGCGAGCTTGCCGCGCTGCGTCAGCCAGTGCCGCAGATGCATCAGCTTTTTCCTCCGTTAGTGCGTTTAAAATTGAGCCGCGTTGCCATCCGAGATGTTGATTTGCAAAAACGCCTATACGGTTGGGCGCAGTATTAACCCTGTCGCCCCATGTCAGGCCTCTGGATAGGCCTTGAGCTTCCGCACGGTCAGATTTCAAATGCCATTGTGGCTCTAGGTCGTCACTAATTGTAAGCTGAACCGTAAGGACCGTCTCCGAACCCTCTGAGGGTTCATCTTCAAGGTTTCCCTCCTTGTCGAGCCCCAACAAAAAGGGGCCATAAGTATCAAGCGTTTTTAGTCCATCCTGCAAGTCACCGATAGTTGCTCGAATAATAATTTCGTCGTCCACTGACATATTGTAAAAGTCTGCATCCGTGACAGGGAGGTTGCGCCGAGCTCCCAAACACCAATCAATTGCGTCCAAGACTGTGGATTTACCGCTGTCACCGGGACCGACCAGACAGTTCATATTAGGGGAGGGAAACCAAACCAGTTTCTGGATGCTTCGAAAATTGTATACTTCTAGTTTTCGGATACGAGCCATTTAAAGTTCCTAATTAAGGTCAATGAGCACCAAACGCTTAAGGTTTCGATTGATTGCCAAGAGCACGCGAATTCAATCGCTTAACTCTAGGTTGTGCGCTATGAAAGAACAAGTTGACACGTTTTAAAAGCGCTGAAAGAATCTTGCATTGAACGTGCTCAAGGCCGAATTCGATTTCGCGCAGCCGATGTCTTCCCCCCCTATTTCCAAGTGTAATTTTTTCGCTTCTGCGAAAATCGGCTCTCCACCCTTATCCCCGAGCCGCCTCCTCCATAAACCTCTCTACCCGTTCACTTCCTGCTTGATACTCGCCCAAACTAGGCTTTTTGCCGGATGTGACGTCCCGCTCTTCGCTAGTCAATTCGTCTATCTCTTCGCGCCGTTTACCTTCACCATCAGCGCCATCCCCCGAAGCCTCTCTCGGCACTTCCAGAGCCCCAATCTTCGCCTCCAGCGCCTTGATCTGCCCTTGCAGCCCGCGCATCTGGTCACCAGCTGACGGATATGGCAGATCGCCGGTTTGCTTGTCGAAGATCTG
>NZ_JBOEHB010000022.1:0-10887 GCF_050633725.1 Planktotalea sp.
GGATGGCTGAGCAAGCTGAAGCGCTAGAGGTGGAGATTTTCCCCGGCATGGCGTGTTCTGAGCTGGTTTATGATGACAACGGTGCTTTGAAAGGCGTCGTCGCGGGCGAGTTTGGCAAAAACGCTGATGGAACGCCGGGCGATTCTTATGAGCCGGGCATGGAGCTGCATGGTAAATATGTGTTCCTGTCCGAAGGTGTGCGCGGCTCTTTGAGCAAAGAAGTCATCGCCAAGTATGACCTTGACGAGAATTGCGATGTTGCGAAATTCGGCATTGGCATGAAAGAAATCTGGGAAGTTGATCCAGAAAAGCACAATGAGGGCGAAGTCACGCACACGCTTGGCTGGCCTTTGGGCTTTAAGAACGGTGGTGGCTCGTTCATTTATCACCTCGATAACAACCAAGTTTACGTTGGCTACATTGTCGATCTGAATTACAAGAACCCGCATTTGTTCCCTTACATGGAATTCCAGCGCTTTAAGCATCACCCGAAAGTGGCTGAGTTGCTAAAAGGCGGTAAGCGCGTTGCATATGGCGCGCGTGCGGTGACAAAGGGCGGGTTCCAGTCGATTCCAGAAGTTGCCTTCCCGGGCGGTGCATTGCTGGGTTGCTCTGCGGGCCTTGTGAACCTGCCGCGCATCAAGGGCAATCACAACGCGATGCATTCAGGTATCGAGGCGGCGGAAGCGGCGCATGCAGCGATTTCCGAGGGCCGCGCGTCTGACACGCTTGAGAGCTATAACGCATCGTTGAAATCAGGCGTTGTTGGTCAAGACCTTAAGAAAGTGCGCAATGTTGCGCCATTGAACGCGCGCTTTGGCCCGCTTGGTGGCATGGCGCTTGGTGGCTTTGATATGTGGTTCCAGACGATCTTTAAGGGGTCTTTGTTTGGCACGCTGAAGCACGGCAAGAACGATGCGCAAGCAACTGAGAGCGCGTCTGCACACAAGCCGATCGACTATCCTAAGCCCGATGGTGTTCTAAGCTTTGATCGCCTGACCAACGTTGCGTTCAGCTTTACCAACCATGAGGAAAGCCAGCCTGCGCATTTGCAGCTGAAAGATCCGCATGTGCCTATCGCGGTGAACGTGCCGCACTACGCAGAGCCTGCGCAGCGCTATTGCCCCGCCGGTGTTTACGAAATTGTTGAAGACAAATTTGTCATCAATTTCCAGAACTGTGTGCATTGCAAAACCTGCGATATCAAAGACCCAAGCCAGAACATTACATGGGTCACACCGCAGGGTGGCGACGGGCCGAACTATCCAAACATGTAAACGTTTGGAAATGCGTTTAGAGGGCAGGCTTAGGCCTGCCCTTTTTCGTTTAGCATCCGTTCGACATCATCTTTGAAACTGTTGCTTACGGGAAGCTTTTGCCCGTTGGACAAAAGCAACTCGTGACGCCTCCCGACCTTTGACATAGAGACAGAATGGAGCTTGGCCGCCCAATGCGAGCGATGGGTTTGTGCGCCCTCAAGGCCGTCGAGCAGGTCAATCGCATCACTGAGGCGCATCAAGAGCATTTCACTGCCGAGGGTCGTGTTGATCTCAACGTAGTGATCCTGCATCGACATTGAGATCAGCTGAGCTTCGCGAAGACTATTCGGCAGGCGCGAGAAAAGGCGCGCGCGCGCGATCGTTTCAACGGGTTCTGACGCCTGTTGCGTGTCTGGCTCCATTTCAGTCTCAGTTCGTGAAAGTTTTGTGCCCGGCCCATTCAAACGTACCCAGATCAGATGCTCCATGCCGACGATTAACATCGCCAAGATGGTGACTTGAAACCACGTCATCGGAAAGTCGCTTCCGACCAAGCGCTGAGGCCGCATGATCATGTTGATGATAATCATGAAGGCAGCGCCGGGCACCGCGCCGATCATTGCGCCAATTAGCAATTTGAGCAGAACATGCAACCGTTTGAGCCAATTGCTGTCGAGCGTGGTCGTGACGCAAAATTCAATCGAAAAACCGACTGCGACGATTGAGATGGTCCAAAAAGTAACACGATCCCAAAGTCCTAGATCAACGGAAGTTTCGAAGGGCCCGAGAAAGACACAAATAAAAATGGCTAATCCAAAGATCAAAATTCGCGCTTCGCGAGATGTTTTGTCTGATTTTTCACGCATCGTGGAATTGCACTTTTGTCATTTTGGCGAAGAATCACATTCTTACACGCAGTTTGACTACGAATACACCTCAGACAACGCGATAGTATTCCTGTGAGTGAAGCGAGTAACGTACCCAAACGTGAATCGCGTGTTACGCGAAAAACAATTTTAAGTATTCTCCCAAAGACGTTGCAGGCACTGCAGCGTCTTTTTTCTTTCTAGTTTTTGTTAAAGTGCACATGGATTTGATCTGGCTTCGTGCTTGTTTTACGCCCAAGACGTTGCGTTACCCAACGCGACCCCCTAGATTCCTCAAAGCATCGAAAAAAGGAGCGAGCCCTGTGCCAAAACGGATATTGCGACACCTGAGCGTAGTTGCCCTACTTGCGAGCGCAGGAATGCCTGTTGCGGCTGAGCCAGCATCGGGGCCATACCTTGCGGCGCGCTCTGCGGCGGTATCGGGTGAATACAGCGCGGCGGCTCGCTATTACACACAAGCGCTTGCGAAAGACCCGTCTAACCCTGAAATTTTGGAGAATGCGAGTTTCTCGCTTCTAGCCCTTGGGGATGTCGAGCGCGCTGCAATTGTTGCGAGCAAGCTTTTAGCGGATGGCCATAGTAGCCAAGTTGCGCAAATGGCTGTGATTGCCGAGAAGATTGCTGAAGAAAACTATGCCGATGTTTTGGCTCGGATATTGGAAAAACAGGGGGTTGGTCCGCTGGTCGATGGCCTGCTTCGCGCATGGGCGCAGGTTGGTATTGGCGAAGTCACCACAGCGCTGGAAAGCTTTGATGCTGTTGGTGAAGAGCCGGGCCTGAAGGGGTTTGGTCTGTATCACAAAGCGCTCGCTCTTGCGTTGGTAGGGGATTTCGAAGGTGCGGATGCAATTTTTGCGATGCCTGAAGCGGGCGCGCTGCGACAAACGCGCAGGGGCGCGATTGCCCATATAGAAGTGTTGAGCCAATTGGGTCGAAACGAGGATGGGCTAAAAACGCTCAACCAATCGTTCGGCACGGATTTGGACCCCAAGTTGCAAAAAATGCGCGAGTCTTTAACAGCGGGCGAAACGCTTGCGTTCAGCCAGATCAGCACTGCGCGCGAAGGCATGTCGGAAGTTTTCTATACGGTCGCCAGCGCCCTTCGCAATGAAGCAAGCGAAGACTATACATTGCTCTATTCTCGCGTTGCCGCTTATATCAATGCCGCTCATATTGATGCGATTTTGCTTTCGGCTGGCTTGCTGGAGCAGATGGGACGTTTCGAGTTGGCAAGCGCGACCTACAAAAAGGTCGATCGCGACGATCCTGCCTTTCATGCCGCTGAGCTGGGGCGCGCAGAGGCGCTTCGCAAGAGTGGTAAAGCGGATGCGGCAATCGAAGTTTTAGAAAACCTGTCGCAAACTCATGGTGATCTGCCTTTGGTTCACTCATCGCTTGGCGATGCGTTGCGCCAGTTGGAGCGTTTTGAAGACGCAATCGAGGCTTATGACACAGCGCTGGCCAGTTTTAAGGAAGAAGTAAGCGGTCAGTGGTTTATCTATTACGCGCGCGGCATTTCCTATGAACGGCTCGATGTTTGGGAAAAATCAGAAGCTGATTTCCGCAAGGCGTTAGAGCTAAATCCAGAGCAGCCGCAGGTTTTGAATTATCTTGGGTATTCTTTGGTCGAGAAGCAGATCAAACTTGATGAAGCGCTCAACATGATTGAACGCGCTGTCGCGGCGCGTCCGGATAGCGGCTACATTGTTGATAGCCTTGGCTGGGTGCTATTCCGTTTGGGCCGCTATGAAGAGGCGGTTGGACATATGGAGCGCGCGACCGAGTTAATGCCGATTGATCCTATCGTGAACGATCATTTGGGCGATGTGTATTGGTCCGTTGGCCGTTTCCTTGAGGCAGAGTTCCAGTGGAAACGCGCGCTGTCCTTTGTGGATTATGGAGATGCGAGCCAAGAAGCGGACCCAGAGCGCATCCGTAGCAAACTGGATATCGGGCTTGATGCTGTTCTGGAAAACGAAGGCGCGGACCCGCTAAGAATGGCTGATGACGGCTAAGCGTGCGACGCGTTTCGCGCGGGCGAAAATCAACCTAACTCTTCATGTGACTGGCTTGCGTGATGATGGGTATCATTTGCTTGATAGTCTCGTGTGTTTTGCTGGGGTTGGGGATGAAATAATCGTCACTGAGGCGGATGAGTTGAGCCTGATAGTAAATGGTCCTTTGTCCGCCGGTGTGCCCACAGATGGGCTCAACCTGGTACTGAAAGCCGCGCAATTGTTTGGCGGCGATGCTGGGGCGAGGATTGAGTTGACCAAACATTTGCCAAACGCGGCAGGCATTGGCGGCGGCTCTGCGGATGCTGCGGCGACGCTGCTGGCTTTGGCAGAGTTGTGGGGGGCAGATCTGCCCGAAAACGTGGTTCAATTGGGCGCGGACGTGCCCGTTTGTTTGGCTCCTTCTGCGCTGCGAATGCGCGGCGTGGGAGAGAAACTAGACAGCGTTCCTGCATTGCCCCCCTTGTGGGCGGTTCTTGTGAACCCACGCGTTTCGCTAGAGACACCGCCTGTGTTCAATGCATTAGCGGTCAAAGAAAACCCGCCAATGGGAGACATTCCCAATTGGGCCAATGCGACGGAGTTCGCGCTTTGGTGCGCTGCGCAGCGGAATGACTTGCAAGCCCCCGCGATTAGCTTGGCCCCCGTTATTCAAGAGGTTTTGACGGCGTTAGAGCCTAGCTTGCTTGCTCGGATGTCCGGCTCAGGTGCGACCTGCTTTGGTCTGTGCGAAAGTCATAGCGCCGCTGAACAATTGGCGGCACACGTGCGCAAAGATCATCCAGATTGGTGGATTGTGGCAACAACGCTTAAGTGACGCGTGCCACAACGTAGGCCGCAAGATCGCGCAGCATGTCGCGCACGGGGTGGGCTGGCAGCTGTTCAATCGCTTGCTCTGCCTTTCGAGACCAAGCGAGCGCTTCGGCGCGGGTTTCAACCAGCGCGTTATGCTTGTGAAGCAGAGCGATCGCATGCTCAAGATCGCCGTCTTCTTGGCGGCCTTTCTCGATGGTGCGTACCCAAAAGGCGCGTTCTTCGGCGTCAGCTTTGGCAATTGCTTTGATCAAGGGGAGCGTGAGTTTCTTTTCACGAAAATCATCGCCAACATTTTTGCCGATGGCACCTGTGTCGCCTTGCATATCAAGCAGATCGTCAACGATTTGGAAGGCGATACCAAGTGCGTCGCCATATTCATACAGCGCCTTTACATGGGCTTCATCTGCCCCTGCGATGACACCGCCAACCTCGGTCGCCGCGGAGAACAGCGCGGCGGTTTTACCGCGCACGACTTGAAGATAAATTGCCTCTGTTGTGCTGAGGTCTTGCGAGGCGGTCAGTTGCAGAACCTCGCCTTCAGCAATCGTTGCAGAGGCGTTCGCAAGGATGTCGAGAACCCGCAGCGATCCTGTTTCGACCATCAATTGGAACGAACGTGAGAACAGATAATCCCCAACCAAAACGGAAGACTTGTTGTCCCACAGCAAGTTCGCGGTGGGGCGGCCACGACGTTGACCGCTTTCATCGACGACATCATCATGCAAAAGTGTTGCGGTGTGAATAAATTCAACCGTTGCCGCCAAATGCACATGGAAGGGGCCTTGATAGCCGCAAAGATGCGCCGCAGCGAGTGTCAGCATCGGGCGAAGACGCTTGCCGCCCGCTTCAACCAAATGGGCCGTGACTTCTGGAATGCGCGGTGCGTGTTCAGAGGCCATCCGTTCGCGGATCAGGGTATTAACTGCGTCCATATCAGCAGCCAAATAACCAGCCATTGCATCGTGAGGCTTTATCACTGCGTCGTCCAAGCTCATCACACTCCCGTTCCTGCCCTCGACAAATGGGGGCGTCCCGCTTAGGTCAGTTTCATGCAAGAATTGATGCGTACAAACGATATAACCCTTACGGCTCTCGTTCGCGCCCTCCTTGATGAGGCGGGTATACCGACCTTTGAGTTGGACGTAAATATGAGCGTGCTTGAAGGCTCCATTGGCATTTTGCCGCGCCGAATGATGGTCGCAACGCGTGACCTTGATCGCGCAATGCGTATACTTGCGGATAATGACGTTGAATTACCCCTCTGAAAGCGGCCTTGGAGCGCTCAGTGTTGATGATTTTCTTGGCGGCTTGGTTAAGATTGCGCAACCGTTGAAGGGATATCGCGCTGGCGTTGATCCGGTTTTACTGGCCGCGAGCGTGCCTGCGCGCGCTGGTCAGACGGTGCTGGAGCTGGGTTGTGGTGGCGGAGTTGCCTCGCTGTGTTTAGGGCGGCGCGTTCCGGGGCTGGAGCTGACAGGCGTTGAGTTGCAAAGCGAGTATGCAGAGCTTGCGCGTGAGAATGCTGCGCGTAACGACATCGCTTTTGAGGTTTTTGCAGCTGATTTGAGCGATTTGCCTGCTGAGGTGAAGAATAAGCGGTATGATCACGTTATCGCCAATCCGCCTTATTACGATCGAAACCGCTCTGTTCCTGCGACGGATCACGGGCGAGAAGTGGGTCTTGGCGAAGATACCCCTTTGAAAACATGGGTGAAAGAGGCGTCAAAACGGCTGCTTCCGAAGGGGCAGTTGCATTTCATTCACCGCGTCGAACGCCTGCCTGAACTGCTCAAGGCGATGCCAACTTCGCTTGGCTCGATCGAGGTGCAACCGCTATGCCCGCGCGCGGGACGTGATCCGCATTTGTTTCTGATTTGCGCCAAAAAGGAGGGGCGGGCAGATTTCCGCCTGCATGTCCCGATTGTGATGCACAAAGGGGCGACGCATGAGGAAAATCCCAAAGAATACAACGCTGTAATCGAGGCGGTTTTACGATCTGGCGCGTCTTTCTCCTTTGGGCCATCCAACTGAAACCCGCACTATCTTAAGTTTTCGCTAACCAGATGATGCAACTGCGGCGTGACATACATATATTTATGTGGTGCAGTGGTATTGCACATCTCACCTAAGGAGGATTTCGATGAGCCTGAGTTCGCATCTGGAACAGCTGAAGAAAAAACACTCAACCCTGTCTGACCAAGTGGAAGCCGCGCAGCGTGCCCCTGGTACACAAGACCTTCACATCGCAGAGCTCAAGAAAGAAAAATTACGACTTAAAGAGGAGATCACGCGCCTTTCGAGTTGAAGCGTGATCTAAAGCTTAAGTAACTGAACCGGCGCGAGAGTGATCTCAGCGCCGGTTTTTTGTTGTTTAGCCGTTGCCTTGCAGGGACATCACACCCAGATCGTCGCTGATCTGCGCTTCAATCGCGAGGGCGGCAGCCTGCGCGCCTGCGGCTGTCGTGAAGTACGGAATTTTTCCATAGAGCGCGACGGAGCGGATTTCGCGGCTGTCATCTACGGCTTGTGCGCCCTCGGTCGTGTTGATCACCAGCGCGATTTCCTCGTTCTTGAGGTTATCGACGACATTCGGGCGACCTTCATAGACCTTGTTCACGGTCTCGCACTCAAGGCCAGCCGCTGCGAGCCAGCTTTGTGTGCCACGCGTAGCCGTCAGCGTAAAACCTAGGGATGTCAGGAGCTTAGCAGCTTCCAGCATTTTGTCGGTTTTGTCGTCGTCACGGATCGAGACAAAAACCTTGCCCGCGCGCGGAAGCGTGACGCCCGCGCCCATCTGCGCCTTGAGGAAGGCGCGCGCGAAGGATGTATCCCAGCCCATGACCTCACCCGTTGAGCGCATTTCCGGCCCAAGGATCGTGTCCACACCCGGGAAGCGCGCGAAGGGAAGAACCGCTTCTTTAACAGAGAACCATGGCATGTTGAAATCGGCCAAGGTCATTTGATCCGCAAGCGGTTGTGAGCCCGGCACTGCGTCTTCGGGATATGTGCCGCGGTTCGGGAAGTTCGAGAGCGGCTCACCCGCCATGAGGCGCGCAGCGATGGATGCGATGGCGCTATCGGTGGCTTTTGCCACGAAAGGCACGGTACGTGAGGCGCGTGGGTTCACCTCGATGAGGTAGATTTCATCGTCTTTGATCGCGAATTGCACGTTCATCAGACCGACCACATTGAGCGCGAGCGCAAGGGCGTGGGTCTGTGCTTCGATCCGCTTGATCACGTCTTTGGACAGGGAATAAGGCGGCAAGGAACAGGCGCTGTCGCCAGAGTGAACGCCTGCTTCTTCGATGTGCTGCATGATGCCTGTGACGTGCACCTCTTTGCCATCGCAGAGCGCGTCAACGTCGAGTTCCACGGCGCCAGCTAGGTAGCTGTCTAGCAGAACAGGGCTGTCGCCAGACACAACAACCGCTTCGGCGATGTAGCGTTCCAGTTGCGCCATATCGCGCACGATTTCCATGGCGCGGCCACCCAGAACGTATGAGGGGCGAATGACCAACGGGAAGCCGATTTCTTCTGCAATGCTAAGCGCTTCGGCGTCTGTGGAGGCGATGCCGTTCTTAGGCTGCTTGAGGTTGAGCTGATTCACAAGCGCTTGGAAGCGCTCGCGATCTTCGGCGAGGTCAATCGCATCAGGCGTGGTGCCGAGGATAGGAATGCCTTCCGCTTCGAGATCATTCGCCAGTTTTAGCGGCGTTTGACCACCGAACTGAACGATGACGCCGTGCAGCGTGCCGTTCTCTTGCTCTGTGCGCAGGATTTCCATGACGTGCTCGAATGTGAGCGGCTCAAAATACAAGCGATCTGAAGTGTCATAATCGGTTGAAACCGTTTCGGGGTTACAGTTGATCATGATCGTCTCGTAGCCTGCGTCGGTCAGCGCGTAGCAGGCGTGACAGCAGCAGTAATCAAACTCGATACCTTGGCCGATGCGGTTCGGACCGCCGCCAAGGATGACGACTTTCTTGCGATCAGAGGGGCGCGCTTCGCATTCTACGTCGCCCATCATGGGCGCTTCGTAGGTGGAGTACATATAAGGCGTTTGTGCTTCGAATTCAGCCGCGCAGGTGTCGATGCGTTTGAAGACGGCTTTAACGCCGACCGCGTGACGCGATTTGCGCACGTCTTTCTCTTTGAAGCCCGTCAGTTTGGCGAGACGCGCATCGGTGAAGCCCATCATTTTGAGGTGACGCAGGCCCTCGGCATCGGCTGGAAGGCCGTTGGCTTTGACCTGCTCTTCGGCTTCGATGATTTCGCGAATGCGCGCGAGGAACCAAGGGTCGAACATCGTGACACCGTGGATTTCATCGTCCGACAACCCGTGACGCATGGCCTGCGCGATGGTGCGCATGCGGTCCGGCGTTTGCTGAGAGATCGCCTTGATAACGGCGGACTTCTCTGGCGCGCCTTCGATTTCGATTTCGTCAAATCCAGTGAGGCCCGATTCCATGGATGCGAGCGCTTTTTGCAAGCTTTCGTGGATGGTGCGGCCAATGGCCATGGTTTCGCCCACGGATTTCATCGCGGTGGTGAGATATGGCTCGGAGCCCGGGAATTTCTCGAAGGCGAATTTCGGGATTTTGGTGACGACATAGTCGATAGTCGGCTCAAAGGAGGCAGGCGTGACCTTGGTGATGTCGTTGTCGAGTTCATCCAGCGTGTAGCCAACCGCCAGTTTCGCCGCGATCTTTGCAATCGGGAAACCCGTCGCCTTGGACGCCAGAGCAGAAGAACGTGACACGCGCGGGTTCATTTCGATGACAACCATGCGGCCATCAACGGGGTTCACCGCCCATTGAACGTTCGATCCGCCGGTTTCGACGCCGATTTCACGCAGAACCGCAATCGAGTGATTCCGCATCACTTGGTATTCTTTGTCCGTCAGGGTCAGGGCAGGGGCCACGGTGATGCTGTCGCCGGTGTGAACGCCCATCGGGTCCACGTTTTCGATGGCACAGACAATGATCGCGTTGTCCGCTTTGTCGCGCACGACTTCCATCTCGAACTCTTTCCAACCCAGCAGGGATTCATCCACCAGGATCTGGGCCATTGGGGATGCTTCCATGCCCGTGCGGCAGAAATGTTCGTAATCGTCGCGGTTATAGGCCACGCCGCCGCCTGTCCCGCCAAGGGTAAAGGCAGGGCGGATAATCGCGGGCAGGCCAACATGATCCAGCACATCCATGGCCGATTGCAGCCCGGCCTGAATATCGAATTTTCCATCGTCTTTCCTGGGGGCGGTGACGATGGTGGCCTTGGGGTTTTCCAACCCGATGCGGTCCATCGCCTCGCGGAACAATTTGCGGTCTTCGGCCATTTCGATGGCCTCGCGGTTCGCGCCGATCAATTCGACCCCGAATTTGTCCAGCACACCCATATCCGCCAAAGCGAGCGAGGTGTTCAGCCCGGTCTGACCGCCCATCGTGGGCAGCAATGCGTCGGGGCGTTCTTTTTCGATGATCTTGGCAACGATGTCCGGGGTGATCGGTTCGATATATGTCGCGTCAGCCATGTCCGGGTCGGTCATGATCGTGGCCGGGTTCGAATTGACCAGGATGACACGATACCCTTCCTCGCGCAGGGCCTTGCAGGCCTGAGCGCCGGAATAATCGAATTCGCATGCCTGCCCGATAACGATGGGGCCAGCCCCGATAATCATGATCGAAGAGATGTCGGTTCTTTTCGGCATAGGTCCCCCGTGCGCGCAAATTGAGCGGGTTATACTTGTGGGTCAACCGGGTGCAAGGGCGGATAGGGGGTATTGCCCTTATTCCATCATGTAATCGCGCGTCACCGGGGCCGACATGGGGTCATGTGTCAGTTGGAACTGGAATATGCACATGCCCAGCTCGGACAGGCTCAGCTCGCTTGCGATCAGGTAATACCGCCACA
>NZ_JBOEHB010000023.1:0-103901 GCF_050633725.1 Planktotalea sp.
CTCCAGCGATTGCTGCATCGTGCGCTCGTCAGTTGCGCGCTTTTCAGCTTCGGAAAGCTGAACAGTCAAAACACCGTTGTCACCGCTCACTGTTATATCGCTCTGCCCGACACCAGACAAAGAGACAACTTGTTGCGACAAACCGCGTACAACTTCCATCGCGCGCGCCATACCGTCAGGCTCAGAGATACGAACTTTCAGCTCGTCGCCAGCGGAGGGCTGCAAACGGATCGTTCCAATCGTCGCGCGCTCAGGGCGCAACGCGTCGCGCACTTCTGGCCAAAACGATTTCATCCGCGCGGAGTACACGTCCGCAACTTTGACTTCCGCCAAAAGATGCGCACCGCCGCGAAGATCAAGGCCCAGATTCACCAACCCAGACGGAAGAAACCCCGGCCATTGAGCGACAGACGCATCAAGTTCTGGCGTGGTGCCAGAGACTTCTATCGCCGCAAGCGCGTCATTGTGCTGCTCGACTTTAGAGTAAAAGGCATTTGGAACCGCAAGCAGCAACCCGAGCGCACATAGCGCCCAGATGACCACCCGTTTCCACAGGTCAATTTGCAACATCCGAAAGGCCTTTCACGCCAACCGGCCAAACTGCGTGTTTACGCAGAGGCTGGTTCTGTTTTGTTGATCACGTTGGCGATTGTGGACTGAACCACGCGCACTTTGACGTTTTCTGCAAGCTCAACTTCGATTTCGTTGTCATCTTTAACCTTGCTGACCTTGCCAATCAGACCACCTTGCGTGACGACCTGATCGCCGCGGCNNGGACGGATCAGCAGGAAATACATGATCGCAAAGATCAGAATGAGTGGGACGAATTGGCCAATGCCTTCCATCGAAGTATCCTTTGAATTTAGGTTCTGGCCCGCGACGCAGACCGTGTCAGAATTTGGCCAGAACCTATGATCTGCGCACGGGCTTTGCAATGGGGCTTAAAACTGCGATTTCAAAGAGACGGTTGCGAGCTATGCACAGAGCGCATAGCGGGCATGCTGCACCTGCGGCATTATACGCCTTGATCGAAGGCAACCTGCATACTATTTAGGCCGTACAAGAATGAAGATGGCGCTGAGGTGCCTAGTTCTTGTACCTCCCTGTTGGACTTCGGCCGAGCTTATTGCTCGGCCTTTTTTTTGGGCAAAACACCTGATTTCAGTCGAAAACAGAGCGAATTTCATCCAAAGGCTTCTTAATTTTAGCCACTTTGGGGACTGTTGCGTCCTCAGCAGGATGACCAACAGCAAGAATCATCACTGGTTTTTCAGAATCAGGCCTGCCCAAAAGTCCGTTGAGAAATTTCATAGGATTCGGGGTGTGCGTCAAACAGGACAGCCCCGCATGATGAAGCGCCGAGATAAGAAAACCAGTCGCAATTCCCACGCTTTCTGGCACGTAATAGTTTTTGTACCGCGTTCCATCCTCGAACTCGCCCCAACGCTGCGCAAAAATCACGATCAACCACGGCGCTATATCAAGGTGCGGTTTATGCGCGTCGGTTCCAATCGGCTCTAGCGCTTTGATCCACTCGTCGCTGCCCCCGCCTGAATAGAACTTCTTTTCTTCCTCTTCCGAGGCAAGCCTGATCTGGTGTTTCACTTCGGCGCTGGAAACTGCCACGAAATGCCAAGGTTGATGATTGGCCCCTGACGGCGCAGAGCCTGCCGCCGTGATCGCAGCATCAATAACGTCTTGGCCAACCGGCGTTGGTGCAAAGTCCCGAACCGAGTGCCGTTTTTGCATAAATGCAAGGTGTTCCTGAGCGGCGCGCAAACGTTCTTCGTCTCTCATTTCAATGCGATCTGGCAAAGCCAGCGCGCTGTAATCAAGTTTTTCTCGTGCAAACACCTGGTGCAGCCCTCATTTGGTTGTTGAAATTCGCATTGATTGCCTAGCTCAACAGGTCACTCGATAGACCAGCAAGTTTGAACATATGCCAGAAGAGCGCCTGATTAGAGGATAAGGCAGGTTTCGCGCAAGCCTCTTTGACGTCCTTAAGAATGCCAAACGTGCGCAAATTGGTACAACTCATAAAGACAGCCTCAGCCCCTTTGTCTGCGCCCATTTTGATCGCCGCGTCGCGGATCGAGGCAGGATCAATCCGCGCAACATTTGTTTCGACGGGTTCATTGAACGTGCCGAACACGGGCGTCTCAATTCCGTTTTGCATCAACGTGGCGCGCAAGCTGTCGCTGACCTCTTCGGTATAAGGCGTGAGCAACGCCAATTTGCTAACGCCAAACTCCTTGCAAACGGCAACCAGCGCGCTGACAGGATCTGTGACGGCGGATGTTTGACACTCAGCGCGCACCAGATCTGCGATACGCTCGGTTCCGATCACACTCGACGCAGAGGTGCATCCATATCCAACCACATCAAACGCAACGCTCTTGGGCAAAAGTCCTGCGGCGCATGGCAAATCCATTTCCATTTTCGCAAGGCTTTCGCTTGAGACTTCCGCAGCGCTAGAAATGCGCGACACAAATGCCGCGATATCGCCCGTGGGCAACGCGCCCCGCAACTCGGCCTCCATCGTTTCATCCGATTGCAAAACGATCAGCCCCAAACGCCCCGCTGTGCCGATCTGCGGCGCTAAAGAATAAGGCAGGCTCATGCTTCTATCCTTATTAAATGCTCAGGCGGTTTGGGCGATAAACGCTCCCAGCCTGTTTGAGTAATCACATAGTCATCTTCATGTACCATCAATCCCGCCCCGCCTGAGACGGAAACGCCCGGCTCTAAAGTGATCACCATGCCCGGTTTCAGCACTTCATGGTCCTGCGCGATGAAGGAAAGCCCTTCTGTCAATTGCAATCCCAACCCATGCCCCAAACGCCCTGCGCTCTGACCACCTGCCCCGCCTGTACAGACACTGTCCATTGCATGGAAAACATCGGATGCCGTATTCCCCGGTTTCAACGCGGCCTCACCTGCCTGCGTCGCTTTCAAGAGCGTCTCATAAGCGCGCGCAACATCCGCGCTAGGCGGACCTACGCTAAAGTTACGGTCAAAATCGCTGAAATAGCCATTTCGGATCACCCCCGTATCTAGCATCAGAACATCGCCCTGCTCCAAGGGCACATCCGTTGCAGGTGATATAACATCTTCATACCCATCTGGCCCCGCGCCCCCCGCAAGATACGGAACCCAATCCGCACCTTCCTCCAAGCAGAGCATTTGAAAGCGGCGAAACACATCGGAAAGCGCGTCACCTTTGCGTGCAATCTCTGGCACGCGGTCAAAGGCACGACCTGCGATCTGACATGCATCCCGTATGGCCTCGACTTCTGCTGGGGTCTTGATCATTCGCGCGCCGCGCATGATCGCCTCATCGCTCACAAGTGTCAGCCGCGCGTTCAAACGCATCCAGTCCGCGAGCGGCATGCGCAGGTGGCTTTCGATGCCATGCGGCGTGCCAATCTTTCCGCGCCCAGCAACCTCTTGCAAAGTATCGATCAAAAGCGAAACGCCATCGTCTTGATAATCAGGCGCGGACCATGTTCGAATGTCCTCCACAACCGTCCCGGCCATAAGCGCCGCACCAATCGACGGGATCACGGCGATCGGCAGCCCCTGCGCAGGCACGACCAAAAACCAAACCCGCGTCGGGCTTTCCCAAAACCGTGTCAGAAAGCCGGTCAGATAGCGAATATCGGCATCTTGGGTCAGCAAAAGCGCGTCAAACCCGCGCTCCGCCATCCGCGACTGAACGCCTGCAATCCGATCAACAAATTCAGCGCGCTCAAACATCACTCACCTTCGCTCAAAATGCACAGGACACGCGCATCTTCAGGCAAATCGCTGAGCAAAGCTGCTGCAATCCCTGCCGCGCCCGACGTGCTGGAAGCAAGCCCGACTTCGGCCAGCTTTGGCAAAACGTCAGATGCTTCCTCCTCCGAAATCAACGCAAACCGATCCGCATCATGCGACAACCCTTTTAACGCAATCAACGAGGCTTCTTTGCAATCAAGCCGCCCCATATCAGAGACAGGCCCCTTGGCGGTGACAAATTCACCTGCCGCAATCGAATCGTATAATGCGGGCGCGAATTCAGGCTCTACCACCGTAATGATCGGCACATCCCCCCACACATCGCGAAACAGCGCGGCGCAGGCCCCAGCCAAACCACCAACGCCCGCTTGCAAGAAAATATGGCTCGGCGGCTCCATCTGCTCGGTGCATTCCGCCGCCATCGCCAAATAGCCTTCCATCAAACGATGGGGCAGATCAAAATAGCCCTCCCAAGAGCTGTCTGACAGCAAGGTCCAACCATTGTCTGCTGCCGCCTTTTGCGCAGCTGCCATGCTCGCCTCATAATCCGCGCCCTCGATGACAACATCTGCGCCCTTCGCGCGCAAACGATCTGCGAAATCGCTTGGCACAGTTTCAGACAGATAAATGACAGCCTTTGCACCAAAGACTTTCGCACCCGCCGCGACCGAAAGGCCATGATTGCCTGCACTTGCAGTAATATATGTACGCCCCTCAAGCGAACCTGCTTGCGCCTCATGAGCGATCACATAGGCAGCTCCGAGCGCTTTGAAACTGCCAAGGCCCATGCGGCCTCGCTCGTCTTTAATGTTCAAGCCGAGCGCAGACATCATGGGCGTGACCCCATGCACAGGACACTTTGCAAGCAATGCTCTTGGCGCGGCGGCATTAACCGAGGGCGCTCGAACAGCATCCAGACCAATTTCTATTCCGACCTTACGAAAAGGGTTTTCTAGTGTTTGCATATGTGCGCTCCCCATGCTCGTGCGCACCTCATGGCAAAAAAACTTAAGCGTCAACGCCCGAAACGACATGGCTGTCGCATTGCCCCCACGGCCCTTTCCCAGTAAGAGACCCGCAACTTCACGTTTTGGGGACCAAACTTGATGCAAGAACCTGCTATTTCCGCTGATCTGATCGCCTCTCACGGGCTGAAACCAGATGAATATGATGTCATTTTAGAGATCATCGGACGAGAGCCGACATTCACAGAACTGGGAATTTTCTCGGCCATGTGGAACGAGCACTGCTCTTATAAATCCTCCAAAAAATGGCTGCGCACCCTGCCGACAGAAGGCCCGCAGGTGATTTGCGGCCCCGGTGAAAATGCAGGCATCGTTGATATCGGAGATGGCCAAGCGGTTGTTTTCAAAATGGAAAGCCACAACCACCCGTCTTACATCGAGCCCTATCAAGGCGCGGCAACAGGCGTTGGCGGCATTTTGCGCGACGTCTTTACAATGGGCGCGCGCCCTATTGCGGCGATGAATTCGCTCTCATTTGGCGAAACCGCGCACCACAAAACCCGTCAACTCGTGAACGGCGTTGTTGAAGGTGTTGGAGGGTACGGCAACTGTTTCGGCGTTCCAACGGTCGGCGGCGAAGTGCGCTTTGATCCTGCTTACAACGGCAATTGCCTTGTGAATGCGTTTGCCGCGGGAATCGCTGACACGGACAGTATTTTCTATTCGGCCGCTTCTGGCGTCGGCATGCCTGTTGTTTATCTCGGCGCGAAAACGGGCCGCGATGGTGTTGGCGGCGCGACCATGGCGTCAGCTGAATTTGACGATTCAATCGAAGAAAAGCGCCCGACAGTTCAAGTGGGTGATCCCTTCACCGAAAAACGCCTGATGGAAGCAACGCTTGAGCTGATGCAAACAGGCGCTGTGATTTCAATTCAGGACATGGGCGCTGCTGGCCTTACCTGCTCTGCCGTTGAAATGGGCGACAAGGGCGGACTTGGCGTGCGCCTTGATCTCGAGCGCGTTCCCGTGCGCGAAGTCAACATGACCGCTTACGAAATGATGCTCTCTGAAAGCCAAGAGCGCATGCTGATGGTTCTGAAACCAGAACTTGAAGCAGAAGCCAAAGCTGTGTTCGACAAATGGGACCTCGATTTTGCGATCGTGGGTGAGACGATTGCAGAAGACCGCTTCCTGATCGTTCACAACGGCGAAGTAAAAGCGGATCTACCGCTTAGCAAACTCGCGTCTTCCGCTCCCGAATATGATCGCCCTTGGGTTCCAACGCCAGCGGCAGACGCGTTGGAAGATGTGCCACAAATCGATCCAATTGATGGCCTGAAGGCCTTGCTTGCCAGCCCGAACTATTCGTCCAAGCGCTGGGTTTATGAGCAATACGATAGCCAAGTAATGGGCGATACGATCCGTATTCCCGGCGCCGGCGCTGGCATTGTACGCGTTCACGGCACGCCCAAAGCATTGGCGTTTACCTCTGACGTGACCCCGCGCTATGTGAAAGCCAATCCGGTCGAAGGCGGCAAGCAAGCCGTCGCCGAAGCCTACCGCAACCTCACAGCTGTGGGCGCAAAGCCATTGGCAACAACAGATAATATGAACTTCGGCAACCCTGAGAAACCTGAGATCATGGGCCAGTTTGTTGGCGCAATCGACGGTATTGGCCAAGCGGTCAAGGCGCTGGATATGCCTATCGTTTCTGGCAACGTATCGCTTTATAATGAAACCGATGGCACGGGTATTCTACCAACGCCGACAATTGGTGCTGTTGGCCTGCTTGCAAACGAAGACGAACTTATCAATGGCGATGTGCGCGAAGGTCATGTTGCTATTTTGGTTGGCGAGACAAAGGGCCATCTTGGGCAATCGGCATTGCTCGCCGAGGTGTTCAACCGCGTTGAAGGTGATGCACCTAGCGTTGATCTAGACCTTGAAGCAAAGCACGGTGATTTCATCCGCGCGAACCGCGACTGGATCAAAGCCTGCTCTGATCTATCCGATGGTGGCCTTGCGCTAACGGCCTTTGAAATGGCGGCATCCGCCGATGTTGGCGTGTCGCTAGACACGGATCAAACCCCGGAACTCTTTGGCGAAGATCAAGCGCGCTACCTCGTGGCCTGCAACTTTGATCAAGCCGAAGCGCTAATGAGCGCGGCAGGCCAAGCGGGCGTTCCAGTTGCCTTCGTTGGCAAATTTGGTGGCAGCGATGTCACCATCGGTAGCTCATCCGCGCCATTGGCCGACCTTAAAGCCACGTCGGAAGGTGTCTTTCCCACGCTCTTTTCCTAAGCGCCCCTTGCGAGCGCCTGCGCCCCCTTCTACATTTGGGGGAGCATACACATCGAGAGGATAATCATGGCGATCACCGCACAAGAGATCGAAACGCTTCTACGCGAAGCGTTTCCAGACGGACAAATTGCGGTGCAAGGGGATGATGGCCAGCATTTTGCCGCGGAAGTCATTGATGCCTCTTTCGAGGGCAAAAATCGCGTCCAACAACAACGCGCAGTTTATGCCGCGTTGAAGGGCAAGATGGATGGTAGCGCGGGCGAACTGCATGCACTGGCGCTAACGACAAAGGCACCAGGCTAAAGCGGTGTTCAGGTTCTGGAATTTTCTGGTGGAACGACTTGCTCCTCCAAAATACGATCCAGACAATCCGCCACTTGGAATGGAAGCGACTGATCTAGAGAGCATCAATCAAACAAATCGAGAAAATGCTTCTCATGAAAAACACAACTGGCGAGAAAGCACCGGCTATCGCCCACGAAGGAATCTAAAATGAGCGACGCACAAGACGCAATCAAACAGACCGTCACAGACAACGCAGTTGTTCTGTTCATGAAGGGCACCAAAGAAATGCCGCAGTGCGGGTTTTCCTCCCGCGTGGCAGGTGTGTTGAACTACATGGCGGTTGATTACAAAGACATGAATGTTCTGGCGGACGAAGCGCTGCGCCAAGGCATCAAAGAGTATTCCGATTGGCCAACAATCCCGCAACTTTATGTGAACGGAGAGTTCATCGGTGGCTGTGATATCATCACGGAAATGACGCTCTCTGGTGAGCTTGATACCTTGTTTTCTGAGCAATCCGTTGCCTTTGACAAAGACGCAGCTGACAAGATCCGCGAAGCCAACGGCTAAAATTCCGCCGGAAAAGAATTCTCTGCGATAATTCTTGTTTGAGACCCTTCGCAGAAGGGTCTCAATTGCGCTGATATTCGCAGAATATCAGCTTTCGTAAGCTTCCGCGCTATGATGCCCCGCGCGCACAATGCGCTCACACTCTTGCGCCATGGCTTTGCGTCCTTGAGCATTCGCCACGCGTAGCGGTTCATGATAAATCACCTCCACGCCGCCTGGATGTTTCACCGCAAGTGTTTTGATCATATGCGGGAAAAAACCCATGTCCCCCCACCATCCGTAAAAGCGATCTTCCTGACCCAATGGGGCTGAATAGTTCACAGTAACAGGTTGAACCCACAGCAATTCTTTCAACTCCGGCACAAAGAACGCTGCGAACAATGTTGATTTGAATGGCAAAACCCGCAGCCCATCTGTCGATGTGCCTTCGGGAAAGAACAAGAGCTTGTGACCCGCCTTCAAGCGCGTCTCGAACACAGCTTTTTGTTCCTGCGACTTGCGGCGATCTCTCTCAATGAACACGGTCCCTGTGGCTTTCGCCAAAGCGCCGATCCCAGGCCATTTGGCGACTTCGGACTTAGAAACAAAATACACCCGTTTCGCAGCATTGAGCGAAAAAATATCCAGCCATGAGCTATGATTTGCAACAACTGCGCCAGGCTGCTTCATTTGCCGCCCTTTCGCGGTAAATGACATCCCCATCAGGCGAAACGCATTACGGCACACAAATTGCGTAATGAAGGGCGTAATGGGGCGATGCATACCGTAAATGGGGCGCTCAATCAGGCGCAAAAGCAAAAGCAATAAAAGACAAACAAGGATCATGACAATGATTGGCACAGCGCGCCTTGCAAAACGCAACCAATCACGAACCGTGAGCGTTCTCAGGTCCACATTGTCGTCGTCATCTTGGCCCCATGTTGAACTCATTGCGCATGTTCCATTGAATATAATCGTCTCTGTTTTTCGCTCATATTCGAGACGTCCAACACCAAACACACATCTGTGGTGTTAAACGTGTGGTCCAAATATGCGCCCTGCCCGATGCAGCCACCAAGACGCAAGTAAGCTTTGATAAGCGCAGGAATTTGCATCATTGTGTCTTTGCGCGCGATCTGTTCGGTCGAAAACTCGGCCATGGAAATACAGGGTTCCTGCGCGATTGGGCGCAGGTCTTGCGATGCAAGGTGGCGCTGATGAAGCAGGGTCAATGGCGCAGTAAGCGGCGCTGGATCCGTGCCGTGGAAACTCGCCACGCCAAAGAGAACATCTACTTTCTGCTCTAGCACATAGCGTGCAAGTTTTGACCAAAGGTAATACATCGCCATGCCGCCGCGATAATCGCGATGCAAACAGGATCGCCCAAGTTCTAAAAGAGCTCGCTTGGACGCGATTAACGGTGCAAGGTCGAATTCGCGCGCCGAATAAAAGCCGCCGGCATTTTGCGCCCCTTGCGCGTCAAGCAAGCGATACACACCGACAACTTGGTGCGCCGCATCATCTGAGCGTGCGCGATCAAGCAGCAAAAGATGCTTGGAGTGTTTATCAAAGCTATCGATTTCGAGGCCCGCATTGTGATCGACAAGTGGTCCATCGCCACCAAGTTCTCGTACAAACACATCGTAGCGCAGCGCTTGTGCGGCTCGAAGCTCATCGCCCGTTGTGGCGAATACAACGTCAAAATCTGGCTGTGACATCGGGAAATGCGATCCTAGAAACCTGCGCGAGCAGATTTAGGCAATGTCGGGCGCAAAGGCAAGCGCAGGAGTCACACCCTTGACGTGCACCAATGCAACCTTTAGTTGTTTACCTATTGTTAATCTTCACCCGTCATCAAAGACGGGCACCAAGGCAATGCGAGATCCGTCAATGACTACCTTTCCAACGTGGCGAAAGTTAACTGTGATGCGCCGATCAATAACTGATTGCACCTGCCCGCGCCCCCAATCTGGCTCGCTAGGATGGCTGACAATCATGCCCGGTTCCAAAAACGTGTTCAAATCTGTCATGTCATCTTCGCTTAAAGGAATGTCTTGTGGGAGAACATAGCTTGCAATTCGCCGCATTGGTAGGCTCGCGCATTTGCCATGACCTAATCAGCCCTATTGGCGCGATTAACAATGGTATGGAGCTGATAGCCATGTCTGGCCAAAGCACCAGCCCTGAAATGGCTTTGATTTCAGAAAGCATCGATGCCGCGAATGCTCGAATTCGCTTCTTTCGGATTGCTTACGGACCTGCAAGCGATGCTCAACAGCTTAGCGCGTCAGAAATCGCCTCTCTCTTGACTGACATCACAAAGGGGTCGCGCCTATCTCTTACTTATGATCTGCCAGACAATTTGCCGCGCAGTGAAGCACAATTGATTTTTCTGGCCTTTCAATGCTTGGAACAAGCACTTCCTTATGGCGGCGATATTAGCCTATCCCCACAGAATGGACGCTGGCGTTTCATCGCCCGCTCAGATCGGCTTTCGTTTGATCCAAATCTATGGAGCATGCTCGAGAACGGGAAGGACGTGGCAAGCGATACAATGAGCACACCTGCGCATGTTCAATTCTTGCTACTACCACTACATGCGGCGGCAAAAGGACGGCGCATCGAGGTGACGCAAGGCGATGGAACCGCCTTGCTGGTGGTGTAAGGTTCTAAGAGCGCGTTGTCCCGTTTCCAACGACCAGATACTTAAAGCTGGTCAACTGCGCCGCGCCCACAGGCCCGCGCGCATGCATTTTCCCTGTCGCGATACCTATTTCAGCGCCCATGCCAAATTCGCCGCCATCCGCAAACTGGGTAGAGGCGTTGCGCATCAGAATCGCGCTATCAAGCTCGGCAAAAAACTTGTCCGCAACCGCATCATCCTCGGTCAGAATGCAATCCGTGTGATTTGATCCATAGGTCCGAATATGAGCAATCGCACCGTCGACATCATCAACAACTTTGGCGGCAATGATCATATCAAGGAACTCGCAGCCAAAGTCTGAATCGCGTGCCGCAACGGTGCCTTCGATATGCTCAAGCCCCTCACCCGCGCGCACTTCGACACCTGCATCAATCAACGCGCGAATGACGCCCTGCCCCAAAGTGTCGACAACAGAGCGATGGATCAACAAACATTCGGCTGAGCCGCAAATTCCTGTGCGCCGCGTCTTCGCATTCAACACGACGTCGAGCGTCTTTACAGGATCGGCTGCAGCATCAATATAGACATGAACGATGCCTTCAAGATGGGCAAATACCGGAACACGCGCCTCGCGTTGAACCAAACCAACAAGACCTTTGCCGCCGCGCGGGACAATCACATCGATGGTATCGGTCATCGTCAGCATTTCCTGCACCGCCGCGCGATCCCGCGTTGGCACCAATTGAATGCTCTCTGCGGGCAAGCCTGCTTTTGTTACCCCATCAACCAGCGCCGCATGGATCGCACCAGAGCTGTGAAAACTCTCGGAGCCACCGCGCAAAATGACTGCATTGCCCGACTTGAGGCACAAAGCCCCTGCATCAGCGGTTACATTGGGGCGGCTTTCATAGATCACGCCAATCACCCCCAAAGGGGTACGCACGCGGCGAATGTCGAGACCCGACGGCATATCCCATTCCGCAATGACTTCGCCCACGGGATCCGCTTGCTCTGCCACCGCGCGCAAACCATTCACGATGCCTTGGATACGTTCTTCATCCAACATCAAACGGTCCATCATCGCATCTGACAGGCCCTTTTCACGGCCATATTCCAGATCAAGCTTGTTCGCTTCAATGATTTCGTCGCGCGTCCTCCAAACGGCTTCAGCGGCGCCAATCAGGGCTGCGTGTTTACGCTCGGCGGTGGCGCTGGCCAAAATGGCAGACGCAGCTTTTGCCTTTGCTCCAATGTCGGCCATCAAGGCCGGAATGCTCTCAAAATCTTTCATATCGGCCTCCTCTTAAAGTGCCATGTCGTCTCTGTGGATCAGTGCCGCGCGACCAGAATAGCCGAGCAATGCTTCGATTTCGGTGCTATTGTGCCCCATGATCTTACGCGCGTCTTCGCTAGAATACCGCGTCAGCCCATAGCCAACAATGCGCCCATCAGGGCCTTCAATTGCAACGCTGTCGCCGCGCTCGAATGTGCCGATGACATCTATTACGCCAGCGGGTAGCAAGCTGTTACCATCTGTCAATGCACGCGCCGCACCTGTATCAACGCGCACGGCGCCATGTGCCTTCATCGCGAAAATCCATGACTTGCGAGCGGTAATTGGATCGGTCTGGGCCGTGAACCATGTCGCATTTGCCCCCGCTTCAAGCGCGTTGATCGGGCGATAGACCGAACCTTCCATAATCACCATCGCGCAGCCCGCAGAAGTGGCCGTCTTGCCAGCGATCACTTTGGTTTTCATCCCGCCTTTGGACAGCGACGACGTGGCATCCCCTGCCATGTTTTCAATTTCTGGCGTGATTTCTTCAATCACATCAAAGCGCGTCGCCTTGGGATCAAGCGTAGGATTGGACGTATAAAGCCCATCCACGTCGGAAAGCAAAACCAAGGTATCAGCGCCGACCGTCACTGCGATTTGCGCCGCTAATCGATCATTGTCGCCAAAGCGAATTTCATCCGTCGCGATGGTGTCGTTCTCGTTTACAATCGGCACTGCGCCAAGACTAAGCAATTGATCAAGCGTCGCACGCGAGTTTAAGAACCGCCGACGGTCCCAACTGTCTTCGAGGGTCACAAGAATTTGTGCGGCGGCAATTCCGTGCGGTGCAAGCGCTTCTTCGTAGGCGCGCGCAAGGCGGATTTGACCGACCGACGCCGCAGCTTGGCTCTGCTCTAGCGGCAGCGCTGTGTTTGGCAATCCAAGCACACCGCGCCCCAGCGCAATGGACCCTGAGGACACCAGAACAACATCCACACCGCGCCCGCGCAGCGCCGCGACGTCTTCCGCAAGGCCATAAAGCCAATCTCGGCGTAAGCGCCCCTCTTCCACCAACAGGGCTGAACCGATCTTGATGACAACGCGTTTTGCAGAGCTTAAGGACGCCATGGCTCATCCTCTGCTTCGCCAATATGCGCGCGCAGACGGTCATCATCAATTTGGGTGCGCAGTGCGCGAAGCACTTCGGTCGTGCCGAGCTTTGCCGCACCCGACATTTCCATCACAGGGCCGCCGCTGGCTTTTTCAAGCGCGGCTTTTGCCTCGGCGCGCGTGTCATCATCCAGCGCATCGACCTTGTTCAAAACGGTAACGCGGTTCTTGAAGGCAAGCTCACCGCCATAGGCCTCTAATTCGCCAATAATGGTTTTGTAGTCTTCGACCACGGTTTCCGACGTGCCATCCACAAGATGCAGCAGGACCGCGCAGCGTTCCACATGGCCAAGAAACCGCACGCCAAGCCCAACGCCTTCATGCGCGCCTTCAATGAGGCCGGGAATATCTGCAACGACGAATTCAACATTATCGACACCAACAACGCCCAAATTCGGGTGCAAGGTGGTAAAGGGATAATCCGCAATCTTCGGGCGCGCGTTCGAGGTCGCCGCAAGGAAAGTTGATTTGCCCGCATTGGGAAGCCCCAATAGCCCAACATCCGCAATGAGTTTCAAGCGCAACCAGATCGTTCGCTCTACGCCCTCTTGCCCCGGATTGGCGCGGCGCGGTGCTTGGTTGGTTGCTGATTTAAAGTGAAGGTTGCCAAAGCCACCATTGCCGCCCTTAGCGATCAACACACGTTGGCCAAGCTCGGTCATGTCTGCGATCACCGTCTCTTGATCTTCATCCATAACTTCGGTGCCGACGGGCACGCGCAGGATAATGTCATCCCCGTCTTTACCCGTGCGCCCCTGACCCATTCCGGGCTGGCCACTTTTGGCGAAGAAGTGTTGCTGGTAGCGAAAATCGATCAGCGTGTTCAGACCATCAACGGTTTCAACCCAAACAGAGCCACCACACCCACCGTCGCCGCCATTCGGGCCACCGTATTCAATGAACTTCTCGCGCCGAAAGCTGACAGAGCCGCCCCCACCGCCGCCTGAACGGATATATACTTTGGCGAGGTCTAGGAATTTCATGTCAGTGCTTTCTATTGCGCGCAAAAGTGCGTTAGGTGCGGTTTACGCAAAGGCGCGGCTTTGCTCAATCGAGTTTTCGTAAATAGGTCCAAGTCGGCACATTCGCTCCGCGCGCAACACAAAACGTTTCCGCATCGCCAATATAGGCAAATCCAACGTTTGTTAACACGCGGGCCGAAGCAGGGTTGTCATGAAAGACCGAGGCAAAGATCGTGCAATTGCCCAAAGGGTTCGCCTTAATCAAGGTTGCAACCGCATCGGAGGCTGCGCCTGTATTCCAATATGCTGGGGCGACCCAATAGCTAATCTCGGATTGGCTTTTGTCTAACTTTGTCAAAGAGATGAGACCAACAACTTCAGGTCCTCCATGAATGCTGGCATCCATCGCCCAAATGTCGACCTCACGCTCAGGATCGCTCGCACGTGCAAGCAACGCTTCGGTTGCCCCGGGGGGCAACGGATGTGGAATAGCTGGCGTCATTTTTGCGACGCGCGCATCGCTTCGGTGCATTTCGATTAACCCGAAATCTGAGCCGCGCAACGGGCGCAGCTTCATTCGCTCAGAGATCAGGTTTTTCTGCTCGATCTGTGTCATATCATTCATGCTTTGCCTCCTCCAAACAAAACAAAGAGAACAGAAGCAACGGTCAACGCTGCCAAAGTCCACATTAAATAGGTCTCCGCACGCGTTCCTGCGACGGTCTGCGCGATTTTGTGACCGGCAAAGGTCCAAATCGGGTGCAAAACGATTTGGCAGGCCAGCAAACAGGCCGCGATAATCGCGGTTGCTTCAAAAGTCGGCGTATCAGGTTCGACAAAGGCGGTGAAACCGCCCACAATCATTGCCCAAGCCTTTGGATTAAGCGGATGCACAATCAAGCCCGCGGCAAATCCAGGGGCTTTGGCCTTTTCATTTGTTTTCAATCGCAGGTTCGCGACCTTCCACGCCAACCAAATGATGTAGGCCGCGGATATGTATTTCAACGCGGTGAAAAGCGCTGGAACAGTTTCCGCTAAACCCATGAGACCAAACCCAATCGGCCATATAATGAGCTGCTTGCCAAGCGCCACACCCGCCACAAATGGCAGCGCAGCTTTGAAACCAAACCGCGCGCCTGTCGCCATCAGCGCCATGTTTGCAGGCCCGGGCGTTCCAACTTGGGACGCGGCGAAAATCAGGAAAGCTCCTGTTGCAACTGACATCAGACAAACGCCTCTTGCAATCCAGAGTTTCCGCAACATAACCCGCGCCTTACGACGCGCTTATGAAGTATCACATCAAAATTCATTAACACTACCATCGCGCGGTCCTCCCAAACCTTACGATACAAAAGAAAAGGGACCGGCGTTTCCGCCGATCCCCTGAATTTAGTCTGTATTCAGAAACGGCTTATTCAGCGGCCTCCGCCACTGGCAGGACCGATACAAACGTGCGGCCTTTAAGGCCTTTGTGGAATTTCACCGCGCCATCGGCTGTTGCGAAGATCGTGTGATCTTTGCCAAGGCCAACGCCCTCGCCTGGCCAGAACTTTGTGCCACGCTGACGAATGATGATGTTACCTGCGATTGCCGCTTGGCCACCGTAGAGTTTTACACCGAGACGGCGACCAGCTGAGTCGCGACCGTTACGGGATGAACCACCTGCTTTTTTATGTGCCATGGGGTCGTGCTCCTCTTATTCTGCTGAGAACTGTTTTGCTTGCGCAATCCAGTCGTCACGTTCGATGCGGCCTTTGAAAGACAGACGATCATCCATATAGGCGATCTCTGCTGGGCCCCATGCTGCGATTTGGTCGAAGTGGAAAACACCGATTTCGTGCAGTGTGCCTTCGAGCTTTGGACCAACGCCGCTGATCTTTTTCAGATCATCAGGCTGACCGCCGCGTGCTTCTTTCAAAAGGTTTGTTGGCTCTACACCATCAACCTCAACAGCCGGAGCCGCTGCTTCTGCTTTCTTAGGCGCTGCTTTTTTCGCGGCTGCCTTCTTAGGCGCGGCTTTCGCTGCTGCGGCTGCAACGGCAACACCAGCAACAGAACCTGCGCCGATTGCTGCTTTTACGCCAGACTTGTCACCACCGGAGGCAAGGATGTCGCCAACGCGGATCAACGTCAGTTGTTGACGGTGGCCCTTTGTACGCTGGGAGCCGTGCTTACGACGACGCTTAACAAAGTTGATAACCTTGTCGCCTTTGATCTGGTCTACGACCTCGGCCTGAACAGCAGCGCCGTCCACGTTCGGTGCGCCAACGACAGTCTTGTCGCCGCCCAGCATCAGAATTTCATTGAATTGTACGGTTTCACCCGCATCAGCAGCCAGCTTTTCAACACGAAGCACATCGCCCGATTGAACTTTATATTGCTTGCCGCCGGTTTTCATTACCGCGAACATCTACGTTCTTCCTTGTCTACCGCGTCTCTAGGGTCCCGTTTCCAGCATTTCTTGGGGATCGGCCCCACCCATAAACAGCGCGCACATTTGTGCGAATTTCCAATAACACCAAAGCGCAAGACGGACCTCGCGCCCTTGGTAGGCGGCTTATGTTGCTATGAAGACCTACTGTCAAGCGATCTTTACACGCTTTTCACTTGTTTTGGCACCCTTTCGCCGGGATTAGGTGCTCGGAAAAAAAGAATCCCAAAAACGTCAGGCCGCGCGACGGAACATAGTGCGCTCAGCGTATTAACCTCATTAGCAGCGCAACGGAATAGAGCGACCTATGAAACTTCTCAACTCAAAACCCTTCTTTTGGCTTCTTCTAAGCCTGCCCGCTTTCGGGTTTCTCTCTATGTGGATCAACGGAGCGACGAATACAGACGGAAAGGCAATTGAAGAGATTCTGCTTCACCCCACAGGTGAATTTGCAGCGCGCTTTATGATCATCGCGATGATCCTCACGCCCATGCGGATGCTTTTCCCTGCGTCCGGGTTTTGGCGTTGGATGATGAAACGCAGACGCCACATTGGTGTGGCGGCCTTTGGATACGCAGCGTTCCATACATTACTATACATTGTCGATATGGGCACGCTTCGCGCGATGCTAGGCGAGTTCTTTGCACTCGGGATTTGGACCGGTTGGCTTGCCCTGTTCATCTTCTTGCCCCTTGCTGTGACCTCGAATGATTATTCGCTCAAGAAGATGGGGCGGTCTTGGAAGCCGTTGCAACGCACAGTTTACGTCGCAGCGCTTGCAACGCTCGTGCACTGGATATTCGTGCATAACAACGTTGGCCCTGCCCTTGTGCACTTTATCCCTCTCGCGGGTCTAGAAACCTATCGCATCTGGAGAAACGCGCGCCCGCGCAATGCAAGCCTTGCCTGACAAGAATGTCGAACCTCAAACCTGTTCCTATCCCAGCACTTTAGCTGGCAGCGCCGCAAATGGCTGGCGCAACAGGCAGGTTTGATTGTAACGCATCCGAGAAAGCCGGTTGGCTTTCGTTAGCAAAGCTTACGCGCAAGCTGGATGATCTGCACGTTGAGGGGCTTTGACCGATCGCTGACGCCGCGCAGATGTTCACAAAGCGCGGAAGATGAAAACAGGGCCACAAAAGCGGTCAGCCAGAGATTTAACTGGCTGACTTTTCTTCAATTGCCGCCGCAAAGCTCTCAGTGCGCGCTGCGATCTCTGCCAAAGTTTCCGTCACGATTGCTGGAATCACCGGCACTTCAACCCGCTCAGGTGCAGGCGCAGGTTGGTTCTGCAAAGTCGTCAAGGCGGACTGAACCTCGGCCAATTGGGCCTCAACCTGAGCCACTTTGTCCTCCATTGCCGCGGTCTTATCCGCCAACATCAAACCCGCCATAAGCAACATACGCGGCTCTGGAATTCGGCCAATCTGACTTGCTAAGGTTTGCGCCTCTGTATCTAGCATTTTAGCCGCCGAATGGAGATATTCCTCTTCGCCCGCTTGGCACGCAACTTCAAACTCACGACCGCCAATTTTGATCACGACCTCAGGCATCTGAATTCTCCTTTGCGTTGGCAGCGTCATTCACCGCACGTTTCACCAAAGGCTCTAACGCGGCAAGCACAGTATCGGCTTGGGCAATTTCAACCGAGCGGGTTGCGCGAAGGGTCTCTAATTCAGCTAACATTGCCTTATTAATAAGGTGAGGCTCGGCCAAACCTTTCTCCAAAGCATCACGAAGGCCCAGATTAGACGCGCGCAAATCTTCGGCAGCGCGGCGAAGGCGCTGCAAATCGGCGTCAAGGCGCGCGGTTGTTTGCTGTTGCTCATAGGCCTGAATGTCCATCGCAGACGCATGCCGGTCAGCCGTTTCGCGCACCGACTTCATCCGCTCTTCCAATTGGGCGTTCGCCAGTTTTTCATCAGTCAGTGCTTGCTCTAACTCCGCCGCGCGTGCTTCCGCCGCTTCGAGCTTTGCCAGAGTTTCAGGATCAGGTCCGGCTGGCGCTGGAGCCTCTAATCCGTCTAGTCCCGTCCCAATTCGATCCAGCGCCGCTGTTATCCGGCGCTCGAGCTCGGTGATATCGCTCATCGTGCTCTCCTCGTCCCTCAATTCCTCGTGCCGCACGTCTTGCGCGAATCGCATATATGTGCGGCTTGAAGCGAGTTTAGCCAAAGCCTCAGCAAAATACTCCCCCCTTATGCATCAACCACTTAAGGGCTACGCTTGATCTTTGCCCGAAGCTTGATATTGAGCGCTAAAACTTACCGCTAACATTCAGCCTCTCACGAAGGACGACCCTTTTGGATATTGCAGCTCTCCGCTCCGCCAATCCTGATCACTGGAACAAGGCCGCCGCTATTCGCGCGTTGACTTTGGACGCGATCCACGCCGCCAATTCAGGCCACTCAGGCATGCCTATGGGCATGGCCGATGTCGCGACCGTTCTTTTTGAGAAGCATCTAAAGTTTGATGCAAGCGCACCGCTTTGGCATGATCGCGACCGCTTTATCTTGTCTGCGGGCCACGGCTCGATGCTGATTTATTCGCTGCTGTATCTCGTTGGCGACAAGCAGGTCACGCTCGATCAGATCAAAAACTTCCGCCAAAAAGGCGCTTTGACAGCGGGACACCCTGAGAATTTCTTGATCGACGCGGTTGAGACGACAACTGGTCCACTTGGTCAGGGCATCGCCAATTCTGTCGGTTTCGCGATGGCAGAAGAAATCCAGCGCGCCCGTTACGGTAAGAAGTTGGTGGATCACCACACATATGTCATCGCTGGCGATGGTTGCCTGATGGAAGGTGTTTCCCAAGAGGCGATCGGCCTTGCGGGTCGTCATGAACTGAGCAAGTTGATTGTGCTTTGGGACAACAACAACATCACCATCGACGGCACGGTTGAGCTGTCTGATCGCACAGATCAGGTGCAACGCTTCAAAGCCTCTGGTTGGCATGTTCAGGAAATCGACGGTCACAACCCAATTGAGATTGACGAAGCAATTACGGCTGCGAAGAAAGCAGGCAAGCCGTCAATGATCGCTTGCAAAACGCACATCGCTTTGGGTCACGCGGCGCAAGACACGTCCAAAGGTCACGGCGCATTGACCAATGAAGAGCAAATGGCAGAAGCCAAAGCGCTCTACGGTTGGACATCGGGCCCGTTTGAAGTCCCTGCTGACATCAAATCCGCTTGGGAAGCGATCGGCGCGCGCGGCGCCGCCGAGCATGCCGCATGGAACGAGCGTTTCGCGTCTGTTTCTGCAAACAAACAGGCCGAGTTCAAACGCGCTTATGATTTGGAAGCACCCAAGAAACTGGCCGCAGCGATCAAAGCGTTCAAAAAGCAGATCACCGCGGACGCGCCTAAGGTGGCGACCCGTAAGTCATCTGAAATGACGCTCGAAGTGATCAACCCGCTCATGCAAGAAACTGTTGGTGGCTCTGCTGACCTAACAGGCTCTAACAACACCAAGACAGGTGATATGGGCGTGTTTGACACGGACAATCGCGGTGGCCGCTATATCTATTGGGGCATTCGTGAGCATGGCATGTCCTCTGCGATGAACGGTATGGCGCTACACGGCGGCGTGCGCCCTTATGGCGGCACGTTCATGTGCTTTACCGATTACGCGCGCCCAGCAATGCGTTTGGCGGCGCTGATGAAAGTGCCAACAGTCTTTGTCATGACCCACGACTCCATTGGTCTGGGCGAAGATGGTCCAACGCACCAACCTGTTGAGCACCTCGCAATTTCGCGCTCTACGCCGAACACCTATGTGTTCCGCCCAGCGGATACGGTTGAAACGGCAGAGGCTTGGGAAGTGGCTTTGACAGCCAAAACAACGCCATCCGTTCTGGCGCTTTCCCGTCAGAACCTGCCAACTGTGCGCCTTGAGCACAAAACCAAGAACCTTTCCGCGCAAGGCGGTTACGTTCTGGCAGATGCAGAAGGCAAGCGTCAGGTTATCTTGATGGCCACAGGCTCTGAAGTGGAAATCGCTTTGGCAGCGCGCGACGCCCTACACGCGGAAGGCATCGGAACACGCGTTGTGTCTATGCCCTGCATGGAACTTTTTGCCGCGCAAGACGACGCCTATCGCAAGCGCGTTCTGCCGGGCGGTCCAGTGCGCGTTGCAATCGAAGCTGGCGTGCGTATGGGCTGGGATCAGTGGCTCCTTGGTGAGCGTGGCCGCGAAGCAAAAGCGGACTTCGTTGGCATGGATAGTTTTGGCGCATCTGCCCCAGCGGGCGAGCTTTATGAGCACTTTGGCATCACTGCTGAAGCGACTGTCGCCAAAGTCAAAGCCCTTTTGGGCCTATGAGACGGAGGGTGCGTGAAACCACGCACCCTACCCCCAATTTCTTATGAAGCCCTTTGAAATCTTCTGTGCTTGCCCACCGGGGTTAGAGCCCATTCTGGAAGCCGAAGCGTTAGAAGCAGGTTTCAAAGGCGCAACAGCCACGGCTGGCGGCGTAAGTTTTTTCGGCCTCTGGCCCAACGTTATGCGCGCCAACCTCACCCTGCGCGGCACATCGCGCATCCTCGCAAGGTTCGCACATTTTCGCAGCTTCAACCTGAGCCAGCTCGAAAAGCAAACGCGTGAACTCGATTGGCACGCCCTGTTGCGCAAGGATGTCCCGGTTAAAGTTGACGTCACGACGCGCAAATCCAAAATCTACCACGCTGGCGCTGCCAAAGAACGCATCGAACGCGCAATCCATGAACGCATGCGCCTCCCCATTGGCGGTGAAGACGCAATCAAGATCATGGTGCGGATCGAAGATAACCTATGCACTTTTTCGGTAGATACATCTGGAACGCCGCTCCATCAGCGCGGCCATAAAGAAGCTGTCGGCAAGGCCCCGATGCGAGAAAATCTCGCATCTCTGTTTCTACGCGCCGCTGGCTTTGATGGCACAGAGCCTGTCCTTGATCCAATGTGCGGTTCGGGAACCTTCCCGATTGAAGCCGCCGAAATCGCGCACGGCCTTCTGCCTGGGCGCTCGCGCGCATTCGCCTTTGAACATCTTGCAAGCTTTATGCCCGAACGCTGGGCCGAGTTGAAATCCGTTCAAACACGCCATGACACGCAATGCCAATTCTACGGATCAGATCGCAATCCAGGGGCGATTGACAACGCAAAAGCAAATGCAAACCGCGCGGGTGTCGGCGAAAGTTGCCTCTTTACCAAGGCCTCTATCAGCGATCTGGAATGCCCCAAAGGCGCGGCGGGGTTGCTCATAATGAACCCACCCTACGGCGCACGGATCGGTGACAAAAAGCAACTATTTGCGCTTTATGGCGCGCTCGGGAAGACCCTGAAAACCCGCTTCAAAGGCTGGCGCGTTGCGATCATCACAACGGATATGGGCCTCGCTCAAACCACGGGCCTGCCCTTTACTACAAGCAGCGCACCAATCCCCCATGGCGGACTAAAAGTGCGCCTCCATCAAACAAAGCGGCTGACCTAAACTCTTCATTTTCCAAGTAAACTCTGGGGGCAAAGCCCCCAGTCGGTCCAATCACGTCAGTGATTGGAAACCTTATGTTCGCTTAAAAACCGCGCTCCAAATTGGCGTGATCACTTTGCTAACAACTGGAATGAGCAACAGCCCTAACGCCAAACCGAACACCCCATCCGCAAAAGCCGTCGCGCCCCATTCTACCGCGCCCTGTGCTCCTTCGGGAACCAAAGCCGCTACCTTCACTGCAAGGTCATGAATCAAAGAATATGGCGTCTTCCAACCCAGATCTTTCAAGCTGTGAATAATGATCGACCCGCCGACCCAAAGCATTGCACCCGTTCCAACAATTGTAAGTGTTTTCATAACCTTCGGCATCGCACTGACAATCCCGCGGCCAAGCGCACGAAACGCAGCAAATCGCCCTCCCGCCATCGCGAGGCCCACATCGTCAGCCTTCACAATCAAAGCAACCGATCCGTAAACAGCCACTGTGATCCCGATTGCAACAAGCGCCAAAGTAGCGGCCTCCATCCAAAAGCTGCTCTCTGGAATTGCCGCCAAAGCAATTGTCATTATCTCAGCGGAAAGAATGAAATCTGTCTTGATCGCACCTTTCACTTTCTCTTCTTCCAAATGCGCAGGATCGCCGCTTTCGTAAGAGTCCGTATGGCTGTCCTCATGATGAAATAACCAATGGGCGATCTTCTCTGCGCCTTCAAAGCACAGATATGCGCCGCCAAGCATCAACAAGGGCGGAATAAGCCAAGGCGCGAAGGCAGATAGGGCAAGACCCAAAGGCAATAAGATCAAGAGCTTATTCAACAAAGAGCCACGCGCAATGCGCCATATGATTGGAAGCTCTCGCTTGGCGTCAAAGCCTTGAACATATTTTGGCGTCACAGCCGCATCATCAATAACCGCGCCTGCCGCTTTGCTCCCTGCTTTCACAGCTTGCGCTGCCACATCATCCAATGATGCCGCTGCAACCTTTGCAATCGCGGCCACATCATCCAGCAAAGCCAGCAAACCACTCATATTCGTACCCTTCGTTTCGTCTGTCTTGATCGAATCACTATTATCGCGCTCAATCGTTGCTTTTACACCTGTTACCGCAATCACCTGCGCGCGCCCATGCGTTCGTTAGCGCCACCATGCGCAAAGCGGTAACATTTAACGCTAACACATTGCACAAAAGACCTTTTTGGCTTGGTCACGCTGCACTTGCACAGCTATACCCGCGCCAATGGCAGCACTTTAGGAGACCAGAATGACCGTCACTCTAGGAATCAACGGATTTGGCCGCATTGGTCGCTCAACCCTTGCGCATATCGCAGAAGCCGCGCGCAATGACGTACAGGTTGTTAAAGTAAATGCCACTGGCCCTCTCGAAACCAGCGCCCACCTTTTGCGCTATGACAGTGTGCACGGCCGTTTTCCCGGGGAAGTCAAAATCAAAGGCAATACAATGGATTTGGGCCGCGGCCCGATGGAAATGTTTTCGACCTATGACCCACAAGAGCTCGACTGGTCTGGTTGCGATGTTGTTCTAGAGTGCACAGGCAACTTCAATGACGGTCACAAAGCGGGTGTTCATATTGAACGCGGCGCAAAAGCGGTTCTTATTTCTGCCCCTGCCAAAAACGTCGAAAAGACAATCGTCTATGGTGTAAACCACCGTGATCTCGCAGCGGGCGATTCAATGATTTCCAACGGATCATGCACCACGAACTGCCTTGCCCCGCTGGCAAAAGTTCTGGACGAATCTATTGGCATTGAGCGCGGCATCATGACAACAATTCACTCCTACACGGGGGATCAGCCAACGCTTGATCGTCGCCACTCCGATCTTTACCGAGCGCGATCAGCCGCAATGGCGATGATCCCGACCTCAACCGGCGCGGCAAAAGCTTTGGGTGAAGTATTGCCAAACCTCAAGGGCAAACTTGACGGAACAGCCATGCGTGTACCCACGCCAAATGTTTCAGCTGTTGACCTTACATTTGAAGCAAAGCGCGATGTAACCGTAGAAGACGTCAATGCCGCAGTGCAAACAGCTGCTGCGGGACAGATGGGTTCAGTTCTGTCCTATGATCCAGAGCCGAAGGTGTCGATTGACTTCAATCACACGACACATAGCTCGATTTTTGCACCTGATCAGACCAAGGTTGTGGGCGGCCGCACAGTGCGGGTCCTCGCTTGGTATGACAACGAGTGGGGCTTCTCTGCGCGTATGGCAGACGTAGCCGCCGCCCTTGGCCGCTTGAACCACTAAGCTCTTTACAAATTTCGATCTCGAAAACGCCCCCGCCTACCCATGTGTAGTGCGGGGGTTTTGCATCTTGGCATTCGCGCCGCTCTGACGCATGTTGCACATGTCCACAAAGCAGAGCCACAATGACAAACCCAATCGCAATCTTTCTTGGCGCTCTCATCGTCGTCGCACTCTTGAGCGATATGGTGCTGACAGGTGGCAGCAACCTTCTGTTCCTCGCAAAAAAGTTCACGGAAATGACTGAATGGATGGCGTTCTGGCGTTAATCCGATGCTCAGGTCTTACAAGGCCTTGACTCTAGCCTTGTTTTGGAATTGTTAGCGCTAACAGCTCAAGCCCGAGGAATGAGACATGACCCTTAAAGTAGCAATCAACGGTTTTGGACGTATCGGCCGCAATGTGCTGCGTGCAATTATCGAAAGTAATCGTACGGACATCGAAGTTGTCGCCATCAATGATCTCGGCCCAGTGGAAACCAATGCCCACTTGCTGCAATTCGATAGCGTGCATGGCCGCTTCCCGGCCCCAGTTACCCATGATGAAACATCACTCAATGTTGGACGCGGCCCGATTGCGGTAAGCGCAATCCGCAACCCTGCCGATCTGCCTTGGGGTGAAGTAGACATCGTTCTGGAATGCACTGGTATCTTTACAGACAAAGAAAAAGCCAAGGTTCACCTTGAGAATGGCGCAAGCCGTGTTCTCGTCTCTGCCCCGTCCAAGGGCGCAGATAAAACAATCGTTTACGGTGTAAATGACGATGTGCTTGGTCCAGAAGATCACATTGTATCCAACGCCTCTTGCACCACGAACTGCCTTGCGCCTGTGGCAAGCGTTTTGAACAACGCCATCGGCATCAAACGTGGCTTTATGACGACAGTTCATAGCTACACGGGTGATCAGCCGACACTGGATACGATGCACAGTGATCTCTATCGCGCCCGCGCCGCTGCGCTGAGCATGATCCCGACCTCCACAGGCGCGGCCAAAGCCGTTGGGCTTGTGTTGCCTGAGCTCGCTGGCAAGCTTGACGGGGTCGCCATTCGCGTACCAACTCCCAATGTTTCAGCGGTTGACCTGACTTTCGAGGCGAGCCGAGATGTAAGTGTTGAAGAGATTAACGCAGCGATTGAGGCTGCTGCACATGGGCCTCTTAAAGGCGTTTTGGACTACTCAGAACGCAAACTGGTTTCGATGGATTTCAATCACGATCCCCACAGTTCAATTTTTGCTGCGGACCAAACCAAGGTCATGGACGGAAATATGTGCCGTATCCTTGCTTGGTATGACAACGAATGGGGTTTCTCTAATCGCATGGCAGATACAGCTGTTGCGATGGGTAAGTTTCTGTAGCCAAATCCTTCTGCGAAGGATTTGCGCCCCGCGATTTTTCGCAGAAAAATCGCACCCTTAACGACGGTAAAGAATGGGAAACCAATCTTCTCGCAAGCGCTGCCCTGCGTTCATATCGTGCCCGGGAAATGGCGGAGACGTTGGACCCGGGCGCTCTACGTAGCGTGCATCATCGCCAAGCAAACGAAGTGAAAACGCGCGTCTGCGCTGCTTTGTTTCATTGCCCCGTGCGCCGTGCAGAATCGAATAGTTGAAGGCGACTGCGTCTCCCGGCTCCATCGCCCATTCGCGCACAATCATACCCTCGGCATCCGGATCAGGAACTGGCATGTAAGCGTCCGCATCTGGATAGAAATCTTCCTCAGACAGCCATCTCGTCGGCAGCACTGGTTTTTCCCAAAGGTGCGATCCAGCAACGCAGCGCAAGGAAGCATCAGTTACCGGATCTAGCGGCGACCAAAAGCTAACCGTTTGTTGCCCTTCGACAAAGTAGTACGGCCCATCCGTATGCCAAGGCGTTGGCTTTGACGTTCCTGGCTCTTTTACCAACACATGATCATGGAACATCTGCACGCTCTTTGAGCACATCAAATCCGCCGCTACTTCTGCCGCCGCGCTATTATTGACCACATCCTCGAACTCTGGAATTCGCGTCCAGTTGCAGTAGTCGTCAAAGAAACGACCGCCCTCGCCCTCTTTCAAGTTTTCGGCGCTAAAGGGCCCTGGATCATCGATGTTGCGTTGGACCCCAGCGCGCAGAGTTTCAACATAGCCAGCAAACAGCCCTTTGATCAGCACCACGCCGTCGCGCTGAAATGCGTCGACCTGTTCTTGCGTCACCAGATCGTGCATCTATTGCCTCTCCCGTTGTGTCATACGTGTTGCCAACTCCAGCATGCGCATAGAAAAGCCCCATTCATTATCGTACCATCCAAAAACCCGTAGCAAGCCGCCGACTGAAACCGACAACTCTGGTCCAACCAGAACAAGCGATTCTGGCCGCATCCGCAAGTCCGAAGACACCAAGGGTTGCTCGGTCCAGCCCAATATCTCGCCGCTCGCGTGCTCTTTAAGGCACGCACGCACCTGATCCGCCCTAACGCGCGCTCGCGTTTGTACCGTGAGGTCAATCGCAGACACGCTTGCCGTTGGCACCCGAATTGCACGGGCTTCGATCCTCCCGGCAAGATGCGGCAAAACTTCGTCCGTCAGGCGCTGCGCACTCGTTGTTGTCGGCACCATTGACAAGGCCGCAGCGCGACTGCGCGCAAAATCCGCGCCAGGTTTGTCCACCGTCGGCTGACTGCCTGTGTAGCAATGCACAGTCGTCATATGACCGCTTTCAACGCCATAGGTTTGATCCAAGATGTGCAACAAAGGCGCCAGAGCGTTGGTTGTGCAGGATGCATTTGAAACAATCCGCGCCGAGCCCAGCTCTTGCTCATTCGCGCCCAAAACGATCGTTTTGTCCGCCGTATCGGAGGGGCCAGAGATCAAAACCGAGGCTGCTCCTGCGTCCAAGCCGCGCGTTGCAACTGCGCGGTTTCCAGCAAGACCTGTGCATTCCAAAACGACGTCGACCCCAACAAGATCAAGCGTGCTTAGATCATCCGTATGATGGAATGGAACGGGTGTGCCATCTAAGATCAACGCGCCGTTTTTCGTGTCGACAGTGCCGTCAAATCTTCCAAAAACACTATCATATTCAAATAGATAAGCGCAAACATCGAGCGGCTGGATGTCGTTGATCAACACCAGCTCAAACGGCAAGTCCTGTTGCTTTAGAATACGAAGGATCGAGCGACCAATACGCCCAAACCCATTCAATGCGATGCGTGTGGATTTCTGTGTCATGCTTAATCATTGGCTCAAAGCACGCTGCATTCCAAGCGCACAATTGTACCAATTCTTGCCTTGCAAACGCGACAATATTTCAATTGGGTCGCAAACAGACAGGCCATGTCGCGACCAAAGCGCCAAGTCACAAAGAAGCAACGACATTCAAAGAAACAAAAGACTGGAATTCCGCCGTGCAATTTGGATTAAGTGAAGAGCAAAACATGATCGTCGAGACGGTCAGAAGCTTTGTCGAGAACGAAATCTACCCGTTTGAAACCGAAGTCGAACGCACAGGTCATGTTCCGCATGAGCTTGGCGAAGAAATAAAGCAAAAGGTGATCGATCTGGGGTTTTACGCCTGCAACTTCCCTGAGGAGGTTGGCGGCGCGGGCTTGTCGCATCTTGATTTCACCTTAGTCGAGCGAGAGTTGGGTCGTGGATCAATGGCATTGACTCACTTCTTTGGGCGACCACAGAACATCTTGATGGCTTGTGAGGGCGAGCAGCGCGAACGTTACCTACTGCCTGCCGTGCGCGGTGAAAAAATGGATGCGCTTGCCATGACAGAACCCCAAGCGGGATCAGACGTGCGCGGGATGAAATGCAGTGCGGTTCGCGATGGTGGCGATTGGGTGATCAACGGATCAAAACACTTTATTTCAGGCGGCGAGCATGCGGACTTCTTTATCGTTTTCATTGCAACGGGCGAAGATCAAACTCCGAAGGGTCCGAAAAAGCGTATAACCGCCTTCTTGGTTGATCGTGGAACACCAGGCTTCGAAGCGCGTGAAGGTTACAAATCGGTCTCGCACCGCGGATATAAGAACTACATTCTCGATTTCACCGATTGCCGCCTGCCCGATGCACAAGTCCTCGGTGAGGTAGATAGCGGATTTGCTGTGATGAACGAATGGCTCTACGCCACGCGCCTCACAGTCGCGGCCTTTAGCGTTGGGCGCGCGCGCCGTTGCTTTGACTATGCTTTAAACTATTCAGCTGAGCGCCAACAATTTGGACAGCAAATTGGAAAGTTCCAAGGCGTCAGCTTTCAAATTGCAGATATGATCACAGAAATCGACGCCGCAGATTGGTTAACACTGTCAGGGGCATGGCGCCTCGATCAAGAACTGCCAGCTAACCGTGAAATCGCAAGCGCCAAGCTTTATGCAACAGAAATGCTGGCGCGGGTGACAGATACAACTTTGCAGATATTTGGCGGTATGGGGTTGATGGATGATTTTCCTATCGAGCGATTTTGGCGCGATGCGCGGGTTGAACGTATTTGGGATGGGACGAGCGAAATTCAGCGTCACATTATCAGCCGCGATTTGCTTCGCCCTCTTGGTGCTTAACCGATGAGCGCTCTGCGGACTGGCCTTGATCGCTTGTTGCGACCCCGCTCAATCGCCGTCGTCGGTGGCGGTGCATGGTGTCGAAATGTTATTAAAACATGCGAGAGCATTGGCTTTACTGGCTCGATCTGGCCCGTTCATCCAACAAAGTCAGAGATCGCTGGTCGCCGCGTTTATAGCGCAATTGATAGCCTGCCAGATGCGCCCGACGCGAGCTTTCTTGGTGTAAATCGTCATGTGACCATTGAGTGCCTTTCCTCTCTTTCAAAGCGCGGCGCAGGCGGCGCTGTTTGTTTTGCCTCTGGCTTTGCAGAAGCCACGGCAGAACTGGCCGATGGCGCGGACCTACAGGCCGAGCTACTTGCCGCGGCGGGCGAAATGGCGATCCTAGGCCCCAATTGTTACGGAGTTCTTAACTACCTTGATGGCGCGGCTTTATGGCCGGATCAGCACGGCGGAAAACGCGTTGAAAGCGGCGTCGCGATCATCACACAAAGTTCGAACATCGCGATAAATTTGACCATGCAAACCCGCGCTTTGCCTGTGGCCTATGTTGTTACCGCTGGCAACCAAGCCCAAACGGACCTCGCGCAGATCGGTGTCGAATTGTTGCGCGATCCTCAGGTTACTTGCCTTGGACTTCACATCGAAGGTATCCAAAATATCAAGGCACTAGAAGACCTTATTAAAGTAGCACATGAACTTAAAAAGCCAATTTGCGCCTTGAAAGTTGGACGTTCTGAGCAAGCTCAACTTGCATCTGTTTCGCACACGGCATCGCTGGCCGGAAGCCATGTTGGCGCACAGGCCTTGCTGGCCCGCCTTGGCATCGCGCAATGCGATGACTTAAGCACATTTCTTGAATTGCTCAAGATTTGGCATGTTGCGGGGCCGCTTAAATCAACGCAGATTGCCTCTGCGTCTTGTTCTGGTGGTGAGGCAAGTTTGATCGCTGACTTAGGTCAAACAGAAAAGGTCGGTTTCCCCGCTCTGAGCAAGCGACAGTCAACTGCGCTTAGGGCGGCGTTAGGCCCCAAGGTCGCGCTTGCGAACCCGCTAGATTATCACACTTATATCTGGGCACAGAAGGACGCGATGCGAGACACGTTTACCGCATTGTTTGACGCCGATATCTCCATAGGCCTGATTGTATTAGATTTTCCACGTCCCGATCGCTGCGCGCTGTCCGATTGGGATATCGCAGTTGAGGCCATCGTAGAAACGGCAAAAACAAGCGATGTGCCCGTCGCGGTCCTGTCTTCTTTGCCAGATACGTTTCCGGAGGAGATCGCAGAGACGCTATTGTCCCACGGCGTCGTTCCTCTGTCAGGAATGGACCACGCGCTGCGCGCTATTCGATTGGCGCAGATCAACCCACGGCTCGCAGCCCCTGTGCTAACGGCGCGCACCCCCATTGATGCAAAGGTGCTTTCTGAAAAAGACGCCAAAGAGGCCTTAATGCGGTTTGGCATGGATATACCTTCATCTCTCTTGGCCAATTCAGTGGATGAAGCTGCGAAGAAGGCTGATACCCTCAAGGCACCTTGGGTGCTTAAGGGAATGGGGTTTGCCCATAAGTCTGATGCAGGCGCTGTTAAGGTCGGATTGCGCACGCCTGATGACGTGAAGAACGCGGCAACGCAGATGAGGTGCGATCAGTATCTCGTTGAAGAAATGATAGAAAATGCGGTCGTTGAGTTGTTGGTAGCCGTTACTTTGGATCCTGCGCACGGCTATGTTTTGACGCTAGGCGCTGGCGGAACGCATACCGAATTATTGCAAGACACGACCTCCCTCATCCTGCCTGTGACGCAAGAAGAAGTCACTGACGCGCTGAAAAACCTTCGCTGCGCCCCCGTCTTGGATGGCTATCGCAATGGCCAAGCCATTGATCGTAGTGCTTTATGGAAGGCGAGTGACGCGGTTCAGAACTATGTGATTGCGCATCACGGGCAAGTACAAGAAGTTGAGATAAATCCGCTGCTTTGCACAGCGTCGCGTGCTACCGCTGTAGATGCGCTTATTGTTCAAGGAGACAAGAAATGAGCGAAACCCCAATCAAAACATCTCGCAACGGTCACATCCTCGAAGTCACGCTAGATCGCCCAAAAGCCAATGCGATTGATCTGGCAACAAGCCGCATAATGGGGCAAGTTTTCAAAGACTTTCGCGATGATCCTGAACTGCGTGTGGCGATCATTACGGGGGCTGGCGACAAGTTCTTTTGCCCTGGATGGGATCTGAAAGCCGCCGCTGACGGCGATGCAGTGGATGGCGATTACGGCGTTGGCGGATTTGGCGGTTTGCAAGAGCTGCCGCACCTGAACAAGCCTGTGATTGCTGCTATTAACGGCATCTGTTGTGGCGGAGGCCTTGAGCTGGCTCTGAGCGCGGACATGATCCTTGCCGCCGATCATGCCAGCTTTGCCTTACCTGAAATTCGCTCTGGCACGGTCGCTGATGCTGCGAGCATCAAATTGCCCAAACGCATCCCCTATCACATTGCAATGGATATGTTGCTCACAGGTCGCTGGTTAGACGCTGATGAAGCCGCGCGTTGGGGAATGATAAACTATGTTTACTCTGCGCAGGACTTGATGACAGAAGCGCGAAAGCTGGCAGAATTGCTCGCCTCTGGCCCCCCGCTTGTTTACGCCGCGATTAAGGAAGTTGTGCGTGAAGCCGAGGATATGAAGTTCCAGGATGCGTTGAACAAAATCACCAAAAGCCAGTTCAAAACCGTTGAAACGCTTTACACCTCAGAGGATCAACTTGAAGGCGCGCGCGCATTTGCGCAGAAACGTGATCCGGTTTGGAAAGGGCGCTAAGCGCTCTAAAGCCCAACAAAAATTGGCATTTTGCTAGCAGCGCTGACGCGCCTGACCCTGTGCAAATTTGACTCAAAACTAAATGAGGCGCACTCTGATCGCATTCATTTTGAACAGGGTATTTTTTCATGGCGACTTTTTTCTATTCTGGTGCTGATCTTCCCAGCCTGACGCTCGACGTGGCTTCAGGCTTTGATCACTTCGATGCGCAAATGTCTTTGATTACGGGCACAGCCACGGGCAACATTTTCGACCTCACGGGAATTCTCACTTATGAGGGCGCAAATCTATTCGAGTTGCGCGACGGTGCGGATCAGTTCGTCGGCTCTATCGCTGCCGAGCAGGTTATTGGCGGCAATGGTTCCGACACGCTTCAAGGGGGCGGCGGCATAGATGTTCTGACGGGCGGAAGTGGGAATGATTTCCTGCATACCGGTTTCGCAGATGGCGAAATTGACGCGATTGATGGGGGAACTGACACGGACACCCTCGTCTATGGCGGTTTTGCGATTAAGGGCTTTAGCTTTACCTCCATCGAGAACTTCGATGCCTCTGGGTTAACCGTGATCGGAACCAGCGAAGATGACGCCTTTGATTTGAAAGGTGTGCAATCCTACGTGAACGGCAATGTTTTTGAATTGAAACGTGGCTCGGACGTTTTTGTTGGCTCGGGTCAAGCCGAGGATGTGCATGGCGGCAAAGGCGATGACACGATTGAAGGCAGAGGTGGACAAGACATTCTGCGCGGAGGCGGCGGCGTGGATACGATGCTAGGCGGCAAAGGCGCAGATCACATCTATACAGGCGTAGCCGATGCTTCGATTGACCTGATCAATGGTGGAGGCGGCGTCGACACGGTTCATTATGGTGGCCGCGCGATAGAGGGATTTGATCTTACTGCTATCGAAAACTTCGACGCAGGCAACACCTTGATTGAAGGCACTGCAAACGCCAACACCTTCGATCTTACCGGCATTCAAACTTATGTTGATGGCAGCGCGTTCAAGTTGCGCAGAGGCAACGATACGTTCAACGGCTCTGATCAAGACGAAACCATTGGCGGCGGCAGAGGGATGGATACTTTGGAGGGCGGTGGCGGCAATGACGTTTTGACCGGCGGCAAGGGCGATGACCGATTTGTGTTCAACGATGGTTTTGGCGACGATACGATCACCGATTTTAACAGCAGAAATGCCGAAGACATTGATTTGAGCGGCGTGATTGCGATCACGGACTTTTCCGACCTGCTTGCAAACCATCTACGAGACAATGGTGGAGAGGCCGAAATCTTTACGCCAGAGAGCACGCTGCTTTTGCAGGGTATCTCTGTTGACGATATCGGGATCGGATTGGCCTATTCCGCAAGTGATTTCATTTTCTGATCAACCGCTATTGGAGAGAACATGTTTTAGGTGGCATCGGAAAGCTATCCTGAAAATACGTCTTTTTTAATTAACCTGCCTCGGCAGCACTTGACGAGCACAACGCCGCTACCAAATACATCCGATGCTGCATCCTTTTGCCTGTAAGGAACGACCCCATGAGCAAAGCCGTCAAAGCGCCCCAAGTAGATGCAGAGATTGCGGACATCCAAACGCCCGCGCCGCTTGAGTTCACCTCTGACAAAGGCGCATCGCGATCCACTTGGATCGCCGCAATTTTGCTCGTTGCGATTGTTGCTTGGATGGGCAGCGGCTTCATTTTCCCGTCAGAGAACACCGACACAACGATAACACGCGAAGAGCCCAAGCCCGTTGCTGTTGCCGTGAGCACATCACACGCAAAAACGGTTACCCAGTTCTACCGCGCAGAAGGACAGGCCCTGCCCGATCGCGACACGAAAATGCGGGCGGAAACCTCTGGTGACATCGCAGAGGTTCTTGTGTCGAAAGGTCAAGATGTTGAGGCTGGCGCAGTGATCGCTCGGTTTGATCCGACCAACAACGACGCAGATGCCAACCGTGCCAACGAAGAACTTGCACGCGCCCAACGAGAGTTTGACAACGCTGAAGCCCTCTTGGAGCGCGGCGTTTCCACAAAGGATCGCGTGGCTCAAGCCCGCGCAAGCCTCGCAGCGGCGCAAGCGAGCGTAATCTCTATTGAGCAAAACGCGAAATCGCTAACCATTACCGCCCCGTTTGCGGGGCGCATTGAAACCCTGGACCTCGATGAAGGCGAATTCGTATCCACAGGCAGCGAAGTGGGCCGCATCGTCGATATCACGCCGCTGACTGTCGCCATTCAAGTGCCGCAACAGTCCCTCACCCGCCTTGCCGTCGGATTGCCTGCGCAAGTGCGCTTTATCACAGGTGAAGAGCGCGTTGGGACAGTGAGTTTTGTTGGAACCTCCGCTGCGTCTGAAACACGCACCTTTCTTGCCGAAATCACGGTTGAGAACCAAGACGGAGCCGTGCCTGCGGGTATTTCAGCGGAAGTTACGATCCCCACGGGCGAGACGAATGCGCATTTCCTCTCGCCTTCGATCGTCTCGCTCAACACAGAGGGCACTCTGGGCGTCAAGACCGTGAACGCGCAGAATGTTGTCGAGTTCCACAAGATTGAGATTGTCAAAGCACAGATCGATGGGATTTGGGTAACGGGCCTGCCAGACGCCGCCGATGTCATTACGATTGGGCAAGGTTATGTAAATGAGGCCGAAATCGTCGCGCCGAGCGCCGAGGTTGTGGGTCAATGAACGCTCTGATCAACGCGGCCTTCTCGCGCTCGCGGGTTGTGGTCATGGCTCTGCTCATGGTCCTCACCGTTGGGGCATACGCCTATGTCGCCATTCCCAAAGAGGCAAATCCAGAGGTGCCTTTACCCCTGTTTTATGCCTCAACGGGCCTCGATGGCATTAGCCCAACAGACGCCGAGCGGCTTTTGCTTGAGCCTATGGAAACAGAATTTGCCTCCATTTCTGGCCTCGACAGTATGAAATCGGATGCCTCCGAAGGTTTTGCCAGCATCCAGTTGGAATTTAGCCCCGGCGGCGACAATCAGGCCGCATTGGATAAGGTGCGCCAAGCCGCAGACCGCGCCCAAAGCGATCTGCCCGAAGATGCACGCGACATAACGATTACTGAGATCAACACAGCCCTCTTTCCAATCATAACAGCGATCCTATCTGGTCCTGTACCAGAGCGTACGCTCAACAATCTCGCCGAGCATTTGCAAGAAGAGATTGAGGGTCTTGAAGGGGTTTTGGAGGCCGAAATCGGCGGTCAACGCTTTGAATTTCTTGAAGTTCTGATCGACCCGACTGTGTTTCAAACCTACAACCTGTCCTTTGATGAACTTATCGGCCAGATCCAGCGAAACAACCGCCTGATTGCAGCGGGTGCAATCGAAACGGGATCCGGGCGTATTGTGCTCAAAGTTCCGGGGCTTATTGAAGACCTCAGCGATGTTATGGCGATGCCAGTTAAGGTGCGCGGCAATGCTGTTGTGACCTTCGCGGATGTGGCTACGATCAGGCGTACCTTTGAAGACCCCAGTTCCTTTGCGCGGATCAATGGCCAACCTGCTTTGGCATTGGAAGTCACCAAACGATCTGGCGCAAATATCATCGATACGGTTGCCGATGTAAAAGCGTTGATCGAAGAGCTACGTGTTGACTGGCCCGATAGCGTTGAAGTGACCTACTTGCAGGATCAATCCAAGCAAGTGAAAGACATGCTGAGCGATCTTGAAGCCAATGTAATCGCGGCAGTGATCCTCGTGATGATTGTTATCGTTTTCGCGCTCGGCTCGCGCTCTGCAATCCTTGTTGGTCTGTCCATTCCAGGCGCATTTCTAGCGGGCGTTATCGCGCTTTGGGCGATGGGGTACACGATGAATATCGTTGTTTTGTTCTCCCTCATCCTTGTCGTTGGCATGCTCGTGGATGGCGCGATTGTCACCACTGAGCTCGCAGATCGAAAACTGCAGGAAGGAGCATCAGCAAAGGACGCTTACGCCTTTGCCGCCAAGCGGATGTCTTGGCCGATCATTGCGTCAACCGCAACAACGTTAAGCGTTTTCTTCCCGCTATTGTTCTGGACTGGGATGGTGGGCGAATTCATGAAGTTCCTGCCCATCACGGTAATCTTCACCCTGTTTGCCTCGCTCTTTATGGCGCTGATCTTTATCCCTGTTGTCGGTGGGTTGATCGGAAAACGTCAACCTCAAACAGCAAAGGCAAAGGCTGCGCTTTATGCCGCTGAGCTTGGCGATCCTCGTCAAATGGGTGGGTTTACCGGCGCATATGTACGTCTGCTTGAAAGGGCGATCACCCGCCCTGCTGCGACGCTCTTGCTTGCCATTGCAATGTTGCTCGGTGGCTTTGGTCTTTATGGACAATTCGGCAAGGGCATCAGTTTTTTCCCATCGGTCGAGCCTGACTTTATGCAGGTGCAAGTACGTGCGCGCGATAATTTCTCTATTTTTGAGCGTGATGCACTAGTTCGCACCGTGGAAAATCGACTGCTTGGCTATGATGAAATCGCCAGCATTTATGCGCGCTCGATGATGAGCGCAGGACAAGGCGATGAAGAAACCATTGGCACTTTGCAGCTAGAGCTAACGCCGTGGGACACGCGCCGCACCGCAGCCGAGATCGGCGTTGATATTCGTCAAAGTGTTGCCGATATCGCAGGCATTGATGTTCAGGTGCAAACCGAAAGCGGCGGCCCAACAGCTGGCAAGCCCGTTAACCTGCAAATCACAGCGCGCAACCCGGATGTGCAATCAACCGCGGTTCAGCAAGTGCGCGATACTATGGAGCGCATTGGTGGCTTTACGGATGTGACCGACACGCGCCCTGTGCCCGGGGTTGAAGTTTCGATCCTTGTCAATCGCGCGGAAGCGGCGCGATATGGCGCTGATGTAAGCCTGCTTGGACAAGCGGTGCAACTTTTGACCCAAGGCATCACTGTCGCCGATTACCGTCCCGATGACATTGACGGCTCGCTCGATATACGTGTGCGGTTTCCACGCGAAGAACGCTCGCTTGCCGAACTCGCAAGCCTTCGGGTGCCAACCACATCTGGACTTGTCCCAATTTCTAACTTTGTGACGTTCGCCCCGTCCGAAAGAACCGGCATAATTCGCCGCATAGACGAAAAGCGCGTCACCACGATTGAAGCAAATGTTGCACCCGGTGTTTTGGTAAATGATCAAGTCATCGCGCTAACTACGGCGCTGGATGCAGCAGAGCTGCCCGCCGGTGTAGAGTTCTCGTTTGCGGGCGAAGCAGAGGATCAAGCCGAGAGCATGACTTTTCTCGTCGGGGCTTTCGTTACAGCCATTTTCCTGATGTTTGTGATCTTGGTTTTGCAATTTAACAACTTCTTCCAAGCCTTTATCGTGATGAGCGCGATTGTCTTTTCCATTGCAGGGGTTTTGCTAGGTTTGATCGTCACAGGACGGCCATTTGGCGTGGTGATGGGCGGCATTGGCGTGATCGCTTTGGCGGGCATCGTGGTGAACAACAACATCGTGCTGATTGATACCTACAATGACCTCAAAAAAGCAGGGCAATCCCCGCTTGAGGCCGCCCTGCGTACGGGCGCGCAGCGATTACGGCCCGTGATTTTGACCTCTGTCACAACTGCTTTGGGCCTGATGCCGATGGTAATTGGTGTGAACTTGAACTTCTTCACACGTGACATCGTTTATGGCGCACCCTCGACCCAGTGGTGGACAGAACTTAGCTCGGCAATTGCGGGTGGTCTGGTGATTGCAACCATCCTGACGTTGATCGTTACGCCCGCAATGCTGATGCTAGCAGAGCGCCGCGCAAACCGAAGCCAGCGCGGCGTAAAGAGTGTTCAAATAGGATAGCAGCAACCAAACGCTTTAGATCGATGTTTGGTTGACCCGTTTGATTAACTCTTCCCCTGTTTCCTTGCGCTCGCTGTAACGCTCGACAAGGTAATCGGCCCGACCGCGCGTCAGAAGGGTAAACTTGACCAGCTCCTCCATCACATCAACCATTCGGTCATAGTTCGGTGAAGGCTTCATCCGGTCATCCTCGTCAAACTCCAGAAACGCCTTTGGCGTCGAGGACTGGTTCGGAATGGTCAAAAGCCGCATCCAACGCCCCAAAATGCGCAACTGGTTGACAGTGTTAAAGCTCTGCGAGCCGCCATTCACCTGCATCACAGCAAGCGTTTTTCCTTGTGTAGGTCGCACCGCGCCAAGCGACAGTGGAATCCAGTCAATTTGCGTTTTCATGATACCAGTCATCGCACCATGGCGCTCGGGTGAGCACCAAACCATGCCTTCGCTCCACGCAACCAGATCGCGGAGTTCCTGCACTTTGGGATGCTCCTCGTCCGCATCCCCTGGCAGCGGCAAACCGCTGGGATTAAACGTCCTTGTCTCGGCCCCAAAACGCACCAAAACGCGCGCAGCTTCTTCTGTCATTAGACGCGAAAACGAGCGCTGGCGCAAAGAACCGTAGAGCAGCAAAATGCGCGGTGCATGGCTTGGCCCTTCAGTAGTCATTAAGCGTTGCTCATCAATTGCGCGAAAATGCGTGTTTTCAATGTTTGGCGCATCGTTCATTTTGTCGGCTTTCGGTGGTTGGTAATTGCAGTGATCAGCGCGCCGAGCGCCTGATCTAAACGCGCGCGGCGGCATGCGATATTCAATCGGGCAAAGCCGGCGCCGCTCTCTCCAAAGGCAATGCCGCGCGTGATCGCCCAGCCAGCTTGCTCGCGCAGGAATTGAGTGAGATCGTCAGGAGCGAGCCCAAGCGCGCGAAAATCGAGCCAGAGCAAAAACGTCCCTTCTGGCTCGATCAAAGTGACCTCTGGCACAGGTTCAACGCGCGCGCGCACGAGAGCCAGATTGCCTTCGATATACCCGATAGCTGCATCAAGCCACGCAGCGCCGCTTTCATAAGCCGCCTGCATCGCAACACTGGCGAATGCGTTGTTTTTGTTGACCGTTAAGCGACTGTTCTCGGCCATGAAGGCTCTGCGCCGCTCAGGGTTTGGAACAACCGTAAACGCACTACAACACGATGCGATGTTAAAACTTTTGGCGGGTGAAAGGCAGGTAATGCTATTGTCTGCATCCGTATCAGAAATGCTTGCGAAGGGCGTATAAGCATGCCCACCCAAGGTGATATCGCCATGAATTTCATCGGCAACAACAAGAACTCCATGTTTTCGGCAAATACCCCCAAGGCGCAGCAGCTCATCTTTGCTCCAAACGCGGCCTACGGGGTTTTGGGGATTGCACATGAACAGCATCTTGGTCGCGGGATCAGATGCAAGCGTTTCAAGTCCTGCGAAGTCCATTTCATAGCGCCCAGCGATCAACAGCAACGGATTTTCAACCATCCTGCGACCATTCTCCTCAAGTATGTCCTTGAAGTCGAAAAACACGGGCGGTTGAACAATGACCCCGTCCCCCGCTTTGGTGAAAAGGTTCAGCGCCATCGAAATGCTATTGAGCACATTGGGCGCGCGCAGAATATCTGGCGGCTCAACCTGCCAGCCATGTCGGGTCAGCAACCAACTGCGCAGGGCTGGGATCAAACCATCAGGCACAGCCTCATAACCAAACACACCATGCAACGCGCGTTTTTCCAGTGCGCTCAAGATGCTTGGCGCAACGCGAAAATCCATATCAGCGACGCCTGCGGGAAAAAGATCGGCCCCGTCCGCGCCCAGCACTATGGGATGCGTCTTTAAGGCGGGGACCTCACGGCGATCGATTGGGGCGTCGAAATCAAATACCTCAGTCATCACCAACCTCCGCCAAAAGCCAGCTAAAGAACCATGTTGCCAAGAACGCCGCGATCAATTGCACGGCGATGAATGCTGCAACATCCATCGGCGCGATACCTGCGAAAGTATCCGAAAACCCGCGCGCGATTGTGACCGCCGGATTTGCAAAGGACGTGGACGAAGTAAACCAATACGCGGCGGTTATATAAAGTCCGACCGCCATTGGAACCGACTTTGGGCTGACTTTGATGCAGCCCAAAATCGTGCCAATCAAACCGAATGTAGCAACGAATTCGCCTGCCCATTGCCCCGTTCCACTGCGCGCGGTGCTGGAGGGGTCAATCAGAGGATGCTCGAACATTACGTGCGCCGCGAGGACGCCAGCGATGCCGCCAAGCACTTGTGCAAAAACGTAAAAAACCGCATCGCGCGAGGTGATCTGGCGCTGAAGCGCAAAACTCAACGTAACCGCAGGATTGAAATGCGCCCCCGAAATCGGGCCAAAGATCGTGATGAGCACGACAAGAATTGCGCCCGTTGGAATAGTATTGCCCAAAAGCGCGATAGCGACGTTCCCGTCTGCCAGGCGTTCTGCCATGATGCCCGATCCGATGACCGTCGCCAAAAGCGAAAACGTACCAAGCCATTCGGCCATGAGCCGTCTTTCTAAGGTCATGCCTTATCTCCTATGAGGGCGCAGAACCGTGCCGCGTCGATGTTTCCACCTGTTATGACAGTCGCCACAACCTTGTCTTTGATAGCGATCTGCCCGTTCAAAATCGCCGCAAGGCCCGCTACTGCGCCCGGCTCGCACACGATTTTGAAATGCTCAAACGCAAACCGCATTGCCGCGCGTATGTCTTGATCGCTCGCCGTGACTGCGCCTGCAAGAAGTTCGAGATTGATCGGAAAGGTCACATCATTCGGAATGGGCGTCATAATTGCGTCGCAGATCGTGCGCTGGCCCACTGGATTAGGCACAGGTTTACCCGCAACGAGTGATCGCTTGGTGTCATCGAACAACTCAGGCTCGGCAGCGAAAACTTTGGTGCTTGGCGCGCCAGACGCCATGACGATGGCGCTTGCCGCTGTTAGACCGCCCCCGCCACATGGCACAACGACGGTGTCTAATGCAGATGCATCTTCGAGAAGTTCCAGCGCTGCGGTCCCTGCCCCGGCAAGAACCTGCGGATGGGCGCTTGGCGGAACCTCAATGCGGCTTGTTTCGGCTTGGGTACGGGCAACGACGTCGCGGCTCTGCTGGGTATCACGCTCAAAAGTTACGATCTGAGCGCCTAGCTTTTGGGTTGCGCGCATCTTGGCCGTGGAGGCATCGCTGGGCATAACAAGTATCGCTGAAGTGCCGAGCATTTGCGCCGCGCGCGCAAGACCCAGCGCGTGGTTTCCCGACGAATAGCTGACGACGCCGCAGGCGCGTTGCTTTGGCGTCAGGTTCAACAATCGATAGTACGCGCCGCGCAGCTTAAATGCGCCAGTGCGTTGAAAATTCTCAGCTTTCAGCAGCAAACGCCCGCCAAGCAGATCATTGACCTCGCCATTCTCAAGAACGGGAGTGCGATGAACCACGCCCTTCAACGCGTGTTGAGCGGTTTGGACATCATCGAAACTGACTGGGAGTTGCGTCATGCTTAATCGCTCGACGCGCGCGCATCAGAGGCAATTTGAAACAGAGCATCGCCGCGCTTTACCTGCGCCATAGCGCGTTTGCACAAGGCAATCCCAGCATAGGGCGATGTAATCTTTTCTGGCTCGGCCTCGGGGGTATCGGGGCGATGAATAAATGCAACCAATTCGCCCTTCGCGACATCCTCACCAATCTCTTTCAACGGCTCAAACAACCCAGTTGAATACGCATAGATTGACCCTTGCGCGTTTAACTCGCGGGTGCCGCGCGTCGCATCGGGGGAGTAATCAGGCAGCATTCCAAGACTATGCAGAACCCGTTTCAAACCCCGCTCCGTACGGCGCAGTATGTCGGGCGTCACATCGCCGCCACCGCCGAGTTCTGCCATGACATTGATCACGCCCTTTCGATTGGCCGCGCCCATAGCGGTGCGCGCTGTGCTCTGGCGCCCGCCGCCGCTGGTGAAGACCCACGCATAGGGCAGATCAAACGCCTCTTGCAGACGCATCAAAGCTTCAGCCTCCTGCGCGCTATGCCCCATGCCGCGTAAAAGCGTCGGTGGGTAAAACAGCGAGCTGCCACCCGAATGCAGATCGATCGCATAGTCCGCCAACGGCAAGATGACTTCTTCGACATAATGGGCAATCATTTCTGTTGGCGTGCCACTTGGATCGCCGGGGTAAAGTCGATTGAGGTTGCCAGAATCAATGGGCGATGTGCGCAATCCTGCGCTGGCTGCGGGTGCGTTCACCATTGGCAACAAAATCACCCGCCCCTGAAGGTCAGCGGATTTCAAAGTGCGGGCAAGGTTTGCAACTGCTATTTGCCCTTCGTATTCGTCGCCATGATTGCCCGCCATAATCACCAGTGTTGGCCCTGAACCGTTCTTTATCGACACAATCGGAACGCCGATCCATCCATACGCCGAGCGATGCACAGAGTGCGGGACGCGCAAAAAGCCTGCGTGTTTACCAGTTGCTTCAAAATCAACTTCTGATGCTATCGAAGTTCCCGCCACGGCGACGCCTCCCGCTTCATTTCGGCAATTACCGAAGTGACTATTGAGGTACGTCCAGCTGAGATACTTGTCAAGAATTGATATTTCGGGCAATACCGAAATATGAAACAAGCCGATGCCATTGATGCCCTCGCCGCCCTCGCTCAGCCCTCGCGTCTTGATGCGTTCAGGTTGCTGGTTCAGGTCGGCCCACAAGGCCTACCAGCTTTGGAAATTTCGCGCCGCCTTGGCACAAAGCCATCAACACTGTCGGGCCATCTGGCCATTCTAAAGCGCGCAGGCGTTCTTACCTCTACGCGCCATCAGCGCGAAATTCACTACGCGGCTAATCTTGCAAGCGTGAACGCATTGGTTCAATTCCTTCTCGCTGATTGCTGCGGCGGTCAATTTGAAAACTGCTCTGAAATTGTTGCCCTGCTCGAAAAACCGGCACAAAGCTAAGCAGTTTAAACAAACTGTTTTTCGTGCCTTGTAGGCAAGCATCCTACCCGGTCTGGAAAACGCCCAAAGCCACTGGGACCGCAAATCGAAAAAAGACCCGCCTGAAAGGATCAGACGGGTCTATCGTGGTCAATAACGTGTCACACGTCTTCGGCGCTTAGAAAATAAAGTCGTTGGCTCCAAGGTTTGCAAGCACGAAGTCTTCTATGGTGATCGTGTTGCCACCGTCGTCGGTGATGACAACATCCGCGCCAGATTGCATCATATGATTGGCGGTTAAGTCGGCAAAATCAACGATGCTTGCGACGCTGGAAAGATCAACGTCTTCGGCGTTAGTGCCTTCAAAGTCGGTGATGGTGTCATCTCCGAAGGTCCCTTCGAACACAAACCGATCCGCGGCCGCGCCACCTGTCAGAATGTCATTGCCTCTGCCACCGTTGAGCACGTCTATGCCAGCGCCGCCTTTCAGCGTATCGGCTCCGTATCCGCCAGAGAGCGCGTCGGCTTGATCGCCGCCCTTCAGAACATCTGCGCCGTCGCCGCCACGCAGTTCGTCTTGGCCGTTTCCGCCCTCAAGGCTATCCGCACCAACACCGCCGCGCAGATCATCGTCGCCCGTGCCGCCAATCAGCGTATCTTTGCCATCATCGCCATTAAGCGTGTCGTTTCCGTCTCCGCCATTCAACAGATCATCGCCGATCCCGCCGCCGAGATCGTCCGCACCATTCGCGCCGTACAAGCTATCATCGCCGTCGCCGCCAGCTATGAGATCGTTGCCGGTTCCACCATTAAGCTGATCATCGCCTTTATCGCCGCTGAGCGTGTCATCGCCGTCATTGCCTTCGATCGTGTCGTTGGCTTTGCCGCCGCTGATCATATCCGCGCCTTTGTTGCCATAAAGCAGATCGCTATCTGCGCCGCCTTCGATGGCATCTGCGCCTTTGCCGCCGTTGATGGTATCGTCACCAGCGCCGCCAATCAGTGCATTGTCCCCCGCGTTGCCGTCGAGCAAGTTGCCAACGCCATTGCCGACTGCCGAAAGATCAGCGGTGCCGCGCAGATCGACTGCTTCGAAATCATCCATCCAAACTGCATCGGTCAGATTGATGTTCATACGCCCTGCAAGCGTGTCAAAGCCTCCGCCGAACTCTTCATCAACGGTGTCTGCGCGATCAATGAAATAGAAATCATTGCCAAGACCGCCTTGCAGGGTATCTGCCCCGTTGCCTGAAATCAGAGTATCGTAACCGCGCCCTCCGACAAGCAAATCGTCACCTGCGCCGCCTTTAAGCAGATCGTAGCCAAGACCGCCGTTCAGCACGTCGTTGCCGTTTTCGCCAAACAGGCTGTCGCGGCCGCCATTGCCTGTGAGCAGATCATCTCCATCGCCCCCGAGCAATACGTCGTCGCCTTCAACGATTTCTCTATCTGGAACAGTCAACGTCACAGCCACTTCTGTTTCCGCTGTATCTGACGCAACCAAGACGACTTCGATAACGTCGCCAGCCGAAGTGTTTAGTCCACTCACGGTCGCATCATATTGCAGACCCAAAGGCGTCACCGAGAATTCCGTGCTGTCTAGTGTGCGCACGAGAACGCCGTTCACATAGATTTCGAGACGATCAACTTCAGAGGACTCAACGGGCGAGCCCGTCAGATTAGAGGTGAGCGCCGAGGGCTCAAGAACCTGAACCGCAGAACTATTCGCAAGGCCATCATCGACAAGATCAAGATCCGCAAGAACCGAGCTAGAGCCAAGGCCGACAGAGTTAATAATCGCATTCAAACCATTTGGGTCTATCAGCGTTGCGACTTCATCAAGGAAGGTCGTACCAGTGCCATTCCCACCGTCAGACATGAAGTAGACAACGTTCTGGCCATCCCCCATGCTGGACAGTGCAGTGATTGTCTGCTGCAACGCGGCTTCAAAATTGGTGCCACCACCGTCGTCCAAACTGGTAAGAGCACCATAAATGTCGCTGTCAACTGAGCCTGTGAAATAGGTGCTTGCGCCACTTGCGAATGTAACCACCGAGACGTCAGAAGTGCCAAAACCCGCGTTCAAAAGGGACGCGTTGAGCGCACCAAAGGCTTCAATTGTTCCATCCATTAACGTGTTGCTTGCGCCGTCGTTATTCGCATCGCCTACGGTTTCGACACCTTGGAACTGGCTGCTCATCGAACCTGAAATGTCGATGACATAAACAATGTTATAATCGTTGTTTGCCAGAGGCTTGCGGTTGATGATCCCGTTGATATCAATGCTGCCAGAATTTGACGCATCAGGCAGCGTTACCGAAAGCGCGAGATCTTGACCCGTTTCCGTAATAGTTTCGATGGCTGACGCGGTTTGGGTGAAATCGCCGTCACCTTGTATGCGGTCATTCCCTGCACCGCCGGAAATAACGTCAGAGCCTTCGCCGCCCTCAATTGTATCATCGCCATCTTCACCGAGGATAATGTCATCGCCGCGCTGCCCGTCGATGGTGTCGTCGATATTTGTTCCAACAAGAATATCGTCGTTATCTGTCCCGAGGATCGGAAGGTTCTCTGGGTCGATCTGGATAAGCGTGACTGAGTCGCTATAGACGGACGTTGCTATTAAAAAGCTCTTTCCATCGACTTCGGCAAACTGAACATAGTCAGGCTGATCAAGAAGGTAGCTCGGATCATCAGAATCCGAGACCGTATCCACGGGTGTAAGCGTTCCGTCGGCCGCGATTTGGAAAATCGTGACGGAGTCATTATAGGCGGATGTCGCAGCAAGAAAATTGGATCCATTATAGCTAAACAATTCAATATCTTGCAGGCCATTGAGATAGTACTCGGTTCCATCGTCAACCGTTTCGACCAGTGTCAAATCACCATTCGAGGCAACGCTAAACACCGAAATAGCATCATCTTGGAATGCACCGACATACAGGAAGGTCTGCCCCCCAATACTGAGAACCTCCAACGCGCGTGGCCCGTTCAAAGACGTGGTAGCATCGTCGCTGATGGTCGAAAGATGCGTTAACTGACCGTCGTTCTTTAAGCGGAAAACATTGATGGCATCGTCAACCTCACCCGTGACGAAGACAAAGGTCTTGGTGCCAACGCGGATCGATGCCGTGTCAGAAACACCATTCAACTCATACGCAGGGTCGGTCGCGTTATCGAGGTTGAATGTATTGGTAAGCATACCGTCAGCACCGATTTCAAAAATCGAAACGCCGTCGTCGTATTCGCCATGAGCAATCAAAAACTGTTTTGCACCTGTTACAGTGACCGTCAACTGGCCCGTAATGCCATCCATTTCAGTTAGAGCATCATCTTCAATCGCTTGGATGCTGGTCAGGCTACCATCAGCCCCGATTTGGAAAACAGTAAGTGCATCATCGTTTCGCGCCGCTGCGTAGAGGTAATGGGTGCCTGCAACCTCGACCGTCGCGAAGGCCGAGATCGCATTAAAAAACTCAGGCCCTGAATCAATCAAAACATCCACTTCGCCGATGGTGCCATCGCTGAAAATCTCCAATACGGAAATTCTGTCTGAAAATTCGCCTCCAACATAGGCAAAGACGCGGTCGCCAATCGTAACAACTTGCACACCCGAAGCCCCATTCAAGTCCGTATTCGAAAGTGTGTCGGTAACAAGAGAGTTTGTGTTTGAAATTGTCATGTCTTCGCTCCTAATTTAGGTGTCTCAAAGGGCACATTCGTTATCTAGTAATTCTGCCCCATCATTCTAAGGTCAAAGCCTTACAGATCAGCGGATTTTGACGGCAATGCCGTAACGCCTTTTATGTTTGATCAAAATGGGAACAGGCTGCGAAACGCAGCGAAATTATTAATACTTTCCCGCCAAATGTGAAGTTTGACCCGAAGCATGTCAACCGCTGCAAGCAAAGCGAGGGCATATCTCAAGAAACTAATGATTTTTTAACGTATTAAAGCTCTCGCCCCGCAGCGCGTTCTTGTGTCTTCAGCCGGAAATGCGCTCCAAGGCGCGCGATCGGGTTTGGCGGCAAACGCCTTGGCTTTTTGCTCGCGAGGGCTCTTTCTAAAGACGGCGAAGAGCGTCCGAGGGCCATGTCCGCCGCCAACCCACCTGCAAACGTTCCCTTCGCCGTTCCTAACCCGTTTTGACAGCACGCAGCGAAGAGACCCTCGTCCAGTTGGTCAATAACTTGAACCCCATTCCAGCTCAGGCAAAGCCGCCCTCCCCAGCGAAATTCCATTTCAACGTTGCTCAACATTGGAAACCGCGCTTTGAATGCGCGGTCATGATCCTGTGCAACGCTTTCGATCCTTGCCTGCGACACCTCCATGGACGGATCAAACGTAAACCGATTGCGCACAATGATCCGATCTCCTCCGATCCCGGAAATGCGCCGTACTGTTGTCCCCATTGGATCTGCAGGCGTTATGCCCCAAATCGCTTGTCCACCTAGCTGAGCGATCTCGTCAGCCCGTAAGGCACGGCTCATTGAAGCGTAGGTGAACACATGCATCAAACGCCCGCGCAAATAACCAAAGCTGTTCAAGTGACCATTCACCGCGAGGATCACGCGCGGCGCGCTCACTTGGCCCTGCGGCGTTGTCGCGACCCAATCGCCGTGTCGCGCAAGTTTGATTACGGGGCTGTTTTCAAAAATGGACACACCGCCAGATCGAAGTCCCGCCGATACGCCGCGCACAAATAGCGCGGGCTGGATCATCGCGGACCCAGCGGTGAACAAGCCGCTCTGATAAAAATCCGAGCCTGTAATCTCGCGCATCTGAGCGGCTGAGTATGTCTCGTAAGGTTCACCGAGTGCATCTAGATGTTTGGCAAAGCTATCATTATGCGCTTGCCCGCGCGCGCTGGCTGCGGCGTTGATTTTGCCCGAAAGCGTAAACGCTTCTTGTGTAAGATCGTATTCAGTCGCCATTTGTTGGGCGTGTGAAATACCAATTCGGTTGTCTTCTGTTTGCGCGATATCAGTCGCCAAAGCGCCGCCATAGTCGTCCGAATTGAGATCATGTGGCAAGTCAATCATGAAGCCTGAATTGCGCCCCGCAGGCCCCTCGCCCACGCGAACGGCATCCAGAACAACGATCCGATCCCCAGCCGCCAGCTTTGAGAGGCGATGCGCTGCTGCCAAACCGGCAAAGCCTGCCCCAATCACCAACCAATCTGCCGTAATGTTCGTCGCAAGCACAGATGCGGGCGCGCGCTTAGGCAAAAGCCGGTTCCACCCTGCAGGGCCAGGATCGTTAGGGAGCTTCGAGACGCGCATCAGAAATCCTGATTGAGCGCATCGGCAGCAGGAATTTCCCGTTCGCGGCGCGCAATATAGTCAAGCAGGGCCTCGTTGATGCCCGCATCAAGCTTGGGCTCTTCGTATTCATTCAGCATCGCACGCGCGCGGATCAACGCACGTTCATTGATTTCAACACCGCCTTCGGCTTGCCATTGCTCGATCGAGTTATTGTCGAACATTTCAGGCATGAAAAATGCTTTCTGAAAATGCTCAAGCGTATGGGGATGTCCAAGGTAATGCCCCCCTGGCCCTATGTCGGGAATTGCGGCAAGGGCTTCTTCGAAGTCATCCCATTTGATCCCTTCAGCCATGCGATACCCCATCGCGCACATTTCAGCGTCGACAATGAACTTGGCGGTCGAACAATGCATTCCCGCCTCATTCCACCCCGCAGAATGCCAGATGTAATTTGCACCCGCCATCAGAACCGCATTCAACGTCATAGCGCTTTCGTAGCCTGCTTGTGCATCAAAGGTCTTAGCACCGCCAAGCGTGTTCGACGTCCGCCACGGCACACGGTAAAAGCGAGCCATTTGCCCGATCATAAAGTTCATCAAACTGATCTCGGGCGTACCCGCCATTGGTGCGCCAGATTTCATCGAAACGGTGGACAGATAATGCCCGTAAATCGCAGGCGCACCTTTGCGAATGAGCTGCGTATAGGCCAAAGCGCTGAGCGCCTCTGCGTTGAGCTGCGCCACTGTTGCGGCGCTCGAAGCAGGTGTATTAGCGCCGCCCAAAACAAAGGGCGAGCACAGCACAGGCTGGTTGCGACGCGAAAACGCGCGCAAAGCGCCAAGCATGGTTTCGTCCCAAACCAGCGGTGAATTGCCATTGCAATTGCCTGTCACAACGGGATGGGTTTCCAGAAACTCCTCGCCAAACAGAATGGCGCACATGTCCAGAACATCCTCGGCATTCTTGGGGCTGGTGGTCATGCCCATGAACATCTTGTCCGAGTATTTCATCGAACTATAGGTGATCCTAAGGTGGCGCTGGCTGATCGGGTGGTCGTAGGGCTCAACGATATGGTGCGCGGAGGATTGCATCGCAGGCAACATATGGCTGAGCTTGTGAAAATTCGCCAAATCATCCAGCGTTGGATTGCGGCGGACATCATCCAGATCGCGCAAGAAAGGCGCGCCCGTCATTGGTACAAACACGCTGTGATCTTGGCCGAAGGGCAAATTATTTGCAGGGTTGCGCGCGTGGTAGGTAAAGCTCTCCGGGATTGTTGCGATCAGCTCGCGCACCAGATGCCGATCCAGATAGACCCTCTCGCCATCAACTTTGGCCCCTGCCCTTTTCCAATCGGCAAGCGCGATGTCATCGCGAAACTGAACGCCAACGTTTTCCAGAATGTCCATTGACGCCGCATCAATACGCTCGATCTGTTCTTGCGTCATAGGTTCGGTGAGCGGCAGTCGCCGTTTGAGCGCAGGGAGCATGGTGATGTCGCGGCTTTGACGGGCGGCTGCGCGCGCGCCGCGACCTCGGCGTGTTTTCCCTGTCGCCTCGACGCTCATCCTACGTTGTCTCCGTCCGCAGGATCGGTCAGATCGATCCAAATGGTTTTTAGCTCGGAGTATTGATCATGGGCGTGCACGCCGTTGTCGCGCCCGCCAAAGCCAGATTGCTTATAGCCGCCAAATGGAGTTGTGATATTGCCCTCGCCATAGCAATTGACCGTGACCGTGCCAGCGCGAATATCTCGCGCTGCCCGTATCGCACTGCGCCCGCCCGCAGAAAACACCGAGGCCGCAAGCCCGTAGGATGTGTCATTTGCAATTGCGACGGCCTCATCGTTGCTTGCCGCTTCGATCACACAAAGGACCGGGCCGAAAATTTCTTCGCGTGCACGTTTGTCATCCGCGCTTACTTCCAGCACCACTGGTTCAACAAAAGCCCCGCTTTCGGCGCTCTCGAGATAGCTGCGTACCTTGCGGCAATGCTCGTCATCAATCAACGCACCGATATGGACGTTCGGATCAAGTGGATCTCCGGTTTTCCAGTCCCGCAATCGACTGTTAATCTTGTCCATCAATGCCGGCTTCACCGAGGAATGAACAATCAACCGCGAAGTTGCAGAGCAGTTTTGCCCCGCGTTCCAGAACGCCGCATTCACTACATGCTCGGCAACGTGATCAAGGTTTTCGGCATCGTCAAATACCACCGCAGGGTTCTTACCGCCGCATTCCAGAACGACTTTCTTTAGGTTGCTATCCGCGCTGTAGCGCAAGAAACGGCGACCTGTTTCGGTCGAACCGGTAAAGCTCACCATATCCACATCCATATGCAGTCCAAGGGACTGCCCAACGCTGGGGCCATCGCCGGGCAATACCTGCAAAACGCCGCGCGGTACGCCAGCTTCAAAGGCGAGCTCTGCAACGCGCAGGGCGGTTAAGCTGGTTTGCTCGGCTGGCTTGACGATCACCGAACACCCAGCGGCCAGAGCTGGGCCGATCTTCCATGCTAACATCATCAGCGGAAAATTCCACGGCAAGATCGCCGCGACAACGCCAATCGGCTCGCGCAGGATCATCGCCAAGGCACCGTCCCCTGCCGGCGCGGTTTGATCGTAGATTTTGTCGACCGCTTCTGCATGCCATTTGATGCATTGAATCGTTTCCGGCAGATCAATCGTTTCGCAATCAAGGATCGGCTTACCGCTTTCGATACTTTCCATCACCGCCAACTCGCGGCGGTTTCGCGTCAGCAGTTTGCACAGACGGATCAACACGTCCTTGCGCTCTTCGGGATCGAGCTTGGACCAGCGTCCTTGATCGAATGCCTCGCGCGCCTTGGCAACGGCCAGATCAACATCCGTGTCATTTGCTGTCGAAATCTGCGTGATCTCTTCGCCTGTCGCAGGGTTCGTGGTGGCCATCATCGGCCCGTTGCCGCGTTGATATTTGCCGTCAATAAAAGGGCAGCGTGGTAGCTCAAGGTTTTGCGCAAGCGCGGTATATTCCGCGCGGGTCAGAAGATCGCTCATAATGGTTGCCCCGTAATGCTGGAAATTGTGGTGTTCATTGTGCGGATCACTTCGGCCAATTCGCGTTTGTCGTCCTTGTTCAACGGCTGTAGCGGCTTGCGCGGCGGCCCCGCATCAATGCCGCGCAGGGTTAAACCGTATTTGATACATTGCACAAATTTGCCGCCCTGCTCGAGAACGCGCATGAGTGGCAGCATAGCGGTCATGATCGCGCGCCCTTTGGTAAAGTCACCCTCAACCGCGCAGGCGTTATAGAGCGCGATATGCGCTTCGGGAGCAAAGTTTGACCCCGCACAAACCCAAGAGCGCGCGCCCCATGCAAAGAACTCAAGCGCCTGATCATCCATGCCACAGGACAGAGCAATATGGGGATAATCACGCGCCAACATATGCAGCCGGTTAATATCGCCCGAGCTTTCCTTGATCGCACAGAAATTCGGTGAACGTCCCAATCGATCAAGCGTTTCTTCGTCCATATTGACCGACATGCGGCCCGGGTAGTTGTAAAGCATCACAGGAAGGTTCGCAGCGCGATCAACGGCCAATGCATGCAGCGCGATCTCTCTCCCCGTCGGGTAAGCATAGGGAGGCGTTGCAACCAGCAGCGCATCCGCGCCGATGTCTTTAGCCGCCTCAGCAAACATCACGCTATCTTCGGTTCGAATTGCACCTGTGCCAACGATCATAGGAAGACGGCCAGCAATCAGACTTTTACAGCGCGTCATCATATCAAACCGCTCATCAGCGGTCTGCGCATAGTATTCACCCGTTGAGCCTGCCACGATGATCCCGTGAACTCCCGCCGCAATCAAATGCTCGATTGTTTTGGCCAAAGCCTCTTCATTTAACGAGAAGTCATCGTGATATGGTGTAATTACAGGCGTATAGATGCCTTCAAACTGCATTGCGGTGATCCTTTAGTGCAACAACGTCAACCGGCAAAGGATCGGGTCGCACATAGCGTTCCATCCTGTCTCGGCTGAGATCCCAATGTTGGAGTGTCATATCAATTGCCAAAGCCCCTTCCCGTGATTCAATCGCGCTGATGAGAGCGTCGTGTTGCTCAACAGCTTTGAGCACGAGCATGGTCTCGGAGGGCGCTGCGGGGCGGTAAAACGTCTGGCTCATTCGGGTGTGATCAATCTGGAGACGCGCCAAGGATGCAACCAGATATGGGTTATGTGCCATTTCCCCGATTATTGCGTGAAACCTGTGGTTCGCCAAGGACGCGGCGTCGGCGGTGCCCGATTTGGTCGCTTTGGCAAAGTCCACCTGCGCAGCTTTTAAATCCTCTAACTGCACCCCAACCCAATTTTCGCAAGCCAGTCGCGAGATATTCGCATAGACCATTGGCGCAGTTTGAAAAAAGGTGCGCATAACAGTGATGTCCAAAGACGCCACTTTTGCACTGCGATTGCGCGCCATTTGAACATAACCCTCACCGTTCAAATGTTGCAGCACTTCGCGCAATGGCGTGCGCGATATGCCGTAGTGTTCGGTTAGGCTCACCTCATCCAGCTCATAGCCTGGCGACAACTCGGTCGCCAAAATGCGTCGCTTCAAATCTTCTAGGCAAGTCTTTTTCGAGTGTTTCACGGCTGCGCTCCCTCACTTGTATACAAAAAATATACAATTCCAAGAAAAGCAAGAAAATTCTGTTCTTAGCAGTCGCTTTGCGGTGCTGCGAAACTAAACATCCCTCAAAGAGAGGTGCATTTAATCAAGAAGAGTTGCCGCGCCCAAGCGCGTCTCTTTGCGCAGCGGCGCGCTCAAGAAACGTAGATTTTAACGGACATACCAGCGCATCCACCCATAGCAGATGCAAGCTCATGGTTTCCCCCTCAAGCTGTAAAACAGCGCTGTGACTTGTTTTGAAAGGCGCATTAACTATGCTAATCGATATTCATTGAACACAAGTAATTAAAACCAAGCACTGGAGAACAGATGGTTAAGTTAACAACAACCGGCCCAACCGCGGCAATCCCAAATATGTTTAGCTCATTCTTTACAGTAGCGATCGCGACAATACTTACAGAAAAAACCACGATCTTCGCGTGGGAAGATTCAGCCGGCCACCAGATTCGCCTTAACGGCAGCTTTTCCTATTCATCTCCTGGTGTAATTGATACGGTGGCCTCCACGCTCGATTCCGTCGAAATTTCCGTTTCAGGTTCGACCGGTGTCGATATGACAGTTACTTTCCTGTCTCCGGTGAGTGGGTTTGATGATCTTTTGTCAGGATCCAGCGTCTATTTTTGGAAATACCTTCTTAGTGACGTCACAGCATTCGACATCGAAGGTGATGGTGCTATTGTTAATAATATAACGTCACTTTATGGATTTGGCGCTGATGGCAGAACCCGGAATGGGGCTATTACAGCTGATGACAACAACATAACGTTAAGAGGTTCTGGAAACTACTCGGGGGACTACCACCGAGGAATTTCAACCGATCATGGCGATGATATAATAACAATCATTCGAACAGATGCGGCCGATGATATCCTCGTGACAGGTGACTACATTTATTCCAATTCCTTTGGCCCAACTACTACATATGTCGTCTCTGGTGGCGATGATACCATAACCGATATTTCTACTGCTGGCGGTGATACCTACCTGATTGGTGACTCGAGGTTAGTTTCGACTTCTGTAGCATTCACTTCGGGCAATGACAGTATCACCGGCTCGGATATCGCATCCAACATTGTCGGAGACATTTGGAACCTGACTTCAACTCAGTCAGAAACTATCACATCTGGGCATGACACGCTCAAAGGTGGCGCAGGTGCAGATACTATTGTCGGCGATATTTATGATGCCGATGATTCCATTTCCGCCGCTCATACGATCGTCGCAGGCAATGACAGTATTGAAGGCGGCGACGGCGCGGATGAGATTTACGGTGAGTATGCTTTGTTGGATCTTTCTACGTTCTCGGGCGGCAATGATACCATTAAAGGCGGCAACGGTGCTGATACGATCAAGGGCCAGACTGGCGATGATGTGATTGAAGGCAACAAAGGCGCTGACAGCATCGAAGGCGGTAAAGGCGACGACAGCATTGAAGGCGGCAAAGGCGATGATACCGTGCTTGGCGGGCGCGCAAGTGACACGATTGACGGCGGGCGCGGCGACGACAGTTTGCTCGGTGAAGACGGTACAGACGACATCTTCGGCGGCGATGACAATGACTTTTTGGACGGCGGCGCTGGCAATGATACGCTTGATGGCGGCCAAGGAAACGACACGCTCATCGGCGGCGCAGATGATGATCTGTTGTTGGGCGGCTCTGGGCTTGGCACAGACCTGCTGGAAGGCGGCAAAGGCGCGGATATCCTGCTTGGCGCACGCGGCATCGACACGCTGAAAGGTGACAAGGGCGATGACACGCTTGACGGCCAAAAGGGCGATGACCAACTCGAAGGCGGCAAAGGCGACGATAGCCTCATCGGCAGCGGCGGCGTTGATAGTTTTGTCTTTGACGGCGATACCGACACGGGCACGGATCGCATTCAGGATTTCGACAATGGAGCCGAGTTGATGCTGATCAACGGATCAACGGTTTTTGCCGATCTGACGATCACAGGTGTCGGCGGCGACACCCATGTAGAGTGGAGCGGAAACACGATTATCCTTGAAGGGATCACTGGCGTCATCAATTCCAGCGATTTTGATTTTAGTGGCTAACGCCTATGCCACTAAGCGCTGCACCGGTTTTGATCGCTAAAGACAAAAAGTGATTTTTGTGCTAAAATAACGTTGTTTCGTGCATTTTTAACGAGTCTCCTTTCACTATAGAATAAAGGACGTTCGCAATGACTATTTCGTCATCGTTTGATTCTGGCCTTGAAGGCTGGACCACAACCAATTCGACTGAGGTTTTCGATGTCGCAGGCAAACCAGACGGTTCTATTTCCGGCGCCGAAGGCGGTTCTGGCGTTTGGTACTATGTTGCGCCAGCGGCATATCACGGCGATCTTGGAAAATATTACGGCGGAACAATCACGTTTGATCTAATTCAACCTAGCGCGTCCAATCAATTCGATGACGATGACATTATCATTACCAGCACTATGGGTAATCTGGCGATAGACGCAGGCCCAAATCCCGGCACCACTTGGACAAACTATGCCGTGGACCTAGAACTTGGCGCTGGTTGGCGGGTTAACGATCTAAATGGCGCTATCGCGTCCGAGCAATATATCCGAGACGTTCTCGCTAACGTGACGGGCTTCCTAATTCGCGGCGAGTTTGTAAGCGGCAGTGTGAACGACGAAAGCAGCCTCGACAATGTCGTGATCGAAGAAGGCCCAGCAAATAATTCCGGCTATGGCCTCGGCCCTGTAATTAGCTCTACTTTCGACAATGACCTAGAAGGATGGTCCTTTATTGAGGACGTTGAAGAGTTTCGTCATGAACCGACGAACGGCAACCCTGGAGGCCACCTCTTTGCAGAAGATTTCGCCAGTGGTCAGGTCTATTACTTCATTGCTCCAGACGCTTATTTGGGAAACAAATCAGCCTTCTATGACGGCACATTGTCTTTCGACCTCAAGCAAAGCGCGTTGGACAGCCAGTTTGATAGCACTGACATTTTCCTGATTGGCGGCGGTTTGACTCTGGCGCTCGACTTCGCCCATCCCGGCGTCAATTGGACCAGCTATTCCATCTCTTTGAACACCTCAGCGGATTGGCGCCTCATTGATGAAGACGGCGTTGTTGCGAGCGAGGCTCAATTGCGCGCAGCGCTCACTGACCTAACAGAAATACGTATCAGAGGAGAGTTCCGCACCGGTGAAGAGACATCCTACATGGACAATGTGAAGATGAGTGCAGGCAACCATGTAGAGCTTTCCCGCGGCCCGTCGCAGATCGACGTTGCGCAGACCCTTGAAGCAGCTCTCGACAATGCTCTATCCGGCGATGTTATTAAAATCTCAGTCGCGGCTTTACCGACCGAGACGGCAGGCAGTATTATTATCAAGGTCGACGATCTAACGATCTTTACCCCAGAAGGGTATATGTCCACGCTCGAGCTCTCTGGCAGCGCGCAACAATTAACCCTAACGGGCTTAGGTGATGTGGACGTGCTAGGAAACACGGTTGCCGACACAATTCTTGCCAATGACGGCGACAACAACATCAACTCGGGCGAAGGCGCAGATCGCGTCGAGGGCGCAAAGGGCGATGATGAAATCAAAGGTGGGCTAGGAAATGACACGCTTTTAGGCCAAGTCGGCAGGGACTCCATTGAAGGAGGGAAAGGCGACGATGTCTTAAACGGGGCCAAGGGGCATGACCTGCTGGAAGGCGGCAAAGGGCATGACAAGCTGCTTGGCGGCAAAGGCGATGACACGCTGCTCGGCGATAAAGGTAACGACACGCTGAAAGGCGAGAAAGGCGATGATCGCCTTGAGGGCGGTCTAGGCGATGACACGATTTGGGGCGGCAATGGCGTGGATCAATTTGTGTTCGACGGCGACAGCGCGACAGGCACTGATCTGATCAGAGATTTCAACAACAATAGCGAAATCATTGAAATCAACGGCGCAACTGTTTTCGCCGATTTGACAGTCACTAAGATCAGTGGCGACACCCACATCGAATGGAGCGGAAATACGATCATCCTCGAAGGGATCACAGGCACGATCAATGCCAATGATTTCGACTTTAGCGGATAGTCGTTCGATCCTGTGAATTTAGCTGGTATTCACTTTTCATAGCCGTTGAAGCGAAACTGCCTGAGCGGCCCTGCCCGTCTTTTCTTAGGGCTTGATCGAGCGGCTAAGATACTCGCCTGTTTTGCGGTAATGATCCAATAGCGCATTTGTTGCGCTATCCGCATCGCGATCCAAGGCCCTATCCAGTATTGTTTGGTGCTCGGCGTCGATGCTGCGCTCTTTGTATCGCGGCCCATCCGCTGCGAGATAACGGTAGCGGATGTTAAGATCATAAAGCTGTGCGCAAAACCGTTCTAACATGGGCAACCCAGAGTTTTGCAGCAACGTCATATGAAAGGCTTTGTGCGCATCTTCAAAATCGGGCGCGCCATTTCGCGAAGCTTTTTTCATGTGATGGTGACACAGCACCAAGCGCTCTTCCCAGTCTTGATCTGCGTTTGCGATCGAAGCACGGAGCGCCATTTCCTCAAGCGAGCAGCGCAGCAGCAAGATTTCTTCAAAATTCGCTTTGCCAACGGGCGCCGCGCGAAAACCGCGCTGATCGATGCGTTCCACCAACATATCGGACGTCAAAAGGCTTAGCGCCTCACGCACAGGGCTTGCACCTGTGCTAAGCAAGCTTCGCAACTGCTCGATCTTAAGCTTTTCTCCAGCAGGCAATTCACCCGTTAAGATCATTTTGCGCAGGGTGAGATATGACCCATGTGTGGCCGATGTTTCTTTTCCATCCGCGTTTTGCAAAACGTTCATGATCGGTATCCTTAAAGCGCCGATTTGGATTTACCCGCAAGTGATCTAACTCAGCGTCGATTTCGCAGCAGATAGGGCGACATTCACCGAAATGGAACCCTCGTTGATCATCCAGCGGCGCAGCACAAATGAACGCGCGCCTGAAGAATGCATCGGATCACCTTCTGCCAATGCGCGCGCGGCCTCTAGACCCTCGGCGCGGTAGATGATCAACCCCATGCCTTGCATGTGCTCTCCCGTTTCATCTGACATTGGCCCCGCAAACGCCAATTGCCCCGAGCGTTCAAGCTTGGCCTGATACGCCAGATGATCTGGCAAGTTCGTTTTGACATCTTCTGGTGCCATCGCCGGGGTACTTATCGCGGCGTAAAGTTCAAGTGCGAGAGCCCCCCGCTCTTTGGCGTGCGATTTATACTCTGACCAAGCGACCATGACAGACCTCCAAAAATATCGATATTAATTGACAGTAGGCGTAATAATGGGCAAAAATCAAGTAAGCACAGGGGGATTGCACATATGAAATATCTGGTGGGGGAAACACCCGCGGGCAACGCGGTTTTCGCCGTAAAGGGTGAAAATGCTGTAAATATAACGGCTTTGGATGCCCAAATAGGTGCCGATCTGCAAGCTGTGATCGAGACCCCCCAGTTGGTCGAATCCCTGTCAGAACAAATTACGGCGGCGGATGCAGTTCCTGTTGCGTCGATCACCCCCGCCCTGCCTGTTGCTGCGCCAAGCGCAATCATTTGCGTTGGCCTAAATTACACGGATCATATCAAAGAAGGCGGGTACGACATTCCCGACTACCCTGCCCTGTTCATGCGCTCCAAAGCGTCGATTATGGCCGCAGGAAAACCTATGGTCCGCCCGACGTGCTCGGAAACGCTCGATTACGAAGCAGAACTGATGCTCATTGTAGGCAAAGGCGGGCGTCATATTTCCGAAGCTGATGCCTTGGATCATGTGTTTGGGTATACAGTGTTCAACGACGGCTCTGTGCGCGAATACCAACGCAAAACCCATCAATGGACGCCTGGCAAAAACTTCGACAACACGGGCGCGATTGGGCCGATTGTTGTAACCAAAGATGAAGTTCCCGAAGGCGCTGCCGGCCTCACAATTGAAAGCCGCGTTGGCGAAGAAATTCTGCAAAACTCCAACACTGCGAACATGATTTGGGGAGTGCGCAAAATCATTGCGATTGTTTCTGAATACACCACCCTCGCCCCCGGTGATCTTATTGCGATGGGCACGCCCCCTGGCGTTGGCCATGCAAAGAAACCCGGACCGCGTTGGCTAAAACCCGGCGAGACGGTTGAAATCGAAATCGAAGGGATTGGCATCTGCGCGAGCCCCATTGTCGATGAAAAGGACACCGCAGCATGAGCGCACCAACTGGAGCAGAGCTAGAGGCTCTACGCGCCAAGGCACAGCAGGATCACCGCAACCTGAGAGACCGTATCGAGCGTCTTTCAGATGATGCGATTGATCTAATCTTGCGTGATGCGCGCTCGCATTATGCATGGAGCGATAGAGCTGTCACCGATGCGCAGTTGCAAGAGATTTACGAGATCACCATCAATGGCGCGACCAGCATGAACACCTGCCCTGCCCGCATTGTGTTTGTGAAAAGCCAACAGGGCAAAGAGCGTCTTGCTAAATCTATGAAACCTTTGAATGTGCCCAAAATGATGGGTGCGCCTGTCACCGCGATCATAGCGCATGACATGGAGTTCTGGAAACAACTGCCGTTTCTTTTCCCACATGAAGATCGCCGCCACTTGTTCGAGGGCAACGATGCCTACATTCATGACACGGCCTATCGCAATGGAACGCTGCAAGGCGCGTATCTCATGATCGCGGCTCGTGCCATTGGTTTGGATGTCGGGGCAATGTCGGGTTTCTCGAACGCTGTGGTCGATGAAGAATTTTTTGCAGGCACGACGCTTAAATCGAATTTTCTGTGCAATATTGGCTATGCAGACGAAACCGCATTGTTCCAAAAACTGCCACGCTTCTCGTTCGATCAGGTCTGCTCATACGCTTAAAGAAGGAGCCTTTGCATGGCTATCAAAATGAAAACAGTTGTGAGCTACAAAACCACAGCAGACTGCCCGACCCATTCACGCACTGAAATTCCTATTCGTGATTTGAACGTGGTGATTGATGAACCTATCGAGCGCAATGGAACGAACTTGGGGCCCTCTCCTACAGAGACGGCCATGAGTGCGCTCATTGCCTGCACAAATGTGATTGGCCACAAGAATGCCAGCCGTTTGGGCGTCGATCTTGGGAAAGTTACGATTGATGCAGATTGCAAGTTCGATCGTCGCGGCGTGTTGATGCAAGAAGAGATTGATCTACCGTTTCCGCAAATTACGTTGAATGTGAATTGCGTCACCGATGCGTCGCAAGAGGCGCTGACAGAGGTCGGTCTTGAAACCGCGAAATACTGCGCCATTGCTAAACTGTTTGAAGCGGCTGGCACGGATTTGAAAGTGAACTGGATAAAGGTCAACTAACGAAAAGAGCAAAAGCTCACATGTTTCTGGGAGGAAAACATATGAAAAATTGGACAAAAAACGGGCTAATGGGCGCGGCGCTTGCCACGGCAATGGCTTTGCCTGCTGCTGCGCAAGAAAGCGTCTCGGCTGTTGTAATCGACGGATACCCCGCACGCGCGCTTTGGGTGAAAGAGTTCACCAACTTCTTCATTCCTGAAGTCGACAAGCGCCTTGCCGAAGCGGGCGAGTACAAAATGAGCTGGCAAGAGAACTACGGCGGCTCGATCGTAAAGCCCAAAGGTGTTCTTGAAGGTGTTCAACTTGGCCTTGGTGATATCGGGATTGTCACAACGATCTTCCACTCGTCCAAACTGCCAAGCCAAGGCATCTCAGGCTCGACACCCTTTATCGCCTCCGATGCGCGCGCTGTAGCAAAAGCCGTTGACGAAATTGCGCGCGAGTTCCCTGCAATGCAGAACGAATTTGACGCCCAGAACCAAGTCTATCTCGCTACAGGTGTTGTACTGGACAGCTACCAATTGTTCTGCACGCAAGAGGTTTCATCTGTTGCCGATCTTGAGGGCAAGAAGGTTGCAGGCGCTGGTCTGAACTTGCGGTATCTTGAGGGCATCAAAGATGCAGCAGGCGTGCGCGGTGGTTTGACCGACTTTTACAACATGCTGCAAACAGGTCTTGTGGATTGCGGCATGCTTTGGCCAGAAGCTGCGAAGACATTCAAAATCGCTGAAGTCGCACCTTACATGCTCAAAGCTGACCTTGGTGCTGTGAACTCCAAAACGATCACTGTGAATGCGGATTACTGGGCGAAACTGCCTGATGCGGTCAAAGACGTGCTAAAGGCCGTTGCGATTGATTATCGCGATCACGTTGCAGGTTTGGCAATGGATCGCGCAGCAGCGTCGGAAGCGGCATATGTTGAAGGCGGCGGAAAGATCATTGAGGTCTCTGACGAAGATCGTGCGGCTTGGGCCAATGCAATGCCAAATATCGCCGCCGAATGGGCCACGCGCCTTAACGATAAAGGCGAAGCTGGCTCGGACATGCTTGCAGCCTACATCGGCAAGCTAAAGGCCTCTGGCTATGAAGGCGTCCGCGACTGGACGGCTGAATAAAGGTGGTGGCGATTTGGGGAAGAACTGAGCCATGCTAAACTCATTGCTGGCGGGGATTACCCGGATCGCCAACACGCTTGCTATCGCCTCCAACGCTTTGGGCACACTTGTCGTTCTGGCCTTGGTGGCGGTCCTAAATATCGACGTCATCGCGCGAGGGCTTTTTTCATCGCCCCTGAAAGGCACCTACGAGATGGTGCAGTTTTCCGTTGTGATGATTGTTTTCTTGCAGTTGGCTGACGTCGTGCGTGTCGATCGCTTGACCCGCTCTGACGGCTTCTTGAACGTACTTGGCCAACGCCGCCCCACTGCCGCCGCGAACATGCGCCGGATCATCAATGCGCTCTCTGCGATATTCATGGGATTGATCGCCTACATCACATTCCCGGAGTTTTTGCACATGTGGGAGACGCAAGATTACTTCGGAGTGCCAGGGCTGTTCACGTTGCCATGGTGGCCTGTGAAACTGGTGATCTCGTTTGGAACCGCGCTGGCCTGCGTGATCTTTGTGCTCAAAGTCATTACTGCACATGATCGCCCACATCACGCGATGCAGAAAAGCGAGAGCGACGCATGAGCCCTATTGAAATCGGCCTGATTTCGGTCGTTGCCATCGTCTTTCTGATTTACTCTGGCGTCTATATCCCCATCGCCCTTGGCATGGTGTCATTCGTGTCCATTTGGCTCATGCGTGACAACTTTACGCTGGCCTTAAACCTGTTGAAAATCGCTGTCGGTGATAGCGCTATGGAGTATTCGTTCGCGACTATCCCGTTATTTACCTTCATGGGGCTCATAGTCTCGAAAGCGGGCCTGGGCCGCGACATTTACGAAGTGATGACCATGCGTTTTCGCAAAGTTAAAGGTGGAATTGGCATGGCCACCGTGGGGGCAAACGCTGTTTTCGCGGCTGTCACCGGATCATCAATCGCATCTGCTTCGGTGTTCACAAAAGTGTCCGTGCCACAGATGATGGCGCAACAATACAACAAGCGCTTTGCTGTCGGAGTTGTCGCTGGCTCGTCCGTGCTGGGCATGATCATCCCGCCCTCTGCTATGCTGATCATCTATTCCTTTGTGTCCGAGCAATCGGTCGGGGATATGTTCCTTGCTGGCGTGATTCCGGGCATCATCCTGGCAATCGCTTATGTCGGCGCGATCTGGTTCATGGGCCGCTATACGCCCGGCTTTGTAGGCGGGCGTATCGTTGAAGATACCGAATGGATGACAACGCGCGAAATCGCTTCGAAAACGCTGCCAACCCTCGCTCTGATCACAATCGTTTTGGGCGGCATCTATACGGGCTGGATGACGGCCGTCGAAGCTGGCGCGACAGGCGCAATGGTCGCATTAATCATCGCGATTGTGCGGCGCTCGATGTCGCTAAAAGGGTTTTGGGAGGCGCTTCTTGAAACAGGTCACATCACTGCAGCCATTCTCTTTTTGATTACGGCCGCTTCGATCTACAGCCGTATGCTTGGCCTTGCCGGGTTGCCAAACCAGTTGCAGGACTTGTTGGCGGGCAATGCATCGTCCTTCTGGACGATCATGTTGCTCTATGTGCTGCTCATGCTGTTCTTAGGCACGCTGCTTGATACCGCCTCTATTATCCTGATCGTGGTGCCCTTGTTCCTGCCAATGATCGAAGCTTTGGACCTCTCCCTGATCTGGTTCGGCATCATCACTGTGGTCGGCGCGGAAATCGGGTTGCTCACGCCGCCGCTTGGGATTTCGTGTTTCGTTATCAAATCCACGATCAACGATGATCGCATTTCCCTGAAAGACGTGTTCATGGGGGCCCTGCCCTTCGCCTTTGTGATGCTGATCGTTTTGTTCTTCCTCATCCAGTTCCCAATTCTGAGCCTTGCTCTCATCTAAGGAGTGTTCCCATGCGCACCGTCACCAAAGACAACATAACCGACGTTTTTATGAGCTATATGTCAGGCGACACAAACCCGAGAATGCGCGAGGTGATGGGATCGCTCGTAAAGCACTTGCACGACTTCGCGCGTGAAACCAACCTCACCCATGAAGAGTGGCGCACGGGCATTGCGTTTCTGGAAGGCTGCGCCGCGATTGAGAGCGAAGATCGCCACGAGTTTGTTCTGGCCTCTGATGTACTGGGCTTGTCATCTTTGGTGGACATGCTGCATTCGAGCGAGGATGCAACGAGTTCTTCCGTGCTTGGTCCCTTTCATGTTTCAGGCGCACCTGCGCTGGCTTTTGGCGGCGACATGAAGCGTCACTTTGGCGGACCTGTTTTGCTTGCCGAAGGGACCATCAAAGATACCGATGGCAACCCGATTGCAGGCGCTGAGCTTGATATCTGGCAGACAGCACCGAACGGTCTTTATGCCAGCCAAGACGAGGAGCAAGACACGTTTTCCTTCCATGGGTTGATGACTGTTGGCGAGGATGGAAAATACGCATTCACGACGGTGAAACCTGTCGAATACACAGTCCCGTCTGATGGCCCTGTTGGCGATATTCTACGCGCATGTGGGCGCCATCCTTGGCGGCCTTCTCATTTGCATTTTATTGTCAAAGCACCGGGGTATAGATCGCTTGTTACGGAAGTTTTCCCAAAGGATGACCCCTATCTTGATCACGACACGGTCTTTGGCGTGCGCGGCGATTTGGTGATGGAGTATATTGAGCGCGAGGCGTCAGAGTTTCCCGACGGCTTAGAGCTATCTGGTCAGGTGAGCGATCCATTTCTGAGCGTGAAATTCGATATTATTCTTGCCCCTGAATAAATGTGAGGTGCCTTAACCGCATCAATTTGGACGGCGCGCCCCAACGCGCCAGATCACAACGAACGTTCTTGCGCTTATGCGGTAAGTGCTGCTCTGAGCGCATCTGGCCAAGGCGCTGAGCGCCCTTGACCATCGACGTGAACCAACGTCGAATTGCAGACAAAACGATGTTCTCCCTGCGCATAGGCATTCAGCTCTAGTTGAAGGCTGGAGCGAGAGCATCGCATGACTGCCAGCGACAGGGTCAGCTCGTCCCCCAATCGGCTTGGCGCAACAACGCTGGTTTCAATCTGAACGGTCGGCACGGCTGCGCTTTTGTGCAATTCTTCGAATGAAAAACCGATGCTCGCGAAAAAAGCTTCGACGCAATCATTGATCATCTCAAAATACCGCGGGTAGAAAACGAGACCTGCCGGATCGCAATGTCGGAACAAGACCTGCTCGCGGCGCTCAAACATCTGCAACCTTTCTTCCTAGTATCGGGACATCAGAAACGGGCAAGTCCGCGCGCGCTTACTTCAATAGAAACCGTTGGATTTTGCCCGTCTGCGTCTTTGGCAAAGCCTCGATAAACTTCACGCTGCGGGGGTATTTATACGGTGCAATCGTCGCTTTGACGTGATCTTGCAGCGCCTTTGCCGTGCCTTCTTCTGGCGTTCCCTCGACCAGCACAACATGCGCTTGCACGATCATTCCGCGTTCTTCATCGGGCGCGCCGACAACCGCGCACTCAAGCACACGAGGATCGGACAACAGCGCCGCTTCGACCTCTGGGCCTGCGATATTATATCCGGAACTCACGATCATATCATCATTGCGCGCCGCGAAATGTAGATAGCCGTCTTCATCCTTATAGAAAGCGTCGCCTGTGATGTTCCAACCGTTCTCGACGTATTTTAGCTGACGATCATCATTCAAATAGCGGCATCCGGTAGGACCACGTACGAGCAAGCGTCCGACTTCTCCGCAAGGCAGCTCTGCGCCAGCCTCATCGACGATCTTCGCTTCATACCCTGTAACGGGACGCCCCGTGCAAGCGGGCTTGTGATCGTCGAAGCGATTGGAAATGAAGATGTGCAGCATCTCTGTCGCGCCTATACCATCCAACATCGGCTTGCCCGTCTTTGCCATCCAGTCTTCATAGACGGGCGCGGGTAAAGTTTCGCCCGCTGAGACCGCCGCGCGCAGGCTGGACAAATCAGCGCCCTGCTCCATCGCAGCAAGCATCGCGCGATACGCGGTCGGTGCCGTAAAACACACCGTTGCTTTATATTTCTGTATGATCTCGATCATATTGGGCGGGGATGCATTTTCTAACAAAGTCGCTGTCGCGCCAAACCGCAGTGGAAAAATCGCTAGCCCGCCCAGTCCAAATGTAAATGCCAAGGGGGGCGATCCGACAAAAACGTCGTCTGGCGTAACGTTGAGCACCTCTTTTGCATAACCGTCCGCAACGATCAAAAGATCGCGGTGAAAGTGCATAGTCGCTTTGGGTGATCCCGTCGTGCCAGAGGTAAATCCAAGCAGCGCCACATCATCGCGCCCTGTCTTAACAGCCTCGAACTTGACAGATTTCTCAAGCGCCAGTTGGTCCAACTCCGCATCATGATTGGAGGTGCCATCAAACGCAACGACCCGTGTCAGAAATTGGCTCACCTCAGCGCAGGCCTGCATTTCCTCCAATAACCTTGCGTCGCAAAGCGCGAGCGTAATCTCGGCCTTGTCAACGATTTGGCCCAGTTCCATCGCCCGCAACATCGGCATCGTGTTCACCACAACCGCACCAACCTTTGTCGCAGCAAGCCAGCATGCGACCATCGCGGGGTTATTGGCAGAGCGGATCAACACGCGATTTCCCGGCACGACCCCAAGATCATCAACCAGAACATGCGCAAGGCGGTTGGTCCAATCACTCAGCTCTTTGTAGGTTCTGTTGCGCCCGTTCCCGATAAGCGCGATGTTATCGCCAAACCCTTTTTCGACCATCGCATCCGTCAACTCGACCCCAGCATTCAGGTGATCGGGATATTCAAACCCCTCTAACAGAAAGTCAGGCTGCTGTGCCTCTGGCGGTAGATTATCGCGAGAAAACGTATCGGTATGAATGCTTGGGCTCAACATGACTTGGTCCTTATGAACTTATCTGGCCTAGGGTTTGGCGGGCGATGATGACGCGCTGAACATCTGATGCGCCTTCATAGATCCTCAGCGCCCTGATTTCGCGATAGAGCGTTTCCACAGCTTCCCCAGAGCGCACCCCATCACCGCCATGCAACTGAACCGCTTTGTCGATGACTTTCTGCGCTTGGTCTGTGGAAAAGAGTTTCGCCATCGCGGCCTCGCGCGTGATGCGCGGCGCGCCGCTGTCTTTGGTCCATGCTGCGCGGTAAATAAGCAAAGCGCTCGCGTCGATGTCCATGGCCATATCCGCAATATGACCTTGAACCATTTGTAGCTCGAACAACGGGGCACCTTGCACTTCACGCGTTGTCACCCGCTTTAGTGCTTCGTCAAGCGCGCGGCGCGCAAATCCAAGGGCTGCGGCGGCAACGGTTGAGCGGAAAACATCCAAGACCGACATGGAGATTTTGAAACCCCAGCCGCTCTCGCCGATCATCGCCTCTTTCGGGATGCGGCAGTTCACGAAACTGAGTGTCGCTAAGGGATGCGGCGCAATCGTATCAAGGCGCTCGGCAATGCGAAGACCTTCGGTATCCGCAGGCACAATAAAGGCAGAGAGTCCCTTTGCGCCCGGTCCATCGCCTGTGCGCGCAAACACGGTGTAAACATCCGCAATCCCGCCGTTGCTTATCCAGGTTTTTTCACCGTTCAGAACATAATGATCCCCATCAAGTGTGGCGGTCATCGTGGAATTCGCAACATCAGAGCCTGATTGCGGCTCTGTCAAAGCAAAGGCAGAAATCGCAGTGCCGTTTCGGATTTTCGGCAACCATTCCTGTTTTTGCGCATCCGTTCCGAACAGCGAAATCGCGCCCGTTCCAAGCCCCTGCATCGCAAAAGAGAAATCCGCCAACCCATCATGGCGCGCGAGCGTTTCGCGGATCAAGCAAAGCGTTCTGACATCCAATGGCGCATCGCTGCCCGGCTTAACAGCAGCGTTCTCCAGCCAGCCCCCCGCACCCAATGCAGCGACGAGCGCGCGGCAAGCGTTGTCCGTGTCCCCATGATAAATGCTCTTGAGGTTCTGGGAGGCCCATGCTTCTAGCTTGGCTGCGAGCTCACGGTGGCGATCTTCAAAAAAGGGCCAATTCAAGAAGGTTTGATCAGCCATTAGTTACCCTCGAACAGCGGTTTTTCTTTGGCGACAAAGGCGTTGTAGGCGCGCTCGAAATCTGCGGTTTGCATACAAATCGCTTGTGCTTGCGCCTCAGCTTCAATCGCTTGCTCTATCGACATGGACCATTCTTGCGCCAGCATGGTTTTTGTCATCATGTGACCAAAGTTCGGGCCAGCCGCGATACGTCGCGCCATACTATCGGCTTCATCCGCCAGCGTTTCAGATGAGACAACTTTGTTGTGAAAGCCCCATGCGGCCCCCTCTTGCGCGCTCATCGCGCGCCCCGTGTAGAGCAATTCAGCGGCGCGGCCTTGGCCAATGATGCGTGGAAGGATCGCACAGGCCCCCATATCACACCCTGCCAAACCAACGCGCGTAAAAAGAAACGCGGTTTTTGCCTCGGGCGTTGCGATGCGCAGATCAGAGGCCATAGCAATGATTGCACCAGCGCCAACGCAAATTCCGTCAATCGCAGCGATCACGGGTTTACCACAATTCACAATAGCCTTGACCAAATCGCCCGTCATCCGGGTGAACGCCAGTAGCTCTTTCATCGACATTTTGGTCAAAGGGCCAATAATATCATGTACGTCGCCGCCAGAGCTGAAATTCCCACCATTCGAGCCAAACACCACAGCGTTTACATCGTCGGCGTATGCCAATTCGCGAAACCAATCACGCATTTCAGCGTAGCTCTCGAACGTGAGCGGGTTCTTCCGTTCGGGGCGGTCAAGCGACACCGTGGCAATACCATCAACTATTTGGCATTTAAAATGTTTAACATCAGAGTTCATTGTATTCTCTCCACGAGTGGCGTTTTAAAATTGAATGGTTACAGGCCAAGTTCATGCCGGTCACAGGGATCAAATTTCCCCGCCAGATAAGCTTAACGCGTGACCATTCACCGAGCGCGCACCTTCTGAGCAGAGCCACAAAGCGGTGCTCGCGACTTCGTCTGTTTGAATGAAACGCCGTTGCGGGTTGCCCTTTTTCAAGGACTTGGCAGCGTCTTGTGCACTCGCTCCCGTCTTTTCCACGATGTTCGCTATAGACCGCTCAAGCATAGGTGTTTCGATAAACCCGGGGCAAATCGCGTTCACTGTTATGCCCGTCATTGCAAGTTCTAAGGACAAGGCTCGCGTCAGGCCGATAACACCATGTTTCGCTGCACAATAACCGGCGACATAAGGGTATCCTTTCAGGCCGGCCGTAGAGGCGATTGCGATCAAACGCCCTGTTTCAGCGGCCTTCATGTCGGCCAATGCGGCCTGCCACACATTGAAAACGCCTGTAACGTTCACATCGAACATCTTTGTCAGATCTGCAGCCACCATTTTGGAAAATGGCTTGCTCGTCGCGGCCCCTGCATTTGCAATCACCACGCCAATCGGGCCAAAGTCCTTGCGAGCAGCTGCAAATGCATCCGTGACGCTTTGCGCGTCTGTGACATCGCAAATTTGATACGGCAGGTTCTGGGCTTTCAACGTCGTTTCGGTGCGCCCCATGATCGTGACTTGGTAGCCCGCTTTGGTGAACTGGCGTGCTATGTCGGCGCCAACACCCGTTCCGCCACCTGTTACAACAACATGTTTGCTCATTGCACACCCTACCGTTTCAGCTTGGATCATGACCCTCAAGACTTGATCAATGCTCGCCCTATCGATCTGCTTTCGTGGATCTTTCGGCAAGCACTGGTCGCGATCCACAACTCAATTACTTTAATCCTAAAGGATATTTTGCCACCAACCAAGCACGAAAATAGAATTTGAATAATGAATGTTGGGCCGTTTGATCAACGGCCCAACAGTATCACCAGATCAATCGATGTAGCTGGAGATCAACCCGAAGGTTGTTTCGTCCTTAGCGATCTGTGCATCAGAGGCATCCTTATCGAGCCAATAGATAACAGCACCGGTTTCTTCCGCGAGCTTCTTGGCTTCATCAGACGCAAGCGCAGCTTTGGCCGCCTCTTCAATCACTTTGCGAACATCCGCAGGCGTATCTTTATGCACAAACAGACCATTCCACGTAGAGAAATCCAACTCAGGCACAAGTTCTGCGGCGGTTGGAACATCTGGAAGCACTGAAATGCGATCGTTCGTGATTGTCGCAAGAACTTTCAAATCATCCAAGCATGGGCGGATCAACTGCAAGGTCGTGTTGATGACATCCGCATCGCCTGACGCCAAGGTATTGCAGTCCAAAGCATCAAAGCCCACGTCAGCACCCCACTCAAAACCTAGCGCTTTCGCCATTGCCAAAGAATGACGCGCCGGACTGGTTACATCGCCAAAGTGGCCCAAAACAACATCGTTGGACTTAGCGTGCTCCGCCAGTTCGGCCATCGTTGAATATGGCGCATCGCCGCTGGTTGCGATGACAAATGGATAGGTCAGGAAGATGCCGATTGGCTCAAACGGGTTGGGGTTCAGAGGCGGAATACCGATGTGTGGCCCAACCAATGGAACGTCAATTACAAAGCTGCCAATAGTGTAACCATCGGCAGGCGCAGTTGCGACTTCGATCGCACCCGGGAATGGACCGCCGCCGCCACCGGGCTTGTTAACGACCGCAGCTGCAACGCCATGCGTTTCTTGCATTTGATCCGCGATCATGCGGGTAAGCACATCTTCCAAGTCACCCGGAGGCCATGGAACGATGAAAGACACAGGCTTTTCAGGGTATTCTGCAAAGGCTGCGGATGCTGCAATCGCAAGCCCCGCCGTGGCCAAAGTCAAAGATTTGATAAATTTCATAGGTTTTCCCTTTTGGTTGGTTAAGCACCACTTTGCGTGGCTTTTTGGTTTGATGGTAGCCCCCCACACGTGCGGAGCGCTGAGGTTATCCTTCTATGGCAACGGCCCGTTGATAAGAGCGACCACCATAGAGCAACGGACGGCTATCATCTGACAGCCGAACAGAGGTCACTTCGCCGACAATGATGTGATGTGTTTTCCACCACAGCTCTGTCGCCATTTGGCACTCGAAATTAGCAACGGCCCCGTCGATCATCGGGTGCCCTTTCGGGCTGGTTTTCCATTTGAGTTGGTCAAATCGCTCTTCATGGTCATCAGAGTCGCGACCTGCGAACAGATTGGCAATGTCGCGCTGGTCTTCGTTCAAAAGGTTAAGGCAGAACCCACGGTTGGCAAGCATCGCAGAGGCCGCCATGCCCATATAATGAACACAAATGAGCAACGAAGGGTAATCGCCTTCGGTTGAAACCGACGTCATGGAGCTTACGGTCACACCGTAGCGTCCGCGATGACCGTCAGTTGTTGCGACGGCCACAAACGTTGCTGCGCGGCTCATGCCTTCGAGAAAATCAGTCTTTAACTGCTCTTCCATTACGCTCACCCTAGCCCAAAGAAACGTTCAAGTTCGACATCTGGCACTTTGGAGCGGAACGCATCGAACTGGCTTTCGCGCGCCGTCGCAAAGCAATCTGCAAAGCGCTCGCCCAGCCAAGGGGCCGCGATTTCAGATTGGCGCAAAAGCTCGATCGCTTCGGGCATTGAACGGGCAAAGTCAGGCACGCCGCCTAACCCAAAGCCACTCCCGACGACTTCATCGAGCGGTTCGATCTTGTTTTCCACGCCATCAAGCCCAGCGGCCAAAGTCGCGGCTACGTTTAAATAGGGATTCACATCCGCACCAGCGAGGCGGTTCTCAACACGCAATGAATTTGGGCTATGCCCGACAACTCGGAAACAGGTGGTTCGGTTCTCATAGCCCCACGTCAACGCAGGGGGCGCAAATGTGCCCGGCGCAAAGCGACGGTAGGAATTCACTGTTGGCAGAAAAACAAGCGAAAGGTCGCGCGTGTGCTTTTGCAAACCGCCAATGAAATGACGGAACGTGTCGGACATATTGTGCGGTTGATCTGCGTCATAAAACAGCGGCGTGCCGTCGTTATCCAAGAGCGAGACATGAAGATGCATCGACTGGCTGTCAGCCTCTTCGCTCCAGCGCGGCATATAGGTGATGGTCTTGTCTTCGCGCGCGGCGAGTACACGCAAGAAATTCTTCAACAGAACGACCTGATCGGCAGGCTCCATGCCACTGCCAGCTTCAACGCAGCATTCCATAAAGCCGCCGCCGATTTCCTCGTGCATCTTCGATAGGCTGATACCGAGCGCTTCGCACATATTGGCGACGTTTTCGTACCACCCCGTTTGCTGTATCTGATACGCCAACAAATCATGGCTTTTGTGCAAAGTGGCAGTCTTGAGACCGCGGTAGCCCTTGGCCTTGGCCGAAAGCTCGGTTTCATCAAACAAAGTGTATTCCAGCTCAAGCCCGTAGAATGGAACAACGCCCATTGCTTTGGCGCGCTCGAGTACGTTGCTAAGAATGGCGCGCGGGCAGATATCGGAGTTTTCATCCCCGAATTGCGACAGAACAAGCAGATCGTGCCCTTCTTTTGACCACGGCAGCTTGCGCGCTGTGGATGGGTCGAGCGTCAGCATCCCATCGCGAAAATCGCCATCGTCGTCAGAAACACCGGGGACAACAAGCACTTCGTCCGTCGGATCAAGCGCAAGCTGTGCAGGGGCCATTGGCATTCCTGATTTCACCATAGACGCCAGACCTTTGACAGAGACCATCTGTCCGCGCAGCAGCCCGTTAGTGTCGGTCATTGCGACAGTTGCAAAGCGACTTTTCGGGTCTTTGAGATAGTCTTCAATCATTGTCGTTTTCTACCTTTAGCTTGGCTATCGAGCGGGTCAGTTGCAAAAGATCGCTCTCGGGATTTGTGGAATAGGCCAGCAGAAACACGCGGATACCATTGTGGACATAACGTGCGAGTTTCTCGTGGCTTATTTGTTCGTCTGGAATATGCAGCGCGCGGTTTCGCGGCGCTGAAAGAATAAGCCCCCAGAAATCTTGCGCGGCCAGTTCCGCGTCTTCAAAATCTAGCGCGCCCTGAGCGCGGTGTCGCTCAAGAAAGCCCATCAAGCCCTCAAGAACTTTGTCTGGCCCGCTTTCTTGATACTCGCGCCCGATGTCAGGAAAGCGATGCGCTTCGCCGATGATCAACCGCGCGAGCGAAAGAAAGTCCGGGCGCATCACCGTGTCAGCGTAGGCCCAAGCAAATTCGATAAGCTGCTCAACCAGCCCAACTTTGCCAGCGCTTTCAAACGGTAACATAATGACATCGCGATGCGCGGCCATCATGGTTCTGAACAAAATGTCTTTGCTGGGATAGTACTGATAGAGCGTCGGTTTGGTGATGCCCGCCTCGGCCGCGATGCGATCCATCGACGTGTGCGAATATCCTGCCTGAGAAAAGACTTTGATCGCCGCGTCCAAAATGCGGCTTTGCTTGTTCATGCGGTTTTGTTCGCGTTTTGAAAGGGGCGTCATCGGATCACCCGTGCAGCAAATTCTGTGAGGATGCTGTTGTACTGATCCGGCGCTTCGAGATTGCAAACATGCCCTGCACCTTCAATCATTTCAAAACGCACGTCTGGCTTAGATGCATTATCCCAAATCCGCTCGGCTATCGCTTTTATCTCAGAGGGCGGTGCAAGTTTGTCATGCTCTCCTGTCATCAGAAGAACTGGCATTTCCAGCCGCGCGAAGTCAAATTTCTCCAACGGATTAGTGAAGCAGCGTAGCGCATCGGCGTAGGTATCGGTTGGGATCGCGGCCATGGATTGCAACAAAGCCTCTCGATCCGCATCGCTTGCATTCGGGCCTGCGATCACGTTCACCACAGCGGGCGCAAAGTCAGCGGGGGTTTGTCCCTCGTTCATCGGCACTTCGCGGCTAAGGCGGAAAGCGTCCCGCTCATCGGCCCCAGCTTCGGACATGCCTGTGCAGCCACCCGACAACACAAGCGCGCTCAAAAGCTCAGGGTGACGCATGGCAAAAGAGGTCGCGATCCAAGCGCCGTATGACAACCCGCAAAGCAAAAGGCTTTTAGCGCCCAGTGCCTCCATCACACGCAAGATGTCAGCGCAGTAATCATCAACGCTGGATTGCTCTGGCCCGAGCGTGCTTTCGCCGTAACCGCGCAAATCAAGAGTGGCGACTTTGCAATAAGGGCTCATCGCAGCGATCTGTTTGGACCAGTTTGAACGATTGCCCCCAATGCCATGCAGAAACAAGCAAAGTATATCGCTGTCATGCTGCGTTGCGCTGAGCGCCAGTTTTGGCAAGCTATCAATTTCGACCGTTTCGATATCGACAGCTTCTAGCCTTGCTTCGTCTTGCTCAGGCAGAGCTGCGCCCACCGCGCGTTGCGCAATTTCCTGCGTGCCAAGATCAAAGATCGCTTGCGTTCCTTCGGCAATCTCATGCGCGCGCAGCGCTGGGGCTGCCAGTTCTGCGCTCATGGTTATGCTCGATGCGCCCCCTTCTAGCGCCGCGACAGATAAGCGGGCGGAATAGGATTGGACGCCTTGAATGCCAGAAAGATGCGAATAGGCCATGACGCGCTCAGACTCGCTAAAGAACGTGAGCTGTTCGCGGTAAACCGTGTCATCACCTTTGGTGGTGAAGCTGCGGATAAGCGCGCCGCGAGGGCCGCGCTCTGGCGCCATCGTTTCCACCAACGGATGCCAAGGCACGCAAAAATCGCGCACCAAGGACCAGGTTTGATCGGCGCTTGCTTTAGACCGCGCATGGCTATGAACCTTGAGGCGCGGCATGGCTTATCCAGCGAATTCTTGGTAGTCGCCTGCCCCGCGATACAGCGAGGTGCGCGCACCATGTTCGTCCCCCGGTGCACCGTCGAGTTCATCCTCGTCATAGAGCGTCAGCACGGACATATAGTCCTCCATGATCTCAGACGTGTAGGGCAACATCAACGCACCGCAGCGGCTATCGCGGTAGATACGCTCGAGCGGCAGCGTCTTAAGCATTGCCTGACCGCCGCAGGTCCGGATCGCCAGCGCAGCGATTTCCTGCGCAGCCTCCATGACGTTGTATTGGGCGGCATACATGCGCAGGGTTTGCGCTTGGGTTGGAAAGCCCTTTGCTTCGGAAAACGCCTGCCACCACAGCGCGCGCACAGGTGCAAGGCGCGCGTACATCTTCGACACCGCAAGCCGTTTGGTTGTGAACATTCGCCTGTCGATCGGCGGCTGTCCCGGTAAATCGCCACGAAGGTAATCAACCGTGAAATCAAAAGCCGCCTGCGCCACGCCCATATAGGTCGGCGAAAGCGTTGCCATGATGTGCGGGTAGTAGGGCAATGTCTTGATAAAGATGCCGCGCGGCATCATGAGATCATCCTCGGAGACAAAAACATCGTTCAGGATCAAATCGCGGCTATTGGTGCCGCGCATGCCAAGCGGATCCCATTCACCGCGCACCTCAAGGCCCGGCGCATCCTTGTGAATGACGAAATTCATCGTGTCTTCATGGCGCGGCTCAATGCCTTCAAAGCGTTCCGTGCAGACGATGTTGTAATAGTCACAATAGCCCGCGAGGGATGCGAACTTTTTCACGCCTTTGATCACCCAGCCACCGTCGACTTTGCGGCACTCGGTTTGCGCAGGCTTGGACGTCCAGTTCTGGCCCGCCTCTGAAATCGGCTGACTATAGATGCCCTGCTCTTCCACAGCGCGGCGGAATTGTCGCTCGCGCAGAGGACCGAACGCGGCGCGATCTTCGTCGGTGAGGTTTGGCATTTCATACATGAAACGCGACCACATCATGGAAGAGTTGTGCATGTTGAACGTCAGCGCCGTTGCGCCGCAATACTTGCCAATCTCCGCGCCAACCATGGCGTACTCGCCAAGGGAAAACCCGTGCCCGCCAAATTCAGTCGGAACAGTCAGGGTCATAAAGCCCTCTGCCGCCAAATCCTTGTAATTCTCGGTCGGAAAGCTCGCATCAAAATCGATCCCAAAGGCGCGCTCGGCGAACTTGGGGCCCATCTCGTTGATACGGTTCAAAACCGCCAGAACTTCGGGGCGAATGCGATCTAGATCGTAGTAGTCTGCTGGTGTGCTCATTTGTGTTCTCCCAAGGCGCGTTACAGCACCAAGTCCCCTTGTAAAACGCCCTCTTTAACGACGATCTTGCCGTCTAAGGCGATTGTGCAATTACGCATCGGCAAATCGAAATGGCCTTCGGTAAAGCGGCCCGCATATTGGTTTGCCCCCGTGGACCAAAGGAAGTTTCCCGCCCATGCGCGGAACTCAACGCCCTGCATGTCGCGCTTGTCATAAAGCGCGCCCGAGACCCAACGCGCCGTCGGGTTCATGCCCCATCCAACGTGGGAAAACCCGTAAGCGTCGCGATCATTCCACGCTTCCATGTAGTCGCGGAAATGTTCAGCATCGATGCCATCGCCTTTGATCTCGGTGATGAAATCATTCTCAATCGTAAAATCGATTTGCCCGGACAGATAGGTTTTGAATGTCAGGTTCATATCCCCCACATCCATGACGATACGACCGTTCACGGCATTCGTTCCGGGAAAGGCCAGACACAGCCCACCGGGCCAATGCGCGACATGGCCGGGGTTGGTTCCAAATCCCGGCGTGCCACCGCAGGGCGCATCTTTCAGATCGACGATCAAGTCGGTTCCAGCAGCAGAGGTCACATGCATCTGTGACGCATCGCGCAGCATCTGGACACCCAGATCAACCTTTGGACCAAGCTCTGCAAACGGCTCAGTGCGCTCTAGAATTTCAGGATGCTCATTAGTGACAACAAGAATGCGCGCGCCAGCCTCTTCGATTTCTGGCCACTCAGGAGAGTGGATCATGCCCTCAACTGTGCAATCAACAATGATCTCGCATTGCTTCATTGCCTCAATCGCGGCGCGATTGCCCTGAATAGCAAGCGACGTCCCAGTCCCCTTAACAGGAACAGGCGCAGTTTGGGGCGGCGAGGCCATCTTGAGCATGCAAAAGTCTGCACCAAGATCGTAGAGCGCCAGCTCGGCAAGATGTGCCAGCACCGGACGCGATTGGGTTTCATACACCAACGCCGCGGTCGTGCCCTTCGTGATCCCGTTTAGCGCAAAGACGCGGCGAAAGGACGCCAGCCACTTTCCTTCTATTCGTTCCTGAAGCATCGTTTCACTTTCTTAACTATCAAGTAAAGCTTTCTCCATGGATCGGATTCTGTCAAACGTTTTTCCGGGAAAAGTTTGACCCTCCAGCTTATGAAAGCAAATTGAGAGCGCAAAATGCTATAAAATTAGCATCTTAGGGATTTTCGGGCAGGATAATTATTTTATACTTGAAATAAAAATCATCCCGACTACCCTACCCTCACCCAACTAGGAGATGCTCGATATGGATATCGCTGTTTTAGGCGGAGGTCCCGCTGGCCTTTATTTTGCAATCTCAATGAAGCTGCGCGATGCGTCGCACAACATCACTGTCTATGAGCGCAATCGACATGATGACACCTTCGGTTGGGGCGTGGTTCTGTCCGACGACACAATGTCCAGCTTTGAAGACAACGACCCCGTTTCCGAAAAGATGATCCGCGACGCCTTTGCGTATTGGGATGATGTGAAAGTTGTTCGCGGCGATGAAACCATGACCTCCAGTGGCCACGGGTTTTCTGGGATCGGTCGTAAAGTGCTGCTCTTGCTTTTGCAGGAACGCGCGCGTGCGCTTAACGTTGAGTTGAAATTTCAAACTGAAATCTCGGCAGAGGGCATCGAAAAGCTGCGCCAAGACTGTGATCTTGTTGTTGGCGCGGATGGGCTGAATTCACAAACCCGCGCGCTATATAAGGACGAGTTCAAACCCGAAATCGACATGCGCCTCAACCATTTCATATGGCTTGGAACGCATCAAAAATTTGACGATGCGTTCACCTTCATCTTTGAAGAGACCGAGCACGGATGGATTTGGGCGCACGCCTATCAATTTGATGATGACACGGCGACATTCATTGTCGAATGCTCTCCTGAAGTTTTTGAGGCTTACAATTTCGCCAACATCACACAGCTCGAAAGCATTGCGCTTTGTGAAACAATCTTTGCCAAGCACTTGGGCGGCCATTCCCTAATGACCAACGCGAACCACATTCGTGGCTCTGCATGGATTCAGTTCCCGCGCGTGACCTGTGAGAACTGGTATTTTGACAATGTTGTCTTGCTCGGCGACGCCTCGGCAACAGCGCATTTCTCGATTGGTTCTGGCTCAAAGCTGGGCATGGAAAGCGCTATTATGCTCGCGGATCAATTGAACAGCGATGTGTCTGTCAGCGCGGCGCTGCAAAACTATCAAGAAGAACGTAAGCTTCAGGTGCTGCGCGTTACATCAGCAGCCCGCAACTCGACCACATGGTTTGAAGAGCTCGAACGCTACCTGAAGCTAGATATGATGCAGTTCAACTACGCCTTGCTGACGCGCTCGCAGCGGATCAGCCACGAGAACCTGCGCCTGCGCGATCCTGAATGGCTGGGCTCGGCCGAAAGCTGGTTCCAAGAGCAAGCTGGCGTAGACACGCAGCGTGCGCCGATGTTTGCGCCATTCCAACTGCGTGACATGACCCTTTCCAATCGCGTCGTCGTCTCTCCAATGGCGCAATACAAGGCCAAGGACGGCATGCCGAATGATTGGCATTTCTCGCACTATGCCGAGCGCGCCAAGGGCGGCGCGGGCCTTGTCTTTACTGAAATGCTATGCGTGTCCATGGAAGGTCGGATCACCCCGGGGTGTCCTTGCATCGGCCCCGATCAGGTCACCGAGTGGTCCCGCCTCGTCAGCTTTGCCCATGAGCATACCCAAGCGCGTATGTGTGCACAAATCGGCCATGCAGGGCGCAAAGGCTCTACCCGCGTTGCGTGGGACGGCATAGATCAACCGCTTGGTGATGATCACTCTTGGCCATTGATGGCCGCCTCCCCAATCGCCTTGATGGATGGCAACGTCGTTCCAAAAGAAATGGATCGTGCCGACATGGATAAGGTGACAGCGCAATTCGTTGAGGCGGTGAAAGCCGCGAATGCTGCCGACTTTGACATGATTGAAATGCACGCGGCGCACGGGTATTTGCTCGCCTCGTTCATTTCGCCAATCACCAATCAGCGCAGCGATGAATATGGCGGCTCATTAGAAAACCGCATGCGCTATCCCCTTGAAGTTTTCCGCGCAATGCGCGCGACTTGGCCCGCAAGCAAGCCGATGACAGTACGCATTTCCGCGCATGACTGGATGGGGGAAGATGGCATAAATCCTGACGATGCGGTCGCGATTTCTGCGATGTTCAAAGAAGCGGGCGTCGACGCGATCAATGTGTCTTCGGGTCAAACCGACAAAGGCGAAAAGCCTGTTTACGGGCGCATGTTCCAAGTACCCTTTGCCGATCGCGTCCGCCAAGATGTTGGATTGCCAACGTTGGTTGCGGGCAACATTTATGAACCCGATCACGTTAATTCCATTCTGATGGCGGGGCGCGCCGATCTTGTTCTGTTGGCCCGTCCGCACTTGACGGACCCCTATTGGACGCTGCATGCGGCTGTTGAACTTGGTGATACCCAGCAAGCTTGGCCAAAGCCCTATGGATCAGGTCAACGTCAGGCGGAAATCCTCGCGGAACGCGCTAAACTACTCGCGCAATGAATGCGTAACCCTAAGAAACGAGCTTGAGGGCATATTATGACAACTTTGACACCGCATTCCTTTCTACAACCTGACGGTTGGAAACCAGCAAAAGGCTATGCCAATGGTGTCCTTGCCGATGGTGCAATGATCTTTACCGGCGGATTGGTGGGCTGGAACGCTCAGCAGGAATGGGTGGAAAAAGACATGGTCGGTCAGTTCCGACAAACGCTTCTTAACATCGTCGCCGTCCTCGCAGAAGCTGGCGCAGGTCCAGAGCACCTCGTTCGGCTCACGTGGTATATTACTGACAAGCAGGAATATAACTCCAATCTGCGCAACTTCGGTGCGGCGTATAGAGAGATTATCGGGCGTCACTTTCCCGCCATGGCCGTTGTAGAGGTCTCGTCGCTAATGGAAGATGAGGCGCGAATTGAAATTGAAGCAACAGCAGTATTGCCGCGCACATAGCGCCGTATTGTGCATGAAAGGCGTTTCAGAAAATCGGAAAGTAACACATACATTGCTTTCCCCGCCCTCGCAAAATATTAGTGTTTGAACACATTGAGCGGCGCGTTTCAGGGATTTTTAATGACACCCACAATTCAGGACGAAAATCTCGCTCAACAACGCCTGCGTCTTTGGCTTCAAATGCTCAAAGCAACGCGCAACGTTGAAGCACGGCTTCGAAATGAATTGCGCGAAAACTACGACACCACGCTGCCACGGTTTGATGTTCTCGCCACTTTGCTCGCAAACCCTGGCGGAATAAAGATGAGCGCCCTGTCCGAGCAATTGGTCGTATCCAACGGCAATGTCACGACGATCATCAACAGATTGGTCAAAGACGGCCTTGTGAAGCGTACAAACTTAGAATCCGATCGCAGAGCCTTTGTCGTTGAGATTACGCCAAAAGGCCAAGAGTTCGTTCTCGAAGTTGCAGGCGAGCACCTCGGCTGGATTAACGACATTTTCGCGGGCGTCACAGACGCAGACACCGCGCGCGGCATTTCGATTATGCTAGACATTCGCAACGGCGCGAAGTGACAGCCATAAGATCGATCTGACATCCAACCTCATTTGGCGACAGAGATACGAAAATGCCGTTGGTGGATCGTGACGCTAGGCGCAGGTCATGTCTGCGGCGAATATTGACTGAACAGCCGTCTTATCTCGCTTAATTTTGGATCAATGTAGGTACGGCAGAACGGTTTTTCAGAATTGGTTTCATAATACTTTTGGAACTGTTCTGGCGAAGCTTTGAAGCCATTAAATGCAAGCGTCATGGTCACAATCTGCTGATCAAAATCACCTTGTGCTTCTTTTACATGGCGTTGAACGCTGTCAGCTTGCGCGCTCGAATACACGTAGATCGCGCTTCTGTATTTAGCGCGCATTTTGTGTTGCGACGTACTGGCATGAGTACGCAAGTGCACCTCGATCAAGACCTTCAGCGGAATGAGAGCTGCGTCAAATGTCACGACAACAGCTTCAGAATAGTTATCATGTGGGGCAAAGGATTTGATAAACCCCTGCTCCACATTTGAGACGCCGCGAAGCGATTGAAAAACCGCTTCGGTGCACCAATGGCAACCACCACCAAACCCGATGGTATCTTGGCTCAATGGACTTCGCTCACGACAAGCTCGCGACCATTGAACGTGCAGGTCTCACCCGCTGTTTTACCTTCCAGTGCCTCGTAAATCGGGGCCGAAGTAGATATGCCGATGAAGTCTTGCTCCTGACATTGAAACGCAGCCGTCGATACGCCAACAACCAAATAGCGATTGCCGATCTTTGCGACTGCGCCGGGGCCCACCTCTTCTTTTGGGCCAAAGTCGATGCCGGTGATCACCGCGATTTTTTCGCCGTGATCATGGGCTTTATCATCAAACGCAGCGGCCAATTCTGCCGCGGCTTCGGCCTGTGACTGCTCGCTATCGTCAATCGTTTCGTTCCGCTCTAAACGCGCGGCGGCCAGAAAAACCTGATATTTCTGTTCCGCCTGAGCAAGCTCCGCTTCTGTCAGCGCAAGCATTGTCTCTTTCACGTGGGATTTATCCATCGGTTTGTCCTTTTTGGAATAGGGTTAGTTTAGGCAGGGCGCGCGATCCATTTCGAAAGCGGAGCCGCGGTGACGCCATGCAAGATGATCGACAAGAAAACCGTCAGCGAGACGCAAGCCAACAGTTCCTCTTCGCCAGGGAAATCAAATTCATCCATCATGATCAGCGTGAACAGAATAGAGGCCAACCCGCGCGGGCCGAACCATCCAAGAAACAGCTTCTCACGAAGGGCGAGACCTGTCCCAAGGAGCGATACCCATATCGGTAGCATCCGCACGACAGTCAGGAACAAAATGGCCAATGCCACGACCCGCCATGTCATATGCGCCAAACCGTCCGGCAAAAGCAGCGCGCCAAAAACAAGAAACGCGAACATGGTCAAAAGCTGCCCGACGCCTTCCATAAACTCGCCGATAAAGTGGATTTCATGTTTGTAGGCATTGCCAAACACCATGCCGGCAACAAAGGCCGCAATAAATCCGTTTCCGCCAATTAGCTCAGAGCCAATAAACGCAGAGAACGCGACAGCAAGGAATGCGACGCCCCCAGCGGCTTCGGCCATGAGATCATGGTTTTGCGCCACGTCCATCGCCTTGGCAAACCCGAGACCAAAGGCAATACCAACAATCGGTCCCAATATGATTTGCAACATTGCCGACGTCGCAAGCCCATCGGTCGCTGCGCCCTCGATCCCAGCCGATGCAAGAATTGCACCGAACAGAACGAACGGCAGGACAAGCCCGTCATTCAACCCGCTTTCCACATTGATCGTCTGGCGCAACTCTTCGGGTACGTCCGAGCTTGAGACAACCGTTTGGCCAAGCGCCGCGTCGGTTGGGGCTAAAACGGCAGCAGTCAAAAGCGCCATCGCCAAACCGCTTTCGGGGTTCAAAAGATAGGCAACAATTACACCCAAACCAACCGTCAACGGAAGCCCAATCGCCAACATACGCAAGGGGATGCCGAAACTCTGGCGCAACGTTTTAAACCGAACATGGCTGGCGTCTGAAAAGAGAACGAGCACCAATGTGATCTCAGCCAAAAAGCGTTTGCCCTCATCCAGAATTTCCGGCTCGGCCAAGCTTTCGATCGGCCCAGCGCAGAGGTATCCGACAATCATAAAGATGATTGGCAAGGTAACAATTGTCTTCGCAATCGCATTTGTGAGAAGCGAATAGATAAAGATACTCGCAAGAACACACAGCAAAATAAGGTCAGTTGACCAGTGCATCGCCTCCATTTCAGCCCTCCAGAACGGGTGTCGCGCCCTGAGCCAGCTTCAGTCTGGTCCATAAGTTCATATTAATCACGATTGCAGCAATTTCAGCGATTTCGGTTTCAGAAAAATGCGGGTTCATCGCGTCATGAATTGGTGCGAAACCAGCGTGATCATAATCGGTCAGTGCCTCGCAATAGGCTAGCGCAGCTTGTTCAGCGGCATCAAACAAGGTGCTTTCCTGCCAGCTTTGCAGATGGGCGACTTTTGCGGAGTGGATACCCTGATCATGGGCCGCTTTCGTATGCAAAATGAGGCAATAGGAACAGGCGTTCATTTGTGCAACGCGAAGGCGCAGCAATTGCGCCAGCTGCTTTTCAACCGCCATATTCGCCGTATATCCGACCGACTTGGCCATTTGTTTCGCAATGCCGTGAAACTCGATCAAGTCCGGGTCAAACCGTGTGTTTTTGAATGTAATGTCGCTCATAGGGTGTCCCTCAATTGAAATTTTTCACGCCAGTTTTTTCGTGTTGCCCCAACACGGCGTAGGAATGGGCAGGTCAAACGCACCTCATGCGGAGCGCTTTCAAGGTGTTCAAACACCTCGGTTGCAAAAAGCGTGCCAAGCCCAGTTCCGCGCAAACTTGGATCTGTTTCGATATGCCCAAGAACCATCCGATCCCCTTGCCATGAATAACTGACAAAGGCGTCAGACGGCGCCATATGGCGCACGAAACGTTGGCTTTTCTTGTCATGGACAAGACCCGCATCATATAGCTTAGCGCGCGCCAAAAATTTGTCGAGTTCGGTGAGCGAAGGATTGCGCAGTTTGCGCCCCTTAATTTCGAACGTAGGAAATTTGTCCGCACTTCCTGTAATTGCAGACAAACGTTTTGCCGCCTCTGGGTCTTTATCAACTTCCGCCAGTTCGTATTCCAAACCACGTTCTTCCAGCGCCGTTTGGTAGAAACGGGTTTTGTGACAACGCAGCTCACCGAAAAGAGTTATCGCGTGCTTCATTTCACCTCCAACGGTTTGAGGCCCGCAAGAATTGAAGGAAGCAATTCTGCGATCGTCGGGTGAACGGGCAAAGCTTGCTGCATAAAGCGATAGCTTGCGCCTGTGGCCATGTAGTTCGACAAGACCGAAATGATCTCGTCTCCGGCAATGCCAAAGACTGTTGCGCCCAAGAATTGTTCCGTTTCTCCATCTACGATCAAACGGATCAAACCCGTTGTTTCCCCCTCTTCCTTGGCGCGGGAAATATCGCCCATTGCCATTTCTGCGACCAGAATAGTGCGCCCGTCCTTTGCCGCTTTTTGCGCATCCGACAGGGACATCCCCACACGCCCGAGCGGTGGATCAGTGTACATCGCATAAGTCGTGCTGCGCTGATCAGCGTCCTTCCACTGATGCAACGGCCCCGCATTTTCATCCGAATTGGCCAAAACGATTTCATGGTCGTGATAGCTAGTATGGGTAAATGCACCGCGCGCGTTGATATCCCCCAGCGCCCAGATCCCCGGAACGTTGGTTTCTAGCTGAGCATTGGTTGGTATAAAGCCCCGTTCATTCGCCTCTACGCCAACAGCATCCAAATTGAGCCTCTCACTATTTGCGCTGCGCCCTGTCGCAAACAGAATATGGGACCCCTCAAAGCTATATCCATCTGTCAAAATCAGCGTAGCGCCTTTGCTGGATGGTTCGACCTTTGCAATAGTCGCGTCATTGACGATCGTCGCCCCTTCATCCTCCAGAAACTCTTGAATGATCTTTGAAACGTCCGCATCCTCACGCGACGCAAGGCGCGGCGCACTATTGATGATCGTAACCTCTGATCCAAGCCTGCGGAAAATCTGCCCCATCTCCAGCCCGATATAGCTACCACCGACCACAATTAGGTGGCTTGGCAATTCGCTTAACGCCAAAAGGCCAACGTTATCGAGATGAGGAACCGTTTCGAGCCCACGCACTGGCGGCGTGAACGCGCGTGTCCCGGTATTAATATAGACTTTGTCCGCCGTCAGTCGGGTCTCACCAGCCTTCAGGACAAACTTGCCGTCTTCGCGCCCTTCAAACGCGCCCCACCCTTCGATGATGTCGAGATTTTTCGTTCGTTTAAGCCACGCCGTCAGCCCACGCCGTGCGGTATCAACCCGCCCCCGCATACGAGCCATCGCAGCCCCGAAATCAACTGTTACCTCGCCCGTATGAACGCCAAAGTCATTGGCACGCCGCGCCATATGTGCGACGCGCGCTGACTTGCGCAAAGTTTTGGTCGGAGTGCAGCCAGCGTTGACACAAGAGCCACCAAGCTGCGCGCCTTCGATCAACGCAACAGTTTCTCCGCGCTTAGCGAGGGCTACTGACAAAGCGGGCGCTGCTTGGCCCGATCCGATAATCGCACTGTCATAGTGTTTCGTCATTGTTGCGTCCTCCTAAGTACCGCAGAATGTTTTGTATGGGCCGAACCCTTCGGGTGCAGGGCCTTCATATGCGTCCAGCCCAGCGCGCTTGGTGAACGGGTCGCTCAAGACCTCGAGCAGCTTGGTGAATGGTGCCAAATCATCTGCCTCAGCCGCGACAAGAGCTTCTTCGACGCGATGATTGCGCGGGATATAGATCGGGTTCACCTTGTTCATTGCTTTGGCGCGCGCGCTTGGATCAAGCGGATCACGCAAAAGCCGATCTTGCCAAAGGGTCAGCCAGCTTTCAAATTTTGTACCGTCTTCAAACAACGCAATCACTTCGTCATTTTTGCCAAGCGCTGCATGCGCTAGGTGGCGGAAGAACAGTGTGTAATCCACTTTTTGCCCGTCCATCGCGGTGAACATGTCATTGATCAGGTCTCCGTCGCCCTCCTCAACGGACGCCAGTCCGATTTTAGCGCGCATTCCGTTCGTCCAGATCTCTGTATAACGCCCGACGAATGTATTGATGACATTTGTCGCAAGCCTGATTGCGTTTTCGCTGTCGTCGGCATCAATCAACGGCAACAAAGTCTCAGCGAGCCGAGTCAGGTTCCACTGGGCAATCACCGGCTGGTTGCCAAAGGCATAACGCCCGTCCCTGTCGATCGAGCTGAATACGGCCTTAGGGTCATACTCATCCACAAAGGCGCAGGGCCCATAATCAATTGTCTCTCCTGAGATCGTCATGTTGTCCGTGTTCATGACCCCATGCACAAATCCCAAATGAAGCCACTTGGCGACAAGCTGCGCCTGATTTTCTAAAACAGCCGACAAAAAGCCGAGGTACTTGTCGTCTGTTTGCGCGAGTTCAGGATAGTGGCGATCAATGGCATAATCTGCCAATTGGCGCACCTTGTCCCATTCTTTACGGGCAGCAAAGAATTGGAACGTTCCAACCCGCAGATGGCTAGACGCGATCCGAGCAAGAACCGCGCCGGGTTTCATCCCGTCGCGCACAACCTCTTCGCCCGTTGTAACCGCCGCCAAGGCCCGCGTTGTTGGCACGCCAAGAGCATGCATCGCTTCGCCCATCAGGTATTCGCGCAACACTGGACCAAGCACAGCCTTCCCATCACCGCCACGCGAAAACGGAGTGCGGCCCGAACCCTTTAGGTGCAGATCAAAGCGCGCGCCTTCTTTGTCCAATAATTCGCCTAGCAGCAAAGCGCGGCCATCCCCCAGCTGCTCCGAAAAACCGCCGAATTGATGCCCTGCATATGCTTGGGCCAGCGGCGCTGCGCCGTCAGGAGCCACGCTGCCGGCAAAAATGGCAGCGCCATCCGCGGTTTTTAAAGCGTCACTGTCGAGGCCTAGGTCATCGGCGAGCTCGTCATTGAACTGGACGATCGTTGGCGCAGGTGCCTTCGCGCCTTGCCATGGCACATAGAAGCCTTCCAACTCGCGGGCATATGTATTGTCGAAGTCGAACTTCGGATCATGGTTTGTCATCGCGTTGCCTACTCATATCAAAGGGAGTGGCGGGGCCAAAATCAGCCCCGCCAAAGAAATGTTATGCGTCGGTAAATTCGACATCATCCGCGCCAAGCGCCTTCATAAAGCGCACTGGATCAATCCGGAAATCCGCGTAAACAACGTTTCCTTGCGGATCGATGACCGTAAACCAAGGCGTGCCGCCAGACACATAGTCTTCCATAAACGTCGGGTGGCGTTCGCCCTCTGCTGGAACATCATGCCCGAAGGGAAGCTTCAGGCCGTATCGTTCCTGATTAACGCGCAACTTATCGAACGTATTGACGTCAGAACCTTCAAAGACTGTTTGGATCACGGCAAAGCTGAACCCTTTGTCTTTGAGGTTGTCATTCAAATACTTCAAAGTCGGGAACCCGCGAGAATGACAGCCGGGGCACCAATGCTGGAAGCAATAGATGATTTTGTACCCGTCCCCGAGATCCGCCAATTTCAGCGGCGTTTCCATCGGGTTGCCTTCTGCGTCGATCCATTTTTCAACACGCAGTTCATGGGCTGGGCCGTTAAGGGAACCAAATTGCATAGTCTCTCCTTTCGTCAGACCTGTGTCTGAGTCCATTTGTGGTGTTTCCCTCCGCACCCCGCGGAGGGAATGTTTGACAGGTTAAGTCGGCGACTTCGTTATTCGGCCGCTTCACGTCGTGGCAGAACCCAATCGGGGCGCACGAAGTGGCAGGTATAGCCGTTTGGCCGATGCAGCAGGTAATCCTGATGCTCTGGCTCGGCTTCCCAGAAATCACCGGCGGGTTCGACTTCGGTCACGACCTTGCCGGGCCAAAGCCCCGAGGCATCGACATCCGCAATCGTATTCAACGCCTCAACGCGCTGAGCATCATTCACATAGTAGATTGCCGAGCGGTACGATGTTCCGCGGTCATTCCCTTGTCGCAGCGGAGTTGTCGGGTCGTGAATTTGAAAGAAAAACTCCAACAACTCGCGATAGCTGGTCTTTTCAGGATCAAATACGATCTCGATCCCTTCGGCATGCGTGCCGTGATTGCGGTAGGTCGCAAATTTCACATCACCGCCCGTATAACCAACTCGCGTTGAAACCACGCCAGCGCGTTTGCGGATCAAATCCTGCATGCCCCAAAAGCAACCGCCAGCAAAAATTGCACGTTCTGTCATTATATGTCCTCCACTTGATTCAAAAATTCGCCGTAGCCTTCTTCTTCCATTGCATCGCGATGGATGAACCGTAGGCTCGCGGAGTTGATGCAGTAGCGCAGACCGCCCGTATGGCGCGGCCCATCAGGGAACACGTGCCCTAGGTGGCTGTCGCCGTGCTTCGAGCGCACTTCAGTACGCACCATGCCAAATCCGACATCCTTGTGCTCTGTTACATGCTCCGAAACGATCGGTTTGGTGAAGCTGGGCCAGCCACAACCGGACTCGAACTTGTCGGACGAGGCGAAGAGAGGTTCGCCTGAGACGATGTCGACGTAGATGCCCGGTTCCTTATTGCTCGTCAGGGGGCCAGTTCCCGCGCGCTCGGTGCCGTTTTCTTGCGTCACACGAAACTGCTCAGGTGTTAGCTTGTCCAAGGCGTCTTGGGTTTTTGCGTATTTCATATCGCTGTTCCTCTGTTCCGTTCTTCGTTGGAATAGAGATAGCGAGCACGCATAAGCTTTACCAATAGCCAGCGACTATAGTTTCTATGCCTGCAAAATGATTAGAAAATCTACTCTGACCACTGATAAGCAGCAGCCATGCTCATGGTCTGGCGCAACTCTGACAATGTACCGTTACCCGACACACTGACGAGGACAATATCGCGTGACATATCCAGCGTAGCCACAGGGCGCGCATCAATGCCCGCAACAGTGCAAGACCGTTCCGGCATGATACAAACGGCACTCCCAGAGGCCACAACATGCTGAACCCAATCCTCACGCTCAGAGCTAAATCGCGGGTGCATCAAGACATCACGGTCCATGAAGTGCGCAATGATCTGGCTGCGAAACTCGCACGCAAGGCGATCAACATAAGGCTCACGCGCCATTTGCTCTACGGGAACCTCATCAAAGCGCGTCAACGCATGCCCCTTTGCAAACCCAAGCAAGTAGCGTTCGCGAAACAGTGTTTGAATGTTTAGCTTGAGGTTCTCTTTAGGTGCGCTTGGCAAAATGCAGGCATCATACTTGCCCGACAGAACCTCTGCGGCGCCTTCATCCGCTTGCAGCGTATGCACGTTGATCTCAATGCTGGGAAGCTGGGTTAAAACGTGCTGGAAAAAGCCAGTGAACGCATTCGGCGCAATTGTGGGCGCAACGCCGATTGACAGAACGCGTCGACGCCCACGAACCGAATTTTCAGCAAGCTCACGCACGTTCATTAAGCCAGTGTCGATGCGCATGAATTCGACCTGAATTTCACGCCCAAGTGCGGTTAACCTGCTATCCTTGCCATCGCGGTAGATAAGCGGGCCACCAAGTTCTTCTTCGAGTTTGCGGATGGATTTGGTCAAGCTCGGTTGCGTTACACCGCTGCGCCGCGCCGCTTCGGTAAAGTTAAGCGTATCTGCAAGGTGCAGAAAGTAAGTGATTTGATTGATATCCATCTTTTCCCAAGCGGCCTTCACGTTATTGTCTTGGTGTCCCCACGTAAGGGTTGAAGGGCGATTATGCGGCAATCTGTGACCCTTGTCAGCCTTCTAAACCTCACGGCAAATTTGGTTTCGGCTTGTGATCCTTTCCGCACTTTCAACGCGCCAAGTGTTTCTCGATATCGGTTGCACTCACTTACTTCAGATCTCAGTCTTACTTCCATGCAATCCGAAATACCCCTCCTTGTATTCACTGATCTGGACGGAACCCTTTTATCGCACCGTGACTACCGTTGGAACGCGGCGCAACCTGCTCTTGATCGCCTTGCTCACATGGGCGCTGGTGTGGTTCTTGCCAGCAGCAAGACCGCGCCCGAGATTACCCAATTGCGCCAAGAAATGGGCCTTCAGGATTGGCCTGCGATCGTTGAGAATGGTGCAGGCGTGCTAGAAGCGAATGCAAAAGCAGCATTTTGCGGTTCTGAATATGCCCAATTGCGCGCCAAAGTGACTAAAATAAGAGCAACTACGAATGCGCGCTTTCGTGGTTTTGGCGATATGGACGTGGCCGAAGTTTGCGATCTGACGGGCTTGCAATCAAAAGATGCCCAGCTCGCCAAACAACGCGCTTTTTCAGAGCCGGGGATTTTGTCCGGCACGGATGAGGAAAAGGCCGAGTTTATTCAGAAATTAAAGGAAAAAGGCGTATCTGCCCGTGAGGGAGGCCGATTTTTAACGCTTTCATTTGGCAAGACAAAAGCCGATCAGATGGCGCAGATAATTTCCCGTTTTGCGCCGCGCCAGACCATAGCCCTTGGGGATGCTCCCAATGACGCGGAGATGATCGAGCACGCTGATTATGGCGTGATAATTGCAAATCCTCACAGAGCGCCCCTACCCTTGTTGAGTGGTGAAAAATCAGGCCGGATCATCCGCACCACTGACGTGGGGCCACAGGGATGGAACACGGCAATACTTGCGCACCTCGCGCAGCTAAATTGAGAGCAAGGACAAATACCGATGGCGGACTTTCATCAAAATGGGAACATAACAACGCTTCACAACCTGCGAACGCGCTCTGTTGCCGAGCTTACGTCCGAACTTGAGGCCTTTGCCCAGACCCGTAAAATGTCTCTTGTGCTGCCGTGCCTGTATTCCGAACTGGAAACAGATGCGATGCCGCGCATTTTGGATGAGTTATCCCGTGTTCCCTACCTCCATCGCATCATCATCGGCTTGGACTGCGCGGACGAAGCACAATACCGCTATGCAAAAGAGTTCTTCAAAAAGCTGAACCAGAACCATATCGTGATATGGAATGACAGCCCGAGGATGCTGGCGCTGGGAGAGAAGCTCTCAAGCATGGGATTGGCCCCTTCCGAGCCAGGTAAGGGAAAAAATGTCTGGACGGCCATTGGGTATCTCATCGGCTGTCAGGACAGCGCAGTCATGGCGATCCATGACTGCGATATTGTCACCTACACCAACGAATTGCTGGCCCGACTGATCTATCCGGTGGCAAATGTAAATTTCCCTTACCAACTCGCCAAAGGGTATTATGCCCGCGTGGGCCAAGACCGCTTGAACGGGCGCGTGACACGCTTGCTGGTCAGCCCCTTGTTGATCGCGTTGAAGAAGGTCGTGGGCGATCGCGATTACATCGATTATTTGCGCAGCTTCCGCTATCCGTTGTCAGGTGAATTTGCCATGCGCACGACTATGTTGCCCGATCTGCGCATCCCTTCGGATTGGGGGCTTGAGATTGGTATCTTGTCGGAGGCTTGGCGCAATCTGGCGCCGCAAGCGGTCTGTCAGGTAGAGATCGCAGATCAATACGACCACAAACACCAAGTACTAAGTGAAGACGATGCAAATGCTGGCCTTAGCCGGATGTCCACTGACATTTGCAAAGCCATTTTTCGCAAGCTCGCTGCCGATGGCACGGTATTCACCCCGAATGTATTTCGCACCCTCAAAGCCACCTATTATCGCTGCGCGCTTGATGTGATGGAGGCCTATTACAACGATGCCAAGATGAATGGCCTCAGCATTGACCGCCACAAAGAAGAACGTGCAATCGAGCTTTTTGCCGAGAATATCATGCGTGCTGGCCAGTTCTTTTTGGATAACCCTCATGAGACACCGTTCATCGCCACATGGAACCGTATCCATTCAGCAGATCCGAACTTTCTGAATGAACTACAGGCCGCTGCTGCCGCTGATGAGGCAGAGTTCGTCTAAGTCTGATTGCTAATCCACATGCACTGGTAAGGGGCGACAATGAGTTCAGGCGCCATGGCGTCTATAGTCTCTCCGCTCAGCAAATCGACCCAATGTTGATCTTCAATTAGGTTAAGCGCGGCGGAGGGCACAGTCACATCCACATCGCTGACATTATGGAGCGCAAAAATGGATTGGCCGCGATCAAGGCTTTGCCGCCAAATACCAAAGACCCGATCATCCCCCATATTCACAGTAAACTGCGTGGCATTTGGATGGAACGCCGCTTGCTTTTGGCGGACTTTCAAACGCGTCGATAGGTCTTTCAAGACGCGCGCATGGACGGTTTGAGGATCGCGCAGGGCCGCTTGCAGCTTTGGATAATCCCAGCGGTGGCGATTAATCGCACGGTTCATTCCACGCTTTTCTACGCTGTCGTGATCGTTGGCGGTGGCCAGCATTGCATGGATATAAAAGGCGGGTATGCCCTCTAGCGACATGACTATGGTTTGTGAGCAGATGAACCGTGCATGATGATATGCATCTGGCCCAGAGAACGTGCGCGACATCGCATCATAAAAAGTGGTGTTTAGCTCATATGGGCTTTCACTCCCATCCGGCATAGTGCGCATTGAAACCAATCCACCAAGATCTTTGACCGTTTCAATGACTTTATGCTTTTCGTCCTCAGGCAGTAACCCTTCTGCGGGGCGCATGCCGATCCCGTCATGGCTGGCGGTAAAATTGAGATAAGCACATCCCATTGGCGCAGGTGGCATCGCCCGTTGCCATTGCCGCAGGTAGTGCGCGTTGCCTGACATCATTGCATGTAAGATCAACGGTGGTAGCGGAAAATTATAGATAGCGTGCGCTTCATCTCCGGCGCCAAAATAGCTCAGATTTTCGGCCTTTGGCACGTTGGTTTCAGTCAGCAGAATGATTTTCTCTGAAGCGAAATCGCACAACAGGCGCATCAGCTTGATGACGGCATGGGTTTGCGGCAGATGGATCGAGGCAGAGCCAATCTCTTTCCACAAAAATGCCACCGCATCGAGGCGAATGATCTGCACCCCGTTGTCCACATGCAGACGGATGATCCGCAAAAACTCTAAAAGCACTTCGGGATTACGGAAATCCAGATCAATCTGATCGTGACTAAAGGTGCACCAAACATGCCTGGTCCCCATGTTCGTCTCGACCTCGCGCAGCAAGGGCGTCGTGCGCGGGCGCACCACATCGCGCAAATCGTCCTCAGGAGAGGCCTCAAAGAAGAACTTGTCGTATGGGGCCTGTCCCTGAAGATAGGCATTGAACCACGTGCCCTGACTTGAAACGTGATTGAGCACCAAGTCTGACATTAGGGTAAAGTCTTCACCAATCCGGTTGATATCGGCCCAATCGCCAAGTTGCGGGTTAACGCTGCGAAAATCAGACACGGCAAATCCGTCATCGGACGTGTATGGAAAGAATGGCAAAATATGCACGGCGTTCAGCGTGCCATCTAGATAGGTTGCGAGGAAATCAGACAGCAGATCAAGCGGCTTGTGCATGCCATCGACAATCGAATTTCCGTAGGTGATCAGCAGCGCATCCTTTTGCGACCAAAGCGCGTTGCCGCGCACACGCCCACGTTGGCGCCTGCCCATCCCATCGGGCCAAAACGCATCAATGACCATGCTGGACAGGATTGCGCCGTCAAGATCGGGGTAAATCTGCTCCAAAAGCAATGTGAGCTTTTGGCCAAGCGAACGTGCAGGGTCTTTCATCAGGGTGAACTCGCGGCTTCCTCAACTTCATTTGAGGCAGCATAGGCCAATTCAAATCACCTTTGCGACCTCTCAAGGGTCTCGTAGTCCTTGCACACAGGAAACTTTTCGCATCGCCCCAAAAGATGCTTATTATCCAAGCAAAAATCTCAAAGTCGCGCATAGAAATGCGCGCTCACAACGCGGGCCTTTGACAAGAACAGCAGACGCGGATTCTCGATCAGCCTTTGCTCGACTGCCATTCTCTAAATGTGCAGTTTCGCCGCGGCCAAGTTAAACCTCGACCACATGTCCAATCTTTGGATTTGCTGTGCCCGACGCCAAAGCTGCGTAAGGGGTCATCGCGGCTTCCAACCCTTGATGTGTTTCCAAGGTCAGCCAGCGCGCTGCGTCTTGAACGATCATCTGTGTGGCTTCGCTGATTTTCCGATCAATGACGCCTTTACCCCACTCGTTCTTGCGCTTTTCTATTTGGCTAGGGGCGAAAAAGAACTCAGGTTTTGGCCCCGCGACTTTTACTTGCGGAGCGAACTGATCCCAATGGGAAATGCCAACAGCTGAAGAGTGCTTTAAATTTCCGTCCAAACGTTCATGAAGACGTTTCTTCACGTCCCCGTTGCCCGCCATATCCACATAAACCGACGCGACCTGATCAAGCGTCTCTACAGCGTCATAGCTAACGATTTGATCGCAAAACCCCAACTCTTCGACGAATTCAGCGTTTCCTTTACCCGTCAGCCCAACAACGTTGAAGGGCTTGTCTGTGTGTTTCGACAAGAAGGCGGTCAAGCCCAACCCCGTTTTAGACGAGGCTGAACCAACAATGATCTGCTTGGCTTCAAACCAGTTGTTATCCATCAACCAGTCATACAGCAAATAGGACGTCGCTATCAGCGGCTGCATCAAAGCTTGATACGGATCGCTGCTTTTCGGAGCGGAGGATGCACGAGAGTAGATATTATAAACCGTCGGTAAATCCACGCGGTGCGGTGCAACATCGCGCACCGCGTTGCTGCCATGGGCAACAGGCTGCATCACCAATTCGGATGCAAGCGGATAAAATCCATAGAAACGCTCCCCAACCGAAACCACGTCAGATTTGCTTTCAACCACTTCGGCAAAGCCCCAAACGGGCACCAGACCCCAGTCTTTTTGGCCCGTTGGAAAGAACTTCCAGTACCCAATTGCAAATCCTGATGCAGCGTAGGTCACATTGTTCGCCGTGAGCGCGAACTGCTTTATCCGTAACCGCGCTTGTCCGTCACACAAGGCAGTAGAGGGCACAGTTACAAGTTTTTGCTCTGTGATTTTATCGGTGCGCGTTAGGACTTGGGTTACATCAGACACGGCATAAGTTCCTTTTTGGATGCCCCCCCCTGCCACAACCAGCGCGCCTGTCAGAAGAGTTTCGCTACGTCAGATATTCCCCGTGTTTAGGCGCAAGACAGCCTCCTCGCCCTTTATGAAAGTTACCGCCTCTCAAAAACTCAGAGCGCAGAAACCGAAACTTACGCACTGATTGGTTTTGGCTCCCAATAGGTTTCAGCTTCGCTTTGGGTCATGACCACAACTGCGCCTGCGTCAAAGGGATTGCTGGTCGCTTGCATGGATTGCATGCTTGGAGAATATCTAATTTCGCGGAAGTCTACGAGCTTAGCGCCCGAGTGGCTTACGCCATCAACGTCCCTTACCGTTATGAGCAGGTCAGATTGGGCCAGAAGATAGCGACTATGGGCAACATAGTTCTGGTATGAAAACTCCAAGCCGCCGTTTGCTGGCAAGACCGTACCGTCTGGCACAGTCAAGATGATGATATCTTCTTCGCGGTCAAAATCGTCAATGCTCATTCGTGACCCGCCGACCTGATCAATGAACACATCAGCGCCCTCCCCGCCAATTGCCCCCGCACGAACAGCCAGCGGATGGCCAATGCCATACCCTGAGTTATTCACCAGAACGTCATCACCTTCGCCGCCATACATGTAGGAGCCCGAGCTGTAGACGCCCCCAACGCCCCACGACGTAACTTGGTTGATGCCATTCCCGCCCACAAGTATGTCATCACCTGCGTTTCCAAAAAGGAGTTGCCGACCGTCCTCGCCGCCATAAAGAACATCATCACCGTCGCCCCCATAAAGATAAGCGTTCGCGATATCCCCTACTAAGGTATCATCACCTTCATGACCTATGAGGCGATCTCCAGCACTTGCGACAAGCGGCAGGTATCCTGTGGAGGTTCGGGAAATCACCCCTGCTTCAGACGCGCTACCTGCGAAAATGAGATCGTTCCCTAAACCACCTTCCAGCGTATCGGCCCCATCGCCCCCATCAATAGTATCGTTACCGCCAAGCGCATTAATTGAGTCGCTCAATTCAGTGCCCAAAAGACGATCATCGCCTTCAGTTGGAACGGTTGAAACCTCGGGTTCAGGCAAACTTGGTCCATCGACACCCTGACTGTTGAGAAAGGCGTAGGTTTCCTCTTCGTCTAGAAATGCAATGTCGGACATTGTGATCGTGCCTGCCGCGACACCTGAAATCTGTAGAATCACATCCCCATCAAGGCGCAATTGGGCATCACCCGTTTCTGGATCCGCACCCAAGGTGTAATCACCGTCGCCCGAGAACGGCACAACAATCGTATCCTCGACCGGGTCAAAATCTGTGAGGAGCGTCAGGTCTGAACCTGCAAGGAAGTAATCCCCGCCCTCGCCGCCCGTCATTTCACCGCCACCAGTGCTCCACAAAATATCATCGCCCGCGTCGCCGAATAATTCGTTGTTTCGTCCTTCAGTACGCAGCAAATCGTTACCTTCACCGCCATAAAGCGTGTCGGCTCCCGTATCGCCATCAATCGTGTCGCTTCCACCCAAGGCGTTAATGAGATCACTTTCAACGGTGCCCATTAGGTTGTCATCGCCCAGCGTTGCGCCAAAAGGATCTTGCTCTGGCTCTGGCAAGCTCGGTCCATCAACGCCTTGGCTGTTGAGGAAAGCGTAGGTTTCCTCCTCATCAAGTAGAGCGACATCAGAGAGCGCAATGGTGCCCGACGCGACGCCAGATAGCTGCATGATCACATCGCCATCCAGCAACAATTGCGTATCGCTCGTTTCCGGGTCCGCTCCCAATGTGTAGGTGCCGTCGGTAACGAAAGGAACGACAATTGTATCCTCGGCAGGATCGAAATCTGTGACGAGCGTCAGATCTGATCCTGCAAGGAAATAATCCCCGCCCTCGCCACCCGTCATGATCGCGCCGCCCGTGGTCCAAAGGATATCCTCACCTGTGCCCGCAAAAATTTCGTTAACACTGCCTTCAACACGCACAAGATCATTGCCATCGCCAGCATAGATCGTATCTACACCCGCATCGCCATCTATCGTATCCGAGCCGTCATCGCCTGCGATCCAGTCATCGCCTGCATTTGCGAAAATACTATCGTTCGCGAGGCCTCCAAAAAGCGTGTCGTCAAATTGTGTCCCCGTTAAAGTCTGGGCTCCACCAAAGACACCCGAATTCGAATTATCGACGCCCTCAGTCATATCAGGCCCATCGGCTTCGCCGCTATTATCGCCGCTATTGTCGCCGCTAACATCACCGCCGTCCGAGTCCTCGCCGCCAGACAGATCAGGGCCATTCACATCTTGAGACGTAAAGAAGGCATCCAAATCAGATTCTGCCAAGAAAACCATAGCATCCGACGGTATATCCGCCGAAAGGACCCCAGTAAAACGCGCGACAATCGTAGTGCTGCCGTCTTCGTTGGCTTTGAGTAAATGTGCCATCGTTCCGTAATACTGCGTGCGATCTTCGAAACGGAAATCTTCGGCGCTTTCGCCTTCGCTGAGAGGGATCACAAGTTGATCAATACCCAATGTATAATCATGGACGATGTGCGGTGGCTCATACCCTTCTCCTTCCGTTTCGCTTCCTAAGACAAAGAAATCGCTGCCTTCGCCACCCGTCATTTCGCTGGAAACGAAGTCGGAAAAAAGTATGTCGTCGCCCGCACCGCCGTCCAAATGAGCTGCCGGATTTGTATTGCGCGCAATCAGCACGTCATTGCCGTCGCCGCCGAGCAAATTGGATCGATATCCTGTATTGGTTGCTTCAATCCAATCTTGGCCATCTCCCCCGTTAAGCTGAGACCATGACCCCTCGGAGGTAATTGTGTCGTCGCCTTCACCTGCATACACGGTGTTAATGCCAAGGCCGGTATCAATCACATCATCGCCGTCATCACCTGCAAGAAAATCATCGCCAGAGCCACCAACTATTGTGTCTGCGCCGCTTCCGCCGAGGATCCAATCATTGTTCACACCACCGTCAAGCAGATCGTTCCCAAGTCCACCATGGATCGAGTCATCCCCAGCGCCGCCATCAACCGTGTCGTCGAATTCGGTTCCGTGAATAGTGTCGTTTGTATCGCCACCAAAATAGGTCGCGCTCGCAGCAATTGCGCCCAGAATCGACATGTAAACCAGCATTAATCTTACCCCACCAAATTATTTTTAAGCTTACGTTCAACAATGTTCAAAATACAAGTCGGAAGTCGTGACGTTAGATGATTGCAAGCGCAGTTTAACGCCGAGTAGGAACATATTTTGAATTTGAGCGTCTCAATTAGAATTAAGTTTTCCGACCAATATCGGCGCTAGAGAGTATGGCTTTTAAACGGCTTCGTTTCTTTCGGATAGATTTTGGTGGCGCCTCATATTTAGGCAGTTTCGCAGTGCTTTAAGACTGCGCCGCGTTGAGCGATTGCTTCCTGTAGGGCCTCGACGCAGAAGTCCTTGTGTAAATGTTGCCGAACCGCACCCCCAACAATTTGCGCGCGCCTCGATCCCTAATAACATCCATTCGTGACTGCCCTAGTTGACGGGCGCAAAAACCTTGTCGGAAAACCAAACGGTACCGGCCCCTCGACTTTCTTTTTATTTAGCAAAGACAGGAGCGTATGACGAAAATTCGTATACCTGGATCAACAGCCCTGACACGAGGATGCATCTCACTCTAAGTATTGAAACGGATGTGCCCCTGCTCGATGCAATTTGTCTCAGAGCATAAACAGGGCGAATTTGCATTCCCCTTTCGAACATGTTCCCGATTAGCACGATACCTGGCGATGGGCGCTCTTAGGTCAACTCGTAACCCGTTAATAAATACAGCTTCTAGACGAATCATATACCCAAAGCTACCCTCAACGCGAATGGTGAGTTTTTATTGGGAGTACGAGTGATGCCAAACCATCTAAATCTATATTCTTACGGGCATTCTTTGGTTAATTATGAAGGCGGAGATCCAGCGCCTCATACTGATTACACAAATATTCTTTACTGGATGAATCTCTTCGCACAAGAACTTGGAGATAGCTTTAGCTTTGCTGGCGAATTCGGGCAATTTAACGAGTTTGTAGCCAAGGGAATAGCGAGCCCTGGACTGTCAATAGATGGCGTACCGGCGTCGGACTTGAACGGGGAAACTTTCGGAGAAGCCGATTACAACACCGTGATGTTAACACCTGCAAACTGGGGGCATGACGGACACGAATTCTATAGTGCAGCGCATTTTCAAAACCAGCTTACCGATGCACAGACACTGATTGATAGGTCAATTGCGGCCCAATTGCCGGGCGACACGACACTACCGAATTTCGTCATTTATCAGAGTTGGCCAGAAATGGCCGAAGAGCATGGCTTAAACTGGACCTTTCCACAAACCGATGCGCAATTTGATGAATACGTTACCCTGCTCACCGACACAGGGCCTGGTTCGTACCATCAATGGTATGTAGATTTTGCGGATCAGCTCCAAGCAAGCCCGCCCGTCCAAATGTTGCCGATCGCTTACATATTAGGGCAGCTATTGCAGGACACCACATTGAATCTGATGGACACGATGGACCCTGAGGATTTGTTTGGGGACAATGCGCCTCACGGGACTGAAACCCTTTACTTTCTGGCTGGCATGATTGCGCATATTGGGCTCAACGGAACTCAATCCCCTCCCCCTGAGGTCAATGTCGGGGCGGTGCACCCGACTGTCCTTCAGAATTATTCTGCTATTGCGGCGATCGTAGACACTGAATTAACAAACGCAGGTTTTTCACCCACGGCAGAGACCACGTCAAACCTGACACCGACTGCTTTCGAAGATGATGTGACTATGGATGCAGGCACGGATCTCACAGTAGATGTGTTAACCGGGTCTGTTGATCCAGAAGGCAACCCCCTTCAAATCTGGCATGAGTATCTTCCCGGCGGCGTTCCTAAGCCAATCGCGACTGAGTCTGGCTCGTATGTTGTGAATGAAAACGGTACAATAACCTATACGCCACAGGCCGGCTTCAATGGCACCGACGAAATTGTTTATTACATCCACGATGGTCAGGGAGGCTCTGACCAAGGCGTAATAACCGTGCAAGTCGGCACCCCGCCCACCAACACAGCGCCTGCTGCGTTAGATGATGTTTCATCGATCGATATCGCGACCAACAGTAGCGTCGATATTGATGTTCTGTTCAACGACGGGGTCGGCAACGGGAGCGGCGTCGATGGCGATGGCGATACGCTGGCGATCACTGAGGTTGGACCAGCTGCGAACGGAACCGTTGAGATCGTAAACGATCAAATCCGCTATACACCCGATGGCACTTTGGGGGCGGACAGCTTCACCTACACAATCAGTGACGGCACCAACACCACCACGGCGACGGTGAACATGACGATTACGGATTCAAGCACCCCGTCCGCTCCAGCAACGTTCCAAGCCAGCTACTGGGAAGTTGATGGTTCTGTCGTGGATTTGGCATCGGTGGTGTTTGCAAACCTTGAGGGGCCAGACGCGACAGGAACCTTGGACACCTTGGATTTCTCCTCCGCTGCTACGGCCGGTTGGACGGGTGGCCCAGCAGACAACTACATCGCCAGCTTTACTGGAACGCTTCTTATCGAAAGCGGCGGCGACTATCAGTTCCGCGCCCCCTGGGTGGACGATCAAGTGCGCGTCATCATTGATGGCCAACTCGTGTTTCAGGCTGGTTTCACCGAGGGTGACTACGCTGGAAATAACGCCGGCGATCTCATCACGCTCGCCGCTGGAACGCACAATATAGAAATCCAGTATTTGGAAAATTTAGGCGACGACAGGCTTGAACTGCAATGGTCCGGGCCAGATACCGCGGGCATCTTCACAACGCTTTCCGACACCAGCCTGACCAATGGCGGCACTCCGCCCACCAACGCAGCGCCCGCTGCGTTAGATGATGTTTCATCGATCGATATCGCGACCAACAGTAGCGTCGATATTGATGTTCTGTTCAACGACGGGGTCGGCAACGGGAGCGGCGTCGATGTCGATGGCGATACGCTGACGATCACTGAGGTTGGACCAGCTGCGAACGGCACCGTTGAGATCGTAAACGATCAAATCCGCTATACACCCGATGGCACTTTGGGGGCGGACAGCTTCACCTACACAATCAGTGACGGCACCAACACCACCACGACGACGGTGAACATGACGATTACGGATTCAAGCACCCCGTCCGCTCCAGCAACGTTCCAAGCCAGCTACTGGGAAGTTGATGGTTCTGTCGATGATTTGGCATCGGTGGTGTTTGCAAACCTTGAGGGGCCAGACGCGACAGGAACCTTGGACACCTTGGATTTCTCCTCCGCTGCTACGGCCGGTTGGACCGGTGGCCCAGCAGACAACTACATCGCCAGCTTTACTGGGACGCTTCTTATCGAAAGCGGCGGCGACTATCAGTTCCGCGCCCCCTGGGTGGACGATCAAGTGCGCGTCATCATTGATGGCCAACTCGTGTTTCAGGCTGGTTTCACCGAAGGTGACTACGCTGGAAATAATGCCGGCGATCTCATCACGCTCGCCGCTGGAACGCACAATATAGAAATCCAGTATTTGGAAAATTTAGGCGACGACAGGCTTGAACTGCAATGGTCCGGGCCAGATACCGCGGGCATCTTCACAACGCTTTCCGACACCAGCCTGACCAATGGCGGTGCCGCACAATCGACATTGGCTCTCGGAGAACTCGATCCGTCACTGGCAATTGGACTAGCTGGCATCGCGAACACATCAACCCAGCACCCGTTCATCAATGTCGCTTTATCTGCATCGCAATGGTTCGGGCAGGATCCTTTCACGAGCGAACTGATAGACGTGCCTTTTGAAAGCTTGACTGTTGACGCGAATGGAGTGCCCACAGAAATACCAGCGGGTGCCGGTTGGGTTTCGTCCGTCTTGTTTGATGGCCAAGGAGCCTACACCAATCCGCTTGAAGGCGGAGCGGACGCTGCGCTCGGCGAAGTCGCATCAGTGGCTGGGACTTATCACCTGACGTATGACGGGTCCGGCACAATCGAAATCGTAAGCAACAGCGCAACTATTTCAAACGTGAATGACGACACTCCTGGCGAGATAACGTTCGATTACACGCCGACAGATGAAGCCGTTTTCATCTACATATTGGATACCCAATCAGGTGACAATATCCGCAACATCCAGGTTGTTCACGAGGACAATCTTGAGGCACATGCTGCAGGAGCCACGTTCAATCCCAATTGGATAAACTTGATCGACGACGCTCGAGTCATTCGCTTCATGGATTGGATGGACACCAACGTTGATGTGAACGAGCCTGATATCGGTTCATCCACCGCTTGGGAAGATCGCCCCAGCGTAGGTGACTATTCTTATTCTACGGGTGTACCGGTTGAGGTCATAGTTGCTTTGGGTAACCAAGTCGGGGCTGATATCTGGGTCAACATCCCACACGATGCCACGGATGATTACATTCAGCAATTTGCGCAGTATGTAATGGACAATTTGGACCCGGAACTGAATGTCTATGTTGAGTATTCAAACGAAACTTGGAATGGCGCGACGTTCGGTCACCCCGCATGGTTGTGGCAAGAGGCGCTAGATCGTTGGGGCGCAACGGACCAGACGCTCGGTGATTTTCAGGCCAGTCAACCAACAGCTGCGATGCAATATGCTGGATTGCGTGCCTCGGAGATGTCGACGATCTGGAACTCGGTCTTCACCGGCAGCGATGCCGAAAGGCTGAAGGTCGTAGCCGCTCCGCAACCAGAACTAGACAGCGCCTCGGAAATTCCCAGCCTAATCAGTGACTACATGACCGTTCCTTTGGAGGCAGGCCTTAATCCAATCAACGATGGCGCGTTTGATGTATTCGCTGGCAATGGGTATTTTGGTGCCGATTTCATTGAAGACCAAGCCCAGACCGTTTTGAATATGTTGAACGAGGGCGACTCTTTCGAAGACGTTGGTATTTGGGTAACGAACCAACTGCAAAATTCCTACCTGCCCAATCTAATTGATGCCGGCGGTTCAATTGATATGCAGTCACAAGTGGCCACATCCTACGGATTAGCGTTGATCATGTATGAGGGAGGCACCCATCTTGCGCCCGGCCCCCACAGTTTTACTGATGGAGGCTATGACTCGGCAGGGACCGAACTTTTGGGGGACTTCTTTGCGTGGTACAATTACTCAGATGATGTCGTAACCATGTATCAAGACTTGTTGAATGCCTGGATCCAGTTTGGAGGTGAATCGTTTAACGCATTCGTTGATGTTGCCTCACCGACGGAGAACGGCAGTTGGGGCGGATTGCACCACTTAGACGACAGCAATCCCCGTTGGGATGTGTTGATGGACTACAACAGTTCAGATCAACCAGGATGGGGCGATGGCCGCAGTGAAGGCGCGTTTGATCACGGTTCCTACGCAATAGGCACAGAAGAAAGCGACACGATTATTGGCACGTCTGAAGAAGACTTGATCCTTGCAGGCGATGGAGATGACTTCATCTTCTCCTTCGGCGGAAGCGATACAATTCACGGAGGCGACGGTACCGACGAGGTTTCACTACTTGGTAGCGAGACTGACTATACTTTCGCTGACGTAGATGGCGTGACGGTGGCCAGTACTGCAACAATTTCAGTGAACTTGGCATCCGTGGAATACGTGAGTTTTGAAGATGATGGCGCATCCAGCCACCTCTTGTCGGACTTCCTGCTCCTTTGAAAAAACATCGCGGCGTTTTTCGTGTCGCCATGGTTGCAAAACCGTGGCGACACGCCTTTTTTGATTTGGCAAAGTTCAAAATGGGAAAATGGCGTTTCACTTACTTTCCCCCTGCCCTGTGCCCTAGTTCCCTCTAGCTTCGCGCGGAAGAGGCCTTGGGGTTAGATCTGTGACCTTAGGCCGCCATTTTGGCCATCGCTGTTCTCTGCGAAAATTCCATCGGGGTCAGGTTTCCCAACGCTGAATGCGGCCCGCGCCAATTTGTAGCCCTCCTGCCATTCTTCAAGCGTTTTGCGGGCATCACGCAATTTGCCAAACAGCGTTTCGTTGAGCCTTTCATCACGTGACCACGGCTACACCCCAACCGTCGCCTTTCGCTCGTAAGCCGTTTGATGGCCTCCCTGAGCTCAACATCATCGCCACGGCGCGACAGATACTTCATCGATTGCCGGGCAATGAACGGGCGATGAAAGGGACGTGATCGCGCTGGAAAACGCGTTATGTGTTCGTGCATATCGCGGCGATATACTGGCAGGGTGTCCTGAAGATATCGCCGCAACAATGGGATTAAGCTGGCGGGAGTGGCGAGATTTCACTCTTGATGAAACAACGCCCGACGCGGGCTTCCACCGCACAATCCATTGCTGGCGCTCATGAAAATCGCATCATTTTGGTGGCCCAATAGCTTCTGCTCCAGCTATACGAGCTAGAAGATGAAATCATTCCCGCCGAGGTCCCCGAGATCGACGTTGAGCAGTGTGATCGTCAGCGCATCGCCATCATCGATCACAACGTCATTCCCGACCTGCACCATATGATTGGCCGTCAAGTCAGCGAAATCAACGATCTCCAGAACCGCTGCGAGATTGATGTTTTCTTTCGAATTCAAAGCGTCAAAGTCATTGACCGTGTCGTTGCCATCGCCGCTGGTGAAGATGAAATTGTCATTACCAACGCCGCCGGTCAACAAGTCATCGCCTTTGCCACCGTCCAGCCAGTCACCGCCATCACCGCCAAAGAGAGCGTCCGCGCCCTTGTAGCCGTCCAGTACATCGCGCCCCTTGTTGCCTCTAAGCACATCAGCGCCCTTGCCGCCAAATAGGCTGTCGTCGCCTTTGCCGCCTGTCAAATCGTCATTACCAAGTCCGCCGTTGACATCGTCATCGCCTTTGCCAGCAGTCACAGTATCATCGCCGCCCTCGGCCAGAATGGTGTCCTTGCCTTCGCCGCTAACAAAGTGGTTGGCATCGTCCGTGCCGGTCAATGCATCTGCGCCAGAGCCGGTTTCAAGGGCCTCTATTCCGCTCAAGACATCCATGCCGTGGCCGGTGTCCTGCACGGCGGTGATCCTGAGATCAACGGTCGTATCAATATCGCCTGAGAACAACACGGTGTCAAAATCGTCGCCGCCATTAAGAGTGTCCTCGCCAGCATCGCCGTTCAATGTATCGTCGCCTTTGCCACCGCTCACCAGATCGTTTCCAGAGCCGCCATGCAGTAGATCAGAACCGTTACCGCCCTCAAGAATGTCCTCGCCCTTGCCGCCATCCAGCAGATCAGCACCTTTGCCGCCCTCAAGAGTGTCATAGCCCTTGCCGCCATTTAGCGTATCCGCGCCAGCGCCGCCAAACAACGAGTCAGCACCGCCAAGCCCGTCCATGACGTTGGCATCGCTATCCCCGTTGAGCGTGTCGGCATTCGCGGTCCCGGTAAAGTTCTCGGCTTCAGCTGAGACGTTCACCGTTATCGTTTGGCCACGCGCTGCGGTGTTCTCAAAGGAATTCAGCGTGCCATCGCCTTGCCCAACGACCATATCCAGATCGCCGT
>NZ_JBOEHB010000024.1:0-304 GCF_050633725.1 Planktotalea sp.
CCATTTGGCCCGGCATTGTTTTCGACCGATCAAGGCAAGCCCTGTCAGAGGATGAAATCACCCGCTGTCAGGTCGTGCAGGCCGGTGAGTTCGATCTGCATGTCGGCCAGTGCATCGCCGTCCGTGTCGATCTGGATCAAGGTCAGATCATTGGCAGCGGATCGGGCATAGCGCAGCTCGCCCGCATTGCCGGTGAAGCTGCCTGTCAGGCCAAGGAAGGTGAAACTGTCATCATCCGCCGTGCTGATATCGGCATCGACATTGCCAAGGTCGATCACATCTACGCCAGTTTCGAAATCGACAA
>NZ_JBOEHB010000024.1:556-5101 GCF_050633725.1 Planktotalea sp.
CACCGGCCCCGCCGGTCAGGGTATCATCGCCCTCCCCGCCTTGCAGAGTGTCATTCCCGGCATTGCCCTCGATCACATCTTGGCCGGTATGGGCGTAAATCACATCGTCCCCATCGCCGCCAATGACCGTGTCATCCCCACCCGTGGGCCGCAACGTGTCATCGCCCGCACCGCCGATCAGCAGATTGCCGGAGTTATCGCCGTAAAGCGCATCGTCAAAGCCCGATCCGGTCAGGTTTTCGATGCCCGTGAAGACATCGCCCAAGGCATCGCCGGTTTGCGCCTGAACACCCCGCAGGTCGGCGATCACACCGGCCCCTGCGCCTGCATAGCTGGCGGTGTCAACGCCCGCGCCGCCATCCAGACTGTCTGCCCCGGCACCGCCGATCAGGGTGTCGTTGCCATCAAGACCGAGAAGCGTGTCAGCGTCTGCGGTGATCTGGTCGCCATCAATGTCAGCATAGGCAACGTCAATCAGATCATTCCCGGTTGTGCCGGTAACAATGCCGTCGGCCGAGGGGGCACCGAAACTTTCACTGTAGGTCTCCACTGTGGGAAGCAAGTTCAGCAGTAAAGCAATAGCTTCGGGGGTCGTGGCCAGAGTTGGATCGGCGGTCAGTTCCTCCAGCAGCCACGTTTCAAGGTCCAAAGGAACGCCGAAGGGAATGTCGATGGCGGAATAAATCACGTATTCGCCTTGAAGGATCGTGTCGCCACCTGTGCCCTCAAACCCGTCTATGAAAACGATTTCCTGCGTCCCGTCGCCATCGACATCGCGCAACACAATCGCGTCGCGCAAATCTGAGCTAAGAGCTTGAAGGTTATCGCCCGCTTGCAAGTGGCTCAACACGCTGTCGTTGTGGACGCGAATGCCGCCTGCAACATAGTTATGGTGTTCTCGGACTTCGAAGTTATAGGTCTGCCATCCTTGCGCCGCCTCTTCCTTGAGCACGGTATTGCCGTGAAAGGCGATGGTCTTGGTGGCGGATTGTTCGAAAAGGTGCGCGGTCTTGGCGGAATGGGTGATGACCTCACCCGCCGCCGTGACAATGGAGCCATCCGTATCGGTCAAGCGCACCGTGCCGCCGCCGAGGCGGAGCATGTGGCCGATTTCCATGTAATCGCCTGTCTCGGTCAGGAAACGGTGGCCGGGGGTGGAGACAAGGTCCTCACGCCCATCCGCAAAGGTAAGCCGCACGAATTCCTGGGTGGTGTTGGTGAAAAGCTTGTCCACGACGCCGGGGACGGGGTTGCCGCGGGGGTCGTGCGTCAGAACGATGTCCTTAGATGTAATCCTCTCAATTGGCTTCTCCGGCCCACCCCAAAGTTTCACTAGCGTGCCTGCGGGGAAGCACATGTCAGTTGCGCCGCCGAAAATGATACGCTGGTTGTTCAACTCATTGGAATGATAGATCGTCGTGGCGTCTCCCGTGATGTTGTTTGTATAGGTGAAGGAGCCCACTGTAGGATGCGCAACGGTGTAATCCGCCTCATTGCCAAGGAAAATCACCTGATTGCTGAAACCGCCATCTAGAAAAATGGAATTGTTGCCCGTTCCAGGACGCACGACATCGTTGTTCAACCCAACGCTTATTGTGTCATCTCCGGCTCCGCCGCCGATTATGTCCGAGCCGCGCCCGCCAATAAGTTGATCGCTTCCATCCGTTCCTTCGACAGTCAGGTTCAGGGTCGCATCGTCGAGCAGAACTGCTATTGGAGAATAATCGCTCAGTTGCCAGACGTTTGCGCCATCCTGGAACACGTTTAAGCCGCCGCCGGGAAAACCCTGAATGTCCGTCTGATTGCCTAAACCTAGCGGGAAGAGCTCAGCCAGAAGTGCATGATAGCTGTAGCCGATGGTCTCCAAAACCGTCGTCGCAAATGAATTGCTGTTCTGAAAGGTGTCGTAGTTGATATCTTCGCCAACGCTTTGTAACGCCTGGGCGACATTCGAAATGAGCTGCCAGAGCTGATCTGTTGTCTGGCCTTCATTGGGAGTCAACTCAACCCGAACATATTGGTAAGGGTTCGTGAAGCTGCCATTTGATGCAACTCCAGTCGTAAACTCGTTGTTCTCATTGTCGCGCCCGCCATGCGGACGCGTGCCATCGGCATGGAAGTCCCAATCCCCGAGGGCAAGTGAATTCGGCATCTGAACTTCGATTTCCGTCCATTGCCCTTGATCAGTTTCATAAGCGAACTGCAAGTGCCCTGAATCTTCAACAAAATTTGGCCACAAGAACCCTGATGTATTTGGGATAAAGTTAGCAGCAATATAAACTGCGCTCATGGCTTCTCTCCTGGCTGGGCTTTCGTGAATTAGTTAAAAGACATTCTTGGTATATTCAGGTGCAACAGGTGCACTGCTCCTTCTGCACCCATGTCTATGGCGACGCCTTGATTGTGAAAGGGTACGCAGCGGTAAAGGTTTACCAGACAGTGCCGTTTGGCCATGGGGGTCAGATTCAGAAAAAGGTATTGGGTCTGCCCGCGCCCAAGGGTTCCCTCGAAACCATGAATGGTATGAAAGCTATCAGGCATGTTTAACAACCATTCGCGCACAAGGTCGCGCTTCCCGAACGCATGAGCTACATTGAAAAAACAAATCGCGGCCTGCTTGGGACGCTTGATCGAACTCCATCTTAAACGTGATTCAATATTGAGCGGCTTGTTCGGGTTTTCTAGACAACTTTGCGCATCTGGAAACTTCGCCAGCGCTAATGCAAAACCAAGTCGTGTCCAACGTCCAACATTTGCTTTGTCATCGAAGACTTTCCAGCCGACCACTTTGTCATCACGCCGAATATCAACCAATACATCATGAAACGCATGATCGCGATAGTTCGGAACTACTGCCCCTCCCTGCACATACGTGAACCAGAGCACGGAAAACGTGATCAGAAAGAGCGCAAATTTCTTTACTATTAGCTTCATGCGACGCTCTGATCACCCACACCATTGAATTCAACGGCTTGTCTGGAGCCATTTACGTGCTTCGCGTTGCAAGAGGTGGCTTTTGTTTCGATGGTGGTGTTTTTTAAGAAATGCGCAGTCTCGGCAGAATAGGTGATGGCTTCACCTTTGAACTCGGCAAACGAGAAATCCGTTCCGATGCGTTCTTTGGTTCCACGCCTAAGCCGCATCAAATGCTCGGCCTTGCCTCGATTGCAAAGGAAATGTGGGATGGATCGCAGTCGCGCGGACTTGTAGGCTGTTTTGGGAAACTCACTCATGACACAACACTCACACCTTTGACGCGAATGTGCGTCTTGGGTAGAACGATGTCAACACACAGTACGCTCGGATTATGAGTGTCATTTCCGTTCTCTTTCCCTTTCCACAAACTCATACCTTTCCCGCGCGTTTTCCAACATTCTGGCCAAGTGTTCGCCATTTGTCGCCAAATCGTCTGCCAGCCTTTGCCCGGTTTGGTGGAAAAAACCGGATAAGTGTGGGAAATGGATGCCTTCTAAAGCGGCTAGAGTGATGCAATTTCCTCTGATACCTTTCAAAATCGTGGAAATGTGCTGTTCCCTTATCACTTGCTTGATCGGGTTTGGGTCCGCGCCTTCGGTCATGTCGAAGAGTTTGGACGCGATTTCCGCTTGGCCGATTTCCCAGATCGGGTGGTTGGGCCATCTTGCGCGGTTTTGGTCTGAAAGGGATGGTTCGGTATAGCGGATCACGCTGCCTGTTTGGCGGCAAAGGTCGCCAAATCGGGCGAACAGGTCTTCCCAAGTGCGGATATTCCAAGTGTCTTTCAGCAAGTCTTTGCCCGCGCGGTATTCGATGCGCCAGATGGCGTGGCGGCAGGCGGCGGGGTCCAACGGTGGCAGGGCGCGTTTGGCGCGGCCCTCGTTCCAGATGTGCCGCCAATGACCTATTTGTGGGCTGCGACCGCAGCTTTGGGATCAGATGATGGACGGCGGCTTTGGGCCGTCACCGTCGTCCAAGTCGACCCAGTCTTGCCAGCTGCGCCAGCATTTTTGACCCCGAGTCTGCGGATCCTGTGCCTCCTGCGGAACCCGTCTGCCCCATCCCTTGCCGAACAGGCATCTGCTGCACACCGAAGAACTGCCGCGCCCTGAGGGCTGCGTATTCCGCCCCACTTGCCCCGCCGATCAAGTAGCGATTGTAGGCCTGTTGGCTGCCCATTGCGGCGCGGGCGAAGCTGTAGCTTCCGCCAAGACCGCCGGAGAGGGCAGGCATCATGATGTTACCGGAGATTGCGCGGACGATGAATGGGGTGGCGATGATGAAGCCCTTGGCCATGAGAACCATCATGAAAAAGGGGATGAGCGCACCGATATTTGATGCCCCTTCCGGGTCGCCAAGCTCACCGATCAGGGCGGATGATACACCTGTGATTGTTGCGAACACGCCGGCGACGACTATGGGGTAGAGCGCGAAGGAAACCAACGCCGACAGCCAGCGCGCGAAATAGTGGTTGGTGACCTCGAAGAGGGGCGGGAAAATCATCACCGGTGCGATCCCGATCAGAAGTGCGATCATCAGGCGGGATGCGACGAGGATGAAGGGGGCCAG
>NZ_JBOEHB010000025.1:0-19539 GCF_050633725.1 Planktotalea sp.
GAGAAGAAGCATGTGTAATAGGTGCGTGAAGGCTCGATGAGAGTGACGTCGATCTCGCCTTTGCTGTCTTTCGCAAGGTAACGCGCAGCGGTTGCACCGCCAGCGCCGCCACCGATGACAACGACTTTCGGGCGACCGTGTGATGCCGCTTGTACAGTCGGTGCGGACATCGCTGTAGCAGCTGCCGCAGCGCCTGTCCCCATAAACAAACGTCTATTGAGTTTCATGGATAGTTCCTCCCTAGTTGGACCTTTGGTTATTCAAGGTCCTTAAAATATGCAGCCAAAGCCGCAATCTCTTCATCCGACAAACGCGATGCCATCATCTGCATCACAGGATGCGGACGCAGCTTACGTTTGTAGGCATGCATGGCGATAACAAAATCTTCCTCAGGCCAGTGAGTGATGGCCGGAATACCGTCATCTGTGCCGCCAGATTGGTGGCACGTCAGGCATTCGCTGGCAAGATATTCGCCATAGTCGCGATCCCCGACAATCGCCAAGATTTCCGGCGGCAATTCGACTTCTACGTGTTGAGCAGTCGGTTCAGCCTCGGGAATATTGGACGGATCATCAGAGAAGCGTCTCAGGTACGCGAGCACGTCATGACGATCTTGTTCGTCCTTAATGCCGCGAAAATTCATTCGGGTGCCTGTGACCAGTGCTTTGGGGTTTTCGACATAAGCATCAAGATGCTCATAATCCCAAATCAAACCATCGGCCGCGGCACGGCGCAACGCTTTGGAATATTTGAAACCTTCAGCAGCTCCCGCTGCGGCACCAAAAATTCCATTAAGCGCAGGGCCAACGCGATCTTTCGCATCCGGTCCCACTTGGTGGCAAGAGGAACACTTACGAAAGACTTTCGCACCTTTGTCAGCGTCGCCCAAAGGCACCGCCACTTCATCAGCAACGGCCGCAACGCTAAATAGCGTTGCGGCAGCTGTCACAGCAGTTAAGAAACCGCGCATCATTTATTGGCTCACAGATTTAAGATATTCTGTAACCGCGAGAACATCTTTTTCTTTTTTCAAACCGTTGAAAGACATCTTTGTCTTTTTAACGTAGTCCTTTGGCTTCGCAAGGAACGCTGCAAGCGTTTCCTCGTTCCAAACAACTCCATCTGCGCCCATTTGAGCCATCGTCTTGGAGTATTTGAACCCGTCGATCCCGCCAAACGCGCGGCCCATGACGTTGTTCAAATGTGGACCAGTCTTGTTTTTCGCACCTTCACCAACCTGATGGCAGGCTTTGCACTTTTTAAAGACCTTCTCGCCCTTTTTCGCCAAGTCCGCGTCAAAGCCAGCGGCTGCAGCAACAACCTCTTCCTTTGGTGCTTCTTCAACAACAACAGCTTCTTCAACTGCTTCAGGCTCTGCTTTTGCTTCTTCCACAGGCGCAGCGGCTTCTTCAGCGGCTTTTGCTTCTGTTTCCTCTGGCGTTACGTCGAGAACAGTCGCGCGCATTGTGACTTCTACAGATTCCTTACAGTCGCTCATGCAAGGCTCCGCTTTCCAGAAATGCGCCTCAGACGTTTCGCGATCATCAATGATGAACCCGTCCTTGTTGGGCAACTCCACCTCTAGGAAGTTCTCGTTCGACAGAACGAAATCGTCATCCACAAGATCGTTGGAATAGAGGATATAAGCGACAATGGCGTATGTATCGTCCGCGCTTAGCGTTTGCGCTGCACCAAATGGCATTGAGCGGTTCACGTAGTCCCAAGCAGTGCTGAGGTGCGGCCAGTAAGAGCCAACCGTTTTCAGCGGGTCTTCATCCGCCAATGTGTCTGCACCGCCAGCAAGTTTGGGCCAGTTGTCAACGCCTTCCGCGAAATCGCCGTGGCAGATTGCGCAGTGTTCCGCAAAGACTTCTTCGCCGTCAAATGCAGAGCCAGATCCCGCAGGCAGGCCCGTTCCGTCTGGGCTTACATCAAGATCCCAAGCTGCGATTTCTTCAGGAAGCGCCTGACGCCCCAAACCAAGTGGGCCGTTGCTAGGCACTGCCGCTGCAGGTGCAGGTGCTGTCGTGGCTTCGTCCGCATTCGCAGAAGCCACAAGCGTTGGGGCAACCGACGGAATATCAACAACAAATTGATCCGCAAGAACATAGGCCATCGACAAAGTCAGACCCGCGCCAGCCAGAGACGGGGTTAGGATTTTAAGAAACTTCGACATTTTCAGCCTCGCCGTTCTCTTTTACATGCCAAGTTTGGATGCAGTTGTTGTGATAAATAGAGTTCAAGCCACGGACTTCGCGCAGCTCTGCTTTGGTCGGCTGCACATATCCTGTGCTGTCCATCGCGCGGCTTTGCAGCAGCATCTCAGACCCGTCCCATTCCGTGTCCAGATAGAAACGTGTAAGCGCCATGTCTTCGCCAGGCGCTGCAAGGCGCGCTGTTTCCCATGACTTGCCGCCGTCTTTTGAGACGTCAACACGCACGATTGAGCCACGTCCAGACCATGCAAGACCAGAGATAACCATCGGGCCTTTGCCATGCTTGATCGGAGACTGTGGGCTTGGTGACGTGACAACGGATTTTGCGTCCATCTCCCAGGTCCACTTGCGGGATGTACCATCTTCGAGAGTGTCGGTGTATTTAGACGTCTCTTCGCGGCTTTCCACAGCGATTTCAGTGACTTCGATACGGCGCAGCCACTTGACCCACATGTTGCCTTCCCAACCGGGAACGACCAAACGAACGGGATAACCATGCTCCATGCGCAGCGCTTCGCCGTTAGCAGCGAAGGCGATCATACAGTCATCGAGCGCTTTCTCGAGTGGGATCGAGCGACCGTTAGAAGACGCATCGTGGCCTTCAACATAGACCCACTTACCTTCGGCTTTTACACCGGATTCTTCAAGCAACGTGCGCAGGGTAACGCCCGTATATTCCATATTGTGGATCATGCCGTGGGTGAATTGCGCGCCGTTTAGCTGCGCCCCTGCCCACTCCATGCCAGTGTTCGCAGCGCACTCAAGGAAGAATGTCTTTTGAACACGTGGGAAACGCTGAAGATCGTCATAAGTGAAAATCAACGGCGTATCCACGAGGCCGTGGATCATCAGACGATACTCGTCCTTGGACATTTCGATCGCGCCAGAGTGGTGACGCTCAAATGCGCAGCCCTGCGGTGTGATTGTGCCGTCGAGCGCATGGATCGGAGTAAAGTTGATCGAGCTGATCGTGTCAGCGGTCAACCACTCAACGTTGCGGCGGACCACATCGTCTTCGAATTTGATCGGCAAGCCGTAGGGTGTTTCATCAACGCCCGCGCCAAGACCAGACGCATATTCTTGCGTTTCCATGATTAGCGGATCGCCCGCAGCTTGTGCCGCTCCGCCTGCTAGGGTTCCCGCCCCAACAGCTGCCGCGCTCGATAAGAACTTACGGCGAGAGGCATTTTTCAAATGTTCATCAGACATTTGTCGCTCCTGTTTTAGGTTTTTCTTTAAACGCCAACAACTGTGACGGAATTATTCGGGTCCAGTTTCACTGTGCCCTGTGCGCGAATGTGGTTTTCGACCACATCCCAAATCTGTGGACCTTCGGTGCCCTCGTTAACAGACGCCCATCCCGCGACCACATAGGTCTTGCTTGGGTCAATCTTTTCACCAGTTTTGAGCAAGGTCATTTCAGTAATGCGCTCGCCCTGTGGTTTGGTCACATCAATGCGATAGCCCATGCCACCAATGCGGACCATATCGCCACCCTGCTGGTAGTAAGGATCAGGGTTGAACAGGTTATCAGCCACATCTTCCAGAATGACATGGATAAATTCACCAGTCATTTCAGAACGATAGGCCTTGCCGTATGTCATGGACGTCACGTTGAAGATATCTTCGCGCGTGATGTCTTGGCCTGGCAGAATGCTTGGTCCCCAACGCACGCCCGGCGACATCGCAATGTCTGCTTCACGCTCGGAAATCAGAGCATCGCAGATCAGATCATCCCATGAACCGTTAAAGTTGCCACGGCGATAAAGAAGGCTATCGGTCTTACCGATCACCTCTTCCAGATCCGCTTTGAACGGTGCGCGCTGCTCGTCGATAAGGGCTGCAACCTCTTTGTCAGGCTCAATCACATCAGAGAAAATCGGGATCAGCTTGTGACGGAAACCCATCATCTTACCGTCGCGCACATCCAAGTCGATGCGGGAGACGAATTTGCCGTTGGACCCAGAGGCGATGATGATCGTCTCTCCAACCAACGCAGGCTCTGGCAATGCATCATGCGTGTGGCCTGATAGGATAACGTCGATACCTTTGACAACGCCGGCCATTTTCTTGTCCACGTCGAAACCGTTGTGAGACAGGCAGACAACCAGCTCAGCGCCTTTTGCACGAACTTCGTCAACCATTTCCTGCATACGCTCATCGCGAATGCCGAAGGAATACTCAGGGAACATCCAGCCGGGGTTGGCGATTGGCATATATGGGAAGGCTTGACCGATAACGGCGATCTTCACGCCGCCCCGCTCGAAGAATTCATAGGGCGGGAACATATCTGTTGGCTCGTCCCACTCAGAATCAAAGATATTCTGACCGAGCGCTGCAAATGGCAGGTTCTCGACGATCTCGTTTACGCGATCAGAACCGAGCGTGAATTCCCAGTGGAATGTCATCGCGTCAGGCTTCAGTGCGTTCATCACGTTAACCATGTCCTGACCTTCGGTCTTATAACATGTGTAGCTGCCGTGCCATGTATCGCCGCCATCCAGCAGCAATGCATCAGGGCGATCCGCGCGGATCGAGTTCAGAACCGTCGCAACGCGGTCCAAACCGCCAACTTTGCCATAGGACTGCGCGAGAGAAGAAAAATCGTTGTAGCTCAGTGCGTAAGCAGACGGGCTGCCATCCTCAATGCCGTATAGTTTGCGGAAATCCGCGCCTGTTACGTGCGGAACAGCGCCTTTGTTGCTACCAACACCGATGTTGATCTCTGGCTCGCGGAAATAGATTGGTTTCATCTGCGCGTGGATATCTGTGACATGCATCAACGTGACGTTGCCAAAGGTATCAAAATCCAGCAGCTTGTCCTGCGTCATCGCCTGCTGAGCGCCAAGACGGGCCCAGTTACCAAAGCCAGATGCGCCATAAAGCGCAGAGGCGGCCATTGAGACTTGCAGAAAATCGCGGCGAGAGATCATGTGGGTAGGCCTTTTTGAAAGCACATACATATGCGCATTTATGAATGATTTAGTCGTGAAAAACCCCGCTTTCCATCCAAGGTCAGCGGGGCAATTCAGATTAGTTACGGACGGATGGGCCTTCGATGCTCAAACCGTTACCGCGACTTGCAACATATAGCTCGAGAGCAACGAATTCTTCGCTACCTGGCTTGTATGTTTCAGCGCGTGTGTCGCGAACGCAGCCTTTGAAACGGGAATGTACACCGTTCAATTTCGCGTTTTTCAAGCGGTACGTTGGGAAGCCATTGATCTGGCCCTGGCTCAGGTGATCCGCGCGGATCATCAGGCCATAGCTGTCTTCGTGGCAGTTGGCACAGCTTAGTTCTAGCTGACCAGTGCGTGCATAATACAGCTCTTTACCCTTTTCCCACATGGATTGTGCAGGACCGTCGATCGCAACGTTTACAGGCAAGCCGCGAGAAACCGATGAAAGCGCGGCTTCCATGTTGATCGCTGGGCCTTTATCGTAGCCCCAAGCTTCTGCACCCATGCGGTTGGTGCGGCAATCGTTCATCTGCATTTGCAGCGTACGAACTTCGCCAGCGCCTTCATTCCACTTAGGATATGTCGCTTTCACGCCCGCCATGGAATCCATGTCATCGTGGCAAGACGAGCAAGATTTGCCTTCGCTGCCATCAACAGTTTCCCAAGTCTCAAGACCCGCTTCAACAAAAACCATGCCTGGGTTGTCAAAGTCATCAAGCTGCATCGCTTGTGTTTCGTCAGAGCGGAAATGCCAACCGGACATCACTTCGTCGAGCGCATCAGAGATGTGATCAGGCGCAGCAGTTTTGGTCACCATCGCAACGTCGTCGTTGAGAACCATCGTATCATCATCCGCGTCGGCAATTGCAAACGTCGGTGCTAGCATAAGAGCTGCAACAGCAGTCATAGCTTTAAAGTTCATTTTTATCCTCCCTAGCAGTTCCCCTGCTCCGCCGGTAAAGCGAAGCAGGGTTACCTGTTATTGCTTGGTAGCTTTATCAGCCAATCGCAACTTTTTTGCTTTGATCATAGACGTCGCCATCATCATCGTACCAAGTGAATTTGAACTCACCCGCCTCTGGAACAGTTGCTTCGAACTGAATGTAGGGGTTGGTTGAGATCGCAGGCTCAAGCGTTACGTCGATAACACTTTGACCGTTAAATTCAGCGGTAAAACGATTGATGATCGAGCGAGGGATCTTGTTGCCCTCTTTATCTTTACGCTGACCAGATTCCATTTTGTGGCTGATAAGCGTTTTGATCGTGATCGCTTCGCCAGCTTCTGCCTTTTTAGGGACTTTGACGCGGGGTTTTACACCAGATGCCATATTCTTAAACTCCTGAGTTAGCCGCCGCAGCCGCCGATTGTTACTTTTACAGTCGAAGCTGCGCGAACAAAGCTTCCGTCAGCCATTTTGGCTACTGCAACTACGTCCTGCGTTCCGGCCAGACGAATACGTGTGGAGGCAGACTGCTCAGCCGCGAGTGGGCCGAAGTTGAACTGCGCAACACCCGGTGTCGGGTTGCCAGCGGCAAGAACCAGAATGGATACCGCACCAGGCGCATCCACAGAAACCGGAACGGTGTTACCGTTTTCCGCAATTTCTGGCGCTGTCAGGGTCAAACCACCCTCAGCCACATCAGCGCCGCCAGTGAAGGCAGAAATCGCCTCATCAGCGCCAGCTGCGTTTACTTGAAAAGGAAGTACCGTCAGCGCGGCGGCACTAAGCCCCATCGCTAGGGTATCTCTACGTGAGAACTCCATGTTCTTCTCCTTGAAATTCGTCGCTTATTCGTCTTTGAGAGTGGACAAAAACGCGACCACATCTTCGATTTGCTCAGCACTTAGCAGCGGGGTCAGCGGGCCATCAGGCGCCTTTCCCGTGTAAGCGTTACCCGGACGGATGAAACCATCCACCTTGAAATAGGCAGGCATCATCGTTCCCTCGAAAGTCATTTTCGAGTTTGCCAAAATGCCGCGAAGCTCTGCTTCGCTCCAGCGATCACCAGCACCATCTAGGGCTGGGCCGATTTCGCCTTGGAATGGAATCTCTGCCAGCGCATCCACAACGTGACACGCAACGCAGTTGCCCAATTTCTTAGACCCGACAACCTTAGCGCCCATTTCGGCGTTTCCGGCTTTTCCAGTCAGTGACATTGCGACTGCACCATCTTCGTCAAACTTGACGTCAGCTGGCGCAACCATCTCTGCCCAGCTTGCGCTAGATAGAGCAATGACACCTGCGACACTTGCTGCCGCGAGTTTATTAATCGTTTTCATAGTCCCTCCCGTCGTGACCATGCTTTGCATGTCTGCATCTGTATGGTTCGGTATACCGTAGTTCACCGCGCATCGTGAACGCAACAACAAATTCGCAAAAGTGAATACCTGTCGCACCCGACACGCAATATTGTTGCGCGTTGGATTGAATTATTCGCTCGCCCCATCCCTGCGTTCTTGAATTCGGCGCGCATGGTAACGCTGGAAATCTTCCCCATTATCAAGTTCATACCGCTTTTCATTCACCCATGTGAACATATCCAGCACTGTGCCTTTGCCAAAAGCGCCCGGCATGACAGCAACCGCGGCTTGAGGCGTTGCAGCATCCTCCGCCACTTCCTCGGGCAAGAACATCATCGACGGTGTGAAGAGAATCCCCCACTTTCTTGCCATATCTTTCTCAGGCAATGTTTCACCGTCAAAATCCGTAACTTCGACGTCACCGTGAAGGTTCAGTTGCACCACAAAGAAGTTCTCGTTGATGTAATCGCTCACGGATGCTTCAGAGAACACTTCCTTGTGCATTTTGGCGCAGTATATGCAGCCGCGCTGTTCGAAGATGACCATAAGGCGCTTGCCTTCGTCATTGGCTTCTTCCAGATCTTCGCGCAGATCCTTAAAGGTATCGCGCATCCAATCGGCCTTATGCAACCCATCGTCCCCGATGGTCGCGGCCATCGTCGGCATCGCCAAGCCCGCAGCGATCGTCGCCGTTAAAAAGAATCGTCTCAACATCATCATTTCCTCCAACCAGTATTCTATTAACTCCTAACGGACGCTTAATGCCGCACGAGCAGACTTACCCCAAGCCGCCGAAGACCGGGAACCAACGGATCATGGCGTCCGCTATGATATTCACGCTGCCCGTCGCGATTAAAATCGCAAACAAGATCAGCATCGCCCCCATCACTTTTTCGACATGGCCCAAATATTTCCGGTTGCGCGCCATCCAACCCAAGAATGGGCGTGCAAATAGCGCGGCAACGACAAAGGGCGCTGTCATGCCAAGCCCATAAACCAACAAAAGCAATCCACCGCGCCAGATATCGCCCATTCCAGAAGCAATCATCAAAATCGACGCAAGAGCGGGGCCAACGCAAGGGGTCCAGCCAAATCCAAAAGCGAGCCCCATGATATAGGCACCGATAACCGTTGTCGGCTCGGCTTTGCTTTCAATTTTTGCTTCTCGATAAAGAAACCCGATTTTTACAACGCCCAAGAAATGAAGGCCGAATACAAACAAAACGGCAGCGGCGACGTAGCTAAGGGGTTCTAACCATTCACCAAATGCTTGCCCGATCGCTGTTGCGCCCATCCCCAAGAGAACGAAAATTGTGCTGACACCCAACGCAAACATAACCGCAGAAATCACCAAACGACGCTGCGCACCCGGAGCAATTTCGCCATCCCCGCGCAATTCAGACATTGAAATGCCCGCCATATAGCTCAGGTAAAAAGGAACCATCGGCAAAATGCAGGGCGTAAAAAAAGACAACAAGCCAGCAAAAGCCGCACCTGCAAATGAGATATCGAGCACGACGGTTTCCTTGTATTATTCACATATTCAAATTATGTTGATTGATAACTCAGCGTCAATCAGGTTTCCAATGTTACGTCAAATCATTCGCTTTTCCCTCGCAACTGCCCTCAGCATTGCTGCGACCACCTCATCCTTTGCGGCGCAACTTGTGATGGTTGATCAAAAGGGATGTCACTACTGTGAAGCGTGGCTGGATGACATTGGCCCCGCCTACCCTAAGACTGCCGAAGGCAAATTTGCACCGCTCTTGAGACGTGATATTTCCTTAGGGGCGCCCGAAGGTAGCAGCTTCCAGCGAAGAGTAAACTTTACACCGACCTTTATTTTGTTGGATAAGGGCGCAGAAGTCGGGCGTATCGAAGGATATCCGGGTGAAGACTTTTTCTGGCCGCTACTAAACCAGCTGCTGAAAGACGAAACCACCTTTGAAGACAGCTTGAATTGAGACAACGAAGAAAGACTAAGAAATGGGCCTTCCCGTTCTAGATCTGACAATGAGCGACGCGGAAATCGACAAAGTCGTTTCCAATGCGCAATCGGCCTCGGCCTTTCTCAAGGCGATCAGCCATGAGGGACGCTTGATGATCCTGTGCCATTTGGTCAGCGGAGAAAAATCCGTGACCGAATTGGAGGAGCTATTGGCCGCGCGCCAAGCCGCTGTTTCACAGCAGCTTTCACGATTGCGACTTGAAGGGCTTGTCATTCCGCGAAGAGACGGCAAGACTATCTACTACAAGCTCGCAGATGACCGTCCGAAGAAGATGCTGGAAACTGTTTACGAGCTGTTCTGCACAGACGAATAAAGCTCGCGCATAATATCACGCGTTGTTTCTGTCGATTGCAATGGGAGTAGCAACGCATGGAATTCTTAACGTCCGATAGTACTTTGGTTGCCATTTTTGGTGCGCTTGGCGGGATTGCTCTTGGCCTCGCAGCCCGGCTTGGCCGTTTTTGCACGCTAGGAGCGATTGAAGATGCGCTTTATGGCGGCTCGACAGTGCGTTTACGCATGTGGGGCTTGGCAATAGGCGTCGCGGTGATCGGAAGCTTCACCTTGCTAGGACTTGGCTATTTGGATGCCGGCCAAGCGTTTTACCTAACACAGCCCTTTTCATTGATCTCAAGCGTCCTTGGTGGGCTGGTTTTCGGATACGGTATGGCCGTCGCTGGCAATTGCGGTTTTGGCGCTATCGCGCGCCTTGGCGGCGGCGATCTTCGCTCATTTGTTATCGTTTTGGTTATGGGTATTTCCAGCTACGCTGTGCTTTCAGGGCCTTTCGCAAGCCTGCGGGTTTGGGCCTTTCCGCCAGATCAAATCGCAGAAACGCCTTCTGGAATTGCCCACGGCCTTGGTTCTGTTTTTGGGACGTCGCCTGTTTTCTTGGGGATTGTGATTGGCCTGGCAATCTGCATCTCTGCAACTTGGCGTAGCGCGCTAATAACGTCCCCTAAGTCCTTGTTCTGGTCGTGTATTGTCGGACTCGCGGTTGTCAGTGGATGGGCTGGTAGCTCTTGGGTAGCGAACACAGGATTTGAAGCGACCGAAGTTGTCTCGCACACGTTTTCAGCCCCCGTTGGAGACACCATCCTTTATACAATGCTCTCGTCAGGGCTTAGCTTAAGTTTCGGCGTTGGATCGGTTGTTGGTGTTTGGGTTGGCGCCTTTATCGGATCACTCATCAAAGGGCATTTTCGCTGGGAGGCCTGTGAAGACCCCCGCGAGCTTCGCCGACAAATCCTAGGGGCCGTCTTGATGGGTGTTGGTGCAGTCGTTGCGTCGGGATGCACAGTTGGACAAGGCATCAGCGCGTTTAGCCTGCTAAGTTACAGCGCGCCTGTTACGCTGCTCTCAATCTTTGCCGGATGTGCCTTTGGACTGCGTCAATTGATTGAAGGGTTTCAGGTTCCAGCGGAATGATCTGGTGATAACGGGGATTGGGGCTCTGCCCCGTCCATCAAGATGGACTCCCCGAGATATTTAGAGACCAAAGAAGTGCGGGATTAGCCCCATTCCTGCAGCCGCGCGACGTAGCGCGCGAGCGTATCAATTTCGAGGTTAATCGCATCGCCAACCTTCGCATCGCCCCAAGTCGTTGCGGTTTTGGTATGCGGAATAAAGTTGATCCCGAAATCGGTGCCATCAACCTCATTCACGGTCAAAGACGTACCGTTCAAAGCGACGGATCCCTTAGGGGCGATGTATCTCGCCAGAGCATCAGGCGCACGCAGGGTCACGCGCGTGCTATCCCCTTCGTTCTTCATTGCAATGATTTCCGCGACACCATCCACATGACCTGAGACGATATGGCCGCCCAATTCATCGCCAACTTTCAAAGCGCGCTCAAGGTTAAGGCGGCGACCAGCGGGCCAATTGGTTGAGCCGATATTTGTCAAACCAACGGTTTCTGCACTGATTTCAACGTCAAAGTAATCATCCCCAAGCTCTATCACAGTTAAGCAAACACCGTCACAAGCGATCGAAGCGCCGATATCAATTCCGCCAGTGTCGTAGCTGGTCTTGATACGCGCGCGCAGATCACCGCGCTGCTGGGTTTCAACAACTTCGCCGATGTCGGTGATGATACCTGTGAACATTTGCGCGGCTCCTGTTTTATTGATACGTTGCTGTGGGGAATATCGGGCACGTTTGCGCCTTAATTTGACCCCATAGTTTTGCCAAGTTGCACTTGGAATAATGAGTAGACTGAATGACATGACCACCGCAACGCCGAAAAAGCCCAATTTTCTGTTCTTGCAAGGCCCGCACGGCCCGTTCTTCCATCGCTTGGGAAGGATGATGCAAAAAGCAGGCGCAGGCGTGTGGCGTGTCGGCTTTAACGCAGGCGATCGCGCGTTTTGGTTTCAGCCGTCAACCTACATTCCCTTTCGTGGAACGATCGACGACTGGGACGATACTTTTGACAGCCTTGTCGAGAAACATGAAATCACGGATATCGTGCTTTATGGTGATACACGTCCCGTGCATGCCAAAGCCGTCGCACGTGCGAATGCGCTAGGTTTGCGGGTTCATGTGTTTGAGGAAGGCTATCTACGCCCCTTCTGGGTCACCTACGAAAGAGGCGGCTCGAACGGGAACTCACGCTTGATGGACACGAGCGTCGCGCAAATGCAAACCGCGCTCGAACGCTCTGATATGGAAGCGCCGATGCCTCCGAGCCATTGGGGCGATATGCGCCAACACGTCTTTTACGGCGCGCTTTACCATTGGTTTGTAATGTTCCGAAACGGAGATTACCGCAATTTTCGCACCCACCGTGACCTACCCGTTCTCAAGGAATTCCAGCTCTATCTAAAGCGGCTGTTGTTGATGCCTTGGCTTGGTCTTGAGCGCCGGATTGCAACTCTGCGTATTCGCAACGGTGGTTTTCCCTACCACTTGGCGCTCTTGCAGTTAGAGCATGATAGCTCTTTCCAGATGCACTCGCCTTTCGAAACGATGACCGATTTCCTCGAATTGGTGATCCGTGACTTTGCCAAAGGCGCGCCGCAGCACCATCACTTGGTCTTTAAGGCCCATCCACTGGAAGATGGCCGCGTGCCTGTGCGCCGCTCGCTCAAAGAACTGGCAGCGCGTTATGGTGTTTCAAAACGCGTACACTTTGTGCGTGGTGGCAAACTCGCACAACTCTTAAATGACACGCGAACCGCCGTGACCGTGAACTCGACAGCTGGCCAACAGGTCCTGTGGCGCGGTATTCCTTTGAAAACTTTTGGCAAAGCAGTTTACTCAAAGCCTGAATTTGTCTCAAGCCAACCACTGCAGCAGTTCTTTGAAGCCGCAGAGCGTCCTGATAATCGCGCGTATAAGGATTTTCGCCGCTATTTGCTTGAAACAAGCCAAGTGCCCGGCGGCTTCTATTCGGCGCGTGGACGTCGTCAGCTGATGCGCCATGTGGTGGATATGATGTTATCGCGTGAAGACCCCTACCAAGCGCTGTCTTCTGGCACCGCGGCTCCGAGGCAACAGTTGCGTGTTGTGAATTAACAGACACAACCCCTAGCGCTAGCTTTTTATTCTGGATTCCTATAGCTTTACAAAAAAGAAGATAAAAGGCGTCTAAAAAAGATGTCTGAGGCAGAATAATAGGTCGAGGAGACCGAGCAGTGAAACCCTTTACATCCAGATGGGCGAAATCCGCCTGCTTGTTGGCTGCCGTGGCGATGGTATCGTCTTGCGGATTGCCGCGCGTTGGCCCCAATAAACGCGAAATCTTCGAGGGATCGGTTCAACGATCTGGCGATGCATTTGTTGTCTCGGTCAATGATCGAGTAACGCGAGCGACATCAGTCGTTCCAAGCTTGGGCTTTTCCGCAGCGTTTCAAAATGCAGGCCAGATTGGATCAGACACTATCCGCCCCGGCGACACCTTGGGTCTGACCATTTGGGAAAACGTGGATGATGGGCTTTTGGCTGGCGAGACCGCGAACTCTACCCTGCTGGAAGAAGTGCAGGTTGATGGCGCTGGCTTTATCTTTGTTCCATATGCAGGGCGCATTCGCGCGGCTGGCAATTCACCGGAATCCATCCGCCGCACAATCACCCGCAAACTAGAAGAGCAAACGCCCGACCCACAAGTGCAAGTGCGTCGCCTTGCAGGCGATGGTGCGACGGTCTCTTTGGTTGGCGCGATTGGCGGTCAGGGCGTATACCCGATCGAGCGCCCAACGCGCACGCTGTCGTCTATGCTTGCACGTGCTGGCGGTATCGCGATTGAGCCTGAAATTGCACAGATCACTGTGATCCGTGGCAATGAGAAAGGCAAAATCTGGTTCCAAGACCTTTATGACAACCCCGCAATGGACATTGCCCTGCGTGGCGGCGATCGCATTCTTGTCGAGCAAGATACACGTTCCTTCACCGCCCTTGGCGCAACAGGCACGCAAAGCCGAGTCATCTTTGAAAGCCAGACCTTGTCCGCTGTTGAAGCGCTCGCGCAGGTTGGCGGTTTGGTCAGCACCTCATCTGATCCAACTGGTGTGTTTGTCTTCCGCAATGAGCCCGCCGAACTTGCAAACCGCGTTCTTGGTCGCAATGACCTCGTTGGCGCGCAGCGCTTTGTGTATGTTCTCGATCTCACCAGACCCAATGGCATGTTCCAAGCGCGTGATTTTGTGATCCGCGATGAAGACACAGTGTACGTCACCGAAGCACCGTTCTCTCAGTGGAGCAAAGCAATTGCAGCCGTTACCGGATCACTCGCCGCAGTCGGAAGCGTTGGCACAGCAGCCACAACGCTTGGCGTAGGCAGCGGCAGCGGCGGCTAATCCAATGCGGGCCAAGCCCTCGAAATCGACTGCTGGCGACACCCTTCGCCAGCAGCTTTTCGTCTACAATGGTGGTTTTCTGAAAGAGCGGCGTATTCGCCGTATTCTCAAGCTCGCAGGTTATGATCTGCGTCTAGGACTGCCAAAAGACGGGGATTCAATCGGCGTCTGGGGCCATAGCCCGACGGCCCATCGTGGCGAGGCGGTCGCGCAGAAACGCAGCGCGCAAGTGATCCGCGTTGAAGATGCTTTTTTGCGCTCGATCCAGTCGGGTCGCTCTGGCGCCCCGCCTCTCGGGCTGACGATTGATGCAAAGGGGATGCATTATGACCCCGCGCAGCCGTCCGATCTAGAAGACATCCTAACCAACCATCCGCTTGATGATACTGCTTTGATGAACCGTGCGCGGGCCTGCATCGCAAGGCTACAAGAGGCGCATCTTACCAAATACACTGGGTTTGATCCAACAACGCCCTGCCCCGAACCGGGTTACGTTCTGGTGCTTGATCAAACGCTGAATGATGCGTCTGTTTTGAAAAGCGGCGCGGATCGTGCGACCTTTTTGGAGATGCTGGTCTTCGCGCAGGAAGAACATCCAGGCAAACGCGTGCTGATCAAGACCCATCCAGATATAATTGCGGGTCATCGTCAGGGCTATTTCAAAGCCAGCGACGTTAATCAGAATGTCAGGTTCTTCAGCGAGCCTGTTTCTCCTTGGAAACTGCTCGAAGGGGCCGCCGCGGTTTACACGATTTCTTCGCAGCTCGGGTTTGAAGCGATCTTTGCAGGGCATAAGCCACGTGTCTTTGGTCAGCCCTTCTACGTTGGCTGGGGCTTAACCCAAGACGAACGCCCGGTGCCCCGCAGGCAGCGTAAACTAAGCCGCGCGCAACTCTTTGCCGCGGCAATGATCCTCTATCCCAAATGGTATGACCCCTACCGAGATCGCTTGTGCGAATTGGAAGAGGCGATTGATACGCTTGATGCGCAATCACGAAGTTGGCGCGAAGATCACAAAGGCTGGGTTGCAAGCGGGATCCGCCTTTGGAAACGTAAGCCTTTCCAACGCTTTTTTGGTCAAGCGCGTTCCGTTCTATATGAAGATGATCCCGCAAAGCTGAGTTCCCAAATCGACAGCGGTCGCAGACATATGATTTGGGCAAGCGCGAAAAACGCACCGCACACAAATCAAACGGTGCATGTTGAAGACGGCTTTTTGCGCTCACGCGGGCTAGGCGCCAAGCTCATCCCACCGCTCTCGTTGGTTCTGGATGATCTTGGGATCTACTATGACCCGACCCGCGCCAGCCGTTTAGAAGAGCTCATAAGAATGCGCACGATACTGCGCCCTGATCAAACGATACGCGCCCAAGCGTTGATCCAAGCACTTGTTGAGAAGGGTTTGAGCAAATACAATATCGGCACCGATAGGCTAAGCGAGCTTCCCAAAGGGTATCGCATCCTCGTTCCGGGGCAAGTTGAAGACGACGCCTCGATCCTCACCGGAACCAAAACCATTTCGAGCAATCTAGAGCTACTACAAGCCGCGCGCGCCTCTAACCCCGACGCTGTGATCCTTTATAAACCTCACCCCGATGTTGAAGCAGGACTACGCACAGGGCGAATTGATACTGAGATACTTGAAAGCCTGTGTGACGGTGTACTTCACGGCGTTGATCCAACCGCTGCGATCCTTGCGATTGATGAAGTTTGGACGATGACCTCTCTGTTAGGTTTCGAAGCGCTTTTGCGTGGGAAACCCGTCAGCTGTCATGGCGCACCGTTTTATGCCGGATGGGGGCTAACAACAGACTTGGGCGCGGTCCCTGCGCGGCGTTCAACCAAAGTGACAATAGAAAGCTTGGTGCATGCGACGCTGATCGATTATCCGCGTTATTTCGATCCAATCAGCAAACTCGCCTGCCCAGTTGAAGTCGCATTGGAGCGGCTCGCGACGGGCAATCTGCCCTCTCCCGGCCCGTTCAATCGAACGCTTTCCAAATTACAGGGCGTTTTCGCGAGCAAAGCCCATCTTTGGCGAAACTAGCTGCGGCTCCAAACATGCTCGACATCTGCGCCAAGGCGACGATGAGACATCAGCTTCATGCGCGACACCTCTGCCAAAACCTCTCGCCCCATTGGAGCTACGCTGCTTAAGCCATCGCCGCCAATCACAACACCAGCGCTATGCACCACAAGGCGGTCAACGAGATCTGCCCGCAGCAAAGAAGCCGCGAGATGCCCGCCGCCTTCACAGAAGACACGCGTTAGCCCTTTGCTTCCCAAAGCGTTCAGCAAAGAAGTCGGATCAAGCCCGACGGGGCCGCTCTCGCAATGCAAAAGCTCTGCACCTGCTGCCTCCCAAGCGGCGCGGCGCTCAGGGCTTGCAGCTTCGCTGTGACACATCCAGACAGGCGTTTCATGCGCGGTTTTTGCTAAGGTGCCATCCAAAGGCACATTCAGACTTTGCGCCGCGATTACGCGAACGGGTTGATGGCCTATCCCCAAACCCCGGACGGTCAAGGACGGATCATCCGCGCGCGCTGTCCCTGCCCCAACAAGCACCGCATCATGGCTGGCCCGCATCGCATGGACCGCGCGGCGCGCCTCTGCGCCAGTGATCCATTGACTGTCGCCAGTTCGGGTCGCAATGCGGCCATCAAGCGTCAACGCCAGTTTTAACGTAACAAACGGGCGTCCGATTTCGGTTCGAAGAAAAAATCCCGCATTATCCGCCTCGGCTTCATCCGAGCAAAGGCCCGTGATCACCTCGACACCTGCCGCACGCAACTGCTCGAAACCGCGACCAGACACACGCGGATCGCTATCCTCCATCGCCGCGACAACGCGCGTAATGCCTGAATTGATCAGGGCCTGCGAACAGGGCGGCGTTTTACCAAAGTGCGCGCAAGGTTCCAGCGTGACAAAGGCGGTTGCGCCCTTAGCACGCGCGCCTGCTTGCGCCAACGCTACAGGCTCAGCATGAGGGCGACCACCGGGCTGTGTCCAGCCACGCCCAACGACGCGCCCGCCGTTCACAATGACGCAGCCCACCGCTGGATTAGGCCACGTACGACCAAGGCCCCGCCGCGCTAGCGACAGGGCCATTTTCATAAAGCGTTTATCGCTTGTGCTCACTCTTCTGGCGTCACGTTCGGACGCAGCTCCGAAACGAATTTATCGAAATCATCCGCCGCTTGGAAGTTCTTGTAAACACTGGCAAATCGCACGTAAGCAACGGTGTCAATCCGCGCCAGAGCCTCCATGACGATCTCACCGATTTGCTTGGAGTTGATATCGGTTTCGCCCATGCTCTCCAAACGGCGCACGATGCCCGAGATCATCTGATCCATACGCTCAGGTTCAACAGGACGTTTCTGCAATGCGATCCGAATAGAGCGCTCAAGTTTATCACGGTCAAAGTCTTCGCGACGACCGTTGGATTTAATCACTACCAAATCGCGCAGTTGCACGCGCTCATACGTTGTAAACCGTCCGCCACAAGCGGGGCAAAAGCGCCGACGCCTGATGGAGACGTGATCCTCAGCAGGACGGCTGTCCTTTACCTGAGTGTCAATATTTCCGCAAAATGGGCAGCGCATGGCCGTCCCCCTTATTATACTGTCTCTGCCTCTGGCTGTGGGTTGGCCCCACTTATCCACAGGTTTTATAGGACAGCCGCTAGGGTTTGGGTAGGCCTTTCTTTGAGGCGCAGTATCTAGTGTGGCGCGCGGGACTCAGCGTCAATTATCATCCCTCTATCAAGGACTTGAGACGCGCGAGGCCCGTTTCATAATCGCCCCCGACCCATTTATCCATTATGAGACCCATGTAGCGACCGATAGGATTAGAGCCCATGTCTGTGTCCATATCCCAAGTAATGGTTGTTTTTCCACCCACCTCAACAAGGTTGAACGAGGCCATCGCAGTGCCTTGCGCGCCGAAATCGAGGGCTGTCACAACTTTTTCATTCTCAACAATCTCAACGATTTCCTGTTTACCACTACCGACCTGCGGATGCTCGGAGCGCCATTCGAGCTTGGAGCCGACACCGACATCTGGCCCTGCATAATTGAGCGCAATTTCTGGATCGCGCCCCAGCCATGGGGACCATTCAGCCGTCGCCTTGAGGCTATTCACATGAGTAAAGACTTCGGATGCTGGCGCATTTATTTCAATTGAACGCGCCACTTGCACCTGTCGCGGCAACAAATAAGCCGCAGCGAGCAAGACCACGATGACAACCGCCAAAACTGTGATGAGTTTTTTGATGATACGCATGGTGCCGTCCTCCANNTAGTTTCTCGCGATCAGCAGCCCGCGCCCCAGCTGAATGTTTCGGGGCAGTACTTTTGACCCGCGACATCTTTTGCCTCGAACAAAGGGTAGAAATTCGCCTCGGTCACACTGCCCTTATCGCAAGCAAAATCTGCAATCTCTGAATCGCCTTCTGCAACAATGAGACGTCCCAAAATGGGTGCACTTTCAACATTGCGATCCACTTCATAAGAAAGAATGTAGGAATAGACGTTGTTGTAAATTGTCATGTCCTCATAGATCGAACGCCCAATTCCGTTCCAAGGCGTCATTTCAACCCCGATCTCGCGGCGGGCGGCGATCATATCTGGGGCTTGGCCTGTATTGCCGAAACTATAGACAACCACCTCGCCCTGAAGACAGACATCAGCGGTCTTGCTGCCATTCTCAAAAGTGCAATGAAACAAAGGGGTTCCACTGTCAAAACAGCTCGCCTGAGCGATGCTGCCGAGGCTAAGCGCGAGCAATGTGAAAAGTGGTTTTGCAAGCATAATGATGTCCTAAATTGCTTTTGATAACATCATGAGCCTAGCAGGCTGATTGTAAAAAACGAGGGCTCAAAGCCAGATTTGCTAAAGGAGACGTTCGCCTTGTTGATCTATCATCTGTTTTGCTTTGGCGATGCTCGCATCAGCGCAGGTTTCGAAATCAGCAATCGTGTCGGCGCGGATCAACTGGTGGCTTTTTCTTTCGCCGTTCACTTCTTTTTCGATGAGCGCACACAGCCGAAAGCCCTGCGCTTCCTTCATCGGTTGGGGTGTAATACGAAAGCCTTCGTACTCAACCACCTTTGCTGTTGGCTTAGCTTCGACAGAAGGTTTAGAGCCGAAAAGGCGCGAAAAAAGAGACATTCGCGCCCCTCCCTATCTTACTGATCCAAGAAACTGCGTAGCTTGCGCGAGCGGCTTGGGTGCTTGAGCTTGCGCAGCGCTTTCGCTT
>NZ_JBOEHB010000026.1:0-54592 GCF_050633725.1 Planktotalea sp.
GAATGATGCTGGCGATCCTGTTCGGCAATGTCTTTGCGCCGCTGATCGACCACTTTGTTGTGCAAGCCAACATTCGACGTAGGGCCAAACGCCATGTCTGAAGATAAAAACACCCTTCCCGAAACCGCGCGCGGCGGACCGATTGCACGCTTTATGGCGCTGCCTACAGACTCGGTCGCTAAGACGCTCTTTGTTGCGGTGACGCTATGCCTTGTGGCGTCGATGATCGTATCGGCAGCGGCGGTTGCGCTGCGCCCGACGCAAGAGATCAACGCGCTGAAAGACAAGCAGATCAATATTCTGCAAGTTGCTGGCATTTACGATCCTGAAAAGGATGTGCTGGACTCTTTCGCGGCGTTTGAACCGCATGTTCTTGAGCTAAGCACTGGCGCGTTCACGCAAGAGTTTGACGCCGCGAGCTTTGATGATCGTGCGGCGGCGGATGATCCCGCCACGTCGATTGCATTGGAGGACGATCCTGCGGGTATCGTGCGGCAAGGCAAGTATGTGACGGTCTATCTGCTGCGGGATGATGCGGGCGAGATCGACAAGCTGATTATGCCGCTGCATGGGTATGGCCTTTGGTCAACGCTTTACGGCTTTATCGCGCTTGAAGAGAACGGCAACGATATTTTCGGATTGCAGTTCTATGACCATGCTGAAACGCCCGGTCTGGGCGCCGAAGTTGACAACCCGCGTTGGAAAGCGCTGTGGAATGGCAAGCGTCTGTCAGACGAAGACGGCACGTTGCAGATCAGCGTGACCAAAGCAGCACCAGCGGCTGGTAAAGACTATCATATCGACGCGCTCGCGGGCGCGACGCTGACGACAAATGGCGTGCACAATCTGGTGCGGTTCTGGATGGGTGAGGCGGGGTACGGTCCGTTCCTAGACACCCTCAAGGCAGGAGATGTCCAATGACACAAACGCGTAGAGAAATGTTGCTCGACCCGATGGTCGATAACAACCCGATCACTTTGCAGGTCTTGGGCATTTGTTCCGCCCTTGCTGTGACGTCCTCGTTGCAGGTGGCGATTGTGATGTCGATTGCTGTGACTTTCGTGACGGCGTTTTCGTCGATGTTCATTTCGATGATCCGCAATCATATTCCCAGCTCGATCCGTATTATTGTGCAGATGGTGATCATCGCCTCGCTGGTTATTCTGGTGGATCAGTTGCTCAAGGCCTATGCCTTTGAAATCTCCAAGACGCTGTCGGTCTTTGTTGGACTGATCATTACAAACTGTATCGTGATGGGCCGCGCCGAAGCCTTTGCGATGAAGAACCCGCCTGTGGACAGCTTTATCGACGGGATTGGCAACGGTTTGGGCTATGGCCTGATCTTGATGCTGGTTGGCATTATTCGCGAATTGTTCGGTTCTGGCAGCTTGCTGGGAATTACCATTTTGCCAACGGTCAACAATGGTGGCTGGTATGTGCCAAATGGTTTGCTGCTGCTGCCACCTTCGGCGTTCTTTATTATCGGGCTTTTGATTTGGGGCTTCCGCACATGGAAGACGGACCAAGTGGAAGAGCGTGAATACAAAATTCAAGTTGTGGATGCGCACTGATGGAAGGTCTCCTCTCTCTCGCCGTTAAGGCCATTTTCGTTGAAAACCTTGCGCTGTCATTCTTCCTTGGCATGTGTACGTTTATTGCGGTTTCCAAAAAGATCTCCACGGCGATCGGCCTTGGTATCTCGGTTATGGTGGTGCAGTCGATCACCGTGCCTGCGAACAACCTGATCCTCACCTATTTGCTTGCCCCTGGCGCGCTAAGCTGGGCTGGTTTCAGCGATGTTGATCTGACATTCCTTGGATTGATTTCCTACATCGGCGTTATCGCCGCCTTGGTGCAAATTCTTGAGATGGTTTTGGATAAATACTTCCCGCCACTCTACAACGCGTTGGGTGTTTTCCTACCGCTGATCACAGTGAACTGCGCGATCCTTGGTGGCTCGCTGTTTATGGTGGAACGTAGCTATAACTTCTCTGAATCGCTGACGTACGGAGTCTCGTCCGGCTTTGGCTGGGCACTGGCGATTACCGCGATGGCAGGCGTGCGTGAGAAGCTGAAGTATTCCGACATACCTGACGGCCTTCAGGGCCTTGGCATTACCTTTATCACGGCTGGCCTGATGGCTATGGCCTTCATGTCGTTCTCCGGCGTGAAACTTTGAGTGGAGTAGTTTAATGGCAACCTTCGGTCTCGGCATTTTGCTATTCACCTTGATCGTTCTCGCGCTTGTGACGGTGATCCTTGGCGCGCGCTCCAAGCTTGTGTCTAGCGGTAACGTTAACATTACGATCAACGGCGAAAAGACGGTTTCCGTCCCTGCGGGCGGCAAGCTGTTGCAGACGTTGGCAGAGCAGAAATTGTTCGTGCCTTCAGCCTGTGGTGGCGGCGGAACCTGCGCGCAATGCCGCGTGCGCATTCATTCTGGCGGTGGATCAATCCTGCCAACAGAAGAGGGCCATATCACCAAGCGAGAAGCGTCCTGCGGTGATCGTCTGTCCTGTCAGGTCGCGGTTAAGCAAGACATGGAAATCGAAGTGCCTGAAGAGGTCTTTGGTGTTCAAAAGTGGGAATGCACCGTGCGTTCCAACGAAAACGTGGCGACCTTTATCAAGGCGTTGATCCTAGATCTGCCAGAGGGCGAGGACGTGAATTTCCGCGCTGGCGGTTACATTCAGATCGAGGCACCTGCCTATGATTTGAAGTACTCCGATTTTGATATTGAAGAAGAATACCGCGAAGATTGGGATCGCTTTAAGCTGTGGGAATATGAATCTCATGTGCCAGAGCCGACCGAGCGCGCCTATTCGATGGCGAACTATCCTGACGAGCGCGGCATGATCATGCTGAACGTGCGTGTGGCATCGCCGCCGCCCGGATCGGTTGGCATTCCAGCGGGTAAGATGTCGTCTTACATCTTTAATCTCAAGCCTGGTGATAAGGTGACGATCTCTGGTCCTTACGGCGAATTCTTCGCGCGTGAGACGGATAAAGAGATGGTCTTTATTGGTGGCGGCGCGGGTATGGCACCGATGCGGAGCCACATCTTTGATCAGCTCAAGCGTTTGGAGAACCGTGATCGCAAGATTACTTTCTGGTACGGTGCGCGCTCTAAGAAAGAGATGTTCTTTGTTGAAGACTTTGATCAGCTCGCCGAGCAGTTCCCGAATTTCACGTGGCATGTCGCCTTGTCGGATGCGCAGCCAGAGGATGATTGGAAGGGCTACACGGGCTTTATCCATAACGTATTGCTGGAAGAGTATCTGAAAGATCACCCAGCGCCTGAGGATTGCGAATATTATATGTGTGGTCCGCCCATCATGAACCAATCCGTGACCAACATGCTGCTCGATCTGGGTGTTGATAACGAAGACATTATGCTGGACGATTTCGGCGGTTAATCATCAAAGCGGGGCCCAGCGAGGCCCCGTTTTTTTCTGAGGTGTGTACTGGGCAACTGCTGGTTGGCCTCGTTTGTTCTTTTTCAAGGCTGCATAGATTTGACGTCGCGAGAGCGATTGAGCCGCTAGGGGCGACGGATTATGTGCCTGCTGCGATTCCATTTTGCTTTTGCTGCTTCCTTGATCAAAGACGTTAGCAAGTGATCAAATCTCACTCATTCTTTGCGATGGGGCGTCTCAACTGCCCTCATTTTGGGCGAAAGTCTGAAATTGTGATGAAATAATACTCATTGCTCATTAATCGGGCAGGGTTTCAGCGCCAAATATTGAATGCTGCAACTGCATTATCGTTCATAAGGCCACCTGATGACGGACCTCGGTTCGTTGGGGGAAACTGGATGTGTGACGGTCAACCGATTGGACCTCGAAGAGACCGCCACACGAATTGCAACAAACGTTGCGGAGGCCAAGCTACGCTTTTGCGCACATTCGCGCAATGCGGCGGGCACTCCGCTAGGAGTTAAAATGATCAAATTCGCAAAAACCCTAACCAGTGCTGCTGCTTTGACTATCGCTGGTTCCGCTGCGATGGCGGCTGACTGTACCGTTAAAGTGGGTGTTCTACACTCTCTCTCGGGCACAATGGCGATCTCTGAGACAACGCTTAAAGATACGATGTTGATGCTGGTTGAGCAGCAGAATGCTAAAGGCGGTGTTTTGGGTTGTGATATCGAAGCTGTTGTTGTTGACCCTGCTTCTGATTGGCCATTGTTTGCTGAAAAAGCACGTGAGTTGCTAAGCACGCACGAGGTCGATGTCATCTTCGGAAACTGGACATCTGTTTCGCGTAAGTCTGTTCTTCCTGTGATCGAAGAGCTGAATGGTCTGCTGTTCTACCCTGTTCAGTATGAAGGTGAAGAGTCTTCCAAGAACGTATTCTACACAGGCGCTGCGCCGAACCAGCAGGCTATCCCTGCGGTTGACTATTTCCTTGAAGAGTTGGGCGTTGAGAAATTCGCGCTGCTGGGCACGGACTATGTATATCCGCGCACAACAAACAACATTCTCGAACAGTACCTACAAGATAAGGGTATCGCGAAAGACGATATCTTTGTGAACTACACACCATTTGGTCACTCTGACTGGGCGACGATCGTTGCTGATGTCGTTGCTTTGGGTGAAGACGGTAAATCCGTTGGCGTGATCTCAACAATCAACGGCGATGCGAACATTGGTTTCTACAAAGAATTGGCTGCGGCTGGTATCTCTGCGGATGACATTCCAGTTGTTGCGTTCTCAGTTGGAGAAGAAGAGCTGTCCGGTCTGGACACGACCAACCTTGAGGGTCACCTGGCTGCGTGGAACTATTTCCAGTCCGCTGAGTCAGAAGCCAATGCCGAGTTCATCAAAGCATGGAAAGCTTTTGCTGGCGAAGAGCGTGTAACCAACGATCCAATGGAAGCCCACTATATCGGGTTCAACATGTGGGTGAATGCGGTTGAAGCGGCAGGCAGCACGGATGTGGATGCGGTGCGTTCTGCGATGTATGGTCAAGAGTTCCCGAACCTTACGGGCGGTACCGCAGTTATGTTGCCAAACCACCACCTCGCGAAACCTGTGCTGATTGGTGAAATCCAAACCGATGGTCAATTCGACATCATTTCCAAGACGGCTGAAGTTCCAGGCGATGCTTGGACAGACTTCTTGCCTGCTTCCGCAGTGCTGAAATCTGATTGGAAAGACCTTGGTTGCGGTATGTATAACACTGAAACCAATTCCTGCGTTCAGATCAAATCCAACTACTAAGTTGATCTTTTAAACAAAGACCAAGGCGCGGTGTTCGCCTTGGTCTCACCTGAACTGGCGAACCTTCCCCATGATCCGTATCTTTGCTTTGGTGTTGGCCCTATTGAGCCTGCCCATGACCACCCATGCGCAAGAGTTGCAGAATCTCCTGCAAGCCCATCAAAAAGTGGTGTCAAAACCGTCGCGCAAAACCGTTGGCCCGTTGCTGGAGGCATTGGTTGCCTCTGGATTACCCAACGTGGCGCAGTTTCTAGAGCGTTGGCAGGGCAAAGAGGTCTATAGCCGCAAAGAAGACGGGCTTTTCTTTTACGCAGAAAAGTCTGGCACCGACATTGCGCTGCTTGATTTGGACAGTGGCGAAACGGTTGAAGTGGTCGATTCAAAGGCGGCCAACCAGATTAAGCCGAACGGCGGCGTGCGAAAAGAAATTGCTTCGGCGCTAGTGCAATTCCAGCTAAGCGATCCCGACATCAAACGGCGCAGCGATGCGGTTAACGCAATTGCGCGTAATATGGCCGGCAGCATGCTCGCGCCGCTGCTTGCGTCGATTGATAACGAACCTGACGCCGCGCTAAAGGCGCGCAAAGAAAAGATCGCGAATTATCTAAGTGCCCGTTTCGGGCAAGACAGTGCCCAGCGTGTTCGCGCAATCGAAGCAATGGCGCGTGACTTGAGCGTTGAAGGGCGCGCAACGCTGTCTCAGATTTTGGAAACAAAAATCGAAGTGTCGCAAGGCGCAACACAGAGCAATGTAGCGGCGACCCTTGCGGTCGGTGATGATATTTCCCGCGAAGAGGCTTATGCGCTATTGGTTCAAGAAAAATCGTTGCCAGCGGCTCTTACCGAGAATGAAATTCGCCTAGCGCTTGAGGCTAATGTTGTTGGTGGCAAAGCCGGCGGAATTCCTGTTGCCCAGCTTGATGATCTCGCCAAGCGAGAAGCGGCTTATGACACGCTTGCAGGCGATGGTCTCGTGCCTGAACGGGTACGCGAGAGCGATGTTGATGCGGCGCTCGCGGCTTATCAAATTCAAAGCGTTTTTCTTGGACAAGACAGCGCTGTGACTGAGGCCGCCCTGAAAGCTCAATCGGGCGTGCAGACCCGCGTTGGGGTTAATCAGTTCTTTGATTTGAGCCTTGATGCCATTTCGCTGGCCTCGATCTATTTTCTAGCGGCTGTTGGTCTTGCGATCACCTTTGGCGTGATGGGGGTAATCAACATGGCCCACGGTGAGTTTATCATGATGGGCGCCTATACAGGGTATGTGGTTCAAAGTTTCATACCGAACTACACCGCGTCGTTGGTTGTCGCGCTGCCCTTAGCTTTTGCTGTGACCTTTGCGGCGGGGGTGGCGATGGAGCGGTTGGTTATTCGCTGGCTTTACAATCGCCCGCTTGAAACGCTGCTCGCGACATTCGGTATATCCATTGCGCTTCAGCAGCTTGCGAAGAATGTCTTTGGCACGCAAGCGCGCCCATTGACCTCTCCGGGGTGGCTTGATGGGGCATGGATCATCAACGATGTGGTTCAGATCAGTTATATCCGCATCGCGATTTTTGTTCTGGCGCTTTTGTTCCTTGGGCTCCTTTTGTTTGTTCTCAAGAAGACCCGTTTAGGATTGGAAGTGCGTGCTGTGACCCAGAACCCGCACATGGCGGCGTCGATGGGGATCAATCCTGACAAGATCAAAATGATGACTTTCGGGCTTGGTTCGGGCATCGCGGGTATTGCTGGTGTCGCCATTGGTCTTTTTGCCAAGGTTACGTCGGAAATGGGATCAGACTATATTGTGCAATCCTTCATGACCGTGGTCGTTGGCGGCGTGGGCAACGTGTGGGGCACTCTTGCGGGCGCTGCGATGATTGGCACCTTCCAAAAGGGAGTTGAATGGCTCAACCCGTCCAATTCACTGGCGGCGCAAACCTACATGATCCTCTTTATCATCCTCTTCATACAATTCCGGCCAAAGGGCATCATCGCCCTTAAGGGCCGCGCGGCGGGAGATTGATCCAATGCGTAAAAGCTTTCTTGCAGATAACCCTTCGGTTCTTTGGTTCCTCGCCTGCCTTGGCATTTTCACCCTCGCGGTCACGCTTTTGGCTGAGGCGACGGGGGCGGGCCTGATTTCAACCTCTTTTGTCAAAACGCTAGGCAAAGTTCTGTGTCTGTGCCTGATTGCGATCGCGATGGATGTGGTTTGGGGGTATTGTGGTATCCTTTCGCTGGGGCATTTCGCATTCTTTGGCATCGGTGGTTATGCAGTTGGCATGTGGCTGATGTTTGCGCGCACTGAAGCCATTGTGACGCAGAACCTAGCGGAGCGGACGATCCCCCCCACCGCGACCGAGATCAATGATGCTATTGCGACGCAGATTTTTGGCGTTGTCGGCTCGTCCGAGTTTCCGTTGATTTGGGCGTTTTCGCATAGTCTGATTTTACAGCTTTTGCTTGTTGTTCTGGTGCCCGGTGTGTTGGCGCTCGTCTTTGGCTGGCTTGCGTTCCGCTCGCGGGTGACGGGTGTATACCTGTCGATCCTGACCCAAGCGATGACGCTCGCGCTGGCGCTCTACTTGTTTCAGAATGACAGCGGTTTGCGTGGCAACAATGGGCTGTCTGGTCTTCAGAATATCCCCGGGTTTGAAGGTGTGCCTCAGTCGGTTGTGTCGATGGCGTTCTTTTGGGTTTCTGCGCTAGCCTTGGGGTTGGGCTACGTTCTTTTTGCGCGCATTTTGACGGGCAAAATGGGCAGTGTCATTCGCGCCATTCGCGATGATGAAGCGCGCGTGCGGTTTCTAGGATACCATGTCGAGAGCTATAAGCTGTTTGTGTTCACATTGACCGCCATTGTCGCCGGTATTGCTGGCGCGCTTTATTACCCGCAAGCAGGCATCATTAACCCAGCAGAGATCGCGCCGATTGCGTCTATCTACCTCGCGGTTTGGGTCGCGATTGGTGGGCGCGGGCGGCTCTATGGCGCTGTGATCGGCACGGCGTTCGTTTCGCTATTGTCCAGCTGGTTCACAGGTGGCGGGGCGCCAAATATCAACCTTGGCTTTTACACGATTCAATGGACCGAATGGTGGTTGGTACTGCTTGGCGTCTCGTTCGTAGCGGTCACACTATTCTTTCCTGGTGGCATTGGCATGATCTTTGATAAATTGAAGAGGGACCCATCATGAGCACGCTTCTTGAACTTTCGGGTGTCTCTGTTTCCTTTGACGGTTTCAAAGCGATCAATAATCTCGCCTTCCAGATCGCAGAGCCTGAAATGCGTGCGATTATCGGACCCAATGGCGCGGGCAAGACCACGTTTATGGACATCATCACTGGCAAGACCAAGCCAGATGAAGGCCGTGTTTTATGGGGTGAAAAGTCGATCAATCTCATCGGTAAATCCGAAAGCCAGATTGCGCGCGAAGGCATTGGTCGAAAATTCCAAAAGCCGACAGTTTTCGAGGATCAAACCGTGCGTGAAAATCTGGCCATGGCACTGAAAAACCCGCGCGGGCCGTTTGAGGTTTTGTTCTATCGGAAGTCGGCAGAAGGCGCTGCACGGATTGAGGCGCTGACCGAGCAAATTAACCTTACCGAGCAACTGCCGCGCAAAGCGGGTGAACTGAGTCATGGGCAAAAGCAGTGGCTCGAAATCGGAATGCTATTGGCACAAGATCCCCGGCTTTTGCTGGTTGATGAACCTGCCGCTGGCATGACGCTGGCTGAACGCGAAAAGACCACGGAGATCCTTGTTGAGGCGGCTAAGACCAGAGCTGTGGTCGTGGTTGAACATGACATGGAATTTGTGCGCCGTTTGAATTGCAAGGTGACAGTCCTGCATGAAGGCTCAGTTTTGGCCGAAGGATCAATTGATCACGTCACGCAAAATCCAGATGTCATTGACGTATACTTAGGACGCTAACGATGCTGAACGTAGAAAATTTAACCCTGCATTACGGCCATTCGCAAATTCTGCATGACGTGTCTTTGTCAGCGACTGTTGGGCAAGTCACCTGTTTGATGGGGTCAAACGGCGTCGGGAAAACCAGCCTTTTGAAAGCAATTGCTGGCGCGCATCCGCGCTCGGGTGGGACAGTGACACTGGACGGATCCGAGATCGCGAAAACCGCGCGCGCGCATGTTTTGGCGCGGCATGGCGTGGGCTATGTGCCCCAAGGCAGAGATGTCTTTCCGCTTATGACGGTGCGTGAAAATCTGGAAACGGGATATGCCTGTTTGGATAAAGCGGAGCGAATGGTCCCCGACGAAATCTTCGAACTGTTTCCGGTATTGCAAGATATGCGAAATCGGCGTGGCGGAGATTTGTCTGGCGGTCAGCAACAGCAGCTCGCAATCGCGCGCGCTTTGGTCGCCAAGCCGAAGCTGTTGCTCTTGGATGAACCGACTGAAGGCATTCAACCCAACATCATCAAGCAGATCGGAGAAGTGATCAAATTCCTGCGTGAACGCGGTGACATGGCAATCATTTTGGTTGAGCAGTTCTTCGATTTTGCTTTTGAGCTCGGAGACGAATTCGTGGTGCTGAAGCGCGGAGAGGTTATTCTCAAAAGCGACAAAGGGGCAACGCAGCGAAGCACGCTTTTGGATGCTGTGACGATTTAGGGTCGGGGCTGGTTTGCGATAGAAAAGATTTCGCAACTGACTAAGGCGCGCATAACCCTGATTATGTTGCTTAATGGGCGTTGACTATGTCTAGCGTTGCTCTGACGCGTAAATTGCATATGGTCTAGCCAAATTTGTCATCGCAAGGAGTCGTGCGTGTTGAAGATCAAACCTGAAGATCTGCGTTCTCGAAAATGGTTCAACAACCCTGAAAACCCCGAGATGACGGCGCTCTATTTGGAGCGGTATTTGAATTACGGGCTGACGCGCGAAGAGTTGCAATCGGGCAAGCCGATCATTGCGATTGCGCAGACGGGCAGCGATTTAAGTCCCTGCAACCGTCATCATTTGGAATTGGCCAAACGCGTGCGCGATGGGATTATTGCTGCTGGCGGCGTGCCGCTTGAGGTGCCTGTGCATCCGATCCAAGAGACTGGCAAGCGCCCTACCGCGAGCCTTGATCGCAACCTTGCTTACTTGAGTTTAACCGAGTCGCTGTTTGGCTATCCGCTGGACGGCGTTGTTCTGATGATTGGCTGCGACAAGACCACGCCCGCGCTATTGATGGCGGCGGCGACGGTCAATATTCCAGCGATTGCTTTATCTGTTGGACCGATGCTGAATGGTTGGCACGAGGGGGAACGTGCAGGCTCTGGCACGGTGATTTGGAAGGCCCGCGAAAAGCTGGCTTCGGGTGAAATTACTGATGACGCGTTTATGGAAATTGCCTCCGCTTCTGCGCCTTCGGTCGGCTATTGCAACACGATGGGCACGGCGACGACGATGAACTCTCTGGCCGAGGCCTTGGGCATGCAATTGCCCGGCGCGGCGGCGATTCCTGCGCCGTACCGCGAGCGCGGGCAGATCAGTTACGAGACCGGCAAACGGATCGTTGATATGGTTTGGGAGGACATGCGCCCATCAACCGTGATGACTCGCGAGGCATTTGAGAATGCGATTGTGATCAACTCTGCGATTGGCGGGTCAACCAATGCGCCGATCCATTTGAACGGGATTGCGCGGCATTTGGGATTGCCGCTTGATAATGACGATTGGCAAAAGGTCGGCCATGACATTCCGCTGCTGGTGAACTTGCAACCTGCGGGGAAATATCTGGGCGAAGATTTCCATCGCGCAGGCGGTGTGCCTGCGGTGATTGCCGAGTTATTAGCCAAGGGGTTGTTGCCGCATCCAGAGGCGATCACCGCCAACGGCAAGTCGATGCTAGAGAACTGCGCGCTGCGCCGCACGAGCAACGATGATGTGATCAAGAGCGTTGATGCGCCGCTGAAAACAACCGCTGGATTTGTGAACCTCAAGGGCAATCTGTTTGACAGCGCGATCATGAAAACAAGCGTGATCAGCCCAGCGTTCCGCGCGGCCTATCTGTCCAATCCAGATGATCCAGATGCGTTTGAGGGACGGGCGATCGTGTTTGACGGTCCAGAGGACTATCATCATCGCATTGATGACCCCGCCGAAAACATTGACGCGCAGTGCATTCTGGTGATGCGCGGTGCGGGGCCGAAGGGGTATCCGGGCGGCGCAGAAGTGGTGAATATGCGCGCGCCTGCGTATTTGTTGAAACAAGGGGTGGAGGCACTGCCTTGCATCGGGGATGGGCGGCAGTCGGGAACCTCGGGTTCGCCGTCGATCTTGAACGCGTCTCCCGAAGCGGCCGACAATGGCGGGCTGGCGTTGCTGCAAACGGGCGACACTATCCGCATTGATCTGAAGAAATGCTCAGCGGACATTTTGATTTCTGAAGCAGAGCTTGGTGCGCGGTTTGAGGCGCTGTTGGCGAAGGGCGGTTTCCCGATTCCAGTCAGCCAATCGCCATGGCAGCAATATTTCCGCGAAATGGTTCAACCGTTGTCAGAGGGTATGACGCTCAAGGATGCACCGAGTTATCAGGATATCTCTCGAAAGCATTTGCCGCGAGACAATCACTAAGGCGGAAAGCTGGCCCGTGTGTTCGGGACCTTTTGGTTAGCCGCGTCCGATATAGGGCATAGCGCTGGCCATCACGGTCATGAATTGCACGTTGGCTTCCAGCGGGAGGCTCGCCATATGCAACACGGATGAGGCAACGTCTTTGACATCCATAACCGGCTCAACGGCGACGGATCCATCGGCCTGAGGCACACCTTGGGTCATTGCTTGGGCCATGTCGGTTAGCGCGTTGCCGATGTCGATTTGCCCGCAAGCAATGTTGAAGGGGCGCCCGTCTAGCGACACGGTGCGCGTGAGGCCGGTGATCGCATGTTTCGAAGCGGTGTAAGCAGCTGAGCCCCAACGCGGCACATAGGCGGAAACAGAGCCGTTGTTGATAATGCGCCCACCTTGGGGAGTTTGTTTGCGCATGATGCCGAACGCTTCGCGCGCGGTAATGAAGGCGCCCATGACATTCACGTCAAGCAAGCCGCGAATATCCGCAACGCTCAGCTCATCCAGAGGCGCGCCTTTTAGGCTGACGCCTGCGTTGTTAAAGACGGCATCCAAATGCCCCCAATGTTGGTGTGCTTTATGGAACGCTTTTTCGACGTCTGCTTCGTTGGTGACGTCGCAGGGCAACACCAGAGCGTTGCTCTCACCCGCGGTTTCTTCAAGCGGCGCTTGGCGACGTCCGATAAGGCCGACATCCCAACCTGCGTTTTGAAAAGCAAGAGCCGTTGCGCGGCCAACTCCGCTGCCTGCGCCTGTAATAATGATAGATGGCATAGCGTCTTTCCCCCTGATGGCCTGCGCGTCTTAGCGTTGCAATTTGCTTCACCAAGCGCAAGCCGATTGCGCAAGCGCGCGGTCAGGCGCCGACGCAAGGTAACAGCAACGCGCAGTTGCGCTGTCGATGTTTGAGCGCTTTAACTCGCAATCCAACATCTTGCCCGTGGCCAGATCAACGAAGGAACTTCGAAATGACTCAATCAGATTCTGCAAATCGCCAGTATGTTTTGGCCGAACGCCCTGTGGGTGAGCCGAATGAAAATACGCTTCGTTTAGAGACAAACGAGATGCCAGTTGCGGGCGCGGGCCAGATGCTTTTGCGCAATGAATTTCTTTCGCTCGATCCCTATATGCGGGGCCGCATGAGTGATGCGCCTTCTTATGCCGCACCTGTTGAAATTGGCGGCGTTATGGTTGGCGGCACGGTTTCACAAGTCGTGACATCGGACGTGCCGGGCTATGAGGCAGGCGATTGGGTTGTCGCCTTTGGTGGTTGGCAGGATTACTTTGTGTCTGACGGCACGATGGTGATCAACATGGGCAAAGAGCCGCAAAACCCATCTTGGGCGCTGGGAGTTCTTGGCATGCCGGGCCTGACCGCTTGGGCAGGTCTGACGCAAATCGGGCAACCCAAAGAAGGTGAAACGCTTGTTGTCGCTGGTGCAAGTGGCCCTGTCGGCGCAACGGTAGGTCAGATTGGTAAACTGCTGGGTCTACGGGTCGTTGGAATTGCGGGCGGCGCCGACAAATGTGCGCATGTGAAAGACGTTCTCGGGTTTGATGACTGCATTGATTACAAGGCTGATGGTTTCCCCAAAGCGCTTAAAGCGTCGGTTCCAAGTGGCATTGATATTTATTTCGAAAACGTTGGTGGCGCAGTGTTTGATGCGGTCATGCCGCTATTGAACCCCTCTGCGCGCATTCCTGTCTGTGGCTTGATTTCCCAATACAATGCGACTGCGTTGCCAGATGGGCCTGACCGTATGAGCATGCTGATGGGTACAATTTTGCGCAAACGTATGACGATGCGCGGCTTTATCGTATTTGACGATTTTGGTCATTTGTATCCAGAGTTTGCCAAGCAAGTTGGCGGCTGGGTTGCGAGTGGCAAGATTAAGTACCTTGAGGAAATGATCGACGGAATGGAGCAAGCGCCAGCCGCGTTCGCTGGCCTTTTGCGCGGCGAATCTTTTGGTAAGCGCGTGATCAAGTTAAGCGCCTAAGCGTTCACGATCTTTGGCTAAATGTTACTTTGGGCGGTCCTAATAGATCGCCCTTTGGCATTTTCCCCCCGTCACAAAAGATTTTTTGCGGAATGACGTTCCGTTGTGCAGGATTGGCAGCGTCAATTTTGCTGCTAGTCTCTCGCCAAGATTGACGCGTTGCCTTGGGAGGGGATGATGCAAAATATCCGACAGATACAATGACTGCGATGACGCCCGAAGAGGCGGTTCGGCATGTCGTTGCAACCAACCCGACATTTGAAGTGCATGAGACTGACGTGCGCGGGGTTACACTCAAAGCGTTCAAAAATATTCCGCAGACGGTTCCTGCGTTGCTTGCCGCAGGATGGGCGCAGCACGGAAACGGGACGCTGGAATTTTTGGCCTATGAGGGCGAGGTTCAAACCTACGCGGAGTTTACCAGTTCGGTGAACAAAGTGGCGCATGCGATGCGCGACGATCTTGGATTGAAACAGGGCGATCACATTGCGATTGCGATGCGCAATTATCCAGAATTGCTTGCCTTGGTTCTTGCCATTTCATCCATCGGGGGCGTTGTGGTTTTCGTGAACGCATGGTGGACAACCGAAGAGTTGGATTACGCTTTGCGTGACAGCGGCGCCAAGGTGGTGTTTGCTGACGGGCCACGTATGGAGCGGCTTTTGCCGCTGCGCGATCCATTGGGTTTGACGTTAATCGGCGTGCGCGACGGCGAAGGACAGAGCGCGCTTGATCTAACTGCGCTGCGCGATGGGGCGGCTGCACAGACGTCTCCCGAAGTTGAGATCGACACGGATGACGATTTTGCGGTGATGTATTCCTCTGGCACCACTGGCCACCCCAAGGGCGTTGTGCAAACGCATCGCGGGGCGGTGAATGCGGTGTTTAGCTGGCTGATGCAATCTGTCGTGGCCCCTTTGATCGAGCCGCCAGAACCCGGTGCGCCCGAAGCGCCGCGCCCTTCTGCGCTGGTTGTGACGCCGCTGTTTCACGTTACAGCAACGCATCCTTTGTTTCTGCTTAGCCTGCCTGCGGGGGCCAAAATTACGCTGATGCGTAAATGGGATGCGCGCGAGGCCGTGCGTCTCATGCGCGATGGCAATATCACCCGTTTTCTCGGGGTTCCCACGCAGTCTGCCGAACTCGCGCAGGCCGCGCGCGAGATGAATGAAAGCCTTCCGATGATGGATTATCTTGGCTCTGGCGGCGCGAAACGCCCTGGCGCGCAGGTTGCTGAATTGGCTGATGCGTTCCCCAATGCGGGCGTGGCGACGGGCTGGGGCATGACGGAAACAAATGCGCTTGGCATTGGGATGATCGGTGAGGATTATCTCGCCCGCCCTGAAAGCGCGGGGCGTTTGCATCCACCTGTGCAAGAGTTGAAACTGCTGGACGATGCCGGCATCGAAGTGCCGCTTGGCGCGCTGGGTGAAATCACCGTCAAAAGCCCTGCGAACATGCGCTGTTACCTGAACAAACCCGAAGCGACGGCCGAAACGCTACAAGACGGTTGGCTGCGCACAGGGGATTTGGCGGTGATGGATGCCGAGGGTTACATCACCATTTTGGATCGCAAAAAGAATATCATCATTCGCGGCGGCGAGAATATCGCCTGTCTCGACGTGGAAGGCGCGCTGCATCGACATCCCGATGTTCTAGAGGCGGCAGCCTTTTCTGTTCCAGATGCGCGTTTGGGCGAAGCCGTCGGCGCCGCTGTTCAGCTTAAGAAAGGTGCCATGCTCTCGCAGACTGACATGGCGCGCTTTCTAGAGGGGCATTTGGCGCATTTCAAAATTCCTACGCATCTGTGGGTGCAGCACGATGTGCTGACACGGGGCGCAACCGACAAAATTGACAGGCGCGCAATTCGCACGGCTTGTCTTGATACTGAAGAGGCAAAAGTATGAACTCTCCGACCGAAGCAGAAATTGGTGCATATCTCGCCGCCTCTGGCGCGGCAGCTTGGCAGGTGCCGGGCTTATCTGACGCGACGCCAAAGCGCGCGATCAAGACCGTTGGCATTATTGGCGCTGGCACGATGGGCGGCGGTATTGCGATGAATTTCGCAACCGCTGGCTTTGATGTGAAAATTGTGGAAACCACGCAAGAGGCGCTGGATCGCGGTCTCAAGGTAGTGCGCGGGAATTATCAACGTTCCTCCGATAAGGGCCGTTTCCCGCAAGAGGAAGTCGAGGCACGCATGGGGCGTTTTGACGGACGTCTTGCGCTGGCGGATCTGGCCGATTGCGATCTGGTGATCGAAGCGGTGTTCGAAAACATGGAGCTGAAGCGCAAGATTTTCACCGAGCTTGACGCGGTGATGAAAGAGGGCGCGATCCTCGCGACCAACACCTCTGCGCTGGATATTAACGAAATCGCGAGCATGACCAAACGCCCAGAGGATGTGATCGGGCTGCACTTTTTCTCGCCCGCGAACGTGATGAAACTGCTTGAAATTGTGCGTGCGCGTCATACGGCGGATGATGTTGTCGCGACCTGCATGGCGCTTGCCAAAGACATCAATAAAATCGCAACGCTTGTTGGCGTGTGCCCCGGTTTTGTTGGCAACCGTATTCTCTTTGCCCGTCAAATTCAGGCGAACAAGCTGGTTTATCAGGGCGTCATGCCCTGGGATGTTGATGCGGCGCTGAATGCCTTTGGTTTCAAGATGGGCCCCTTCCAGATGAGCGATCTTGCGGGGCTTGATATCGGGTGGTCAAAAGGCGCCACAACGGACAATCCAATCCGCGACGCGCTGTGCGAACTTGATCGGCGTGGTCAGAAAACCAAGGCTGGTTTTTATGACTACGACGACGCGCGCCGCCCTATTCCGTCTGACGTGACCGCGGGCATCATCCGCGACATCACAGGTGCCGAGCCCTCAACGATGAGCGCCGATGAGATCGTGGAAAACTGCATTTATTCGATGATCAACGAGGCGGTGAAAATCCTCGAAGAGAACAAAGCGCAGCGCCCGTCTGACATAGATGTGGTCTGGCTGAATGGCTACGGCTGGCCTGCAGATAAGGGCGGGCCGATGTTCTATGGCGATATGGTTGGCGCCAAAGCGGTGCTTGCGCGAATGGAGAAATTAGGCGCAGAGGATAGCGCCTTTGCCCCTGCCGAAACGCTGCGCGCGTTGGCTGCGTCTGGCGGGAAATTTACTGACATAGATACTGGAGGGTTAAAGGTATGAGCTACGAATTTATCAAAGCTGAGAAGCATGGGCACATTCTATTGGTCACGATGAACCGGCCCGAAGTTTATAACGCTGTGCATGTAGATATGCACAATGAAATGGCCGATTGCTGGGACGAGTTCGCGGCAGACCAAGATCTCTGGGTCGCCGTTCTGACGGGCGCTGGGGATAAGGCATTTACCGCTGGCAACGATCTGAAAGCAACGGCGGCTGGTGGCAGCAAGGCCAAGATGACCGAGACGGGCTTTGCTGGTCTTTCGTCGCGCTTTGATCTGGAAAAACCGATCATCGCAGCGGTAAATGGTTTCGCGATGGGTGGTGGTTTTGAAACGGCCCTGTCTTGCGACATTATCCTCGCGTCGGATCAAGCGAAGTTCGCGCTGCCCGAGGTTAAGGTTGGCTTCTTCGCCGCCGCTTCCGGTGTGCAGCGCCTGTCGCGCTACATTGGCCGTCTTGCGGCGCAGGAAATGATGTTTACGGGCCGCACAATCAGTGCCGCTGAAGCGTTAGAGATGGGCTGCGTTAACGAAGTGCATCCGCACGGCGATTTGATGGCAAAAGCGATGGAAAAGGCCGAGCAGCTTTGCACTGTCTCCCCGTCTGCCGTCAAAGCCACCAAGCGGGTTTTGAACGATCTCAACAAGCGGGATGGGATGGCAGACAGCATCGCCTATTCGCGAGACGTCATTGCCGATCTGTCCAAGACCGAAGATTTCAAAGAAGGCGTTCAAGCCTTCGTCGAGAAACGCGCACCCAATTGGGTCAACAAATAACTCTGCCAACAGGAGGCACGAAAATGTCCGATACAGATGCAACGATGAGCATGAACAATCTCGAAATGTCCGAGAAGGCCAAGCCGCTGTTGAATGCGGTGATCAAACACATTCGCGAAGTCGTGGACCCGATGACGGAAGAGTATTACCGTTTGGGAGAGGGCCGCGAAGACCGCTGGTCCTACCATCCCAAACAGCTTGAGTTGATGGCTGCGGCTAAGCAGAAAGCACGTGACGCGGGGCTTTGGAACTTCTTTCTGCCGAATGCAGAAACGGGCGAAGGTCTTTCTAATCTCGATTACGCCTATATCGCGGCTGAACTGGGCAAGAACCCTCTTGCGTCAGAGACGCTCAATTGCTCTGCCCCTGATACGGGCAACATGGAAGTGCTGGAACGCATCGGCACCCCGCAGCAGAAAGAGCAATGGCTCAAGCCACTGCTCGCGGGTGAAATCCGCTCTGCCTTTGCGATGACCGAACCTGATCGCGCCTCCTCTGATGCTAAGAATATCGGAATGACGGCGGTGCTTGAAAACGGTGAATGGGTTCTGAATGGCGAGAAATACTATATTTCTGGCGCAGGCGATCCGCGCTGTAAGATCATGATTGTAATGGTGAAAACTTCGCCCGACGCAGAGCCTTTCCGCCAGCAATCGCAAATTCTCGTGCCGATGGATCACCCGGGTGTCGACATTCTTGGACCTATGCATGTGTTTGGTCATGATGATGCGCCGCATGGCCATATGCACATCCGTTTCACCAATGTACGCGTGCCCGAAGAGAACATTTTGTGGGGCGAAGGGCGCGGCTTTGAAATCTCGCAGGTGCGCCTTGGACCGGGCCGCATTCACCACTGTATGCGCTCTATTGGTCAGGCCGAAAAGGCGCTGGATTTGATGATTGATCGTGGTTTGAACCGCGTTGCCTTTGGTAAGAAGATCGTTGATCTGGGCAAGAACATGGAGACGATTTCGCGCGCGAAGATCGAAATTGAATCCATGCGTTTGCTGGTTCTGAAAGCCGCCAAAGCGATGGATACGCTGGGCAACAAAGAGGCCCGCATCTGGGTGTCTATGATCAAGGCCAAAGTGCCAGAGCAGGTTTGCGACATCATTGATCAAGCGATGCAGGTTCACGGCGCGACGGGTATTTCCCAGTGGTCGCCGCTGTCAGGCATGTATGCGCAGCAGCGTACCTTGCGCTACGCAGATGGCCCCGATGAAGTGCATCATCACGTGATCGCGCGCCACGAAGTGCAGACCTACAAAGACAGCAATTCGCGCCAAGATGCGATCAAGGGCGACACCCAAGCACGCGGTTCTGGGGGGTTCATGGGATGAGCATGTTTGATCTGACAGGAAAAGTGGCGCTGCTCACGGGTGCCTCTAAGGGCATGGGTCTGGCAATGGCCAAAGGTTTGGCCGAGCATGGCGCGACTGTGGTGATCTCTGCGCGCAAGCAAGAGGCGCTGGATGCGGCGGCCGCTGAAATCAATGCGCTCGGCAAAGGCAGCGCCTATGCGGTGGCTTGCAATGTTGGCGAGAAGGATCAATTGCAAGCGCTGGTGGACAAAACCCACGAGCTCGCGGGGCCAATTGATATTGTCATCGGCAACGCGGGGGTAAATCCCTACTACGGGAAAACCTCCAAGATTGACGATGATGCCTATCGTAAAACGATGGATGCCAATGTGCTCTCCAACCTTTGGCTCGCTCAGATGGTTGCCCCTGATATGGTGGCGAAAGGCTCTGGCTCGATGGCGTTTACTTCGTCTATCGGCGCTTTCAAACCTTCTGTCATGCTGGGGACTTATGGGGTTTCAAAACTCGCTCTCATTGGTCTCGTGCGTAATCTCGCGGCGGAATTTGGTCCCAAGGGCATCCGTTTCAACGCGATTTGCCCCGGGCTTGTGAAAACCGAGTTTGCCAAGGAACTCTGGGACAATCCCGAAATCGCCGCGCAATATATGAACGAAGTTCCATTGCGCCGTTTGGGTGAGCCTGATGACTTTGCAGGCCTTGCCGTTTTCCTTGGATCGGACGCGAGCAAATACATGACCGGACAGGCGCTGACCGTCTGTGGCGGCTCTAGCATGTGGTCCTGATATGGAGCTGAAGGATAAAATCTGCGTCGTAACAGGCGCGGCCAGCGGGATCGGAAAGGCACTTTGCGAAGCCTTCGCTAAAGAGGGTGCTAAACACGTCGTTTGTGTTGATATGAACGGCGAAGGGGCTGAAGCGACCGCTCGCGATGTTGGCGGCACGGCCTTTACGGTTGATGTCTCAAGCGAGGATCAGATCACAAGCATGATCGACGTGGTCGAGGCCGACATCGGACCAATCGATCTGTTCTTTTCCAACGCGGGCATCGCGGTTGGCGGCGGCATGGAAACGCCTAACGCGGACTGGCAACGCACGTGGGACATCAACGTCATGGCCCATGTCTGGGCCACGCGTAAACTCGCGCCCCTCATGGCTGCGCGAGGGGGGGGCTATTTGCTCAACACCGCTTCCGCGGCGGGTTTGTTGAACCAAGTCGGCTCTGCCTCCTACGGTGTCACCAAACACGCCGCTGTGGGGCTTGCCGAATGGATCGCGATGACCCACGGCGATGAGGGGATCAAGGTTTCTGTGCTTTGCCCTCAAGCCGTGCGCACTGAAATGACACGCGGGCACGAAGACCACGTCGCCGCGATCAATGGCATGATGGAACCAGATGTTTGCGCGCAGGCTTGTGTAGATGTGATCCGCGAAGAAACCTTCCTCATCACGCCGCACGTCGAAGTGATCGACTACATGAAAAACAAAACCGACAACTATGACCGCTGGATCGGCGGCATGCGTAAACTCAACCGCCTCTACGGCGATCAAGAACTATAAGGGAGCCCAGACGATGATCGGCTACACAACCATCGGCGTGAATGACATGGAGCGCGCCAAGACCTTCTACACAGACCTTTTCGCCGACAAAGGCGCGAAAGTCGTGATCGACATGGGGCGCATCGCCTTCATCGGCACCAAACGCGGCGAGCCGATGCTGGCCGTGTGCGAGCCATATGACAAAGAGGCCCCTGCCCCTGGCAACGGTGGCATGATCGCCTTTACTGCTAGTTCCAAGGAAGAGGCCAGCGCGCTTTATGACAAAGCGATTGAGCTTGGTGCCACCTGCGAAGGCGCACCCGGGCAACGGATCGACGATCGTTTTTATGGCGGCTATGTGCGGGACTTGGATGGCAACAAGATTTGTTTCTTCGTGTTTGGGTAGGTTGGGAGGAGGTCCGCTATGCGGACAAAGCGGACTTTGCCCCTTGTACCACCAACGTCCGCTTTGATCGGCTGCAAGCACACCAGTATCTTGCGCATTTTGAAATTCGACCTGTGACCCATTGTCGAAAATGCTTTTCATTGTTTTGAATTTCGCCTCTTAATCCGAAAGCGTTACGCCCAGATCGTTGGATGATCGACGACAATAGAACCCGATAGAGAAAAACTCATGTCCTCAAACCTCTTCACGCCGTTCAAAATCAAGAACGTGGAATTCAAGAACCGCATCGGTATGTCTCCGATGTGCCAATATAGCTCCACCGATGGTGTCGCTGGCGATTGGCACATGGTGCATCTGGGTGCACGGGCGGTTGGTGGCGTCGGATTTATCATGGCCGAATGTACAGCTGTATCGGCGACTGGACGCATCTCTCAAGGCTGCGCCGGACTATGGAACGAAGAACAGGTTGCAGCCCTAAAGCCGATTGTCGCTTTACAGCAGAGATTTGGTGCTGTGACAGGCATCCAAATTTCGCATTCTGGTCGCAAAGGCAGCGCAGCAACCGCGCTCGAAGGTGGAAGCCATCTAGACGCCGATGATCCGAAAGGCTGGGAGACTGTCGGCCCGACTGACGCGGCCTTTGATCCAGATGGGACCCGGCTTTGGAAGGCTCCACGCGCGCTGAGTGTAGACGAAATTCTCGCAATTCAGGACCAGTTCGTCCAGTCTACCAAGCTGGCGCTTGAGGTTGGGTATGATTTGCTAGAGGTTCATTGCGCTCATGGTTATCTGCTTCATTCGTTTCTGACACCTTTGGTCAACACCCGAACTGACGACTACGGCGGCGATCTGCGCGCGCGTGCACGGTTTCTGCTAGAAACCGTCGAGAAAGTGCGGACCGTTTGGCCCCAAAACAAAGCGCTTTCCGTGCGGATCTCGGTGCACGATTTTGTCGAAGGTGGCCTGACACTTGATGACACAGCGCAAGTTGGGGTGTGGCTGAAGGAGCTTGGTGTCGACATTCTGGATTGTTCCGGTGGCGGCGCTGTGCCGGAGGCACGTGGTGCAATTGGCAATCGCACTGCGGAACAACCAAAGATGGCCGGTGAGCTGCGCAAGGCGACTGGATTGCCGGTCATGGCCGTGGGGGGTATCACTGATCCGAAACAAGCTGACGCGCTTGTAGCGAACTCAAGCGCTGACCTCGTCTTGCTGGGGCGCGAAATGATGCGCGACCCCCATTGGGCATTCAACGCGGCAAAAGTACTGGGGGCGGATGCGCGTCACGTGCTCGCCGAACAATACGGATTTTTCGTCGGGGCCAGTTGACAGCACAGATCACTGCCGTTCGGACAAGAGCGATGACGATCCTCAAGCTTTTGAGGACTCCTTCTGGTTCATTGAACCGGACATACGCCGCATTGCGGCACACAAGCAATCAACGTTTGCTTATTGGCCGCATCAGCCCCTCCTGCGCAACACTTGCCACCAACGCCCCACTTTCCGAATAAATCGCGCCGCGATTGAAGCCGCGCGCGCCGCCGGTCCAGGGGGCATCGAGGTCATACAAATGCCAATCGGCGAACTCGATAGGGGCGTGGAACCACATGGCGTGGTCTAGGCTGGCGGTCATCAGCTTGCCCTGGAACCACGTGAGACCATGAGGACGCAGGGACGAGCCAAGCAGGTTCATGTCGGACGCATAGGCGAGCAGGCAATGCTGCATTTGCGGACCCTGCCCTTTAGCGGCTTCCATGCGGAACCAAAGCTGGTTGCGATCGTCGGTCTTCTCTGGCGTCATAAAGTCACGCGGAGCGACTTCGCGTAGCTCAATCGGGCGTTTGCGCAGGAAATCGGCGTGGTACTTTTCGGGCAGCTCATTGACCATTTTCGCGCGGAGCTCATCGCGGTTTGGCCATTCTTCGGGCTTGCCCACATCGCGCATGGGGTGCTGATATTCATAGCCGCTTTCATCCACATGGAAGGAGGCGGACATATTGAAAATCTGTTTGCCATGCTGGATCGCCACCACCCTACGCGTCGTGAAACTGCCCCCATCGCGGGCGCGATCTACTTGGTAGATCACAGGAATTGCAGGATCACCGGGGCGAATGAAATAGGCATGCAGGGAATGGCAGAGCCGATCCGGCACCGTGCGATAAGCCGCCATGAGCGCCTGCGCGATCACATGACCGCCAAAGATGCGCATCGTTGTTTCGCCGCCGCCGCCAATACCGCGAAACAGATCAATCTCAAGCTGTTCGATATCCAGCAAATGCAGCAGTTCGTCGGCAGGTGTCATGGGCGGGCCTTACGTGTTGGCCCGTGCTTTCGCGTAGGCAATGAAGAAATCAAAGCTCTCAGGGTTGGCCATGCTATCACGGTTCACAACCTTGGAAGGATCGCCCCCAAGCAATAGCTTTTTCACAGGGACTTCAAGTTTTTTGCCCGACAGCGTTCTGGGAACGTCGCGTATTTCGATGATCTCGTTAGGCACGAAACGCGCTGAAACGGCCGTGCGGATCGCGGTGTTGATCTGCTCCTTTAGGGCATCATCAAAGGCGATGCCTTGGGCGGGAACGACAAAGAGGGGCATGAAACTGTCGCGCCCCAGAAATTCCAGATCAACAACGAGCGAATCCAGAACCGTATCCAGCCCCTCAACGGCTTGGTAAATCTCCGCGCTGCCAAGGCGCAGCCCCTTCCGATTGATTGTCGCATCAGAGCGTCCGTAAATTACCGAAGCGCCCTTGGCGTCGATAGAAATCCAATCGCCGTGCCGCCAAACGCCTTCATAGGCGTCGAAATAGCTGTCAAACAGACGGCTCCCGTCCTCATCGCCCCAAAAATAAAGCGGCATGGCGGGGGTCGGTTCTGTGCAGACAAGCTCACCGACTTCACCGATCAGCTCATCGCCTGCGGGATCAAAGGCGCGCACAGCAACGCCCAGCGAGCGGCACTGCATTTCGCCAGAAATCACGGGCATTCCCGGGTGGCCGACAACAAACGCGCCGGCGAGATCTGTTCCGCCAGACACAGGCGCAAGCCATTGATCGGCTTTCACGTCGCGGTAAATCCAATCATAGGCATCACTTGAAAGCGGCGATCCTGTCGCGCCAAGCGAGCGCAGCGCGCTGAGATCTACCTCTGTGCGCGGCACCAAACCCGCTTTCATGCAGGTGCTATAATAGGCGGCACCTGCTCCAAAATATGTCACGTTCTCATCGGCAATGAGCCGCCAGATGACGCCTAAATCAGGATGGTTCGCCGCGCCATCATACATCACAACGCAGGCACCTTGCCCCAGCACACCCCACTGCGAATTCCACATAATCCAGCCCGAAGAGGTCAACCAGCAATAGCGGTCCTTGCTGGTGATGTCCTTGTGCAGCGAATGTTTGCAACCCTCTAGGACAATGCCCCCGTGCCCGTGCACGATAGGTTTTGGATTGCCCGTAGTGCCAGAGGAATAAACAATCCAAAGTGGATGCTCAAAGGGCACCTGTGCAGGCTCGAACGGCACATCATCCTGCGTAAGATCATCCCACGCGACATGGCCCTTTGGCAGCGCGCCAGCGACAGGCAAGGTCACAAATTGCGTGACACTTGGCAGCCCGTCGTTGATCTGCGCCAGCACATCGGTACGATCCACCATCTTGCCCGCATGCACATAGCCATCCTGTGCAATCAGCACTTTAGGTGCGATTTGCTTGAAGCGATCCAAGATTGCCACATGCCCCATATCCGGCGCGCAGAGCGACCAAATCGCGCCAAGACTGGCGCTGGCGAGAAAGGCAATCAATGCGGTTTGCGTGTTTGGCAGGATCGCGACAACCCGATCCCCTTGCGTCACGCCCATTTTGCGCAGCTGCGCCGCAACACTGGCGACTTGGCGGCGTAGCTCACCCCAAGTCGTATCAGATCGCCCGAAAGTTTCCGATTGCACGATCAACGCAAGTTCATCCTCGCGTCCGTCGACATGCTTTAGAATGTTCTCGGCGTAGTTTAAACGTCCGCCTGTGCCCCATTCCATGTTTGGCATCTGGCGTTTCACCAGTAGTTTTTCGGGCCGCGCGGAAGCACGGACATCAAAGAAATCCCAGATTGCGTGCCAAAAACCCTCTAGATCATCAACGCTCCAAGTCCACATGGCGTTGTAATCTTCAAAGGTGAGGCCCCTGCTCTGCTCCAAGAAACGCTCGAAGGCGGCCATGCTTGAGGCGTCATAACGCTGCTGCGTTGGCGTCCAAAGAACCTTTCCGCTCACGTTAATGCCCCATGCACCATTGCCTTGAGTTGGGCGCGTGAAGGGTATGAACTGCTCGGCGAAAGTTGGGTGAAAAAGATCACCGAGAGCGCGTGAACGGGATCAATCCAAAAGAAAGTCGAGGCCATACCGCCCCACGAAAAATCCCCGACCGAGCCTGGAACGCCTGCGCGCGACGGATCAAGCGCGACGGCACCGCCAATGCCGAACCCCATGCCGTGCATTGGTTGCTCTGCAAAGCTTGACGGCCCCATCGAGGCAATATCGCCGCCCAAGTGGTTGCGCATCATAAAGTTAAGTGTGCTTTGCGACAGGATACCTTGCCCGCCCAGACGCAGCATTTCGGTAAACTTGAGGTAGTCATCGATCGTGCCCACAAGGCCACCGCCACCAGAGAAGGTTTTGCTGCTCAAATAAGGTGAGTTTTCCGCATCGTCGGCTTGGCGCAAAGTTTCATCGCTTTTCTGCGCTGAATTTAGATCGAATGAATCCCCTGCCAGCGGTGTGTAGAGCGACGCAAAGCGCGGCTGTTGATCTTTCGTGACGGTAAATCGGGTATCGTGCATTCCGAGCGGAGCAAAGATTTCTTCTGCAAAGAACTCATCCAACGGCTTGCCAGACACCACTTCGATCACGCGGCCAATCACATCAATGCCAACGGAATACTCCCAGCGCTTGCCCGGTTGAAAAACCAAGGGCAATGTCGCCAGTTGATCGGCGACTTGCCCAATCGTTTTACGGCTCGGCGCAAAGTCCAGTCTTTGCTCTTTCATCTGCAGGGGCACAATGCCGGGATTAAATGAATAGCTCAGCCCAGATGTATGCGTGAGCAGTTGATGCAAAGTAGGCGTGGCGCAGGCTTCTGTTTGGCTAATGTCATCCGCGCCATCAATCAGGCAGCGCGTATTCTTGAAACCGTCAATGAAGTCCGAAACAGGCGCATCCAGATGCACCAATCCGCGCTCGACAAGGATCATCATCGCAACAGAAGTGATGGGTTTGGTCATCGAATAGATGCGCGCAACCGTATCGCGCTGCCAAGGCAGGCCCGCTTCAAGATCCCGCAACCCACACTCATGATAGAATGCTTCTGCACCGCCTTGCGTGATCAGGGCTGAGCAACCCGCATATTTGCGCGCATCCACATAGCTTTGCATCCAGCCTTTGATGCGCCCTAACCGATCTTCGTCAAAGCTGCTCATCAAATCCTAGACCTCTAGCCATTCCTTGCGCACATCTTCGCGCTCTTTCAATTCGGCGGGTGTGCCTTCGAACACAACCTGCCCATGTCCCATTACGTAGACGCGGTGCGCAATGTCCATTGCAATCGAAAGTTTTTGCTCGACCAAAAGCGTGGAAATCCCGCGATCTGCGATCTCTTTCAGCACGTCAGCAACCTTTTGCACCATCTGCGGAGATAGCCCTTCTGTCGGCTCGTCGATCATCACGAAATCAGGATCGCCCATCAGCGTGCGGCACATAGTTAACATCTGTTGCTCGCCGCCAGAGAGCACCGAAGCCTCGACATCGGCGCGCTCATTGAGGTTTGAGAACATATCGAACATCATTTGCATCGACCAACGTCCAGCCCCGTCCTTTTGACCGGGCTTAAGGCCCAACGTCAGGTTCTGCCGCGTTGTTAGGCCCGGAAAGATATCGCGGTTCTCGGGCACATAGCCGATGCCCATATTTGCGATTTCATAGGCCTTGCGACCTGCAATCTCTTGGCCTTTGAACTTAACCGAGCCTTTGGGTTCGACCTCTCCCATGATCGCTTTGCACGTTGTTGAACGACCCACCCCGTTACGCCCCAAAAGCGCAACGATTTCGCCTTCTTGCACGTTCAGCGAGACGCCCTGCAAAATGTGAGATTTGCCATAGTAGGCATGCATGTCCGTTACTTCGATCAATGGTCTGCCTCCAAGGCTGCGCCTAGATAGGCTTCTTGCACACGAGGGTCGCCCCGCACGTCTTCGGGTCGCCCTGTCGCGATGATTTCACCGTAAACCAGCACCGATATGCGATCCGCAAGGCCAAAGACAACGCCCATGTCATGTTCGACCATAATCAGCGTTTTGCCCTCTGTGACCTTCATAATCAGATCGGTGATATAGTCCGTTTCCGAATGGCTCATCCCCGCTGTTGGTTCATCCAGCATGATCACATCCGCGCCGCCTGCGATGGTGATACCAATCTCCAGCGCGCGCTGCTCGGCATAGCTGAGCGTGCCTGCAGGCAGATCACGCCGCCCCAGCAGGTTGATCTGATCAAGGATCGCATCCGCCCCTTCGGTCAATTGGCGCGACTTGTTCACCAGGTTCCAGAACGAATATTTATACCCCTGCGACCACAAAAGCGCACAGCGCACGTTTTCGAAAACGGTCATATTGGGGAAAATATTAGTGATCTGGAACGAGCGCGACAGACCCATGCGATTGATCTCGTAGGGTTGTTTGCCGCGCAGGTTTTGCCCGTGCAGTTTCACAGACCCAGCCGTCGGAGCAAAACGCGCGGTGATCAGGTTGAACAAGGTCGATTTACCCGCCCCGTTCGGCCCGATGATGGCGTGACGTTCAGCCTTGCCAATCGAGAGGTCGATACCGCGAATGATCTCGGCTTTGCCAAAGCTCTTCTTAAGCCCTGACAGTTCTAGTGCAGCTACGCTCATGATGCTCCTCCTGCGGAGTTGGCTTCGTCCCAGGCTTCTTTCAGCGCGGGGGCCGTGCGCTTTGCGATCCCTAATCCGATAACCGTGACAACAGCCGCAATAAGCCAAGGCATCAAAGTATGGCTATCAAAGGTTGTCCAGAACAGCGTCATCTCATGATCCCCCGTTGCGCCATGGCGATAATGGAATGTCATTTCGACAAGAGCGCAAAGACCGAGGATACCGATCGCCGCCGGGATAAGGGTTTTGATATAGGGCTGCACGAGCAGCTTGGCCTTACCCAACTTGAATGCAGGCACATGCATCATCATCAACCCTGCCAAACCACCGGGGAAGAACATCACCGTCGCAAGGAAGAGCGCCCCAGCGTAAAAGGCCCAAAGTTCGGTTTGCAGGCTAAGAACCGTTTGCACCAAGGTAAAGACAATCGCGCCAATGATCGGGCCAAAGAAGAAACCGACGCCGCCGAGGAAGGTCACTAATAGGATGACGCCAGAGGAGGCCGTGTTGAGGTTTTCTTCCGTGAGGATCTCATAGTTGATCGCGAAAAGCCCCCCCGCGACGCCCGCGAAGAAACCCGATGCAACAAAGCTGTAATAACGGACCCAGCGCGCAGAATAGCCAAGGAACTCCGCGCGCTCTGGATTGTCACGCACCGCGTTCGCCATACGGCCAACAGGCGTGCGGGACCAGAGGTACATCAGAGCCGCCGAGAGTAAGACCCAGAAAGACGTCAGGTAGTAGACGTTGATCTGCTGCAAGAACTCATTGCCAAAGAAGGGCATCGCGTAGGTTCTATCGCCAGAGATGCCTTCCTCGCCGCCGAAGAAGGCGACGATGATGACGGAGCTGGCGGCGATAAGCTCGCCAACTCCTAGGGAGATCATCGCAAAAACGGTGCCCGCGCTACGGGTCGAGAACGAGCCGACAATCATCGCAAGCCCCATGCCGAACAGGCCACCAAAGACGGGCAGAACTGGCAGCGGGAAACTGGCGAACAGATCGGACATATTCATGATGTGCATACATGCAAATCCGCCCACACCCGCATAAACCGCATGTCCAAAGGAGAGCATACCGCCCTGCCCCAGAAGCATGTTATAGGCCAGCGCGAAGATCACGGTGATCCACATCTGGTTCATAATCGTCAGCGCTGAATTTGACGTGAAGATAAACGGCATGATCATCAGAGCCACGGCAGATAATATCCACGGCATCAGCGTTAATGTCATCGAGCCGGCCCGCATCCGCTGGGCTGGTTTGCTCGGATCTGTTGTCAGTTGATCATTCATGATTCACGCTTTCCGAAGAGACCTGCAGGACGGAAGATCAGGATCAAAACCATCAGGATATAGGGCAGAATATCGGCAATCTGCGGGCTGGTGACGGTCCAAAGATCGCGGAAGATATTATCGTCCAGGTTCTCAGGCGTCGAAATACCAATCGCATTGAGGATATCCGACATGGCGAGATTGTAGGACTTCGCGAATGTGGTGATCCAGCCGATCAAGAGCGACGCCACAAGCGCGCCCCAGAGCGAGCCGAGACCGCCGATGACGATGGTCACAAACACGATTGAACCAAGCACAAAGGCCATGCCCGGGAATGTCCCAAGCACTGGGCCAGCGATCACGCCAGCAACACCCGCAAGCGCTGTGCCAACACCAAAGACACCCATAAAGATCAACGGTACGTTATGTCCCAATGCCTCAACCGTGCGCGGATAGCTGAGCGCCGCTTGGATGATCATACCGACGCGGGTTTTTGTCAGGACATAGAGAAGCCCCATAAAGATGCCGACCGAGATGAAGATCATGAAGATCTTGTNNGTCAAAACTTCGGGAATATTAAAGGGCATCTGGTTCTTACCCCAGATAAACTGCACCATCTCTTCAATCAGCAGGGCTAATCCGAATGTGAAGATAAGCTCAGGAACGTGGCCATATTGATGCACACGCCGCAGCCCGTACCGTTCCACCCCTGCCCCAAGGACACCAACGATAATGGGCGCAATGAGCAAGCCCATCCAGAACCCCAGCGCAATGCTGATCTGATACGCGAAGTACGCGCCGAGCATGTAAAAACTCGCATGCGCAAAATTGAGAACGCCCATCATTGAGAAAATGAGCGTCAAGCCAGCCGAAAGCATAAAGAGCAGCAATCCGGTCACAAGCCCGTCGATTATGTTGACGAGGATGAGTTCCATCGGTCCCCCCAAAGGGTAGCAGTGAGTTTAGATGTGAAGACATCCCGCCCTACAGGTTACGCAGGGCGGGATTGAAAGCGGCCCTCTTAAGGGCGCTTCATCTTGCAGGTTGTTGGGCTGTCCATAGACGCCATCTCAACCGTGGACTCTGTCAGAACACCAAAGCCCGACTGGTCATAGTCAAAGTCGATGTTTTCGTCCGTGTGGACACCAACATACATGTCTTGAATCAGCTGGTGGTCTTGTGGACGCATAAAGACTTTGCCGCCCCAGATGGATTCATACTCCATACCTTCGAGCTGACCCGCAACCGCGACAACATCTGTCGCCGAGCCTGCGCCTTCAATCGCTTTCGCAAGCATGCCGATCACATTGAAAATGCGGGGTTGATCGACGTTTCCATCCGGATGCTTGGCTTCAAACGCCTCATAGGTGGCACGTGCGCCGTCATTGCCAATCGGGTTCACGCTACCCTGAGAAATCAAACGTACGCGGTCCTTCGCGCTCTCGCCGAGCGCAGCCGTGATACCAGAGCCAGCAGCATAGTAAGTGAAGATCGGGCCGTCATAACCGCTTTCAATCAGCGAGCGACCAAGGCCAACCATGTCCGCGCCCCAGTTACCTGTGATAACTGCGTCCGCTTCCGAGGCGATGATTTTGCGTGAGTATGGCGTGAAATCTTTCACTTTGCCGATTGGGTGCAACTCGTTGCCGACGATCTCAACATCCGCGCGCTTTTCGCCAAGGTTCTTCACAGCCGCCGCCGCAACCGCCTTACCAAAGGAATAGTCCTGACCAATGATGTAGACTTTCTTCATGTCCGCGTTTTCGGCCATGACGTCCGTCAAAGCATCCATTTTGATGTCCGCATTCGCGTCAAAACGGAAGTGCCAGAAGTTACACTTGTCATTCGTCAGAGCTGGATCAACAGCCGCATAATTCAAGAACAGAACGCGGTCATCCGGGTTACGTCTGTTGTGCTTGTTGACGGCTTCGGTGATCGCATTTGCCACGCCAGAGGAGTTGCCCTGAGCAATGTACCGAATGCCCTGGTCAATCGCGACCTGAAGCTGGATCAAGGACTCTTTCGGGCTGATCTTGTTGTCAAAGGGAACGATTTCCATATTCGTTCCGCCAAGGACACCGCCCTTTTCGTTGACCATATGATCAACAGCAAACTGAAACTGGTGCAGACCATTGGTGCCGGTGCTTGCAAAGGGCCCAGATAGCGGGTCAATAAAGGCAATCTTAATGTTCTCAGCAAACGCCGCTGACGCGCCAATAGCCAGAGAAAGCGCTGATACAGCACCCAACTTCAAAAATTTCTTCATGTTTTCCTCCCAAGGATAAATCGCGCCCCATTCTTTGTTCGAGGTCTCGATCAATGAAGAAAGACTTGCATACCTTCAATTAAAGTCAAGGCTGTCGCGCTTATGCTTCGCGCTGGAAAATCCGTGAGTTATCTCGCCTCTATCTGCGTCAACGGGCGCGATGCTCATTTTTTGCGCAATGGGTCGAGCACATTGAACCTTGTTTTTATTATGTTTTTCGAAGCTTCTGATCACGCAGTGAGCAATTTCTCTGACGTCAGTGACGAGCAATTCGGCAATCAAAATTGCTCATATGCAGCTCGGAATTGGCTAAGTTACGCTGGGTCAAAACTTGTCCAGCAGGGGTCGATGTTCCGCATTGCGAAACTGCATCCCGCAATGACTAATTCAGTGTGTTCGAGCGTAAAGAGTCCGCCGCCTGAATCAGTTTTGGTCCGTAGACGCTTTCAAGTTGCTTGGGTTTCACCTGAAATGAAGGACCGCCAACATTTAGCCCGTACACCTTAAGTCGGTTCAAAGAATGGATCGGAACAGCGATCGCATTTACATCACGCCGCCATTGCCCATAGCCGGTGCAAAAGCCTTTAACTTCATACACCGACTTGGCGTCAGCGTAGCGCCTGCGCCCTTCGAGTTCTGTCTCTTTGCTCACACGTCCCGCGATCTCGAACACCGCTTCGCGCGCGTCGTCATCTTTTCCTACCAATATCGCCAGACCCACCGAGGTCGTGAACAACGGCAATCGGCTACCGATCTGACCAACCAACGCCACAGGCTCGTGCGATCTCAGGTGTGCAACATAGACAGCGTCCAACTGATGCTGCTCTGCCAAAGACACCGTCAGATGCAAGTTTGGGCCTTGGTGAATGCGCTTCATTTCTTGATGCAGAAGGTCTTGAATATCGAGGCTCGCCAACACGCTAAAGCCGAGATGCAAAACGCCTGCGCTGAGCCGATATGTTCCGGAACGTGGATCAGAAACAAGATAGTCCAACGCGCAAAGCGTATGGGTTAGCCGCGAAATCGTGGCTTTGGGCAATCCTGTGCGCTCAGAAAAATCAGAGTTGGTAAGGGTGACTTCGCCGTCGCGGAAACACCGCAAAAGCTCTAACCCACGCGCGAGCGCTGTGACAAAGTTTCGGTCCTTGTCGCCACCGTCTGAGCGTAGATCGTCCATCATTAGCCCCGCTTTAGTGCATCAAGCCCGTGCTTGGCAAAAACAGGCACGAACTCACCTAGCTTCAGCGCGCGCTCGGGGTTGGACGCGTTCCCATCCAGCCCGCGCTTCAGAACCCCTTGGATAATCCCCGCCATGCGGAAGAAACAAAACCCAAGATAATATCCGAAATTGTCGATGCCGTTTAGCCCACGGCGTTCGCAGTACTTGGCAATGAACTCTTGATCTGATGGCAGACCAAGCGCCTTGCGATCAAGCCCGCCCATTCCGCGCCCTTCTTTGCCCGCAGGCAATTGCCACTGCATAATGACGCCAGCAAGGTCAGCGAATGGGTGGCCAATTGTGGACAGCTCCCAATCCAGCACCGCACGGCACTGCGTTCCTGATGCATCAAAGATCATATTGTCGAGGCGGTAGTCACCATGCACCAGAGTGCGTTGGCCATCATCTGCTGGGCGCTGTTCGACCAGCCCGATCATCAGCTCTTCCATCGCTGGGATTTTTTGCGTCTCGGAGGCGCGGTATTGTTTGGACCAGCGCCCGACTTGGCGCTCGAAATAATTGCCCTCTGGCCCGTAATCGCTCAGGCCAACCGCGTCGATATCAACCTCATGCATCGCTGCCAAAACGCGGCCCATATCATCAATGACACCGCTGCGATCCTCTGGCGTAAGCCCCTGCATCGCGGGTTCATCGAAATTGCGCCCGGGCACGTGATCCATAATGTAGAACATCGAGCCAATGACGCTGTCATCCTCACACAGAAGATGCATTTTTGAGACGGGAACGTCCGTCCCTGCCAACGCCTTTTGCACGCGAAATTCGCGATCCACCGCATGAGCAGATTTAAGCAAGACCCCCGGCGGTTTGCGACGCAAAACATAGTTGTGCGACGGGGTTTTCAGCATGAACGTTGGATTGGATTGCCCCGTCTGAAACTTGCTGACCTCCATTGGCCCCTCGAACCCATCAAGGTTCTCTTTCAGATAGCTACTGACCGCGGCTTCATCCAATGTCTGTGTATCGGCGCTCATCCCTGTCCCCTTTAACTATAGCTTAACAGCTTGGTGCCGTTTGGCGTCATGAAATGTGGTGTGGCGTTGAATTCATGTAAGGAAAACGACTTTCCCGAAAACATGAACCGCGTCATTGCGGTGTTTTTTACTTGTAGATTGAGGGTCATCATTTGCCGTTTTGGCGCGCCCATCGCGACCGAGGTCATTTGGCCGATTACGCCACCCGAAGAGACGACCAAAACCCGCTTGGCATCTGTGTCCGTCGCAAATTGCCGAGCGTCTTCAACGCGCGCGGTGAACTCCGCATATGTCTCGCTCGCCCCATTAAAGGCGGCATCCTGCCATTCAAACACGGTTTCCCGAAGCGCACGAAAGTGGGTCTTACGATCGCCTTTCACAAGGTCAGGCACCTCGCCCTTGAAGCGCGCATTCAGCAGATCGCCAAAGTCGTATTCATTCAAGCCCTCGTGCACCTCAGGAGCCTCAGAATACCCCATCGAAGACAGCGTGTCCTTTTGCCGTTTCAGCGATCCAGTGACTAGCCGATCTGGCACCCAGTCCATATCACGTAAAAGCGCACCAACAGCGCGCGCTTGCTCGTGGCCAAGGTCGGACAGAACATCATAATTGTCCTGCCCGAAAGAGGCTTGGCCGTGGCGTATGACTAATAATTCAGCCACGGCGCACCAACGAGGTGCGACGGGCGCGAGGCAGCTTATCCGAAGGATATGCGTTCGCGCACCTTAGAAATTGATGCGCTATAGTCATGAGAACTCAGCTGCCAGTTTTTCGCCAGCAGCCAAATACTCTGCCTCGATCCGATCCACGATAGCGCCCGCAGGGCCGACCGACTTAATCGCACCAATGCCTTGGCCAGAGCCCCAAATCGTCTTCCAAGCTTTGGGTTTCTCACGATCTTGTCCGAAGTTCATCGACGAGGCATCCGCTTGCGGCAGGTTATCTGGATCCATGCCTGCGTTCTTTACCGAGCCTTTGAGATAATTCCCCCAAACGCCTGTAAACAAAGACGAATAGACAATATCCTCTGCTCCAGAGTCGACGATCATATCCTTGTAGCCTTGATCCGCGTTCGCCTCATCCGTGGCGATAAACGGCGATCCAGCATAACCCAAATCCGCCCCCATCGCGCGCGCAGCGAGCAGGCTTTCGCCAGTGGCAATCGCGCCCGACAAGGCAATCGGACCGTCATACCATTCACGAATTTCGCGCACCAAAGCAAAGGGCGATTGCTGCCCAGCGTGACCGCCTGCACCAGCCGCAACAGCGACCAGACCATCAGCGCCCTTTTCAATCGCCTTCTTGGCGAAACGGTTATTGATGATGTCATGAAGCACAGTGCCACCACAAGAATGCGCGGCCTCGTTCACCTCAACACGCGCGCCGAGCGAGGTGATCCAAATTGGCACCTCATGTTTGACGCAAATCTCCAGATCGCGCTCTAGCCGCGTGTTGGAGCGATGTACAATCTGGTTCACCGCATAAGGCGCGGCGGGACGGTCAGGGTTCGCTTGGTTATGCTTATCCAGCTCCTCTTTGATCTCGGTGAGCCAAATATCAAGCAGCGGATGCTCGCCCTCGCCCTCCCGCGCATTGAGCGCTGGGAAGGAGCCAACGATGCCCGCCTTACACTGCGCAATCACCAATTTCGGCACCGAAATGATGAACAAGGGCGAGGCAATCAATGGAATGCGAAGCCCTTGTAGCGCTGCGGGCAGATGCGCGTCTGCGGTGCTCATAGGACTTCAAACAATCCTGCCGCGCCCATGCCGCCGCCAACACACATGGTGCAAACAACATATTTCGCACCGCGACGTTTGCCTTCGATCAACGCGTGACCGACCATGCGTGCACCAGACATGCCATAGGGGTGACCAATAGAAATCGCGCCGCCATCAACGTTCAACAACTCGTCTGGAATGCCAAGCTGATCGCGTGAATACAGCACTTGAACCGCGAAGGCCTCATTGAGCTCCCAGAGACCGATGTCATCCATCGTCAACCCATGCGCTTTAAGCAATGGCGGAACAGCGTAGATCGGACCAATGCCCATCTCGTCCGGCTCACATCCAGCGGCCATGACACCGACATAACGGCCAAGCGGCTCAAGACCCGCCTTTTCAGCCGCTTTCGCCTCCATCACGACGCAGGCGGAAGCGCCATCAGAAAGTTGAGACGCATTGCCCGCGGTAATGAATTTGCCCTCTTTGATGGTCATGCCGTCTTTGAAAACAGGGTTCAGGCCAGAGAGGCTTTCAAAGGTTGTGCTAGGGCGGTTGCCCTCATCCTTCTCAAGTGTGACTTCATGCTCGGAAATCTCTTTCGTTTCGCGATCCTGCACCAACATAGTAGACGTCATCGGCACGATCTCAGCATCAAAGCGCCCCGCTTGCTGCGCCGCGTGCGTTTTGGCCTGCGAGCCAGCAGCATATTCGTCCTGCACCTCGCGCGAGACATTGTAACGCGCGGCCACGGTTTCAGCCGTCTCAAGCATCGACATGTAAATGTCGGGCTTGTTCTTCATCAGCCAAGGATCTGCCGCAACGCGCAGCTCTTTGGTTTGCACCATCGAAATGCTCTCGACGCCGCCGCCAATGGCTACGTCCATGCCATCCATCACAACCTGCTTCGCCGCCGTCGCAATCGCCATCATGCCAGAGGCACATTGACGATCCACGGACATGCCAGCAACGCTGACGGGAAGGCCCGCGCGCACAGCCGCTTGGCGCGCGATGTTGCCGCCTGAATGACCTTGCTGCAAAGCCGCGCCGAGGATCACATCCTGAACGCTCGCGGGATCAATGCCAGCGCGGGCAACCGCATGCTCGATCGCATGACCTGCCAATTGCTGCGGCGTGGTGTTGTTGAAAGCGCCGCGATAGGCTTTGCCAATCGGGGTACGGGCGGTGGATACGATAACTGCGTCACGCATATGAATTCTCCTGAATCTTGTTGTTTACCAATTCAGCTTGAGGCCACGGGCCTGCGCTGCATTGAGGGCATATTTCTTGGTTTGACTAAACGCGTCGGGCATTTCTTTTTGATCGCTTGGATCGCTGATCTGCGCGAACTGCGCGGCGACGGCTTCGGGCGTGTTTTCATCCCCCGTCAGCGTGATGCCTTGCGTTTCATAGACCTTGGTTTGGGCAAAACTGCCGCCGCCTGCACCCATGATCACATGGCTGGGCGCATCCTCGGATACGAGGTAGAGCAAACCGGGCGTGATCGTTTCGGGCCCCAGCATCTCGGCGGCTTCCGGTGGGAACAACTCTTCCGTCATGCGCGTCACCGCGGTCGGCGCCAGCGTGTTCACGCGGATGTTGTCGCGCGCGCCTTCTAAATGAAGTACGTTCATCAGCCCCATCATTGCGGCCTTAGCTGCGCCGTAGTTCGCCTGACCGAAATTGCCATAGAGCCCCGAGGAAGACGAGGTAAAGACGATCCGCCCATATTGCTGCTCGCGCATGATCGGCCAGCAGGCATGGGCCACATTGGCCGAGCCGATCAAATGCACATCGACCACTTTGCGAAAGGCGGCCATGTCCATTTTGGCAAATGTCTTATCTAGCAGAATACCCGCATTGTTGACGCAAATATCAATGCGCCCCCAAGCGTCCATTGCCTGCGCCACCATATCCTTGACGCCAGCCTCATCAGAGACATCCGCGCCGTGGGCGATGGCTTCGCCGCCCATAGCTCTGATCTCTTCGACCACCGCTTCTGACGCTTCTGATGTCGATCCGGTACCGTCACGCGATACGCCAAGATCGTTCACAACGATCTTCGCCCCGCGCGCCGCCAAGCCAAGCGCGTGAGAGCGGCCAAGGCCGACCCCTGCACCCGTTACAATCGCAACGCGCCCATCAAATCTAATGTCACCCATCAGTGCAGCGCCTGTTCAAAAATGTTCGGGCCAGACATGACGTTTATCCCGCCAGACACAGGGATCACTGCGCCGGTGATGTAAGCGCCGCCACGCCCACAGAGGAAGAGCATACAGCCACCAATATCTTCATCTCGGCCAACGCGTTTCAGCGGCACATCATCACCAACGCGGCTACGCATCTCTTCGTCGTGCGTGGCAAATGCGGTCATGCGCGACACAAACGGCCCCGGCGCGAGGGAGTTCACCGTGATCGCCTCACCCGCCAATTCCTTCGCCAAAATTTTGCTCAGATGAATAACCGCCGCCTTGGACGCGGAATAGCTATAAGCGCCATCGCCCATCTCGCGCTCGCCCATGACAGAGCCGACATTGACGACGCGTGCAGGATCATCAACCGTGCCAGAGGCCTTAAGCATCGGCAGCAATTTTTGCGTCAAATCGAAAAGCCCCGCGACGTTCACATCCATCACCTTGGACCAAGCGCTGAACGGGAACTGCCCCAGCGGCGCGCCCCATGTTATGCCTGCGTTGTTCATCAAAATATCGAGGGTGTCCGTGCGCTCCTTCACAGAGGCAACCATCGCGTTGACGCCCTCTTCGGTGCCAACATCGCCCGCAAAACCTATCGCCTTGCCACTCGCGCCCATTGCGTTCAGCTCGGCAGCTACAGCCTCGCAGGCCTCGCCTTTGCGGCTCGCGATCAGAACCGTTGCACCTGCACGCACCAAAGCCTCGGCCGCCATGCGCCCAATGCCAGTTGCGCCACCTGTGACCAGAGCGGTCTTACCTTCCAGACCGAATAACGTTTGAATATCCATCAAAATCCCCTCGCTTTTGCGATCTTTTCGGCGTGGTAACTATAGTCACCCAGCCATTCCGCACTGACCCGTGCGCGTTTCATGTAAAAACCCATGTCGAAAGCATCGGTCATACCGATGCCCCCATGCATTTGCAGACCCTCTTGCACCGCCAAAATCGCCGTTTGCGTTGCGCGTGCTTTCGCCAAGGATACTGCCAGTTCAGCCTCGCTCGGATCTTCATCCATGACGCGACCCGCGTTCAGGATCGCGCTGGACGTGACTTCAATCTCGCACCACAGATGCGCCGCGCGATGTTGCAGCGCTTGGAAACGGCCAATCTCGATGCCGAATTGCTTGCGTTCTTTGAGATACTCGACCGTCATGCCAAAGGCACCCGCCGACAGACCTGTCATTTCAGCCGCCAGTGCCGCCTGCCCCGCTTGCAGCGCAGGTCGCAGCACATCCATCGCGCTATCAACCGCGCCAAGCACATCTTCGCCCGTGGCCTCGACATCCTCAAAGGTGATCCGCGCCGCATCGCGTGCGTCGATCATGTTGGATTTGTCCCGCGTCACACCTGCACGATCCGCAGGAACGTCGAACAGCGTCAGCCCATCGGCGGTGCGCGCCAGAACCAGCAAGCGATCGGCCAAAGCGCCATCAACGACAAATTGCTTCTTGCCGCTCAAACGGAACCCGTTACCATCCTTGCGCGCCTCCATTTGTGCGCTGTCTGGATCGAACTTTATGCCCTCATCCACCGCCAAGGCATATGTCGCCTCGCCGCTCGCAATCTTCGCCAAAGCCGCATTCGCGCGGCTATCGCTGACCTGCCGCAAGGCCGTTGCCGCGATCACCGCGCTGGACAGGAACGGCGAGACTGCCAATGTCTTGCCCATTTCCTCTGCAATCACATTTGCCGCTGCGAACCCCATGTCAGAGCCACCCGCCTCTTCGGGTACCAAGACGCCCGCCCAGCCCATATCGGCCATCTCTTTCCAGAGCGCCGCGTCGTGGGTTTCACCGCCGTCGCGCAATTCACGTAGCTTGCTGACGGGCGCTGCCCCGTCCAAAAATCCGCGCGCCATATCGGCGAGCATGGTTTCTTCTTCGCTTTTTACCAATTTTGCCATGTCTCTACCCCGGAAGTCCTAAAACGCGTTTCGAAATGATCGAGAGCATCACCTCACTGGTGCCTCCTTCAATCGAATTGGCCTTCGTGCGCAGCCAATCCCCCGCGCGATTGCCAAGTGGTCCGTCCCACTCAAGCGCATCCGATCCGCCTGCTGTCATCATCAATTCATGGCGATGTTTGTTCAACTCCGTGCCCATATATTTGAGCATGGCAGAGGCATCGCCCGCGCCCTGCCCCGCTTCGGATTGATCCTTAAACCGTTCAAGCGTCAGGCCAATCGCCATCGCATCCACTTCGCAGCGCATCGCATCGGCGCGCAGAACGTCGTCCATCTCTTCCATCGTGTCTTTGATCACAGCGCCCAAAGCGCGCCCGCCACCAGACAGCCCCGCGCCGCCACCAGAGATCATTTCGCGCTCATGGGTCAGCAGATATTTCGCCACGTCCCAGCCACGGTTTTCCGTGCCAACGATCTGCTCTTTCGAGACTTTCACATCAGTGAAAAACGTCTCGCAGAAGGGGGACGCGCCGCTGATCATTTTGATCGGCCGTGTCTCGATCCCTGCGTCTTCCATGCTCATCAAAAGGAAAGAAATCCCCTTGTGCTTGGCGGCGTCACGATCTGTGCGCACCAGAGCGAAAATCCAGTCGGCTTTGTCGGCATAGGACGTCCAAATCTTCTGGCCGTTTACCAACCAATGATCGCCCTGATCTGCGCCATGGGTTTGCACATTCGCCAAATCAGACCCTGCGCCCGGCTCGGAATAGCCCTGACACCAACGCACTTCGCCGCGCGCGACAGGGGGCAGATAGTGCAGCTTTTGCTCGTGCGTTCCGAAATGCAAAAGCGCAGGCCCGAGCATCCAGATGCCAAAGCTTTCGAGCGGCGAGCGCGCATTGATCCGCGCCATTTCTTCGTCGAAAATCTTTTCCTGATCACGGCTAAAACCAGCCCCGCCATATTCAACTGGCCAAGTCGGGACCGTGTACCCTTTGGCCGCACAGCGCTCTAGCCAAACCCTCTGGGCATCGCTGGTAAACTCCCAGTTCTTGCCGCCCCAGCATATGCTGTCCTCGGCCAACATCCCGTCACGCATTTCCTCTGGGCAGTTCTCTTCTAGCCACGCGCGTAGCTCGTCGCGGAATCCATCTAAGGGGTTCGCACTCATTCAAATTTCCTCCCGTAAAGACGTCACGTCAAACTGCGGACATCCGTTCCGCTATGCAGAATGGGCGGCTGAATTGCGATTGACAAGATGCGACGCCACGTCTCACCTTCGAAGAAATTCCGATGGGGAGAAACAAATGAAATCGATGCTGAGCAATGAAGTTGGCGGTCCGGAAACGCTGGTTCTTACTAATTTACCTGCGCCAGAGCCGAAGAAAAATCAGGTCCGTATCAAGGTTCACGCAGCAGGCGTAAACTTTCCTGACACCCTGATAATTCGCGACCTTTACCAGATGAAACCGCTCCGCCCTTTCGCGCCGGGCGGCGAGATCGCCGGCGAAGTCGAAGCGCTTGGCGAGGGCGTTACACACCTGAGCGTTGGGGATCGCGTTTTGGGAATGACGGGCTTTGGTGGCTTCTCTACCCATGTGGTTGCCGAAGCGGCGCAGGTGGTGAAAATTCCCGATGACATGCCCTATGACGAAGCCGCCTGCTTTGTTCTGACATACGGCACGTCGCATCACGCTTTGAAGGACCGCGCCCAGATTAAAGAGGGTGAAACCCTACTGATTCTTGGCGCCGCAGGCGGCGTCGGCGTTGCTGCGATAGAGCTCGGCAAAGCCGCAGGCGCGCGCGTTATTGCTGCTGTTTCCTCTGAGGAGAAAGCGCAGTTCTGCAAAGAGGTCGGCGCGGATGACACCCTGATTTATTCTCGCGATATGTCTGATCGCGCGGCGCAAAAAGAGTTCTCAAACCAGATCAAAGCGCTCTCAGGCAGCAAGGGTGTAGACGTCATTTATGATGCGGTTGGAGGAGATTATGCCGAACCTGCTGTGCGCTCTCTCGCGTGGAAAGGGCGTTATCTTGTCGTCGGTTTCCCCGCTGGCATCCCCAGCATTCCGCTCAATCTGACGCTGCTCAAAGGCTGTCAGATTGTTGGCGTCTTTTGGGGCGCGCACACAATGCGCGAGCCGCAAAACCACGCCGAGAACATGGGGGATTTGTTCCGCCTATATGGCGAAGGCAAGATCAAACCGCGCATCTCTGCCAGCTACCCGCTCGAGAAAGCAGGCGAGGCGCTGCAACTGCTGCAAGACCGCAAGGTACTTGGCAAAGTTGTGGTGACGATGGGTTAGGTCGGCAGATGCGAGACCTCATTGAACCCACGCAGGATCATTTGATCACCGTTGATCACAAGACGACTGATCGATCCGTTTTCTGCGCCGTGAAAGGCAAAGGCAGGCGATCCCGTCGCCACCGCCAGCGCCGCGCCGATCACCCCGCCATGCACGACAACGGCGACCAATTCATCCGCATGAGCCGCAGCGATCCGCAGCAACCCCCGGCGCACCCGCGTTTGCAATTGCGCCGTGGTTTCAGCCCCTGGAATTTCGCCCCACTCTTCACGCTCCTTCGCGCGCAAAAACGCAGGATCACCCGCCGCCGCGCGAAAGCGGTATTCACCGCCATCCCAATCGCCCAAAAACACCTCGTGCAAGTCAGGGTCAACGCGCGGTGCCAATCCCAAATGCCCCGCAAGCGGCGCAGCCGTTTGATGGGTACGCTGCATCTTGGTCACATATATCGCCCCAATCGGCGCAGCCTTCAAACGCGCACCAACAGCCAGCGCCTGAACCTCCCCATCAGGATGCAACGCAGGATCACCCTGCCCATCCACCATCGGGAAATTTTGCCCGCGCACCGCCGCTTGCGTCTCTCCATGCCTGATCAACAACAGGTCTGCCGCGCCTTTGGGCGGTGTAAATCTATGCTGGCGTGCTTCGCTCATTCCAAACCTCTTATCGCTTTTTCACACTAGGACACATCCGATGCAAAACCACCAGATCACGATTGCTGAACTGCCAACCGACGCGCTGACAGAGGCGCATTTCCAAAAGGGTGACGCGCCAATGCCAGAACCCAAAGACGGCGAAGTCCTCTTGCGCGTGATTCTCATGTCCATCGACGCCGCCAACCGTTCATGGATGAAGGGCGCAACCTACCGCGCCGCCGTCAACAAGGGCGATGCGATGCCCACCTATGCAATCTGCGAAGTTGCCGCGTCCAACAGCCCGCGCCTTGCCGTTGGCGACATCGTTGCCGCCGAAGCCACGTGGTCTAACTACGTCACCGCCAAGGCCCATAAGGTGCAAAAACTGCCTAAAGTCGACAGGCTCTCGCACCTTATGTCCGTCTATGGAATCGCGGGCAAAACCGCCTTTCATGGGTTGATGTCCATCGGTCAGCCGCTTGCTGGCGAAACCGTTCTCGTCTCTGCCGCCGCAGGTTCGGTCGGGGGATACGTTGGTCAAATCGCCAAAGCATTGGGGTGCCGCGTCGTCGGCATCGCGGGGGGGCCAGAGAAATGCGCATGGGTGGTGGATGAACTCGGCTTTGACGCATGCGTCGACTATCGCGCCGGCGGTCTTAGCAAGGCATTGTTCAAGGCCTGCCCCGATGGCGCAGACGTCTATTTCGACAACGTGGGCGGCAAGGTTCTGGAATCCGCGCTTAATGTGATGAATGAAAAGGGCCGCGTCATCTGCTGCGGCGCGATCAGCCAATATGACACCGACACTCCATCAGGCCCGCGCAACCTGCCCGGTGCAATCGTGGTGAAACGCCTCAAAATGGAAGGCTTCATCGTGATGGATTTCGCCCATAACGACGCCAAATGTATCCGTGCGATGCAGCAATGGGTCGCAAACGGTCAGATCAAAGTCTTCGAGGACATCGTTGAGGGTCTGGAAAACGCGCCCCAAGCGCTGATCGGGCTTTTGAACGGCGACAACAAAGGCAAACGTATGGTGCGCGTTGCTGCGGATCCAAGCTGAAGGAATACGCTGATGTCATCGCTTCAAAACGCGCTCGAACTAAGCAAAACTCAAATCGGCACAGAGGTCGGCGTGTCCAACTGGATCACCGTTGATCAACAGATGATCGACGAATTTGCCAAGACCACCCAAGACGAGCAATGGATTCACATTGATCCAGAGCGCGCCGCCAAAGAAACCCCGTTCGGCGGCACCATCGCGCATGGGTTCCTGACGCTCTCGCTTGCCAGCCGCTTTGCCTATGACTGCTTTTCCGAAATGGACGGTCAGGTCATGGGCATTAACTACGGAATGAACAAGTTGCGCTTCTTGATGCCAGTGCGCGCAGGATCACGGCTTCGCGGGCGGTTCACCTTGCAAGACGCCACCGCTCGCAACGCAACCGATCTTTTGCGCACAAATATCCTCACAATCGAAATCGAAGGCGAAGAAACGCCTGCTTTGGTCGCCGAATGGCTCGGCCTTGCGATCTTCAAAGACTAAGGAAAAGAGACACATGGACTTAGATCAAGCCATCACCGAACGCCGCTCCATTCGCGGCTTTACCGACAAACCTGTCCCAAAAGAACTGCTGGAAGAGATCATCGCGCTGGCCAATCGCGCGCCCTCGTCGATGAACACCCAGCCTTGGCACCTGCATGTGTTGACGGGCGAGCCGCTGGAGCAAGTGCGCAAGGGCAATACCGAACGTATGCTTGGCGGCGTCAAGCCGACACGCGACATCGAAGATTACGCTGAATACGAAGGCGTGCACCGCGAACGTCAGATCGAAATCGCCGTGCAATTGTTCGAGGTCATGGGGATCGAGCGCGGCGATAAAGAAAAGCGCCAAGATTGGGTCATGCGCGGCTTTCGCCAGTTCGACGCGCCCGTGTCCATCGTCGTGTGCTTTGACCGCTCGCTTTTGACCAATACGATCGCCCATTTCGATACAGGCGCGATGACCAACTCGCTTGTACTTGCCGCTTGGGCGCGTGGCCTTGGCGCAGTGATCAACGGACAAGGCATCATGCAAAGCCCAGTAGTGCGCGAAGTCGCTGGCATTCCCGAGGATCAGATCATTCTCACCTGCGTTGCCCTTGGTTGGCCAGACGATGACTTTGTTGCCAACTCAGTCATCTCGCGGCGTCGCCCGATCAGCAACACGACCAAATTCTTGGGATTTGACGACTAACCGCTTTATTCGGCCATTTGCCGATCAACTTGCTGTTCTTCGTTGATCATCGCTTGCAACTGCCTGCGAAACCGCAACGGGCCACCATCAATCGGCAAATCGATATGCGGCGAGGTCTTCTCGCTCATCCCGATTTGCACTTCGTTCAGCACGGCGCGATCCTCTTCAAAGGCGTGCTGAACATCCTCGCTCATCATCTTTGACAAAGCTTCGTCTTCAGGGCGAATATTGCGCAGTTGGAACCAATAATACCGCGTCTCGCTTTCGGTGGTTGGCGTCATGAAATTGTAGCTGTCCATGATAAACGTGTTCTCATGCAGCGGCCCATCAACACCGCCGGTGCCCGCAGGGGTAAACACCGCCCTAATCAGCGCATGTGCAGGATAGCGCACTTCATAATGCTGCAAGCGATCGCAATTGCCGTCAAATTCAACCACCTTCTTGTAAAATGGCGCAGGCTCGTGATCCATCATCCAGCGATGCACGATCACGCCCTCGTCGGTCTTCGTCACCCGCAACGGCGTGTCCTTGGTCGCCGGGGCTGCGAATGAGCTTTGATGCACCCAGGCCACATGGGTCGGATCAAGCAGGTTGTCGCACATCAGCAAATAGTTGCAATTCAGCTCCATCGCCGCGCCGCGATTGATACCCCAATCGGGGCTATCATAGTTCTCGATTTCGATAATGTCCTCGGGATCAGCAATCGCCGCATTGCCCATCCAAATCCACACAAGCCCGTATTTCTCATGCACAGGATAGGGCCGAACGCGCGCAGCCGATGGAATTCGCCCGCCCCCCGGTGCCCAAACACATTGCCCCGCGCAATCAAACGTCAGCCCATGATAGCCGCACTCGACCGTATCGCCCTTGATTCGACCCTTGGAGAGCGGCAGCTTGCGATGCGGACAAGCATCCTCCATCGCGATGACTTCACCTTCGGAATTGCGAAACATGCAGATCTTCTCGCCCAGCACTTTGACCTGCTGCAACTCATTTACAATCTCATTGCTCCAAGCAGCGACATACCATGCATTCTTCAAAAACATCTGTTTTCCTCACTGTGGTAAGAGACCAAACTTGTTTCCCTTAATGACCAAACTGGTTTCAGCTCACAAGGGCCGACAAGAGATTGGCAAAACACAGGTCTTGATAATCCACTTGCGCGAATCCCGCCTTTCGGTCAATAGTCACGGAAAAAGATGGGTACACGATAAAAACCGTGACCTGATTAGCTAGACACTAAATTGGTGCTGGCCCGAGCAAAGCAGAGCCTAATAAGGCGCAAGAGAGCAGACCATGACAAGAGCCCCGTCCGAGGACTCCCTCAATAGTGTTATTCGTCACCATTCAGAATGGCTGGCAAACCAGTTGCATGTCCAGCGCGAAAACCTGTTTCCGCCGGATGCCTCCAAACAAATGCGCACCTTTACCTCTGGTGAGGCCGCAGCACTACTTGGGATCAACGACAGTTACCTGCGCAAACTGCATCTGGACGGCAAAGGCCCTAATCCCGAAGTGACCAGCGGCAATCGTCGCCACTATAGCGCCCATGACGTGCAAGCGCTGCGCGAGTTGCTTGAAAAAACCGCGCGCAATCCCGGCGATTACCTTCCCGGTCGGCGCGACGGGGATCATTTGCAAATTATCGGCGTGATGAACTTCAAAGGCGGCTCAGGCAAGACCACCACCTCTGCGCATCTCGCGCAATATCTTGCCCTGCAAGGCTACCGCGTTCTTGCCATTGACCTTGATCCACAAGCCTCGCTCACGGCCCTTCACGGCGTGCAGCCAGAGGTCGATCTACCAGAGGGTGGCACGCTCTATGATGCGATCCGTTATGAGGACCCTGTCCCGATAAAGTCGGTTATTAGACCCACATATATCCCCAATCTGGACCTCATTCCCGGCAATCTCGAACTGATGGAGTTTGAACACGAAACCCCTCGCGCGCTCAGCAGCGGCAATGCGGGGCTGTTCTTTTTCCGCGTAAAGGATGCGCTAGAATCCGTGCAGGAAGATTACGACATCGTTGTCATCGATTGCCCACCCCAGCTTGGCTTTCTCACCATGTCCGCGCTCTCTGCCGCGACAGGCGTGTTGGTCACGATCCACCCCGAAATGCTCGACGTTATGTCGATGAGCCAGTTTCTACGCATGACCGCCGATTTGATGGACGTCATTGCAGACAGCGGCGCAGATATGTCCCACGATTGGATGCGCTATGTGCTCACGCGATATGAACCCTCCGACGCGCCGCAAAACCGCATCGTTGCTTTCCTGCGCACCATGTATGGGGACAATGTGCTGAACGCGCCAATGCTCAAATCCACCGCGATCTCCGATGCGGGACTGACCAAGCAAACTCTCTACGAAGTCGAACGCTCCAGCTTTACCCGCGCCACCTATGATCGTGCGCGCGAAAGCCTTGATGCGCTCAATGGCGAGGTCGCTGACTTGATCCAGAAAACATGGGGCCGCACATGAGCGATAGCAAAAAGAAGCGCATGGCAATGCTCGATACCTTGGCGGCCGCTGGCTCTCCTGCTCCGCCCCCGTCCATGTCCACCTCGCGCCCCTTGCGCGCGGCGCGCGACGCTGTGGACAGTCACAAGGTTTGGGATCTCGATCCTTACCACATCATTGATGATCGCATCGCAGACCGCCTTGATCCAACTGACATCGACGATCTGCGCGCCTCGATAGAGGCGACGGGCCAAACCGTGCCCATTCTTGTGCGGCGTCATCCCAGCGAAAAAGATCGCTATCTTTTGGTCTATGGCCGTAGACGCCTAGAGGCCATTCGCCGCTCAGATAGCGTGCAAACGATCAAAGCGCTCATTGCCAATCTTGATCAGGATCACGCTGTCGAAGCGCAGATTTCCGAAAACATGGCGCGCCGCGATCTCAGCTATATCGAAAAAGCGCTCTTTGCCCATGAGCTGATTGAAAGCGGGTTTGGCAATCAAATCCGCGTCGCCGAGGTGCTGACAGTTACCAAGTCCTCGATCTCAATGGCGCTTGGCATCATCTCTGCCGTCGGCCCCGAACTTGTGCGCGCGATTGGCCCTGCACATAGCGTTGGCCGCCCGCGTTGGGACGCCTTGGGTCAAGCCATCGAAGCCGCGCGTTACACGCCGCAAGAACTGATCGACATCGCTGAGAACGCTCGCGATGCCCGCCTTGTTGATGCGGTTATTCAAGACCCCGAACAGGGCGATCTTTCCGTTGAGGTGTTTGAAGCCCTTTGGAGCAAACTCGCCCCCCCTGCCCCGCAAAAACCATCCAAAGCCAAGGCCAAACCAAAGGCCCAAGCCCTGACAACAGATGGCAAGATTGCAGGATCGCTCAGCCGCACATCCACAGGGTTAAGAGTAGAGCTACAACAAGGTCCGTTTGCAGATTGGCTAGAAACCCAAATGCAAGACGTGCTGGACGATCTTCACACGCGCTTTAACCAGCGCAATGAGGACTAAACGAGCAATGATAATAACAGGAGGCACTTAGCAGACATAGAAAAGGTCCCGCAAAGCATTCACCCCACGAGACCCTTGTAAGTAGCATTTCAAAGGTAGGGTTCAGAGCAATTTTTCGCAAGTCCAAAGTGATTCGCGGGCCCAATAAACTTGTCTTTCGTGTAAAAAATTATGAGCTATCACCCCAGAACGCCGTTTCGGCGCGCCTATGATGCTGCGCGTCTAAAAGATTTCGCGCAGCCAACCCCGAACCCACAAGCAAGCCCAGTCGATAAATGGGAGGTGCTTCGCGAACTAGGCGTCGCGCGCAAGTCCTTTGAATTATCCGATCGCACTTTGACCGTGTTGCAGGCCTTGTTGAGTTTTCACCAAGACACCGTGCTCAGCATTAAGAACGAGCCACCCATCATCTATCCCGCCAACGCCACGATCTGCGCGCGGTTGAATGGCATGCCCTGCTCAACGATGCGCCGCCACCTCGCCAGCTTGATCAAGGCTGGGTTTCTCATTCGACGAGACAGCCCAAATGGAAAGCGTTTCAAGCGTAGTTTTGGCTCCGAGCAACAAGCCTTTGGGTTTGATCTGACACCGTTGGTCATTCGCTACGAAGAAATCAGAGCGACCGCCGATATCGCTCGTGCAGAAAAGGTTAAGATCGACCAACTACGTCTTAACACCTCCTTAATGCTTCGCGATTTAACTGCTCTCTCAGAACTCGCAAAACTGGAACGCGCCGAACTTGAAATCTGGAATGCTTTTGAGGATCAGGCAAAGTTGTATGCACGTGAATTGCGCCGCAAGTTGAATGGAGAACAGTTAGAGCTTTTGACCTCAAAAGTTGCTTCTACATTGGCAGAACTTCAAGCCACGATCAGCACACATTTTCCAGAAGAAATGAGCAGCACAGAAGCTCAAAATGAGCAACACCATCATAATTCAATTATAGAAATAGAAGATGAAAACCTAGTGGAGAAGGACCAAGCAGAAACCGGCGATGAGCTTCAAAAGTCAAAAATCTCGCTCGCTTTCGTACGGTCAAATTGCTTAGAAATTGGCAGCTACTTTTCAGAACCGTTGAACACTTGGTCAGACCTCATTCACGCATCTGATCGGGTTAGACCTATGATGGGCATTTCGTCGGCGATTTGGAAAGGCGCTGTGAAATCAATGGGAATTGAACAGGCTGCAATTGTTATTGTTGCGATGTTAGAGCGGTTTGGCGAAATCAGGTCTCCGAACGGATATTTGCGGCACTTAACGAGCAAGGCTGAGCAGGGAAAATTCACCTGCAACCCGATGCTCTTGGCTATTTCTAGACGACGACTGGCATAGAGTTCACAGTTGTGAACTCGCCTCTTGCAACTCAAAGTTCACAACTGTGAACTTTTCCTTACCTGTACGAGCGTGGCGCTTTGCGCAGAGATGACCATTGCTTGGGGCAGTGACCATAGATGATAAAAGCATCGTCTTTTCCAGCGAGGTCTAACAATCGGTTAGCACTCTTCAAGGCTGCTGATTCGTCCCATGAACCAGCAAATCCTTGATCCACTTCGCAGGGTCGTGAAATGGCATCGCTTGTCAAAAGAATAGGGCCCGTGTCTGGCAACGTTAACAAGAACGCGAGCTGACCTGGAGTGTGACCTGGGACATGTAAAATACAAAACGACGGGGCGAGCAGGGTGTCTTGCTTGATTAGGAAATAGTCACGATCGGGCCATTCAAGCGATTGGGTATCAGCCCAATAGATTGGCTGAGGTAAAGCGCGTTCATGTTGGGACATGAGGATTGGGCAGTCTGGGAAGTCTGCAATTCCACCCACGTGATCAATATGGGTATGTGTTATGATAAGAAGATCAATCTCAGAGGTATCAATGCCACAAAGAGCGAGTTGTTCGTGGGGGAAGTTTTGTGGCTCTAGGGTTAGGAGTTCACCAAACGTTAACAACCCGTCCTCTTCGGAGGCCGCTTGTGCATCGCGTTGGTATCTACGGTGAAACCCTGTGTCGATGAGAATGTTCTCGCCTGCGCTGGTGCGGATAAGAAAACCACAGATTCCGATAATCCGTTTGTCAGAATGAACTTGGAAAAGACCATAGTCCAAAATGAAAAGCTGAGTCGGGCTTCCCTTGATATAGCCATCTAGGTTCATGTGCCTGCATCCCATGCTTCGCTGCTGGAAGGGATATGGTATGACATTTGCGAGCATTCCCAAAGATGAAAGGGCAGGGGGCAGAATAGGGTTTCTATTCTGCCCTCGGCTCAGGTATTGGGGCGCAGATCAAACGGAGAAAGCCTGTGTCTGAGCTGTCATTGCCGCCCATGTTTGCCACAATTATCTTTGTATTGGGCTGTTGGGCTGGGCATCGTTACCGGCGCGTCTGGAAGGACGAGGGGCCAACCTGGCAGCTTTGGATGTATGGATTGCTGGCAGCAACGGCGTTTTTAAGCGTAGCGTTTGTGCCGCTGAACCTAGGTGGCTAAAGGATCAAACCGCGTTTAGTCGGTTTGATCGAGGCCTGCGTTTTCAAGCATTTTACGTGCGCGGGGGCATTGAAGCCGTTCACGCAGAGGGCTGTCGGGATCAATGTCTTTCTTGCAAACGAGACATTGATCCGCATCAGAAATAGCATTTAGCCCGCCGCAGCTTCCTTTGATGGAGCGTCCCATTAACAGAACGCCCGCTGCCATGCCGAGCATGATCAGCATGAGTAAGCCAAAGGTCAGGAAAAACGTTGCCATTTCTGCAATCCTTTATGCGCTGATCTTTGCTTGGAACTGGGAGCTTGCAGTTGTGGTGAAGCCTGCGTTTGCTGCGTCGCGCTCGGTGAAGAGAACAGCGAGGCCTTGCTCTTCTGCGAGTGCGAGGCCTTCGTCTTTGCCAAGGATGTGGAAAGCGGTGGCCCATGCATCAGCTAACATTGCGTTATCTGCAAGAACGGTCGTCGCAGCAGTATTATGCGTAACCGGGCGAGAGGTGCGTGGATCAATCAGGTGCGAGAAACGCTGACCGTCTTGTTCAAAGAAATTGCGGTAATCACCAGACGAGGCGAGACCAACGTTAGAAACGGAGACAACATCAAGAACACCACGCGCGGATGCGTCAGGGGTTTCGATACCGATCTGCCAAGGTGTGCCATCAGCATTGAGACCAGAGGCATAAAGATCGCCGCCGATTTCAACCATGTAGTTTTTCACACCGAGATCTTCGAGCGCACGACCAACGAGGTCCGCGCCGTAGCCTTTACCAATTGCGGCAAGATAGACTTTTGCGTCGGCTTGTTTCTTTTGAAGCGCGCCAGATGCGACGTTCAAAGTGTTTGCGTGCCCTGACTTGGCCTGAGCTGCTGCAAGCTTGTCTGCGCTTGGAACGTTGAGCGTTTGAGCATCTGCGCCAAAGCCCCAGAGTTCGATCAAAGGACCAACGGTTGTGTCGAAGCTACCGCCGCTTGCCAGATGCACTTGCTCGGCTGCGTTCATGACTTCGGCAAACTCGGGAGAGACGTTGAGAGCGTCAAGCGAGGTGCTGGCATTGAAGCGAGACACTTCAGAGTTGGCATCCCAGTTGGACATCTGAGCGTTTACGACATTCAAAGCGTTGTTCACAGCGTTTGAAAGATCAGACTTGGTGACAGAGCGGGGCGCGTCAACGGCCGTTACATTATATGTGGTGCCCATTGTCAGGCCCGTGACCTTCAGAATGGAATCACCCAGTTTGCAGGCAGCGGCAAGACACAGCGGCATGACCATAAAGCTGCGGCGCGAGAGTTTTAGAGCTTGGGACACGGATATACCTCAATTCTTAATCGGGTGCGGTGTAGCACGGCAATGTTGTACTGTCCCGCGACAATATTGGTCTTTTCAACAGATTTTACCTCGGTTATCCAGCACGGAATACAATGGTACACAATACTTTTTGCTTTCCGCTTCTGTTGTATCTGATATGCGGTCCAAAAGTAGTCTCGACGAGGTTAGCAGTGCAGCGATTCGCATTAAAAAAAGGTCTGACCCTTTCCATTACGGGCGGGTTAACAAATGCCACTGAAGTCACACCCGACGTTAAGACAGTTGCGCTTCTTGGCGATGATTATATTGGGCTAAAACCGCGGTTGGCGGTTGAGGTCGGTGATCAGGTTGTTGCCGGTACCCCTGTGTTTTCACACAAAGATTCGCCTCTGGTTCAGGTCGTTTCCCCAGTTTCCGGACGAATCAAAGCGATTAATCGCGGTGCGCGACGCAAGCTCGTTAGCGTAGAGATCGAAGTGGGCGGCGAGGGCGCACCAATTGATTTTTCTGCTGTAGGTGATTCGTCTAGCGCTGATGGTTTGGCAGAGCGCCTTGCTACTGCTGGCCTCTGGACGTCGTTCAGAACGCGTCCTTATTCGAAAGTGCCTGAAATTGAGGCACGTCCGAGTGCGATTTTTGTCACGGCGATGGATTCGGAGCCTTTGGCCGCCGATCCCGCGCCGATCATTCGCGCGCAAGCAGATGCATTTGTCGAAGGCTTGAAAGCGATTGCGCGTTTGAGCGAAGGCAAGACGTATCTGTGCCGCGAGACAGGCGCGGATGTTCCTGGTGCGGATTTGGCCGAGGTTGAGCAGGCCGAGTTTTCTGGTCCGCATCCTGCTGGCCTTGCCGGCACGCATATTCATTTCCTTGAGCCGCTGCATGGTGACAAGTCGGTTTGGACGATTGGCTATCAAGATGTGATCGCGATTGGTCGTTTGTTGCAAACAGGGACATATGATGCTGCGCGCGTGATTGCGTTGACAGGGCCGATGTGTGCGAACCCGACTTTGGTACGCACGATTGTTGGCGCGTCGATGGACGATATTGCCGCTGCTGAGATGCCGTTTGATCGTCCTGTGCGGATGATTTCCGGCTCGGTTCTAAGCGGACGCATGGGGCAGGGGGCAGATGGTTATCTTAGCCGTTACGCGCGTCAGGTCACGTTGATCGAAGAAGATCACAAGCAGATCCCTATGGGTTGGATCCGCCCGATGTTTAGCAAATATGCGGTTCAGCCTGTTCTTGGCTCTGCCATGTCCAAGCGGTTGTTTCCTTTGACGTCGAATTTGAACGGTGGACGGCGCGCAATGGTGCCGGTTGGCACCTTTGAGACATTGATGCCGCAGGACTATTTGCCAACGCAATTGCTGCGCGCGCTTTTAACCATGGACACGGATCAAGCCCAAGCGCTTGGCGCGATGGAACTGGATGAAGAAGATTTGGGGCTGGCCGGTTTTGCCTGCCCTGCGAAATACGAATACGGGTTAGCGCTGCGCGATTGCCTAGCGACTATCGAGAAAGAGGGCTGATCGATGGGACTGAGAGATTTCTTTGACCGGATCGAGCCGGATTTCGTAAAGGGCGGTAAGTGGGAGCGATATTTCCCGATCTATGAAATGATCGAGAGCTTTATCTACACACCCAAGACTGTGACGACGGTTGCGCCACATGCGCGCTCTTACGTTGATATGAAGCGGATCATGACCTATGTGGTTCTGGCGACGATCCCTTGCATTTTGATGGGTCTTTATAATGTCGGGTTCCAGACCAATTCGGCGATTGCCGAGTTTGGTCCATCTGGCTGGCGCGCGAGCATCATTGGCGCGCTTGGAATCGGGTACAACCCAGCGAACCCGCTTGCGAATATGTTGCACGGTTTGATGTACTTCCTGCCGATTTATATCACCACGCTGGTTGCGGGTGGTGTTTTCGAGGTGATTTTTGCGACGGTTCGCCGCCATGAAGTTAACGAAGGTTTCCTTGTGACCTCGATGCTGTATGCGCTGATCCTGCCTGCGAGCACGCCTTTGTGGCAGGTCGCGCTAGGCATTATCTTTGGCGTTGTGATCGGCAAGGAAGTGTTTGGCGGAACGGGTAAGAACTTTCTTAACCCAGCTTTGACGGGTCGTGCGTTCCTGTATTTTGCATATCCTGCGCAGTTATCAGGCGATTCCGTTTGGGTGCCTGTGGATGGGTTTACTGGCGCAACGGCGTTGGCGGTCTCTGCTGCTGAAGGCTACCAAGCGCTGGCGGCGCAAGGTTTGACGTGGTGGGACAGCTTCCTTGGCTTTATGCCGGGCTCAATGGGTGAGACGTCAACGCTGGCGGCGCTGATTGGATTGGTGTTCCTGCTGGTCACTAAGATTGCCAACTACCGCATGGTACTAGGATGTCTTGGCGGCATGATCGGGTTCTCGCTGCTGCTCAACATGATCGGGTCTGACAGCAATCCGATGTTTGCGATGCCGTGGCATTGGCATCTGGTTGTGGGCGGGTATGCCTTTGGTCTTGTGTTCATGGTGACGGAGCCTGTTTCAGGATCGCACACCAACATGGGCCGCTATATTTACGGAGCCTTGATCGGCTTCATGGTGGTGATGATCCGCGTGGAGGGAATGATGCTGGCGATCC
>NZ_JBOEHB010000027.1:0-10935 GCF_050633725.1 Planktotalea sp.
TCGAGCGCCAAGAGATCCAGGCGTTCGCGGGTCTCATCAACCCCGTCGAACTTTTTCTGAATCATCAGCAATTCCTCACCGAGGGCGTCAGGTTGATTGGCCAGCCACTCTTGCAAATGGTCGCGCTCACGTAGGTTCAACTCAGAAAAGCGCTTCTGGGACAGGCGGGACAAGCGGTTTTGGTTCAAATCAACGCGGAACAAAGAAATCTTCCCCTACTTCACTTGCATCAAAATATGCGATTCCGTTCAAGTTCTCCGCCATCAAATAGGATTGCAGCTCAGTGGTGCTTTCTTGAAGGCGTACCCAGTCAGGGTCCCCATCGTGCATCTTTGTTTCCATGTCTGGATCGAGCAAATTCAAACCATTGGCTAACCCACACCCGGGTCCATACTGGAAGAGCTCGTGCAGCGGCCGCATTCCAGGATGCAGAATGCTCAGTGCGCGCGACTTCTTTCGCTCGACAAAACTGGCTGACGCTACGGAACAGCCCCAAAAACTTGGCGGCTTGAACCCAGACGAAACTTGGCGGAACAACTGTCGGTTTTTGACATGGTCGTGGTTGTAGAAAACGTAGATGGGATTATTTGGACCCGCGCGCTTGATCAGAGTTTTCGTCTGACCCTTCGTCAATACATGTCCATCGTACCGCCCCGGCATCAACTGGTTGGTTCTTCCGGGCCTTCGATCATGTCGCCGATACAGCTTTTTGGCCTGAACCCGGAAGCCAACGCGGCACCGCCCCTGCTTAAAAAACCAAACCCAGTCTGCACCGGTATCTTTCTCGCGTTCTCGGGTAAATAGCTTAACTCGGAACCCAGCCTTCGGGAGGTCACGTGCCATCTGCAGCAGCAGACATTCAGTGATTGTTTCTTCCTGAAGATTTAACCCTGCTCTGTAGGCGTTGTTCTGTTCCCGCCAAACGACACCCGACAATTCGCGCAGATACTTTTGCATTCCCAAGGCATGTATATTGGGTTTGCCAGGCCAAAACCTCATAGTGCCGCCTCTAACTGATTGCAGATGGAGGTGGCACGCAGGACGGTGCATCCCGATGACGAGCTGGTCGCCCAGTGCCCGCTTTCCTTGGCGCATGCTTTTTTCGGCAATTCGGCACTGGAAGCGCCCGATTTAAACATCGTCGAGCTCTCCAAGGTCGATATCTTTCCCCGCTTTGATCAGATCGTAAATAAGGTTCGTAAGGATGCCGAGGCCTTGCTTGTCTTCTTTGAGAAGATGCGTGGCCAACGCGTTGTTCGAACTCATTGCGCGCACCACCGCGCCTTGAACCGCCCCGGGAAGGCTTCCTTTCAACGCTTGGTCTTTAGAGTTTTCCTCTACTTGGGCTCTTACGATACTGTTTTCACGGGTTATCGAAACGATTTGGTTTACGAAGCTTGCTTGGTCCTTGATCGGAGCAGCTTCGCCAAAGATACCGTTCAATCGTTCGATAAGCTCCTGCAGGTAAACAGGAAGCTTCCCAGGCGCATTTGAACCGCCGGGCCCCGTGGGCTTCAAGTTTGGATCGGGGTCATCGCCGTTGTTGCCCTGGTCATCGTTCTTTTTGATGTCGTATCCCGTCAGCGAAATGCCTCTAAGGTCGACATGCTCGGGAGGAACGCCATTGAGGCGGTTTGCCAGAAGTTTGGTGAAAGCGGCAAAATTCTCCATGCTGGGATCCCCCAGATCAAGCAATTGTGCAATGTAGGTGTAAGTCCTGGAGAACCTGGACAGCCCCGACTTAAACTCCAGCATCCGGCCGATGCTCTCTTCTATTTGCATCCTTTCGTGCTCGGCCTTTTTCGCCGAGGCATCGTCTCCTGCCTCGGTTGCCTTCAGGAATTCAACTTCGCACCGAGCGGCCTCTTCGCGGAGCGCTTTGAGGCGAGCGTTGAACAGGTCGGTCGGTCGTTGGGTGGCCGCAAACATCGCCTTGTGGTGATCTTCTTCGCCGGTGTCGAAGGTCTTGGCGGTTTCAAAGCGCGCCACCTTGAACGCCTCGATGTCTTCGTCCGAGTAGATGCCCTGTTCGTCAAGGGTATCCTTCATGTCGTAGATGACGTTTGGGTCTTGAACCTCGGTGATTTGCGCGCCGGAATCGTATTGTTTGAAGGCCGCTCGGATCGCTTCCGGGTCGTTTACGAAATCGATGACGAAGGTTTCTTCCTTGCCTGGGAAAGTGCGATTGAGTCGCGACAGTGTTTGAACAATCTCGACTTCGTTCGCGATCTTCTTGTCGACATACATGGCGACGAGCTTGGGCTGGTCGAAGCCCGTCTGGAACTTGTTGGCGACCAACATCACTCGGAATTCTGGCCGATCAAATGCGATCCGCAGGTCCTTGACCTCAACGCCCGTGTTCATGTTGCTTTCAGTGAATTCCGCATCATCGTCACAAACAAACAGATCGCCGGAAATCTGCGCATCATCGGAATGCATCACATCCTTGCCACTGAGCTTTCCCGAGAAAGCGACAAGCGCCCGAACGTCTTTGTATTGAGGATTGGCCACGACAAACGCATCGAAGGCCTTCTTGTAGCGAACAGCCGCCGCACGCGAGCTCGTCACAACCATTGCCTTCGCCTTTCCGTCAAGGAGAGGCGAGACGTTGTGCCGGAAGTGCTCCATGATGAACTGCACCTTCTGGGTGACGTTCGTGGGGTGCAGGCTCATCCATTTGGCAAGCGCCCGCTTGGCCGCCTTGCCGTCGACGCGTTTTTTGTCTTCTAGCTCTTTTCCCAGGTTGAAGGCCGTCTTGTACGAAACATAGCCCTTGAGAACGTCGAGAATAAAACCCTCATCAATGGCCTGACGCATCTCGTATTTGTGGAAGGCACGCGGCAGGTTGTCCGGGCCTGCCGGGCGGGACGTGTCCTGCGGCCGTCCGAACAACATCAAGGTCGAGTGTTTCGGCGTTGCCGTAAACGCAAAGTGGGACAGGTTCTTCGGCCGGGCGCGGCTTTTCTGGATCTCGGTCAAAAGCTCTTCGACCGTCATGTTCGCGGTGTCTTTGGCCGACGAAAGCGCGAGGGTCGCCTGCAGCTTCGAAGCCGTGCTGCCTGTCTGCGACGTATGCGCCTCATCGATGATTACGGCAAAGCTACGGTCCTTCAGCGACGTTTCCGTCAGGATCGCTTCCATCGCGTACGGGAAGGTCTGCAGCGTCACCACGATGATCGGAACGCCTTTCAGAATGGCCTCTGCCAACTGCGCTGTTTTCGTCTTGGAGCTTGTCTCGCGGTCAATCGCGGCGATCATGCCTTTGCGGTGGTCGATCTGCTGGACGGCGTCTTGCAGCTGGCCATCCAGCACGGTTCGGTCCGTCACGATGATCACGGTGTCGAAGACTGCCTTGCCGTCATCATGGCGCAGCTTGGTCAGGTCGTGGGCAGTCCAGGCAATGGTCGATGTCTTGCCCGATCCCGCACTGTGTTCGCAAAGGTAGGCATGCCCAGGGCCTTTTTCTTTCGCGTCTGCGATCATCTTGTTGACCGCGTCGTGTTGATGAAAGCGCGGGAAGATCAGCGTTTCCTTGACCGACCAATTGCCCTTCAGGTCCACCACATCTTTCTTCTCGACATAAACGAAGCTGTGGAAGATGCGAAGGAAGGCATCGGGCTGGCAAATCTCTTCCCAGAAATAGGCAACGGGGTATTCGCCGTCGTCGCGGGGCGGGTTGCCGCCTTTGCCGTCATGGCCACGGTTGAAGGGCAGGAAGTAGGTATTCTCACCCGCCAGCTTTGTGGCCATCCAAATCTCGCTATCAGACATCGCGAAATGCACGATGGCACCGCGTTTGAACGTCAGCAGCGGGTGTTTGCGGCCGGTTGCTGGGTCCTCGGGCAGACGGTCGCGCTTGTATTGTTCGCGCGCGCTTTCGGCGGATTGGGTAAAGTCGGTTTTGAGCTCGACCGTGGCCACGGGCAGCCCGTTAATGAACAGGCCCAGATCGATCGCCAGCTCGCGGCCGGGGTGATACTTCAGCTGGGGCACCACGCGCAGCCGATTGGCGGCATAGCGTGCGATGATCGTCTCGTTGCGCTGATCTTCTGGCGCTGCCTCAGACATGTCGATCTGTCCGCAGCCCGCGATGGAAAAGCCACGGCGCAGAACCTGGATGGTGCCGTGCTTGGCCAAGGCGGCGTCGAGACGGGAGAGCAGCGTTTCGCGGGCGCGCTCACCGTTCAGGGCGACGAGCTTATCCCATTTCGGCCCTTGGGTCTCTTTGATCCAGGCCTCCAGATCCTCGGTGTAGACGGCGGTGTCCTGATCAAAGCCTTTTGTGTCGCCCAGCAGCCAGCCCTGTTCCGTCAGCTTTTTGACGATATAGGCCTCAAGGTGTTTTTCGTGGTGCAAATCGCTCATGCTGCGGCCCTCACATCAATCTTACCGGTCACCGCCGCCGTTATGAGCGCCGCGCGTTTTTCTTTCAAAAGCGCGATTGAGCGCTCGGTTTTTTCAATCAGGCCTTCGATGCGCGCTGTTTCGCGGTCGATATGGCTGAGGATTTCATCCTGCTCCGGCAATGGGGGCATGCAAACGCGGATATCGCGGAAGTACTCCCAATAAAGCCGCATGCGAAAATCGGCGATCCCTCTGGAGTATCTGCGAATTTCTTCGGCAGCGCTTTTTGTATGCAATAGGTGCTCCAAATACTTGGTTCTGAATTCAGCAATAGGTCGCGCGACAACATAGGCTGGACTGACCAATCCAGACACAGCCACGGCACCAAATGCGCCTTGCCACGCGCGCATCATGTTATAGACAAGGTCGCCTGGTTCAACACCTTGATATTTCGTGCGATCTTCGCTCAACGCGACTTTGCGGTCGCGTTCTTCATCAGACAGCTCGCCATCTGATACGCCATTGTGGATCGACACGGAAAGCACAGGCAAATCCGGGTCTGGCGTTCGGAAAGCTTCGCGGAACAGCGTCGCGATACGAGGCGTATCCCAATGCGCCGGAATGTCGCCAATCCATTCCACCCCCGAGGGTTTCATTTCGGCGTTCCGGTCGATGCCCTTGGTAACTGCGTGGTCGATGACGGCCGCACGTTTTTCCTTGAGCAGCGCGATGAAGCGCGTCTTTTTCTCAATCAACCCATCAATCCGCCCGGTTTCGCGGTCGAGATAATCGGCGATGGCGGATTGTTCTGATACGTCGTCGACAACGATACGGTGATTGAGGACAGCTTCTGCGCTCACCCGCTTTAGCCCACCCGAGCCAGTCATACTGATGATGCCCTCTGTCTTAAATTGGTCTGACGACAGCAAATACATCAAGAACTGGGGTGAAATTTTCTCTTGTTTCGGCCTCATGACGTGCACTTCTGAGGTCGCGAAGCCAATGCCGCCAGTGAGGTCGTGGGCGAGGCATTTCTTTCCATTTTCAAAGCACGGTGTGACCTTGGCCAGAAGCACGTCACCGTCGGAAAACACGTTGTAGCTTCCCGCTTTAAGATCAGTTAGTGGGGCCGTTCTCGAGGTATCAAGACCTCCCATGCCGTCCTGTATCGCTTCCATCGGCGCGAAGGTTACTGGCGTATCGGGAGCCAAGCGCTTCGTACTTGTTGAGGGTGAGAAGGTGATTGCGAACTTGAGACGCATCATTCTGTCACCTCAGCCAAAACTTCAGCAATCGAGGCCTCGATGGCCTTCAGTTCCGCATCGATCTCGTCCAGATCGCGCGGCGGCACATATTCATAGAAATAGCGGTTGAAGTTGATCTCATAGCCAACGATCCCGATGTCGCCATCGGTTTCGTCCACATAGGTCTCGTCGATATAGGCGTCATGGGCGTGGGGCGTCACCTCGGTTTCGAGGTAGTCGTGGATATCGGTGCCCATGGGCACGTTTTCATAATCCGTCAGATCATCATCGGGGATCAGGTTGTCCTTCTTGTCCTTCACCGGGTCCAGATCTTCGTCCCGCACGCCAAAAGCCTTTTGAAACGCCTTGATCAGCGCCGCGTCGGCTTTGCCGAGGCTCGCGTCCTTTTTCGCCGCCGCCTTGGCAAAGCTGTCGATCCAGTGCCAGTCATGATCGGTGCCCGCATGCTCCGCCAACACCTCGCGCCATCCTTGCCGCTGATCATCCGAGCGTTTTTCCCAAGCCTTGTGTTCGGCCAGCGCTTCAAACCCCGCGTCTGACACAACGATCTTGTGGCGCAGTGGGCGCAGCACCCTGATACGACGATAACCGAAGTCCTGAGCGTCAAGGATCAAGGCCTTTTTCGTTGGCTCGAAGTCGGCATAGAGCTGCACGATATCGCGGATTTGGTCATCCCCGATCTTGCGCCGCTTGTTGCCCTCGCTCTTGCGGAGCGGCTCATACATCCCGGTCGCGTCGATCAGTTGAACCTTGCCGCGCCGGTCGGCAGGTTTGCGGTTGGACAGAACCCAGATGTAGGTGCCAATGCCCGTGCGGAAGAAGATCTCAGTCGGCAGGGCGATGATGGCCTCGACCACATCCTGTTCAAGCAGATGGCGGCGGATTTCGGATTCACCCTGACCGGCGTTGCCGTTGAAGAGGGGAGAGCCCGACAGCACGATCGCCGCGCGCCCGCCGCCTTTTGCTGGGTCTTCAAGCTTGCTGAGCAGGTGCAGGAGGAACAGCATGGAGCCATCGCTGACACGCGGCAGCTTGGGGCCAAAGCGCCCCTCGAATTTCTGGTCGCGGTGTTCGCGCACGACTTCGGCCTGGTCCAACTCCCACTTCTTGCCGAACGGCGGGTTTGAGACGCAGTAGTGGAATTTCTCGTGCCGGAATTTGTCGGCAGACAGGGTGCTGCCAAGCTTGATGTTCTGTGACAGATCGCGACCGGGGTCGGACTTGAGCGTCTTCAGAAGCATGCTCGCCAGACAGACGGCATGGGTTTCAGATTCCAGCTCCTGACCATAAGGAACAAGCGTCGGGGCCGTGCCATAGCGATCCTGCAGCGACTGCACGTGCTCCATCCCGTCGGAAACAAAGCCGCCGGTGCCGATCGTCGGGTCATAGAGCGTGCGGATGATGCCGGGGTTGTCGATGAACATCTGGTCATCAGGTTCGAGCAGGAGCTCGATGCCCAGGTGGACCACGTCGCGCGGCGTCATGAAATCCTCGGCCGCTTCGTTCACTTCGGCCCCGAACCGGCGGATCAGATGTTCATAGACGTTGGACATGGTCCGCTCGGGAACCGCGTCGGGATGCAGGTCGATGGCGGCAAAGTTCTGGCAAATCTTGTAGAGAACGCCCTTCTTGTCCATCTGGCTGATCGTGTTGATGAAATCGAACTGCTCGAAGATCACGCGGGCATTTCCGGAGAACTTCGCGATGTAGTCCTCAAGGTTCTGCCGAGTGCGGCCAGACCCGAGCGTTTCCAGGCTGTAGCTTGACGTGTTGTAAAAGGGGTAGCCGGTTGCCTGACGCAGGATGACATCGACGTCGAGCCCATTTTCAACGGCCATCTTGTGCATTTTGGCGGCTTCTTCCCGAGTAGGCTCGAGGACACATTCCAAGCGGCGCAGCAGCGTGAACGGCAGAATGATCTTGCCGAAATCGACGTGTTTGAAGTTGCCCCAAAGGTCATCCGCGTTCTTCCAAATGAAGTCCGCGAGCGATGTATGGGTGTTGTTGGCTTTTGGTGCGGATGATGTTTGTGTGTTCAAGATTCAGGTCTCGTTCTGATTGGGTGCTTCACGCTTGACGTGAAAATGAATTGAATTTGGGTCGGATGAAAGCGGTTGGTCAGGACTTCGCCAGACTCAGGTCTCTATTTGGCCAGGAGTTCGTTCGATCCTCCTCAATCGCGGCCATGATTTCCGAGATCTGAGCATGTCGTTCTTGCCTCAATTGAAATGTGCGTCGCGCGTGGTCAGCGTCGTCATCTGAGGGAATTGGAACCCGAAACGCCCTCAAGTCTTTGATGGCAATGGATTGGATCGCTGAGCCGCCTGCAAGCGTTCGCAAAGCTTCAACAACAGTTGGATTTGCCAGGTACTCATAAAGAACCTCACCGGAAAGTCCCCCGTGTTTCGGGCGCAAGATCATAAAGGATTGACCAGCCGTCCAGAATCCATCTTCGTCGCCAGTCGGCGCATCGGCTGGAACGAGGCCTGCAGTGCCGATCGTGCCTTTCACTGACAAGATGACATCGCCCGGAAGCAACCGTTGGTTCCTAGCCTTGCGCATTTGCGCGCGTTCTAGCGTCGATGTCTTATGTGGTTTTTTCAGGAGACCGTGCTGGGCCACATCAGCGGGGGATGCTTCGAAGATAGTGAATTCGCCGTCTTCCGCTTTGCCCAGGCTTAAAGGCCGGATCAGCTCGGCAGCATCTTGCAACTCGATCGTACGCGAGCGTTCCAGAAAACTTTCAAGCGCGGCTGCCGCTGGCGGAAGCAGATACCGGTTTATGCTCAGGACGAAGTCTTTCTCCTTGATTTCCTCGAGCGTGACGTCTTTGGCGAACATTTCTTCGATTGGAGCGCTTTCGTCTAAGAAGCGAACCCAGCTCGTACCGGGCAGTATTTCGGGGCGACCCCTAACAGTCCTTCCGGAGAAACTTGGATGGGAAAGATCGAGCATTCTGACCTTGGAACAATCCATGTTGGAAGGGGCGAGAACCAAAACGTCTGTGTCTACCATTGTGTTTGGGAAAATCATGCCACCAGGAACCGCTAGGATGCCCTTCAGACGGCCGGATGCAACAAGCGCTTCGCGCGCTAGGGGCTCGACACCGACGCCCCGATACATAAGCCCATCTGGTACACAAAGGATGGTTTGGCCGGTCGACTGTGCTAGCGCATCGGCCAAAGCGAGCACATCTTCGGTTAGGCGCTTCTTCCCTTCTTCTGCGTCCAATATCGCAAGTGTGCGTCGCGGAATCTGGCCGGTGTTCATGGGTTTGGAGCCAAAAGGAGGAAAGGCCACTTCTGCTTCAAAATTTGTAGCATCTGTGCGTGCAAGAGGATCGGCGCATAGGACCTGCAATTTGCACTCCAAGAGAACGGCAAGGCTTTGTGCAAAGTCACAAATGTCCTTATTTTGCGATACGAAGAGCACTTCCTTGCCGCGTATTGCCAGCAAAAGTGCTGTGTGGAGGGAGGCCTCGAACGAGCAGCGTACGGAACTCACGCTGTCAACAATTTCTGCAAAGCGCTTTGCTGGTGCTTCGAGCAGCCATGGATCGTGCCGCCCATGACTAGATGCCATTAATTCGTCAATCGCGGTCAGACGCTCCGTCGGCGAAAGGTCAAGAAGTGCTCGAGTGGCTTCATCAAGAGCTTTTCCGCCTGCATGCTCACTCGCGGCCTCCAAACCAATTGGGGGGGACATCGAGTTTTCAAGGTTCAAACGGGATGCGCCGCTGAATGCCAAAATATGCGCTGCATGCTGGAGGCCGGAAACTTCCCGCATAGTTGAAAGGAATTGCCACGGATTGAGCTTGGTCATTTTCAGCCCCTTATTTTTTTGACGCCGAACGTGCGAAACTGCCGGTGTTGTATGTCGTGATCTGACAGTCACCCGCAACGACGACTGTGATCCCGCCTTTACACTTGGCGCGTTCAAGGAGCTTCAGCGTTTGGCGAAGTTCGGCCGCGACTTCGTCGCAGTCCTTGCGGCGCAACACGATTTTGTCGCCGTCAAAAACGCCATGCTCCAACGCTAGGTCTACCATCTGCTTGTTGTGCCGCGCTGATTCATTCTGCAATCCATGTGGTTTGTAACTTGCATCGACTTGCTCCTCTTGATGATCAAGAGATACGATCGCCTGATTTAAAAATCAACCCCTTATTTTATTTTTTTGTCACGATGCCCTGTTAGGTCGAGGCGCTAGCTTCAGCTTGTTGCCAGTCATGGTAGGTTTGCTTCGATCCTTTGACCTTCCACTCCAGGCGTCCGTTGCTGTTGCGATCCAAGACGACAGCAGCGGCGGCGGATGGACTATTGAACGACCAAGGTTTCGTGAAGCTGAGTTTTTGGTTGCCGTCCGCGACTAGAATGCCGTCTGAGATGAGCTTTTCCTTCAAGCTGCCATAGCTTTGTTGGACATAGCCGGTTTCAGTGAGCGCCTCAGACCCTTCCAGTACAACAAATTCACCATCTTCTTCGACAGCGGTCGCTTTGACGCCGCTCTTGTGGCGGATCTCGAATTGCACTTCTCCTTCGGTCCGCTCGTCAACCGGCTTCGCTGTCTGTGTCACCGCGCGCGGTTGTGGTTTGAGCATATCCAAACCGATTACGGGCAGGATGATGCGAAGGTTTGACAGAAACTGCTCCATATTGGCGACGTCGGCCTCTGGCAGTCGTCGTCTGCTTGTGTCCGGCTGAGTACCATTGTCCAACGTGACGCGGCCTGCTTGGGCTGCTTGTTCTATGAGCCGCGCCTCAAGGTATTCCGCGTGCCCTTTGGATAGGTCATCGTCACTTGTCGTGATGGTGATGGCCGTTTCCCAGAAATCCCTTTTGATCGCGCTTTGCTTGATCCTCTCGGCCACGGAGTTTCCAGAGCCAATATAGGTGCGGGTTGCACCGGCTTTTTCAGGATCAGGGCCTGACAGTATGTAGATACCGGTCCGATCGACCTCTTCACGAGCAGTAAGGTCGCCGAAAGCTGAAGCGCCGCTTACAAAAAGCAGGCCCGTCCAACCATGGATTGTCGCTTTTCGCAGCCCAGTTGGCTTCCCGTCGACGAGGAAAAGCTGGATTGTTCGACCGAATGAGCCCTCTGTTTGCACGATTTGTTCCTTGAAAACATGATTCTAACAATTGCTTGCGCAGCACACTTAAAACACGAAATCAGATAATTGTCGTCCCGTGAGGACGGCTTATTGGCAATAGACTGCACCGGGGCTCAACGGGCCACAGGCCCGCTCTCCCCAATCCAGACATCCTTTTATTGGTTAGGTCCGCCCAACATCCCTGACCGTGGCTGTCAACCTTAGTCCATCCCCAA
>NZ_JBOEHB010000028.1:0-93533 GCF_050633725.1 Planktotalea sp.
GCAAAGAAGCGGCGCTTTTGTTCACGTCTGCTTATATCGCAAATGACGCGACTCTTTCGACGTTGCCTAAATTGTTCCCTGGTCTGATCATCTATTCAGATGAGTTGAACCACGCTTCGATGATCGAAGGTGTGCGCCGCAACGGTGGCAACAAACGCATCTTCCGTCACAATGACGTAGAACATTTGCGCGAGCTGCTGGAAGCCGACGATTCGAACGCGCCCAAGCTGATTGCCTTCGAATCGATCTATTCTATGGACGGCGATTTTGGTCCAATCGAAGCAATCTGCGATCTTGCGGATGAATTTGGGGCGCTCACCTACATCGACGAAGTGCACGCAGTGGGCATGTACGGCGCGCGTGGCGCTGGGGTTGCAGAGCGTGATCGCCTGATGCACCGCCTAGATATCATTAACGGAACTTTGGCTAAGGCCTACGGAGTTATGGGCGGCTACATCGCTGCATCCTTTAAGATGTGCGATGCGATCCGCTCTTATGCGCCGGGCTTTATCTTTACGACATCTGTGCCACCCGCAGTTGCGGCGGGCGCTGCGGCCTCTGTTGCGTACTTGAAGCGTACACCAGAGCTGCGTGAGCAGCATCAAACACAGGCAAAAATCCTAAAGCTGCGCCTGAAAGGGCTTGGATTGCCGATCATTGATCACGGCAGCCATATTGTGCCTGTCATGGTTGGCGATCCTGTTCATACGAAAAAGCTGTCAGATATGCTGCTCGATGACTTTGGCATTTACGTGCAACCGATCAACTTCCCGACGGTTCCAAGAGGGACAGAACGTCTGCGCTTTACGCCATCGCCTGTGCATGGTCCGAACGAGATGAACCAGCTGGTTGAAGCCATGGATTCACTTTGGTCTCATTGTGCGCTGAATCGTGCCGAATTAACGGCTTAGCCGTAAGAGTGGTGCAATTTGCGTTGCGCCGTGCTATATAAAGCCCAATAACACCGACCAACGAATCGGACTTGTGGATAAGTTTGGGCAAAGCAGTGGCAATAGGCATGGGGCAGGGCGTATGATCGGGCGCAGAAAATCGCGCAAAACTGAAGATGTTGACGTCGCACCCAAAGGGTTCGACGACTTTGATCTTCGTCTCGGTGATATGATGCGCGGTGAACGTGCGACGCTCGGTAAGTCCTTGCTCGACGTTCAGCGCGAACTCAAGATCAAAGCCTCCTATATCTCTGCCATTGAAAACGCTGATCCAAGTGTATTTGAAACACCGGGTTTTATCGCAGGTTATGTGCGCTCTTACGCGCGATACCTTGGAATGAATCCAGAGCAAGCATTTGAGATTTTCTGCAAAGAAAGCGGTTTCTCTACTGCGCACGGCATGTCCGATGAAGCATCGAGCATCAAGAAATCCCGCGCCGCTGAAATTATTGCTTCCTCGCCTGCGGGCCGCGATCCTTTTGCGCAACCGAGCACGCCGTTTATTCCGACAAACGATGCTTTCCTGTCTCGCGTAGAGCCGGGCGCAGTTGGCTCGACTTTGGTTTTGGTCACTTTGCTTGGTGCAATCGGATTTGGCGGCTGGACCGTCTTGAACGAAGTGCAGCAAGTGCGCGTCGCGCCTGTTGATGAAACGCCAATCGTATTGACCGATTTGGACCCAGTGACGCGCGCAACGGCGCCGCGTGATGATGCGGCTCCGATGAATGCGGGGCTGGCGCGGGTTGATACAGACGGGCTTGACCGCTTGTATCGTCCCAAAGCACTAGACACGCCTGTATTGGTTGCGCGAGATGCGCCAATTTCGATGATCAACCCGATGGACAACGGCGCCTTTGCTGGCACGAGCTTCGGCAGCGAGCCAGCGCAATCCGAGCCGACGCTCCTTGCGGATGGTACGATTCAGGACGCAGTTCAGATTGGGCCGCTCGGTGTTCAGGTTCCTCAGGTGGTTGAGCAAATTCCAGATCAGGTTCAATTGGTTGCCGTACGCCCTGCCTGGGTGCGCGTCAGCGCCGCTGATGGCACGTCCGTTTTTGAGGGTGTGATGGATGCTGGTGATACCTATCCGATCCCAATGACAGAAACTGCTGCGACATTGCGCGTTGGTGAATCCGGTGCGATTTACTTCGCGGTAAACGGTCAGCATTTCGGTCCTGCTGGTCCACGCGGCCAAGTGACGTCGAAGATTGAATTAACCTCGGATTCGCTTTCGGCGAAATATGCCGTTGCAGACATAAGCCAAGACAAAGATCTGGCGCGCGTTGTTGCCGAGGTTCAGGGCCTTCCAGCCGCGACTGAGTAACACGTCACACTCCTATGCATTGCCCCAATCCTATCTGCACCCTATGTAGGGTGTAGCAAAATCTGTGCGCAAAAAGGGAAACCCAATGTCGCTGAACCACGTCCGCCCTTGGAAAAACATCTATCGTCGCACCTCGCGTCAGATCATGGTTGGAAACGTGCCAGTGGGTGGCGATGCCCCGATTGCGGTGCAGACCATGACCAACACAGATACTTCGGATGTGGCTGCGACCATCGCGCAGGTTCAAGCGGCAGCAGAGGCGGGCGCAGACATTGTTCGGGTCTCAACGCCAGATGAATCCTCCACCAGAGCCTTGAAAGAAATTGTGCGCGAAAGCAGCGTTCCGATCGTTGCGGATATTCATTTCCACTACAAACGCGCGATCGAAGCGGCAGAGGCGGGCGCGGCTTGTCTGCGTATCAATCCCGGAAACATTGGGGATGAAAAGCGGGTTAAGGAAGTAATTCAAGCGGCCAAAGATCACGGGTGCTCTATCCGGATCGGCGTGAACGCGGGATCGCTGGAAAAACACTTGCTTGAAAAATATGGCGAACCGTGCCCTGACGCCATGGTTGAAAGCGGCCTCGAACATATCCGCATTCTGGAAGACAATGATTTTCAGGAATACAAAATTAGCTGCAAAGCCTCAGATGTGTTCATGTCAGCAGCAGCCTATCAGAAATTGGCAGAAGCCACGGATGCGCCAATCCACCTTGGCATAACTGAGGCTGGGGGTTTGGTCAGCGGTACAATCAAATCCGCGATTGGCCTAGGCAACCTGCTTTGGATGGGCATTGGTGATACGATCCGGGTTTCGCTTTCGGCCGATCCAGTGGAAGAGGTTAAAGTTGGTTTTGAAATTCTCAAATCCCTTGGGCTGCGTCATCGCGGCGTGAACATCATTTCGTGCCCGTCTTGTGCGCGGCAGGGCTTTGATGTGATCAAAACGGTTGAAGCGCTCGAAAAGCGCCTTGAGCATATCAAAACTCCAATGAGCTTGAGCATTATCGGCTGCGTTGTAAATGGTCCCGGCGAAGCGCTTATGACAGACGTGGGTTTCACTGGCGGCGGTGCGGGCGCGGGCATGGTTTATCTTGCTGGAAAGCAAAGCCATAAGCTCTCTAATGATCAAATGGTCGATCATATCGTCGAGCAAGTTGAAAAGCGCGCAGCGGTCATCGATGCTGAACTGGCAGCAGAGGCGCTTGCGGCAGAGTAGGATGTCGCTCGACAGACTAACCTGCGCAGAGTACCCATAGCTATGGTGTCGTCTTCTACACAAAAGCCAAGATTTGCAGAGTTTTTTTCTGGCGGGGGCATGGTGCATGCCGCCCTTGGAGAGACGTGGAATTGCGCGCTTGCCAATGATATCGACCCGATGAAATGCGCAGTGTATCGCGAGAACTGGGGCAGCGATCACTTGGTTGAAGGGGATATCGCGACTCTTGATCACAACAGGCTGCATCAGCCGCTTGATTTGGTTTGGGCGTCAAGCCCATGTCAGGATTTCAGCCTTGCAGGGCAGGGCAAGGGACTAAAGGGTCTGCGTAGCGGTGTGTTTTATCATTGGATGAAGCAGCTTTCTCACGCTGTGAAGGCAGGATTCGCGCCGCGCATCATTGCCTTTGAAAATGTGACAGGCTTGATGACACGGGCAAGAGGGCGCGATTTCATCCATGTGCTCAATTCCATTTCCGCGCTTGGCTATCGTGTCGGGGCGCTGGAAATTGATGCCCGTCACTTTGTTCCGCAAAGTCGGCCACGACTGTTTGTCATCGCGCTACGCAAGGACATTTCAGGCAAAAACCTGCAAGCGCCTGCGCCCTCCGGAGTGTTTCATACAGAAAAACTTCGCCGCTTTGTTAATGCCGCCTCGCATGAGCTAAAGGGCGATTTTGCGTGGTGGGCCCACACTGCGCCGCCGCAAAGCGCAGTTAGTATGCCAGACATTGTGGATCGCAAACCGGATACCAAATGGTACAGCGATGAGCAGATCGACAAGCTTTTGGACATGATGTCCGACCCAAGCGCCACCCGCATCGCTCAGGCGCGGCGCACAGGGAGGCGCGAAATCGGTATGCTCTACAAACGTGGACGCCCAGATGAAAACGGTAAAATCCGCCAACGCGCCGAGGTGCGCTTTGACGGCATCGCGGGATGCCTCAGAACACCCGCAGGTGGCTCGTCTCGTCAAACGATTGTGTTTGTGAAAGGCAACTCTGTGAAGGCGAGGCTGCTCTCCAGCAAAGAAGCAAGCCGCCTGATGGGGTTGCCTGAAGGCTACAAAATGCCGTCGCATTACAACAGCGCCTATAAGGTGGCAGGCGACGGCGTTGTTGTTCCGATTGTCAGCTATCTGGATCAACAGCTTTTCACACCGATGCTTAAGCAAGCGAGGCAAAACGCTGTGGCGGTCGCATGAGCACAGCTCAGGATTTTCGCAAATCTGCGCTCGCTGAGTTGAGCGATGACATCGGTGTTTACGCGCTGTGCGATTTGGACGGGGTGCCAATCTACGTGGGGCAATCGGTTGATGGCATACGCTCGCGGGTGCGCAGGCATTTGACCTCGGCGCGCTCTGATATCATCGCCAATCGACAGGTGGATGTTTGGGAAATCGCCTATGTTTGGGCATGGCCCGTTGCCGATCGCGCAGAGATTGAACCGCTTGAAGCCGCGTTGTTTCAACGCTTCGATGCGCAAAAACCGCTGATGAATGGGAAGGTCCTGCCAAACCCTGCGTTCCCTGTGAGCGAGCCAAGCAAGCAGTCCGTACAGGTGATTGAAGAACCCGAGCGCCAGCGTCGTTTGCGCCCTGACCAGCGGCTAGAGCGGCAAATCAGGCAATATGGAATTCTTGTCGATTATATCCAAACCGTAAAAAGCGCGCCTCACTTGAAGCGCGCTTTGGATGCTCATTTTGAGCGCCTTGTGAGCTATCACAAAACGTTCCTTTGAGTTGGATCTAGCCGCGCTCTTGCGCGATGATTTGCTGCATTCCATCAAGCGGCACGTAGCCACGCACCAGTTGATCGCCCATCACGAAGGTTGGCGTGCCCCGAATTTGCAGACGCTGCGCCAGTGCGCGGGTTTGGGCAATTTCATGGGTGACCTCGTCGCTGTCGAGATGAGCAATAATCGCATCGCCGTCCAAACCCAGACCATCTGCTAAACGCTTGAAAGCCGCATCGGAGGGCTCACCCGAGAAGGTAATCAACGCGTTGTGTACCGCTTCATAGGCTTCACCACCAGCTATCTGCTTGGTTGCGATCGCAAAGCGCGAAGAGGCAGTCGAAGCATCTCCAAGGATTGGCAGTTCTTTTACGATAAGGCGGATGTTCCCGTCGCTTTTTAACAGTTGTTCAACTTCGGTGTGCGCTTTGCGGCAATACCCGCAACGATAGTCGAGGAATTCAACAACAGTGATATCGCCGTCCGGATTGCCGCCGACCCATGAAAACCCGTCGCTGTGAAGGGCTTCAAGGTTGGTTGCGACCATAGCTTGGTCATCTTTGGTTTGCTGCTCGGCCTGACGTTCTTCCATTTGATTGACCGCTTCGATGATCACTTCTGGATTTTCCATCAAAAACGCACGCACTTCCGCGCGGAACAAATTGCGCTCTTCAGCTGACATCGCATGTAAATCAAGCGCAAAAGCAGGTGCGCTGAGGGCCGCAAAGCAAAGGCTCGTCGTTGCTAAAAGTTGTTTCATCAAAAGCTCTCCCAACTGGATATTCTTATCTTTGTTAAGCACTGACCATATCTTGGTGGCATTGCCAAGGACCAGTATTTTCAGGGAGATCAACAAAGAGCGCTCTAAGCACATTGACTGTGCTTTGAATTCGCGTTGAAACCCTAGTGCAGCACAGAATGGGAGAGGTAGATGCGAAACTCAAGCCGTGGAATGGTCGATCCCTTTATTGTGATGGATGTGATGGAGGCTGCGCGCCGCGCCGAAGCGGCGGGGCGTCACATTATTCATATGGAAGTGGGCCAGCCAGGCACTGCTGCACCAAAGGGAGCGCGCCGCGCGGCGGCAACGGCGCTTGAGCAGGATGCGCTTGGCTATACGGTTGCGCTCGGACTTCCTGCTTTGCGCGCTCGGATCGCGCAGCTTTATGGTGAATGGTATGGCGTTGATCTTGACCCAAACCGCGTGATCGTCACCTCTGGCTCGTCTTCGGCTTTTCTGCTTGCCTTTACGGCGCTCTTTGAGGCTGGCGATCGTGTGGCCATTGGCGCTCCGGGATACCCGAGCTATCGTCAAATTCTTAAAGCGCTCAGCTTGGAGCCTGTCCTTATCGAGGCCCGCCCCGAAAACCGCCTGCAGCCTGTTGCGGATGATTTGAAAGGGCTGAACGCAAAGGGCTTGATGGTCGCATCTCCCGCCAACCCAACGGGAACAATGCTCGATAGATCCGCGATGTCATCACTGATTGATGCCGCGCACGGCGCAGGCGCCAGCTTTATCTCCGATGAAATCTATCACGGCATTGAATATGAGGCCAAAGCGGTAACGGCGTTGGAGCTCACCGATGATGCCTATGTAATCAATTCCTTCTCAAAGTATTTCTCGATGACAGGATATCGTGTGGGCTGGATGGTGGTTCCCGAAGATCACGTCCGTATCATCGAACGTTTGGCGCAAAACATGTTCATTTGCGCACCGCATATCAGCCAAGTCACCGCCTTGGCCGCAATGGATTGCCATGAGGAACTGCAAAGCAACATGGCCGTTTACACCGAGAACCGAAAGCTGATGCTCGAAGAGCTGCCAAAAGCAGGGCTTGATCAATTCGCGCCGCCTGATGGTGGTTTCTATGTCTATGCGGATGTCAGCGCGTTCACCAATGATAGCCGCGCTTTTGCGGCTGAAATCCTCGAAAAAGCAGGGGTTGCCGTTACACCGGGGCTAGATTTTGACGAAAAACGCGGGCACCAAACGCTGCGCCTATCCTATGCACGCAGCACCGCCGATATCAAAGAAGGTCTTTCTCGACTAAACGCCTTTATGGCAGAGCGTGGATCGACGTGATCATAGGCTGAGAGCAAGGCGGGATTTTGCCGTTAGTTATCCAGCTCGACCCACACCGGCACGTGGTCCGAAGGCTTATCCCCAGCGCGCACATGCTTATCAATCTGGCAATCTAGCAAGATATCAGCAACCGCAGGGCTAAGCAGGAAGTGATCAATGCGAATGCCGTCGTCTTTGTTCCATGCTCCTGCTTGGTAGTCCCAAAAGCTGTAATGTTCAGGCCCATGCACGCGCGCGCGGAAGGCTTCGGTAAGGCCAAGATTCACCAAACGACGGAACGCTGCGCGGCTTTCTGGCAGAGCCAGCGCATCACTTTGCCAAACTTCGGGGCGGCGCGCATCTTCGTCTTGAGGGATGATGTTATAATCACCTGCCATTAAAAAAGGCATTTCGCTGGCGAGCAGAGCTTCTGCGCGCCTTTGCAAACGCTCCATCCATGCAAGTTTGTAATCGTATTTTGGGCCGGGAACCGGATTTCCGTTGGGAAGGTAGAGACCGCAAACACGAATGGCTTGCTTGCCTACAACCGTCGCCTCGATCCAGCGGGCTTGCTCATCGCTGTCATCGCCGGGCAGGCCTCGGCTTACGTCTTCCAATGGCAGTTTGGACAGGATCGCAACGCCGTTGAAGGACTTTTGTCCATGTGTTTCAACGTTATACCCCATATCTTCGAAAATCTCGCGTGGGAAGTTTTCGTCAACAGACTTAATCTCTTGTAGCAGGGCGACATCGGGCTGCGCCGACTCGAGCCACATGGGCAGGGCGGCGATGCGCGCTTTTATGCCGTTGATGTTGAATGTGGCAATTTTCATACTCGCGCGCTCCCTTAGATCACCCTAGCTATCCCCCATGCAGCGCAGCCGTGCAAGCGATGGCCTCTGGAAAACGCGGTTTTCCTTTGGATTTTCCCCCGTGCGACCCCTGCAAGAGTGCGCCAAATTGGGGCACGCCATTTATGAGGGTAGTATGCTTAAACTATTCAAGTTCTTTAAAACCGATAAGGGTGAAGCTGAAATTCTGACAATGCGCGCGCGTTACACGATGGCGCTTGATGAAATGAATGCGGTTCTCGCTACTTTGGATGAAATGCCGGTTCTGACGATTGACGCGGCTGCCCGCCGCATCGATATGACTGCGCCTGAACAGTTTTCAGACGAAGCTTTGGCATTGCCAGCCCCTGAGGTCGAAGAAACATCGCAAGAGATTGCCGAGACCTCTGATCAAACAGAAGACGAAACCACAGCAGAAAGCGACGAGAAATCCGCCGCTTGATTCGCCTTTGACGGGAATTTTCAAGGCTTGGTTCGTGAAACACGGATCAAGCCTTTTGCATTTATGGCCTGAATTCGAGGTGGAATTCGGATTTTTTTCGCGTTGGGGACAACTTGGAAAAAGCCAGTTTGTCAATTTATTGCCGCGTTGACCTTATGTGGATAACTTCTCAGGACGACACGCGCAGGATTCATTTTGCTTTTCTGCACACGTTATACGTGCAAGCGTTTTAGACATCGAAACACCCAAAGGGAGAACGACGATGTCTGCACTTCGCAAGACCACACTGACCTTCGAAACACGAGCAACCGATCTGCACAGCGGCGTAGCCACTGAGCTGTTCTCATCTGGCTCTGCGCCGTCCATGCAGAGCGATATGCTTAACGGTGAAGCGGTCGGCGCATTCACGGCTGGCGCATCTTCCAGCTTTGACGGAGCGCACACAGAGCTCTTCACGTCAGGTTCTGCACCATCACGTGACACGACGCAAATGAGCGGCTCTTTGTGTGAATTGTTCACATCAGGTTCGTAACTAAATTCCGGCTACTTTAGTGGCCAGCTGGGGCTGCGCCATCACTTCTTAGGAGACCCTTATGTCCGATAACGTGATACAGTTGTCCCAGCGAAAACCGATAAAAACCAATTCGTTAGGATGTTTGACGCAAAGTTTTTCGACCTCACGCAGACATCAGGAAGACGTGTTCTGGCTGAAAGAGAACGCAGAACTGCTCAATATTTTTGAGTGCACGAATGTGGATCGAGCGGGTTTAGACCTTCAAACCTATGCTACCTTTTATAGCGACTTGCCCGAGCGTCTAAGGTTCTTTCCGCAGTATTATCGTTTCATGCTTTCTTTAGCGCTCGATTTGGAAGCATTGGGCATGACAGGCACGGTCGCGGAGGAGCTTTGCGTGTTTGCGCATCTGTCGGGCTTGGCCAAAGGTGAGCTTTCCGATTTGCAGCGAGGCGAAGCAATGCGTTTGCTTGCGCGGCGCGGCATTCATCTTGAAGACGGCGATGCTCTCACAGAGCGTTTGCATCACTTTATCAATCATAGCGCGACTTTCGCGATCCCTAATCGCAAAGCTGCCTATGAGCTCACACATATCGTTTTTTACCTTTCTGAATATGGCCGCAAAGATCCTGAGATTGGCAAAGCGGCGATTGATAGTCTGATTTTCGCAGGTATCCTTGCCCATATGGAGCAAAATGCCGACATTTTGTCCGAAGTGTGCGTTGCTTTACGTTTCGCCGGGCAGGTTCCTCCCAAGGTGTGGGAGACATGGTTGAAACAGGTAGTTCGTGGGTTTGACCGCTCTGGCGACACTGGCGGCGCGTCTGACCATTATCATGAGTATCTCGTTGCAAATTGGGCCTGTGCTGCGATGGGAGAGGCATCCTTTAACGGCTCGTATTCCCCTAAGGGGCAAAGCTTTTATAGCCCTGTTATGCCACTTGGTGCGATGCGTAGTCTGTCTGAGGCTTTACATGATAGCGCGGCGGCGCGACGTTCTGATTGGGCGGGTATGAAGGGGCAGCTTTTTGATCGCCTGCCGCTGGACGTTGCCGCACATATTGATACCGTCGCTGGGGCTACGCCCAAATTTGATGCGTTCTTCGAGCATTTCGCGCGCGCGGCCCAAATTTCTGCCAAGGCACTGCCAACAAAACCTGATTTTGTAGGAGGCCGTTGAGGTGAAGAACCAGAGATTCCCCAGTTTTTCAGGCAAAACTATCGGCGCTTTCGGAGGGCTGTATTTAGTCCTGATTTATTGCGTTCTTGCGACGGGAGCAGATGCGATCACGCGCACCTTTTCACATGGCTTTGAAGCGCCACAACTCTTTTGTTTTTCTGGCGCAATTGTTGCGGCATTGAGCGCGCTGTCAGTGTTAAGAACGAATTCTACCCGAAAATTCCGCACTCTTAGGCCGCGCACAATGGCGCTAAGATCGCTGTTTTTCATCCTGTGTTCGCTGTTTTACTTCGCTGCATTTCGCGCGCTGCCATTCGCAGAAGTGTTTGTTTTCATTGCTTTCGTTCCGATTTTTGCAGCGCTGCTGAGCTATCCGATCTTGGGGGAGCCAGTGCGGTGGCAAAGCTGGATTGCTTTGATCGCAGGCGCGGGCGGGATGGTTCTGCTGTATCCAGAGGGGCTTGCCGCGTTTACGTGGGCGCATCTTTGCGCGTTCCTTGGCGCGCTCACTGGGGCAACGGCCATGGTTCTGGCGCGTCATATCAGCAAGGATGACAAGAACGCCTTGTTGCAGGTTTTGTATCCAAATATTGCGATCTGCTTGGTTATGGCCTGCATTTTACCGTTTGTTTACAAGCCGATGAGTTTATTGGATGTGTTGATGGTCATCAGCTACGCCAGCCTTTTGTTTCTTGCGCGCTGGGTCTTGGTTCTGGCTTTGTCTCACATGAAAGCCTACGTCGTTACGCTTTTGATCAACTTTCAGTTCGTCATCATGGTGCTTGTTGGCGCGTTGATCTTTGGAGAATCTCCAACGGTGAACTTGATCGCCGGAGCTTTGGTCATAATCTTTGCGGGCGCATATCTGGTGCTTGATGAATGGTTGGCGGATCGTTTTGCTGGCCGCGCTAAGGCCATGTCCAAATTCACCCACTTGGACGAGCGTTTTGTGACACGCCGAAAGCCTCAGAAAGGTCAGATCGCTTAGAGCAACTTGAGAGTTTACATCGAAAAGCTGGTGCCGCAGCCACAAGAACTGGTGGCATTCGGGTTTTCGATGGTGAAGCGTGCGCCAATCAGTTCTTCGGAAAAATCAATCACTGCGTTTTCAAGGAAGGGCAGGGAAACGGAATCTACGACAACTTTCTCGCCAGCTCCTTCCAGGATCAGATCGTCATTGGCTGGCGTATCGAGTTTGATCTCATACTGAAAGCCAGAGCATCCGCCGCCTTCTACGGCAACGCGCAAAGCTTGTCCTTGCTCGGCAGCGCCGATTTCGGAAAGGCGCTCAAACGCGCGCGGCGTAACGGTCGGAGGGATGTTCATTGCTTTAAGTCCGCCTGTTGGCTCTTTGATCTCGCCCCAATATAAGGAGCAGTGGGACAGGCGGCAAGGATGGGACTTCATGCGCGCAACATATTCTTGTGATCCGCAGCAAACGCGCGGGCGATTGGTCGTGGAAGAAGAAAGCGCGCATCGAACGTGTTTTCAGCGCGACCGTGATCGCATCATTCATTCCAGCGCCTTTCGCCGCTTGAAACATAAAACCCAAGTCTTCGTTGAGCATGAGGGCGATTATTTTCGCACGCGGCTGACGCATTCAATCGAAGTTGCCCAAGTTGCGCGCACAATGGCAGGGGCATTGGGCTTGAATGAAGAGCTGACCGAAGCCATCGCTTTGGCGCATGATTTGGGTCACACACCTTTCGGGCATACGGGCGAAGATGCGCTGGACGCTTTAATGACTCCCTACGGCGGGTATGATCACAATGCACAAGCGGTGAAGATTGTGACGTCGTTAGAGCGCCATTACGCCGACTTCGATGGGTTGAATCTGACGTGGGAAACGCTCGAAGGTCTGGCCAAACACAACGGTCCCGTTGTCGGCGAGCTTCCACATGCCTTGGCCGATTATAATGCACGTCACGATTTGGAATTGCACACCCACGCCAGCGCCGAGGCGCAGATCGCGGCACTTTCCGATGATGTTGCTTATAACAATCACGATTTGCACGATGGTCTGCGGGCTGGACTGTTCACTCAGGACGACATTTGTGATTTGCCCATCGTTGGCGAAGCTTTCGCCGAGGTCGATCGCCTTTATCCCGCGCTTGATCCCAGCAGACGCATGCACGAAGCCTTGCGCCGTGTGTTTGGTGTGATGGTCACGGACGTTATCAAAGTCAGCCGCGCCAAACTGGCGGAAAGTGGTGCAAGTTCCGCTCAGGATATTCGCGACCTAGGTTCGCCTGTTGTTATGTTTTCCAGCGGCTTATGGTCTGATCTTAAAGTGATACGTGAGTTTCTTTTTACCCGCATGTACCGCGCGCCTTCCGTCGTTGAAATGCGCACGCAGGTGACGAAAGTCGTCGAGGATCTATTTCCGCTATTTCTGCAAAATAGCGATCTTTTGCCGCCAGAGTGGCAACAAGATGTGCGCAGAGCGCAGGATCAAACCGCGCTCGCGCGCATCGTTGCGGACTACATTTCCGGCATGACAGACCGTTTTGCGCTTCAAGAACATAAGCGCCTTCTTGGCTAAGGCGTTGAATGTCGCGCCATGCGTGATAAGACGCGCGCAAACCTACTAGGGTAAACCTGCAAGGGATGTGTTTGATGAACCTTTTCTCCGATATTCGCGCAGCTGTCATAACGGCGCTTGAAGTTATGCAATCCGAAGGCACGCTGCCCGCAGGACTTGATTTCGCAAACGTCGCGGTTGAGCCGCCACGCGATGCGGCGCATGGTGATATGGCGACCAATGCTGCAATGGTTTTGGCCAAGCCTGCCAAAATGAAACCACGTGATATTGCCGACGCCCTCGCGGCCCATCTGACCGCAGATGCGCGCATCGAAAGCGCCGATGTGGCTGGACCTGGCTTTTTGAACATGCGTCTTTCTGTGTCGCTTTGGCAGGGCGTCGTTGGCGCGGTGCTTGAGCAGGGCAATGCATTCGGCCGTTCTGATATGGGGCAGGGCAAAAAGGTTAACGTGGAATATGTGTCGGCCAACCCGACGGGGCCTTTGCACGTGGGCCACACGCGCGGTGCAGTCTTTGGCGATGCGTTGGCAAGTTTGCTGGATTACGCAGGCTATGACGTCACGCGCGAATATTACATCAATGACGGCGGCGCGCAGGTCGATGTGCTCGCGCGCTCAGTGTATTTACGCTACCTTGAAGCGCATGGCCAAGAGGTTGCGTTTGAGGATGGCACCTATCCTGGTGATTACCTGATCCCTGTTGGCGCAGCGCTGAAAGACAAGGTCGGGGACGCCTATGTCGGCAAGCCAGAAGGTGACTGGTTGATCGAGGTGCGCGAGTTTTCAACGGAAAAGATGATGGACTTGATCCGCTCTGATCTGGCCTCTCTCGGGATTGAAATGGATGTCTTCTATTCAGAGAAATCGCTCTACGGCACTGGCCGGATTGAGGCTGCGATCGACGCTTTGAAGGATAAAGGGTTGATCTATGAGGGGGTGCTTGAACCTCCCAAGGGTAAAAAACCTGAAGACTGGGAGCCAAGGGAGCAAACTCTGTTCAAATCAACAGAGCACGGCGATGATGTTGATCGCCCTGTGCAAAAGTCTGACGGGGCTTGGACCTATTTCGCGCCTGACATTGCTTATCACTATGACAAGGTCACACGTGGCTTTGATATGCTCATAGACATTTTTGGAGCGGATCATGGTGGCTATGTGAAGCGAATGAAGGCCGCTGTGTCTGCATTGTCCGATGGTAAGGTGCCACTTGATATCAAGCTTACTCAATTGGTTAAGCTGTTCAAAAACGGCGAGCCGTTCAAAATGTCCAAACGGGCAGGGACGTTCGTAACGCTGCGCGATGTCGTGGAGCAAGTTGGCCCCGGCGCGACGCGGTTTCACATGCTAACACGTAAAAACGATGCGCCGCTCGATTTTGATTTTGACAAAGTGCTGGAGCAGTCCAAAGACAATCCGGTGTTCTATGTTCAATACGCCAATGCACGGGTGCATTCCGTGCTGCGCAAAGCGCGCGATGCGGGGATCGACCTCGATGCGGCACCTGATTTGACCAAACTCAACCACGACGCCGAGATCTCTGTTGCCAAGAAGCTGGCCGAATGGCCACGCCATGTGGCTTTGGCCGCACGTACCAACGAGCCACATCGCATTGCCTTCTATCTCTATGATTTAGCAAGCGAATTTCATGCTCTATGGAATCGCGGCAACGATCTGCCAGAGCTTAGATTTCTTCAGGACGACTCAGAAGACACATCTGTTGCAAAAATTGCCCTCGCACGTTCCGTGTCGGTTGTGATTTGCGCGGGGCTCGGTATCTTGGGCGTTGAACCGGTTGAAGAAATGCGCTGAATGACATTCCTCATGCCGGACTAGAGTAGTTCGAAAATGATGCTGGCGGCACCGTATCGCCCGCACATATGTGAGGCAAAATGGCAGATTTTCCAATGAACGGGCGCGGATATGCGCCTCAGGCTGGATCGTATCAAGCGTATCAGGGCTATCAGCAACCCCAAACGCATGAGTCCAAGCCATCTGGCAATCCTGTAAAGGCTGTCGCGGCATTGACCGGCGCGGGCCTCTCGCTCGCGTTGCTGATCGGTGTTGGCGTCTGGAGTTACCAGTTGATCGTGCGCGATGTTGCTGGTGTGCCCGTTGTGCGCGCCGTTCAGGGTGAGATGCGCATTCGTCCCGCTGATCCCGGAGGGGCGCAAGCGCTTCATCAGGGCCTTTCAGTGAACGATGTGGCCGCTGCTGGTGGCACGGCAGGGCCGTCGGAGCGTATCGTGCTTGCGCCCGAACCGATCGATCTGGCCAGTGAAGAGACGCCGTTGATAGATCAGCTCGTTGCGGCGCAACCTCGATATGCCCAGCAAACCGGTGAAGCTGCGAGCCTTTCGTTATCCGATCCAGCGCCTGAAATGGTCGCGAGCGAGCAAGACCCGAAAATGGCGTCTATTGAAGCGCTCGCCGCTCAGATCGCAGCAGGGGCGACGCCATTGACCACGCAAGGTCAGGTGGTCACAGCGCCAGTGCAAACGTCGGTCGCGGACGTTAAGGTCGAGACGGCACCCGCCGCGAGCGAAGCGGAAACGCTTTCCGTAAGCCCAACGGCAATCGCGAGAAGCGTTCCAGGTGTTTCTATTTCCTTGCGGCCAAAACTGCGGCCCGCTGGTGTGCGCACTGCTTCGCTTTCAGCGACCACGACCGCGGGCGGCGCGCGTGAAATCGATCCATCCACGATCCCCGCAGGTACGCGTCTCGTGCAGCTTGGTGCCTATGAAAGCCCTGAGATCGCGCGCAAAGAATGGGTGCGCTTTTCAACGCGGTTCGCAGATTACATGGACGGCAAAGATCGCGTGGTTCAGCGCGCAACAAGCGGTGGGCGTGTCTTCTATCGTCTGCGCGCAATGGGCTTTACCGATCTCGCAGATGCGCGTCGTTTCTGCTCTGAGTTGACGGCGCAAAACACCGACTGCATTCCCGTGGTTACACGGTAATGACGTTTGGTGCGACGATCTTAGGCTGCGCGGGGCCATCGCTTTCAGCGCGCGAAGTGAGCTTTTTTCGGGAAGCTAATCCGTTTGGTTTCATTCTGTTTGATCGCAATCTTGAGGACGAAGCCCAAATACGAAGCCTGTGCGATTCCTTGCGTGATTGCGTCGGGCGCGATGCACCGATCTTGATTGATCAAGAAGGTGGGCGGGTTCAACGTTTGCGCCCTCCATTGGCGCATCAGTGGTTGCCCCCGCTCGAAGATGTTGCGCGTTTTGGCGCCAACGCTCCACGCGCGATGTATCTGCGCTACAGAATAATCGCCGCAGAAATGATCGGTGTTGGTATCGACGCCAATTGCGCGCCTATGGTTGATATCGCAACCGCCAACACCCACGAATTTTTGAAAAACCGCTGCTATGGCACGGATTTGGAGACAGTGGTCAAAGTTGGTCAAGCAGTCTCTGGTGGCTTGCTTGATGGCGGTGTTCTCCCTGTCCTTAAGCATGTCCCTGGACATGGCCGCGCTGTTGCAGACAGTCATTTAGACTTGCCAATCGTGGACACAGACAGCGAGGTTCTCCGCAACAGTGATTTCGCCGCGTTTAAAGGTCTCAATGACCTGCCAATGGGGATGACTGCGCACATAACCTACAGCGCGCTTGACGACCGTCCCGCAACTCTTTCGCCTAAAATGATGGGTCTGATCCGCAGCGAAATAGGTTTTGGCGGCTTGATCATGACCGATGATATCTCGATGAAGGCCCTTACGGGGTCTTTGGCGGAACTTTCGCGCCTTTCTCTGGATGCGGGATGCGATGTCGTGTTGCACTGCAATGGAAAAATGGCCGAAATGGAAGATGTGGTCGATGCTTCGGGCACAATGGGCGAGTTGGCTCAAAATCGCGCAGTAGCGGCGCTAGATTGCCGCCGAACCCCTGATCCTGTTGACATTTCCCAACTACATGCGCAGCTTGAAGCGCTTGTAAATGGGACGGTGAATGACGCCTGAAACGCCACAAAACGCGACAGATTGGGACACCGAAGGGCAAGAGCGCTTGTCGGTGCAAGATCGCCTTGCGGCCGAAGCGCTGATCATTGACGTTGAAGGCTATGAGGGCCCACTTGATGTTTTGCTAACCTTGTCGCGCACGCAAAAGGTTGATCTGCGCAAGATTTCGGTGCTGCAATTGGCCCAGCAATATTTGCTGTTCGTAGAGCGCGCAAAAGAGCTACGCCTCGAACTCGCGGCTGATTATCTGGTTATGGCAGCTTGGCTCGCTTTTCTAAAATCGCGTTTGCTCCTGCCACCTGACCCCAGCGAAGAAGGCCCCACAGGCGAAGAACTCGCCGCGCATTTGGCCTTTCAACTCGAACGATTGCAAGCGATGCGCGATGCGGCGGCCCGCTTGATGGCGCGCGACCGTCTCGGGCGCGATTTCTTTGCGCGCGGCGCACCTGAAATGATCGAAAGGGTCAAGAAAACCACCTATTCAGCGACCTTGCTCGATTTGATGCAAGGCTACGCGCGGATCCGAACGCGCGATGAATTCCGCCCGTTTGTGATGGATCGTGATGCGGTTTACACAATGGAGGAAGCCTTGGTTCGCTTGCGCGGTTTACTTGGGTTTGCAGGTTCTTGGACAGATATCTCAAGCTATTTGCCAGAGGGGTGGGGCAACGATCCGGTGAAACGACGCTCGGCGACGGCCTCGACCTTTGCGGCATCACTTGAACTGGTCAAGGAAGGCAAAGCCGAAATTCGTCAATCAGACACATTCGCCCCGATACAGCTACGACGGAGAGAGCCGCGTGAGTAACGACGACGCCCCACATGAAGAGCAAAGCCTTTTCGAAGCGCCGCCAATGGCAGAACAAGAACGCATGGTCGAGGCTGTGCTTTTTGCCAGCGCCGAACCTGTAAGCGTCGCAGAGCTAAATGCGCGTATGCCACATGGCTGCAATAGCGCCGAAGCCATCGCACACCTGCAAAAACGCTATGAGGGTAGGGGTGTCCATATTGTTAAAACGGGTAACGCTTGGGCCATGCGCACGGCGTCTGATCTCAGCTTTTTGATGCAAAAAGAAACGATTGAAACGCGCAAGCTAAGCCGTGCGGCAATCGAAACACTAGCGATCATCGCCTACCATCAGCCGGTCACGCGCGCAGAGATAGAAGAAATTCGCGGCGTTTCCGTGTCTCGTGGCACGGTGGATCAACTGCTGGAAATGGAATGGATCCGCTTTGGCCGTCGGCGCATGACCCCGGGTCGGCCAGTGACGTTTGTCGTAACGCAAGATTTCCTTGATCATTTCGGCCTCGAAAGCGCGCGCGATTTGCCTGGTTTGAAAGAACTCCGCTCTGCGGGGCTCTTGGAGAACCGTCCACCACCAAGTATGGAGATTGGCGAAACCGAAGGCGATGAAGACGAAAACCAAACACAGATGTTTGAAGAATAGACAGACGCTTTTGCCCTGAAAATTGCACATTCAGCGGTTAGGGTGACGCAAAAGGCAAAAAGGAGCAGACTGGTGAACGTAAACCAAATCATAAATATGGTGATCCGCCGTGTGATGAGCATTGCGATCAACAAAGGCATCAATGCCGGCGCGGATCAATTATCTAAACGCAAAACCCGAAAAACAGCTCAGACCCAGCAGCAAGACACAAATCGACTAAGCTAAGCGCGCTACTTGATCACCGTTTCAAACGCGCAGCGCGCCCTCCGCGGCGGGTCTTGGGGTTGGCCTGTCGGCTCGGCAAGTCGCTCATGATCAAACGCCGTGCTTCTGCATCCATCTTTGACCAGTTCGTAATCTCGTCAATCGAGCGATTGCAGCCGGTGCATAGGCGCGTTTCAGGGTGCACTAGGCAAATCTGAATGCAGGGGCTTTCAATTTCATCGCGGCTCCAAACATCATTGCTCATCTTGCTTCCCTTTATCCACGTCGCAAATGCGTCAAACGATCTAACGCGCCTTGCAAGATATAGGCGGCGGCCACATGATCAATCACCTCTGCGCGACGCTTTCGCGATGTATCCGCCTCTAAGAGTGCGCGCTCGGCGGCGACTGTCGAAAGGCGTTCATCCCAATAGGTGATCGGCAGATCGTTTTGGCGGGCAAAATTGCGGGCAAACGCCCGCGTAGATTGGCAACGAGGCCCCTCAGAGCCGTCCATATTGAACGGCAAACCAAGCACTATTCCCGCGATGTCGCGCTCTTTGATGATCTCTTCCAGCCGGGCTGCATCAGCAGTGTATTTGCTGCGTTTGATCGTTTCCAGAGGGGTTGCCGAGGACAAAAGGCTGTCGCTTACTGCAACGCCAATGGTCTTTGTTCCAAGGTCTAATCCAACAAGCGCGCGCATGCTCGGCAGCACATCGGAAAAGTCTTCGACGCTTTCAAAGATCATTGGGTCATGCCCAATTCGCGGGCTGCGTTTCTTACAACATCCAGCGCCTCTGGTCTGTCGCCAAATACGTCCTTGGCGTTCTGCCAAATCAGAGCTGCGCGATCTTGCTCGCCCAGCACGCCAAGCGCGGAAATCAAACGCGCCCATTCTTCGGGGCTTCCGCCTTGGGTCGCCAGCCTGTCCGAGAGCCGCGCAACCATGCCTTTGATCATCTCGCTGCGATCTTCTGCGTCCATATCGGCTGCGTTTTCAATGTCTTCTGCACTCGGGCCAGCCAATGCATCGCCTTTGAGGGCGGGCAGCTCGTAATCTACGCCTGCGCGAAAGGCGAGTTCTTCGATCTGCTCGCGGATCGGTCCAACCCAGCCGGCATCATCTGGGCTGTCTTGCAGCAAAGTTGCCCATGCACGAAAGGCCACATCCGGGCGGCCAACCTGCAACATCATCAGGCCCGAATAATAGCGCGCTACGCCGTTTTTGGGGTCTTTTTTCAAGGCCGCGGCCAGTGCGCCTTCTGCTTGTGGGGACACATATCCACCTGCTGCGATCACTAACATATCGCCATAGCTGGCAAAGTCTTCTGCTGTTGCATCGCCGCCTTTGAGGCGTAGAACCTGAGCTTGCGCAGCATGCGCGCGCGCGGCATTGCCAAGGCGCATCTCATGGGTGGCAAGCAAACTTGCCCCCTGAAGGTCATTGGGGCGCGTTGCAACGGCTTGGCGCAACTTCTTAACCAATTCCAGGTATTCAGCAGGTGCATCGGGGCTATCGACAGGAGCAGGCAAAGAGGCTTCGGCCGTTGCTTGGTCGGGGCGGTTTTTGCGCGCTTCGTCAGAGCGTTCAATCCGCGTCGCAAGGGCAAGATCGCCATATCCCGGCGCACCTAAGCCCCGATAAAGCGTGAGCGATCCACCAACCAGCGCAAGCAACAGAGCTGCAATCACCCCATACCGCAACGCTTGGGGGCTGCGCACATTGGTTTTCTCGGTCTGCATGGCTTTGTCCGCCGCCAAAATTCGGCGCGAAATCTCTGTGATCAAACGCTCTGCGTCTTCTTCGGCAATTACGTCGCGATCGCGGTCGCGTTCAACTTCGGCAAGTTGATCGCGATAGACTTGCAGATCGAACTCGGCCGCAGGGCGCGCGCCATCATGCCCGCGCCAAAGCGCCAAAGCGAGTAACGCGCAGGTTCCAACCGCCAAAACGGTAGTGATCAGCCAAAACACTATGAAACTCCCTTTAAGTCCTGCCTCACGTAACCTGCTTCGCGCCCGAAAAAAAGAGCCCAAGCTGCAACCTCATGTCGCGGGGTGTATTTTGGGTTGAACTTCTCGTGAATTCTTGGTCCTCAATTGGGAAGGTTTGATGTCGCTTTTCCGCCGCTGTGTCGTGAACTGGTCAGTTCTTGTCGCTCAGAGTATCCTCTTTTTTGCCATCAAGCGCACAACCAAATCCAAAGGCGACTCTACTTTCGCCGCGCATTTAATTTTCGGGGGCCACTCATGAAACGTTATTCAGCCTTTGCCGTCGCGCGAGAAGCTTTGCGTCATCACGCAGGATGGGAGCGCGCTTGGCGCTCGCCGCAGCCCAAGTCAAAATACGATGTGATCATTGTTGGGGCAGGCGGGCATGGTTTGGCGACGGCCTATTATCTGGGTAAGAACTTTGGCATCACCAATGTCGCGGTTTTGGAAAAAGGTTGGCTTGGGGGCGGCAACACGGGGCGCAACACCACGATCATTCGCTCGAACTATCTGCAAGACCCGAGCGCCGCGATCTATGAAAAGGCGCGCTCGCTTTACGAGACGCTTTCACAGGACTTGAACTATAACGTCATGTTCTCCCCGCGCGGTGTATTGATGCTGGCGCAAACCCAACATGAAATTCGCGGCTATCAGCGCACGGCCCATGCCAATGCCTTGCAAGGTGTTCAGACCGAGTGGATCGGACCGGGCCGCGTGAAAGAGCTTTGCCCGATCATTGAGCTGAACGGTCCGCGCTATCCTGTTCTCGGTGGCCTCTGGCAAGCGCGCGGCGGCACGGCGCGTCACGATGCGGTGGCTTGGGGCTATGCGCGCGCCTGCTCTGACATGGGCATGGACATCATCCAGAAATGCGAAGTGACCAATGTGCGCACGATCGGCGGCAAAGTTGTTGGCGTCGACACCACCAAAGGCGCGATTGATTGCGACAAGCTCGGCGGGATCGTCGCAGGACATTCCTCTGTGCTGGCCGATATGGCGGGTTTCCGTTTGCCGATGGAAAGTGTCGCGCTGCAAGCGCTGGTGTCCGAGCCAATCAAACCCGCGATGGATATCGTGGTTATGGCCAACACCGTTCACGGCTACCTGTCGCAATCCGACAAGGGCGAAATGGTCATTGGCGGCGGCACGGATGGTTACAACAACTACACCCAGCGGGGATCATTCCATCACGTAGAAGAAACCGTGCGCGCGCTGATCGAGACCTTCCCGATGCTGTCTCGTTTGAAGATGCTGCGTCAGTGGGGCGGGATTGTGGATGTGACAGGGGATCGCTCGCCTATTCTGAGCAAAACACCCGTTGTAGGCATGTTCATGAACTGTGGCTGGGGCACCGGTGGTTTCAAGGCCATTCCGGGGTCAGGCTGGGCCATGGCAGAACTTATGGCGAAGGGGGAGTCTCCACTGACCGATGAGTTCTCCATGTGGCGTTTCAAAGAGGGCAAGTTCATCGACGAGAGCGTTGCCGCGGGGGTGGCTCATTGATGTTAGATTCAGGTTCCAAGGCCATCGTGCAAATCCTCGGAAAGTTCCGCTATGCGAGAAACAATTTCGCAATGAGCAAAATGAACTTCTCTAAGCTCTTCATTGGCAATCTTATAATTTCGTTCCTTGATTTCATAAAGAGGTCTAATTGCATTAAGCGCTTCTTTATATTGTTCAAGGCTCCATTTGCGGTCAATTTCATAGTTACTCAGTATCATGGTGTTCTTTCTATGTTCGCACTTTTCGGGCCCGTAGAACGAAACTACAACACTAATTTAAAAAAGTGCAAATTGTATGTTTTTGTGGATAACTGGCCTGTGGATAATTATCCACATCATGTAGTGCTGGTTCGTGATTGCGAGGCTGCATGATGTTGGTTTTTGATCTGGGAAAAAGATGTTCTCGGCATATCCACAAACTTATGGTCGTAGTATTTAGCTTGCGAAACACAAGCGCGGCTATGCCGCGCAGCGCCCGATCCGCCCCCACGGGCGGGCGCTTTACGCCCACCCTCGGAACGGGCGCTACGATACTTTTGAGCGGGAGTTCTATTTATGCTCATTCTTAAATGTCCCGTCTGTGGCGTCACAGGCGAAGAAACGGAATTCCATGCGGGCGGCGAGGCGCATTTGAAGCGGCACTCGGTCGGCTCCACAGATGAGCAATTCGAAGAATATCTGTTCATGCGCGAAAACCCACACGGGGTTCATCTGGAACGCTGGCGGCACAACAATGGCTGCGGCAAGTGGTTTCACGCGGCTCGCTGCACGACGACGCTTGAGGTCTTTGGCACCTATAGCGCGCAAACGACAGAGCCACCGCAAGAGATAAGGGACGCAATCAGCGCCAAACGACCCGGTTGGTCATGGAGGAACTTCTCATGAGCACACGCTTAAAGACAGCGGGCCGTTTCACGAGCGGCGGCGCGCAGCTTTCCTTTGATTTCAACGGTAAGAAACTAAAGGGCGTTGAGGGCGACACGCTTGCCTCTGCCTTGCTTGCGAACGATCAGATGATGATCGGGCGTTCGTTCAAATACCACCGCCCACGCGGTATTGTGGCCAGCGGCGGTGAAGAGCCAAACGCGCTCTTTAACATGGGCTATACCGATGATTTTGAGCCGAACCAGCGTGCAACAGTGACAGAGCTGTTTGATGGTTTGCAGATCACCTCACAAAACCACTGGCCGAGCCTTGAGTTCGACATTGGCGCGATCAACAAGCATCTCTCGCGCTTCCTGCCTGCGGGTTTTTATTACAAGATGTTCATCCATCCGCGCCCCCTGTGGAAGCATATTTATGAGCCTTTCATTCGCCAGTCTGCGGGTCTTGGCAAAGCGCCGCGCGCAGAGGATCGCGACAAGGATACTTACGAGCATTTCTATCACTTCACAGACGTGATGGTGATCGGCGGCGGTATCGCTGGTTTGCAAGCGGCCAAAGCGGCGGCGCTCACTGGTGTGAAGGTTCTGCTGGTCGAGCAAACCGCCCACTGGGGTGGCCGCGCGCCCGTGGATGGCGGCGAGGTCGATGGGCAGGACGTAAGCGCCTATATCGATGCGTTGGTTTCAGAACTCGCGGCTATGGAAAACGTGACCATGCGCACGCGCCATATGGGCGCTGGTGTCTATGATCACGGTTATGTGCTGGGCTATGAACGTCTAACCGATCACGCGCCTGATATGGCGGGGCCGCGCCACCGTTTGTGGCGCATTCGCGCGCGCCAGATCATCACAGCGACGGGGGCGATTGAACGCCCGCTGAGCTTTGCTGGCAACGATGTTCCGGGCGTTATGCTCGCTGGCGCTGTGCGCGATTATGCGGTGAATTACGGTGTTTCTGTTGGCGATCGCACGGTCGTTGTGACCAACAATGATGATGCCTATCGCACGGCGATCACGCTAAAAGGACTTGGCCTTGATGTACCGTGCATCATTGATGCGCGCACCGGCGGCGCAGGCGTTTTGGCGGATGAGGCCAAAGCGCTTGGCATTCGCGTTGAGACGGGCAAGGCGATTGGCATGGTCAAAGGCGGCAAGCGCGTTGAAGCGGTTGAGCTTTGTAGCCAAGCTGGCGAGGGCGGTGTTCTTGAGGTCATTCCTTGCGATGCGGTTGCCATGTCTGGCGGTTGGTCACCTGTGGTGCATTTGTGGTCCCATTGCGGTGGCAAGCTGGTTTGGGACGATGCCCAGTCGCATTTCAGGCCCGACAGTGAACGCCCGCCTTTGGGCGCGAGCGGTGAGTGCTTTGTGAGCGTCGCAGGCTCTGCGAATGGACATTTGCAATTGGCCGAACTCATTGGCGATGCGCATGGTGCGGGGCTTGCCGCTGGTAAAGCGGCAGGTGGCAACGCTGCGAAGTCGAAGATCCCAGATGGCACGCCGACCTCGGAAAATCCGATTGAACCTGTTTGGCTTATGCCCCAGGGCGCAGGTTATAAACTACGCTCCAAAACATGGCTCGATTATCAGAACGACGTGAAAGTCTCCGATATCCAGCTTGCTGCACGCGAGGGCTATGAAAGCGTCGAACACGCCAAGCGCTATACCACAATCGGCATGGCGACGGATCAGGGTAAGTTGAGTAATATCAACGGTCTCGCGATACTTTCTGATGCATTGGGTCAACCTATTCCGCAGACAGGTACGACCACGTTTCGACCACCATATACGCCGATTTCTATGGGCGCGATTGGCGGTGAAGCACGTGGCAAAACCTTCCAGCCTTTGCGCAAAACACCTCTTTATGAGTGGAACGACACGCATGGCGCGGATTGGGAACCTGTTGGTGCTTGGCGTCGCCCTTTTGCATATTTGCAGCCAGGCGAGAGCGTACACGACGCGGTAAACCGCGAGGTGAAGAATACGCGTGAGAACCTTGGCTTGCTGGATGCCTCAACGCTCGGCAAGATTATTGTCAAAGGGCCAGACGCGGGCAAGTTCCTCGACATGCTCTACACGAATATGATGAGCACGTTGAAGCCGGGCAAATGCCGCTATGGCTTGATGTGTTCTGAGAACGGCTTTCTGATTGACGACGGCGTTGTAGCGCGGCTCGACGAGGATACGTTCCTGTGCCACACAACGACGGGCGGGGCTGAGACGATCCACGGTCACATGGAAGAATGGCTGCAAACCGAGTGGTGGGATTGGAACGTTTATGTTGCCAATGTCACCGAGCAATTCGCGCAGATTGCCGTTGTTGGCCCGAACGCACGCAAGGTGCTGGAAAAGCTGGGCGGCTTGGATGTCTCCAAAGAGGCGCTTGGCTTTATGGAATGGGCCGATGGCACGATTGGCGGCTTTGATGCGCGCGTGTTCAGGATCTCTTTCTCGGGTGAGTTGAGCTATGAAATTGCGGTGCCTGCAAGCCAAGGACTGGCGTTCTGGGAGGCCTTGATGGAGGCGGGCGAGGAATACGGCGCGATGCCTTACGGCACCGAAACGCTGCATATTCTGCGCGCCGAGAAGGGTTTTATCATGATTGGGGATGAGACCGACGGGACGGTGATCCCTCTGGATCTCAACCTGCAATGGGCGCTGTCGAAGAAGAAAGAGGACTATCTCGGTAAACGCGCGCATGAGCGTAGCCATATGGCCGATCCTGAACGTTGGAAGTTGGTCGGACTTGAAACGCTTGATAAATCGGTGCTGCCTGATGGCGCTTATGCGGTTGAAGAGGGCGTCAATGCTAACGGCCAGCGCAATATGTTCGGTCGCGTGACCTCGACCTATTATAGCGCCAATCTTGAGCGTGGCATTGCGATGGGGCTGGTGAAAAACGGACCTGATCGTATGGGTGAAGTGATTGATTTCCCTAAGACGGACGGGACAATTGTTAAAGCGAAAATTATCGACCCAGTGATCTATGATAAGGACGGGGAGAAGCAAAATGTCTAATGCTGTGAGTGCGTTGCAAGGTGCTGCTTTCAACGATGGTATCGCTGACGTGCGCGAGATGGGCCTGCAAGGGATGATCACCCTGCGCGGTGATTTTGCGGACAAAAAGCTGATCAAGGCGATCAAGGGGATTGCTGGCGCGATGCCCGTTGTTCGCGCGATTGCACAAAAGGGCGACAGTAGCGCGGCGTGGATGAGCCCCGACGAGCTGCTGATCATGGTGCCCTACGCTAAGGTTTCAGACGCTATTGAAGCGGTGAACAAGGCTTTGAAGGGGACGCATTTTTTGGCTGCAAACGTCTCTGATGCACGCGCTGTGTTCGAGGTCTCGGGCCCAAAGGCGCGCGAAGTCATGGCAAAGCTTGCACCTGTCGATTTTGCGCCGGATGCGTTCAAAAAGGGCATGTTCCGCCGCTCGCGCATGGCGCAGGTGCCGGCTGCCTTCTGGATGAACGGCGAGGATAGCTTTACCATCGTGTGTTTCCGATCTGTCGCTGAGTATATGTTCGACCTTCTCAGCATCGCGGCGCAGGCTGGCTCTGAAGTGGATGCGTATTAACCGTCAGAGGTTGCATCTATTCTTGGATGAAAGGCATAAGTGTCGCAGTCAACAAAGTAAGAGTGATTGCGACATGCGTATGAAGTGTTTGGGTTTCGCCATAGTGTTGGGCATTCTGGGCGGCGCAGGTTTCGCTGGCGAGGTATGGGAATGTGAAATGCCTGCGAAGAAACCGACGCATTTCCTAGCTGGGCCACTGATTTTCGACCTGAATCATGCTGAAATGAGTGTTGCGGTCCATAACCCGATGATTATGGCAATTTATAGAGCGCCGCTACAGGTTCGGATGGGCAAGAATACGGACCAAGTCATGCGCGCATGGTGGAAGTTGAAAAAGATCAAGACCTCCAAAGGCACTTTAATTCCAGAATTGCGCTATTCCGCCACGCTGCTCAAGAAAAAAGGCATTGTTACCTATCACCTGTCCGCGCCGATTGCAGATAATACCTTGGGCGCTACGGGAAAATGTAAGCGCACAAAATAACCTGATAGCCTTGATCTGCGTCTTAGTGAGCCGCACAAAATCATAGTTGTTTTTTCACTGAAAACCACCTGCCAGCCCTTGACCTTGGGGGCTGGGGGCTTTCTATCTGGCATAAGACACTTCAACAGAGAGGCCTGACACAATGGCATTCGAACTTCCAAATCTTCCCTACGCACATGACGCTTTGGCCGATCTCGGCATGTCCAAAGAGACGCTGGAGTATCACCACGACCTGCACCACAACGCTTATGTCACCAACGGCAACAAGCTGATTGAGGGCACAGAGTGGGCGGATAAATCCCTCGAAGAGATCATCACAGGCACATATGACGCCTCTGCGGTTGCGCAAAATGGTATCTTCAACAACATCTCTCAGCTTTGGAACCACAACCAGTTCTGGGAAATGATGGGCCCTGGCAAATCTGCAATGCCGTCCGAGCTGGAAGCGGCGCTGAAAGAGAGCTTTGGCTCTGTTGATGCGTTCAAAGAAGCCTTCGCGGCAGCGGGTGCAGGTCAGTTCGGTTCTGGCTGGTGCTGGCTGGTTAAAAACGCGGATGGCTCATTGGCTGTCACAAAGACCGAAAACGGTGTGAACCCGCTTTGCTTTGGTCAAACAGCGCTTTTGGGCTGTGACGTTTGGGAGCATTCCTACTACATCGATTTCCGCAACAAGCGCCCAGCGTATTTGTCCAACTTCATGGACAACCTCGTGAACTGGGAAAATGTTGCATCCCGTATGTAATCTACTCTTATTGAGCGCTTTCGCGCGCTCTTTTGTTTGATTTTTGAAACGCGCCGCTTTGACCAAGTGGCGCGTTTTTTGTGGGTGCGGGACGCTCCGCGGGGAGTTTTTCTTGGAAAATGAAGCGGCGTTATCGCAAAAGGGACAGGGCTTCGTCTGGCGATGCTGCGATCTTGAAGAAGTTTTTTAGGCTTCCTTTGGCGAACCCCTCGGCGATAACATGATCAACAAGTGCGAGCAGGGGATCCCAGTATCCTAGGGTATTGATCAAAACGATTGGCTTTTTGTGCAGGCCAAGCTGGGCCCACGTGAGCACTTCGAAAAACTCATCGAGCGAGCCTGCGCCGCCTGGCAAGAGTGCGATGGCATCGGCATTCATGAACATGACCTTCTTTCGTTCATGCATGGTTTCGGTGACCACATAAGTTGTGAGATCCGTTTTTCCGACCTCCCAATCGACCAAGTGCTGAGGGATCACGCCGAAAGTCGTGCCCTTTGCCATTTGCGCTGCGCGCGCAACGCGGCCCATCAAACCGACATCACCAGCCCCATAGACCAAGCGCAGGTTATTCTCTGCGAGCAGCGTGCCCAAGCGATCTGCCGCAGCGCCATAGCTGTCCTTGACCCCGTCAGATGCGCCACAAAAGACACAGATTGATCGTTGTTGCATCAATTCGTCCTTATTTTACGTGTTTTGACCGTATGGCCTGTGTTTGCTATATACGGGCATTGCCGACAGCTAAAGTAGGCAAACTGGAGACGGGTTACGATGAGTAAATTTGCATTCCTTTCCTCTGGAACTGGTGTGACGGTTGGTGCCGGTACGGCCCTTGTCGGGGCATTGACTGTCGCTGGATATGTTGGCGGCGTGTTTTTTGATAAACCAACTGATAAGCCAACTGTTGTTGAAGCTGCGCTTGCACCGGTTGTCGCTGCGCCTGTTGAGCAGGCGGATGCGCCAGAGGCGGAAAAAAGCGTCGCACGCGAACTAACTGAGGATGTACAAAAACAAAGCCCATCGCCGAGTTTTGATGTTGTGCGCGTCGATACGCGCGGTGATGCGATGATTGCTGGTAGCGCTGAAGCCGGGAGCCGCATTTCTATTCGTCTTGATGATGAAATCGTTGCTGAAGTGAAGGCCGATGCGCGCGGAAAATTTGCAAGCTTTGTAACGTTGCCTGATGCGGCCGATGCAAGAGTTTTGACGTTGGACGACGGGCAGGGTGAACCTGCGCCCGAGCGCGTGATCATCGCGCCTGTCACCGCTGCGCGGCAAGTCGCGTTAAGTGTGGGCGATGACGCAGATATGAGTACGCCGAATGTTGATCAAACGAGCTTTGTTGCACCTGTAGAGGTCGCGGCTCGCGCAGCAGCCCCCTCAATCGATGCACCTGTTCAAGCAGCGGAGGTCGAGCCGCAAGTTAAACCCTCTGTGCAAGAGCCTGACGAGCCTGCGCGAGAACCAAAAGCACCTGCGATCCTCTTGTCTACCAACGACGGTGTGCGCGTTTTACAAGCGCCCGATGCGCCAAAACCCGATGCACTGACAGCATTGCTCGCTTCAATTGCGTATGACGATTTAGGCGATGTTGCGTTGACCGGTCGCGGTGAGGGCAGCTTTGTTCGGGTTTATCTGGACAACCGCCCGATTACGACCTCGCAGATCGCGACCTCTGGAGATTGGCAAGCAGATTTACCTGCGGTTGACACTGGCATATATACGCTGCGCGTGGATGAGTTGAATGAAGCGGGCGATGTGCTTGCACGTATCGAGACGCCCTTTAAGCGCGAAGCGCCAGAGGTCCTCGCTGCGGCGGTTCAACCAGAAAAGACCGTTCAGGCGATCACCGTGCAGCCGGGGGCGACGCTTTGGGCCATCGCCCAAGAGCGTTATGGCAGCGGTACTTTGTACGCGCGTGTTGTTGAGGCCAATCGTGACGCAATCCGCGATCCAGATTTGATCTATCCAGGACAGGTTTTTACTGTACCGGAATAGCGCGACTGGTCATTTTGCGGCGGCGTGACTATTTGTTGTGTCTGACTCAAAGGACGCCGCAAATATGAGACGACTTTCACCAACGGACGCTGCTCTTTCAAAAGATCACAAGATATCGGGCTGGCGCACTATTCGCCGCGTCGCGCCCTACCTGTGGCCCGCAGACAAGCTTTGGGTGAAACAGCGTGTTGTGCTGGCAATGGCGATGCTTTTGATCGCAAAAGTCGTCGCGGTGTTGACCCCGCTATTGTACAAACGGGCGGTTGATGCGTTGTCAGAGGCGGGCGCGCCTGATCTTGCGATTGGCGCTGTTGGATTGACAGTGGCCTATGGTCTGGCGCGATTGATGTCCAATGGCTTTCAACAGCTGCGCGATGCAGTCTTCGCGAAGGTTGGACAAAGCGCCTTGCGCGCGCTTGCGCTGGAGACCTTTGAGCACATTCACCGGCTTTCGATGCGCTATCACATTGGCCGCAAGACTGGCGGGCTTAGCCGTATCATTGAGCGGGGCGTGAAAGGCGTTGAATTCCTGTTGCGCTTCTTGCTCTTTTCGATCGGTCCATTGGTGCTTGAGTTGTTGATGATCGCCGCCATTTTGTTTTTCTTGTTTGACGTTTGGTATTTGGCTGCGGTCTTTGTCACAATCGCGCTCTATGTTTGGTTTACGTTTGCAGTCACGGAATGGCGGGTAAAGCTTCGCAAACAGATGAATGATCAGGATACCGACGCCAATCAGAAAGCGATCGACAGTCTGCTCAATTTTGAAACGGTCAAGTATTTTGGCGCGGAAGCGCGTGAAGCGCGTCGATACGACAGCGCGATGGAGCTTTATCAAGTTGCGGCGCTAAAAACATCCTATTCACTGGCGTTTCTAAACTTTGGTCAGTCCTTTTTGATAACCACGGGGTTGGTTGCGGTGATGGTTCTCGCGGCGATGGGGGTGCAGGCCGGCACTTTGACAGTTGGCGACTTTGTTATGGTGAATGCTTATATGATCCAGATCACAATGCCTCTGAATTTCCTTGGCACCGTCTATCGCGAAATTCGCCAAGCTTTGGTGGATATGGGCGAGATGTTCGATCTACTGGAACAGCCCCCTGAGGTCGCAAATAAAATCGGTGCAAAAGATTTAAGAGTTAAGGGCGGGCATGTTTCGCTCAAGGGGGTTCACTTTGGCTATGATGCGGAGCGCGCTATTCTGAAGGGCGTAGATCTGGATGTACCTGCAGGGCAGAACGTTGCGATTGTTGGTCCATCTGGTTCGGGAAAATCCACCATTGGGCGGCTCTTGTTCCGTTTCTATGACGTGAATGATGGGGCTTTGTCCATTGACGGGCAAGATGTGCGTGATGTGACGCAAAGTAGTTTGCATGATGCAATCGGCGTTGTTCCTCAGGATACGGTGCTGTTTAACGACACGATCCGCTACAACATCGCTTATGGCAAAGATGGAGCCAGCCATTCTGAAATTGAAGAGGCTGCGCGCGCGGCGCAAATTCATGACTTCATTATGGGGCTTCCGGATGGCTATGAGACCACAGTGGGCGAGCGCGGACTAAAGCTATCTGGAGGCGAAAAGCAGCGCGTTGGGATTGCCCGGACTTTGCTAAAGAATCCGCCGATTTTGTTGCTGGATGAAGCGACTTCTGCGCTGGACAGTGAAACAGAGCATGAAATTCAAGACGCATTGGCACTGGCTGCCGAAGGGCGCACAGTGATTACCATTGCGCACCGTCTGTCGACGATTGCGGAGGCGGATCGCATTGTTGTCTTGGCTGATGGGATCGTCGCAGAGCAGGGCAGTCATTCAGAGCTTTTAAGCCGCTCAGGACGCTACGCGGCGCTGTGGCATCGCCAGCAATCCGAAGACGCGGCTTAAGACACACTTTCGCAGTTTTGTTCGGTGCTCTGGTGTAGGGTGCGTGATATCACGCACCTTACTTTTGTGTCTTTTGGCGTGCGAACGTCAGCTCTCAGAGTGGATCTCTATTACGGGCAAAGGGGCATTTGCCGTATGGTGCGTGGTATCACGCACCCTACTTTGACGTCATTCTGCGGCCTTAAGCGCGGACACCATACTAGGGGACAGTTCTGCTTCCGGCGCATATTCTCGTTCGGGATCGATGTCTTCTTCCCACAAAATCGTTGGCGATTTGATCCTGCGCGCCTCACGTTGAAGAGCCCAGTCACGTGCAGCGACGCTTGATCGCCCCAGTGACAGCTTAGCAAGAAGACGCGCAAGCCAATGCAGATATGTTGTCGCCCAAACACGTAGTGCAAGCATTGAGGGGGTGAAGACCAATGTCAGCACTGTCGCAATCCCAAGGCCAAAGACGACCGCAGTTGCCAGTTGCTTCCACCAAAGCGATGTCGGGCTATCAACCGAATAGCCCCCCGCGATAAAGTCAAGGCTAAGGCCGAACATCATGGGGGCGAGACCCGCCATTGTTGTGATCGTTGTGAGAAGAACAGGGCGAATGCGATCTTCTGCGGTGCGCACAATGGCTTCTATCCGTGGCATGTAGCGTGAATAGTCTTGGTAGGTGTCGATCAGAACAATGTTGTTGTTCACCACGATTCCTGCCAGTGCAACGATGCCTGTGCCCGTCATAATGATCGAAAAGGCTTGATCCATAACCAGCATCCCGATCAGTACACCAGCGGTGGACAGAACCACAGCAAGCAGAACAAGAACCGAGTTATAGAAACTGTTGAACTGCGCCAAAAGAATGATGAACATCAACCCGAGCGCGCCTGCAAAGGCGGAGGACAAGAATTGCTGGCTTTCAGCTTCTTCTTCCTGATCACCGGACCATTCCCAATCGATACCAGTAGGTAGCGGATCGGTTTCCAGCCATTCTGTGAGCGCCGCGCGGCGCTCATTTGCGTTGATGGCGATGCTTTTCTCGGTGCCATCTTCGGTAATCTCGGTCTTTGTGAGCCCGTCTTTGACTGCGGCCTTCACATCGAAATAGCGTTTTTGATCAATGCGATTGATTTCGGCGAGCTTTTTCACAGGTTTGCGCGTGATGAAATTGCTTAAAGGAACCAAGCCGTCTTGTGTGCGCACTTTGAGAGAATCCAGTGTGCTGAGCACGCGATCTTCTTCCGGCAAGCGCACGCGAATTTCGATTTCTTCGTCAGAGCTATCAACCCGCATCGTATCAAGCAGAATGCCACGGGTCACAAGCTGCACCATGCCGCCAACAGTTGCGACGTCCGCGCCATAGCGGCCTGCCTTTTCGACATCCACGTCGATCTGCCAATCAATGCCGGGCAGGGGGCGTGTATCTTCGATAAGCGTTAGCCCTTCGGTGCTATCGAACTTATTGCGCGCGATCGCGGTTGCGTTCAGCAGATCATCCCAGTTTTCGCCTTTTAGGCGCAGATGCACAGGTTTGCCCGAGGCAGGGCCACGTTCCTGCGCGAGAATTTCGATTTCGATCCCCGGGATCAGTGAAAGCTGCTCTGTGAGTTCGGCAAGAACCAGATCACCGTCGAGTTCAGGCTGATCGCGTCGGTCTTCCCACGCGATTGTCTCGAACTGAACTTGCCCGATTGTATCCTTTGGCACCGAGGCACCAGAGGCATCGGTGTTCAGCCCGCCTTCGCCCGCAAAGGCAAATGCGCTTTTCACGCCGGGGTGTTGCAGCACGATTTCTTCGGCTTGCGCCACAAGCACGTCCTTTTCATCAAGCGAAAGATTGCCGCGCGCAAGAACGTATACGATTCCTTGTTCTGGTTCGCTTTCGACAAAGAACTCAACGCCGTTATTGTTCTCGCCAAAATAACTAAAGGTGCTCATCACGAAGAGACCAACCGCGCCAATGGTCACGATTGGCATGATCGGATTGCCCGTGACCAGTTTGATGAACATACCAAAGAGCGTCCGCCTGTGGCCCGCTTTGATCTTGCGTTTGCGTCGCTCTATTTTCGCCGCGCCGAGCGTGACAGAGGCCGCAAAGGCGGCAAAGAGAAACAGTGCAATGCCAGGCAAAGCACCGACGAAACCATCGGCGATAGGTGTGCCGCCAAACAGGTAGCCAGGGTTCAAGGTCTGCATTGCGCCTAAGAACACGCCATAAAGCGCGATTGGGACGAGCAGAGCGCGCACGAACCAAGGCGTGCTTGCGCGCAAGGCATCAGATGTGTTGCCAAAGAGCCGGCTCAGGCGGCCAGTAACGCCGCCCATGACTGGCAAATAAACAAGTGCCACAATCAGAGATGCCGACAGAACAAAGATCAGTGTGATCGGTAACATGCCCATGAATTGGCCAGGGACGCCGGGCCAGAACAGCATTGGCAAAAAGGCACAAAGCGTCGTTGCTGTTGAGGACACGATTGGCCAGAACATCCGCTTGGCGGCTTCGACATAGGCATGCATCGGGCCAGAGCCCTGCGAGATCCGTTTGTCCGCGTATTCTACAACCACGATCGCGCCATCGACCAACATGCCGACAGCCAGAATTAAGCCGAACATAACGATGTTCGAGATGGTGACGCCCATGACAGCGAGGAATGCAAAGCACAACAGGAACGACGTTGGAATCGCAAAGCCGACAAGCAACGCAGGGCGCGTACCTAGCGCGGCGAGGACAACGATCATCACAAGCGCGATCGCCGTTAGAACAGAGCCTTCGAGCTGGCTTACCATCGAGCCAACTGTGCGCGATTGATCGTTTGAGGTTCCAACATCGACAGAGGCTTGCAGCGCATCGGGCCACTCTGCGCGGGCCTCTTCAACCGTTGCTTTGACCAAGGCCGCTGTATCAATGAGGTTAAAGCCTTTGCGCTTAACGACTTGCAAAGCAACCGATGTTTCGCCGTTGAAGCGCGCGGTGCCTTTGCGATCTTCAAAGGTCAGACTGATTTCTGCAAGATCACCCAAAGTTACAACGCGATCGCCGTTTCTTTTAACCGGCAATGCATAGATATCGCGTTCATCATCAAAGGAAGAGGGGATCTTAACCGCGAAAGACCCCTGCGCTGTTTCAACTTCACCTGCCGCGATCAATTGGTTGTTGTTTTGCACCACATTGATCAACTCACCCGCGGTCACATTGTAGGATTCTAGGCGCAAAGGATCGATCAGTACCTCGACCATTTCGTCGCGAATACCAGCGATGCCAGCTTCGAGAACCGCATCGAGCGCTTCAATGCGATCTTGCAAATCTTTGGCAACGATGGACATCGTTCGCTCTGGCACTTTGCCTGTCAGATTAACAATGATGATTGGGAATTCAGAGAAATTGATTTCATTAATCGAATAGTTCTCGGCACCTGTCGGAAACTTTCCCTCTGCCGCATTCATAGAATCGCGCACATCCGCCATGACTTTGGTTTTGTCCCAACCAAATTCGAACTCCAGTGCGATTCCTGCATAACCTTCGGCAGCAGTGCCTGAGATGGATTTCAAGCCATCAAGATCGGCCAGTTCTGTTTCCATCGGTTTAACCAGCAATGTTTCGCTGTCCGCCGCAGAAATTCCGGGGAAGGGCACCGAGACAAAGAGCGCTGGAATTTCGATATCCGGCTCACCTTCTTTGGGAAGGCTCCAATAGGCAAAACCCCCAACCAAAAGGGTGAGGGCAATAAAGGCGAGGACCATTCGGGCGCGTTCGGCGGCCCAATCGACGATACCGGTCATTGATCAGGCTCCTTGTAAGTCGCGTCGACTGGGACGCCGTCGATGACGTATTCTTGTCCGATTGATATGACGTTTGCCTGTTCTGGCAGGCCTTCGACCCAAACGCCTTCGGCAGTATCGCGCAATAGTTTCAGATTAACGAATTTCGACTTGGAATTTTCATCAACCGTTCGCACGCCAAGATCGCCATCGTCGTTCAGTGTGAGGGCGGATTGCGGAAGCAGATGTGCCTTGGCACCGTCTGCTGCAATAATGATTTCTGCGGTTTGGCCGTCTCGGATCGCTAAATCTGCGTTTGCTACGTTGATTTCCACGCGGAAAGTGCGCGTCGTTGTATCGGCAGCGCGTGATAGGAACGTCACGCGCCCCTGAATTTCGCGTCCACCTGAAAGGCGTGCGCTTGCCAAAGCACCAATCTCAACGCGGTCCACTTCGGTTTCTGGAACGAAGCCAACTACTTTGATCGGGTCTAGCTGAAGGATCGTCGCGCAAAGCCCACCCGGTTGGAGCAAGCTGCCCAGTTCCGAAGTATCAGTTTCCAGTAATCCCTCAAAAGGTGCCGTGATTTGAAGACGTTCTATGTCTTTTTCGACAGCTGCTATTGCGGCTTCAGCGCTTTGGATTCCTGCGCCGGTGGTTTGCAATCCACTTTTTGCAGCGGCGACAGAAGCTTCAGCCGCGCGCACTGCCGCTTGGGTGGATGCAACGCGCGTTTCGGATGCAAAGCCGCCTTGGCTGAGTTTGGATGCGGCGTTGTCGTTGATTTTGGCCTCATCAAGACGCGCCATGGCTTCATCAAGGCGTGCTTGAGTTTCTGGAACACGTGCCTTTGCTTCGGCAAGACGCGCCTGCGCTTCCGCAAGGGACGCATCGCGCGTACCCGGATCGAGCTGGCACAGGAGTTGCCCTTGATTGACAAAGCTTCCTTTGCGCAAGGGTTCTGAAATCACTTGGCCCGAGGTTTCTGCACGAACTTCAACCATCCGCGCCGCCTCTGTCTGGCCGCGCAAGACAACGGCACTGTCGATTTGTTGCGCTTCGGATTTGATTGCGACCACGCGAATTGCTTTTTCTACTTCTTCGCCAGCTTCGCTACTGTCTTTTGCGTCTTCCGTTTGAACGTTTTCACTATCGGTGCCTTGTGCAAACGCCAAAAGAGCATCGCGTTCGAAGACCAAAGCGTAGAGAAAAGCCGTCACCAAAACTGCGGTGATCAGGGGAATGATTTTCATCTAAGTGTCTTTCCTCAATTAGGTCAATTGAATTGACCAATAAAAACGTCTTTGCTCGACATAAGCATCCTGCATCAAAGTGCAATCATCTTAGTTCAAAAATCTGAACTCACGAGTTCAAAATAGCGTTTTGAAACTATAACAGCAATCGAACAATGTGCGCTAAAGTGCGCGCATCACATGGCAAGGGTGTGACGAGCCCTTGGCAGGGCTGTGACATCGCGATATGAGAGGCAAAAAGTAGGGGCTAAAGCGTGAGCGATACCGACAGTTTTATTGAAGAAGTGTCCGAAGAGGTCCGCAGAGACCGCTTGTTCGGACTGATGCGCCGTTATGGCTGGATTGCGATCGTTGCTGTTTTGGCATTGGTCGGGGGCACCGCCTACGACGCTTATAGCAAATCTCAAGCACGCAACGCAGCGGAATCGGCCGGGGATTCAATTCTTTCTGCTCTTGAAGCCGATGAACCTTCTGCCCGCGTTGAGGCCTTGGATGCGCTTGGCAAGCAAGACATTACACAAGGTGCCAAAGCTGTTGTTGCATTGCTGCAAGCGGCAGAGCAGGGTGCGGATGGCGATCCTGCAGGTGCGCAAGCGGCGCTGGAAAGCATTGCGGTTGATGGCAGTTTGCCTGAAATCTATCGCCAGATTGCATCGTTCAAAGCGGCCAGCCAAGCGGATGGCACTTTGAGTGCGCAAGATCGCCGCATTCGTTTTGACGCGCTAAGCGCTCCGGGCAATGCACTGCGCTTATTGGCGGTTGAGCAACTGGCACTGATCGATATCGAAGAGGGTGACACCGAAGCTGCGCTTGAAAAGCTGCAAGGCATCATGGTGGACGCCGAAGTGACAGACGGCTTGCGTCAACGCGCAACGCAACTCATTATTGCGCTAGGCGCAGAGCCGGATACTCTAGCACAACAAGGTTAGAGCGCATCAACAAAGGCCCGCATGAGATGGGCTGCACTATCAAAGGGGGCTTTGAGCAGTGACGACAGTAAAGTGGATAACAGCGGGTTTGACAGCATCAATGCTGATTGGCTGCGCTGAAGAAGACATCATCTTGCCGGGTAAGCGCGAAGATTTGCGCGCGCCGTTTGGTGAGGTTTCGAATGACATTGTGAAGACGGAAAACGTCGCACAGAAGATTTCGCTTCCAAAGCAAAAGAGCAACGCCAACTGGACCCATCGCATCGGCAGTCCAGCGACGCGCACGGCGCACCCTGCGTTGGCGTCGCAACTGACAGGTGTTCAATGGTCAACGCCGATCGGGGAAGGCGATAGTCGCCGCCACCGTATAACGGCAGATCCTATTGTTGCAGACGGGCGCATCTTTGTGATGGATGCGAAAAGCACGGTGACTGCAGTCGCGCTCAGCGGCGAGCCGCTTTGGTCTGTGAACTTAACGCCAGCACGCGACAAAGAGAATGACGCAGGCGGCGGTGGTTTGGCCTATGGAGATGGCAAGCTTATAGTTTCCTCCGGTTTCGGTAAGCTGCGCGCGCTCGATCCTGCAAGCGGTGCAGAACTCTGGTTGCAAGACTTGGATGCACCTGCAACAGGCACTCCAAGTATTTCTCGCGGATTGGTGTATGTGGTCTCTGGTGACAACATTGCTTGGGCTGTTAACGCCGACACGGGCCGTGTCGAATGGCAGCTTGATGGTGCGTCGGATGTCTCAAACGTATCGGGTGGTCCTGCACCTGCTGTTGGGGATGACCTTGTTGTCTTCGCCTTTGGCTCTGGCGAAATGCAAGCGGCGTTCCGCAAAGGTGGCTTGCGCCGCTGGGATGCAACGGTCGCAGGTCAACGTCGCGGCATTGCTGCAAGCACGATCAGCGACATCACAGGCGATCCTGTTATCGCTGGCAACACGATCTATGCCGGAAGCTACTCTGGTCGCATCGTCGCGCTAAACGCTGACAGCGGCGCGCGTTTGTGGACAGCAAAAGACGGTGCACTTGGGCCAGTTTGGCCTGCGGGCGGTTCGATTTTTGCTGTGACAGATCGCAATGAATTGGTTCGCCTTGATGGCGAAACCGGCGAGCGGATTTGGGGCACGCGTTTGCCGTTCTTTGTTAAAGAAGATCGTCGTCGCCGCGTCGAAATTGTTGCGCACTATGGACCGATCATTGCCGGTGGGCGCGTTATCGTCGGCTCTAACGATGGCTTGATCCGCAGTTTTGATCCCGTCACAGGCGCGCAGGTCAGCGCGGTTGAAGTGCCTGGTGGTGCCTCTACCAATCCTGTTGTTGCAGGAAATACCCTCTATGTGGTCTCGCGCTCTGGCGTGCTACACGCGCTGCGCTAAACGTAGGGTGCGTGGTTTCGCGCACCCACATGACCTCTTTCGCGTAGATGCGTTTTGGGGTAGAGCGGCCATCTGATCCTATTTTGGAGCTTGAAATGAGCTTTACCCTTGCCATCGTGGGCCGCCCGAATGTGGGCAAATCCACGCTTTTCAATCGCCTCGTCGGCAAACGGCTGGCTTTGGTTGATGACCAACCGGGCGTCACGCGTGATCTGCGCGAGGGCGAAGCGCGCCTTGCAGACTTGCGTTTTACCGTCATCGACACGGCAGGTCTGGAAGAAGCGACGGACGAAAGCTTGCAAGGGCGCATGCGCCGACTGACCGAGCGCGCAGTTGATATGGCGGATGTCTGCCTTTTCATGATTGATGCGCGCCAAGGCGTCACGCCCGCCGATCAGGTCTTTGCCGAGATTCTGCGCAAGCGTTCCGCCCACGTGGTTCTTGCCGCGAACAAGGGCGAAGGTGCAGCAGCGGATGCAGGCGTCATCGAGGCGTATTCGTTGGGCCTTGGAGAGCCAATTCGCTTGTCGGCTGAACATGGCGAAGGGTTGAATGATCTTTATTCTCAGCTGATGCCAATTTCCGATAGTTTCGCGGAACGTGCCGCGGATCTGGCACCCGAAACCGATGTGACATTGGATGAGGATGAAGATTGGGACGAAGATGCGCCCTTTATCATGCCGACCGCAAAGAAGCCTATGCAAATTGCTGTGGTCGGTCGCCCGAATGCGGGTAAATCAACTCTGATCAACAAAATTATGGGCGATGAACGTTTGCTGACGGGCCCAGAAGCGGGCATCACGCGCGATGCGATTTCCCTGCGCACGGAATGGAACGGTACGCATATTCGCATTTTTGATACCGCAGGGATGCGCAAAAAAGCGAAGGTTCAGGATAAGCTTGAAAAACTTTCCGTTTCGGACGGCCTGCGCGCGGTAAAATTTGCCGAAGTGGTCGTTGTGCTTTTGGACGCCGCGATTCCGTTTGAGCAACAAGACCTGCGCATCGCCGATCTTGCCGAGCGCGAGGGGCGCGCGGTTGTTGTTGCGGTGAACAAATGGGACATCGAAGAAGACAAACAAGATAAGCTGCGTGATTTGCGCGAGAGTTTTGAGCGGCTATTGCCGCAGCTTCGCGGTGCGCCGCTGATTACGGTCTCTGCGAAAACTGGGCGTGGGCTGGATCGTTTGCACGATGCCATCATGCGCGCTTATGAAACTTGGAACCGGCGTATTCCAACGGCCGCTCTTAACCGCTGGCTCGCGGGTATGGTCGAAGCGCATCCGCCCCCCGCGCCAGCAGGTAAACGCATTAAGCTACGGTATATGACGCAAGCAAAGTCGCGCCCGCCCGGGTTTGTTGTGATGTGCTCGTTGCCAGACAAGATGAACGAAAGCTATTCTCGCTATCTGGTGAACGGGTTGCGCGTTGATTTTGATATGCCCGGCACTCCGATCCGACTGTATATGCGCTCGCAGAACGATGCGAACCCGTTCAAGGGCCGCAAAAAGGCTGCACCGTCGAAATTGCGCAAGCATATGAGATCACGTAAACCTGATTGATGTGCATCTACTGATTGCACTTCTTCTGGTTTCTTTCGTCTGACTCGCTAGACTGTATCTGGTCGTTAAAGAGCGGGTAGATGAATGAAGCGGATTGCGATCTTTTGTGATGGCACTTGGAATCTCGCGGATCTAAAGGATCAGCAGACAAATGTTGTGCGCCTGGCGCAGGCCGTGGAGACGACTGCGTCTGATGGCGTCAAACAGGTTCCCTTGTATATTCGCGGTGTCGGAACGGGAAGCGGGTCAAACTGGTTCGCGCGCACCAGCGACAAGTGGTTTGGCGGTGCTTTCGGTTGGGGCTTGGAGCGCAACATTGAAACGGCCTACCGTCAGTTGATTTGGCTTTATGAGCCGGGTGACGAGATTTACATCTTTGGCTTCTCACGCGGAGCGTATACAGCGCGCTCGCTTGCGGGGCTATTGCGCAAGGCGGGCATTTTGCGCCGCGCCAATGTGGATCGCGTGGGCGAAGCTATGCATCTTTATCGCACACGCGGCGAAGAGGGGCGTCCTGATGCTGAGGATGTTTTGAAAGAGCGTGAAGCCTTGTCACCCGATGTTGCGACCTCGATGACAGAATATATCAAACGCGGAGATAACCCAAAACTGTTGGAGATTTCCTTTTTGGGCGTTTGGGACACTGTGGGTAGTCTTGGTTTGCCCGGGCTGTTCGGGTTCATTTCCAAGTTGAACAATCAGAAATATGCGTTCCATGACACAGAGCTAAGTTCATCGGTGAAGTCAGCGTATCACGCCGTGGCGCTTGATGAACGTCGCAAGGCCTATCCTGCGTCTTTGTGGGGGAACTTGGACCGTTTGAACGCGCGCGCGCAACAAGGCGAGCGCCCTTATCGACAGCTTTGGTTTGCAGGGGATCATGGGGCAGTCGGCGGCGGTGGTTTGGCGCGAGGCTTGTCTGCTTATACGTTTGGCTGGATCGCTAAAGGCGCTGCCGCGCAGGGGTTGGAGATGCGGCAAGACATCTTGGATGAGGTGAAGTCGGAACGTTATGCCGGAGACACACTCTACAAAAAGAAGCAGGGTTTGATGTCGAAAGTAACACTTTTTCTAAAAGATCGCGGCGGACCGAGCAAGCCAGAGCAAGTGCATGAAAGCGTTCTTGCCAAGATTCATCTTGGAGCAGACAATCGCGAAGGGCCGTATTGTCCCGGTAGTCTTGCCAAAGTGTGGAACGACTTGCCGGGATTATTGCCGCCACATCCTAACGCTGCTTCGTCACCTTCCCAAAGTGAAGATGACGAAGGCAAAGTAGCGCCGCAGACGTTTTCGCCTTAGGACAGCTTTCCGTCAGCGCCAAGGGTGGTTTTACCGCCAAGGTAGGGGGCCAGAACGTCCGGCAATTTGACAGAGCCATCGCTCTGTTGACCGTTTTCCAACACCGCGATCAGGCAACGTCCAACCGCAAGGCCAGAACCGTTCAGGGTATGAACAAACTGGGGTTTGCCGCCATCATCCGGCTTAAAGCGTGCATTCATGCGGCGCGCCTGAAAGTCGCCTGTCGTGGAAACCGAACTGATTTCGCGGTATGTGTTCTGGCCGGGCAGCCATGCTTCGATGTCAAACGTTCGGCGCGCACCAAAGCCCATATCACCTGTGCAGAGCAGGACGGTGCGATACGGAACGCCAAGCGCTTCCAAAAGGCTTTCTGCGCAGGCGAGCATACGTTTTTGTTCTGCGTCGCTTTCGTCAGGATGGGTGACAGAGACCATCTCAACCTTTTCAAACTGGTGCTGACGCAACATGCCAGATGTGTCACGCCCTGCGCTGCCTGCTTCAGAGCGGAAGCAAAGCGTGTGCGCGGTCATGCGGATCGGAAGATCCTTTTGCGCCAGAACGTCGCCCGCAACAGAAAAGGTAAGCGGCACTTCGGATGTTGGCACAAGCCACCAACCGTTAGTGGTCTGATAGCTGTCATCACCAAACTTGGGGAGTTTGTCCGTGCCATACATGGCTTCGTCGCGCACCAGAACTGGGCTGTTGACCTCAAGCAGATCATTCTTGTCCACATGGGTGTCGATCATGAATTGCGCCAAAGCGCGGTGGATACGGGCAACCGCGCCCTTGAGCATCACAAAACGCGCACCGGAGATTTTGGCGGCGGTGTCAAAATCCATTGAGGCAGCAACACCAGCCAATTCAAAATGTTCTTTGGCCTCAAAGTCGAAATCTGGAACCTCGCCCCAAAGTTTAACCTCAAGGTTGTCGTTTTCGTCTTCGCCCATCGGCACGTCATCTGCAGGAGAATTCGGGATACGGGCAAGCATATCGGTCAGGCGTGCGGCTTCGACTTTGGCGTCTTCGTTGAGCGCCGCAACCGCAGCTTTCTTTTCAGCCACAAGAGCGCGCAGGCGTTCGAATTCTGCTTCATCGCCAGCAGCTTTTGCTGCACCAACAAGCTTTGAGGCTTTGTTTTGCTCTGCTTGCGCTTCCTCGGCGGCTTGGATTTTACCGCGTCGCGCTGCGTCGATTTCGATCAACTGGGCCGACAAAGGGGCATCGCCGCGCCGCGCGAGGGCTGCGTCAAAAGCATCTGGGGTATCGCGGATGGCACGAATGTCATGCATGGAATCTGTCCTTGGCCAGTGTGTGTTTGCGCTTGTTTACCCGAGCCGTGGGGGAGGGTGAAGTCAGATCGCAGCGAAAGGCAAAAGATATAGCTCTCGCGCAAAGGCCAAGGGAAAACGAAGGCGCTATCAGCGCGCGACCCAAAGGGGGGGCGGCCTAAAGTGCTTAGGCACCGCTTTCTTTTTGTTGCTTGCGATAGGCAATGATTTCATCCTGAACGAAGTCGCGGAAGACGTGGATGCGTTTGGATTGACGCAGTTCTTCTGGATACGCGAGAAATACAGGCACTTCGTTCGAGCTTAGGTCAGGCAATACGCGCACCAACTCGGGGAAATCTTGCGTTACGTAATCTGGTAGCACACCGATGCCGAGGCCGTGCAAAACCGATTGCAACACGCCAAAGTAGTTGTTGACGGTCAGCATGGACGGGACATCATATGCCATAATATGCTGAATAAGCCGCAAACCTGCACCGACCTGCGCAGAGCGTGGGTTTTGACAAATCAGGCGGCGGTTCCCCATATCTTCGACATCTGTCGGCATGCCATGTTTTTCGACATATTCTGGCGATGCATAAAGCTGCATATGAACGGTCATCAAGCGCTTGCGAATGAGGTCGGCTTGGCTTGGCTCTTTCATGCGAATGGCAACGTCTGCTTCGCGCATCGGCAGATCGAGAACTTTTTCCTCGAGCATCAGATCAATTTTGAGGTCGGGGTATTTTTCGTAAAGATGCGGCAAACGCGGGGCCAACCACAGTGATCCAAAACCGGTTGTCGTCGTGACGCGCAATTCACCAAAGACTTCTTCTTCGCTGTCCTTGATCCGCGCTTCTGCCGCATCAAGGCGTTTGATCATGGATGTGGTCGCATCGAACAACAGCTCGCCTTGCTCGGTGAGAATCAGCCCACGCGCATGACGGTGAAACAAGGTCGTGTTCAGGCTTTCCTCAAGGCTGCGCACCTGACGTGAAACGGCAGATTGGGACAAATGCAGAGTGTCACCAGCATGGGTCAAGCTGCCGACATCGGCGACGGCATGAAATATTCGTAGCTTATCCCAGTCCATTTTCGGAATTTTCCTATCGAGCGAGTTGGTGTTTGCGCAATCACTTGTAGCTGAGCCCAGATAACACATCAACGTAACGTTACGGGGAATAAATTGATATACAGGTCAGCTTTTGTGACCTATATTTGATGCTAAGCTAAGTCAACGTGCGCCTTGGGAGGGACACACATGAGCCTGCAGAAAACTTCTTTGAACGATAAGTTTGATCTGGAAAAAGATCAGGTGCTGATGAACGGCACGCAGGCTTTGGTGCGCCTGATGCTGATGCAGAAGGCGCGCGATGTTAAAGCGGGGCTCAATACTGCGGGTTATGTGACGGGCTATCGTGGCTCGCCGCTTGGCGCTGTGGATTTCCAAATGACGCGCGCAGCCAAGTTCCTTGGCGACGCGGATGTGAAGTTTGAAGAGGGCCTCAATGAGGATCTCGCGGCGACCGCGCTTTGGGGATCGCAGCAGGCCGAGCTACGCGGTGAAGGCAAGTTCGACGGGGTTTTCGGGCTCTGGTACGGCAAAGGTCCGGGCGTGGATCGCACAGGAGATGTGATGCGCCACGCCAACATGGCGGGCACTTCGGCGAACGGCGGTGTGCTGATGGCCATGGGTGATGATCACACGGGTGAATCCAGCACCGTGCTGCACCAATCCGAATTCGCAATGATCGATTCCTACATGCCTGTGGTCAGCCCTGCTGGCGTGCAGGAAATGATGGATTACGGTCTCTATGGCTATGCGCTGTCGCGGTTCGCGGGGGTCTGGGTTGGTCTCAAGACGATGAAAGACACGGTTGAGGTCACCTCGGTCGTCAATGGTGATCCGCATCGCTTGAGCTTTGTCGAGCCCGAGTTTGACGCGCCTGAGGGTGGTTTGAACATCCGCCTCGTGGATGATCGCCACCTGCAAGAGGCGCGCCTCTTGGATTACAAACGCAACGCGGCTGAGGCCTTTAGCCATGCCAATAAGATGGACAAACGGGTTTGGGGCAAAGCGGGGGCCAAGATCGGCTTTGTTGCCGCTGGCAAGAACTGGCTGGACCTCACCCATGCGCTTTCCTTGCTCAACATTGACGAGGCCGAGGCAGAGCGCATCGGCTTGACCACGTATAAAGTCGGGCAGACCTGGCCGATGGATATGAAGGGCTTTCGCGCGTGGTCCGAAGGGCTGGACCTGATTGTTGTCGTTGAAGAAAAGCGCAAACTGATTGAGGTGCAAATCAAAGAAGCGATCTTTGATGATCGCCGTGGTCGCCGCGTTTATGGTGAAAAGCGCGAAGGCGTTGAAATGTTCCCGGTGCGCGGCGCGCTAGAGCCGATTATGATTGCGGAAAACCTCGGCTCAATCCTGACGGATGAGGGCTGCGGCACGGATGGGATCAAAGCGGGGCTTGCCACGCTCGATGAAGCGCGCCGCGCTGATAATGCGCCCCAGCTTGCAGCGCGTTTGCCGTATTTCTGCTCGGGCTGCCCGCATAACTCCTCGACCAAAGTGCCAGAGGGCAGCCGCGCCTATGCGGGCATTGGTTGTCATTTTATGGTGCAATGGATGGACCGCGATACGCTTGGATTTACCCATATGGGCGGTGAGGGCGCGAACTGGATCGGCGAGGCCCCGTTTTCGAAGCGCGAGCATGTGTTCCAGAACCTCGGCGATGGCACCTATAACCATTCGGGCATCCAAGCCATCCGCGCCGCCGTCGCGGCGGGCACGACGATGACCTATAAAATCCTTTATAATGATGCAGTTGCGATGACAGGCGGGCAGAGCAATGAGGGCGGTCTTGACGCCCCGCGCATTGCACGTGAGATCGCAGCGATGGGTGTCGAGAACCTTGTGGTGGTTTACGACGAAAAAGAAGACGTGCAGGAAAGCGCCTTCCCCAAGGGGTTCAAAATGTTCGAGCGCGCAGAAATGCCGCGTGTTCAGGAAGAGATGGCCAAGACCAAGGGCGTCTCTGTGATTCTCTACATCCAGACCTGCGCCGCCGAAAAGCGCCGCCGTCGCAAGCGCGGATTGTTCCCTGATCCCGACAAGCGCGTGTTCATCAACCCCGATGTTTGCGAGGGTTGCGGCGATTGCGGTGTGCAAAGCAACTGTGTGTCTATCGTGCCCCATGAGACGGAATTGGGCCGTAAACGCGCCATTGATCAATCAAGCTGCAACAAGGATTTTTCTTGTGTGAACGGCTTCTGTCCGTCCTTTGTGACCGTTGAAGGCGGGGCGCCGCGCAAGGCGGCCACGGCGGAGCTGACGCTGCCTGATCTGCCAATGCCGGAGCTGCCTGTCATCAACGGAACCCATAACGTCGTCATCACCGGTGTTGGCGGCACGGGGGTTGTCACCATCGGCGCGCTGCTGGCGCAAGCGGCGCAGTTGGATGGCAAGGGCGCTGGCATGATGGAAATGGCCGGCCTCGCGCAAAAGGGCGGGGCGGTGCATATTCACTGCCGCCTTGCAAACAAACCTGAAGATATTTCAGCCATTCGCGTTGCAACGGGCGAGGCCCATGCGCTGATCGGCGGCGATCTGGTGGTAAGCGCAGGGGCGGCAACGCTCGGATTAACCAAAACGGATCAAACGGGCGCAGTGGTGAACAGTCACGAGATCATCACGGGCGATTTCACCCGCAACACGGAATTCAAAATCCCGTCCGAGCAACTCTCGCTTGCACTGAGTGCGCGTTTGCGGGACCGCGTTGATCTCTTTGACGCATCAGAGCTTGCGCGCATTGTGATGGGAGATGCGATTTTTTCAAACATGTTGGTCTTCGGGGCCGCTTGGCAGCGCGGCCTTGTTCCGCTCTCGCTGGAAGCCATGCAAGAAGCGATCCGCTTGAATGGTGCAGCGGTTGAAAAGAACCTGCGGGCCTTTGAAGTCGGGCGTTGGGCGGTGCTTTATCCTGAAGATGCCGCGCAAATGAGTGCGCCAAAAGTGGTGCAATTGCCAAAAACACTAGAGGACAAAATCACGTTTCGCGCCGATCACCTGATTAAATATCAGGGCAAAGGGTTGGCGAAGCGCTATCGTAAATTGCTTGATCGCATTGAAAGCCCAAAAGTTAAGGGCGCTGCAGCGAAAGGCTACCACAAGCTGCTCGCTTACAAGGATGAATATGAGGTTGCTCGGCTGCATTTGGACACGGCTGAAAAAGCTGCGGAGCAGTTCGAGGGCGAGCTGAAATTAAGCTATCATCTTGCGCCGCCGATGCTGAGCAAAATGGGTGCAAACGGGCGTCCGATGAAAAAGCAATATGGGGCAGGCATGCAGCGCGGCTTTCGAGTGTTGGCAAAGATGAAACGCCTTCGCGGAACGCCGTTTGATCCATTTGGATATACGGCTGAGCGCAAGATGGAGCGTGCGCTGATCAAGCAATATGAACGCGATATGAAAACCGTCTTGGCAAATCTGGATGAAAATACAGAAGATGCCATTGTTGCTTTGGCTGAACTGCCCTTGGCAATTCGCGGTTTTGGTCCTGTTAAGCTGGCTAATGAGCAAAAGGCGGCGAAACGGCGCGAAGAATTGTTGAGCGTGATCAAAGCTGGTGGGCCTGATATGGCGCAGGCTGCGGAGTAAGTTGACCCAAGGGAAGAGTGTCGTCTGGTTTTAACAATTCTGGCGTAGTAGGTCGTATCAACACTGCGAATCCAAGAGCGAAGCTATGCGCCAGAACCTTGCTAGAGAAATCTCATATTCCCATTCCGCTCAAACTCGGACGGGGCGGGCGATGATCCGCGCGATGGAAAATTCAACAGGTCGCATCGGCTTGATCAAACGCGCCAAAGGCTATGAAACCGAAGTCGCCAATGGGGGTGATTTTTGGGAGATCATGGCGCAAAGATACGGGCTTTCGCTCGATATAATTGCGGGATCGCTGGATAATATTCCCCAAAAGGGGCCTTTGATCCTGATTGCCAACCATCCCTATGGTATTTTGGATGGGCTTGTGATGGGGTTGATCCTCGCACGCACCCGCGGTGATTTTCGTATTATGGCGAATAATGTGTTTCAAAAAGCCGAGGCCCTGAACCGCATCATCCTGCCGATTTCCTTTGATCAGGACAAAGAGGCGGTGCGGCAAAATCTGCAAACGCGCAAAACGGCGCTCGAGTATCTGGGCAATGACGGAGCAATCGGCATTTTTCCAGGGGGCACGGTGTCGACGGCTGCAAAACCAATGGGTCTGCCGCTAGACCCTAGCTGGCGCGCGTTTACGGCCCGTATGGTGAGCAAGTCGAATGCGACGGTTGTTCCGATCTATTTTGACGGACACACCAGTCGAATGTTTCAAATCGCAAGTCATTTACATGCGACTTTGCGGCTTGGACTGTTGATTAAAGAGTTCAAAAAACGGGTCGATAGCCCTGTACGTTTGGTCATAGGAAAACCAATAGATCGCAGCGAATTGGACGCGCGTTCAAAAGACGCGCGCGAAATGATGGATTTCCTGCGACGATCCACGTATGAGCTGTCACCAAAGCCCCTTGACGCAACGCGCCTTGGGCATGAGTTTGAAGAAAACCACAAAGCGCAGCGATAAATTCTGCGTCCAAGTGGCGGAGGAATTGAGATGGCAATCGGTATTTTTGACAGTGGTTTAGGCGGATTAACCGTCCTGGATGCCGCGCGCGCACGTTTGCCTGACATGCCTTTTGTGTATTTCGCAGACAGTGCGCATGCACCCTACGGTGTACGCGATTCCGAGGATATTTATCAGCTTACCAAATCCGCTGTAGAGTATCTGTGGAACAACGGTTGCGATTTGGTGATCTTGGCCTGCAATACGGCGTCTGCTGCCGCTTTGCGCCGTATGCAAGAAGCAGGCGTGCCCGAAGGCAAACGCGTGCTTGGTGTTTTCGTGCCTCTGATTGAAGCGCTGACAGAACGCGAATGGGGCGACAACTCTCCACCGCGCGAAGTGAATGTGAAAGAGGTGGCGTTGTTTGCAACCCCCGCAACTGTTGCAAGCCGCGCGTTCCAGCGCGAGCTTGCCTTTCGCGCGATCGGTGTCGACGTCGAAGCGCAGGCCTGCGGCGGCGTTGTCGATGCGATTGAAGATGGGGATATGATTTTGGCCGAAGCTCTTGTGCGCAGCCATGTCGAGGCGCTCAAACGCAAGATGCCAAAGCCGCAAGCGGCAATTTTGGGCTGCACTCATTACCCGCTTATGCAAACGCAGTTCCAAGAAGCGCTGGGACAAGACGTAAGCGTTTATTCTCAAGCCAATCTTGTCGCGGAGAGCCTTGCGGATTACATCATTCGACGACCAAGTTTGATTGGATCGGGCAAGACCCATCGCTATTTCACCAGCGGTGATCCTGCCCGTGTGAGCGATCGGGCAACCCAATTTATGCGACGAGAAATCTCTTTTGAAAAAATCTAACTCAAAAGACATTTCTTAAGAAAGAAAAATGACATGACACAGAATATCGCAATCCTAGGTGCGTCCGGTTATACGGGCGCGGAGCTTATCCGGCTGATTGCCACCCACCCGAGCATGCAGATCAAAGCGCTTTCGGGTGAGCGTAAAGCAGGTCAACCGCTTGGCACCGTGTTCCCGCACTTGCGCCACTTGGATTTGCCAGATTTGGTAAAGATCGCGGATATTGATTTCGCCGACATTGATCTGGCGTTTTGCGCGTTGCCGCATAAGACCAGCCAAGAGGTGATCTCTGCGTTACCGCGTGATCTGAAGGTTGTGGACCTTTCCGCAGATTTTCGTTTGCGCGATCCAGAGGCTTATGCCGAGTGGTACGGCAACCCCCATAGCGCCGTCGATATTCAAGGCGAGGCCGTCTATGGTCTGACCGAATTTTACCGCGATGAAATTGCAAATGCGCGGCTAGTCGCTGGCACGGGCTGCAATGCGGCGACGGGGCAATTCTTGCTGCGTCCGCTGATTGCGGCCGGTGTGATCGGGCTTGATGATATCATTCTTGATCTGAAATGCGCTGTTTCTGGCGCGGGGCGGAGCCTGAAAGAAAACCTGCTGCATGCAGAGCTGTCCGAGGGCACCAATGCCTATGCCGTTGGCGGCACGCACCGCCATTTGGGCGAGTTTGACCAGGAATTTTCAGCGATCGCAGGGCGGGAGGTCAAAATCCAGTTCACCCCGCATTTGATCCCCGCGAACCGCGGTATTCTGGCGACGGGTTATGTATCGGGCGATGCGCAAGCGATCCATGAGACGCTCGTGGCGCAGTACAAGGATGAGCCTTTCATCGAGGTTCTGCCCTTTGGTGAAACGCCAAGCACGCATCACGTGCGCGGATCGAACTTTTGCCATATCGGAGTGACAGGGGATCGTATCGACGGGCGCGCCATCGTGGTGGCTGCGCTGGATAACCTGACAAAAGGTAGCAGCGGGCAAGCCTTGCAGAACGCCAATCTGATGTTAGGTCTACCTGAAACAACGGGGCTCATGTTGGCCCCTTGTTTCCCTTAAGCAGCTGGAGACGTTCCAATGGCAATGACAGGACTAAAGAAAAAGCGCCGCATCCAAGTGGTTGCTGTAGCCGTTGTTGCATTGGCACTTTCAACGGCACTGATTGGCTATGCGATGCGCGACGGGATTAATTTCTTTCGCGCACCGAGCCAGATCATTGCCGAACCTCCCGGCCCAACAGAAGTCTTTCGCATTGGCGGTTTGGTTTCCGAGGGGTCTATCGAGCGCGGAGTCGGTGAAGAAATTCGCTTTTCCGTAACCGATGGCGGCGCGACAATTCCCGTTTCTTTCACTGGTGTTCTACCGGACCTGTTTGAAGAAAATCAGGGCATGGTCGGCACGGGTCGTTACATTGATGGTGTCTTTCAAGCCTCTGAAATATTGGCGAAACACGACGAAACCTACATGCCGAAGGAAGTTGTGGATGCTTTGAAAGAGCAGGGCGTTTACCAAGACCCCGACGCCTAAACGCACGCAGCTCTAAGCCTTCATTAACCACAGAGCGCCACTCTGCCTCGCATAACCAAAACGGGGTGCTTGGGATGCTGATCAGTGAAGATGTGCGTGCAATTGCTGAAGAAATCGTACAGCGCGAGGGCGGATATGTAAACGATCCCGACGATCCGGGCGGCGCGACCAATCATGGCGTGACGATCCACACGATGCGCCGACTTGGGCTTGATTTGAACGAAGATGGCCGCGTCAATAACGCGGATGTGCGCCAATTGAGCCGCGCGCAGGCCATAGACATCTTCATCGCGCACTATTTTGAAAAACCCAAAATTTCCCAACTGCCCGAAGCGTTGCACGCCAGCGTGTTTGACATGAATGTAAATGCGGGCAGCAACGGAGTTAAAATTCTGCAACGCCTTGTCTCTAAAATGGGATTTGAGTGTCGCGCGGATGGGGCAATCGGCCCGATGACTATTGCGGCTGTTGCGCGCGCGTTTGATGTGGCTCCGCACCATCTGGCAGATGCCTATGCGATTGAGCGGCGCAATTACTATTTTCGCCTCGCAGATAAGCGCGCCGCAAGCCGCAAGTACGCGCGCACGCGGGCAGGGGGAAAAGGCGGCTGGATTCGCCGGGCAGAGGCCTTCATGTCGAAAAAGTACCACCTCACATCGAAGCAGTTTCAACAAAGGATCGCACAATGGGCTTGATAGATCGCCTTTTCGGTATGGTGTTTGGCAACGGTGGCAACCTGGTTGCGCAAACCGCTGAAGTCTTTCGAGAGAACGCTGAAAAAAGCGCTGTGCGCGAGGTTGCTATGCGCAGCGACGCCTTGGCGCAATATGCGCAAGAATTTGCGTTGCAACGGCGTGGCCTTTTTGATCGTTTGATGGATGCTGTGAATCGTCTGCCACGCCCTGCGATGGCGCTTGGAACGCTTGGCCTATTTGCCGCTGCGATGATTGATCCCATTTGGTTTGCGGCGCGGATGCAGGGGATTGCGCTGGTGCCAGAGCCGCTTTGGTGGCTTTTAGGTGCTATTGTGTCGTTTTATTTCGGGGCGCGGCATCAGTTGAAGAACCAGCAATTTCAAAAGCAAGTGGCCGCGTCCTTGGCCATCACGCCAACGGTTATGCGCAATCTTGAAGCGTTAAACGCGATGAAGCCTGTTTCCGGTCAGAAACAAGCAAAACGTGTTGAGCCCGCGCTCACAAAGCCCGAGCTGTCCTTTCCACAGAACGCAGCGTTGCAAGATTGGGCGCAAAGCCAGCACTAACCCCGCGACAATGTGAACCGTCGCCGTGTGTGAAAACCATTGGCGGCGGGCAGGGCGCAGACTATACCCGACTTCATGATTACAGAACTCGGACATTTCGCTCTCATCCTCGCCTTTCTGATCGCCATTGTGCAAACAGTGGTGCCGCTCATTGGCGCGCATAAACATTGGTACGGCTGGATGGCCGTGGCAGAACCTGCGGCCAAGATGCAATTCCTGTTTACCGCATTTGCCTTTGCCGCGCTCACCTATGCGTTCGTAACCTCTGATTTCTCGTTGCGTCTTGTCTGGCTCAACTCGCATTCGGCCAAGCCGATGCTCTATAAAATAAGCGGCGTTTGGGGCAATCACGAAGGCTCGATGTTGCTTTGGGTATTGATCGTGACACTGTTCGGGGCTTGCGCCGCTTGGTTCGGCGGCAACCTTCCCCCAACCTTGCGCGCGCGCGTTTTAGGGGTTCAAGCCTCAATCGCTGTGGCCTTCTTCGCCTTTATCCTCTTCACCTCCAACCCGTTTTTGCGCCTCGCGGTTCCGCCCTTTGATGGGCAAGATTTGAACCCGCTGTTGCAAGACCCGGGTTTGGCCTTTCACCCTCCGTTCTTGTATCTCGGCTATGTTGGCTTATCGATGGCGTTTTCTTTCGCTGTAGCTGCCCTGCTTGAAGGGCGCGTTGATGCCGCGTGGGCGCGCTGGGTGCGTCCTTGGACGTTGGCCGCGTGGATTTTCTTATCCATCGGTATCGGTCTGGGGTCATGGTGGGCTTATTATGAGCTTGGCTGGGGGGGATTCTGGTTCTGGGATCCGGTTGAAAATGCATCCTTCATGCCTTGGCTCTTGGCCGCGGCTTTGCTCCATTCCGCAATTGTTGTCGAAAAACGCGAAAGCCTGAAAAGCTGGACAATCCTGCTCGCAATTCTAGCGTTTGGCTTTTCGTTGATCGGCACATTCATCGTGCGATCGGGATTGCTGACCTCGGTCCATGCTTTTGCCAACGATCCAGAGCGCGGCGTTTTCATCCTGATGATCCTCGCGTTCTTTACAGGCGGGGCGCTCACGCTCTTCGCTGCGCGTGCATCAAGCATGGAAGCCAAAGGTGTCTTTAGCGTGGTCAGCCGTGAAAGCGCGCTTGTGGCCAACAACGTATTGCTTGCAGTGGCCTGTTTCGTTGTCTTTGTCGGTACGCTTTGGCCCATGTTTGCAGAGATGTTCTGGGATAGAAAACTCTCCGTCGGTGCGCCATTCTTTAACATGGCCTTTACCCCCTTCATGGTGATCTTGGGGCTGATCATGCCTGTTGGATCGGTCTTGGCATGGAAACGTGGCAAACTCGGACGCGCTGCCTATCAAATGCGCTATGCCTTTGTTTTGGCGCTTGCCTTGGCACTTCTGGTCTGGGCAATGCAAACGGGCCGTAGTTTGCTTGGTCCTGTTGGCCTGTTTCTCGGCGCTTGGATGGTGTTTGGCGCTATCGTGGATATCTGGATGCGCGCGCAGCGCACTTGGGCACGGGTTTTCCGCCTTCCGCGTGCAGACTGGGGCAAATCTATCGCGCATGCGGGCCTTGGCGTGACGATGTTCGGGATCGCAGGCCTAATGGCATGGGAAGTCGAAGATATTCGCGTCGCAAAACTGAACGAGCCTTTCACTGTCGGCGCCTTTGAAATTGAACTGACGGGTGTGAACCGGGTGCAGGGACCGAACTATTTCTCGACCATGGGCGACGTGATTTTGCGCTCCAAAGGCAAAGAAATCGCGGTTCTTAATCCGGAAAAACGCAATTATCCGGTTGCGAAAATGCCAACGACCGAAGCCGCTATCGATTACCGTTTCTTGCGCGATGTCTATGTGGTGATTGGCGATCCGCAAGAAGGGGGCGGCTGGACGCTGCGCACCTATATCAAGCCGCTGGCCAATTGGATTTGGGCTGGGGTGTTGCTGATGGCCCTTGGTGGATTGTTTAGTCTCTCTGATCGCCGTTTTCGCGTCGCAGCGGGCGCGAGCAAACGTCGCAAACAGGTGGTAGCTGCGGAATGATGAGAAAAGCGTTCTTTGCTTTAATGCTCGTGTTGGCATTGCCCGTCGCGGCTGTGGAGCCAGATGAAATCCTGAGTGATCCAGCGCTTGAAGCGCGCGCGCGCGAGCTGTCAAAAGGGCTGCGATGCCTCGTGTGCCAAAACGAATCTATTGATGAAAGTAACGCGGCGCTTGCGCGCGATCTGCGCATTCTGGTGCGCGCAAGATTGCTCGCTGGTGATAGCGATGACGAAGCGATTGCTTTTATCGTCGACAGATATGGCGAATATGTACTGCTTCGACCCACCGTCACAGGTTCCAATTGGTTGCTTTGGGCGGCGGGTCCGCTCATGTTGCTCTTGGCTGGCGGTGTTGGGTACAGCTACCTTCGCCGCCGCGCGAGACTGCCTGAAAGCAAGGTCGACGCGCTTAGCGAAACAGAAAAGAATAGATTGGCAGAGTTGCTTGGAGATAAGTAAACGCGCGCCGAATTGAGACACGGGGATATTCATGGACTATCAAACCATCACGTACCGCTTGGCGGACAATATCGCGACCATCACCTTGAACCGACCCGACGTTATGAATGCGCTTAGCACGCAAATGCGCGCAGAAATCACGGACGCGGTGATTACAGGTGGACGCGAAGCGCGCTGCGTCGTGCTCACAGGGGCAGGGCGCGCCTTCTGTTCTGGGCAGGATCTCGGTGATCGTGCAAGCGCTGCAAATATAGATCTGGAGCGCACGTTGCGGGACGAATATCAACCCATGCTGAACGCGATTACAGATTGCCCTGTACCCACGATCAGCGCAGTGAATGGCGCGGCTGCGGGGGCTGGCGCAAATCTCGCACTTGGCGCGGATGTGGTCATTGCCACCGAAAGCGCGTTCTTTATGCAAGCCTTCACGAAGATCGGCCTTATCCCCGATGCAGGTGGCACATATTTCATGCCGCGCCAAATGGGCATGGCCAAAGCGATGGGAGCCGCGCTCTTTGCGGATAAGATCACCGCAACGCAGGCAGAAAAATGGGGTATGATCTGGGAAGTGGTCGCTGATGATGACTTCGCAGATACTTGGAAAGCCCGCGCTGCACATTTAGCAAACGGACCAACAGTTGCATTTGCAGAAGCGAAAGCTGCCATTCGCGCATCTTTCGAGAACTCACTGGAAGATCAACTCGCGCTGGAAGCCAAACTGCAAGGTAAATGCGGCAAAACCCGCGACTTCAAAGAGGGCGTGCTTGCGTTCCTTGATAAACGCACAGCTGATTTTGAGGGGCGGTAACCGCCCTTCTTTGGTCCCTAAATATCTTGGGGGAGGCTCGGCATGCCGAGACGGGGGCAAAGCCCCAAACGAAAATGCAAAAGAAGTGGAAGTGCAGGTTTCTGTTGCCAGGTACCTGCGAACCCCGCCCTAAGTCGCTAAACCTAGGGAGTTAAGTTTCAGAAGCTGAAACTGCTTACGCAGCCATCGCTACTGGAGCACGATTGTCATTTGCAATTGTACAAGTTTCGCCGATAACGGTGGCAGACAGCCGAAACAAAGCTAACCCCTTTAGACGTTCGTCGATCCTATTTCGACCCCCTCCGCCGTCAAATGAACGGGTGTTTGGTGGAGTCGCCGGGTACCGCCCCCGGGTCCGAACCGCTTATTACGAGCGCGTTTATGTCCATAGTTCTTGCGAACAGGCTTAATATAGGAAGGCTGTGATACTTTGCCAAGGTGCCATTTTCTTCTGCGAAGAAAATGAAGAAAAAATTCTTCGCAGAAGAATTTTATCCAGCATCCTTTTGGGTCGCTATTTGTTTGGCGAGGGATACTGTGTATTCCGCGAGCTCACCGAGGATGTTTTCAATGCCAGCGCCGTCGCCTGCTTCGCAAAAGTCGGCGATTTGCTCATGCAACGCGATGATCGTCTCGCGCGAACGGGCAGTAAAGGTGATCATGTTCATCAACGGCTGCATCGCTTCTACCGCGCCAGCAAGTTGATAAGACAACACAGGATTTCCCGCCCCATCGACCAATGCGCGATGGAACGCAACGTCACTTGCGCACCAACCTTCGTCCGATAGCCCGGGCTGTGATTGTCGGAAAATCTCTGTTCGCATCGTTGCCAAATGATCCGCAGTTCTTCGCTGGGCCGCCAACGGAGCACAGGCGCGCTCAAGAGCAAAGCGCGCTTCACAGGCGGTTTCAAAGCTGACTGCATTCATCGAGAGCAATAGTGTCGAGGTGGTTATTTGCTGCCCATAGGCCTCTTCAAAACTGAGGCGATTGACAAAAGCGCCGCCAAAAGCCCCTCGCTGGGTTCGGATCAGGCTTTGCGCGGCGAGGCGTTTCAGGGCTTCGCGGACCGTCGCACGCGAGACTTCGAATTGCTCGGAAAGCTCGGCTTCTGAGGGGAGGCGTTCATCTACGATCAACGCACCGCTGACGATCGCATCGCGGATTGCTTTAGCGATCTGTGCGGAGAGGTCGGCTTTGGACTTTGGATCAATTTTCATTTGTCAGACGTTTAAATGTCTGACATTAATTTTGCAACCTTTGAGTCGAAAGTTTGCAACATGTTCTTTGATCGCATCAGGGCAATGGCCCCGCCACATTGGATCGCGCTGTTCGCGTTGATCCTTGCTGCGTGGTCTGTCCTCTATGCGATGGCGTTGCCAGCAGAGCTACGCAGTATGAGCCGTCTTTATGGTGCAGAATTTTGGGCGTCTTTGTGCGTGGTAACACCAGATGCGGCAGGTTTCGCGCGGATCACGTTGATGTGGGTGTTGATGTCCGCAGCAATGATGGCGCCGACTGCGCTTCCTGCCTTTGCGACCTATGATGATTTGGCGAAATCGCAGGCCGAAACAAGGTTTTCAGGGCTTGTTTCTGGCTACCTTATTGTTTGGATAGGGTTTTCGATCATCGCTGCTGGCGCGCAAATGGCGCTGTTTCAAGCTGGATTACTCGATCCACTGGGCCAAAGCCTGTCCGGCGCGCTCTCGGGCCTGCTTTTGATCGGGGCAGGGCTCTATCAGTTTTCGCCAATGAAAGAGGCCTGTCTGAGCAAATGCCGCAGGCCCTTTACGTTCTTCATGCAGCACTGGGATGAAGGAGCGCTGCGCAATGGGTTGCGCCTCGGAGCGGTTTGCATCGGCTGTTGCTGGGCGCTGATGCTTTTGGCCTTTGTCGGCGGCGTGATGAACATCGCCTTCATGGGGCTCGCAACCCTTATCATGGTTTTCGAAAAGCTGCCCGAACTGGGACGCTTTATCACTCGCCCCCTTGGCGTTTTGCTCTGCCTCGCAGGCCTAACGCTCTTGATCATGACATTTTAACACAGGAGACGCTCATGGCACTGGACGCAAACTCACAAGTTGGAACGATACCTTGGAACATCAAAGGTGAACTCATTTTGAACTGTAACTGCACAGTGTTTTGCCCCTGTGTTGTGAGCCTTGGTCAACATCCTCCCACCGAAGGGCATTGCCAAGCGTGGTCTGGCATTCGCATTGATGAAGGTGAATACGGCGGCACGAGCCTCTCAGGTCTTAACGTTGGGCTTTTCCTTGAAATCCCGGGCAATATGGGACGCGGAAACTGGAAAGCAGCGGCCTTTATTGATGAGCGCGCGGACGATGATCAATACGAAGCGCTGGTTAACATCTTCTCAGGTGCGGCGCGTGGAACGACGGGCCTCTTTGGCTTGCTCGTTGGTGAATTCCTTGGCGCTGAACGTGCGCCTGTGGTCTTTGAAACCGAAGGCAAAGAACGCCGCTTGATGGTTGGCAAGAAAATCAAAGGCTCCGTTGTTCCAGTCGAAGGTAAAGACGGCAAGGACATCGTTGTCACCAATACCGAATACTGGATGGGTCCAGACATCACCGTTGCAAAAGCCATCCAAGGCCGTGTGCGCGCCTTTGGCCGTGTTTGGGACTTTGATGGACGCTCTGCGGAAATCTGCCAAATTGACTGGAAGGGACCCAAGTGATGATAACTCCTGAATATTGTGCCTTGATGGCGCGCTATAATTCTTGGCAAAACGCGGAGCTGAGCACGTCCTTGGAGAACTTAAGCGACGCAGACCTGCGGGCTGATCGCGGTGCTTTCTTTGGCTCGATATTCAGGACAATTAATCATTTGCTCTGGGGTGATACGCTTTGGATTTCACGTTTTGACGGCGGGCAGGGACCTGCGGAAACTGATCTGAGCAAAACTGATACAACAGATACAACTGCGACCCTCGCCGAATGGACTTTGGCGCGGGGCGCTATGGATCGGCGCATCTTGGATTGGGCAAACTCGACTAAGCCAGAAGATCTCTCGGGTGATTTGACTTGGTATTCGGGGTCCATTCAAAGCGAAATCAGCAAGCCGCGCGCCATGTGCATTGTGCAGTTTTTCAATCATCAAACCCATCACCGTGGGCAGGTCCACGCCATGCTCGGCGCGGCTGGCGCGCCGATGTATACAACTGACGTTCCTTTTTTGCCGGAGTAACGCCGATGGCTCTTATCTCTCCTTCACGCCGCCTGCGCCGAACTCCCTTTTCCGACGGTGTCGAAGCCGCGGGCGTCAAAGCTTACACGGTTTACAATCGTATGCTCTTGCCGACGGTTTTCCGCTCGGTTCAAGAGGATTACCACCACCTAAAATCGGCGGTGCAGGTTTGGGATGTGGCGGTTGAGCGGCAGGTTGAATTGCGCGGCCCTGATGCGGGGCGCTTGATGCAAATGCTGACGCCGCGCGATCTGCGCAAGATGAACACCGGTCAATGCTATTACGTGCCGATCGTGGATGAAACGGGCGGCATGTTGAACGATCCTGTGGCGGTGAAGCTGGCTGAAGATCGCTGGTGGATTTCGATTGCTGACAGTGATTTGCTGCTTTGGGTCAAGGGCATCGCCTATGGGTATCGCTTGGACGTGCTTGTGGATGAGCCAGATGTTTCCCCTTTGGCGGTGCAAGGGCCAAAAGCTGAGGAGTTGATGGCGCGCGTCTTCGGAGATGGTGTGAAAGAGATCAAATTCTTTCGCTATGGCCTGTTTGAATTTCTGGGTCGTCAACTGGTAGTGGCGCGTTCGGGATATTCCAAACAGGGAGGCTTTGAGATTTACGTTGAGGACGGAAGTCTTGGCATGCCGCTGTGGAATGCACTGATGGAAGCGGGCAAGGACTTGGACGTTCATGCTGGATGCCCCAACCTGATCGAGCGGATCGAAGGCGGGTTGCTCAGCTACGGCAATGACATGAATGACGACAACACGCCGCATGAATGTGGGCTTGGCAAGTTTTGCAACACTAACACCGCCATCGGCTGTGTTGGCCGTGATGCGCTCTTGCGGGTGGCCAAAGAGGGACCCGTCAAACAGTTGCGCCCGATTGAAATACACGGCGATGCGGTGCCGCCCTGTGACCAGCTCTGGCCGTTGATGGACGGGGATCGCCAAGTGGGAACGGTTAGCTCTGCCGCCTATAGCCCTGATTTTGCAACGAATGTTGCGATTGGCATGGTGCGCATGACCCATTGGGATGCAGGGAGCGAGTTGGATGTCGTAACGCCAAAGGGTGTACAGCCCGTCACGGTTTGGGAGACGTTTTGGATTTGATGGTGAGGCTGGGGACCAGCCCCCAGACCCCCGAAGTTTACTTAGGAAAATGAAGGACGAAGAGATGTTTAATGCACTTGTTGTGAACAAGGATGATGAAGGAAAAACCAGCGCGGCGGTCACGCAAATCGGTCTGGATGATCTACCAGCGGGCGATGTGACAGTTGCGGTGGAATATTCCACGGTGAACTACAAAGACGGGCTGTGCATCGGGCCGGGCGGCGGTTTGGTGCGCAAGTATCCACATGTGCCGGGCATTGATTTTGCGGGCACTGTCGAGGCATCGGACGATCCGCGATACAAAGCGGGCGACAAAGTTGTTTTGACCGGCTGGCGCGTGGGCGAGGCGCATTGGGGCGGGTATTCCCAAAAGGCGCGGGTGAAAGCCGATTGGTTGGTGCCGCTTCCAAAAGGACTTGATACGCGCCAAGCCATGGCTGTTGGCACTGCAGGTTTTACCGCGATGCTTGCGGTCATGGCGCTAGAGGATCACGGGATCAAAGACGGGCCTGTCTTGGTGACAGGCGCGGCGGGCGGCGTTGGTTCTGTCGCAACGGCGATTTTGGCCCATCTCGGTCATAAAGTTGCCGCTGTTACAGGGCGCCCTGAAACGGCAGACTATCTCACATCGCTTGGCGCGAGCCAGATTGTTGCGCGAGAAGAGCTGAATGAAACTGTGAAACGCCCGCTTGAGGGGGAAACATGGGGTGGCTGCGTTGATGCGGTCGGCGGTGAGATGTTGGCGCGCGTTCTGGGTCAGATGGAATACGGCGCGTCCGTTTCTGCGGTCGGCCTCGCTGGCGGCGCTGGATTGCCTGCGACGGTCATTCCGTTCCTGTTGCGCGGAGTTAACCTTTTGGGGATCGACAGTGTGATGCAGCCCTATGACAATCGCCTACGCGCTTGGGAGCGGATCGCGAAAGATCTGCCGATGGATAAGCTTGATGCAATGGTGCAACCGGCTGTCTTGTCTGACCTGCCACAGTTGGGTCGCGATATCCTTAAGGGGCAAGTCAAAGGACGCGTTGTGGTCGACGTAAACGCTTAAGGCAGGATCGCAAGATCGCAGGCACCGACCTTGCGCGGTGCCTGCGATTGCCCTAAACAAGCGCCATGGTACAGATGCACAAAATGAATTCGTTTTATCGCTTTGCTTTATAGCAGGGCGGATCATTTGCATTTGAACATGTTTGAAACCGCCCCAAGGGGCGGTTTTTTTATGTGTGAATGACGCGGCTCTTGGGAAAACTGAGAGAGATGAAATGAGTCATATTACCACCCGAATTGCGCGTGCGCAGGACGCACCTGACATCACGAAGATGATTTCAGAGCTTGCCGCTATTCATAATGACATTGCCGAAATAACGACGGAAGATTTGGTGTTTCTTTGCTTTGGCCCTGCGCCATGGCTCACCTTGATTGTCGCTGAAAACGACGGCGTACTTCGCGGATACGCAGCGGTGCAACGCGGGGTCCAGCTTCAATTTGCGCGGCGTTTTCTAGACGTGCAGCATCTTTATGTTGCGCAAGATGCGCGTAGGATGGGGGTCGGGCGGGCCTTAATGGATGCGGCTGACAGCCATGCGGCCTTGCATCGCTGCGTGGGGCTGTCGCTGGGCGTAATGGCGCAAAACGCAGAGGCACAAGCCTTCTACCGCGCTCTAGGCTTTGAGCCGCGCCAGCGCTCGAATGCTGTGAAATTGGTGCGTGCCTTGGGCTTGCAGAGCGCTGGCGCTGCACCTTAAAGTTCACCCAACAGATAAATCCCAATGAGGCCCACTATGAGTTACGATCCAGACAATATTTTTGCGAAAATCCTGCGTGGGGAGATCCCCAGTTTCAAAGTCTATGAGGACGATGAAACCTATTGTTTCATGGATATCATGCCGCGCAGCGATGGGCATTGTCTGGTTATCCCGAAAACCCCGTGCCGCAATATTCTAGATGCAAGCGAGGCGCAGCTGGCGGCCTGTATGGCGACGGTCAAGAAAGTTGCGAATGCGGCCAAAACTGCTTTTGGCGCGGATGGGATCACATTGCAGCAGTTTTCCGAAACCGCAGGTGGGCAAGAGGTGTTCCATCTGCATTTTCATGTTCACCCGCGCCATGAAGGCGTTTCTTTGCGTGCGCCCGGCGTGATGGGGGATATGGAGCAGATCAAAGCGCATGCCGAGGCCATTTCTGCGGCGATTGGCTGATGTGGGACTGAGGCTCTGCCTCAGACTCCGAGATATTTGAAGACCAAAGAAAAGAACGGGGCGCGCATATATACCGCGCCCCGTTTTGTTTGTTAGGCTTTGTCGCGTTTGCTGTCGCGGTAAAGCGCTTTGCTAAGGGCGATCATCATCAGGCCCATGACCATGGTGAACGGCAAGGCACCGATGATCATCGCATTGCGCAATGCATCCATCGGGTTGTTATCTCCTGCCGCGAGCAGCAATGCGCCAATCACAAGCGTCAAGATAATCCCCCAGACAATGCGATGCTTGATGCCTGTTTCTTGAGAGCCGCCAGACATAATGGTGTTCATCACCAAAATGCCGGAATCCGCGGATGTCACAAGGAAGGTCATAATCAGTACAACGCACATGATCGTAATTGCCGACAAGAAACCACCTGAGATCATTTCACCCAGTGTGACAAAGAGCTTGGCGGTATTAGATGCGCCGATGATTGCGCCCTCTGCGCCGCCCGTAAGCTCTAGATCGATTGCGGTTCCCCCAAGGATGGTCATCCATGCGAAGCAGACCAAGGCAGGTGCAAAGACGCAGCCGATGATGAATTCGCGCACCGAGCGACCCTTGGAGATACGGGCGAGGAACAATCCAACGAAAGGTGAGAATGCGATCCACCACGCCCAGTAAAAGGTCGTCCAGCCTGATTGCCAGCCAAACTGTCGGCCTTGCTCACCTGCTGCATAGGCGGCTTGCAACACCTCGTCAGGCAATGCAGCCGCGTCACCATCCAAACCTGATTTGAAGCCGTCAAAAGAGCCCCATGCATTGGTTGCGCCGCTGTGCAGAGCATCTGCAAAAGGCGCTGCTGCTTCTGGCAGGTTCGCTGCGAAGGCTGTTGCCGATTGCGGGCTATAAGCGCCAAAGCTCATTTGAACGAAGTTAAGCACATAGTCGATAAACGCCGAGACATATGTGGACATCGCAAAGACAAACGAGCCAAAGATCACAAAGGTCATAAGCAGGATCAAAGACAGGACCAAGTTCAGGTTGGAGAGATATTTTACCCCGCGCCCAACGCCTGAAACCGCCGAAATGATCGACAGCGACATGATGACCAGAAGCCCTGCAATCAGGCCCACCTTGCCGGGGGCAGGTGCGTCACCGCTCATGTCCATCATCCATTCCATACCAGTGATCGCGTAGACGCCGTCAATGAACTGACTGACACCAAATCCGATGGTCACCGAAACGCCCAAGATCGTGGCAACCACGCCAAGCACGTCAACCACATGGCCAAGAAAGCCGTTCATTGCAGAGCCAAAGAGCGGCGTCAAAGCAGAGCGGATCGTAAGGGGCATGTCGCGGGTGTAGGCGTAATAGGCAAGGCTGAGACCGGTTACGACGTAAATCGCCCAAGCGTGAAACCCATAGTGCAGATAGGTGTAGCGATAAGCTGATTGAAGCGCCTCTTCGGTGTTTCCTGCGACTGCGCCGGACACCACGACTGGATTAGAGCCCCAAAGGCCAAGCGGTTCAGCCGTCGCAAAGACCATCAATCCGACGCCAAGGCCTGCGCCGAACATCATCGAGAACCAAGAGAAGTTTGAAAACTCTGGCCGCTCTCCAGGGGTGCCCATGATGCGGCGTCCAGTAGAGGGAAGAATGGCGACGATCGCCAGAAAGAAAAAGAAAAGGCCAACAATGACGATATAAAAGCTGTTGAACCCTTTCAGCAGCAGTGAATTTAAGCTGCCAAGGGTGCTATTTGCATTGGCAGGAAATACCAAGGCCCAAAGAACCAGCGCCACCATGACGCTTTTGGATATCAGGGCAATGGGCAGGCTATTTCCATGGTAAAAGCCACCGTCGGCTTTTTTGATGTCGAGTTCGGTAAATGGCGGTCGCATTGGACGCCTCCTCCGTTGTTGTGAGTGGTGATTTTTTGATCACCCTGCTTGAAATAGTGGCAGTTTTGAAAAGGAGGGGTGGCGTTTGCCCGTCATTTCTAAGCCCATCCGCGACACGAAACCGTGTGCAATGGTGAAAAAACGGCGTCTTGCACATGATTTGATTTTCAGTTTTTGTGAGGCGAACAGGCAATAGGACCCGATGATGACACTTGATTTGAACTTTGTGCGCGCCCAATTCCCTGCGTTTTCAGAAGCGTCTTTGCAGGGACAAGCCTTCTTTGAAAATGCGGGGGGAAGTTACACCTGCGCTCCTGTGATAGATCGCTTGGTGCGCTACTATACTCAGCGCAAAGTGCAGCCCTATGCGCCCTATGACGCCAGCCGTTTGGCGGGCGAAGAAATGGATGAAGCGCGCACGCGCCTCGCTGCGCTTATGGGGGTTGAGACGGATGAAGTCTCTTTTGGCCCGTCTACGACCCAGAATACCTATGTGCTTGCTCAGGCCTTTGCCGGGTTCATGTCTCAAGGTGAGGCGATCATCGTTACCAACCAGGACCACGAAGCCAATTCAGGCCCGTGGCGTCGGTTGGCTGAACGCGGCATTGAAGTGCGCGAATGGCAAATTGATCCCGAAACGGGGCATCTTGACCCGGAAAAGCTCGAAGACCTGCTCGACGAAAAAGTTCGCCTCGTGTGCTTTCCTCATTGCTCAAATGTCGTTGGTGAAATCAATCCGGTGACGGAGATCACAGCAATGGCGCATGCCGCTGGTGCGTTTGTTTGTGTCGACGGCGTCTCTTATGCGCCGCATGGTATTCCAAATGTGGGCGAGTTGGGTCCGGACATCTATTTGTTCTCGGCCTATAAAACATATGGACCGCATCAGGGCATTATGGTGATGCGGCGCGCTTTGGGTATGACGCTTCCAAACCAAGGACATCACTTCAACGGTGATACTCTCTATCAGCGCTTTACACCTGCAGGGCCGGATCATGCGCAGGTTGCAGCCAGTGCTGGCATGGCTGACTACTTCGACGCATTGGCCGATCATCACAATATCAAAGGCGATGCAGCAGAACGCGGTGCTGGTGTGCATGACTTGATGCGCGCGCATGAAGAGGCGCTTTTGCAACCCTTGCTCGATTATGTGTCCGCAAAAAATTCAGTCAGATTAATCGGCCCTGCGGATGCGGCGCGGCGTGCGCCGACGCTCGCTTTGGCGTCAGAGCAAGATGCTGAGGGGTTGGCGGAGAAGCTGGTGGAGCACAAAATCATGGCGGGGGGCGGCGATTTTTATGCGCAACGCCCGTTGGAGGCTATGGGCGTTGATATGAGCAAAGGCGTGTTGCGGGTCAGTTTCACCCATTACACATCTTCGGGCGAAGTCGACCAGTTGATCAAAGCGTTGGACGCGGTTTTGTGACCTGTGTGAATTAGACTGTGCCAAAAACGCATTCGTGAAAGTGGGAAGCCTGCATCGTTTTGCACCTCAAAGCTGAACTTCAATCTCGCCTCTTGCGCTATCGTAATTCTCAGAGGAAACTGCGCGTTAAGACAATTTCCCTCAGGCGAGACCGCCTAAGCAAGAAAGCTCGACACTATGCCAACAGCCGCACGCTTGATCGCTGCCTTATGCCTCGCTGCTCTCGCGTGGTTGGTTTCCGATATGATCAAGCCCTTGTTCGATGAGGATAAAAACTTTGGTTTCTTTAACCTAATCAATCTGGGCCTTGGCTTTGTTCTTGGATGGCAAGTCATCGGGAGCCGCGCAGGGCGCGGTATGGGCGCGGCGATAAACAACGGGTTGACGGGCGGCGTTTTGCTGTTGTTTTGGGGGCTGTTGTTACACTCGGCCATAAAGATGTTCGAATTGTCGATGCGCGGACGCTACGACGGTTTTTTCGACGCCTTCCTTGCGGTGTTTGACATGATGTACGAAAGCGCGATTTTGATCGGAACACCGTTGATCCTTACAACTTTGATTGTTGGCGCGTCCGTAACGGGCCTCTTCGCTGAAATGACATCGCGCCGCGCGTCATGACCCAATCGCTGTTTTTTTATGGCTCGCTGTGCCATGTGCCGCTTTTGGAAATCGTGCTAGGGCGCGCTCGGAGCGAAATTTCGATACGGCCTGCGCATTTGCAAGATCATCTGGTGAGCTGGGTCGAAGGCGAGCCGTTCCCGATGATTGCCTTTGAAGAAGGCGCGCGCGCGGAAGGGGTTTTGGTGCAGGATCTTAGCCGCGAAGATGTTGCACGGCTTCGCTTTTACGAGGGCGGATTTGACTATGATCTGACGTCACTTCGCGTAGAAACCAGTCTTGGCCTACAGGACGCAGATGTGTTTTTTCCCGAAGCTGGCCTTTGGACGGCTGGCGCGCCTTGGTCTCTGGAGGATTGGGTGAGCGATTGGGGAGAGATCAGCCTGAACGCTGCGCGCGAAGTCATGGGCCATTTTGGCAGGACGCCAGCCCATAAGATGACCCATTTGCTGCCGTTCTTTCGCGCGCGCGCATGGGCCAAAGCTCTGGCGAAAGAGGGCGCGCCCACCACGCTGCGCCGAAATACCCGCAGTGAAGAGATTAGCGTAAACATGCGCGGCGATGGCTATGCTGGTTTTTTCCGCCTTGATACTTTTGATATTCGTTATCCACGTTTTGATGGCACGCAAAGCGCAACGCTCGAGCGCGCAGCTTTTGTCGCCTATGATGCGGCGTTTGTTCTGCCATATGATCCCGAGCGGGATTTGATAATGTTGGTCGAACAATTGCGGTTTGGCCCGATTTTGCGCGGCGATCCTTTGCCGTGGTGTTTGGAAGCGCCTGCGGGATTGGTCGACGCTGGCGAAGCGCCCATCGACACAGCGTTTCGCGAAACCGTAGAAGAGGCTGGGCTTACATTGGAGCGCATCGAGCCGATGCTAAACGTCTATGCGGCCCCTGGTTATTCGAGCGAATATTTTCATTGCTTTTTGGGGCTTTGCAATCTTGAGAATGTCAAAGAGGGGGTTCACGGGCTTGCTTCTGAAAACGAGGATATTCGCACCCATATCGTAAGCTTCGAGCGTGCCATGGAGTTGTTGGACAGCGGTGAGATTACGGTGGGGCCTACAGTGATGATGTTGCTTTGGCTGGCGCGTAAACGCGATGAAATCCGATCACTTGCGTGATCGGACCGGGGCGAGGGGCTAGCCCCTCGCGCTCCCCAAGATATTTTTAGACCAAAGAAGATGTGAGGCGCTTTAAAGCCTTTGTTGTCCGAGCAAGAGTGTTTTTGGATCGCCCTTGCTTTTCGATAGGGCGTGCAGAAGGTAGGGCGCGAACAGCACCATGCCAAGGACGCCGATAACAACGGCTTTGATCAAAGCGATCGGGGAAAACCTCTCGCGCCATGCAATCCACAGGGCACTGAGCGAGAGAAAGAAGCTGAAATCTGCGTTGATATGACCTTGCCACGTGAGCGAGAACAGCCCGATGAAATAGGGTGTCATGAAGTCGATACCGTCGTTTTTGAGCGCAATGACGGTATAAAGTGCCATTGTGAGCGTGATAAAGGCGACGAAAGTGCGAAAGAGAGACATGCTGGGTTCCTTGTTTGCTGTTGCTTCAGCCAGCCTAGTTTCATCGCCTGCAGTAAAACAATTACCTCAAAGGTAACTGACAACAGGATTGAAACTAGGGTAACCTCAAAGAATGGAAAGCTTTCCCGAACACCTGAAATTCTGGCGCAAGTCGCGGCGGCTAAGTCAGTTGGCCCTTAGCCTTGAGGCCGATGTCTCGTCGCGCCATGTCTCCTTTTTGGAGACGGGTCGCGCGCGGCCGAGCGCCGAGATGATTTTGCGGCTCTCGCAGGTGTTGCGCGTACCGCTTGAGGGGTGCAATGCAATGATGCTAAGCGCTGGATTTGCCCCTGCTTACCATGGTCGGGATTGGAGCGCGCCAGAATTAGCTTCGGTGCGTAAGTCATTGGAATATATGATGACGTCTCATGCGCCGTACCCTGCGTATGTGGTCGATCGGGTGTGGCGTATTGTGGATTTGAATGACCCCGCAAAGCGGCTGTTTGGCGCGCTTGGCGTTGGCAAAGGTATCTCTTTGCTTGATATGATTGACGCTCCGCAAATGCGCGCGGCGATCGAGAATTGGGATGAGTTTGCATTTCATGCAGCGCAGCGTTTGCGAACCGAAAGCGCAGCTTTGGGGGGCGTTGACGACCTCGAGAGGGCCGCCGCAAAACTGAGTTTAGAGCCGCCGAGTACGATCGCCTCAAACACGCCTGTTATCCCAACCGTGTTCAAGCTAGGCGAGGTGCGATTGAGCTTGTTTTCAACCGTGGCGCAAATCGGAACCCCCAATGATCTTGCGCTTGCAGATTTGAAGATCGAGTTGTTCTTTCCTGCCGATGAACAAAGTGACGCGATATTGAGCGCTTAACCCTCTTGCAACGCTTGAGTTAGCGCTGCGCCCCGCTTAGGTAGGAGAGGCATTTAGGAGAGACGCTCATGATCGTTGCGCAGGATCTGGCTCAGGCCATTGGAAATACACCGCTTATCAAGCTCAAGGCCGCATCCGAAGCGACGGGGTGCGAGATCTTAGGCAAGGCTGAGTTCATGAACCCCGGTCAATCGGTTAAGGATCGCGCCGCGCTGTCGATCATCCAGGATGCTGTAGCGAGCGGAGCCTTGAAGCCGGGCGGCACGATTGTTGAGGGCACCGCAGGCAATACAGGCATTGGCCTTGCGCTGGTGGGCGCGTCGATGGGTTTCAAAACCGTTATCGTGATCCCAGAGACGCAAAGTCAGGAAAAGAAAGACATGCTGCGGCTGGCAGGGGCGGAACTGGTACAAGTGCCCGCCGCGCCCTATCGCAATCCGAACAATTTTGTGCGCTATTCAGAACGCCTTGCAAAAGAGCTGGCTCGCACAACGAATGAAGGCGTGATCTGGGCCAATCAGTTCGACAATGTCGCAAATCGCCAAGCGCATATTGACACCACTGGCCCTGAGATTTGGGAGCAAACAGGCGGCAAAGTTGATGGCTTTATCTGCGCCGTTGGCTCTGGTGGTACATTGGCGGGTATCGGCATGGTCTTGCAGCCAAAGGGTGTAAAAATCGGTATTGCTGATCCTGACGGCGCGGCGCTGCACAGTTATTATACCACCGGCGAATTGGCGATGAGCGAAGGCGGCTCCATCGCGGAGGGCATTGGACAGGTGCGTATCACCAAGAACCTTGAAGGGTTCACGCCGGACATGTCCTACAACATCCATGACAGTGAAGCCCTGCCGCAAGTCTTCGATATGCTGGAGACCGAAGGTCTTTGCCTTGGTGCGTCTTCCGGTGTGAATGTGGCTGGTGCGATCCGCATGGCGCGCGAGATGGGCCCGGGGCATACTATCGTGACGATCCTGTGTGACTTTGGCACGCGCTATCAATCCAAGTTGTTCAACCCTGAATTCCTGCGCGAAAAAGGCCTGCCTGTGCCAGAATGGCTTGACAAAGAGCCTGCACATATTCCGGGTGTTTTCGAGGACGTTTGATGACATTTTGGTCTGTTTTGCGCGCTTTTTGCGTTGCTGTTTTTCTTTCTCTGCCAATTGCAAGTTTTGCGCAAAACACGACACTGGATTACGATGCTTGGCAGAGTGTTGCGCAACGCGCTGAAAACGCAGTTGAAAACGGACGTGCGTCTTCTAGTGCGCTAGAGACCTTGCGTTCGCAAATTGCCGATTGGCGTGAGCAGTTTCTAGATGCACAGCAAACAAACCAAGCGCGCATCACGACACTTGAATCGCAGGTTGCTGCGCTTGGAACCCCGGTAGAAGGGGTCGACGAAGCAAGCGACATCGCGGCGCGGCGCGTTGAGCTTGATGAGCAGCTTTTGCGATTGCGCACACCGATTGTGGCAGCAGAAGAAGCCTATAATCGTGCGGACGGGGTGATCAAAGAGATCGACAATCTGATCCGCGAGCGCCAAACGGAAGAATTGCTGAGCGGAGGGCCAAGCCCCTTAAATCCAGCATATTGGGCACCCGCAATTGAGGATTTCAGTAAATCCACTTTTGCGATCGGGGCTGAAATCAGTAGCGCGTTTCAATCAGATGCGCAGCGCAAAACCCTTTGGCGCGATTTCCCCGAAGTCGTTATTCTGCTGGTGATCGGTCTGGTCCTGGTTTTACGAGGGCGCCGTTGGTCGCTTAAGATTGTTGACGTTCTTCGACGCTATACCAACCGCGGCTCTGGGGTTTGGCGGTTCATTGCCTCATTGTTGCAAATTGTGCTGCCGTTGTTCGGGCTCGCATTCCTTGTGGAAGGGGCATTCGAGACAGGATTGATCGGGCTTCGCGGAACACTTCTGCTTGATCAGGTTACGAATTATGGATTGCTGTTTTTGGCCTTTTGGTGGGTTGCTGGGCAGCTTTTCCCGAAAACCGATGACGATGCGGTTTTACCAATTGGGCAGTCTCATAGGGCCGGTGCGCGATGGTTCATTGCTGCAAGTGCTTTGATCCTGATTGCGGCGCAAGTTTTGCAGGTTATGGCGATCTACGACGATTGGAGTGATGCCACCCGCGCAGTGCTAGGTTTGCCCTTGTTGGTGTTGACCGGGATCGTGCTGTTCCGATTGGGCACGCTTTTGCGCGGCGCGACAGTTGATCAGCTGGACGACGACGAAGGCCGTCAATACAGGGTGCGCATGGCGAAACTGCTTGGGCAAGCGGCTATAGTTGTCGCCATTGTTGGCCCGATTATCGCAGCGCTTGGCTATGGAACGGCCGCTGCGCGCCTGATGTTTTCTTCAATCGCAACGCTCATGCTCTTTGGGCTTTTGTTGGTTGTGCAGGGGTTTATCGAAGATGTCTTTGCTTTCCTGACACGTAAAAGCGGTCGGGACGACGATTCACTTATCCCTGTGTTACTCGGGTTTCTGCTGGTCATTGCATCGCTGCCAATCCTCGCGTTGATTTGGGGCGCGCGTTGGGCTGATATCACCGAAGTTTGGACCCGTTTCCAAGAAGGATTTGCGATTGGCGATAGTCGTATCTCGCCAATTGATTTCATAACCTTCGCGGTCATTTTTGCGATTGGCTATACCGCAACGCGTCTGCTGCAAGGGGCGATGCGCACAACGATCCTGCCGCGGACTAAATTGGATGCGGGCGGGCGCAATGCCATCGTATCGGGCATTGGCTATGTGGGTATCTTTCTTGCTGCTTTGATTGCGATCAGCTCTGCTGGCATTGACCTAAGCAGCCTTGCGATTGTTGCTGGCGCGCTTTCTGTTGGCATTGGTTTTGGCCTGCAAAACATCGTTTCCAATTTTGTATCGGGCATTATCTTGCTGATTGAACGTCCAATTGCCGAGGGCGATTGGATCGAAGTCGGCGGCAAGATGGGCTATGTGCGCGGCATTTCTGTGCGCTCGACGCGGATTGAAACCTTTGACCGCACGGACGTCATTGTACCGAATGCGGACCTTGTTTCTGGTATGGTGACAAACTGGACGCGCGGCAAAACAGTGGGCCGTGTGATCGTGCCCGTTGGCGTGGCCTATGGCACAGATACGCGCAAAGTAGAGGATGTCTTGCTCAAAATCGCGCGCGAGCATCCGATGGTTCTGCTAAACCCAGAGCCGTCAATTGTGTTCCAAGGGTTTGGCGCCGATTCAATGGACTTTGAGATCCGCGCAATTCTGCGGGATGTGAATTATGTGCTAAGCGTCAAATCTGATATGAACCATCTTATCGCTGCTCGCTTTGCCGAAGAGGGGATCGAAATTCCATTCGCACAGCGCGATGTTTGGATCCGAAACCCTGAAACACTTGCGCAGGCTGGTCCAGCTGGCTTAGCTGCGCAGACCGCTGATGAGGAGACACGCGAATGACACGTGCGCTATTCTTGCAAGACGCTTATATGCGGAGCGCTCAAGCACAGGTTCTTGGTCACACGCCTGAAGGCGGGGTCATCTTGGATGACTCTATCTTTTACGCAACGGGTGGCGGGCAACCCGGAGACAGTGGAACTCTGGCTTGGAGTGGAAATACGCTCAAAATTGCCACCTGCGTTAAGGTGGATGGGAGCCCCGAAGCGCACACGGCTTTGGTTCCGGCCGAGCCAGCGTCTTTACCGCCCGTTGGCAGCACTGTGACGCAAAACCTTGATTGGGAGCGGCGCCATTCGCATATGCGCGTCCACACCGCGCTGCATTTGCTCTCTGTTGTGATTCCACTGCCCGTTAGTGGCGGTTCGATTTCTGCGGGCAAAGGGCGGCTTGATTTCGATATGCCCGACGCCCCCGAAGACAAAGAGGCGTTGGATCGTTCCTTGAACGCGCTGATCGAGCTTGATTACGTCGTGTCCGAAAGCTGGATTAGCGATGACGAGCTGCGCGCAAATCCACATCTAGTGAAAACAATGTCCGTTCAGCCGCCCACAGGGGCAGGGCAGGTGCGTTTGGTTCGCATTGGCGATGTGACGCGCCAGATTGACCTACAGCCTTGCGGTGGCACTCACGTCGCACGCACCTCAGAAATAGGGCGCGTGCGCATTGGTAAGATCGAGAAAAAGGGCAAACAGAACCGCCGTGTCTATTTGCACTTGGATGTTTAGGATGGGCTGGATGTCACAAGAACGCCTGTGCAGCTTTGCCGCGCTCGTTTGCGCCTTGCTCTGCGGTGTTCTGCTCTTTGCACCATCAATTATCTTTTGGCTCTTCAATATGACGCCAGATGCGGGCGGGGAAATTATCGCGCGCCGCGCAGCCATGCTATTTGCGGGGCTGGCGTATATGGCTTGGGGCGTTAAAGACCTTGCATCTTCGCGCGCGCTTCAAATTTTGTTCAGGGGTTTTGCGATTTCAATGGCATTGCTTGCCGTTCTTGGCTGCGTTGAATTTCTGCGCGGCTCTGTCGGGGTCGGCATCGCGGTTGCGATTGTGTTTGAGATCTATTTTGCGGTCTCGTTCGCGCGTCTATCGATGCGCGGATCGTAACAAAAAACCACGCGCTCAAGGCAAGCAACAAAAAGCGGTTTTTTGCTCTTGCGCTCGCCTGCATCTTAACGCTAAACCCCGCGCAATGGATCGGTGGCCGAGTGGTCGAAGGCNNCGTCTCCAGGGTTCGAATCCCTGTCGATCCGCCATTACCCTTTTTGTAGCAGCGTGAAATGGCACCTTACTTTGGGCCTTTGCCGTCAACATAACTGCATTTCGCGTCAGGGCTGAAATTAGCGGGTCAGAATTCGCCTTAAGGGTGGTCTTTGCCAGTTTCTTGTTTAATCTCGACACTCTATTGATACGGGCGCTTTGCCTGAGCGAGCAAACTCATTGGGGGCAGTTTCATGAAGCAATGCTGGAGATGGTTTGGGCCGAACGATGCGATTACTTTAACAGAATTGCATCAAGCTGGCGTCGAGGGCATTGCAACAGCGCTATACGATTTGCCTGCGGGCATCGCGTGGGGGCGTCAAAATCTTTTGCCGACCCAAGATATGCTGCGCGCGCATGGATATGCTTGGGATGTTGTCGATTGCTTACCCGTTTCCGAGGCGATCAAAACCCAAACGGGCGATATGGCGGCGCATATAGAAGCTTACAAGCAGAGCCTCAAAGCGATTGCAGGGCAGGGTATCTCGACTGTGTGTTACAGTTTTTCGCCAGTTTTCGATTGGACCCGCACAAACCTGCGTGCGCAGCATACCCACGGCGGCACGTCGATGCTGTTCCAGATGGTCGAGTTTGCAGTCTTTGACCTGTTCATTCTTAAACGCGATGGCGCGTGCGAGGCGTATTCAGAGGGCTGTATCGCGCAAGCACAAGCGCGTTTCGACGCGATGAGCGAGGAAGAGAAATCCAGCCTGCAATCCAGTGTTCTTGCGGGGCTGCCCCACGCCTATCAGGGCGCGAACCTTGACGAGCTGCGCGCGCTGATTGAAACCTATGCTACGATCACGCCAGAAAAGCTGCGCGCCAATCTCATAGATTTCTTGTCAGAGGTCGCGCCGATCGCGCAGGAATTTGGCGTTAATCTAGGCTGTCATCCAGATGATCCACCCTTTTCGTTGCTTGGCCTGCCAAAAGTTGTCTCCTCATATGCCGATTATGCGGCGATCTTTGGGGCTGTCGATATACCTGCCAACGGGGCGGTTCTTTGCACCGGTGCGCTTGGCGTCTGCGCCGACTTTGACGGCCCCGCCTTTGTGCGTCGTCATGGAGCAAGGATACATTTTGCCCATCTGCGCAATACGACGCGATTGGATAGCGCGGACGCAACCAAGCCAGATTTTTATGAAGCAGCCCATCTTGAGGGCAACACAGATATTGTCGGGACCGTGCGTGCTTTGATGGATGAACAAAGGCGGCGCAAGGAAGCGGGGCGCGATGATTGGGTTATTCCGATGTGCGCTGATCACGGGCAGGAATTGCTGAGCGATTTGGGCAGGCCGCATAGTGCCGGTTCTCCGCTCATCGGACGTATGCGCGGCTTGGCGGAGTTACGCGGCATTATTGCCGCGTGTGCGTGATTGAGTGAACCTGCGTTGATGTAAATTGCCTCTTTCGAAAAGGGTCACGAGATCGCGCAGGGGTTGCTTGCCAACATCTTGGATCAGCGCCAAGGTGTCGGCGACGTTCAAGCCAAGGAGATGATCCCCATGCGTGCCCTTATACTTGCTTTGTTGATTTTCTTGCCTGTTCCTGCGCTGGCGCAGCTAAAGGTGTGTAACGAAACGGACGTGCTGCACCGCGTCGCAATCAGCTATGAGAGCCAGAAAACCTGGGTCTCGGAGGGCTGGTGGACTTTCAAGGCAGGCGAGTGCGGCACGGTTATGTCTGACCCGCTTGATCGCAAGAACTATTACTACAAGGTTCATGCCGAGGGCCATGACTACAAAGGTAAATACGGGTTTTGCACTGGAAAAAGTCCGTTCAAAATTCTTGGCGATACCAAGTGTGAAGAGCGCGGGTTTCAGCGCGAGATGTTCTTGGTCGAAGACACAGGGCCAACGCAAACCTCTTGGACAATCACCTTAAGCGGCGCGCCTGTTGATCAGCCTGCGTCCACGTCACTTTCGTTACCATCACCAGAGTTGGACTACATTGACTATCATGGCGCGTTTCAGGCGGGTTCACTAGGGGAGCCGTCGGATACAATTGCGCGCTTTATCGGATGTCATGATGACGGCGACAGCGAATTTTGTCGCTTTAGCGCCGATGGGGTGGATTGGCTGGTTTACCCTTCAGATGCGAACTATTCAGAAACCTTCACTGCAATTTCGCTTTTAACACCTGGTCAACGGGTCAATCTGAAAGCGGATATTATCAATTTCAATGACGCTTCTGTTGAAATTGCGGTGTCTCGGATCGAAGCAATAACCCAAGCTAACGATTTGGACCGAATTTATTTTGCGCTCCAAGGCCGGTTCACTGATCCAAAGGACGCTCGCGGGCGCGCAGAGGTCATCGGAAACACGTTGTTCGAGCTTTATGACGATACTCAGGTCTCCGCCTACCGCTTTCACGTTGCCGATAACTGCGATGGCACGCCGCAAACGGGGCCAGCCTTGATGCTTTCAGAACCTGAAAGTGGTTGGTCCAACTGCGCAATCTTAAACTATGTTGGAACAGATGGGTTTAGCTATACCGAGATGGGCATGTTGCAGGGTCCGAGCTACAGGCGATAACCCGCCTAAAGGGGCCAAATTTGCCACTGCGCACGCGCAAAAAATGGCGAGATTATGACGACAAGGTGCTGTGTTTCTGGTAAATTCGATTTAGGGCATGTTGGTGAGACGTCGCGAATTAGTGAATTGTGTTTATTTGTCAGAGGGTTATCTGCATTGTGTCGCGTATCGAAACAGTGTTTTTACACAGGCAGCATTTCAATTCACCTCAGACTCGCATCTGCTAGCCCACGCGCGAAGGGGGGACGTGCGCCTTTTTTCGAAATCAAAACATGAAGATGCATGCGCATCTTTAGAATGAGCCTTTGAGCTAAGAGAGCATCGCATCGCCGACACAGCGAGCGAACATTTTTCGCCTTGAATTCAAGGCAGCTGCATTTGTGAAGACTGGGGAGTCAAAAGTGCCAAATTTTATCCTGCAAGGCCCTGATGCCTTTTTGTTTGACGTCGATGCCGCAACTGGGGTCGTAACGCAAAAGCCCTGGTTTATCGCAGATTTTAATGATGCATGGGATGTGAACGAAGATAACGTTTACGAATTTAGCGTAACGGATACCGAAGCGAGCGATCCCGCGACAGGCACCAGCAACTTTGAGTTTCGCGTCACCCCGAATGACAGCGCCTTTGTTGCTGCTGGCGCGTCGCCAGTTTTGACCGAGTTTGCAATTTCTGGTCCCGACACAGTGATGTTCGACATCAACGCCTATACGGGGGAGGTCACCGTAAAGGACTGGTTTGCCCCAGATGCGGGCGACAACTGGGATGCTGATGAAAACGGGGTTTACGAATTTACGATTACCGCAACGGCGCCTGACGGCACTATCACGACCACGCCAAGCAGCCTCACGATAGGTGCAGAAGGAACCTATGTGTGGGATGTTCCTGACCCGATCGTATTGCCCGACCCTGAACCTGTTCCAGTTGATCCTGATCCGGTACCTTTTGGCACTGTGTTTAGCCTTGATGGTCCTGACGCGGTGGTCTTTTCCGTTGACGAAACGACGGGCGCTGTGAGCGTGAATGACTGGTTTACCCCAGACCCGCGGGATAACTGGGATGCGGATGAAAACGGCATCTACGAGTTTAATCTGCTCGCAACGGCCCCTGACGGCACTGTGACGCGTATCCCGAGCAGCTTGATGGTGAATGCGGATGGCACGCTCGACTGGAATGTCCCGACTGTAACCGTTGAAGATGATCCGACGCCAACTCCGGTTGATCCGCTTGAATTTGGAACGCTCTTTACGATCACAGGTCCAGACGCGGTTGTGTTTGAAATTGATGAGGCCACGGGCGATGTGACGCCGCATGATTGGTTTGCACCAGATGCGGATGATCACTGGGACGCTGATGAAAACGGCACCTATGAGTTTTCCGTTGTTGCGACAGAGCCTGATGGAACCGTCACAACGATCCCCGGAACATTTACCGTTGCGGCCGATGGCACCCAGACCTTTAGCATTGCCGACATTGAGGTGTTGCCAGATACGGTTGATCCCGTGGACCCTGTCGATCCAGTGGATCCGGTTGATCCCGTCGATCCAACTCCACCAAGCGATACAACCTATTTCACTTTGACTGGCACAGATACGGTCATGTTCGAGATTGACGAAGCAACAGGCGCCGTATCGTTGCAAAGCTGGTTTACGCCTGATCCTTTGGACCCATTCGATGTGGGCGAAGACGGTGTTTACAACTTTAACGTTGTGCAAACCGACCCTGATGGCACAGTCACAGAAACGGCTAGCAGCCTTACGGTAAATGCCGACGGCACACTCACTTGGGATGTTCCTGCGCCGCTGGTCATTCCTGATCCAGAGCCCGTCGAGCCTGTGCTTGCAACAGAGCTTTTGAGCAATGGTTTGCTAGAAGGCGGCGTTGCGATTGGCGGCAATGATACCGATGCCGAGGTTGCTGGCTGGGATAGCCAAGACGGAACGCTTGAGGTTTGGGGAGATGGCTTCTACGGCGTAAATACGCCCGACAGTGGAAACTTCATCGAGCTTGACGGCTCTGAAACGGGCGCTGTTGATACGGCTTTCCAAGATGTTCTCACGCTTGAAGACGATGAAATGCAGCTTAGCTTCAACGGCGCGCAGCGCTTTGGCGAAAGCGAAAGCATCGAAGTCTATTACCGCGGTGAATTGATCGACACTGTCACTCCGACCAGTAGTGAGCAGTGGGATACCTATACCTACACGGTTACAGGAAGCGGCGGGATTGATCGTCTCGAATTCCGCGAACTTGCGGCAGAAAGCGATGGAACAGGTCCGTTTATCGATAACGTAAGCCTTACCAGCGCTTCACCTGATGCAAGCGCCTTGGCGCTGCGTCCTGATCTGAGTTCGGAAACTCTGGAATCTCCTGATCTGCCGACACGGCCAACACCTGAGCCTGAGCCAGAAGGCATTCCAGGGACGCTGTTCCTCGGCACGGATATTGATGAGACCTTCACAGGCACCGCGGACGATGACACGTTGGACGGCGGCGCAGGTAATGATGTGTTGAACGGCGTTGCAGGAAACGACATTCTGCGCGCAGGGGCTGGCGTTGATACGCTGGACGGCGGTGCAGGCACAGATACCTACGACATCGCAAATTCTACTGCAAATACAGCAGACTATGATGTCGATCTCGCCGCTGGCAATGATCAGGAAAACACACTCATAAGCATTGAAAACGTGCTAGGAGGCGATGGTGATGACACGATCAGCGCAACAACAGGAGACAATCTTCTGAGCGGGGGCGCGGGCAATGACGCGCTCTTTGGCCTTGCGGGGGAAGATGTTCTGCTCGGCGGGTTGGGCGATGACACCCATATCGGTGCAGAAGGTGATGATATCTTGATTGCCAACGAAGGCACCAACGTCTTTGACGGCGGCGCGGGCGATGATGCGATCATTATCAACAGCTCAACCGTGCAGAACCTTGATTTCAACATTGATTTGCAAGCGGGCACCGACAACTTTGGCAACACCTATACAGGCGTTGAAAACATCGACGGCGGCAATGGTGATGACAGCCTGACTGGGTCTGATCTGGCCAATGTCCTGCTTGGTCGTCTTGGCGATGATACCCTTAACGGCGGTCTTGGCGGCGACGTTCTGAGCGGCGGCGAAGGGGATGATGAACACAACGCAGGTGGCGGCGACGATCTTCTGATTGCGAGTGTTGGCAATGATACCTTCAACGGAGGCGAGGGCGTCGATACCTTTGATATCGATGTGTCCGAGGACTACGAGACCGACTATGATCTCAACCTCGAAACAGGCACCGACAATCAGGGCAATAGCTATAGCGGCATTGAGAACATCAATGGTGGCTGGGGCGATGACACGCTCACAGGCAACGCGGACGCCAATATTCTGGACGGGTCTGTTGGCGACGATGTTGTGAATGGCGGCGCTGGAAATGACTCTCTTGCAGGGGGGCTTGGCAATGATGCGCTAAATGGCGGTGCAGGCAATGACGTTCTCTTCGGCAGCTATGGCGTTGACAGCTACGATGGTGGCGCAGGCATTGATACAATGGATATCGGTGGCTCAAGCGCTGGCACGGCGGATTACAATATCGATCTCGCGGTTGGTCAGGATCAGTATGGCAATACTTATGCGAACATCGAGAACGTCAATACCGGCGATGGGGATGACAATCTCTTTGGTGATGGCGCAGACAATCAGCTGCAAGGCAATGATGGTGACGACACGATCAATGGCGGCGGCGGCAATGATTTCCACAATGGCGGCAATGGCAATGACGTCTTTATCGCCAATGAAGGGGCCAATAGCTTCTTTGGTGGCAACGGTATTGATACCTACCAGATTGCTGGATCGACAGAAGATGACGTTGATTTCGTAATTGATCTGGAAGAGGGCACCGACAACCAAGGCAACACCAGCTTTGGCGTTGAGAATGTGAATGCCGGATCGGGCGATGACATGATCTTTGGCGGAGCGGCTGACAACGTTCTTCATGGCGGCGCAGGAGACGATACGCTGAATGGCGGCGGTGGCGATGACACGCTGACGGGCGGCGAGGGGGATGACACCTTCACCATGAGCGCAGCCGCGGGCAACGTCGAAGTGAGCGATTTTGTCAAAGGTGCGGATCAGATTGATCTGAGCTCGATCTCGGGCGTGAGTGATTTTGATGATTTGGCTGATTTCCTGTTGCAAGGCGATGGCACATCAACGCTGACCTTCGACATCACGGAAGTGGATCAACTTCAACTTATCATCCAAAGCGAAGAAGAACTCGACGCGGCTGATTTCACTTTCTAGTTTAGAAGAATTCGAATGTCCGCTAACGCGCGACGCAAGATCGGTCCAGCAAGGTTAACCAACTTGCTGGACTATTTTATTTAGCTATTATTGCAGGATCAATTTATTTTAAAATAGCTGAGAACGCATATGCCTAGATTGAAAGTATTAGAATCTACAGTTGTCGTATTTGATACTGCCTCTGACACATGGCAGATCGAAACCATGACAGTCATCGACGAAGATTTGTATGTTGGGGATGTGCTTCCAACAGATGAGCCGTCTCAAGGTGTAATCAATTTCGCGTCCGGAGATGTTGATATCTCAATTGGAAATGGGAATTGGGTCACCATCATCTATAAAATCCAGCAGCAAAATACTGTTGAAAACACGACGTTTTGGTCGGGTTTGCAGCTTGATGCGACACACTATGTGCTTTTTACAAATAGTTATGGAACCCTTCATGGCATGTCGAACACGGGAGGGGCCTTAACGTCCTTAACTTTTGTCGACCTTATTGGCCCTCCATCCAATCTGACAGGCTATTACAACTATCTCAATTTGGGATTTGTTGATGTTTCGGCAAGTTCACCTGTTTACTCCACTGGAACCGAGGCTGCAGATAGTATTCTCGGCAGCATATGGAACGACAGCCTCTCAGGCGCGGAAGGTCACGACACGCTTATCGGAGGTGACGGAAACGACCGCTTTGATGGAGGCGCAGGGGCTGATCAAATATTCGGAGAAGCGGGCAAGGACACGGTTTTGGCAAGCGAAGGCTTTGATTTGATCAAAGGTGGTGGCGGCAGAGATCATCTTTCAGGAGGAAAAGGGGATGATAGCCTTTTGGGAGGTAAAGGCGACGACAAGCTCTATGGCGGAAAAGGGCGTGACAACCTTGGTGGCGGCAAAGGCGATGACAGGCTTTTTGGAGGCAAAGGTGGCGATTGGCTTGAAGGCGAAAAGGGAAACGACTGGCTTGTAGGCGGACTAGGGTATGATGATTTCATTTTCAGTGACGGCGATGGCGATGACACAATTGCTGACTTTGAGGTTTCGAGCGGAAAAGAGGACATTAATCTTTCGGCCGTTAGTGAGATCACAGGTTTTGTGGATTTGATGGACAATCACCTTCATCAAATAGATGGAAACGTGATCATTGAAGATGGTATAGATTTGACTATCACGTTGATTGGAGTGAACGCTGGTGAACTACAGAGCGATGACTTCATTTTTTGAAACGTTGCGTACTTAAAGAGCTGGCAAAAGACGCCTAGCGATGCGCCTCATTTTTGAAGGGAAAGTCGTTGTTTTCAAAGGTCATTTCTGGAAACGATCCCGCGCGGACGACGCGTTTTCACACCGAGCAAAACGAACGCGTTGATTTAGCGGAGTTGATCGTTGATCTGCCCAAATGCCTCTATCACAAGATCTTTTTCAACAAGGGCAAGCGGCGCGCCTCTCCATGGTGGCCAACGCGGGTGATCCCAAAGGTCGAGGCGTTTTTGAAACCCTCTCATGACGTGATTGAATATGGCTCTGGCAGCTCGACCATTTGGTTGGCCCGGCGCGCCCGCTCGGTTGTGTCTATGGAAGAAAACCAGACGTGGTTAGAGATGACACGCGCGCGCATTTCGCGCGAGGGAATTGAAAACGCGCAAATCCATTGGGGCGAGGGCCCCAGCTACTACACGCCGCCAAAGGAAACGGGGCCCTTTGATCTGGCAATTGTTGACGGTGCCTATCGTTGGAAATGTATTGAAACGGTTTTGCCAAAGATGAAACCGGGTGGAATGATCTATTTGGACAATGCGGATTCAGATAAGGACTTTCGGCTATATGACAACGCGAAACCTGTTCGCCGCGCGCAAAGCCTGATGGAAGATTACGCAAAAACCCACCAAGGCGCACGTTTGGAAAAGGTGAAAAGCATCATCGACGGAGAGTTGTTCGCAGGAGAAGGATGGCTCTTGCACTTGCCGTAGCGTTGAACGCAGGCACCGAGGCAATTTTCCTTTGACGTGGCTGTCAATTTTGCCCGCTTCCAGTATGCTCGTTTTCTGCACCATTAGTGCAGTTTTTTCATAAGTTTCAAAGTTGGAGTTGTTTTATGGCATTTGGACCGGAATTTCAGGTGAATACTCATTGGGTTTGGCGACAAAATGGCGGTGATGTCGCGACTTTGAACGACGGCAGCTTTGTTATTACTTGGCAATCCTTCCGGCAAGACGGAAGCGACGGCGGTGTCTTCGCACAGCGATATGCTAGTGATGGTACGCCGTTAGGCGGCGAATTTCAGGTTAATACTTATACGAATTTGCATCAGGTAACTCCCTCAATCGTCGCGCTGGCTGGCGGCGGGTTTGTGATTGCTTGGGAGTCTATTCAAGGCAACACCAACTATAGCATATTTGCACAAGTCTATAACTCAGACGGCACGTTAAATGGGGGGGAGCTCTTACTCGACGACAATCTAGCGGAAGCGCAACGAAACGTCGACCTGGAAGCGCTCCCGAATGGCGGTTTTGTAGCGACATGGGAAACCTCGTACATCGGGTCTAGTGATAGTGTTCTCCACGTCAAACTGTTTGACGCTGCCGGTACAGGGACCACCAATGAAATCATGGTGCGTAGCTCAGCTCTTGAGGGTGACTATGAGGGCGATATTCAAGTGTTGCCTGATGGATCGTTTTACGTGTTCTGGCGCAAATACACATCGTTCGCAGATAATCGAGACATCTATGGCCGCCACTTTGACGCGGCTGGAGTTGCGACAGCACCAGAGTTTCGGGTAAACGATCACGTCGCACACTTTCAGGCGCACCCTGCGTCTACGTTGCTCAACGATGGCGGCGTCGTCGTTATGTGGACATCGATGCAGGGAAACGGCTCGCACGATGGCGTTTTTGCCAAGATTTACAATGCGGATGGCACACAACGTATCGCTGAAATTCAACTCCATCAAATAGCAAATGAAGATGAATTCGCCGTTGAAATCGTCGCGTTAGACAATGGTGGATTTGCCGCGATTTGGATTGGAACCGGTTATGCTGACAATAACGATGTCATTTTGCGAACCTTTGATGCCAACGGTGTCCCTACCAGCGACGATATTTTGGTCAATGACTTCACCACCGGCTCTCAGATCGCAACGAGCCTTAGCGCACTGAGTGATGGGCGGCTGATCATCGTTTATGATGACGAATACAACGACCATGACGGGGATCAAAACGGGATTTTTGCCCGGATTTATACGCCAGAACCCGAGTGCAATGTGATCATGGGGGACGGCGCGAGCAATAGCATTTCCGGCACCTCTGACGATGACTGCATCTTTGGCTTGGGCGCTGATGACTTCATTGATGGCCACGACGGCGATGATGTCATTGAGGGCAATGACGGGTATGACGAAATCACTGGCGGCAACGGTAACGACACTTTGTACGGTGGGCGCAAGATTGATCAGCTTTGGGGCGATGCGGGGCGGGACAAGCTTTTCGGTGGCAAAAGCCTTGATCATCTTCGAGGAGGCGCTGGCCGTGACACGCTGCAGGGCAATGAAGGCGGAGACACGTTAGAAGGTGGCGACGGGCGAGATAAATTGAAGGGCGGCAAAGGATTTGACGTCCTGTTTGGCGACAATGGCAAGGATACCCTGCTTGGCGGCAAAGGCGATGATATTCTGATCGGTGGAGCCGAGGAGGATCAATTTGTCTTCCAAAGCGGCGGCGGGAATGACACGATCCAAGATTTTGACGCGGCAGATAATGCGGAACAGATCAAGCTCTCTGCGGTCACTGAGATCGTTGATTTCACTGACCTGAGCGCCAATCACATGACGCAAGTTGGCGCCAACGTGGTGATTGACGACGGGGTGAACTTAACCATCACTTTGCTCAATGTTAACTTGGTTGATCTTGGAAATGCGGATTTCATTTTCTAACAACGAGTAAACAAACAAGAGCGGGGAGGGACAGCAGCCCCCCCTTTGTAGCGCCTGCGAGCGTTCTTATTTCGTTGGTTGCAACGCGCAGCGGGCCGTCCTGCGCATAAAAGAATTTCGCGTACCTGTGATCGTGTTCACAGTTCGGGTGCGTTTTCTGGAATAAGAACACCCCAAGTCCAAGATCTTTGCAGCTCCGATCCTCGCGCAAAAGTAGTTAACAGAATGTTAACCTTGCCCTAGGGTTGCTCAGATTTTGAAAAAACATTGCAATACAAATAAAGGACTGCTGTCATGCCCACCACACCTGTTCAATGGCTCAATACATTTCAAGCAAACACCGGCACGGCAAGTACGCCGACGACCAAACAGTCCGAGATCACAGGGCTTGCCAATGGCAATTTTCTTGTCTCATGGGTTGAAGAGGGCACCTCAGGCGTTGCGACATCTTCGGGCGAAGATATTGTTGGCCAGCTTTATGATTCATTCGGTTTTAAGATCGGCAGTGCGTTCCAGCTAAATACTTCTGAGACAATCGGGGAGCAGGATGATTTCGAAGTCGTCGCAACGGATGATGGCGGCTTTATTATGACCTATCGCTCTGAAGTAAGCACTGGCACGATTAAGACGATTGTAGAGCGCTACAATGCGGCAGGCTCGTCTATTGATTTTAAAACCACCCTGCTCGGTTCCTACAATGATGCCTTCAATCCTCAGATCGCATTTAACCTGAACCTTGAAACAACCGTGGGTACCGTCACGCTCGAGGACTCTTTATTTGGGAGTGGCCTGAATGAAGACATTTCGGGGCGCTTATTTAACAGCAGCTTGGATAATGCTACCTTTGTTGATCTAGGTGAAAACTCTACGTTTAACGATGAAAACAAGAACTCCATCGCTTTCAATACCAACGGAGAAATCGTTTCGGTATATATTGATGCGGCAACGGATGTGCAGCTTGATGTCTATTCCGCTACGGGTGTTTTGCAGCACACAGTTGATGTGGATTCCGGCCTTGATGACAATGCCGATCCGCGTGTTGTGACGCTCTCTAACGGGTTTATCGCTGTTGCTTGGGCCGAGGACTTTGGCGGCGGTGATTACGATATCAAGTATCGCGTCTATGACAGCAATCTAAACGCTGTGACGAGTGAAGCGAATGTCGCGGCGCTTTCCGATGTTGAAGACAACGCAGCTATGATTGCGCTGCCCGGTGGCGGCTTTGTTATTGCTTGGGACAATTCAACCTCGCCCAACAACGGGCTTTATGCGCAGGTGTTTGACAATAACGGGGCAAAGGTCGGATCGGTTGCCACACTTCACAGCGGCGCGATTTCCAACCCTGAACTGGGCGTTACTGTCGATGGTCGCCTGCTTTATACCTACACAAATGGCGGCAATATCTTTGCTGGTATCATGGACCCGCGCGATGGGGTGATTAACACCATCGACTATAACCCGTCAGGGCAATCCACGAACTTTGTCGAGGGCGATCTGATCATGGGGCGCATCGAAGGCACTGTGATCAATGGCGATAGTGGCGCGGATACGATCATCGGTGGCGACGGCGATGACACAATTGATGGCGCCGGCGGCGCAGATAGCCTGCGCGGCGGTGACGGCGATGATGTGATTTCGGCCGAAGGGAATGACTCAGTTGACGCGGGCGGCGATGATGATCTGATTATCATTACTGACAAGATCACCAATGGAAATGAGGTTGCAGTCGACGTAGACGGCGGCGGCGGGGTCGACACACTGGACTTGTCAGATTTCTCGCAAGGCGTTGATCTGGATTTGAACCGCGGCACTTATATCGCTGACGATGGTACCGCTGATGTGAGCCGTATTGAAACAGTTATCGGTGGCTCGGGCGATGACACTCTGGTCGGCGAAAGCGGCGCTCAGCGCCTCGAAGGCGGCATCGGCAACGACACGCTTGATGGTGGCTTTGGTTCCGATACGCTGCTCGGAGGGAGCGGCGATGATACATTTATTGTACGCGATGGTCATTTCATTGACGCTATCGACGGCGGCGCGGATGATGACACGCTCGATCTGTCTGATCTGGATGGGTCCGGTGATGCGGTTGTGATTGATTTGCAAGCTGGCACATGGGACGGACGCGGCCCTGAACAAACGATCACCAGCATAGAAACCGTGATCGGCTCGCAGGAAGATGATGTCATCACAGGCAACAATTCAGAAGCTGAAGACATTGACGGTCAGGGCGGCGCTGATCTGCTGGATGGCGGCTCTGGCGATGACACATTGCGCGGCGGCGCTGGCGATGACACGCTTGAGGGCAACGCAGGACGTGACAGCCTGTCTGGTGGTGACAATGACGATCTGTTCACCTTTAGCTTTGGCGATGGCATTGACGACATAGATGGCGGGGATGGGGTTGATACTTTCAATGCGGTGAATGCTCTTGAAAACATAGTAATCGATATGACGAGCAATCTGCATGTGCATAACGCAAATGGGATCATCGCCACTTTTGTAAACATGGAGAATGTTGCCACCGGTCAAGGCGCTGATGGGGTAGGCGGCAATGGCGAGAACAACATTATCTCAACCAATGCGGGCAATGACACGCTGGATGGTGACGGCGGGAATGACACGCTGGATGGCGGCACGGACGCAGACATCATATTTGGCGGCGGGGGCGACGATTCACTGATTGGCGGCGGAGGCGATGACACATTACAAGGTGACTTAGCTGCGCCTGGAAACATTAACGTAGGAACCGATACGATCCGCGGCGGCGACGGTAATGACACGATCCTTTATTCACGAAACGGTTCGAGTGATGATGATGTCGATGTCAATGACGGCGGCGCGGACATAGATACTTTCGTCATGGCGAACATCGAATCTGAACGGTTTGTCAATTTGACCGATGGCACATGGAGAACGCGAGATATTTCCTCAGCCGGATTCGTAAGAGGCACGTTGATCGACATAGAGAACATTCGCATCGAAGGGGATGGCGATGTCGATATTCGCGGTGATGGCGAAGACAACCATCTTTCGTCGACCTCAACCATCGCGGAAAACGTGCTAGAAGGCATGGCTGGTGATGACACGCTAAGCGGTGGTGGCGGCAACGACACGCTGACAGGCGGCACAGGGCGCGATGATCTGGACGGCGGTGAAGGTGACGATTTGTTCATCTTTGCAGCAGGCGATGAAATCGACAGCATTGATGGTGGCGATGGCATTGATACGTTCAATGCATCGGCTGCGAGCGAAAACATGCGTCTTGATATCGCTGATGGCACGCAAGAATATAACTCAAACGGTGACGAAACCAACTTTCTCAATATTGAAAGCCTAATCGCTGGCTCTGGCAACGATCTGCTGCGCGGCGGCAATGATGCAAACGTGCTGATTGGCAATGATGGCGCGGATACGATTGAAGCGGGCGAGGGCGCGGACCAATTGTCTGGTGGAAAAGGCAAGGACCATCTGTCTGGTGAAAAAGGTGCCGACCATCTGTCTGGTGGAAATGGGAAAGACACGATCTTGGGCGGAAACGGCGAAGATACTGTGTTGGGCGGCGATTATGGCGACAGGATCAAGGGCGGCAAAGGGTTTGATCAGTTGTCTGGCGAAAAAGGCGATGACAAAATCTACGGCGAAAAGGGCGAAGACATCCTCCTTGGCGGTAAAGGCGCAGACACGCTTATCGGCGGTAATGGCGATGATACCCTGGATGGCGGTAAGGGCGATGATTTCCTGAACGGTGGCGACGGCGCGGACTATTTCGTCTTTGTCAGCGGTGATGGAAACGACACGATCAAGGACTTCAACGCGACAGCAAATGCCGAAGATATTGATTTGTCGGCAGTCTCCGAGATCGTTGATTTCGCGGATCTTTCTGCCAATCATATGGTGCAAGATGGTGCGAATGTTGTGATCGATGACGGTGTGAATTTGACAATCACGCTGCTCGATGTTGCTCTGGCTGATCTCGGAAATGCAGATTTTCAGTTCTAAATAGGGCTCTCACTCTGAAAGGCCGCGTTTTTTGCGCGGCCTTTTTTGTGTCGTCTGCGGGTGTCGAAAGGTGGGGCGGATCGTAGATCTGCGGAATAACCTGCATGCGTTTCGTGTGTAACGTCACAGACAGGCGATGACTTGCTGTTGCGAAAATGGCCAGTTGCAAGAAAATGCGATAGCTGTTTTTCTTTTGGCAGGTTTGTTTGGAATGATTGCGACGAGGTGCTCGATGAAACGTTGGAAGGATTTTTCAAAGTTCGCTCTTTTGAGCGTCTTGGCTCTTGGGCTGAGCGCGCCGCTAAGCGCCGCGACGTTATCACGAGACATTCCCGCATGGTTGCAACGGCACGTCGGGGCAGGGGACGGGCAGATCGCGCCTGTCGTGCTCGCAAGAGCGCGCGCGCATCACCAAAGACAGGTGCGCAAATCTCGAGTGCGCAATCCGTGCTACATGGCAATGGATGCAACGCGACCAAGCACGTCAAGTTCAGGCAAGCCCGCGAAACGCTACTATGTCATTTGTGAAAACCAGAGATCGTTTTGGGCGGTGTCTTCGGGATTTGGAAACGGACGCAAACTGCCACAGGCAAACTTCGCAAACGGTAGGGAATGCGCCCGGCACTTCAGCAATGCGCTCGATTCAAAACTCACTATGGGCGGCGAATATCTCACCGCCGAACCACGAACCTCTCACAAGGGGTATGTCCGGCAATCTGGACAATCTGTTCCGTTCAATCGCACGTTCCTTGTCTTTGAAGGGATGGGCGAGACCTCGAATGCGCGGGACAGGGCAATTGGCGGGCATATGGCTGCGTTCGTTCGGTGGCAGTGCCGCAAGTTGGCGCCAAATAACCGATATGCAGATGACCAGGGATTTATCCGGCATGGGAAACTGATCGACTATACAAGCGGGCGCAGCAATGGATGCACGACGTGGTCACAGGACGCTACCCAGCGCATCCTTTCTCTTGTCGATGGCAACCGAACTACGCTCTACATCTACCCAGAATCTCGCGATATCAAGGCGGTTGCCGCAGCGGTGGGCAAAGGCATTTCTCCCGCAAACCAAGGTTTGTACTGGAATGCGTCGTGCCTGAAACAGATCGGCGCGCCAAAGTTTTGGCCAAAACGCAAACTAGAGCCGGTCATCAGAAAATGGCGCCGCTCGCTGCCTGCTTCGGTCCCGCGAGAATTGCCGCTTTGCCAATAAAAAGGGTTTTGAGTGGCGACGTTTTTGCTCATTTTGATTCTGCTTGAACTGCGCCAGCCGTTCGCGCAAAAAAACAGTGCTAAAGCCATCGAAAATCTAATGAAGGGCAAAGAAATCATAGGCTTGACGTGACGCGAAAAACGTAGCAACTTCGCTTCTGGGTGGTATTGTGGGGATGCCGTTCTGTGTGAACCAAGTTGTGTGTTATGTGTAATTGACTATGAGAACGTATCGTTCAGGTGCAGAAGTTAAGGGTGCTTTGAAGCCGCTGGGTGCAAGTCATAGGCACGCATCGCGCCGCGTTTTTAAATGCCTTGCCTCTGTTCTTTTGCTCCCAACACTCGCGATTGGAGCTTTCGCAGATACCTCATCTAACATTTCTAAAACTTTTTCAGGCGCGGGTCTTCATGCCGTCTCGGGTCAGGTGGCAATCGCCTATAGTGACGGCGCAAACGGCTCTGGCATTAGCTTGCGCTCGCTTGAAACGTTGTCTGAGTTGCAGGACGTCAAAACGCCAGAAGGCGTGCGCGCCTACGATCCTTCGTTCAACACAGATGGGTCTTCGCTGGTCTATGCTGGATTTTGCCCGTCAATCGGTGCGCCTTGCTCTGGCGACGCGCCGGGATGGAACATCTTTGAATTAGCGTTGAACACGGGCACGTCCACGCGACTGAGCGAGCCTGACACCAACCTTATGCGCGTTACACCACGATATGATGATGTCACGGGCGATGTGTTTTATGTTGGTGTTTCCGCTACGATAAGCTCGGACATTGACCGACTTGTCAGCCCTTCCGCAGTGTTCAAAATTACCGATCAACGCGCCAGCGAAGCGGTCTTTCCATCGGGCAGTTATTCGGCAGAAAACGGGGCGATCTTCGATCCTATCGGAACCTTGAATGCCGTTGATCTTCTTTCGGTTTCAGATGGCAAGCTCTCTGTCAAAGCGCGCATCAAAGTTCCTTCAAGCCGCCCAATCTTGCTCGGCTCCAACGCCGCAAAGGCGGATGAGCGTTTGATCAAGGCAGCGGACCGTGTGTTTTACAGCAAACCGCGCCGCGATTTTCGCGACAGGGAAACGGCTAATACGTTGATATTTGTTGAGGGGGATCGTCTTGTTTTTGCAGATGAGTACCCGCAGGTCTCGGCCGTGCTTTCCGCGCGCCTTGGCTTGCATGTTGCGGCCGCTGATCCGCAATCAAACAGCGCGTTCGTCATCGTTCAAAGTCTTGATCCAAACGTACGAAATGCTTTGGCGTCGATCACGCCGACAGACACCCAGATCCTGTACCAGCTACCCGATCTCACATCGGTTCCGCTTGATTTTGAAGTTTCCGGCTCTAGTGCCGCTTTATTTGTTCAAGAGGCCGATGCCTCTGTTTCCGCCTTCGTGTTTTCCGATTGGGGAGCGCCAAGATTAGTAAGTGTGTTTAAAATGGGAGAGCACTAAGACATGCCGACACTACAAGAACAATTTGATGAGTTCACTTCGCACATCGACGATTCTGCCCAAAGGCAGCTTGTATTTGACTACATCACCCGCTTTCCCGGGCTAAGCTTTGACACAAGCATTGATGACTACCTTCTAAACCCTGCGCCGTCCTTGACGCCGGGATTTGAGGCCGGTTTCACGGGCGAGTTTCGCTGGGGGAACTGGGTTGGCGCGGGAACGGGCGCGGGTCGTTTCTCAAACCACCAAGACTTTACGCCGAGCGAGTTCCTTGTGTCAGCACGCGACGTTTTCGACGCCATCGGCCGCACACATGACCTATCGATTTTCCAAGCCTCAGCGACCCTGACCAACGCTTTGGCCGCTTCAGGAGGCAACTACGTTGCCGAACTTGAAGCCGTAAGACAGTTCTTGCTTGAGCGCGCTCAGATCGACGCTGATTTCTCGGATGCTGTTTCTGCGCTCGGAATTCGTGACGGATTGGTTGGGTACGAGGTGCAAATCCGCGAACTTGGCCTTGCGATTATGGAATGGGGCGCAGAGGGCTACGCAGCTTCGGCAGAGCAAGTTCAATCGTTGATCACCCTGTACCAACTCTCTGATGCAAGTATGCAAGCAGACATTGAACTGATTGTGCGTCCCGATGACCTTCGTGATGCGCAGCGCGCCAGCTTTAGTCTTATTGACGAGATTGGTTCGGTTCTGAGTGAATTCAGAGCGACCACTGTACCGTCTCAAAATCTGATCAACTCTGCGGCACATCATTTTGACCAAATCCTGCTTGGCCATGTGGCACTTCCGGGGGTCGGCGTCTTTTATCCGGATGACCGAGCCAACGCGCGAAACGAGTTTTTGAACGAATTTGAGGCGACTTTTGGATCTGAGGCGCGTGAACGCCTCGTCCAAGCGCTAGAGCAAAGCTGTTTTGTTGCAGGCACGCCGATTACCCTTTGGAATGGCGAAACCAAAGCGATCGAAGATATCACCTGCGAGGATGTGGTTCTGACGTTCGATGCTCATGGTACGGGCAAGCCCGGCGTCGTTGACAAGCTGTTCACCAATACCACGCGTCAATTGGTTGAAGTCACTTTTGAGAGCGCGCGCGCGCCGTTGGTGACAACGCCCGGCCACAGCTTCATGACGGAAACGGGTCTCTATGTTGAAATCGGCCAGCTATTGAAGCTGGGCGGCGGCACAGTGCGGTTGGTTGATACAGACGGAAACGTTGTCACAGCATCAGCCGAAGTGATCGAATACTCCGCTGAAACAGCTGCGATGTTTGAGCAATCAGAGGTGTCCGCACGCGCTGCGAATGGCAATGCGCGAGGGTCATATGCAAAAGACAGCGAAGGTTGGGCAACCTATAACTTCGAGGTCAGAGATCACCACAACTACGTTGCTGGTGAAATCCGTGTGCACAACGACTCTATCCTGTCCAAGATTGAAGACGGCGATGTTGTTCTGGCATCAAATGATGATCTGACACAGGTCGCAGTGCTGAGAGATGTCGATGGTGACGGCGATCTTGATGTCGTTGTTATGGAAGGCATCCGCGATGCGGCTGGAAATGCGAACACGCAAGTTCTGTCAACGAACGTCTATCTCGACAACGGCGAGACCTATTCGTTGTCAACGGGCGGGACTGGCAATCTAGCCGAGCGGGTTCAGGACGTCTTGAGCCAGTCCTTTGCCAGTGGTGCCTCTGATGGCGTCACAAGCGCGGATGGCGTTGATCCATGGAACAACAGCGGCATTTCCGACGACTTCGAAGAAGTGCTGTTTGATGACGTACTGGGCTTGGCGGGGGATGCGCCAGCAACGCGCGGCGAGACCCGCGCGCTATACAGCTATTTCGAAACACAGCTTGGTGACACAGTCTTTGCCGCGCCTGATCTGACGAATGCGACGGACCTGATTTCTCTACAGGCGGCCTTTCAGGATTTGGCAACAGCGTTCAACGCACTCAATGGTGAAGTCAGCTACTTTGCAGGTACGGGAGACCGCGTAGAGCCAGCCTATCAAGGATTGTCCGGCGCGGCGGCACTTGCCTTCCTCGTAGGAATGGACCTCGGGCTTGAGCTGGTGCCAGCAGTTGTTGTCGATGGCCCGTTTGGCCCGATTGAGGTGACGCCCGCTATCACGCTTGGCTCTCTCTTGGACACGCTCGTTGGTACACAGGCGCAGTTCGATGTGATCTTTGGCGAAGGCATCGCACCTGCTGATGTGTCTCAGGCCCAAGCGGGCGATGATCTCGTTTTGACAATCGCAAACGCGGACGGATCGAGCAGCACGCTCACTTTGGAAGGGGTCTATAGCGACGGCAACACGGATGAAGTCGCCAACATCGTCTTCTACGATGGCACAACGCTAAGCCTTGATGACCTGCCTGAAACTGCGACGGGTGACGGCATTGTAACAGGGACGGATGGTGCCGACATCATCGACGCAAGCTATACGGACGTTGACGGAGATGTCGTCACAGCGGGCGACGATACGGTTATGGGCGGCTTGGGCGACGACTACCTTGCTGCAGGCACTGGTAACGACGCCTATGACGGCGGCGAAGGTGTGGATACGGTTTATCTTGCCGGGGCCGCGGACGAATTTGTCTTCTCTTTCGACGGTGCTCTAATGGTCGCGGACGCCAACGGAAATGATGGATCAGACGAAGGGAGCGACACGCTAAGCAATATCGAGCAACTCGATTATGCGGACGGCAATAGCGCAGAGATTGTCGAAGGGGTCGATACGATCTCCATCACTCAGAATTCTGCGGCAGGTGTCAGGCTTGCTCTCACCGTATTGGATACTGGCGAAACCAGATCTTGGGAGAGTTATACAACGACCTTTGCAGCGGACGGCGTGACGCGAACTGATCAAGTCTTCAACTATGATGATGGTCGGGTGCTGAATCGCGACTTCGACGCAAGTGGTCTGCGTAGCTCGCAAACCATGAGCGACGTGGATAACGCCCATGCTTGGACGGATTACACAACGACCTTTGCAGCAGATGGCGCGACGCGGACCGATCAAGTCTTCAACTATGACGACGGTCGGGTGCTAGACCGTGACTATGATGCTAGTGGCCTGCGCACGTCGCAGACC
>NZ_JBOEHB010000029.1:0-20071 GCF_050633725.1 Planktotalea sp.
CAGATGGCGCGACGCGGACCGATCAAGTCTTCAACTATGATGACGGTCGGGTGCTAGATCGCGACTTCGACGCAAGTGGCCTGCGCACAATGCAGACCATGACGGATGTTGATGATCACTACAGCTGGGCGAGCTATACCCAGACGTTCGACGCCGAAGGTAACGTAACCGACACGACCTACGTCTACGATATCGCTTAAGCTCTTGCGCTCTGCGTGCCGATTTCGGCTTGCAGAGCGCCCCCGCGGTTCTTTGAGCGCTGGCAGGACGTGTTGACCTGCCGCGAACAGGGAGGGCATTACCGCATTCCGTCACGCCTATCCTGTGTAACCGCATGTCGGCGTAGAACACAAAACGACAAACCCGCAAAGCTGTGGAAGAGCCGAGAGACCTTATCGGCCTTTGTCATGAGCGCGCAAACGGCTCATTGTGACCGGGGTGATCCCCAAAAATGATGCAATTAAAGCGTGCGCAAAGGTGGCTTCATAACCGGGAAAGACTTGGCGAAACCATGCAAGTCGCTCAGCGCCACCAAGTGCCGCAAGGCACCATTCGCGATCCGCTTTCTGGCACAAGGCTTCGTGCAAAATACCATTGCCCCAATTGCGGACAGGTTCAGAAGTAATCATCCAATTTGTCAGCACGTCGCTGCTGATCTTGGCCAATGACGCGTCACTCGTCGCAACAATAGAGACGCGCGACACCCCGCCTTGTGTTCTGGCAATGTTTGGCGTGACAACACAGGGGCCGATGTAAAAGCCGACGCAAACTTCTTTGCCGTCTTGATCGCCGATGCTGCTTGCAAGGCATCCTTCCAAAAGAACAAACTCATTGGTTTCGCTGTCTTCCTGCCGTGTTAGATGTGCGCCTATTTTCAGATGAACCTGTTGCCAATCGGATGCAAATTCTTCGGTGCAGGCCGCATCGAGCAAGTCGGGTGATTGCTTCAGAAACCGAACTAGATTCATTTTGGCGTCTCTTATCAAATGATAATGCAAGTGGGCTCATGTGCAGGCACCTATGGCACAGAAACAGGAGTTTGCGAAATGACGAATAGATATCTACAGCAAAACGCAGGAGCTATTGCGATTGGGGCGGGGCTGGTTGCAGTGTTCCTCTATGGGGTGATGATGACAGTCACCTTGGCCAACATCCAAGCGATTTCGGGGCAACCTGCCTTCGATATGAGACCGTTTGGCTATGGCCCCAAGGACGCCGCGACGCTTCTTGACGCTTTAGGTGATCAAGGTCGCGCATATTATCTTAGCCGCCAGATCCCTTTGGATACGCTCTATCCCTCATTGCTCGCATTAACCCTAAGCGCCAGCATCCTCTGGCTCGGGCGAGGCTTGCATAACCGCAGGATTATCCACATCGGCGTCGCCTTTTCCATTGCTTGTGCTGTGTTCGTTTATAGCGAAAACTTTGGTATTGTCGCGATGCTCTGGAACTGGCCTGTTGTTTCGCCGACGCTGGTGCATGCTGTGAGCATAGCCACAATCCTCAAGTCAGGCGCAACAACCATTGCCATGTCGCTTGTTCTTTTCTTGGGTGTGAAACGGTTGGGAGTCGCCAAAACCGCAACTAGTGCTTAGCTTGGCTTAACTGCTCCGAATGGGCGTCTACCACCACGTCCGCTCGGAGCGCATCACCTTTGTGGCCCTAATTCTTAGACCGCTAAGTTGATAAGATGGCGGAGCGACAGGGATTCGAACCCTGGGAACCCTTTAGAGGCTCAACGGTTTTCGAAACCGTCCCGTTCGACCACTCCGGCATCGCTCCGCGAGGGTGGTGCGTTGCTCGGATACTGCTGCATCTGTTGCTGCGCAACAGCTTTTTGACCCGAGCTGCGCAAAGGGCGGACAAAAGGGCGGCAAGTCAGGCAAACGATGCGATTGCATTGGCAATGTCACCATTGCAGCCTATGATCGCGATTACCCAAAAGCATGTTCTCAAAAGAGGTTTTATGGCGCGTTTACTTTCTGCAGTTGTCAGTGTTTTTCTCGTCCTTGGATCCGTGCCAACCTATGCCAGCGAAGCCAGTGACACGCTTCTAAGCGCGCTAGGGATGGAGCGTATGGTAGAGCTTATGCGACTAGAGGGGCTCGAATATGCTGTCGAGCTTGGCGATGAAATGCTGCCGGGGGGATATACTGAAAACTGGGGTGAAATTGTCTCGCGGGTCTATGATACCGAAGCGATGGCTGTGTCCGTGCGCCGTGGTTTTGCCAAGGGGCTAGAGGGCGTCGATCTGGCACCGCTTGAGCAGTTCTTTTACTCTCCCAAAGGCTCGACCATAGTCGAGCTGGAACTCAGCGCGCGCGAAGCGATGATGGAGCGCGCAATTGAAGACGCTGCAAAAGAGACAGCACGCGGCTTTGAATTGGCGGGTGATGACGCTTTTCTTCTTGTGAAGGACTTTATCGCAGCAGGGGATCTCTTAGAGGCCAATGTAACCGGCGCGCTGAACTCTAATATCCAATTCTATCGTGGCCTTGTGGATGGGGGCGCGTTTGATTTGAGCGAGCAGGATATTCTGGAAGATGTCTGGAGCCAGGAAGAAGAGACCCGCGCGGAAACCCGTGATTGGCTCTATGGCTTTTTGATAATGGCCTACATGCCGCTAGAGCCGGGCGTGCTAGAGAGCTACACAGCGCTCAGCAAAACACCAGAAGGCAAAGCGCTGAACGCAGCGTTGTTTGAAGGGTTTGACAGCATGTATGGCGATATCAGCTACGGGCTAGGGCTGGCCGCCGCACGCGAAATGATGGCCGAAGATATCTAAACCGAAGCACTGCAATAGATCCAAGCGCTTAGGCTTGGATCAGTTTCGTGAACTTTGCAAAGGCTTCGAGCGGTGACTCGGCGTTCCAGATTTCTTCACCCAAGGCGAAAAAGTCAGTGATCGGTGCGAAAGTCTTTACCGATGCTTCATCAAGCGCGCCTTCTGCAACAATCGGCACCTCGATGATCTCGGACCACCATTGAAACAGCTCTTCGCTTGCGCGGGTTCCATCGCCCAAAGCGGCCTGTCCGATCGGGCCAAAGCTAACGTAGTCCGCGCCTGCTTCGCCTGCGTTCATACCGTCGTGCCGGGAAGAGCCGCAAAAGGCACCGACAATCGCGTCATCGCCTAGCATCTTGCGGGTCTTGGCAACGCGGCGCGCGCCATCGCTTAGATGAACCCCATCAAGACCGAGTTTTTCTGCCAACAGAATATGCTCATCGATGACCAATGCCACATCGCGCGTCGTCGTCGCTTCGCGCACGGCATCGGCGGCGCGACAAATGCGATCTTCATCTTGCGTGGCCAAAGCCAGACGCACACAGGCAATTTCAGCATGGTCCAAAACCTGCGCCAAAAGGGCAGGGAATTGCTCCAGCTCAAATTCTGGTGGCGTGATCAAATATAGCTGCGGTTGCTCGATATCGCTCATCTTGGATGCTCCGTCTGTGGCCTGTTGCAGCCGTTTCGCCCCCTATAGCCTGCCTTTTCGAGTTTGGCTACTTGGCTGGCAAACTACCTGTGAAATCAAGCGCGAGGGCAAGCAACTCGCAGCGCAACTCATCATCGCCGATCGCGTCAAGCGATACATCAACCAAACCGCCCATTGATCGCCCTGTCATTGTCATTTCCTCAACGCCGTCAAGCATCAAAGCCTTTGAATGATGTTCCTTCCCGACGCGGTAAAGCGCGCCGGTTTTGTGCACGCCGCAAAGCATATTTCCGTGATGCATAAAACAGATGCCACCGAACATACGTACCTCTTTCAGATCAAACAAATCATCGAGATCGCGGCGCATGAGTTCCGCGAGCCCTTCATCATAAGCCATCAGACGTCCCTTCGTAATTCAGACCTCTGTTATCACGCGCGCAGGGTCGGTGTCTCTTTATTCCTCTCTCTAGAAATATCCCGGGAGAGCGCGAGAGGGCTGGCCCTCTCGTATATTGTGTGAGCGCGAGAGGGCTGGCCCTCTCGTCTGTTGTTTGAGCGCAAGAGCCGCTTCCCTTGAAACCCGCGCCAAGCCCGCATATCAGCAGCCAAGTTCAATCAGGAGCGCGAGCATGCCCTCAGATCATCCTCAACCCAGTTTCGTTCTGGTGCGCCCGCAAATGGGCGAGAATATTGGCGCAGCAGCACGTGCCATGTGGAATTTCTCGCTGGATCGTATGCGTCTTGTCGCGCCGCGCGATGGCTGGCCAAATCCCAAAGCCACAGCAATGGCGAGCGGAGCAGGGCGTTTGCTAGATGAAGCGCAGTGCTTTGAGACCACCGCAGATGCGCTTGAGGACTGCACCTATGTTTTTGCGACAACCGCGCGTCAGCGCGGGCTCACGAAACCCGCGTTTTCGCCCGAAGGTGCCATGAAGCTCGCGGCGGAAAAAATCGCAAAGGGTGAAAAAGTCGCCGTACTTTTTGGTCCGGAGCGTGCGGGCATGGAAAACGACGACATCGCGCGCGCCAATGCGGTGATCAATGTTCCTGTAAATCCTGAGTTCGGCTCGCTCAATCTCGCGCAATGTGTGTTGCTCATTGGATATGAATGGCAACGTCAAGTGCTTGATATTACGCATGAACGTACCGAAATGGCCAAGACCGTTTGGGCCTCGCAGGGCGAAACCGAAGCGTTAGCAAAACACTATGAAGATCGCCTTGACGAGGCCGGATTTTTCTATCCGCCTGAAAAGGTCGACAGCATGCAGGTAAATCTGCGCAACATGTGGTCGCGCATGCCGTTGACCAAAGCTGATGTGCAAATGCTACATGGTGTTCTGCGCCAAATGGTACGTTGGAAAGATAAATCACAATAGATGCTTGAAGGGGCAGGGCCGCAGTCCTACCCTTTGTTTGGGCAACGCGAGCTAGAGGCCAAAGATGAGCAAAAAACGCAGCATTTTTGAAGAGGTGGAGAGCGCCGAAAAAGCGGCTCCTGTAACAGGAGGCATCGACAGCGCCAATCGCGGCGCGCGGCGTGGGATACGCATCTGGTTGATGGTGCTCTTTGCTCTGGTCGCGCTGATGATTGTGGTGGGCGGTTTGACCCGCTTAACCGACAGCGGCTTGTCGATTACCGAATGGAAGCCCGTCACTGGCGCCATGCCGCCTTTGAATGAGGCCGCATGGCTTGCCGAGTTTGATAAATACAAAGCAACGCCTGAATACAAACTGCAAAACATCGGGATGAGCCTGTCTGAGTTCCAGTTTATCTATTGGTGGGAGTGGGGACATCGCCAGTTGGGCCGCGTCGTCGGGCTTGTCTGGGCAATTGGTTTCTTCGGGTTCCTCCTTACGCGCAACATTCCAACCGGTTGGACCGGCAAGCTGCTTGGCATTGGTGCGCTTGGCGGATTGCAAGGCGCTGTGGGCTGGTGGATGGTCTCCTCTGGTTTGACAGGCAGCATGATTGATGTGGCCTCTTATCGCCTTGCAACGCATCTTGGTTTGGCCTTTGTCATACTTGGTTTCATCGCATGGTTTATCGTTGAGCTGAAATGCCAAGCGCGCGAGTTAATGCAATGCCGGCGCCACCGCGAGAGCAAACTGTTCTCGATGAGCACTGGTTTGATGCATTTCGCCTTCTTGCAAATCCTGCTCGGTGCTTTGGTTGCAGGCATCGATGCTGGGCGGACCTATAACGACTGGCCGTTAATGGCGGGGGATTTCATTCCTCCCTATCCCTTTGATCTAGAACCGCTCTGGCGCAATTTCTTTGAAAACGCAGGACTGGTGCAGTTCATGCATCGAATGGCAGGCTATGGGCTGTTCATCTTTGGAATAGCGATTTGGCGCCGTGCGCGAAAATCGCCCAATTCAGGCACACGCGGTGCATTCTCCGTCGTGCTTGCAATGATGGCGCTGCAAATGCTGCTTGGTATCTTCACCGTGCTCTATTCCGCGCCATGGCATATCGCAATTATCCACCAGATCGGCGCTGTTGCGCTTTGGGTCTTGATCCTACGCGCCCGCTTTTATGCGGGTTATCCGACACCAGATAGCCTGCGAGGAGCAGCAAAATGAGTGCATTTGACGATCTAATGGCGCACCAGCGCGAGACCGAAGCGCTCAGCGCGGTGATGGGCCGTTTAGGGTGGGATCAGGAAACCATGATGCCGCGCGGGGCAGCTCCGCAACGCTCTGAAGAAATGGCTGCGCTTGAAGGGGTGTTGCACGCCCGCCGCACCGATCCGCGTATTGGGCAATGGTTGGAGCAGGCCGAAGCCCCGAGCGAAGCAGGCAAGGCGCAATTACGATTGATCAAACGCTCTTATGAACGCGCGCAAAAGGTGCCCGCTGATCTTGCGCAGGCTTTGGCGAAACTCACATCGAAAAGCCAAGGGATCTGGGCGCAGGCGCGCGCGAATGAAGATGTTGCTGGCTTTTTGCCCACCTTGAAAGACGTGGTCGCCCTGAAGCGCGAAGAGGGCGCGGCGCTCGCGGCCGGGGGCGACGTCTACGATGCAATGTTGCAAGACTACGAACCCGGTGCCAGCGCTGAAAGCCTGAGCGCCATGTTTGCCGCCCTGCGCCCGCGCCTTACGGCTCTGCGGGATCAGGTCATGGCGTCAGAGCAGCCCTCTGCTTTGGACTTCGACTTTGACGAAGGCAAGCAGATGAAACTCACGCGTAAACTCGCCAAGGTTTTCGGCTATGACATGAGCCACGGGCGCGTTGACAAGGCAGTGCATCCCTTCTCAAGCGGCTCGGGCCAAGATGTGCGTATCACAACGCGTACCAGCCCGCGCGATCCGTTCAATTGCTTCTACTCGACCATCCATGAGGTGGGGCATGCCTGCTATGAGCAGGGTATCAGCGATGACTATCTACTGACACCCCTCGGTAGCGGCGTGTCGATGGGCGTGCACGAAAGCCAAAGCCGCATCTATGAAAACCAGCTTGGCCGTTCTCGTGCATTTTGCGGGTGGCTTTATGGCCAAATGCGCGATGTGTTTGGCGATTTTGGCGTTGCAGACGAAGACAGCTTTTACCGCACGGTGAATAAGTTGAACAAAGGCTTTATCCGCACAGAAGCGGACGAGGTCCAATATAATTTGCACGTGCTTTTGCGCTTTGATCTGGAACGCGCCCTGATTTCCGGTGATCTGGCTGTTGATGATCTCGAAGCCGCTTGGAACGATCGCTTCGTCGCCGATTTTGGGTATGCGGTGGACAAGCCTTCAAATGGTATGCTGCAAGATGTGCATTGGTCCGTCGGCCTGTTCGGCTATTTCGCGACCTATTCTTTGGGCAACGTCTATGCGGGCTGCCTCAATGAAGCGATGCGCACTGACCTGCCCAATCTGGATGAGAGATTGGCTGAAGGTGATCCTACGTCTGCCACGGAATGGTTGAACGAGGCGTTGCAACGCCACGGCGGGCTGCGTGAACCGCGCGCGACAATTGCCCACGCCTGCAGTGGTGTTGAACCGACTGAGGGTCCGTTGCTGAATTATCTGGAGCAAAAATTCAACGAGATTGCCGAATAAAATCTTCTGCGAAGATTTTGTCCGCTGTTTGTTTTTCTGCGAAAAACAAACTTTAGAAACGCCAAGCATTCTTCGCAGAAGAATAAACAAAGTAAGGATTTTCGCAGAAAATCCTTACTTTTTATCGCGCGCTTCTTTTTCTTCTTTGCTTAATGTTTGATTCCAAACGTTCTTTGAAATCCCAAGTTCGGGTTTCATTGGTTTGGTCTTTCCTTTTGTCACGGACCCGCCTTTCTTCAGGAATTCCTGAATAAGCGCATCATCCGTGTTGGCTTTTGGCACTTGTTTCATGTGCGTCCCCTTCGTCATTTACTTCAGCTGAGGACGCAGCGCGCGTCATCAGCTTTCTTGGTTTTCGCCGCCAGCGTCGTCACCAGAGCTGTCAATGTCTTCGTCACTTTGATCTGCTATCCACGCGACCGACACAACGCTCTCGTTTTTGCCCGTGTTGAACACTTTCACCCCGCCAGCCGAGCGGGAGCGGAAGGAAATGCCGTCGACGGGAACCCGAATGGATTGTCCCTTGGATGTGGCAAGCATGATCTGATCGTCCAATTCCACAGGGAAAGAGGCTACGACTTCGCCGCCGCGCATCGCCTTGTCCATTGCCGTGACGCCCATGCCGCCGCGCCCTCGCAATGGGTAGTCGTGGGAAGACGAAAGTTTACCCGCACCGCCAGAGGTGATGGTCAAGATAAGGTTCTCGATCGCGGACATCTCAGCATAACGCTCTTGTGGCAATTGGGTATTCGCATCGCCGTCTTCTTCCTCGGGCAGCTCTGCGTCATCAGCAAGCCCCGCCATTGCGCGTCGCATCTTGAGGTAGGCAGCACGTTCGTCAGAGGTCGCTTCAAAGTGACGGATCACCGACATGGAGACGACTGTGTCATCGCCCTGCAATTTGATGCCACGCACCCCGACAGAGGCGCGAGAGTTGAATACGCGCACGTCCGTGGCGCGGAAGCGAATGGCGCGGCCAGAGTTGGTGGTCAACATCACATCATCATCGTTCGACGCGATCCGCACATCAATTAGCGTGGTGCCTTCATGCTCGCCCTCGAACTTCATCGCGATTTTGCCGTTGCGCATGACATTGGTGAAATCGGACAGTTTGTTGCGACGCACGGTGCCTGCGGAGGTAGCAAAGACCACCTGCAAGTCGTCCCATTCTTTTTCGTCGCGATCGACAGGCATGATCGCTGCAATCGAAACACCTGTCGGGATTGGCAAAATGTTCACAATCGCCTTGCCTTTAGCCACGCGACCACCAAGCGGCAGGCGCCAGGTTTTAAGTTTGTAGCTCATGCCATCCGTGGTGAAGAACAACAGCTGCGTATGTGTGTTTGCAACAAAGAGCGTGGTGATTACATCCTCATCTTTGGTTTGCATACCAGCGACGCCTTTGCCACCGCGACGCTGCGCGCGGAAATCGGCCAATGGCGTGCGCTTGATATAGCCACCAGATGTGATGGTGACGACCATATCTTCGCGCTCGATCAGGTCTTCGTCTTCCATGTCGCCAGACCAGTCGACAATCTCTGTGCGACGATCTACGGCAAACTTGGCGCGAACCTCTTCAAGTTCGTTGGTGATGATGCCCAAAATGCGTTCTCTCGAACCGAGAATTTCCAAGTATTCTCTGATCTTTGCGGCGAGTTCTTTAAGTTCATCGGTAACTTCTTTGACGCCGATCTGTGTCAGACGCTGAAGACGCAGCTCAAGGATCGCACGGGCCTGCGTTTCAGACAGGTTATAGGTGCCATCGTCGTTCATTTTGTGGGTCGGATCATCAATCAGATTGATGTACTCGGCGATATCACTTGCTGGCCAACGACGTGTCATCAGCTTCTCACGCGCTTCCGCGGCATCGGCAGAGGCGCGGATCGTTGCGACGACCTCATCGACGTTGGTGACTGCAACGGCCAGGCCACATAGGATATGGCTACGCTCACGCGCTTTTCGTAGCTCAAACGCGGTGCGGCGCGCGACAACATCTTCGCGAAAATCAATAAAACTGGACAGGAAACGGCGCAAGGTGAGCGTTTCTGGACGACCGCCGTTCAGCGCCAGCATGTTGCAACCGAAGTAGGTTTGCATTGGGGTGAACCGGAAGAGCTGGTTCAGCACGACTTCTGGCGTTGCATCGCGCTTTAGCTCGACAACTACGCGCACGCCATTGCGATCACTTTCGTCTTGAACATGGGCAACGCCTTCGATTTTCTTCTCGCGCACCTGTTCGGCGATCTTTTCGATCATCGAGGACTTGTTCACCTGATATGGGATCTCATCAACAACGATCGCATACCGATCTTTGCGGATTTCTTCGACGTGGGTTTTCGAGCGAATGACGACAGAACCGCGGCCCTCAAGATAGGCTTTGCGCGCGCCTGAGCGCCCCAGCATAATGCCGCCTGTGGGGAAGTCCGGCCCCGGTACATATTCGATCAATTCTTCTGTTGTGAGGTCAGGGTTTTCAATCAAGGCAAGTGTTGCAGTGACCACTTCGCCAAGGTTATGGGGCGGAATATTCGTCGCCATGCCAACCGCGATACCTCCTGCGCCGTTGACCAACATGTTCGGATAGCGCGCAGGCAATACTGTAGGTTCGCGATCTTTTCCGTCGTAATTATCCTGAAAATCGACGGTATCCTTATCTATATCGGACAATAGGAAGGCGGCGGGCTTGTCCATCCGCACTTCGGTATAACGCATCGCAGCCGGGTTATCACCGTCCATGGAGCCAAAGTTTCCCTGACCATCCAGCAGTGGCAGCGACATAGAAAAATCCTGCGCCATACGTACCAGCGCGTCATAGATCGCACTGTCGCCATGGGGGTGATATTTACCCATAACATCGCCAACGGGGCGGGCAGATTTGCGGTAGCTCTTTTCGTGGGTGTTGCCTGTTTCGTGCATCGCATAAAGGATGCGGCGATGCACAGGTTTAAGCCCATCGCGCAGGTCGGGAATCGCGCGAGAGACGATCACAGACATTGCATAATCGAGGTAGGAGGTTTTCATCTCCTGCGTGATCGAAATCGAAGGTCCCGAATAGACGGACACCGGATTTGTGTTTTCGTCTTCGTTTTCAGGGGTTTCTGGTGTGTCGTTCACGTAAAATATCCCGTCTTTTCAACAGGCAAGCACATTGGGCGAGCCGCTATATTTTGTTGGCTCGTTTGTAACAGAAACATCATGTTGGGTGCAATGGGAAGTGCTACAAAAAGCGCTTCCCCCGACGTCGCTTGGGCGGATTAGTTTTCAAACATCCGCGAGTATTTGGTGCCCTCGATCGTCGCGCCAAGGCGGATGCCTGCTTGCCCGAAAATGATCCCAACAACGGGGGACATAGCGGTCGCGGTGTTGGTGCTGAGGGTTTCGCCTGCACCAAGGAAGGATGCATCCACATCGGCGCCAGCCGCCCAGCCGTCGCTTTCACGGAAATCGCGCAGGGCTTCTTCAGTCATGAAGAACAGAACATGCGCATATTGGTTCGCACCGATTTGCAGGCCGAAATTTGCTTTGGTTGCGGTAAAGTAATCCACCGACGTGCCGCCAATGCGCAAAGCGCCGCGCCCAAAGCCGCCACCAAAGCCAAGACCCGCTTCGGTAATCAGGGGCATTACCAGCATGCCTGTCGAGCGCGCAGCGATGGATCGCGTTTTAGGAAAGTCAGCATACATTTGCGACAGCGTCGCATCCACGCGGCCCTCTAGGCGATCTATGCCCGAATTATTACGGCGATTGTCACACGCGCCGAGCGCAAAAACGCCCGCGATACCAGAAAGCGCAAATGCGCGACGGGAAAATGTCGTCATTGAGTTACCTGCTCATAGCCTCGATTGCCCAACTCTTGTGGCTGGGTTTGCGTTGCTGTTAACGTAGCTGCGCCTAAAAGTCACCGCTCTCGGTGCGCGATCGGCGCAGTTACGCGTATCATGTTACCCATTTGCCAGAATTTCGGCGACGCGCGGGGCGAAATAACTCAGCACACCATCACAGCCGGCGCGCTTGAAACACATTAGGCTTTCCATCATGACCTTTTGGCCATCAATCCAGCCGTTCTTGGCCGCGGCTTCGATCATCGCGTATTCGCCGCTTACCTGATAGGCATAGGTCGGCACGCCAAATTCGCGTTTTACGCGGGTGCAGATGTCGAGGTAGGGCATCCCGGGTTTGACCATGACCATATCCGCGCCCTCCGACAGATCGCGCTGAATTAGGCGCATCGCTTCATCCGAATTGGCGGGGTTCATTTGATAGGTCTTCTTATCGCCCGTAAGCGCGCCAGACGCGCCAACCGCATCGCGGAACGGGCCATAAAAGCTGGACGCGTATTTCGCCGCATAGCTTAGGATCATCACGTTTTGATGCCCCTCGGCCTCAAGCGCGCTGCGCATCGCGCCAATACGCCCGTCCATCATATCTGAGGGGCCAATGATATCTGCGCCTGCGTCAGCCTGCGCGAGAGTCATTTTCACCAGAGCCTCGACGGTGCGATCATTGACGATTTCGCCGTTTTCGACAAAGCCGTCGTGACCGTTGATATTGTAAGGATCAAGCGCAACATCGGTCATCACCGCGATCTCTGGTGCGGCATCTTTGATTGCGCGGGTCGCTTGATTGCTTAGATTGTCAGGGTTCCACGCTTCGGCGCAGTCTTCGGTCTTGAGGCTCTCATCGGTGTAAGGAAAGAGGCAAATCGCTGGAATACCAAGGCTTTGCGCCTGTTTTGCAGCCTGAGCGATCTTGTCAACGGAGCGGCGCATCACGCCCGGCATCGAACTCACAGGCTCTTCTACGCCTTTGCCATCTCGCACAAAGATCGGCCAAATCAGATCCGCTGGCGTGAGCGTGTTTTCTTGCGTCAAGGCACGCAGAGCGGGCGTGCGACGTGCGCGACGAAAACGGGCAGCTGGGAAGGGGGCAACAGTGCGAGTCATGGGCGGCCTCATGGTGAATTTGTCTCGCTCAAGACCTGCCATGATGCGCGCGTTAGAACAAGGCTGGGAATTGCAGATAAGGACAGCTATATGAAGCGCGATATTTCTCTTATTCGCTTGAGTATTTGCTTTGGATCTGACCGACGCTCTGTTTGAACTAATCGACATGCGCTCTTTTTCGAACCTTTGGTTCTGGATTGCGCTGGCTGTTATGTGGTCGACGGCCTCGCATTGGGTGCTTGGCGTGCCTTATGATTTGGTCCTGCGTGCGCGCCGCTCTGGCGGTGACGCTGTAACCGACATGGAAGACCTTGTACGTATAAACGTGAAACGCTTGCTTTATATTGGCCGCATGTCTGGCCTTTGGCTGGCAGGGTTGAGCTGCTTTACGCTGACAGGATTGGCTCTGCTGGGCTTTGTCTATTGGGTGGAGATCGCTCAAGCGGTCTTTTTGTTGCTCGCACCAATGACTTTGGTCGGCCTGCTAAGCCTGAACACAGCGCGCCTGATCCAAGACGAAGGCGCAACGGGCGAGCAGCTTTATAAGCGTTTGTTTCGTCACAGAATTTCGATCCAGATCATCGGCATGGTGTCGATCTTTGTGACCGCAATGTGGGGCATGTATACCAATCTGGCGCTTGGGCCATTGGGTATTTAGCGCAGATATGAACACAAAATCACACATTACAGTCTCGGGCGCGCCCGAGGGTTTTGACGCCCAGCTTATTCTTCGCGAGATTGAAAAACACGGCTCGCCCGTGTGCCATATCGCGCGCGATGATAAACGGATGGTTGCGATGCAGGACGCGCTGCGCTTTTTCGCCCCTGACATGCCTGTGGTGGTCTTTCCGGGCTGGGATTGCTTGCCTTATGATCGCGTTTCGCCAAATGCAGATATCTCTGCGGCGCGTATGGCAACTTTGGCTGCGCTGGCGCATGGGATGCCCGAAAAATTTGTGCTGTTGACCACGCTCGGGGCGGCGACACAACGCATTCCGGCGCGCACCATTCTGCGCGAAGCTGCGTTTTCGGCCCGCGTCGGCGGGCGCGTTGATGAAAAAGCACTGCGAAATTTCTTGGTGCGGATGGGATTTGTGCAAAGTCCAACGGTGATGGAGCCGGGGGATTACGCTGTGCGCGGCGGCATCATTGATATTTTTCCCCCCGGTGAGCTTGGCCCCGTGCGCTTGGATCTATTTGGCGATGTTCTGGACGGCGCGCGCCGCTTTGATCCTGCCACCCAACGCACCACGGAAAAGCTTGAGGTGATTGAGCTGGCACCCGTGTCCGAAGTCATCCTAGATGAAGACGCGATCACACGGTTTCGTCAAAACTATCGCATCGAATTTGGTGCCGCTGGCACGGACGATCCATTGTACGAAGCGGTGAGTGCAGGGCGCAAACATCAAGGTGTTGAGCATTGGCTGGGCTTTTTCCACGAACGTCTTGAAACACTGTTTGATTATCTGCCAAACGCGACACTCACCTGCGATGATGCCCTGACCCCCGCACGAATTGCGCGCTGGGAGAGCGTCGAAGACCAGTACGAAACCCGCAAAATCGCGATGGGCGCGAAGAACCGAATGGATTCGGTCTACAAACCTGCGCCAGCAGAGCTGCTCTATCTGGATGAGGCAGCATGGGACAATGCAATCGCGGATCATCGCGTGATACAATTCGCAGCGCTGCCGCAGTCTGTTGGTCTAGGCGTTACAGATGCCAAAGGCCGCATCGGACGCAATTTTGCGCCAGAACGCCAGCAGGAAAGCATAAGCCTTTTCGGTGCTTTAGCGTCGCATGTTAAAGAGAAATTGGACCAGGGTCCGGTTGTTATTGCGTCCTATTCAGAAGGCGCACGCGAGCGGCTGTCGGGATTGATTGAGGACGAAGGCTTTACGGAAACCATCGCTGTGCGTGACGCAAAAGGCGTTGGGAAACACGGGCTGCATTTGGCGGTTTGGGCGCTCGAGCATGGCTTTGAAGCGCCCGATCTGACGGTGATCTCCGAACAGGATGTGCTTGGGGATCGTTTGATCCGCACCGCGAAGAAACGCCGCAAAGCCGAGAATTTCCTGACCGAGACGCAAAGCCTGAACCCTGGTGATTTGGTCGTGCATGTGGATCATGGGATCGGGCGATATCAGGGTCTTGAGGTGATCACGGCAGCAGGCGCGGCGCATGAATGTATCTTGCTTGATTACGCTGAAAACGCGCGACTGTATTTGCCTGTCGAAAATATCGAACTGCTGAGCAAATATGGCCATGAAGAAGGGCTTTTGGATCGCCTTGGCGGCGGTGCATGGCAAGCGAAAAAGGCCAAGCTGAAAGAGCGCATTCGCGAGATGGCGGACAAGCTTATTCGCGTTGCGGCCGAGCGCGCGCTTCGCCGCGCGCCGATTATGGAGCCGCCGCCCGGCATGTGGGATGCCTTCTCTGCGCGTTTTCCCTATCAGGAAACAGATGATCAATTGCGCGCTATTAGCGATGTTTTGGGCGATATGGGATCGGGCCAGCCGATGGATCGCCTTATCTGCGGCGATGTGGGCTTTGGCAAAACCGAAGTCGCGATGCGCGCGGCTTTCATTGCGGCAATGTCAGGTGTTCAGGTGGCAATCATCGCGCCCACAACGCTGCTGGCGCGTCAACACTACAAGAGCTTTGCCGAGCGCTTTCGCGGATTTCCTATCGAAGTCCGTCCACTATCGCGCTTTGTCACCGCCAAAGAGGCCGAACAAACACGCAAAGATATGGCTGCGGGCGTGGTCGATATCGTTGTTGGCACCCATGCATTGCTCGCCAAGAACACCAAGTTCAACAACCTCGGGCTTTTGATCATTGATGAAGAACAGCATTTTGGCGTCGGGCATAAAGAGCGGTTGAAACAACTGCGCACGGATATTCACGTGCTGACGCTCACGGCGACCCCGATCCCGCGTACTTTGCAGCTTTCTTTGTCAGGGGTGCGTGATCTGTCGATCATCGGAACGCCGCCTGTGGATCGCTTGGCAATTCGCACCTATGTCAGCGAATTTGACGCCGTGACCCTGCGCGAAGCGTTGCTGCGCGAGCATTATCGCGGCGGGCAGTCGTTTTATGTGGTCCCGCGCATTTCAGACCTGCCTGAGATCGAAGCTTTCTTGAAAGAACAACTGCCTGAGCTGACCTATATGGTGGCGCATGGGCAGATGGCGGCGGGTGAGTTGGATGATCGTATGAACGCCTTTTATGACGGGAAATACGATATCTTGCTGGCGACCACGATTGTGGAAAGCGGCTTGGATATTCCAACGGCCAACACGATGATCGTGCACCGTGCAGATATGTTCGGCCTTGCGCAGCTCTATCAAATTCGCGGGCGTGTCGGGCGCTCTAAAACGCGCGCCTATGCTTATCTGACCACGAAACCACGGGCGAAATTGACCTCGACCGCCGAAAAGCGTTTGCGCGTTCTTGGCTCGCTCGACACGCTTGGGGCTGGTTTCACGCTTGCCTCGCAAGATTTGGATATTCGCGGGGCGGGTAATTTGCTGGGCGAAGAGCAATCCGGCCAGATGCGCGATGTGGGCTATGAGCTGTATCAATCCATGTTGCAGGACGCGATTGCGAAGATCCGCTCGGGCGAGATGGATGGGTTGTCGGTGAATGATGATCAATGGGCACCTCAGATCAATCTGGGGGTTCCCGTGCTTATCCCTGAAGATTTCGTGCCTGATCTGGATGTGCGGCTTGGTCTGTATCGCCGTTTGTCGTCTTTGACCACGAAGGTTGAGCTTGAAGGGTTTGCAGCAGAACTGATTGACCGTTTTGGCAAGCTTCCGAAAGAGGTGAATACGCTGATGTTGGTCGTGCGCATTAAAGCGATGTGTAAAAAGGCAGGCATTTCCAAATTGGATGGTGGCCCGAAGGGGGCGACGATCCAGTTTCACAATGACAAATTTGCCTCTCCAGAAGGGCTCGTGTCCTTTATTCAGAGCCAAAAGGGTCAGGCGAAAGTGCGCGACAACAAGATTGTCTGCCTGCGTGAGTGGAAGACGGACGTAGAGAAGATTAAAGGCGCATTTGCGATTGCGCGCGATCTCGCGGAACATGCCGGCGCAATAAAGCGAAAAGCAAAGCCTTCGGATCGCTAAAGCGATCCGACCGACTGGGGGCCAGCCCCCAGACCCCCGAGATATTTAGGGACCAAAGAAGGAGGGGTTAGCTATTCGCTTTGAACCAGGTTTGGATTTTGGGTGAAAGCCATGCCCATAAGCCAGGCGCGCCGCGCGCGATTTTTGAGCCGACGCGGGATTCGATTGTCTCATAACTGACGCCGTAGTCTGTCCAGCTTCCGCCATGGGCCATCAAGTTTTGGTTGGGGGGCTGGAAGCGATCAAGGGATTTGGCAAAGACTGCATCTGGCGTGCTTGCGGCCTCGAATTCTTCCCAAAGTGCACGTAGGCTAGCGTTTTGATCTTCGGGCAGCAGGGAAAAGATGCGATCGGCTGCTTTGGTTTCTTCGGCTTCCATCGCGGTGATGTCGTGATCACCAAAGATCGGCGCATCGCCTGCGTCGATTTCTACCAGATCATGCAGCAAGAGCATTTTTATCACGCGATTGATATCGACGCCTGCGGGCGCGTGTTCAGCCAAAACCAGCGCATAGAGCGCGATGTGCCAGCTATGTTCGCCAGAGTTTTCGTTGCGCGAGGCATCGCCCAACGTTGTTGCGCGGATGACAGATTTGAGTTTGTCCGCTTCATTGAGAAACGCCATCTGCGCATCAAGGCGATTGCTCATTCTGCATCCAGTTTTGCAGCGGCGGCGTCAATGCGGTCTTCAAGCAGTTTGCGCGCGCGGATAAGCGCCATGCGCACGCGCGCTGCCGTCATAAAGGCTTCTTCCGCCGTTGTTGAGGAACTGGCAAGGTGCTTGCCAATATCCACAACAAGTTCTTCGTCGCCAAGGGCTGTCGCGGCTTCAATTGCATCCTTGGCCAAATCGTCTGCCAGTTTGTCAATGATAGCACTCATCGCGTCGCTCCTTTAGCGCGTGGTCTCCGTCAAGCGGCGTTTCACGTAGGTTTGTACGTTGCCGATCATCGTATCCATATGGGGCTCTTCAAAGAAGTGGCCCGAACCTTCCAGCTCTTGATGGGTGACGGTGATGCCTTTTTGCTCGTGCAGCTTGTTCACAAGCCCGACAGTGTCAGCAGGCGGTGCAACGCGATCCGCAGAGCCATTGATGATCAGGCCAGAAGACGGGCAGGGTGCGAGGAAGCTGAAGTCATACATATTCGCGGGCGGGCTGACCGAGATAAAGCCTGTGATTTCCGGGCGGCGCATCAAGAGCTGCATACCGATCCAAGCGCCAAAGCTAAAGCCAGCGACCCAGCAATGTTTGGAGTTGTTGTTCATCGACTGCAAATAATCGAGTGCGGAAGCCGCGTCAGACAATTCGCCAACGCCTTGATCATATTCGCCTTGGCTGCGACCAACGCCGCGGAAGTTAAAACGCAGAACCGTGAAGCCCATATTATAAAATGCGTAGTGCAAGTTATAGACGACCTTGTTGTTCATCGTTCCGCCGAATTGCGGATGCGGGTGCAATACGATCGCAATCGGTGCATCGCGCTCTTTTTGCGGGTGATAGCGCCCTTCAAGGCGACCTTCTGGACCTGGGAAAATGACCTCGGGCATGTCTCGTAAACTCCTGCGGAAAGCATCTTTGCTATTCTTGACGAATTTGCTGGGACACTTTAGAACAATTCTAAGCTGAGCAAGGCTCTGCCATCGCACAGCAGATAGGCAAGCTTTGCACGAAGGTCAATCTAATCAGTGTGTTTGCCAAGGTTTGGTGGACGTTTTGCGGTCAAAAGAAGGTTAATCCTGTGAAGCTATCTACAAAAGGCCGTTATGCGATGGTCGCGCTCACTGATATTGCGCTGCACGGAAGCGCTGGTCTTGTCACTTTGGGCGACATTTCCAAGCGACAAGATATCTCGTTGCCGTATCTTGAGCAATTGTTTGTCAAGTTGCGCCGCGCGGATCTGGTTGAATCTGTACGTGGTCCGGGTGGTGGATACCGGCTTGCGAAACCAACTTCGGAAATTCGGGTGTTGGATGTGTTGGGCGCGGTCGATGAAACGGTCGATGCGATGCACAAAGGGGCAGGTGCCTCTGGCGGATCGTCTGGATCACGGGCCCAGTCCATGACCAATCGTTTGTGGGAGGGGCTTAGCGCGAATGTCTATGTTTACCTGCATCAAACGCGGCTTTCGGATGTTGTCGGCAATGGTCTTGCGCCATGCCCGGCTGTGCCGTCCTTGTTCGATTTCGTGGACGAGTGATGCGCAGAACCTATCTTGACTATAACGCGACGACGCCGCTGCGCGTTGAGGCGCGCGATGCGATGATCGCGGCGATGGATGCTTTTGGCAATCCGTCCTCTGTGCACGCGGAAGGGCGCGCGGCGAAGTCTATCGTGGAAAAAGCCCGCGCTCAGATCGCAAGTGCTTTTGGCGCAGATGGCGCCGATATCGTCTTTACCTCAAGCGCAACTGAAGCGGCGGCGCTCGCCTGCGCAGGAAAAGAGTTGTGCAGCGCGCGACTTGAACATGATGCGGTGCTTGCGTGGACGACTGGCGCGCTCGCGGTTGATACAGATGGCACAGTGGCGATCGACGCGCCTGAAGCAAGTGCCTTGCAGTTGGCAAACTCCGAAACGGGCATTTTGCAAGACCTGCCTCAAGGATTGGCCGTTTCGGATATGACGCAAGCCTTTGGAAAGATGCCCGTCGCATTCAACTGGTCTGGTGCGTCTATGGCGCTGATTTCGGCGCATAAACTTGGCGGACCAAAGGGAATCGGCGCTTTAGTGCTCAAGCGCGGTATAGATATTCCTGCGCAGATCAAGGGGGGCGGCCAAGAAATGGGACGTCGCTCTGGCACTGAAAACATTATAGGAATTGCTGGTTTCGGCGCTGCTGCGCAAGCTGCACAGCGTGATCTTGAGGCGGGTGTTTGGAGCCGCGTTGAGAAACTTAGAATAATTCTAGAAAACACCATTGCAGATCGCGCAAAACACACTATTTTTGTCGGGAAAGATCAAAGGCGCCTGCCAAATACATCTTGCATTCTAACCCCTGGTTGGAAGGGCGAAACGCAGGTCATGCAAATGGACTTAGCCGGGTTTGCTGTTTCAGCGGGTTCTGCTTGTTCGAGCGGGAAAGTAAAGGCCAGCGGTGTCTTGATGGCGATGGGCTTTGATGAGATAGCGGCGGCAAGCGCCATTCGGGTTTCCTTGGGGCCTGAGACAACAGAACAAGACGTGCTGGCTTTCGCGGATGCGTGGCTGGCCCAACATGATAAATTCCGCGCGCGCGCGGCGTAAGAACACGAACAGGAGGCCGTCATGGCAGCATTGGACCAAGTAGCAGATTCTGGCGTCAAGGATGGCGTTGATCAGGAAACAGTCGATGCGGTGCGCGAAGTTGGCGGCGCATATAAATACGGCTGGTCTACAGACATTGAAATGGACTACGCGCCAAAAGGTCTGAATGAAGACATCGTGCGTTTGATCTCGTCCAAAAACGATGAACCCGAGTGGATGACCGATTGGCGCCTTGAGGCGTACCGCCGTTGGCTGACCAAGACAGAGCCTG
>NZ_JBOEHB010000030.1:0-60450 GCF_050633725.1 Planktotalea sp.
AGGAAACTAGGGGCACCTCACTCATCCGAGCACTTTGACACTTACTTTCGATTTTCAGTGCCCCTCAAAACGATACCCAAGGCAGGACTCGACTGTCTCCTTGATGCATCGAGGACGGTTGAAGAAATTTAAGTCCGTGTTCGGGAGGCAATTGGAATCACACAAGCCGAGGGGCGAACCAAAGCTGCCTACATTCTTGATGAGTTGACTACTCATGGCCCCAAAATCTCTTTTGAACATGGGGAGAAGTCGCTGACCGCATTGTTCGGCATGGCTGACGATTTGCTTTTGGACCAAGATGAGGGACGCGGTTTCGCATCATATGGCGACAACGGGCTACGACTGCATTGGTTATCGCGATCCATACTCAGGGATCGAACTACTCTTGAAGAACGATCCAAGCTTCTGGGTAGGGCTGTCGCGGTAGCCACCTTGCAATGGCACGTCGATTTCAGCAATTCTGCTTGGGAGGACTACTATCCAAGCCATCCAGACCGCGAACCTTCTTCAGGAGCGGAAACGCTCACGACTGAAGCCTTGGCCGAACGGCTTCGCAGTCAATCACTCGATATGCTCCGTGCAGCCGCAACTGACGGCACTTTGCTATCTTCGCCCGCTTGCTTTTGAGTGGGACCGATTGCAGCCAGATGCGGCTGGTGAGGTCATAGCCTACACAACGCAGGCGTTGGAGGACGACGTAAAGCTCTACCAACGTGCTTCAGCCTTTCTAGGGAAATCTTATAGTCACGGTATGGGAGGCTTTGGTGGCGAACCTGGTGATCTTGTGCAACGAGAGAACGACCGCGCACAAGTGAACGGAATTGATCGACTGCTAGAAGTGGACGAGTTCCGGCGGCGGTTGAGTGAGCCCCCACGAAGCGATGCGTTCGATGAAAAGCACAAGTCTACCATCAGTCGGTTTTTGACTGCATGGGGCCGGCGGGACGCTGGTGAGGATTGATGAAGGGACGTCTTGAAATGCTGCCTGACAGACCAAGGTCCGCTATGCAGGTTGCGACTGCAGCATTCGAACGGTGAGGTGAATGGCAACTTAGGGCCGATTGCGATAAACAGCGATGAGTTTCTTGCAGACTGTTTAGTTTTGTCGCGGATCGGCCAAAAAACCGAGACCGAAAGAACTACTTTGCGCACTGGGTGCGGTCGAGATCGGAAGAGCAAGTGGTTTAGTGTGGATTGAAGTGTGGATGAAAACTTGCATAAATCTCATTACACACTGAATTTGTTTGATTTTTACGGAAAAATTGGTGCCCAGGAGAGGCAACTCAAAAAACCCAACAAACTCACATAAACACCTATGTTTTAAGGCCAAATGGCGTGTTTTAGGGGTGCTATGAAGTGAGAACATACCACAAACAAACATACCATTTTGACAATCGATTACGAACGAATTACGAATCCGCCACATGGCGACATTCCGAAAACTACCGTCTGGCAAGTGGCAAGCTCAGATTGCCCGCAAAGGCAATCGTAAATCAGCGAGCTTCGCAACCAAGCGCGAAGCTCAAGATTGGGCTGCGCGGCAAGAGTATCTTGTAACAAATGCAGAGCCGCCCCAATCGAAGATCACATTGAAAGACGCCTTTGATCGTTACGCGCGTGAGGAATCGCCCAAACGTGACGGGGGAAAGTGGGAAGTGGTGCGCCTTGAGCGCTTGTCGACCGACAGGATCGCAGGCAAGCGCTTAGCGGATCTGGAGCCTTCTGACTTCGCCGATTGGCGAGACCGCCGCTCCAAAGAGGTTGCGCCTGGAACCGTGCGTCGCGAGTTGACGCTTATATCATCGGTGCTGACAACCGCGCGCCGTGAGTGGGGTCTGATCGCGCACAATCCTATATCTGACATTCGAAAACCGTCATCACCACCGCCACGCGATCGGCGCGTGTCTTCGGATGAGATAGAGAGGCTGGTGGAGGTTGCAGGCACGGACTTGACCAAGGCTACAGCGCGAGCAGTGCATGCGTTCCGCTTTGCTGTTGAGACGGCCATGCGAGCTGGTGAGATTGTCGGCCTAACAGATGAAACCGTTGATCGAGAAACGCGGGTTGCTACTTTGCCGAAAACCAAGAATGGCACTGTCCGAAAAGTTCCCTTGTCTACATCAGCTCTCGGTCTTTTGGAGGCTCTACCCGAAACGGATGGGCCACTGTTCGATCTTAATAGTCAGCAGATCGATGCGCTGTTTCGTAAGGCCCGAGACAAAACAAAGATTGAAAATTTGCGGTTTCATGATAGCCGCCATGAGGCAATCACTCAGCTGGCGAAAAAGATGGATGTTCTAAGCTTGGCCAGAACGGTAGGCCACAAAGATATCAAAATGTTAATGATTTATTACAATGAGACTGCTGAAGAGTTAGCTCAGCGATTGGATTGATCTACAATACACTCTCTGCTGATCAAAATGTTTTTGCCCTCACGGCGTGTGTCGAAATGGCCGGCGCGCACCTTGCGCCTAATTGTGTCTGGTTTGACGCGCAGGTATTCCGCAGCCTCTTTGACAGTGAACCATTCCGGCATTTGTTCCTGGCGCAAGCCCTCAACAGTTTGGGTAAGGGATTGCACCTGAGACGAAAGACCAAGCATGATCTCTTTCATCTCGGCAATGTCTTCGGAAGTCGCGATTTCAATTCCCATTATAGTCCAACTCCCATCAATGCTTCTCGGGTTGCTGCGTCTACGCAGCGCCGCCAGATACGTTCCTCTCGCTGCAGGAGGTTCTTGTCGTCCTTGGAGGCGTTGAGGCGTCTCAGTGATCGTGTGTGAAGCCTGCGCATCTGGTCGGGAACTAAGCGGTAGTGATCTCGGCAAAGAAACGACCAGTGCGGCGGAAACTTGCGTGACCACCGCTTGCAGCCGAAACAGGCACAGGTTTGTTTTGGATGCTGCGACATGACCTATTCTGGTGCCTTTTGAGTGGTGACGCTGACAGGCGGATGACCTGTGCCAAGGATAGTGAGCTTGACCGAGCCACCGTTTGCCAGATCCGCGAGCTCTTTGGGCGTCGGCTCCCAGAGTGAGGTCATGTGGTTCACCCCATCGATCACCTCATCGTGGATCGTAAGGGCGTGATATTCGTCTTGGCTATCCGCTAAGACTCGCGTAGCGTTGGATATACGAAGTGCTTGCATGTTCGTCCCTTATTTCTGTTCGTAGGCTGCGGAAAGAAGGTTGGTTTCCGCCTCAGTTAAATCATCGCGAAAGCGGGCCTCTTCTGCCCATGCGCCAAGCGCTAAAACTAGGTCTTTGAAGCTTTCGAGATCTTGAATATTGATTTTCAAATCCATCACTACGTTTTCGGCCATTCCTGAAACGTCCCTTTTTGTCAAAGCTGTGCCAGTAGCGTTTTTGGCGCTTCGCTGGCGAGGTAAACCTTTTTGCGATTGTCGTATTTCATCGCATCGGGGTTGGCGTCATTGAACGCGCGAAAGTCGAGTGCGGCTTGCGCGCAAGAAATACCAAATTTGCGTTGCAGGTGGCTGCGAGTGATGAAGCCATAAACGCGCAGCATGTCCGCGATCCAGTCTTGTCTGTGCGATGCGAACCAATTCATGCGAGCCTCGGAAGGGTTTGAAGCCAAATATTCACCTCGTGAGCGGAAATTTCGCACTCGCGTCTTTTTGGTTTCTCCGGTTCTCGAAGATCAGGTCGGTCCCAATACATTCTGCGCGCGGCCAGAACATATCTCACGCGGTCGGCATTGTAGGCTGGTTCACCATCAAAGTCTCTTGGGCGAAACCTCTTAGGTATTTCGTGGATCAAGTCGCATAGCTCTTTTTTCCGTTTTGGGATTGGTACAAGTAGCCAGTCTTTCATTTCCCATCCCCTTTTTGTTTGAGGCCATGTCGAACGAAATCCTGCACCAGCTTGTAGGGAGCCAGTGATCCAAATTTGTTGGCGATTTCATCAGCAATTTGTCTGCGCAGTTCGCGTTCGAAGTCGGTCATTTAGCCACCTTCCTTTCTGCCAACGCGGCTTTGACCGCATCATGCTCAGACACCCATCTTTCGATTTCGGTCATGCCGCGACCCCTTGGACGTTCTGGTGCAGGACATCGAACTTGGTGACATCGACCCAAGGGTTGGCGTCCCATGCGCAGAACCCGTTGATGCTGTTCCAGAGTGTTCGATATGACGCCCTTGCGCTCCTGCAGCCGTCACCGATTGTGCGGTTGCCGTAGACTTTGAATGGGTATTTTTGGCGTGTCGGGTTGGCTAGGCGTTCAACCCCTTCAGCCGCAGCGCTGGCTTCATCAATGTCCTGCAGTTGTTCAATATCGAACGCAGTGACTTTCAGCGTCAGGCGGCTTTCCAGTTTGGGCAGAAAGAGGCTGGAACGCTTATACCATCCTGACCGCTGTTCGGGCTGGCCGGTCATCACATCATCTGGCGCTTCGAACAGCACGGGTTTTTCAGGGTATCTGACAAACTGCCGCTTTGGCTTCTGCGTTTTCTTGGTCAGTTCATCGGTGGTTTCCCACCACCCGAGCGCATAGTGCGCTTCCTTGACCCAAATCAGGTCACCGACTTCTGCCCTGCATTCTTGCGTGGTGATAACGCCCGACCCGCCAAAGCCTGACGCTATGCGCGACCGCGTTTCACCTTCCACCCTGAAGGGGTAGATGTCGCAGGTTTCACCCGCGTCATTTTGGTAGGTTTCGGGCTGCGGATTTAGGATGCGCCGCGTTTCGGTTTTGCGACCGGCCAGCAGTGCTTCCACCATGGCTGGACTGAACAGCATCGGGATTTGACGCGTCATGTTGGCACCTCGTTCCATTCGCGGCCATCAAGCAAGCGCCCAGCGGCTTTCTTGCCGATGCGATGCATGGACATGGAATGCGGACCTGCGAACGCACCATGCGGTGCCTTTGGGAATTGGCCTTTTTCGCCAAGTCCATATTCGGTGCCGTCACTGTCCATGCAGATGGCGTCAAAGCGGTTGCGGGTTCTGGCATCGGGGTGTCGGATTGGCGGCTCATCGTGCAATGCGGGGCCGTTGGTTTCATCGTGTTCGGAATAGGGTTGCCATTCCCCCCACTGCTTAAACAAGAACGCTGTGCCTGCGCTCTGGCATTGGTCGCGCAGCGACTTGGCCCATGTAGGGTGCATAGGGCGCGCGTGCGGGCCGCTCTCGCCACCGCAGATGACCCAATCTATTATCGGAGTTCGATAGAATACGTCCGCGCCTTCAGGGTCTGTCGGGTCGACGCCTAAGCCACGTAATACCGAAAGGTCGTGACCTTCATGTGTCGTCACTAGCAGATCAACCGGCCCCAACATCGGCTCGATACTCAACCCAACCCAAGGAATGCAGTGGCGTTTCTTAAGATCGAGCAATCTTGGAATGTCGCGGTTTGCTTCTTCTTGGTTCACAACCGTGATCATAAGGCCCACATGCTTAGGCCAGTTCCACTGCCTCCAAAGCTCTGGGATCATTTTGTCGACGTTGCCAACACGCTTGGTAAGCATCTGGACCCGGGTATCAGTCGCAGCCTCTATCGCTTCGAAAGCCTCTTTGCGCCACGCTAAATCAATCGCGTTGTCGAACACATCGGACAGAGAGGAACAAAACACGCGCGGCCAGCGGCCATGTTTCTCGAAGAACGCAGGCGCGTCACGATTGATCTTGCGAAGCTTCGCGATGCCGCCTTTCACCTTCCGGCGCGGCGCGCCTGACCCCCAATGCTTGCCGTCTGTAAAGCGATTGTCGCGCGCCTCTGCGTAGCAGTTATCGCAGCCCGGGCCGACCTTCTGGCAACCTTCCCAGAAATTGACCGAGTAATCTGTCCATTCGATTTTGGTTTGATCAGTCATGATTGTGGTTTCCTTTTTATCTGCTCCATGCTGAGCTTCATCCGATCCATGACCCACTTGATGTTTGGCACGGCCATCGAGTTTCCGTATGCTTTGTATTGCGGACCGTCTGCCGCAGGTTTGCCGCGGTAGGTGATTGCCGTGTGATCGTCAGGAAAGCCCTGCAAGCGCGCGCATTCAGTTGGTGTCAGGCGGCGCACGGCCCACGATTGGGCTATGGCCGTTGTGTGCGTCACCGAAAGCGCAGGCGATAACGGACCCGGAGCCGCGACTTGTGTGCCTGACATTTCGGCTGGGAACGCGATGGGAACAAAATGACCAGCAGCTGCACCCTCTGGGCGTCCGCTGGGGCCGCCTGAAAAACTGTCTCGGCAAATCGCGCCTGCAACTGGCACAATCGGCGTGCCGCGGCCAGAACCGTCCTCACTGGCATCATAGCCTTCGCCACGCAGGGAGTGCGCCACAATATCTGTCGCGTCTTTGTAATCGCGCTCTTTAAGCGTAGAAGCCGTGCCATCGATTGTGTATTCGCCGATGGCCGTCATGCGCGCAGCAACCGCATGTGGGCCGCGTGCCACCAATGCAGGCATTGACGGTTTCTCGCTTATCTCCGGAGAGAATTGCGCGTTTTCACCCTGATTGAAAGCCGCTCTATCTATAACTATTGGGGAGTCACCACACTCTTGAGTGCTCGCTCCAGCGCCTTCGGCAGAGCTTTGTTCCGCTTCCCCGCGCGTCGGAGGATCCCCGCGCATGCTGTCTGGCTCAAGAAGTACCGCTGCGGGATCGACGCAGTTTCCAAAATCGACGACAACGAACACACGCTTGCGCCGCTGCGCCACTCCGAAGAATTGGGCATCGAGAACGGACCATGCTGCCCGTGACCTTGGCCCCTGCACCATACCCTCACTTGGCCATTTGCATCTGTGGTGGGCTTTAACAACTTCGAATTCTCCGGTTGGCTTTCCATCTTCGTCTTCGATTGCAATTCTGCCGGCCTTGACCCATGTCCATCCTGCGTTTGACTTCCCCCTTGCTGGACGCTCACACGGTATGAGGGGATCCAATGCGCCGACAAGTCCTCCCAAGAAGCAGCCGAAGGCGTTTCCTTTGTCTGAGAGGACGCCTGGGACGTTTTCCCAGAGGACTGCGAGTTTTCCATCAGGTCGAGCATCGACTGTTGCATGGCAAGTCTCCACAAATTTCAAAGTTAGGTTACCGCGTTGGTCATCGGTGCCTTTGCGCAGGCCAGCGATCGAGAATGCTTGGCAAGGTGTTCCAGCCACCAAAATGTCAGGCAGAGGAACGCCGCGGCTCCGCAAAAGGTCTGGCGTTACTTCGGTCATGTCGCCCCACAAGAGCGGGTCGCCCTGATTGTGGTTCTCTGGCAGTTTGTAGCCAAATCGCGCTTGCAGTACGGCACGGGGAAACGCCTCAATTTCGCTGGCAAGGCGCCAATCAACCCAAGGAGCTGCCATTTCTGGCGCTCCGATGCCAGAGCAGAGTGTCATACCGATCATGAGGTTTTTACTTTCATTTGGTGGCCGGTGCGCTTCAACTCTGACCGTCACAAAAGCCACCAAATGAATGCGGCCCATGTGGCTATCATGATCAGGATGCACGCGCCCAGCATGGACGCGAGCACCTGATCATTCTCACCTTCCGAGTCTTCAAATTCGGGCTCTTCGGGTGAACACCTTCCGTGAGTGAAGGATTCCTTGCGCTCTGGCTGTGCGTGCTGGCGATGGTTGCTCATTGTATCACCTCGTAATTCTCAGGACGCAGCGTCAGCGGCTTGGCGCGCATGTCGCTGATTTCGATGATGCCAGTGAAGTATTGGCGGCTACGCACGACGCCTTGCTCTGGCGCTGCGCAGGGTGATCGGCGAAAGGTGACCCAATCGCCAATTTCGGGTGGGCAAAAAATCGCCCTTGAACGCGGGTCTTTCGCATCCAAGGGCAAGTTCAAGCGCGCGCGGTCATGAGGTTGGCGCGACGCTCCCAAGTGATCGTGATTGTCTGAGTGAGCGAAAGAATGTCCCATCATGCGGCTCCGTCATAGAAAGAGCGCGCGCGGCAGGCGGTGCAAAGGCGGTTGTGCGGACCTTCACTTAGAAAAGCTGTGTCGCACGTCATGCAGCTTCGCTCTTGCGAATTTTCTTCGCGCTTGAGGCGCTCCAAGGCTTCCTCTGCTTGATCGAGGTTTTCAGGGCCAAGCACGGGCACTTCATTTCGAAAGACGTAGTAGGCGTTTTTGAAGCGCCGAACCTCGAATTGAACTTGGCCTTGTGTCATGCCGCTTCCCCTTTGATGAGGGCTTGCAGATCGAGAGCGCGGGCGCGTTCCTCGTTGTCATGGCTTAGCGTGCGAATTGCATCGCATGCATTAAGGATCATGGCGTCGCTTGCATCCTTTGGTTGGGCGATTACGCCGCGGGCGTGGTTTAGCGCCTGCTCTGACTTGCTGAGTAGCGCCTTCATTGGGCCACCTCGGTGCGCAACTCGACCATGTGCCTTTGTCGGCAAACCATCCCATTCGCAGTCTTGAGTGTTAGCCAAGCAAGGCGACGCAGAAGGGGGCGTTCGCTGTATTTCTCAGGATTGGCCAGCACCTCGCGGGCATCCGAAAGAAACTGAGCGCTCGGCTGTGCCTGCGGGATCCGGGGTGGTTGAAAATGTACCATCTTTGCCTCCTGTGATGCAAAGACGTGTAAGCGGTAAAAAAACCGCTGTCAATAAAAAGCGGTTAAAAAACCGCAATCTCCAAATCGAGGCATCTTGGTGCAACCTAAACTTCGAAGGCAAACACGGCCATCTCGGAGCTGTTTTCATTCATTTTCACAACTCTACTTATTCTAGAAGTCCTTAAGCCAATTTTAGCGAAGTGTGCGGGTACCTGTGGATTGGTAACTGCCAGCATTCGCGTGCAACCAACTGACTTCGCCCTTTGCCGATGCCGAGCAAACAACGTCCGAAATCCGATTATCTTTTGAGCGAGTGGTACGCGGAGAGTTGGATGTAATAGTAGTCGCGTTACATCCCAATCTGATTTACTGATCGGAACTGCTAGGTCGGGGTAAAGTTGAAACAGCGCTTCGATCAGAGACCCCGGATTGGGCGACCCAACACGATGTCCGCGAGCGGCCATTGCGAGTTTTTCATTATTTAGAATGATGCAATAGTATGCGTTTTCATTGTCATATTCATCGGTTTCCCGGTCGTTAAAGTGATTTATTTCCCATCCCAGCTTGTCGACGAACACTTTTTTCCGCGATCGAAAATACTCATCCAATGCCGGATGTGGTTGGCTTTCACAGTATTCTGGTTCACAAACAGTTAGGTTAAGCCAGCTTAAGGCTTTAGTCGAATATCCCTGCTTTAGTTGCTTTGATGATTGCTTGGTGAAATGTTTCGACACGTAGAGACCTTTCAATGTTTCTCTTGTGTGTCTGTACTGTTTTTATCGAGACTCCCAAACTGTGAGCAATTTGCTTTTCTCTTTTGCCGGCGCGGATCTGCATCAAAATGTCGATTTGGATTTCGGAGAGTGCCAGATCGGTTGACTGACTGCCAAAGATGGACCCACACAGCGTAATAATGCTTGCCGCCAAATCATCCTGGAGGGTTTCAGTTAATTCAACCGTTGGTCGCATAATGATACTTGCGATCGAAGGTTCCTCTCCCAGCCTAAAGAAGAACGTATGCCCCCGTTCCGGGTTTAGGCCGTGCTTCTCGCAGTGTTTGAATGCCTTGTGAGTGAGATCGTAGTTGTCACGCCAAGCAACCCAGCCATCAACATTACCTACATCTGCAACAACAGGATCATTCACAAACATCCTCTTAAGGGTATAAGAAACTTTGAAGGAAAGCGGCGCGTTAGACTTAAACTTGGTTGGATGCCGGCCTCTGAAATTTGCGGCGAAAAAATAGTGTTGTGTAACATTCGAGATGTAGTCGACTATCTTGGCAGGATCGTTTTCCATTACCTAAAAAGGAAGCTTTCGAAGGTGAATTGCAACCCCTATGCTGTAAATTGCAACCCCTATGCTGTAAATTGCAGGGATATTTGATTAAAATGTGCTAAGAGGTTTAACGTGGCAAGTAATGAGGTGGTTCAGAAGCTTTCCCAATTATCTAAAGAAAACTTAGATATTCTTAGTCGGACCTTGGATTTTTCTCTTGTTTCTCTAGGAGAATTTCCAGCAATCCCAGTACTTGATCATGAGCAGCAGGATCTAATTCCAAAAGCCGGTCCATCTTCATCGCAGTAGAGTCCGGTGTGGCTTCCGTCCCATGGATAAGCCAACTTTCTGTTGTTTCTAATACTCTCGCTAATGAACTAATTGTATTTGCGTTTGCCCCACCTGCCGCATCGGGATTTTTTTCGGCGCGCCGGCGAAGATTGCGAATTGCGTCGCTAGACAGCCCGGCTTTTAGTGAGAGTGCCCTGTCGGTTAGTGAGGCAAGTTGTTCAGGCAACTCGGCCCTTCTGCTGTCAATGCGATGGATAATGTTACGTATTTTCATGCGGTTACGTTACCTCAATGTGTTTAGCCAGTGTGAGCGGTAAAAATACCGTTGACAGTGAGGTAAAAAAACCGCATCTACTGTGGCCATGTATAGCATTTCAGATCTACTCGAAGCGATTGATGCCTACCGACTTGCAGTCGGTGTGAATTCAGAAACGACGGCAAGCTATCGCATTTTTGGCGACTCAAAAAAACTCACTTCTCTTCGAAATGGGGGTGATTTGACTACTTCTCGCTTCAATGCGACCCTTTGTTGGCTCGGTGAGAACTGGCCCCCAGAGACCAAAAGGCCGTCGTGCGTTTCCGAGGCAGCGCCGTGAGCAATCGTGATCAAAAATCTGTTCCATGCTCTGACTCTAGCGCAACTAATGTAGAAAATTCTTGTGCTGATCAGCGTCAAAACACGCCTGTACAGGAAACATCTTTCCAGATTGATCGAACCAACCTGCAAGATGTCGCGCGTCAGCGGTTTCGCGATCTGCTGAAAGATACCTGGCCCGGATCGGACAAGGAAACGGCGCGGCGAGCAGCCAAGGCGCTCAACGTGCATGAAAAGACCGTCCTCAACTGGCTGGCCTGTACGCATTCAGCGCCATTCGAGATTGTTTTCGCCATTGGCTGTTTCACTGGCGTTTATCGCGTCATGGACGTGATGACGCGCGGACAGGGACGTTTGCAGGTGCTCAATCTGTTTGCCAAGGGGGTGCGCCGTGTACTTGGGAAGTGATCTCTTGGGCCTAGGCTATTCGGATGTTGGGGCGGTTGGCGTTGAGCAATTGACCAGCCAATTGGGCCTCTGGGTGCGCAATTCGATTATCCACCTATGGGGCGGCTATGTCGGATTTCACCAGTGGTTTTATCATCCTACATGGCAAGCCGCACTACGCATGCTCTTCATTGCTTATTGCTTATTGCAAGTGGCGCAGCTTTGGACGCCCGGTGATTTTGTATGGATCGCGCTTGATAGTGTTTGGGATGTGGGCGCAGTTGCGATCGGCATTTGCTGGGCTTGGTCAGACGCAATGCGCGGGGCTTTGAGATGAGTTTCGTTGAGGCCCTCATTAATTCGTTGGTTGGTTTGTGCGTGGCTGTTTTGTTAACGCGCTTTGCGTTGCCATTCTGGGGGTACGCGCCTTCGATCGCAGAGTCTTTTGAGATAACCGCGCTGTTTTTCGCCGCGGGTTTCACGCGCAACTGGATTATTTGTGCGCTGTTCCGCCGCTTTGGGAGGAATTCGTGATGTCGCTTCCAGCCGATCAGGACTTAGCGGAGATCGCCTGCCACAAAGCGATCTACAGTTTCAACAAAGTTGTCCTCTTTGTTCATGTAACAATGCACAAACAAGGTGCTCAGCGGATTTGCAGCGTTTGCAGATGTGTCAGACACGCGCCCAAGAATGAAACTTACCATCGGCGAGAAGAGAGCTGGATTTCCGGCTGTTTTGGTAAAATCCTCGCAGGAAATTGCCTCCATCGCGTTCAGTGCGCTGGAGTAAGATTTGTCAAGCGCTCGCTTGGCTTTGTTGATGTCGCTGGCCGTCGCTTGAGTTGCCAGCAATGCGATGGCGATGGCCATGCCCGTCAGTTCGAACTTCATAAAAAGTATCCTTGTAAACAATCTGTTGAGGTTAGGCGCGATCGGGGCGGATTGTCTATCGCATTGACGTCGAAACTCGCGAGCGGGGGTCGCAAGGCCAGCCGTCTTTCGCCGTACCGTGGGGGCGCGGCGGCTCGCATAGAGTGTCCCCCTACCTCCCTGTTGTCCTTGGGCCGCGACTGGTTTCGCCGGTTTGCGGCCCATTTTTTTGGCGTTGGGAGTTTGGCATGAATGCACAGCCCACAACTTGGGAGTCCTGCGCAGAGGCAGGAATGACCCAAAGTGAAGCCGCGCGTGCAATGGGACGAAAGCCAATGCATGCGCATCGATATGCGCTCAAGCATGGTTTGAAGTTCGCCAAATTTGTGCCGCCTTCGCAGAAACTTGGCGCGCACATTGATTTGCCAATTGGCGACGCTGAATTTGACAGCACAGCGCCTGCTCAGAACTGCGCGAACCTTTGGTTGGCTGTTTTGCTTGAAGAAATCAGGACAGTCCTGAACGAGCGTGTTGCAGATCGCCATGCAGATCGGGCGCGCGCCCGAAATTGGTTCGGGTCTCCTGATTTTGAGGTGGTTTGTTTGATGGCTGGTCTTGAACCCGAGTATGTTTTGGGAGTTGTCAACGCTCGCTCTGGTTCACTTCGATTAGGGGGGGGCGCGCAAATGAGCAGCGCAAATACTTCCGCAGCTGTTATGCAGCAACGATCCGAGCCCCATGATAGTTTGGACGACTTCCCAACGCCGCCATGGGCAACGCGCTCTCTGTGCGAAAAGCTGTTGTCTCACGGCGAGCCTTTGAGAGCGCAAACCGCTTGGGATCCTTGTTGCAATCGCGGATATATGGCCAAGCCCGCGGCTGAATATTTCAAGTCAGTTTATGCCAGTGACGTGCATGATTATGGTTGGGAAGGGCAGGATGCGGTTGCCGACTTTTTGATTGACGGGGTAGCCGATGCGCCAAGCGTCGATTGGGTGGTGATGAACTTTCCCTTTAGGCTCGGACAAGAATTCATCGAGCGAGGTTTGGAGGTAGCGCGGCGCGGCGTTGCAGTCTTTGCGCGGACCGCCTTCGTTGAAGGCCAAACACGTTATGAGCAGCTGTTTCGAGATCACCCGGAGTCGCTGTTTATGCCCTTCGTTGAGCGCGTTGTGCTTTGGAAAGGTGTGTTGCTCGATCCTGATGTGAAGATTTGGCGTTGGAACGAGAAGAAAGGCAAGTTCGTCAATGAGAAACCGACATCTGCGACAAGCTATTGTTGGTTGGTGTTCACCCATGATCGTCCCAAGTTCGGCAAGGTCGATCGCATTGGCATTGTTCGCAAGTCATTGACGCGCGCTGGCGATTATCCCGAGTTGCCAGAGAAGTTCAAAAGGCCCACTGAGTTGGGGGCGTTGCTATGAGGCGGGACTGTGTTCAAGCTTTTGCCTTGCTGGCCTGTTCTGTCGCTTTGAAAGCAAAGACAGGACGCTTGAGTGTGCGTGATCAATTGGGATTTGCAATTGCGGCGCTTGAATGGTTGCCCGCTCAGGATGCGGCGCAAACTGCGGTTGTCGACTTTACCAATCGTTTCCTCGTAGACCCCGTCGATGCGGGAACGCGCCTACAAGCATTCGTCAGCAATTGGTGCGAGGAAGTTAACCCGACCCGTCTGGAGGCAACTTTGGATGAGATCAACGCACAGGGCGTCTTCGCTTGGCAACAGCGGGCGGACTTAAAATGAGCGAGCGGATCAGAACTGCAGAGCGTTGCTTGGTTGCGACTTGCGCCCATCTTGCGTTGACTAATGAGCGCGACACCAACTTCCAAGTTTGGCGCGACTGCCTGTCGATTGTGTTGGTTGATGCTCAGAAAGGATCCCGCGCGCTTTTTCCATTGGTTGAGGTTGCTGAGGAAATTGTTTCTGCATCAACTGCATTGGCTATTTCTGGTGCCATGCAACGTCTGCGATTTGCGGTGAGTGGATATTACGCGCGTGCAGCTGCACAGAGTTTCGAGAAATTTCAAGAACAGCCAAACGGGGCGTGCCAATGAGTTATGCGACGGATCCACGTGTGGACGAAGCAAAAGCCTTTAGCATGCCAGAGGTTGTTCATCGCCTTGGGGTTCAGGGGTTGCGTGATAATTCAGGCGAGTTGATTGGGCCTTGTCCGCTTTGTGGTGGTCGCGATCGATTTGGAATCAACAAAGGCAAGAAGACATTTCTGTGCCGCAAGTGCGATATTCGCGGCGGGGATACGATTGCCCTGGTGATGGCCGTTTTAGGAATGAAATTCCCTGACGCTTTGACGTTTCTTTGTGGCGATCAAGCCGCTGTCATTTCACAAGATGAGATCGATGCACGCCGAGATCGCGCACGGCGTGCCGAGCAAGAGCAAGCAGATAAGTCAGCTCAGTTTCGCAGGTGGGCCATTGCGAAGGCCGTCAAGATCTGGAACAGCGCAGAGCGGGTAAGTGGCGGGCCGCTATTCGATTACCTGCGCGGGCGTGGTTTTGGGGATGCTGTTTTGAGCGATCTTCCCAAGGCAATCCGTTTCCTCCCAGATCACCCTTATATCAAGAAAGTTGGCGGCGAAAATGTCACCATGCATCGCGGACCCTGCATGATTGCTGGCATTTTAACGCCTGGCAATGTTTTGGGCGCTGTTCATCGAACGTGGATCAATCCGGAGCCGCCCTTTGGAAAAGCCGTGATTTCGCACGGGGGTGAAAAGCAGCCAGCCAAATTGGTGATCGGGTCCAAAAAGGGCGGCGCTATTCGATTAACTTCGCGATGTAGCTCTGTGTTAATCATGGGCGAGGGGATTGAAACGACGCTCTCTGCGTTTGCTGCGGACCCGATCGAGGGCGCGGATTATTGGGCTGGCGTTGATTTAGGCAACATGTCGGGCAAAATGCAGCGCGTACCAGGTGTTCGATACTCTGGGTTGCCTGATCTGAGCGATCGCGATGCATTCGTGCCACCGCCTTGGGTCACTCGTTTGATCTATATTCAGGACGGTGACAGCGAAGAAAAGATGACACGCGCCAAGCTTACGTCTGGCTTGCAGCGCGCGATGGCGTTTTACCCTGGTCTGCGAGCGCAGATTGTTCGTGCTGGGCAGGGCATTGATCTTAATGATTTGTTGTTAAGCGGGGCGTCCAAGTGAGCGATCGCGGCGAAGACAAAGTGCGCGGGCAATTTGATGCAGCAGAGGATCTGCAGCCTGACCCATCTTTGCGCGCCGAAATTGAGAATGGGAAAGAGGATCGGGGTGCGCCGCCTGATGATCCCCACACCCCGATCAATCCGTTTGAACATTTACTGCCGGAGGGCGCAGGCCTGCCTTTGAATGATACAGGCAACGGAAAGCGGTTTTGCCTCTATTACGGCGAGGATGTGATCTGGGTGCCCCGCGTGGGTTGGCATGTTTATGACGGCAAGCGCTGGCAGGTCGATGCCGATGATATTCTCATAAGAGGGTTGGGGCAGAAAATTCACGATCGTTTGTTGGATGAAGTACCTTTCGTCACGCTCGATGATTGGCAACTAGAAGTGATCGCGTCTGAGCCAAGCGTGCGCGCAGAGATCGCGCAGCTAGAAGCCGTGGAAGCCAAAGATCAAACGCCTGAGCAACTCATGAAGATGGAAAGTCTGGGTCGCAAGCTTACCAATATCCGCAAGACCAAAGACCAGAAGTCAGCGATCAAGACTGAGCATCGCAAGTTCGCAAAGTCGGTCGGCAATAGCTCGCGGATCGATGGGCTGCTCAAAGAAGGCCAGATCGAACTGGCGCAAGCGCTTGAAGATCTGGATGCTGACCCGTTAACAATCAACACGCAAAGCGGTGTTCTCAGATTTGAAGTTACCCCGGACCCCAAAAGCAAGCTTGATCGAGCTGATTACACATTGCTCGATCATGAGCGGCGCGTGCCCGTTAAGGGCCGCAATATGCCTCAGTTTATTACCAAGATGATGCCTGTCGATCACGATCCTGAAGCACGTTGCCCTAAGTTTGATGCCTTCCTAGAGCGTGTTCAGCCTGACATCGAAATCAGAGGGTTTCTGCAGCGTTGGCTTGGCCTATCAATGACGGGCCTTACCGGTGAGCAAAAGTTCGCATTCCTTTATGGCAGCGGTGCCAATGGCAAATCGGTTCTAGTCGACCTTATCGCCAAGATGATGGGTGATTATGGTGCGACGGCCAAGATTGAAAGTCTGACAGGGCGCAACCGGCGTGGTGGCGGCGATGCGACGCCTGACCTTATTCCGCTCGTTGGTGCGCGTTTTGTACGCGCCTCTGAGCCAGACCAAGGCGAGCGTCTACAAGAGGGCATGATCAAAGAGCTGACAGGGGGTGAGCCGATACTTGTGCGCCCTTTGCATGGCGACTTTATCGAGGTGCACCCAGAGTTCAAGCTCACCATGTCCGGCAATCACAAGCCTGACATTCGGGGCACTGATGACGGCATTTGGCGTCGCATCTTGCTTGTGCCATTTGATGTTCAAATCCCGCCCGAAGAGCGCGATCGCGGTTTGACCGAGGCGCTATATGCCGAGCGATCGGGAATCCTCAATTGGCTCATCGATGGGCTGTTGGATTACCTCGAGAGTGGTTTGCGCGAGCCAGAGAAGATTTTGGACGCGACAAAAGAATACCGCGAGTCGAGCGATCCAATTGGTACGTTCCTTGCTGAGTGTTGTCTTGTGACTGGAGAGCCGAGTGACTTTATGACGGCGCGCGATCTGGGTGATGCATTCAACTATTGGCTCGATGCCAGCGGTGAAACCATGTGGGGCTTGCGCACTGTGAGCAATCATTTGCTTGCGCGGGCGGGGCGTTACAAAGACGCCTCAACTGGCAAGAGTTTCATCCGCTCAAAGATGAAGGTGACGGGCTATCGGGGTATCGTGCTCTCGATCGAGTTTGCCGAAGATCTCAAGAACGCCACGCGCAATGCTCAGGGTCGTCCTGTCGCTAGGAACGCCTCATCAAGTAGCGGCGAACCCGACAAGTGACGCTTTGGCGTCATATCGCCGCCTTGGGCTTCGCCCGCACCCCGCACCCCTACATCCAGACAACGATTGATTTTCGGCTTAGTCGGCCCACTGGGCGGCTTTGTCGGCTTAGTATTGGTTTCGGGGGTTTGGGGAAAGCCTTTGATTGTCAGTACTTTATGGCGCGATTTCGGCGCGGTCGGCCTAATCGGCTCAATCTGCGAAGTAACGCATGCGCGAGCGATGTTGTCGGGGTCTGGGGGAAAACGAAATTTATCTATAAACCCCGCAAACTGAGCCGACTAGGCCCACTAGGCCGCGCACCGCCAATTTATCCCTCTATTTCATTCACTTATGTTGGTGTGGAATGCGATGATATTGGGCCGACAATTAGCCTGCTAAGCCGATTGCGCCCCCATTCTTTCTATCGAAAATCAACATTTAGCCACTAGTAAATAAATGGATACAAAATGCAGGGTTTAGCCTTGATGGTAGATCAAAATAGCAGTGTAAGCAGCTCAAAGATCAAAGAAACTAAGAGTGTGGTGCAGCTTTTGCAGTGGGCATTTGGGGCGGAATGCGCTCAGCTTGATCTTGATGAATATGGATTTAGCCAACGCGCCAGCATGGCTTCGCAACTAAGGATCTTGCAGCAGGGGTGTCGCGTTGATGGGGGTGGTCGCTCGCTGCCGCATCACGATGCTGAGTTGATTTCTGGTGCTGTTGCCTCGCTCATTCACAAGAGGGCAGTTGGTGGTGCGCGCTTGGCGTTAGATGTGGCTCACTATGCTCGGTTTGGTAAAGCACCAGATTGGATGCCCGGTGCACAACCGAAATGCGCTCCGGTGCGTTGGATGAACAGCAGATATGGACCGCGCGCGATGAAAGATGTCTCGACCGATTGGCGAGGTTTGAGCCGTAAGAACAAGTATGGTGCGCAGGTTCGTGTTGATGTCGACTATTGCCCTATCGTTTGGCAGGACACTCCTGATGAAATAGCAGCAGCTCGGCGCAGGTATTTAGAATGGTATGGCGCTTTGATAGATATCAGGGATGAGCTAAAACGGCTGCCACTTGAGCGCTATGTTGTCAGTGATAAGTTGCCGAGGCGCGCGCCGTGGCGAAAGAAAAATATTGACGGTTCAATTTAACGACTATAGACAAGCGACCAACAACTGATTTGCGCCCGCACGGTACATTCCGCGCGGGCGCTTTGCGTTTCGTGGGATGGAGCAGTTGGTAGCTCGCTTGGCTCATAACCAAGAGGTCGCAGGTTCAAGTCCTGCTCCCGCAACCAGAACAGAAGGCGAAGTGATGGGCAGACTGAAAGGGCGTGCGCTGCCGCCTCGGTTTAAACCTTTGCCGTCGCGCTTGAAGCCTATTGGCGAACGTGAGGGGCGCTCAGCTGGTGGTGTGCGTCGATCTGATGGGCCAATCAACACGGCTCGCTGGCAGAGGCTGCGCTTGGCTGTGTTGCGCCGTGATGCCGTCGACATATCGGGTCGGTTAGAGGACATGCCGATGCATGTGCTGTTTAAGAGAGAGCCGTTGATGTGGCCCGTTTGCCAGCAGACTGGCGTCCTGCTCGTTGGCGGAAAGAACGAACCTAATAGCCCGGTGGTTGATCACATCGAACCGCATCGCGGCGACCTCAAGTTGTTCTGGGATAAGAGCAACCTGCAATCCGTGTCGAAAGAGTGGCACGACAAAACGAAACAAAGCTTGGAGAAGCGAGGGCTGGCTTGAAGGGGGGGGCATCAAATCCCTGAAACCCCTTCATGGCCTAGACCCGTCCTCCCCCTCGTCGGAGATTTTTTTTGACTGCTCGAGAATTTGACCTTCTTGGTGACCCTATTCCCGTCAATCGCGGGAGTGCTGGAGCCAACGGGCATATTGCGACTTCAAAAAACATCAACAAAGTCAGACTGTTAGTGGCCGCAAAGTGGACCGCGGCGCAGATTGCAGAGGAACTGGGAGTTTCCGTTCCTACACTGAACAAGCATTATTTTCGAAACAGCTCGATAAAGAAGGCGCGCTTGAAAGTGATCGCTGAGGTGAGAGGCCGGGTAATGCTTCGCCTTGGGGATGCTATTGATGATGGCAACGTTGCGGCGATGAAGCACATGGGTCAAATCCTCGATAGAATCGAATTGGAAGAGGCTTCTGCTGAGTTCCTGATACCTAAAAGTGGGCAGAAGGTAGCAAAGAAGAAAGTTGGCAAGAAGGAGCAGCGCGCCGTTGATGCGCCAGAAGCTCTCAGCGATTTTCTCGATCAAGCCGATAGCCAGAGGCTCAACTAATGCCATTTGATTTTGATCTCTCTTGCCCCGATTGGTTTGATAAACTCCAAGCGGGCGAAACGCCTTTGCCGAATGTTCCGATCGATGAAACGAAAGCGGACCTGGCTGAAAAGGTTTTCAATCAGCTGCGCTTACCGGATGTCAAAGGCCAGCCGAGGTTCGGAGAGGTTGATGCTGAATGGTTCACAGACATTCTGCGAACTGTCTACGGCTGTGTGGACCCTGATACTAAGGTTCGTTTGATCAACGAGTTGTTCTTATTGATCCCTAAGAAGAACTCGAAAACAACCAATTCAGCTGGTCTCGGCTTGGTTGCATTGATGCTGAACGAGATCCCGAATGCGCGGATGATCATCGCGGGGCCGACACAAAAGGTTGCCGAGACTTGCTTTGGGCAAGCGCAGGGCATGATCGATGCAGATCCGAAGCTGCAGAAGTTCTTGAAGGTCCAAGAGCACCGTAGCACGATCGTCAATGAGGTCACCGGGGCAAAGCTGGAAATCAAAACCTTTGATATGGCGGTTGTGACCGGGGTTATTCCAGTATTCGTGATCTTGGATGAGCTGCATTTGATGTCATCCAAAGCCTACGCGACAAAAGTTATCGGGCAACTACGCGGCGGCTTGATCAAAGAAGGCAGCTTGCTGGTCATCATCACTACACAATCAGCGGAAGAGCCCGCGGGCGTATTTCGCTCTGAGTTAAATCATGCGCGCGCCATTCGCGACGGAAGTATCCCGGCAGAAGGGCAGTTGGTTGTTCTCTATGAGTTCCCTGAGGCGTTTCAGACAGACAAGTCGAAGCCGTTTCTCAACACCGATTGCTGGCACCTTGTACTGCCAAATCTCGACAAATCGGTCACTCTGGATTGGCTGAAAAGAGAGTTTCGCAAAGTGAGCGCGAAAGGAGCTGAGGACTTGCAGCTCTGGCTTTCGCAGCACTTGAATATTCAAATTGGCCTTGGCCTGCACTCCGATCGGTGGGTCGGAGCGGATTGGTGGCTTGATCAAGCGCGCGAAGGTCTCTCGTTGGAAACGATTATGGAAGAGTGCGACGTGTGCACGGTCGGCATCGATGGTGGTGGCCTTGACGACTTGCTCGGACTGGCTGTGATTGGTCGCCACAAGGAGACGCGGGACTGGCTGCATTGGTCGCGTGCCTGGGTGCAGAAAGACGTTCTCACTGAGCGTAAGGAAATCGCCGAGCGGTTGCAGGATTTCGACAATGATGGTGACCTGATAATTCTGGATGATGTTGGAAGCGATACCGAAGAGGTCGCCGAGATTTGCGCAATGCTGAATGAGCGCGGCCTTCTTTCAGACGACATTGCGATCGGGCTCGACCCGGAAGGGGTTGCTGACATCGTTGATGCGCTCGCATCGGAAGGTTTGAGCGATGACCAGGTGAGACCCGTCTCACAGGGTTATAAATTGAATGCTGCGATCAATGGCCTGCCACGAAAGCTGAAGCGCGGTACGTTCTGGCACTGTGGACAGCCATTAATGAGCTGGTGTGTTGGCAACGCTAAAACTGAGCAACGTGGTAACGCGCGCATGGTTACGAAGCAGCGCTCTGGCGTTGCCAAGATTGATCCGCTCATGGCGACATTTAATGCGGTCATGCTGATGTCATTGAATCCGGTTGCGTCAACCAAGGGCGCGGCTTCCGTTCTGCTTGAAATGGATGAGGTGGTCGTTTGAGGTTTGGTCTGTTTGAGCGAAAATCTACACCTGTTGAAGCGCGCATACTCGAGGCGCTTGATTCTGGCTCCAGTGGCGCTGCGAGCAGCGTTCGCGTGACGATAGAGCAAGCTTTTGGCGTTATGGCGGTGTTTGCTGCAGTACGCGTGATTTCCGAAGATGTCGCAAAGCTTCCTGCCAAGCTCAAGCGCGAAACTGACGACGGAAACGAAGTAGCAAAAGGCGAGCCCGAACACATCGTGCTCAGCCGCATCGGTAAGCCGTCGAATGACATTGATGATGGCTTTACTGCGATGGAATGGATCGAGGCATTGGTGGCTTCGGCTGCGCTAAACGGGGTTGGTGTTGCCCACCTGAACCGCGTCGGCGGTACGGTTCGCGAGGTTACGCCAATCGCTCGGGGATGCTGGAAAGAAGAGCAAGGCAAGTGGTCGCTGAAATCGAAAACCCACGTTTGGGAGACTGTCGAGCGGAGTGAACTTTTCGTGTTGCGTGGTCCGCAATTGGGGCTGAATGTTACTCAGGCGGCGCGCCAGGCGATCGACTTGGCACGTCGTCTAGATCTCATGATGACCAGCCTCGCGAGAAAGTCAGGTCGCGCCAACGGCATTATCAGTTCTGAGAGCATTGATTCCGCTGAGAAAGCGCAGACTTTTGTCGATCGGATCAAAAGCTATTTTGGGCCGTCTGGCGATGGCGGTTTAATGCCGCTGGATCTGGGCGAGTTGAGCTACATCCGCCTGAGCATGACCCCGGAAGAATTGCAGCAAGACACAACCTATTCGAGGGCCGTTACCCAGATCGCGTCCGCATTTCGTGTCCAGCCAGCGCGTGTGATGCATGCGCTCACGGATCATAACAATGCGAGCCTTTACAGTTCGAACCGATCGCATGTCGAAGACTGTGTCCAACCCTGGACAAAGAGGTTTCGCCAGTCGTTTGATAAGGACGTACTTGGCGCAGAGCGCACAGCGCAGGGCTATTTCTGTGAGATCGCGTTGCAAGGGTTGCTTCAAGGTGATCCCGAAGCGCGCGGTAAACTTTACGTGTCGCTTCGAACTGTCGGTGCGATGTCGCCTTTAATGGTCGCGCAGTTGGAAGGCCTGCCTACGGCTGGTGTCAGCGAAGACCCAGCGTTCCCGCTTTTGACCAACCCAAATCCTGAGAGCGAAAAGGAAAAAGAAAATGCGAAAGACTGAAGTTGATCATTTGATGGAGCGAAAGTCTGATGCTGTTTTTGCTGAAGGTTTGGTGACCCCCGAATTCAAGGCTGCAAAGGATGGAAGTGTTGAGGGTTATGGCGCGATTTTCGGGAACGTCGATCGTGGCTATGACATTGTTGAGGCAGGTGCCTTTTCCGACAGCCTGAAGAGCGGCGCGAAAGTAAAAATGCTTTGGCAGCATGACCCATGGAAGCCTATTGGAGTTTGGGATGAGGTGAAAGAAGATGACAAAGGCCTTTGGGTCAAAGGCCACATTCTTGGGGACGTAGAGCAGGGCCGCGAGGCCACAGCGTTGCTGAAAGCTGGCGCGATCGATGGCTTGTCAATCGGATATCGGACATTGGAATTCCGCGAGGCAAAGATTGATGATCGCTGGGTTCGCGTGATCGAAAAAGCAGAACTTTGGGAGGTCTCGTTTGTGACTTTCCCAATGAACCCCGAAGCGACAATAGATGCGGTCAAAGCTGCATCAATGACGCAACGGGATTTTGAACGGCAAATTCTGAGGGAATCGAAGATGTCGAGAACAGTCATCAATGCGCTTATGCGTGATGGCTACAAAGGTGTTCAGGCCCTGAGTGACTCGGGCGATGAGGACTATTCGGAATTGCTGGAGGCCATGCAGGCGTCCAGCCTCATGAACTCGTTGTCATAGGAGAAAATCATGGCGACTCTTGCAGAAGTAAAAGAACTGATCGTTGAAGATCGGAAGAACACTGAGCTGATCCGGGGAGAATTGGACAAGCTCAAAGGTGATGCGGTCGACCAGGCATCGTTCAAGAAGTTGGAAGACTTGGTCGCCAAAGGTTTTGAGGACCGCAAAGCGAAAGAAGATGAGTACCTCGCTGAGCTCAAAGAGGCCAAGGAGGTCGCGGAAGAGGCGTCCCTTAAAGCTGGTCGTCGCGGTTCTGGGTCGGGCGATGCTCCTGATGAAGATCAGATTGCACACAAGAACGCTTTTGTTGACTTCATGCGCTCGCGTGGTGCCGAAGGCTTGAAAGATGGCCTGCGCGATATGGAAGCCAAATCGCTCGGTCTTGATGTTAAAGCGCTTGGTTCCGCAACCGGCTCTGGTGCTGGTGTCGCGGTGCCAACGTTGGTTGCGCAAGAGATTCAGAGCAAGACGAATGACGACAGCGTCATGGCGGGTCTTGTGAAGGTGGTTCAAGTTGGTACCAGCGACTACAAAGAGATCGTTGACAAAGGCGGTCTCGGTTTTGGCTGGGTTGGCGCGGGCGACGCGCGTGACGGCACTGGCAAGCCTGATATTTACGAAGTCGAACCTGCGATGGGCACTGTATATGCCTATCCTGAAGCGCAGGAAGAGCAGCTGGATGATGTGTTCTTCAATGTTGAGGACTGGCTGGTAAATTCAGCCCGCACTTCTTTTGCAAACGCGCGCGACGTTGCAGTTATTGCTGGCGATGGAACCAAGAAACCACTTGGCTTTCTTGGTACTGCGCCCGTAGCTGCCGCCGATGGATCCCGCACAGACAAAGTATTCCAGTTTCTGGCATCGGGTGACGCTGGCACGATCGGCGAAGCAGACAAACTGATTGAGCTGATTTACCTTACCAAGGCGCAATATCGTTCAAATGGCCGTTTCCTGATGAATTCGCTCACGACGTCCAAGGTGCGCACAATGAAAGATGGCGATGGCCGCTTTCTTTGGGCAGATGGTCTGGCTGCTGGCCAGCCTGCCACTTTGTTGGGGTATTCTGTGGCGACCGCTGAAGCGATGCCGGGCATTGCGGCAAATTCCACTCCAATCGCGTTTGGTGACTTTCAGAAGGCCTACACGTTGGTCGAGCGTCACGATCTGCGCGTCACACGCGATGACGTTACAAAGCCGGGCTTTGTGAAGTGGCATATTCGCCAGCGGCTTGGTGGTGCGCCAACCAATGATGATGCCGTCAAGTTCCTGAAGGTCGCTGCATAACGCAACGATAGGGACTTCAATCGAATTGCCCCGCGATGTTCACGCATCGCGGGGTTTTTTATGAGGAATGAAACGATGATCAAACCAATCTCAAATTTTCGCGCGGTTGTCGCTGGCTCTGCATATCCACGCACGTTTACGAAAGATGATGAATTTGAGCCAGACTCAGAAGCGGCAAAAGCAGCACTGGATCTTGGAAAGCTAAACGATGAAGACGCTTCGATGGTACGCGAGGCACTCGGTTTGAGCGAAGCGCAAACCGGTGCCGCTGCTGACAAGGCCGCTGCTGACAAATCTCAAGGCGCAGCGCCAGAGAGCAAAACAGGTGGTGCAAAAACCTGATGCGCCCGGTGCTCGTTATCCCCCCTGAAGCCCCGTTGGTAGCCCTTTCTGGCCCTGATGGACTGCAGGCCCAATGCCGAGTTGATGTCGATGAAGAGGGGGCCAGCGCTGAAGATGGTCTGTTGCAAGCTTTCGAGCGCTCGGCTGTTTCATATCTGGATGGCTACAGCGGTAAGTTAGGGCGGTGCATTCTCAAGCAAAAATGGGCTCTTCCGTTGTCGGATGGTTCGCACGCGATCTTTCTTCCGTTTCCCGATTGCCGCGATTTCAGCATTGAACGTCTGGATAGCGAAGGCAATTGGTCTGACGTTGAGGGCGTATCCATTCAGGTCGGCAACGATGCTGCGGTTTTCACAGACTTGCCCTCGGATCGAACGGGCTTGCACCTGACATGTTTTGCGGGTTGGGAAACGTCGAACGATGTGCCTGAGAGCTTAAAGCAGGCGGTCCGGATGATGGTCGCGCATTGGTTTCTGCATCGCGAAACGGTGACTCCGATGGGGAACGCGCAGCATTTACCGATGGCTGCCCAGGCGCTGATCGCGCCGCTTACCCATATTTTTGTGTGAGGCGATGATGCAAGCGGGTCGGCTCAACAAAAAGGTCAAGTTCTACAGCAACGCTGGGGACGTAAGTGATCACGGTAATTGGGTGGACGGCCGCGCGCTGCGGTGTACGCTTTGGGCAAATGTGCGCGAGCAGCTTGGCAAAGAAAAGTTGGAAGCGGGAATTCTAGAGAGCAAGCACAGGGCAACAATTCGAGTGCGACGTAGCGCGCTGTCCGAGGAGATTGAGACGGGCGACACTGCTCAGCTCGGAGAGCAGGATTGGAAGATCCTAAGCATCGCACCTGTTGGCGATCGCGGCGACGATCTCGATATTCTCTGTGAAACTGCGGGGGCGGGTTAAGCCATGGCAATGACGAAGTCAGGGTTCAAGAAAAACAGACAGATGTTGCGCAAAATCACGCCAGAAGTTGTGAAGCAATTTGAAACTGCGAACGCTGACAATGCGGATCTGATCGTTGATACCGCCAAAGCACTAATCCCTGTCCAAAGCGGTGTTTCGCGCAGGTTGATCCGATCAATTCCGGGGGAAGGAACATCCCAGATCGTTGATTTTGGCCCTATCTCACGCATTTTGGAAGGCGGAACAGCTCAGCGATTTACCAAAGACGGCAAGAACCGCGGCAAGGGGCCTGCGCGGCCATTCAAAAACCCGGCCATGAACGCGACAAAAAACGACCGAAAGGCGAGAAACCGGAAAGCCGTCAAAGACGCGATACGAATTGCGAAGAGCTGAGTTGGGGAGAGGTGTACGATGGCTGATGAGATAGCGCTGGAGCTGCAGGCGGCGTTGATTGCCAGTATCAGAGGATCGTCTGAGTTGACGGATTTCTTGGCAGGAAGGGCTTATGCAACGTTGCCACCTGTCGACAAGCTCGCGTTTCCGTTTGCTCAGATTGGGCCCATCGAACCGCGGCCCCTCTATAGCGATTGCAGCCGATCGGAACGCGTAATTTTTTCGATTGAAGTGATCAGCGGTAGTGCCGGTGAAGGCCAAGTCGAGGTTTCCAGAGGGGCGGGACTGTTAAAGGATCTGCTCGACGGCAATCCGCTAGACTTGGCGACACATCGAATGGTTTCGATCAATTGGAAGACCCAAACATATGAGCATGATGCGCTTGCCAAACGGCATTCCATGCTCGTCGTATTCTCGTCTGTCATAGACGAGTAAAGCCCTATCCGGCCCTTGGGCAAGGCAACGGAGCGAACGCCGCGAGGCGTCCATATCCCAAAGAAGGAGCCTAAATATGGCTAAGCAGAATCCTGATCTAATGTTGCTGAAAATGGGTGACGGCGCAGACCCCGTTGGCTATTCAACGTTGTGTGGGCTAAATTCCCGAAATCTGTCACTTGATGGCGAGAACGTCGATGTCACCACAATTCCTTGTGATGGCGCTGGCGGCAAAGTGTGGCGCGAATTCGCGGCTGGCGTTGCACAAGTGAGTTTCAGTGGCAACGGCTATTTCGCTGAGAAAGCTCAATCTGTTCGTCTGGTCGAGGCGAAGATGACTGGCACGAGTATCGATGATTTTCAAGTGATCGTTCCAGGGCTCGGAACTTTTGAAGGGAAGTTCGCGATTGGCACGCTTAGCATCGCCGGGGAGGTCAGTGGCGGTGCCGTGACCCAGTCGCTGGAACTGGCATCCACTGGCGAAATCACGTTCACTGCAGAGTCATAATGAGCGTTTCGGTTGCTGCCCCGATCGGCGGGGCCATGGCGCAGTTGGGCGGTCAGTCCCGCCCACTGCTTCTTGGTAATGGTGAAATCGAGCGTTTCGAAAGTCACCACGATGTCGGCATTTTTTTGATGTTGGACAAGGTGCTGGACAAAAGTGCGCCGGCTCATCAGTGCCGCGATCTGGTGGCGCTTGGCTTGATCGGTGCTGGTATGGCTGACGTCGACGCGGATGCATTGATTGCAGATTTGCCGCCCCATGAGAACCGCGCGATCCTTAAGGCTGCTCAAGACGTCATTTTTGCGGCGTTCATCGATCCGAAGGTCAAAAAAAAAGACCTAAGCGATGGTTCGCAAGAACCGACGAGCGCGCGCGCTCCTATAACGCCAAAGAAAAGATCAAAAGCGCCATAAGCGCAGGCTTATCGATTGACGAGTGGCGGAAGATGACGCCGCTCGATTGGGCTTTGTTTGTTGAAGCCAAGAACGAAGAGGCGGGCGGCGAAGATGTTGCCGCACCGACCAAAGAGCAATTCGACAGTTTGGTGAAGAAATATGGTTGATGAAACCGAAGCGATTAGGATCCGGCTTCAGTTTGAATCGGAGCAAGCGGAAAAGCGCGGCAAGTCTATGGAGCGTCAACTTGTGGCGCTTGAGCGCCGATTTGACCCGCTAGCCAGTGCTACGCTCAAGTTCGATCGTGGTGTAAAGCTTCTTGAAAAGAGCCTTGAAGCCGGAAAGATCGATGCGGCCCGATACGAGAAAGGGTTGGAGAACCTTAACCGTGAATTCGACGCGGCGAAGGTAAAGGCAGCCGGCATGGCAAATGTGATGGCGCAGGCGAAGGTGCCTGCTGGCACCATGGCAAAATTCGTGGACAAAAACCGCTTCGCTCTACAGCAAGCAGGCTATCAATTCGGTGACTTTGCCGTCCAAGTGCAGGGTGGCACAAGTGCTGTCACAGCGTTTACCCAGCAAGGCACACAGATGCTTGGGGTCTTTGGCGCTTATGGTGCCATTGCAGGCGCGGCTTTGGCGATCGGAACGCCCTTAATCGCGAGTTTCATGGGATCAAGAGAAGCTTCGGTTGAATTCAAGGATTCTCTTAGCGATCTGATTGAGAAGGTTGGTGCCTATGAGGCGGCAGTCGCAAACGCCAACGTCAAGACCGATGACTTGCGGGCGAAGTATGGCGAGGCCTCCGAGGCCGCGCGTGTGTTTTTGACGACGCTTGAATCGATAGCTGGTGTTGAGGCGGTTAACGCTCTGAATTCGGCGATGTTGAGGCTTTCGGAAACATTCGGAGACTTTGGGTTCGAGGACAGTGGTTTTAGCAACTATGAAACCACGTTGCGGATGCTGCGCAAAGAACTCGATTTAACTGGAGAGGCCTCAGTTGAGGTGGCTCGTGGTCTTGAGGCGATGGCAAATGCTTCGGGTGCGGAAGAGCAGGCGAATGCAGCTAGTGTTTTGCTCGCGATTCTTGAAGATACGCTTGGCCCGTTCGACGGAATGAATGAGGCCGCGCAGGAACTTTACAAGCAGATTGCGACTGTAGGGGATCAGGCTGCGTTGCTTTCTGGCGAGATTGAAAATTCCGAGACATCAATGCTTGATATGGTTGCCGCGATTTATAGCGCGAGCGGGGGCTTGGACGGCGCAATCGTACGCGCGAATAATTTGGCAGGCGCAATCGCTGTCGCTGCACGAACGGCGTGGGACTACGCTGGGGCAATGGGCGCGGCGCGAATGGCCAGTCTTCGACAGCTTGATGAGATGAAAACAGAGTTTTCACCGGGCGGTCAGGCACGCAAGAAATACGCTGGCCGCGGTGAAACCAGCGAAACCCCGATCACTGATGGGCGTGGTTTCATTTTGAAGGATGGCACGTTTGTTGATCCCAATGCGAAGCCAGTCCGACGCAGTTCCAGTAGCAGGAAGGCTGGTGGCGGAAAGTCGAGCGGTTCAAGCACGAAGAATGTCGCAGATATTTTTGTCGCTTCTGAGCGTGATCTGGTAAACCTTGAACGTCAGATCGAACTGATTGGCAAAAGCAAATCCGAAGTTGCTGGATTGACTGCTAAGCACAGACTTTTGGACGGTGCCAAGAAGCAGGGGTTGGCGCTGGATAAAGAGCACGCCAAGTCTGGCAAAACGTTAGGTCAGGTCATTGATGAGCAGGCAGCATCTGTTGGACGATTGACAGGCGAGCTTGAGCGCGGAGAAGCTTCTCAGCAGCGTTTTGAGGGCGCTATCGAAGATCTAGCAGATGCTTTCACGGATGCGATTTTTGAGGGCGAAAGCCTGCGTGAGAGCTTCCAGAACATTTTGAAAGGCATCGCCAAAGATATCGTTAACAGTGGCATTCGCAATTTGCTTGTTGGGCAGTTCCAAGCGCCAACAGGCGGCTTGCTGAGTGGTTTGTTTGGTGGCGGCTCTAACGCAACTACCGCGCCGACAGGCGGTGGTTTGCTCAGTGGCCTGCTCGGGGGGGGCGGAACTGGCGGCGGTCTGCTCGGCAAGATTTTTGGGGGAGGTGCCGCCAAATCTGGCGGATTGCTGAGCGGTTTGTTTGGAGGTTCTGGCGCAAGCGCGGCCTCTGGCGGCGGTCTGTTTTCTGGCCTTCTTGGCGGCGGTGGCGGTGCACTTGGTGCCCTAGGCGCTGCTGTGCCGTGGATCGGTGCGGGAGCTGCATTGCTGAGCGGTTTCAAAAAGAAAACTGAAGTGCTCGACGAAGGATTGAGCGTCGATGTCTCCGGCAAATCGTCCAGCGTCCATAGCTATCGAAACGTGAAAGAAACTCGTTTTTGGGGTTTGAGCAAAAAGAACAGAACAGAGATCAACGCCGCAAGCCAGGCTATTCAAGATAGTGTTGCAACCAGCGTTGCGGACCTAAGAACAAACGTGTTGGACGCGGCTTCCGCTTTGGGTGTTGGCAGCAACGCTTTTGAAGGGTTCTCTCGCAAGATCAAACTTAGCACCAAAGACATGACCGAAGAGCAGGCGATTGAGGCGTTAACTTCGGAATTGGAAGGCTTGCAAGATCAATTTGCTTTGGCTGCGCTTGGCACATCAGAATTCACACACGATGCAGAAACCGCTTCTCAGGCCCTAGAGCGAATAAGCGGAGCTTTAGGCGGGGTGAACCCCTTGTTGGAGCAACTAGGCCTGACGCTTTTCGATGTTAGTGTTGCGGGCGGTGCGGCTGCATCTCAATTCGCGGATCTATTGGGTGGGGTGGATGCCGCCGGTTCAGCTGCGGCGAGTTATTTTGATGCGTTTTATTCGGACGCCGAAAAGCTTGACCACCTTAAGAAGACGGTGCGTGAAGTTATGCGTTCCTTGGGTGTTAACGGCTTACCCGATAGCTTAGAGGCGTTTCGCGATGCGCTTGAGGCTTATGACAGCGCGGGTGACAAAGAGGCTGTCGCGCGACTTCTGCAAATAGCTCCGATATTCAAGGAAATCGCTGATCAGGGTGTGAGCGCGGCAGAAGCGGCCAAACGTCTTGCAGATGAGCTGGTCTCGGGTGTCGGTCCAGAGCCTTTTTCGAACAATGCCGACTATCAGCGCGCTGTCGTGGCCGCGCGTGCCGAGGGTAAGAAGGCCATTGATGCGGCAAAAGCATCAAGTTCAGTGAGCCCTGAAGAGAGCAAGGATTTCGCTAACAAAGTTGGCTCGGCCATCGACAATCGCAAAGCCGATGCTGAAATAGATAGACTGACCGAAGCTGCAAAGGCGCTCGGACCGCGTCCTGAAGAAATTGGGATCGCATATGAGAATTTGAACGATCGTATGACGTCTCACATGAGATTGAGCGATGGAACCAAGCTGACTGATGATCAACTTGGCCATAAAGCGTCCTGGTATGGGCTGCGCGCGAAAGCCAATCCTATCATGAACCGTCGCAAAGCAGAAATCGCAAGCTGGGAAGCCAAGATTGAGGCGCTGCGTGATAAGGTCCGCGCACAAGGCGGTGTTCCCTCCTTTTCTGGCGGTGGTTGGACTGGCAGCGGTATTCGCGCCGGTGGCTTAGACGGCCAGGGAGGTTTCCCAGCGTTGTTGCACCCTCAGGAACTTGTTTTGGATGCACACAAGATTGGCCGTGGCTCATCGAGGGCAGGTAGTGTCTTGGGCGGCGATGGTGACGGTCTGGCGGCTCGTATTCTCGATGAAATTCAAATGCTGCGTTCCTCAGCTTCCATCTCGGCGCATCAACTTGTCAAAATCGCTGATGATACCGATGAGCTGGTTGCGCTCGAACAGGAGGCGCAGTCGTGAAGATTATAGAGTCTTACCAAATCACTGAGGCCAATATCGTCAGCACCAATGTTCCTGACGATACGCGGTGGGACAATACGACGAATTTTGCGAAGGGGGCCACGGCACTTCATATCGTAGATAATGAGGATCTTTTGTGGGAAGCACAGCAGGTGAACGTCAATTCGACACCGTCTCATGAATCGACGGTGTGGGCGAACCTAGGTCCAGCTAAGAAGCTCTGTCCGTTTGATTTGCAGGTGGGGTTAGAAAAATACCGAGTCATTGAGACTTCCGCTTCTCTCGCCGATAGCGTCACTTTCACACTCACGGGCCTCAAGCGCGTCTCCGGAATTTATCTTGATGGACTTTCTGGGAAAAGTGTCACGGTGCACGCCACTGTTGGAGGAAAAACGGTTGCGGATATCGATGAGCCACTGCCCGATATCACGGCCTATAATGGCTCGTTTTGGCGCTGGCGGTTTATGCCGCGTCGCCTTGCGGCCGAATTTCAGAAAACCAATCTGAACATTCCTGCGGATGCCACAATTGTTATTACCGTTGTCAATCCGGGTGGTACCGCAAAACTGGCTAGCTGTGTGCTGGGTATGGTGCATTCATATCCAGGTACGCGGCCGGGCGTTTCACGTTCTATCAAGGGCCGTTCAACCAAGAAGTCGGATGGTTTACGGAATTCTCTGAAAAGACGATTGCCCTCTCGGAAAATCAACTTTCCTGTCATCATTACTAATGGGCGTGCCGAGGCACTTTTGACTTTGCTCGAAGACCTAGACGGAATGATGGCTGTCTATATCGGAAGCGACAGTGTGGGACGACTTCTCACAGCGTTCGGGTTTCACACCAGCGTGACCATGACGGCCCAAAGTAAAAACAACAGCGAATTCCTAATTGAGGTAGAAAGCTCATGAGCACAGATATTCCCCAGCTAACGCCGCCGCCACCTGCTGCAAACAAGGACATGGATGATACCACGTTTGATGCGCATATCGATCAGCGTCATGATTGGGAGCCGCTTCGTGTTGAAGAGGAAAATGAACTGGTGGAATGGCAGCGCCAAAAACTTGAACAAACTGCGGAACACGAACAACGCGCCAAAGCGGCGAAGGCAGAGCTCGAAGCGGATGCGGCTGTTGTCGAAGGGTTGAAAATCGAGGTTGAGCAGGACGCAGCAGATGTCGCTGATCTTCATGCTCAAGTTGAACAAGCGCAAAATGACGTGAATTCGAGTAAGTACGAAGCCGCACTATCTGCAAGTTTAGCGGCGGAGTCAGAGGCAATTACGATAGGTGCGGAAACGAATGTTCTGTCCGCTTTGGATGCTCAAGGCCCTTATACTATCGTTGCGACCAAGGCTGAGGCAGATGCGCTGAACCTAAACAATGGTGACATTGTCGAAGTGCAAGCTGATGAATCCAGAGACGGCAATCGCACCAGATATCGACAAGAGGGTGGTTCGCTTACCCTCCTGATCGACCTAAGCGCAACAGGAGAGGCTTTGCAGGCAAGAAACCGGCGGATTGTGCTGCATCCGAAGTATCAGAAACTCATTTGGACCTCCGATTGGCAACTGGACCGGAACGCGCCGAACGGCGCTGATCAAGAGGTCATGCAAGCTGACATTCATGCGAGTATCTGCGAGAACCATGCGGATGCAGATGGCGTCTTCTTTTTGGGTGACATTGCGGATCTGGGCGAAGTGCCCGCGCATATTCTGTCGGGCTACACGGTTCCTCATGCAACCCTTGCTGATCAGCGCGCGCTAATCCGCAACTTGCCCGGTTGGCTGCAAGCCGAAATCGATGGCAATCACGATTTCAACACGCGTGATCCTGCCGAGGATTTCGCGGAGGGCGAGACGCTTGCAGAATATGAGCGCCAATTCCCTGCCCCGACATATCACCTTGAGATGGGCGATGTGGTGCTCGTCTTCATGGGCGATGAAAAGAAAAGCAAGCAAGGCAACATCTCGCACCAGACTTTTGAGTGGTGGGAGGAAATCCACCAAGCCTATCAAGAACACAAGTTGATGATAACTGGCTCGCACCAGAGTCTTGCGCATACGATTGACTACACGCCTGATATGCCTGGTCGCCATATCGACAATTCTCAATTGTTCATCGATGCTATGACGCGTGCAGATCGCCCCTGTAAGCCGCATCTGTGGTTCTGTGGTCATCATGGCTCTTATCAGTCGGAAAATCTGGGACAGAGGGCCTTGGTCGCCCATGGCGGGTGCCGTTTTGTGCAGGTGGGAGCGCATATCCCGTCCATTGCTGGTGCTGATCCCGCGCGGCCCCTAGTCTATTGGACTATGCACCTTACAGGCGGCTCTGATCAGGTTGTGCTCAAGCAATGGGATGTGGGGGCTGGTGGCTACATCGATGCCAATGAAATCACCGTGCAAGCGCCCGTACCGCTCAAGCTGCGCAATCATCTGACCTTTGATGGCCGCGTGCAAAAGCATGCGCGCTTCGATCTGCAAGCGCAGGTGATGCTGGCCAGTGCATCTAGGCTTTTGCGCGTAACAATCAATCAGGAAATCCGCCTTCGACAGCTTGAAGGCAAGCCAACTTATGGAACGGAGAAAATATTATGAGCACTTACGCACTTGCACGTGAATTTGGCGCTTTGAACGAGATGGCCTTATCGCTCTTTGCGGCCTTTGACGGCAAAAGTATGGTGAAGGTCGAAGACCTCGATCAGGTGGAAGGCACTGGTTTCTATTTCTTCGCCGCCGCCGCCGCTAACAACCCGCGGCCGGGCTTTGATGGTCGCCTGATCCATCTGGAGGAAGAAAACGGCGAGGCCACCCAGTTTGCCGCTTTCGGCAAGGATGCTTTCATGGTGCGCGACCGTGATCTGCCAAGCGATGACCCCAATCAGGAATATGGCCCTTGGCGTGCAATTGTCTTGTCTGGAGAGCGCAAGGTCATTGACGACGGTGACACTGCTTTTGACGCCAACTGGATACTTGCCGCCAACATGTTCGGCGATACGGCGATAACCTGCTCTAACTACAAGGTGATTTTCCTGATCATGGGCAATATTGCCCATGTGAGCGGGTTCTTCGACATCGAGGACTTCGCCGCGACGATCCCCTCTGATGCAAGCTGGAATATCGACCTTGATCTCGGTGCTATGGCGGTTGCGGCTGGAGCCTTCACCAACATTGATGGTGAGCCGTTCGGCAATGCGACGGTAGAATTCGAAGGCGGTGGCGAAAAGGCCATGCTGCAATCGGTTTTTGCGCGGGTACGTGATCAGTCTGCCACGCTGGCCAATTCCATCGAATTTTCCAGCACGCAAACCGATACGGGCGGGCTAGCCGGAAACAGCAATTTGGCCATCACCGAAGGCCGCATTCGCTTCAACATCACGTTGATGGTTTCAGCTTAAAAGGGGTAAGCAATCATGGATATCCAATCTGTTCACGCCAATCTCAAAGGTGGCTATGATGTCGCCTTTGAAGGCGGTGGATTCGTCAGCTTTGGCATTGATCTTGAAGGCAGCGCCGACGCTGAACGCGCAGCCCAGCACGGGGATTTCATCGCTTGGATCAAAGCTGGTAACAAACCTGCCCCTTGGCAGCCCAGTGCTGAAGAGGTTGCACGGTTCGAAGCGCAACAGGATCGCGATGTGGTTCGAGCGCGTATTGCCCAGAGCGCGGGCGACACGCTTTCACTTCTGGGCACCACGTCAGATGCTGGAACCATCGCCGTGCTTGTGGCCGCGTGCTTCATGGCCGCGCTCGATGAAGAAACTGGCTATAAGGAGTTTCGCGCCAAAGCGAATGCCCTCATGGCGGGAATTTCTGGCGATCATGATCCTACTGAGATCGCGACCTCCTTCCTAAGCGATGTCGCATCCGGAGTCATTCGCTTGCCTGCTCTTGAGAAGGGCATTGTGGAAGTTTTGGCCGAGGTCACAGAGCGTGGCACTGCCGTCTCCAAGGCCATTCGTCCTTCGGAATAGAGCGCAATGCCAGACGTTTCGTGGTGCTGCAAAGGCGGCGCGCGTGGGTATGTGACAGTGCGAACTGTGTATTGGAGCTTGATGTGGAAAGGCTCTCCTTTTCTTCTTACCATCTTGCCAGGCAGAGAATTCGAAAGCTCCGTACCGTGTGTTTTGCAGTGGCTTTGGTCTCCTGACGACCCGTTCTACCTCAAGGCAGCTCTCATTCATGATGTGCTGTTGGAAAGTGGCTCCAGAACCTTTGAGGCGGATGGTCAATGGCGCGCGGCCGCGATCAGCGAAAAAGCACCTCCGTTTAAAACAGGCATCGCCTACGCAGGAATGATCCTGCGTAGGTATTGGCAATGGCTGACTTAGGGGCAGTAGTCGAAAGTTATACGATTGCTGCGCCAGCGCCAAAAAAAGGTATCGTGAAATGGCAGATCAAGGGGGCTTGCCCCAACTTCTAGTCGGAATGAAAGAGCAGATGGCGATTTTGGCTTTTTCTGGGGTCGGTGGCGCGTTTGTGCGTGCGATCTTTTTGCCAGAAGAAAATTGGAAACGGCGTATAGCTCAGGGTCTCGCCGGCGCGCTTTCCGCTATCTTTTTGGGTGGCGTGTTGGGGCATATCATTAACAGCATGACGGGCGCAGGGCAGATGTCTTACCTAGCTGCTGGCTTTATCATGGGGTCAGGGGGCGAACTTGCTGTCAAGACGATGCAAGATCGCTTGATGGTGAAGAAATGAGTTGGCTTTCAATCGGAGATCATCTTGTTGTTTTTTGCCTCGTTTTTGTGCTGTGGACGCTATCTCACCAAAATTCAGGTGGAACTGAGCCGCTTAAGCGAACCATTTCTCTTGGTTATGGAGTGTCCGCGCTTCTGGTTCTAGCTACATTGATGGTCGAGGATTTCGCAGAGAACGAAACGCTTGAGCATATATTCAATATCCTGTCTCGGGTAGCTCTCACTGTCGCTCTTTGCGCTGTCTCCTACCGGCTTAGGCAAATCTACAAGCATCAATGAGCTGATCTAAACGAAACTGAACCGGCCTCGCTTTTGCGGGGCTTTTTTTATGGAGAAAGAAATGGGCTTGCATCCTGCAAATCGTCACATTCAACTTGGCATCAAATCACTTGGCTATGACCCCGGCAAGATAGATGGGTGGTTCGGCAAAAACACCGCGCGATCTTCATTGGCGCTGTTTGAAAGCGGTCCCTTGCGCCAAACTGAGTGGGCGGTACTCCAACTGAAAACTGGTTTGCGTGACCTTGGCTATTTCTCTGGTCGGATGGATGGCGAGTATTCCGGCGTTCTACGCAAAGCGCTTGGTGCCATGCTTGACGCCGAAGGAATGCCGCTCGCAGAGGCGGTTAAGGGTCCAGAGGTACTGACACCTACCAAGCCACTTCTCAAGCCTGTGTCGCACGGCGCTCGTCTCTACCAAGGGTCAGCCCGTTATGAGATCGATACGATTTGCCTTCACTGCCTAGCTGTTCCGAGTAGCTGGCACGCAAGTCGATCGAACAAACAGATCCTTGCAGATGTTCGTTCCATGCATGTCACACCGCGCTCTGAAGGCGGGCGAGGATGGCGCGATGTAGGTTATCAGTGGATTACCTGCCCTGACGGAGAAGTGCTGGAAGGACGCCCAGAGGATCAAATTGGCGCGGGTGCCAAAGGTCACAATCGCGGCGTGATCCACATCAATATGGTGGAGACCCGCACCATCGATCGGATGCGTCGGCCAGAGGACTATTTCACCCCCGAAACTCTCAGCTCAGCCAAAGCTCTGATCGAGAGCTACATGCAGCGCGCTCAGATCAAACGCCTGATGGGTCACAACGAAGTCGCAAGCAAGCTTTGCCCGGGCTTCAAAGTGATCGATCGCGACTGGACTGATCGCACAGTTGCCTAAATCCAAACGAAGCATAAAAGGAGATACCTTATGCAAAATCTACTCACTGCGGTTCAACCATTTCTTGTCGAAGGCCTCGCGACTATTTTGGTAGCAGTCTTCACTTGGCTCTCTGCGTCGATCAAAGGGCATCTGAGCGACCGTTCTGCCCATCTCGTTCTGCAATCCGAGGCGATCTTTCGTGAGGCGCTACATCGCGCTCTTGAGACCGGCGCTGCGCAAATCTCCGAGGCTACTGCGACCTCAACGCCCCAAAAGATCGAGGCGGTGGTTCGCTATGTGAATAAGAGCGTGCCTGACGCCGTAGTTGGCCTTAAAGCGCAGCGCGATGTGTTGGAAGATTTGGCGCGATCGAAATTGCGACAGTTCGGGGTTCAGCTTTAGTCGAATGTAGCTACCCTCCTTAGCATTCGTGCTGGGGAGGAATGATAGCTTTTGATGGTAATGGTTTCTGCACCAAAAAGAGCAATCAAATACCCCCGCCTTCACTCACAGGCTGGCGGGGGTAGGCGGCGCGTCCAACGTCGCCCACCATGTGGCATTCCTGATAAGATACCCACACCGACGTACTAGACCAGAAACGTCGCCCGACTCTCGCGAGAGCGGGCGCTTGTTATTCTGGAATCACCAATGACTACAATGACCAAAGTTTTCCCTGCGAAGCCTGTTGCTCCTTGGTTAGGAGGCAAGAAAGCGCTCTCTCCAAAGATCATTGAACGCATAGACGCTATTAACCATTCAACATATGTTGAACCTTTTGTGGGAATGGGAGGTGTATTCTTGCGCCGCTCGTGGAAGCCAAAGTGCGAGGTTGCGAACGACCTGAACGGTGAGATAGTAAATTTGTTTCGCATTCTACAGCGCCACTATCCTCAGTTTATGGAGGTGATGCGGTTTCAAGTCACCTCTCGTGCCGAGTTCGAGCGACTTCGGATCGTTGAGCCGTCGACACTGACCGATCTAGAGCGCGCTGCGCGTTTTCTCTATCTTCAACGGCTGGCATTCGGCGGCAAGCTTGGCGGCGTCTATGGTGTTGCAACAGGGCGTTCTGCTCGATTTGATATTGGCAAATTGGCACCGCTTCTCGACGCTGCCCACGATCGCTTGTCAGGCGTTATTTTTGAAAACCTAGATTGGCGGGATGTCGTTCAGCGTTATGACAGCGCTGAGACACTGTTTTACCTTGACCCACCCTATTTTGGGAATGAGGCCGACTACGGAAAAGATCAGTTTGATCGCGCTTCATTCGCTGAAATGAGCAAAATGCTTTCAAAAATTCAAGGTGTGTTCGTCTTGTCGATCAATGACTTGCCAGAGGTGCGAGAAATATTCTCAGAGTTTCATTTGGACGAAGTCTCGCTGAAGTACACGGTGGGAAAAGAAAAAGCTCTAGATGCGACAGAGTTGATAGTTAGCAATCGTGCAAATTCGACAACACTGTTCTGAACAAAACTTCTTGGGTGTAGCGGACAAGTGTCGCGATGCACCCAAGTTGAATGTTCTGAATGAATGGGGTTGGGTCGTCCAAAACTCCCGATCGATAACGAAAAAAATACGAACAAAAGAGATAATCAATTGATTTTGTGCATTTTGTGGTGCCCAGGAGAGGACTCGAACCTCCACGTCCATACAGACACTAGCACCTGAAGCTAGCGCGTCTACCAATTCCGCCACCTGGGCAGGTGCGTATCTGTGGGCGTTTAGTGAAGCGCGTTGTTGCTGTCAACGGGATTCGTTTTGAAAACCCCTTGTAGTGAAGTCGCTGGAAAATTTTCTATGCGAGCAGCGCGAAAACGCACAAAATGCCCCAGATAAGCAGCTTGCTCGATGGCTCTAGGCTCGGTACATCTGCGTAAGCACAAGGCAAAGGAATACCCGCATGTCTAACCTCGTAACAATCTACGGCGGCTCTGGCTTTATTGGTCGATATATTGCTCGGCGCATGGCGAAAGAGGGTTGGCGCGTTCGCGTTGCTGTGCGCCGCCCGAACGAAGCAATGTTCGTAAAGCCCTACGGAAGTGTTGGTCAAGTTGAGCTGGTGCTATGCAACATTCGTGATGACGCGTCCGTCGCCGCGGCAATGCAGGGGGCAGATGCGGTCGTCAATTGCGTCGGCACATTTGACGCTGGTGGGAAGAACAATTTTGAGGCGGTTCAAATTTATGGAGCGGAGCGCATTGCAAAGCTTGCGTCGGAAGCCGGGATTGCGCGTATGGTTCATATTTCCGCTTTGGGAGCCGATGTGGCAGCGCTGAGCGACAGCGCACGCACCAAAGCTTTGGGTGAAGCTGCGGTTCATAAATATATGCCTGATGCGATGATCTTGCGTCCGTCTGTCGTCTTTGGACCTGAGGACCAGTTCTTCAATCGCTTTGCGTCGATGTCACGTTTGGGGCCCATCCTGCCAGTTATTGGCGGCAAGACGAGGTTCCAACCTGTCTATGTCGATGATGTTGCAGCTGCGGCAGTTAAAGGTGTTCTAGGTGATGCGAGCGGGACCTATGAGCTAGGTGGCCCAGAGGTGCGAACCTTCCGTGAGCTATTGCAAACCATGCTTGAGGTGATCCAGCGACGAAAGCTGATCATGAATATACCGTTTCCGATTGCTCGCGTTTTGGCAGCAGTCTTTGACGTGGTGGAAAAGATCTCGCTGGGCATAGTCAAGAACCCGTCGGCAAGCCCTGATCAAGTGAAAGCGCTTCGCGTTGATAACGTGGTACATGAAGGTGCGAAGGGGTTGGATGACCTTGGCATCACACCTGTTGCGCTGGAGGCCGTTCTACCTGACTACTTGTGGCGTTTCCGCCCGTCAGGTCAGTACGCGGCGCTTAAGGATTCTGCAAAGAACTTACGAGCTTAAGTCAAGAACACAAGAAAGCTTGGAAGGCGCTCCTTAGGGTCGCCTTTCTACGCGCTGTATCCGATCCCGATCAGTATGACGCCTAAAATAACTCGGTAAATGACATAGGGTGTGAAGCTGACTGATTTCAGCAATCGCATCATCAATGTCAACGCAAGCATAGCGGCGACGAAAGCGAAGAAAGCAGCGATAGCTCCGTCGCGTGCGAGGGCTGTATTAGCCTCAGATGCAACCTCAAGGCCGAGCAGTGTGCCCGAAGCAATGATCGTCGGAATTGACATGAGCATCGCGAGCTTTGCACCGTCCTCGCGCGTGTACCCGAGGCTGCGCGCTGCGGTGATCGTAATGCCAGAACGCGACGTGCCGGGGATCAACGCGACCGCCTGCCAGATGCCCATAGTGATCGCATCCTTTAAAGACCAATCGCTTGCAACTTTCGTGGTCGCCCCCCTTTGGTCGGCCCAGTAAAGCACGAGCCCGAAGATCAGCATGGTCCAGCCAATCACCGTAATTCCGCGCATGGCATCATCAAGACCTGTGACTTTCAGGAAAAGACCAAACAGGATCACAGGTATGGTCCCGACGATCAGTAAGAACGCCAGCTTTGCGCCTGCATCATCCAGGTTTCCGCGAAACAGTTTTGGAAGGCCCATAACGGCCAGTCGAACATCACGCCAAAAATAGAGGATTACAGCGAAAAGCGTACCGACATGCACCGCAACATCAATCACTTGGCCTTGATCCGCTAGCCCCGTGAGGTTTGGGAGCAGGATGAGATGGCCAGACGAGGAAACGGGTAGAAATTCGGTGATGCCTTGGATGATCGCAACAAGGAGCAAATGGTACAACGTCATGGAAGTGCCTTTTTAGGTTCCGCCAAAGCCCTACCTCATGGTGATTCGCGAGGGAAGAGGGAGGTTGCGTCCGATTCGGACCTAAAAATTCTTTCCAGCCACAAGATTTGCAAGAATTGATCAGTGATTTTGATAATTTAGGTAACTCTTTATGACTTTTATTTTCTGAAGGCTTTGGATAAAGAGGGCGAACCGGATTTCTACCCGATCTTAAGGAGTGCTAGATCATGGCAAAACAACCGATGCTAAAATTCGTTTCCGTTGAGCGCGATATGCCCACGAAACGCGCGCCTGATCTGCGCAACAAAGATTTCGATGAGATTTACGCGGAATACGCAGGCGAGAAGGCGAAAGAACAAGCAAGCCGTTGCTCGCAATGTGGCGTGCCCTATTGTCAGAACCACTGCCCACTTCACAACAACATCCCTGATTGGCTCCGCCTTACAGCTGAAGGTCGTTTGGAAGAGGCCTATGAGATTTCTCAGGCGACCAATACGTTCCCAGAGATTTGCGGTCGTATTTGCCCACAGGATCGTCTGTGCGAAGGTAACTGCGTGATCGAAAGCTCTGGTCATGGCACCGTGACCATCGGCTCCGTCGAGAAATACATCACCGATACAGCGTGGGAAAAAGGTTGGGTCAAAACGATCAAGCCTTCTGCTGAGCGCACCGAAAGCGTGGGCATCATCGGCGCTGGTCCCGGTGGCCTTGCCGCAGCGGATGTGCTGCGCCGCCAAGGTGTGCAGGTCACGATCTATGATCGTTATGACCGTGCGGGCGGCTTGCTGATGTATGGTATCCCCGGCTTCAAGCTTGAGAAAGACGTTGTGATGCGTCGCAACGAGCAACTCGAAGCAGGCGGCGTAACCTTTAAACTGAATTGCAATGTGGGCGAGGATATCTCCTTTGAGGACATTCGCGCGGCGCATGATGCTGTGATCATCGCGACGGGTGTTTACAAAACACGCGATCTGCAAGGACCGGGCGCTGGCGCGGCAGGGATCGAACGCGCGATTGACTATCTCACCGCGTCTAACCGCAAGAGCTTTGGCGATGCAGTTCCTGAGTTTGACGATGGCCAACTGGATGCGAATGGCAAAAAAGTTGTCGTCATCGGCGGCGGCGATACGGCTATGGATTGTGTGCGTACAGCGATCCGCCAAGGCGCGACGTCTGTAAAGTGTCTCTATCGTCGTGACCGTGCAAATATGCCGGGTTCCCAGCGTGAAACCCAGAATGCGGAAGAAGAAGGCGTCATTTTCGAATGGCTCTCCGCGCCTAAAGGTTTCACCGAAAAGGACGGCAAAGTCTCTGGCGTAATGGTTCAGAAAATGCGTCTTGGCGCGCCTGATGCAACTGGTCGTCAAGCTCCTGAAGTGATCGAGGGCGCTGATTACATTGAAGACGCGGACATCGTGATCAAAGCGCTGGGCTTTGAGCCTGAAGACCTGCCAAAGCTTTGGGGCGTTGATGGCCTTGAAGTCACGCGTTGGGGCACTGTGAAAGCAGCCTTCACGACAGGCGCGACTGAAATGCCGGGCGTTTACGCAGTAGGCGATATCGTGCGCGGTGCGTCATTGGTTGTTTGGGCAATCAAAGATGGCCGTGACTGCGCCGAAGCGATTTTGGATGAGTTGAACGCTAGCGCCGCAGTAGCAGCGCAATAAGCGGACCCGAGAATAGGAGAATTACAATGACCAAGTATGATGCAGATTGGGTTCGCAGCGAAGAAGCCAAGCGCGCGTATATGGCTGAAAACGGTCTTTATGATGAAAGCGAAGAGCACAGCTCTTGCGGCGTTGGCCTTGTTGTTTCCATCGACGGAAAGCCGTCCCGAAGCGTGGTCGACGCGGGCATTGATGCGCTGAAAGCAATCTGGCACCGCGGTGCGGTTGATGCAGATGGTAAAACTGGCGACGGCGCAGGTATCCATGTGCAAATCCCTGTTTCGTTCTTTTACGATCAGATCGAGCGTACGGGCCACAAGCCGCGCATGGATGAACTCATGGCTGTTGGTCAGGTCTTCCTGCCACGCACCGATTTTGGCGCGCAGGAAACCTGCCGTACCATCGTCGAAACCGAAGTCCTGCGCATGGGCTATTACATTTATGGCTGGCGTCACGTCCCCGTGGACATCACTTGCCTTGGCGAAAAGGCCAATGCGACGCGCCCCGAGATTGAGCAAATCTTGATCTCCAACGCAAAAGGCGTAGACGAGGAAACTTTCGAGCGCGAGCTTTACGTGATCCGTCGCCGCATTGAAAAAGCGGCTGCCGCGGCTGGCATTAACGAACTTTATCTCGCGTCTCTGTCGTGCCGCTCTGTGATCTACAAAGGCATGATGCTGGCAGAACAAGTTGCGGTTTTCTACCCTGACCTGATGGATGAGCGTTTTGAGAGTTCTTTCGCGATCTATCACCAGCGTTATTCTACAAACACCTTCCCTCAGTGGTGGCTTGCACAGCCGTTCCGCATGTTGGCCCACAACGGTGAGATCAACACGCTGAAAGGCAACGTCAACTGGATGAAGAGCCACGAAATTCGCATGGCTTCCAGCGCGTTTGGCGATATGGCTGAGGATATCAAGCCGATTGTTCCGTCTGGATCATCTGACTCTGCGGCGCTTGATTCCGTGTTCGAAGTTCTCGTGCGCGCGGGTCGCTCTGCGCCTATGGCGAAAACCATGCTGGTACCTGAAAGCTGGTCCAAGCAGGCAGTCGAGCTGCCACAGGCATGGCGCGATATGTATTCCTATTGCAACTCCGTGATGGAGCCTTGGGATGGTCCTGCTGCCCTTGCCATGACTGATGGTCGTTGGGTTTGCGCGGGTCTCGATCGCAACGGTCTGCGCCCTATGCGTTATGTTGTGACGGGTGAAGGCCTGCTGATCGCAGGTTCCGAAGCTGGCATGGTGCCGATCAACGAGGCTGACGTCGTCGAGAAAGGCGCGCTTGGCCCGGGCCAAATTCTTGCGGTGGATATGAAGAAGGGCAAGCTCTTCCACGACACCGAAATCAAGGACAAACTTGCGGCGGCGCTGCCGTTTGGCGACTGGGTTGGCAAAATCAACGAACTTGATGAGGCGCTTGGTTCTGTCGAAGAGAAAGCGATCTACTCGGGTGCGGAACTGCGTAAGCGTCAGATTGCGGCTGGCTATACCATTGAAGAGCTGGAGCAAATCCTCTCGCCAATGGCTGAGGACGGCAAAGAAACGCTGGCCTCTATGGGCGATGATACGCCCTCTGCGGTTCTGTCCAAGAAGTACCGCCCGCTAAGCCATTTCTTCCGTCAGAACTTCTCTCAGGTGACAAACCCACCGATCGATTCACTGCGCGAATTCCGCGTGATGAGCCTGAAGACGCGGTTTGGCAACCTCAAGAACGTACTGGATGAATCCAGCGCACAGACCGAAATTCTGGTGCTGGATAGCCCCTTCGTGGGGAACGCACAGTGGGACGAATTGGTGCGTAGCTTCAATGCGGATGTCCATGAGATTGACTGTACGTTTGAGCGCGGCGCAGGTGCCTTGCAAGCTGGTCTCGCACGTATTCGTGCCGAGGTCGAAGACGCAGTGCGCTCTGGCGCTGGACATATTGTTCTGACCGATCAAGGTCAGGGCGAGGGCCGCGTTGCGATGCCGATGATCCTTGCGACATCTGCCGTGCACAGCCATCTGACCCGCAAGGGTCTGCGGACCTTCTGTTCTCTCAACGTGCGCTCTGCTGAATGCATTGACCCGCATTACTTCGCGGTTTTGATCGGCTGTGGCGCGACTGTTGTGAACGCCTATTTGGCCGAAGACTCCCTCGCGGATCGTATCGAGCGTGACTTGCTCGATTGTACCTTGACCGAGGCTGTCGCGCGCTATCGCAATGCGATTGATCAGGGCTTGCTCAAGATCATGGCGAAGATGGGTATCTCTGTGATTTCCTCCTATCGCGGCGGTCTGAACTTTGAGGCTGTTGGCCTTTCGCGCGCAATGTGCGCCGAGTTCTTCCCCGGCATGACCTCCCGTATCAGCGGTATTGGTGTCACTGGCATTCAGCACAAAGCAGAGCAAGTGCATGCACTTGGTTGGCAGGGTGGTCGCGACGTGTTGCCAATCGGTGGTTTCTACAAAGCACGCGCCAGTGGCGAGACCCACGCATGGGGCGCGCAGTCTATGCACATGATGCAGACTGCGTGTAACACAGGCTCTTTCCAGATGTGGAAGCAGTATAGCGCGAAAATGCAAAGCAACCCGCCGATCAACCTTCGCGATTTGCTGGCGATCAAGCCTATGGGCGAAGCGATCAACGTTGACGAAGTGGAAAGCGTCACAGCAATCCGCAAGCGTTTTGTGACGCCGGGCATGTCCCTTGGTGCTTTGTCACCTGAGGCGCACAAGCTGCTGAACGTCGCGATGAACCGCATCGGCGCGCGCTCTGACTCGGGTGAGGGCGGTGAAGATCCGGCGCACTTCGTACCAGAGCCGAACGGCGACAACCCATCTGCGAAGATCAAGCAGGTTGCCTCTGGTCGGTTTGGCGTAACTGCGGAATATCTGAACCAGTGTGAAGAGCTGGAAATCAAAGTTGCACAGGGCGCGAAGCCTGGTGAGGGTGGTCAATTGCCGGGTATGAAGGTCACCGACCTGATTGCGCGTCTGCGTCACTCAACCAAAGGCGTGACATTGATTTCACCGCCTCCGCACCACGATATTTATTCTATCGAAGACCTCGCGCAGCTGATCTACGATCTCAAGCAGATCAACCCGCGTTGTAAAGTGACCGTGAAACTGGTTGCCTCTTCGGGTGTTGGTACGATTGCCGCTGGTGTGGCCAAGGCGAAAGCCGACGTGATCCTGATCTCGGGTCACAATGGCGGCACAGGTGCGTCTCCTGCGACCTCGATCAAATATGCGGGTCTACCGTGGGAAATGGGTCTGACCGAAGCGCACCAAGTGCTTGCGATGAACAACCTGCGTGAGCGAGTCACCCTGCGCACAGACGGTGGTTTGCGCACAGGTCGCGACATCGTCATGGCGGCAATGCTTGGCGCTGAGGAATACGGCATCGGCACCGCCGCACTGATCGCGATGGGCTGCATCATGGTACGTCAGTGTCAGTCTAACACCTGCCCAGTTGGCGTATGTACGCAAGATCCAGCGCTGCGTGACAAGTTCACTGGTACCGCAGATAAGGTCGTCAATCTGATCACCTTCTATGCGCAAGAAGTCCGTGAAGTGCTCGCCTCTATCGGTGCGAAATCTCTTGATGACGTGATCGGCCGCGCTGATCTATTGCATCAGGTGTCCCGTGGTTCTGCACATCTGGATGATCTTGATCTCAACCCGCTTTTGATCACTGTCGATGGCGCGTCCGAGATCACTTATGATCGTGATCGTCCACGCAATGCGGTTCCTGATACGCTTGATGCCGAGATCGTTCGTGATGCTGCACGCTTCTTGGAAGATGGTGAGAAAATGCAACTGAGTTATGCGGTGCAAAACACGCATCGTACTGTTGGCACACGCGTTTCCAGCCATATCGTCAAGAACTTTGGCATGCGTAACGCGCTACAGCCAGATCACCTGACGGTTCAGCTCAAAGGGTCTGCGGGTCAATCGCTTGGTGCCTTTGCTGCGCCAGGTCTCAAGCTGGAAGTCAGCGGCGACGCCAATGACTATGTCGGCAAGGGCCTGTCAGGCGGCACTATTGTCGTGCGACCACCAATGGCGAGCCCGCTCACAGCGTCCGAGAACACCATCATCGGTAACACCGTTCTATATGGTGCGACGGACGGGTTCTTGTTTGCATGTGGCCGCGCCGGTGAACGTTTCGCGGTGCGTAACTCTGGCGCAAGCGTTGTGATTGAGGGATGTGGTTCCAACGGTTGTGAATACATGACCGGCGGCGTTGCCGTGATCCTTGGTTCAATCGGCGCTAACTTCGGTGCTGGTATGACTGGCGGGATGGCGTATCTCTACGATCCAGAAGGTCAGGCCCATAGCATGATGAACCACGAAACACTGGTGACTTGCCCTGTGACGCAGGCCCATTGGCAGCGTCAACTCAAGACACTCGTTGAGCGTCATGTAGCGGAAACCGGTAGTCGCAAAGCGGAAGATCTGCTTCAGCACTGGGATCTGGAATTGCCGAACTTTGTGCAAATCTGCCCAATCGAGATGCTGGACAACCTACCGCATCCTTTGGGGATTGAAGAAAAAGCGATCCCTGCGGAGTAAACGCAACTTGATCTAAAAAAACGCCCGAGGCAGTGCTTCGGGCGTTTTTCTATTCTGACAGTCTCTGTATGGTCCTCCCATGGCACGTGCAGCAAAGAAAAAAGCGACCTCGAAAAAGAAGACCAAGCCCAAGGTGAAACGTTCCTTTGCGGATCGGATCACGGCGGCGCGGGCTTTTGTGCGGCGCTGGGCGTTGCGGCTGGCTGTTTTGCTCGGTGTGGCAGTGGTTCTTTGGGTTTTGCTCTATGGCTGGGCTAATCCTACTAAGACACCCTACATGCGCAGTGAAGAATTGCGGATTGGCGGCGAAGTTGATCACGAATGGGTGCCCATGGAAGAAATTGCCCCCGTCATGGCGCGCTCGGTCGTGGCAGCTGAGGATGCCAACTACTGTAATCACTGGGGCTTTGATATAAGCGCGATCCGTGCTGCGGTGGATTCAGGTGGCGCGCGCGGCGCTTCGACGCTCAGCCAACAAGTGGTGAAAAACGTCTATCTCTGGCATGGGCGCAGCTATATCCGCAAAGCGTTAGAGGCTGTGCTGACACCGCTGGTAGAACTCACATGGTCCAAACGCCGCATTTTAGAAGTCTACCTAAACATCGCAGAATTCGATGAGGGCGTATTTGGCGTCGAAGCTGCTGCGCGTCACTATTTCAGCGTCGGGCCAGAGCAGCTTAGTGCGACGCAAGCAGCGCGGCTCGCCGCTATTCTACCTTCCCCCAAGAAACGAAGTGCCTCGCGACCCTCGAATTACGTGCGCAAACGCACGCGACAAATCATCGATGGGGCGGCCACGATCCGCCGCGACGGACGTGCTGCCTGTTTTCAGGATTGAACTTGGCCTCAATGCGAGGCATTCAGAGAAGCGCACAAATATGAGTTGACCTAAACGCCCATGGCCCGTCTTTATCACGTTCCTTTATCTCCGTTTTGCCGGAAAGTTCGCCTTGTCTTGGCTGAAAAGAAGATTGAAGTGGAATTGATCGAAGAACGGTATTGGGAAGCAGACCCCGACTTCTTGCGCCGCAATCCCGCGGGAAAAGTCCCGATCCTAAAGATCAATGGTCGTACGATGCCCGATAGCATGGCAATCTGCGAATACCTTGAAGAAAAATACCCCAGCCCAGCTTTGATGCCTCAAAGCATTGAGGGGCGCTACGAGGTCCGTCGGTTGGTGGCGTGGTTTGACGACAAATTCCATCAGGAAGTGACCTCAAAATTGCTCTATGAGCGGGTGAACAAAAAGCTGATGAACCAAGGGTATCCCGATAGCCGCAATGTCAAAGAAGGCGCGCGCGCGATCAAATATCACCTAGATTACATGGCGTGGCTTTTGGATCATCGTCGCTGGCTTGCTGGCGATGCAATGTCGATTGCTGATTTTGCTGCGGCGTCGCATTTGTCTGCGTTAGACTATAATTCAGACGTTGATTGGACCCGTTCGGATACAGTGAAAGACTGGTACGCCAAGATCAAATCGCGTCCTGCATTCCGTTCAATTCTGGCGGATCAAGTGCCGGGCTTCCCACCTGCTAAACATTACAACGACCTTGATTTCTGATCTCAAAGATCGACTTGTCACGCAGGCGCATGAGATTGGTTTTGATGCCTGCCGTGTTTGTCGGCCTTGGGATGTACCACAGGTGCCAGAGAGGCTTGCGACGTTTGTAGAAAAAGAGCGTCATGGCCAGATGGGCTGGATGGCAGAGCGCATGCATTGGCGCGGAAATCCTGCGGCGCTTTGGCCAGAGGCGCGCAGCGTCATCATGTTAGGGGAAAGCTACACGCCAGAACATGATCCGTTGGAGATTTTGAAGCATCCAGATCGCGGCGCTATTTCGGTGTATGCGCAGAACAAAGACTATCATGACATGGTCAAAAAACGGCTAAAGCGTCTTGCACGCTGGCTGATTGCTGACAGTGGCGGAGAGGTGAAGGTGTTTGTCGATACTGCACCAGTGCCCGAAAAACCTTTGGGCGCAGCAGCAGGGCTTGGCTGGCAGGGCAAACATACCAATCTGGTAAGTCGCCAATTGGGCAGTTGGTTCTTTTTGGGGTCCGTTTTTACGACATTGGAATTGCCCGAAGATAAAGGCGAGGTTGATCACTGCGGATCATGCCGTTCTTGTTTGGACATTTGCCCAACCAAGGCGTTCCCAGCCCCCTATCAAATTGATGCGCGTCGTTGCATTTCTTATCTAACGATCGAACACAAAGGCCCAGTCGAAGAAGATCTTCGCAAGTTGATGGGGAATAGAATCTACGGGTGCGACGATTGCCTGGCGGTTTGCCCTTGGAACAAATTTGCCATTGACGCGCGCGAGCTGCGATATGCGGCGCGAGAGGAGCTTAAGGCACCCTCTTTGGCAGAATTAGCAGCGCTGGATGATGCTGCCTTTCGCACGCTGTTTTCAGGATCTCCGATCAAGCGGATCGGGCGTGATCGGTTTGTGCGAAATGTGCTTTATGCAATCGGCAATTCTGAAGACCCTAGTTTGCGAGATGCCGCGCAAAGCTTGCTTGATGATCCAGATGCAACGGTAGCAGATGCCGCGCGCTGGGCGAGTGATCGGCTTGGTTGAGCCAGCGGACAGCTCTGAATGGGGCCTTTTTTAAAGATGACAAAGAACCTGCCGCGATTAGACGGGACGTGTCGTGATTTGATGTTAGATCGATGCGGGACCAAGGGAGTGAATTCATGGCGTTATTGCTAGGTGTGGATACAGGCGGCACATACACGGACGCAGTTTTGCTGCAAGACGAGAGCACGGTTGTTGCCTCCGCTAAATCGCTGACCACCAAGCATGATCTTTCGATTGGAATAGGCGGCGCGATTGAAGCTGTGCTCGCGCAAGGCGGTGTTGACCCCGCTGACGTCGCGATGGCGTCTTTGTCGACAACTCTAGCGACCAATGCATTGGTGGAAGGCCAAGGAGGGCGCGTTGCGCTCATCTACATCGGCTTTAAAGAAAGCGACCTTGATCGGCATGGCTTGCACGAGGCTTTGAAAGGTGACCCTGCGCTTATTCTTGCAGGGGGTCACAATCATGCAGGCGCAGAAGCAGAGCCATTGGATATAGACGAGCTGAAATCCTTCCTGAATGTGCATAAAGATGTGTCCGCATTTGCAGTGGCATCGCAATTTGCCACGCGAAACCCCTCGCATGAACGCGCCGTTATGGCGTCCATTTCGGAGCTAACTGGCGCGCCTGTGAGTGCGTCGCACCAACTCTCGGGAAAGCTAAATGGACCCAAGCGCGCCATGACTGCGCTGCTAAATGCACGTTTGATCGGCATGATTGACGGACTGATTGGCTCGACCCAAAGCACCTTGGAGCGGCTAAATATAAGCGCGCCCCTGATGGTGGTGCGTGGCGATGGAGCGTTGATAAGCGCCGCCATAGCCAGAGAGCGACCCATCGAGACCATATTAAGCGGGCCTGCCGCGTCGATTGTCGGTGCGCGATGGTTGACGGGCGCTGATCATGCGCTCGTCTCGGATATCGGCGGCACGACGACAGATATTGCGGTGCTACGCGAAGGGCGACCTGCGCTCGATCCTATGGGCGCGCAAGTCGGTCCCTATCGAACGATGGTGGAAGCAGTCGCGATGCGCACACATGGGCTTGGCGGTGATAGTGAAGTGCACTTCATCGGAACAGGCTTACGGGGGGGTGTTGAGCTTGGGCCAAGACGCGTTGTGCCGATCTCCCTTATTGCGATGGATGCGCCTGAAGAGGTGCATGCGGCGCTTGATAGTCAGGTTCGTAGTACTGTGCCAAACGAATATGACGGGCGCTTTGTAAGGGCTGTTCAAGGCGTGAACAAAGAGGGACTAGCTACGCGCGAAGTTGCGTTGCTGGATCGCTTAGGTTCGGGCGTCATGCCGCTGGCGCGCGCCTTGAAGAACCGTATTGGTGCGCAAGCATTGAAGCGGCTGGTTGAGCGCGGCGCGGCGCAGATCGCTGGGTTAACCCCGAGCGATGCAAGCCATGCATTGGGCCGAGTCAATGTGTGGGACGCAGACGCCGCGCGCAAAGCTCTGCTTTTGATGGGGCGCAGGCGAACCGGGGCGGGAGAAAAGCTGGCACCAAGCCCTGAAATAATGGCCCAAATGGTGATAGATCGACTGACCCAGCAAACGTCACTAGCGGTGTTGGAAACTGCATTCGCGGAAGAGCAAGATGATTTTGGTTTGCCCCCAGCTGATCTGGCTCGCCATGTATTGATGCAGCGGGGATTAGCCGGTCATCGTGGCTTGCTGCGTTTGGATGCCGGGCTCAATTTACCTGTAATCGGGCTCGGCGCCTCCGCAGCAAGCTATTACCCTGCGGTTGGTGCGCAGCTAGGATGCGAGACTATCTTGCCAGAACATGGTGGCGTCGCAAATGCAATCGGCGCGGTGGTTGGCCGCGTCACTATACGGCGAGAGGGTACCGTCACATCGCCTAGCGAAGGTTGCTTCCGTGTTCATTTTGAGACGGGGCCAAAAGACTTTGCTGAATGTGACACTGCTCTATCCGCGCTTGAAGAGCATCTCAAAGCGCAAGCCATGTCAGACGCTGCACAATCTGGAGCGGACGATATCCATGTCAGTGCAAACCGTGAAATCAAGTCCGCGCAAACAGAAGCGCGAGATGTGTTTGTCGAGGCTGTGATTTCTGTGGAGGCTTCAGGGCGACCAAGGATCGCTGTCTGATACCTAACATTTCGCAGTTTCCAAGTTGGTGTTTCAATCCCTCACGGCCGAGCGATCGAATTGAAATCTTTGTTGGATTTTTGCGTGCAAGCCCCATTTAATGGTAACAAAGCAACGAGGGAGTTTTCTATGACCGTGTATCGCAAAGATATGGACGTTATCGCGACGCTTGATCCAGAGCAGTATCGCGTAACGCAAGAAAGTGGAACAGAACGTCCTGGCACTGGTGCGTTGCTTGGCAACAAAGAACCAGGGATTTATGTGGACATCGTGTCGGGCGAGCCGCTGTTTGCTTCCTCTGACAAATATGAAAGCGGTTGCGGCTGGCCATCTTTCACCAAGCCTTTGGTGCATGAGTTCGTGAACGAGCTACGTGATACGACCCACGGCATGGTACGCACAGAGGTACGTTCATCGCATGGGGATAGTCATCTTGGGCATGTCTTCAACGATGGCCCACCAGATCGTGGCGGTTTGCGCTATTGCATCAATTCGGCTTCGCTTCGGTTTGTTCACAAAGATGAAATGGAAGGCGAAGGTTACGGCGAGTACTTGGATCAAGTGGAGGATATTGCATGAGCGAGCGCGCAGTTTTAGCAGGTGGATGCTTTTGGGGTATGGAAGATTTGATCCGCAAGATGGATGGCGTGATATCTACGCGTGTAGGGTACACAGGGGGCGATGTGCCAAACGCAACCTATCGCAATCATGGTACCCATGCGGAGGGGATCGAGGTGATCTTTGATCCCGCCAAGCTGACGTATCGCCGTCTTTTGGAGTTTTTCTTTCAGATCCATGATCCCACCACCGAAAATCGTCAGGGCAATGATAGAGGGCTGAGTTATCGCTCTGCGATTTACTATGGCGATGACACGCAAAAGGCTGTCGCGGAAGACACGATCGCGGATGTGAACGCCTCGGGCCTTTGGCCGGGCAGGGTTGTGACCGAACTTGAACCCGTCGGTGATTTTTGGGAAGCCGAGCCAGAGCATCAGGACTATTTAGAGCGTATTCCAAACGGCTATACCTGTCACTTTATCCGCCCCGACTGGGTCTTGCCACGACGCGCGGCGGAGTGAAGACAGGCTAGAAGTGTTGTTTCAGGTAAAGTAGCGCGCCGCATCTCGATTGGAGATGCGGCGCGCTTTTTCGTGCTGTGCGACATTCCAGCTAAGTATGGGGTATCGACCCCATGCACAGGCCGACCCTGTATTTGTACTTTCTTTTCAGACAACAGCGCATCTCGCGCTCTTAATCCTGAAGGAGTTTCAAAATGGGTTGGTTTAAAAAGAAGAGTATTCACCAGACGATTAAGAAATACGGCTGGAGCAGCTATGCAGATGGCGGGTCGGGCAATGACAAAATGTACGGCTATTCAGCCTACAAGAACCACCTCAAAGGGGGCTCAGGTGATGATTACATCAAAGCTTTTGGCGCAAAGAACTACCTCTATGGTGGCTCTGGTAGCGACACCATAATCGGCAAAGGCGTTTACAACTGGCTTGTTGGTGGGACCGGCAATGACAAGGTCTATGGCTATGGTGCAACCAATTATCTTTATGGCGAGAGCGGTCATGACAAACTCTACGGTTATGGCGCTTACAATCGGTTGAGCGGTGGAAGCCAGAACGACACTCTGAAAGGGTATGGTGCGCGCAACGTGCTGTATGGCGGGAGCGATCAGGACAAACTCTATAGTTACGGCGCGAGCAACCATCTGGACGGTGGCAGCGGTCATGACAAACTTTATGGATATGGCGTGAGCAACGTCATGCATGGCGGCACAGGCAACGACTACATGCTTGGGGCAGGTGCGTCCAATGTCATGCATGGTGGCTCGGGCAATGACCATATGGTTGGGCGCGGTGCGTCTAACTTGATGTATGGAAACGAAGGCAACGATACGATTGAAGCGACAGGGGCGGTCAACACGGTCTTTGGCGGCACTGGTGATGACAAGATCACGGCAACAGGTGGCGTGAACACGCTCTACGGTGAGGACGGAAATGACGTTCTGCATGCCAAGGGCGGTGTAAATACAGCAGGCGGCGGCGCTGGCAACGACACGATGATCGCTGAAGGCGGCGTGAACACGTTCTTCGGTAATGACGGCGATGACACCATCGAAGCCACGGGCGGCGTCAACACCCTGTTCGGTGAAGAGGGGAACGACAAGATCACAGCCAAGGGCGGTGTAAACACGGCCAAAGGCGGCGCGGGAGACGACGACATCACTGCGGAGGGCGGCGTTAACACGCTTTCTGGCGAAGAAGGCGCTGACAAGCTTACAGCCACAGGCGGCGTCAATACGCTGTTTGGAGATGAGGGAAACGATACGATTGAAGCTTCGGGTGGGGTCAACACAGCCTTCGGCGGCGCCGGTGATGATCTGATGATCGCTGAGGGCGAAGTGAACCCGATTGATCCGAAAAAAACGATTAACACCTTTTTTGGCGGCGAAGGCGAAGACACGATCGAGCTAAAGGGGAGCGTTAACACAGCCTTTGGCGGAGATGATGCGGATCACATCTCTGCTATAGGGGGCGTGAACTCTCTTTTTGGCGATGCCGGCGACGATCTGCTGCAAGCTGTGGGCGGTGTGAACACGGCTTTTGGCGGAACTGGCGATGATGTCATTCAAGGCCTTGGCGGCGTCAACACTTTCTTTGGTGGAGACGGCGATGACGTCATGGAAGCGGCTGGCGGCATCAACACGATGTTCGGCGGCGCAGGCAATGACAAGATGACCGCGGCCTCTGTGTTGGTCACTGCGCAGTCTGGCGAGGATGGCGATGACACGATGCTTGCGATCTCGACTGGCAACAGTCAATGGGGCGGCGCTGGCAATGATGTTTTGGTCGGTGTCGGTCAATCCAACCTGCAATGGGGCGGCACAGGCGATGACCTTCTGGCCGCAGGCGGCGCAACAAACATACAGTTTGGCGGCGATGGCGATGATGATCTGATGTCCCTTGGGATGCAGAACGTTCAATTCGGCGGCGACGGTGAAGACCTGCTGTTGGGTGTTGGCCAGAGCAACATTCAGCACGGTGGCAAAGACGCAGACGTTCTGGTCGGTGCTGGTTCTGCCAACATTCAAATCGGGGCAGAAGGCGATGACTGGATGGTCGGCGCAGGTGGCGGCAACGCACAATTCGGCGCGCATATCTGGTCGGCGATCCCTGAGGATTTCGAGTTAGGCGACCTCGACATTGATGCTGCGCGCGATGCGGTTGAAGACTTTCTGGATGTCTCTGCAGCGGACGATGGTCAGAACAAAATGCTCGCGGGTGGCTATGGCAACCTTCAAGTCGGGGGCTCTGACAACGACGTGATGATCGGCGGCGGACGCGGCAACCTACAGGTGGGCGGCGACGGCGATGATCTTTTGCTCGGCGGCGGTCAGGCTAATGTTCAGTCAGGCGGCGCAGGCAATGATACGATGATCAGCCTCGGTCAGATTGGCGTGCAATCGGGCGGCGATGATGGCGACGTGATGCTGGCGATGAAACTAGGTGGCAAACTGGGCTTGAACTTTCAGCACGGCGGCGATGGCGGTGATCTGATGCTGAGTGAAGGCGATCCGGTGGACTGGGCGCAGGGCACGTGGAGCAAATTAAAAGAGATCGTTCAAGACGTCGTCGAAGATAAGGCCGATCTTGATTCAGCGCCTGCTGAAGACACTAAGGACCAGCAGGATGCAGAACTGGCAGAGGCTCTGAAAGATCAAATCATCGACGAACTACCCACGGCGTTCAACGTGCAGATGGCTGGCGAGGGCAACGACTTGTTCCACGTTGGCGGTGACATGGGCTTTCAGTTTGGCGAAGGCGGCGACGACATTTTCCTTGGTGGCGGCGCGTTCAACCTGTCCATGGGCGGCGACGGCAGCGATCTGATGCTGACGGCTGGCGAAACCGTGAACTTTGCCTTCGGCGACGAGGGCGCGGACTGGATGATTGACACCGACGCTTTCGCGAATTTCTTCTATTCGGCGGTTCTGCCTGATCTAACAGACTTTGACATGTCGTCCTTCCTTGACACGGATGTGTTCGAACCGATTGGCGATGTTATCGAGTTTGCCCACGATGTGCGCGACACTATCGACGAGCTAAATCCGCTCAACAATGTCATGGATGCGGTTGGCGGTGCAATCAATGACGCCATTGAAGCCACGGGCGATGCCATTCAGGGCGTGACGGATGTGGTGTCCGATATGACAGCCGATCTGCGCTCGATGCTAGACTATTCCGGCACGCAGATGTTTGGCGGCGCAGGTGATGACATTTTGTCAGCCACAGGCGATATGATCGGCGGGCTTGGCGCAGACACCTATGTCTTTAACTTCGATGACAACGGCACAGTAGATGAGGCAGGTCTAGACGCACTGAAAGACGCGATGAAGCTTGTGACAAAAGCCGAAGACGAGGAAGAGGCAGAAAACGCCTTAACCGAGCTTACTGGCGGCGCAGGCGGTGTGGACACAATCGAGCTGCGTGATGCGGGCGGTATTGACGCAAGTGGTCTGCGTTTCTGGGTCGATGGCGGCAAGGATCTGGTCATTGAGAAAGGCGGCAACGATCTGCGGATCAAGAACATGTCCGATGCAGACAGCGCGATTGAAAACCTGATGATCTGGGATGGCGAGATGGGTCAAACCTTTGATCTGACGGCTGCCTTCAGCGATGGTGTCTTTACCGCGCGCTCTGAATTCGGGGCCTATAACGAAGGCGAAATTGATCTGGCAGCCTATGCAACAGGCTTCCTGCAAGAAAGCGCTACTGACCAGAAATTCGCGGATGCTTTTGAAGGGTGGATGGTCACTCTGGCGGATGTATCTGGCAATATTCCACTTGTGGGCGAGCACATCTCAAACGGTGTGGAAGCTGTCGACGGATTTCTGGACATGGAGGTTGTTCTGCCGACCGATGTCTTCGATTTCGTCTAATCCATCCCTCAGAACACAAAAGAAAACTGCAGCCATTCGGTTGCAGTTTTTTCTTAGCGTTGGGAAACCTGAAAAGGCTTAGTTTTGCTCGGCGCGGTATTGATCGTCTGACGTACGCAGTTCTTGCGGCGTGACTTTCCTGTCTCCGTTTATGTCCGCTCTTTTGAACGCGTAGCCAAAAGCCTTAAACGTCACGATAGTGCGCGCCGTGGGTTGACCCACGCGCGCCATGTGCCGCACGAAGATTGGGAACTCTTCTCGGTCCAGTGACATGTTTTGATCTTTGTCTGCGGCAAGGAATGCGTTGACTTCGTCCTGCGTCACCTCAAGTGCAGCAATCGGTTGCGCGATAAGCGCGCAGAGCCCGATGACCACCGCAACTGTTGTTTTGTCATTTTGTATCACTTTACCACCTCAACAATCCAATTGATGTTCAATTGATGTCCGCCAAACCCCGTCAAGTCGGCCGTAAACGCCATTGATCGGTGCACGGTGCTTTCCTCTGTTTGGGTCAAAAGTATAATCCTTTGCACCCTTGGGGCAACGCGGGTGCAGGACATCTGATCAGGTTCAGTGAAATGCGGCTCATGCGCTTTCGTTTCAAAGCCCTTCGCTTGGAGATGCGTGTGCGGGACAGTCAGGCAGATGGACACGAAAGAGAGCTCAACTGGCTGGCTTTGCGCCTGTGCCATCGAAATTTGCACCTGATTTCCATCAATGCTGCTCAACAACCGATCTTGCATGTATTGAGCTGTTTCACCTGCTCCGCAAACATCTGGCAAAGCGGCAAGTAAAAGAAAAAGATGTCGCACGTATAGCTCCCTCGTGTCTGGGTGCTTTGAAAGTACGGGGGCAAGGCGAAGCAAGGTATAGGGTCAAGACCCTACTGTTTTGCGTTACAAAGCGTTCGGATCAATCAACCCTTCGCGCAGAGCATGGGCCATCAGTTGCGGAACAGAATGCACATTCAGCTTTTGCATCATGCTTGTGCGATGTTTGTCCACGGTCTTCGCGCTGATCCCTAGCGTGCGCGCGATCTCTTTGTTGGATTGCCCCGACAGGATCAAATTCAAGATTTGCCGCTCTCGACCGGTCAGAACTTCGCTCTCAGCCGCTTGCTCCAAAATCTCCACAAAGGACGCCGCGATATAGCGTTGACCTAGCAAAATGCCGGGCAGCTTCTGGTAAAGCTCGCTGTTGTCGTCGGCCTTGGAAAACAATCCATCGACACCAGCCTCAACAAGCGAGCTGACTATGCCGCCTGCTGTAACGCCTGTCAGGACAACAACCTTGGTAGGGGGCGAAATGCGTCGCACTTCGATTAATGTTTCCACCCCGCCCGCAAGCGGCATTTGTACGTCCAGCACGAGCAATGCGGGTTTGTGCTGCTCAACAGCTGCAATCGCAGCAAGACCGTCAGCGGCCTCTTGCACCACTTTGATCCCTTGCGCTGTGACAAGGCCTGGTTTTTCCAAAGCATCGCGAATGCCAGCGCGTACTATTGCATGGTCGTCCGCGATCACCGCATAGTGTTGCCTAGACATTAAAATCCACGACTTTCAGGAACATCTTTTGCTCACCATGATTAACCTGATCTGCCAGAGATTACCTAGCTTTTTTCTAGGCGTTTTTGGCTGGCTTTGGTTGGTCAGCGGCGCCATGGCCCAGCACGCCGTAATCACGGCCGACCAAACACAGATCAATTTGGATAGTGAATTGCGGTATTGGGCTGCGCTTGGCCCTAATCCCGGTCCTGCGTTCGAAGCTTTTCAGAACGGGGAGTTCACTAACGAGCGCCGTACAGCGTCTCACGGTATCAATCATGCTCCGGAAATTTGGTTTGGCGCTACACTGGAAAACGCATCCTTTGATGATGGACGGATTGGTGACAGTTTTACCTTGATTCTGGATTCTCCGTTAAACATCGGCTTTCGATTGTTTCTGGTCCGTGCGGATGGGCTTACAGAAACTTTGGTTGATTATTCCGCGTTTCAGCCATTCGACGCTGGCCAACACAGCGTGACACGCCTCAAAAGCTCAGCGTTTGTTCTTGCACCGGGCGAAGAGGTGACGGTTCTCGCGCATCTGCAACTCGGGGTCATGCCCGGCTTTTCAGCAACGCTGTTCCGGCCTGAAGCGCTAAGCGAAGCCAGTTTTGGATGGGGCGTAATCATTACCGCTTTTTACGCTTTCAGCCTATGTGTCCTGTTACTGGGCTTTGGCATTCAAGTCGCGATGCGCAGTTGGCTTGGTATCGGCTATGTTGTGATGTTCGTGCTCTTTCTTATGTTGATCGCTTATTCGGACAACCTGCTGTTCCGAGTGCTCTATCCCAACAGGCCTTCGCTTCATCTCCCAATTGGGCTTGGCTTGTTAGTGAGTGTGGCGCTGACCGGTCTTGGTACCATGATGTGGTCTTTGTTGAGCAATCCGCAACTGCGTGGCGGTGTGCTTCAAAAAGGGGCGCTCGCGCTTATAGTACTCAGTGTTGTGACCTTTTTCGCCTACTTGTGGTTGCAAGCGTATGGGCTGATTTATTTGGCATTTACGCTGGTGGTGCTGTCACTTGGGTTGAACGCTTTCTTGCCAGAGGAAGTCAGCCAATCCGACAGCAGTCCAAATGTAGGCATTCGCACCGTCTTGCTGTTGATCACGAGCATTGTGGTTATCATCTTCGTTTGTGTGTTGTTTGTCGCGCCGGGTTGGATCACCACGGGCAGCCTCTTCAAGATCTCGTTTCTTATGGTTTCTTTGACGGTGATGACCTTCATGACTGGCAATCTTGTCGTCTTGCGCAAACGTTATGTCAAAGCCGTAGAAACGCGTCTGGCTGTGATGGAAGAGCAGACGGAAAAGAACCGCCAACTTTTGGAAACTGAGCGTGCCTACAACCGTGCGCGCGAAACCGCAGCGGCGAGGCAAAGGCAGTTGGCGACGGCCTCCCATGATATCAAGCAACCGCTTATGTCACTACGGACCACCTTTGATGCGATCTCAACCGATATGGATCAAACAGTGCGGGATCGTTTGCAAAACGCATTTTTGTATCTCGAAGACCTGTCAAAAAGCTACGTTGACCGCGCAGGCGGCGCAGATGTCGCCGAAGAGCTGAACATAGACGACGCAGAAGAACCGTCGATCGAAGCATATTCTTTGTCGGTGCCGCTGCAAACTGTGCAGCAAATGTTCAAGGAAGAAGCGGTATCCAAAGGGCTGTACCTACGCGTTGTTGAAACCACAGTCGAAACAACCGCGCCGCCTATCGTTTTGATGCGCATCCTAACCAATCTGGTTTCAAACGCCGTCAAGAATACTGACACAGGTGGGGTCGTCATTGGGTTGCGGCGATCCACTCGCTCTATCTGTGTGTATGACAGTGGCGTTGGTATGAGCGCCGAAGAATTGGATGCGTTCCAACAAGCATATATGAAGGGCGAGGCATCGACGGGCCATGGGCTGGGTTTGTCCGTATGTTTCGAGCTTGCCGAAAAGAACGCCATGCCGTTGACTGTGCGTTCCCAAACTGGACGTGCTACTGCCTTTTCAGTGTCTCTTGCCTCTCATTTGGTTGTTGCGCCGCGGTGATTAAGGGGTTCATTTCCGTTCACTGTTTCAGCCAAAACAAATCTCTCGTTTCGCGCGCGGCACTGCCGAACATCCAGTTTATCCCAAGGCCTGCAACTCGCCGTTTTTTACAAGAGCTTTTGGCGACCCCGGCAGGATTCGAACCTGCAACCTGCCCCTTAGGAGGGAACCGTTCATAGCGTTATTCCTTCTTTGACTTCTGTTGTATGGGTGTTTGTACAGGGTCTTCCTGTACATGGTTTGTACGAAAACGGGCTCTGACATCGGCCTCATCCGTCTCTGCATGGGCATAGATGCGAATTGGTAAACTAGGATCTGACCAGCGCCCAGCCTTAGCTGCAGTTACGGGATTGACACCCTGCCGGACAACCAATTCAGTGAAGAACCCATGACGCCCTGCTTGGTGCGTGGACAGATATTGGATGCCAGCACGCTTGCAGATCGTCTTCC
>NZ_JBOEHB010000031.1:0-457 GCF_050633725.1 Planktotalea sp.
TGATTTTGTTGATTTTTTGAGAAAAATCAAAAAACTTCATTTTCTTTGCAAAAAGCGCTTGCGGGTTTTGGGTGTTAACACTAGAACCCCTTTCAACGGCGACGCAGACAGCGGCGCGGGGCTGACGGAGCGGAGGAAACGAAGCGAAGTTAGAGACTAAAATCGAGATAGTTTTAGCGGGGCGCGCTGATAAGATACGGCGCATCTTGTTTATAGTTGTCTCAACGCTATTTGAAATTGATGGAATACTGAAGAGATATGTGGGCGGTTTGGTTCATTCGATGGATCAACCTCGGCATATCGCGCTACTAGGATTTAGGTCCGATGATGTAGTGTCAGCTTCACTGTTTGGACGGCTTCTGACTACTTTGTAGTCTTTAGCACAACAAACAGAAGATGAATGATTTGAACAATCATTCGATGTGCAAAGGTTCGACGTCAAGGATAAGCAGTAATG
>NZ_JBOEHB010000032.1:0-47048 GCF_050633725.1 Planktotalea sp.
CAAAACTCGCTCCTGAATAACTGGCGCGATTGAACGCGTAGCCTGTCCGCTCAAGCCCATGCTTTAGGGTCGAAGACCAAGTATTTGGCGGGCTTGCGCCGCAGATGCAACGGAGCGCTCATACTTCTCGCACAAGTCTACCGCACGTTTAACTAGAGCAGCATTTGAGGGAGCAAGGGTGTTTTTATCGAGGCGAATGTTATCCTCAAGGCCCGTTCGAGCGTGGCCACCTGAGGAGATTGCCCATTCGTTCAAAACAATCTGATTTGGACCAACTCCAGCGGCGCACCAAGGAGCGTCCTCGCCAAAAAGGCGCGCAACGGTGGCGCGATAGAAGTCAAAGACCTCGCGATCGGCGGGCATTGCATTTTTGACACCCATTACGAACTGGACATAGGGCATTCCTGCAAGCTGCCCCCGCTTTTGCATCAAAGCCGCGTGGAAGATATGGCTGAGATCAAAGGCTTCGATTTCCGGCTTCACATCGTATTTGATCATCTCCGAAGACAGCCAATCAACCAAGTCAGGGCTGTTTTCATAGACCCGCGTCGGGAAATTATTTGAGCCAACAGAAAGCGAAGCCATGTCAGGCTTCAAAGACAGCATACCGCCCCGATCACGACCAGCGCCAGAGCGCCCACCCGTCGAGAGTTGAACAATCATCCCCTCGCAGTGCGCTTCGATTCCCTCTTTCAAGCGCGCGAAACGCTCTGGATCGGAGGTTGGCTTGCCCTCATCATCGCGCACGTGGCAATGCGCGATGCTTGCCCCCGCTTCAAAGGCCGCATGCGTGCTTTCGATCTGCTCGGCGACAGTGACTGGCACCGCAGGGTTGTCCGCTTGGGTTGGAACAGAGCCTGTGATGGCGACGCAGATGATACAGGGGTTGGACATGATGGCCTCACATATCGAAGAAGATGGTTTCGCTTGCGCCTTGCAAGTGAATGTCGAACCGATATGCACCGTCCGCTTCTTTCTTGGCAAGTAGCGTTGGAATGCGGTTCTGATGCTCGATCCGCGTTAGAATGGGATCGGCGGCATTGGCCTCTGCTTCATCCTCAAAATAGATGCGCGTGTGAAGGCCGATGTTGATGCCGCGCGCAACAACCCAAGCGGTTATGTGCGGCGCTTGCATACGCCCGTCAGGGAAGGGAACCGCGCCGGGTTTAACGGTGTCAAAGGTGAATTCGCCCGTGTCCATATCTCCGGGGGAGCGGCCCCAACCTGTGAAATTGGGATCAGGCGTGCCGCGTGTTTCGTTTGCAGAGGGGAACAGCCCCGCCGCATCGGGTTGCCAGATTTCAATCATCGCATCGCGCAGCGGTGTGCCTGTGCCGTCATAGACGATACCCTTGATCGTGATCTCCTCGCCCTGAACAGGGCCGGTTTTCATCGACGTGCCAAGATCGCCGCCATAGATGTCGATGCCCGTGAAGTTGGGTGTGCAACCGATGTGGACATAGGGGCCTGCGGTCTGGCTAGGGCTTTCGCGAAGATTATCAAGGCGTTGCATATCACAGACCCTCCTTACGGTTTTCAAAATAGGTCTGACGTTTTCCGCGAATGACCATGTCGAACTTATAGGCGCGGCTGTCCATCGGAACCGTACGGTTCATATCCAGCAAGGCCGTGAGCGCATCCACCGCGTCCTGAGACTTTAGAACACCGACGATTGGGCAGAGCTTGATGTGCGGATCGCCCTCAAAATACATTTGGGTAATGAGGCGCTGTGCAAAGCCATGACCGAAGATCGAGAAATGAATATGCGCGGGGCGCCAGTCATTCATGCCATTGGGCCAAGGGTATGGGCCGGGTTGGATGGTGCGGAACTCGTAGGAGCCGTCCTCAGCCGTGATCGTACGTCCGCAGCCACCAAAGTTAGGATCGAGAGCTGCTTGATAGCTTTCCTTCTTGTGGCGATAGCGCCCGCCTGCATTGGCCTGCCAGAACTCGACCAAAGCGCCCGGAACGCCGCGCCCATTTTCGTCCAAAACGCGGCCATGTACGATGATGCGCGGGCCAATCGCGGTTTCGCCAGTTTGCGAATAGTTCAGCAGAAGATCGTTATCCAACTCTCCCAACATGTTGTGGCCGAAGACAGGGGATGTCTCTTCGCTCAAGGTTGATGGGAAGGACAGTAGCGCCGCCTGTGGGCTACGTTTGACGCTGGTCTTATAGGGCGGTGTCAGCGCGTCGGGTTGCCAATTGCGGTCACGCGGGATGAAACCGCCCGTTTTTGGCGGGGTATTGATAAGACTCATAGGGTCACTCCCATTTCTGCGTAGGTTTGTTTGGCAAGCTTGATTGCATGATTGGCCTTTGGCACGCCCGCGTAAACAGCAACATGCATGAAAGCTTGAAGAACGTCTTGTGGCGAAGCACCCGTGTTGGCCGTTGCGCGCACATGCATCGGGATTTCTTCGAAATTGCCCGTCGCGGCGAGCAGCGCAAGCGTCAGCATCGAGCGTTCGCGCTTGGCGATGGTGTCATCGGCCCAAAGCGTCCCCCAAGCCCCCTCGGTGATCATGCTTTGGAACGGTTCATCAAAGGCGCTTTTGCTTGCCTCTGCGCGGTCCACATGGGCATCCCCAAGGACCGAGCGGCGCACTTTCATACCGTCTTCATATCGTGTGCTCATGTGAGGCTCCTTAGTAGGGTAGACCGACGTAGTTTTCAGCCATCGCGCGCTGCGCGGCTTCATTGGTGCGCAGGAATTCAATCTCGGCGATTTGCATTTTTAGATCAAATTCCGATTGATCGGGGAAGCGATGCATGAGCGAAGAGAACCACCAGCTAAAGCGCTCGGCTTTCCACACGCGCGCAAGCGCTTTTTCGGAATATGCGTTGATACCTTCGCGGCTGCCGCTCTCGTAGAATTCACGTAAGCCATTGTAGAGATAGTGAATATCAGATGCCGCGGTGTTCAATCCTTTCGCGCCTGTTGGTGGCACGATGTGGGCTGCATCACCGCACAGGAAAAGGTTGCCCCAGCGCATCGGCTCCGTCACGAACGAGCGCAGCGGGGCAATGGATTTCTCGATTGACGGACCAGTGACCAGTTTGTCGGCAGCCTCTTTGGGGATGCGGCGTTTCAGTTCATCCCAAAAGGCGTCATCGCTCCAGTCTTCTGGATTATCGTCTAGCGAGCACTGGATGTAATAACGGCTCAGGTTTTCATTGCGCATTGAGCAGAGTGCAAAACCGCGCTCAGAGCCTGAATAGATCAGCTCGTGATTAACGGGGGGCGTTTCCGACAGAATGCCGAGCCAGCCAAAGGGGTAAACCTTTTCATATTCACGGCGCACCTCGGTTGGGATGGTTTGACGACTTACCCCGTGAAAACCATCGCAGCCTGCAACGAAATCGCAATCTAACCGGCGGTCTTCCCCATCGACGGTGTAAGTCAGATAGGGGGCATCGCTTTTGGCGTCATTGATGACCACGTCTTCAACATTGAACTCAATCTTACCGTTTGCCTTTTCGCGCGCCTCATAGAGATCGCGGGTGACTTCGGTCTGACCATAAACGATGACCGGATGACCCGCGTGTTTATCAAAATCGATGCGAAACATCGTCTCGCCAAAGGAAACTTGCGTGCCATCATGCACATAGCTTTCTGCGTCCATACGCTCGCTTGCGCTCGCTTCGCGCATCAGCTCAACAAAGCCGCGTTCCAAAACGCCCGCGCGGATGCGACCAAGAACATAGTTTTTGGTCTTACGTTCAAGCACGATGCTTTCAATGCCCTTGGTATGAAGCAATTGCGACAAAAGCAGACCAGAAGGCCCCCCTCCGATTATCGCGACTTGAGTTTTCATGGCGTCCTCCGTGACCTTTGGATCAGATTTACTTTGCTATTAATGGCAAGTAAAATGACATAACGTGAATTTTAATTATCGAAAATGGAAAGCATGGATCGGCGCATCAAGTTTCGTCACTTAGAAGCCTTTGTCGCGATTGCCCGCGCAAAGCGCCTAAAGCGTGCAGCTGAGCAGTTAAACCTGACACAGCCAGCGATTTCCAAAACCCTAAAAGATCTTGAGGGCATTCTTGGCGTTTCGCTAATGGACAGAGGGCGCGCAGGTATTCGGCTCACGCATGAAGGTGATGTGTTTTTGAGATTTGCAGAACAAAGCCTGTCCGCACTGAGTAATGGGCTCAGCAGCATCTCAGCAGCGAAAACAGATGGTCAAAGCCTGCTAACCGTTGGTGCATTGCCTAGCGTTATGGGGCGGCTATTACCGCGCGCTGCCAATCTGTTTCGCACACAGATGCCTCAAACTGTGTTGCAAGTGTTTGCAGGTCCACATGATGCGATGACTGATCAGTTGAGAGCCGGATCGCTTGATTTATGCGTCGGGCGAATGGGAAGCCCCGCAAGTATGAGCGCCCTTTCGTTCACACAGCTTTATTCTGAAAGCGTTGTAATCGTGGTCGCGCCGGATCATCCATTGAAAGATGCGACGCGGCTTGAGCAACTTATTGGCTTTCCCGTTATTTACCCACCCCAAAGCGCCGCAATACGGCCGCTGGTTGCGCGCAAAATGATAGCGACGGGTCTTCCCCTCTTTGCGGATCGCATCGAAAGTACGTCAGAGTCATTTGGCCGCGCAGTTACACTCGGGCCGATGCAAGCGCTGTGGTTTATTTCCAAAGGTGTCGTGGAGCATGATCTGGACACTGGCAACCTGCGCGCTCTCGACATCGATATGAGTGAAACCGCAGGCCCAGTGGGCATTATGGCGAGGTCAGAGGAACCGCCGAGCACGGCAACGCAGCTCTTTCGCCGTTGCCTGCTTGAGAGCGCGCAAGGGTAATAGTGCAACGGCGAAATTGGCTTCAACGATCAAACCACTACACATTCAGAACTGAACCCAGTAATACACCTTTAGAAACAATGGCTAAGCAATGCAGCGCGACCATCTTTCTAGCTTTTGGCGGATGAAGAATGACCAACACATTGTACCAAAACGATATTCCAGCGGACTTGGATCTAGGTCCCGTTGTCGCCATTGATTGCGAGACGATGGGGCTAAATCCTCATCGCGACAGGCTTTGCGTCATTCAAATGTCTAGCGGTGACGGAAATGCACACCTTGTCCAACTCGATAAAGGCCAAAGCGACGCGCCAAATCTGTGCAAAATGCTGGCCGACCCTAAAGTGCTAAAGCTGTTTCACTATGGCCGTTTTGACATTGCCGCTATGCTGAATGCTTTTGGCATTTTGACGGCCCCTGTTTATTGCACAAAGATTGCCAGCAAGCTTGTGCGCACCTACACGGATCGTCACGGGCTTAAGAACCTATTGCAAGAATTGTTGAAGGTCGACATTTCGAAACACCAACAATCAAGCGATTGGGGAGCGGAGAAACTTACTACGGCCCAATTAGACTACGCCGCGAGTGACGTGCTATATCTACACCGCTTGCGCTCCGAACTTAACAAGCGGCTCATCCGCGAAGATCGTATGGCAATCGCACAATCGTGTTTTGATTTTTTACCAACACGCGCACAGCTAGACCTTGAAGGTTGGCCAGAACAGGACATCTTTTCACACTGATGGTACAAAAAAACACATTCCTGGACACCGCGCGGCGCGTGATCCGTATTGAGGCCGATGCGCTTTCGCTGTTGGCGGACGGAATTGGCGATCCATTTGCAGAAGCGGTTCAACTGATTTTGGATGCTCCCGGCCGCATTATCATTTGCGGTATGGGTAAGTCTGGACATATCGCACGTAAGATCGCCGCAACCTTAGCAAGCACAGGAACGCCCGCGCATTTTGTCCATCCGGCAGAGGCCAGCCATGGAGATCTTGGCATGATGGCAAAGGGGGATGTCGCGCTGGTGCTGTCTAATTCAGGAGAGACGCCAGAACTTGCTGATGTGATCGCGCATACCAGACGCTTTGGCATTCCTATGATTGGCGTTGCGAGCAAAGAGCAATCAACGCTTTTAACGCAGTCTGACGTAGCTATTGTTTTACCCGCTGCCGAAGAAGCCTGCGGGACGGGCGTTGTCCCGACAACATCTACAACAATGACCCTCGCTTTGGGTGATGCAATGGCCGTCGCTCTTATGGAGCATCGCGCTTTCACCCCTGCAAACTTCCGTGACTTCCACCCAGGTGGAAAACTGGGCGCGCGTTTATCCAAAGTTAGCGATCTGATGCACTCTGGCGATGCCTTGCCGTTAGTGGCACCTGAAACCTCGATGGGGGATGCCCTGCTTGAGATTTCTCAAAAGGGCTTTGGTGTTGTCGGCGTAGTCGATGCAGGTGGCGCTCTACTCGGCATCATCACAGATGGCGATTTACGCCGCCACATGGAAGGGCTTCTCGATCTTCGCGCAAGCGATGTTCAAACGAGCGGGCCTACGACTATGCGCGCGGGTGCATTGGCTGAAGAAGCGCTTGGCGTTATGAACTCGAATAAGATTACATGCCTCTTTGTGACCGATGAGAGCGGAAAAATTGAAGGCCTTTTGCACATTCATGACTGCCTTCGCGCTGGTCTAGGCTAAGCCAATGGCTTTTCGGGATCATGCATACACACGCATCATACGCGGATTGAAGGTCACGTTACCAATCGTTGCGTTGATCCTTTTGTCCACGATGTTCATGTTGTCGCGCAAAGTCGATCCCTCCGCAGCCGCAGCCTTGTCCAATCAAGCTTTCAAAGAGCGCATCGAAAGCTCGCAATTGAGCGACCCTCAATACGATGGCAACACTAACAGTGGCAAAAGCCTAACCGTAACCGCGCAGTCTGCACGCCCCGACCCCAAGATCGAAGGCAAAACTTACGGCCAAGTCGTTAATGCCGTTATCAATCTCGACAGCGGCGAGGTGATGACGGTCGACGCCGACACTGGTGTGATCAATGAAGCGGAAGATTTCGCGGTATTGAGCGGAAATGTGCACATCGTCACCAGCGATGGATATGATATGCGCACCAGCCAGCTCACATCGCTTTTGTCCAAGATTGAAGGTGAATCTGCTGGACCTGTCGCTGGGTTTGGCCCTCCCGGAACACTAAATGCGGGTAAAATGTATATGCAAACCGACGATGAAACGGGTCGCGTACTAATACTTTTTACTCAAGGCGTGCATTTGGTGTACAAGAAACCAAAAGATGAATAGGCGAACACTGTGCAGTTGATCAAAACCCTCCTTCTCCTTTGCTTTTTTGCTATCGCACAAACTACCGTGTCGTATGCACAAGACAGCGAAGGCGGTACATCCATCGTCTTTGGTGATCGCAAGCAAGACACAGACGCACCAATTGATGTGACTTCTGCAAAACTTGCGGTCGATGAAAATGCAAACACTGCGCTTTTCACCGGCGATGTCGTCGTCGTGCAAGACACCATGACCATGTACGCGCCTTGGGTGAAAGTGTTCTATCTAGAAGATCAAAGTGGCATTTCGCACATGCACGCCCGAGACGGAGTGACCCTGATACAAGGCGAAGAAGCTGCAGAAGGCGAACAAGCCGATTATGACTTGGTCGCAGACGTGATCGTGATGACGGGTGACGTACTGGTCACGCAGAAACTAAGCGCTATTGCGTCAGACAAGATGACAATACAGCTAGAAGACGGGACCGCATTGATGACGGGGCGCGTTAAATCATTGTTGCGTACGAATTCTAACAACAAGAAGAAGGACGACGGTGAATGAGCCGCCCTAGCTTGCGAGTCACTGAAGGCGAGTCCGGCCTTAACATCGTCAATTTGCGAAAGAGCTATAAGAAAAAAGTCGTCATTCGAGACGTTTCGATGAAGCTTGCGCGTGGTGAAGTAATCGCGCTCCTTGGGCCAAATGGATCGGGGAAAACCACTAGCTTTTATGCAATCGCTGGCCTCGTGTATCCTGAGGGTGGCACTGTTTCGATCGACGGGCGCGAAGTCACAAATTTACCCATGTACCGCCGCGCCAAACTGGGCATCGGATATCTGCCACAAGAGATGTCCATCTTTCGCGGTATGAGCGTAGAAGACAATATCGCATCGATCCTCGATATCTCACTCAAGAACCGTCAAAAGCGTCGCGAAAGACTGGAAGAACTGCTTTCCGAGTTCTCGATTGAACACCTGCGCGGGGCACCTGCACTGGCTCTTTCAGGTGGGGAACGGCGGCGCGTCGAAATTGCCCGTTGCCTTGCTGCTGATCCCAAATATCTACTGCTGGATGAACCCTTTGCCGGCGTTGATCCAATTTCCGTAGGTGATATTCGCCACCTTGTGGCGGATCTGAAGAAACGCGGAATCGGCGTTCTTATTACGGACCATAATGTACGAGAAACTTTGGAAATTGTTGATCGCGCCTACATCCTTCACGATGGGCAGGTTCTGATGTCAGGGACACCCGACGACGTTGTGCAAAACGAAAACGTTCGCCGTGTCTATCTCGGTGACAATTTCAAAATTTCTTGAAAATCCTCGTCACTTTCTTGCGCAAAATCTCTGGAATTCATTGACAGCACTGGCGAAATTGGCGTCAGATACCAGTATGACGTTTTGCAAGATCGCGCATTTCAAACTAATGCATACCTCTGATGAGGTAAAATTTCTGCAATCTGCAATTGTGTCATTCTCTGTCCGCCAAACCTGATCCCAGGACCGCACACCCCCTTCGGGGCAGTGCGTTGGCACCAAAATATGAAGGAGACAGGATGCGTTACCAAATCAGTGGCAAACAAATCGATATCGGCGAAGCACTACAGACTCATGTAAAGGACGAACTTGGCGTCATTTTAGACAAATATGCCCAGCGACCGACGGATGCGAATGTAATCTTTTCCAAGAGCGCACATGAGTTCGTTTGCGAAGCGACGGTGCACCTATCGACGGGGCTAACGGCCTCTGCGCGCGCGCATGCTACTGAAATTTATGCTGCTTTTGACGGCAGTTGTGAAAAAATGGACAAACAATTACGCCGATATAAACGACGCCTTAAGGATCATCACAAGGACAGGGCAGATCCTGTTGAACTCATTGGTGCTTCCTCTTATATCCTCGCCAGCGAACACGCAGAATCGGAATCAGAGCCAGAAACACTGCAACCCGTCATCGTCGCAGAAATGGAAACGAAAATTCCATCTTTGTCTGTCGGTGAAGCGGTCATGCAGATGGAACTCGCTGGTGCTCCGGTCTTGATGTTCAAGAACGAAGGAAACAAGGGCGTGAACGTCGTATACCGTCGAGATGACGGAAATATTGGCTGGATCGATCCAAAGTAACAATCCGCTCTGCTCAACGAGTAGAATACGTAAGGTGCTTGTGCATGGAAATCGGTGATTTGTTGAAACCTGAGGCGCTGAAAATCGTCTCAACCGTTTCGAGCAAGAAGATGCTTCTACACGCTATTTCTGAATTCGCAGAACAAGTACATGGATTGGATGCAGCTCAAACGCTGCAAGCCTTGCAAACACGCGAAGCGCTTGGGCCAACGGGAGTTGGCCACGGCGTCGCCATACCACATGCGCGCATTGCTGGATTGGAGGGTGTTGTGTCTGTGTTTGTTCGCCTCGACAAACCAATCGATTTCGGCGCGGTAGATCGCAAGCCTGTGGATCTATTCTTTGGTCTATTTGCCCCAGAAGAAGCAGGCGTAGAACACCTCAAAGCGCTCGCACTAATTTCCCGAACAATGCGGGATAATTCGATTTGCGCAAAGCTGCGCGCAAATGACGATGCTGAAACTCTTCACGCAATCCTCACTGAATTGCCCCGCCAGCAAGCAGCCTAAGGCTCGATCGGTGGATATCGCGATTCCAGCGTGGGTTGATGGCACACTGACACCTGTAGAAAAGCTAGATGCTCATGTCCGCGGGCTTCGTCACAAAGCGGTGTCCGTTTTCGTATTTCACAACCGAAAGATGCTGATCCAACGACGGGCGATGGATAAGTATCATACGCCGGGTCTATGGGCCAACACGTGCTGCACCCACCCGTTCTGGGACGAGCCACCCGAAGTTTGTGCAACACGCAGACTTGGCGACGAACTCGGCCTTCACGATATTCAATGCGACTACCGTGGCCAGATAGAATATCGGGCGGACGTCGGGAATGACTTAATTGAACATGAAGTCGTGGACGCCTACGTTGCTCATCTTGCTGAAAAACCGCAGATTGCCCCAAATCCCGACGAAGTGATGGACTTTTTGTGGATCACCTATGCAGATTTGGTGCGCCGCGTAGATGAAACCCCACAAGACTTTACGCCTTGGATCAAAATCTACCTACAAGATTTCGCACAATCGATCTTTCTTCCTGACGAAATTTCCTAAGTACCCACACGAATATCGACGATCATCGCCGTGCGCTATCTTGATGACGCTGGAAAACATGCGGAGATAGTCGTGCCCGGCTTTGCGGTTTTTTGCATCGATGGTCCTGCATATCATAGATGCCCATTGTGCAAAGTAACTGCGCCCTTCCCATCGTTGTGCAACAGGTATAGCGATAGAGTATGTCCCCATTTACCGGCATTGCTCTGAAACTCATTTCCGTTGTTTTGTTCGTCATTATGGCGGCATTGATCAAAGCAACGACCGACGATGTCCCGACAGGGCAAGCAATGTTCTTCCGCTCCATCTTTGCTCTACCAGTTATCATCCTGTGGCTGCTCTGGCGGCGAGAACTCAGCACGGGCCTGCGCACAAGTAATCCAATGGGTCATGTTTGGCGCGGTTTGATCGGTGCTTGTGGGATGGGCTTCGGCTTTGCATCGCTTGCCTATTTGCCCTTGCCTGACGTCACCGCCATAGGCTTCGTTGCGCCGCTAATGACGGTGGTTTTGGCGGCTGTTCTGTTGGGTGAACGCCTCAGAGCGTATCGCATATCGGCGGTGGTTCTGGGGTTGATTGGCGTCACGGTGATCCTCTCTCCGCGCCTGTCAATCTTTTCGGGAGAAGCCATCGAGCGAGCTGCGCAAGTCGGCATCATATTGGTTCTGACCTCTGCCATGTTTCGCGCCCTTGCACAGATCCATATCCGCAAGCTTGCCCAAAGTGAGCAGACCGCAGCCATCGTGTTTTACTTTTCGATGACAACAACAGTCCTGTCGCTTATGACCTTTCCCTTCGGTTGGACGATGCCTGATGCAAGCGCGATAATCATGTTGATTGCGGCTGGCTTGATCGGGGGCATTGCGCAGATTTTCATAACCTCTGCTTACCGTTTTGCGGATGCGGCAGTGATCGCACCCTTCGATTATGCCTCGATCCTTTTCGCGATGGTGATCGGTTATGTGTTCTTTGCCGAGGTGCCGACACTGCAAATGCTGATCGGCTCTGGCATCGTTATATTAGCGGGGCTTTTGATTATCTGGCGCGAACGCGCGCTGGGCCTGAAGCGGGGCAAAGCAAGGCCGACGATGACACCGCAAGGTTAGCGGTCCGTGAGACCCATAAGCGCGTATGTAGGCGTCAAGAGCCAGCGACGTTTCATACCAAACGGGAATTTCTTTGGCGGGTTCTGCAAAAGGCTCGGATAGGGCATGCGCGTTGGTTTGCCCTGCACCAGATCGCCAAGCAGCGCGCCGCAATAGCTGCCCATTGCAACGCCGTTGCCATGATAAGCGAGCGATGCAAAGGCGCCGGGCATCTCGGGAATAGGCCCTGTGAAGGGTGCCCCATTGGCATTCAGTGCAACGAGGCCCGACCAGTAATGCGGGGTTTCCACGTTTTTCCATGCGGGGAACATTTGCTCAAAGTCGCTGCGAATAATCCGTTTGATCTTTGCCTCGGCGCGCTCGGTCGCGAAGATGCCGCCGCGCATCCCAAACAGGAAACGGCGATTGGGCATGAGACGGAAGTAGTGCAGCAAATTACGGCTATCGAAGGCCATTTGATCAGAGCTCCAACCCGCAGCTTCGATTTCTCTATCGCTAAGGGGGCGCGTGACCAGCACGCTGGATTGCACAGGCAAGAAGCGCCCGGCGAGCCAGCTTGGCACATCCTCGGAGGAATATCCGTTTGTAGCGATGATCAAGCGCTTCGCGGTGAGCCTGCCTTGGGAGGTGTGAAGCGTGAATTCGCTGCCTTGCTCGATGCGCGTAACGGGCGAGTTCTGCAGAAGCGTCGCGCCAGCGGACAGCGCAGCATTTGCAATCCCCAGCGCATATTTCAACGGGTTGAGCGCAAAGCCGATGGGAATGGTCAGCGCGCCGTGAAAGGGGCCAGCGAGGCCATGCTCTGTAAGGTCTTTGGTGGGGATCTGTGTAGGCTCAACACCGTAATCGCGAGCGACATGTTCGGCATGTTCCTGCACCATGTCCCAACGCTTAGGCTTGTGCGCGAGCAGCGTTTCACCTTTGGAATGCGTGTCCGCGTCGATGCCGTGTTTGTCCAGCAGCCCCGCAACATGGGCGATGGCATCTTTTTCGGCAGTGCGCCAAGCCATGCGCGCATCTACGCCGTGGCGTTTGTCGATATGTTTGTTCTCTAAAATCCCACCGCCGAGGCAGCAAAAACCGCCATTGCGACCACTGGCACCCCAACCGATGGTTTGTGCGTCGAGCAGGGTTACATCAACGCCGTCCTCCGCCAAACGCAGCGCAGCGTTCACGCCAGTATACCCACCGCCGATAATCGCAACATCGCAGCGCCGCGTGCCCTGCAACGGGGGGAGATCCAGCGGCTGAGCAGTGCTCTGCCAATAGCCGTTCTGGATCGGTTCCGGCCCGTAGGCCATCGGTTCATAGATACGTTTCAATTGCGCGCTGCGGCTTGCTCGTCCCGTTGTTGACGCAGGCTCGCTTGCTTGGAAATAAGCGACGCGCTGATCACGCCGACCGTCACGATCGCGATCATGATTGTGGACAGCGCGTTGATCTCAGGGCTGACGCCAAGGCGCACGGCCGAGAAAATCTTGATCGGGAGCGTTGTGGCAGAGGGACCAGCGGTGAAGCTGGCGATCACCAGATCATCGAGGCTAAGCGTAAAGGCCAAGAGCCAGCCAGAGATTACCGCAGGCGCGATGATCGGCAAGGTGACCAACCGGAAAGCCTGCCAAGGCGAGCATCCGAGATCGAACGCGGCTTCTTCGAGTGATTGATCGAACGAAACGAGGCGCGAGGAGACAACGACAGAGACGTAGCACATCGCGAAGGTCGTATGGGCAAGGACGATTGTGAGAACTCCGCGATCAAGGCCAATCCCGATGAACAGGAGGAGCAGCGAGAGACCTGTGATAACTTCGGGCATAACGAGCGGCGCGTAGATCATCCCTGAAAACAGCGTGCGCCCTTTGAAACGACCCGCGCGCACGATGACATATGCAGCCATTGTGCCAAGGATCGTGGCCAGCGTGGAGGAGAAAACGGCGACTTTGATCGTGACCCAAGCGGAGTTGAGAAATGCCTCGTTCTGCATCAACTCGCCGTACCATTTCGTCGAAAAGCCTGCCCAAACGGTGACCAGTTTGCTCTCATTAAAGCTGTAAATCACCAGAATGATCATCGGCAGATAGAGGAATGCAAATCCAAGCGTCAGGGAGGTGACATTGAACCATGTGAACCGCTTCATCCTTCCATCTCCCGCTGTTTCTGCTCGTTTCGTTGGAACAGGATGATCGGGATGATGAGGATCAATAGCAGGATGATCGCCACCGCGGAGGCGACGGGCCAATCACGGTTGTTGAAGAACTCTTCCCAAAGCACTTTACCGATCATCAACGTTTGCGAGCCGCCCAAGAGCGACGGAATGACGAATTCACCGAGCGTCGGGATGAAGACAAGGAAGCAGCCCGCGATGATACCTGTTTTGCTGAGTGGCACGGTGACGAGCCAAAAGGCGGAGGTACGCGAGCAACCAAGGTCTTCGGCAGCTTCAAGCAGGCTGTCGTCCATCTTTTCCAGCGCCGAATAGATCGGCAGGATCATAAACGGCAGATATGTGTAGACGATACCGATGTAGACGGCGGAATTGGTGTTGAGGATCGTCAGAGGCTCTGAAGTGAGGCCCGTCCAAAGCAGGAATTGATTGAGCAGACCCTCGTTGCTGAGAATACCCATCCACGCATAAACGCGGATCAGGAAGCTGGTCCAGAATGGCAGGATCACCAGCATCAAAAGCGTCGGTCGCCACTCTGGCGCTGCGCGCGCCATGGAATAGGCGATGGGGTAGCCGATGAGAAGCGTGAAGAAGGTAGAAACCAGCGCGATCTTGAGGCTGGAAAGATAGGCTTTCCAGTATAGATCGTCGGTGGTGAGGAAGGCGAAGTTTTCGAAATCCAGCTCTGCAAAGAAACTGGTGAACCCTTTCCAACCCTCAGCCAGATCAAGCTGCGGAAGATAGGGCGGAATCTCGAGTGCTGTGTCCGAGAGCGAAATTTTTAAAACGATCAGGAACGGGATAAGAAACAGCGCAAGCAACCACAGATAGGGAACCGCAATAAGGGAAAGACGCCGCATATCCTAGGACTCCAACAGCACGCCAGCGGTACCTGTAAAGCTGACCCAGACCGTGTCTTCCCACGTTATGTTGCGCCGCGCGAGGCGGCGGGCGTTGGTCATCTGAGCTTTGATCATCGTGCCGTTGGACAGCTCTACATAGTAGGTTGAAAGATTGCCGAGATAAGCGATGTCGATCACCTTTCCCTTAATCTTGTTCACTGAGTCAGGGCGCTGTTTGCTAATGTTAAGCTTTTCGGGGCGGATCGCATAAGTGAGCGTTTTACCGGCAAGGTCTTCGTCGCCATTGAACGCGATGATCGAGGCCTCATCAGGCGACCATTTGATCGCTAAGCCGCCATCGGGCAAGGCGTCTTCTTTAGCAGCATCCAGCTCATCCTCGCTGGGCGCGGGAAGTAACTTGGGGCCAGCATCACGATCACCAAAGATCGGTTTGATCAGCTTTTTCTGAAGCCACCCAACGTTGTCGTCTTGTTCCGCTTCTGCGATCGGCTCCTCTACTTTTTCGATGGCTTTCGCAGCGGGCTTTGCGACCTCGCGTCGGGTGCTCGCGAGGCCTTCGATCAGGTTCACATCCCCGATAAAGTCCGCGACATAGCGCGAATTCGGCGCTTCATAGATTTCAGCGGGGGTAGCGACCTGCATGATGCGGCCCTCATCCATCACCGCAACGCGGGAGGCAACGGTCATGGCCTCTTCCTGATCATGCGTGACGATCACAAAGGTAGTGCCCGTTTTTTCCTGAATATCCATCAGTTCGAATTGCGTGTCCTGACGCAGTTTCTTGTCAAGCGCACCGAGCGGTTCATCAAGCAAGAGCAGTTTAGGTGCCTTGGCGAGCGAGCGCGCAAGGGCGACGCGTTGGCGTTGACCGCCTGAAATCTGATGCGGCTTGCGGCGCGCGAATTTTTCGAGCCGAGTGAGTTTCAGCATCTCTTCGACGCGCCCATCAATGGCGTCCTTGGCCATATCCGTACGGCGCAGACCGAAGGCAATATTTTCGTAGATCGAAAGATGCGGGAACAACGCGTAGCTTTGGAACATCATGTTCACAGCGCGCTTGTTAGGCGGGACATTGTTCATGTCCTGACCAGCGATTTTGATCGTGCCAGAGGTCGGCGTTTCAAAGCCGCCAAGCATACGCATCATCGTGGTTTTGCCGCAGCCAGACGGGCCAAGCAAAGCAAAGAACTCTTTCGCATAAATGTCTTGGGTCAGATCATCAATAGCAGTGAAGTCGCCAAAGCGCTTCGTGACATTCTGAAATTGGATGAGTGGAGTTTCGTTTGGATCGTCCCAAGGGGCGAATACAGATTCTTGCGCCATTCTTACTTTCCGAAGAAGAAGGAACCCCCGCGCATATTTGCGCGAGGGTTGAAAGTTTTAAGTACCGGACTTGATCTTGGTCCACATGCGCGTGACGACACGCTGCACTTTTGGTGGATACGGCGTTGTTGTGAACAGGTTCTCAAGCGTTGCCGCGTCTGGATAGATCGCAGGATCGCCAATCACGTCTTCCTCAAGCAGAGGCTGGGACGCGAGGTTACCGTTTGCGTAGTAAACGTAGTTTGACGCATCGGCCATATTCTGCGCGTCCATGATGAAGTTCAGGAACGTGTGCGCGGCGTCGGGGTTTGGCGCATCCACTGGGATTGCCATCTGGTCAAACCACATTTGCGCGCCTTCTTTAGCCGCGTGATATGCGATTTCGACGCCATTTTCAGCCTCCGCCGCACGATCGCGTGCTTGCAGAATGTCACCAGACCAGCCGATTGCAACGCAGATATCGCCGTTTGCGAGCGCGTTGATATATTCGGAGCTGTGGAATTTCTGGATGTGTGGACGCACAGCCGTCAAGACCGGCTCTGCCTTGGCAATCACGTCGGGATCATGGCTGTCAGGGTCTTCGCCGAGGAACTTCAACGTCATCGGGATCATCTCGGCAGGAGCGTCGAGCATATGAACGCCGCAATCTGCGAGTTTCGCCATATTGTCAGGGTTTAGGACCAGCTCAAGTGAATCGATAGGTGCGTCTTCGCCCAGCGCTTCTTTCACTTTACCAATGTTCACACCGATACCCGTGGTGCCCCACATGTAGTTGATGGAATAGGCGTTCTCAGGGTCGTACTGTTCTGTGCGCGAAGAGACGACATCCCACATGTTGCCCATGTTTGGCAGCTTGGACATGTCGAGTTTCTGGAAAGCGCCTGCAGTGATCTGACGCTGCAAAAAGGTGCCAGATGGCACAACAACGTCATAACCAGAACCGCCCGCAAGCATCTTTGTTTCAAGTAACTCGTTGCTGTCAAAGACGTCGTAAATCAGCTTGATGCCTGTGTCGGCTTCAAATTTTTCCAAAAGAGCTTCGTCAATATAGTCGGACCAGTTGTAAACACGGACTTCTTCCGCGCTCGCACTGGCTGCGATCAAGGCAAGCGTTGCGCTTGCGAGCATAAGTTTCTTCATGTGGTGACTCCCCGTTGGACACGTTGTTTTTGTGATTGTTATGATATGATCAAATTCCCTGACCTATGGCAACGATTGATTGTCACGTTTGTCTTGCTAGTATCGGCTAAGCAGTTGTTCGACGGGAGATAACAAATGAATAGCGCTTCCCGTGGGCTAGAAGCGGCTTCAACGCCTACCCACGAGCTTGTTTATCAAACCCTACGGGACATGGTGCTGTTTGGGGATTTCGAACCAGGTCAGGCCGTTACAATTCAGGGGCTTACGCAAAGTCTAAGCGCCGGTGTAACTCCAGTTCGCGAGGCGATCAGGCGGTTGATTGCCGAAGGTGCCTTACAAATGCAGGGCAACCGGCGGGTCTGTGTGCCAGTTTTGAAGGCATCGGACGTTCAGGAGCTGCTTTACGCAAGGATCGCTTTAGAAACAGAGCTTACGAGACGCGCAATGACACGCGTTCAGCCTGCGGACTTAGAGCGGCTCTCGCAAATCGATTCGAGATTGGACAGCGCGATTGCGGCGGGCAATATACGCGCTTACTTGCAGCTCAATCATCTGTTTCACACCGAGCTTTTCAAAATTTCAGAAGCCCCTGTTTTGCACGAAATCACGGATAAGCTTTGGTTACGATTTGGTCCGCTCTTGAGAGACTTCATCGAAAACAATGGTCTACCCGATATGCCTGACTGTCACAAAGACCTGCTTACCGCATTCGAACAGCAAGACCGCGAAAGCGCCGAACGCGCGATAATCGGCGATATCGAGCAAGGGATTGGTCGCATCAAAACCTTTGAAGGTACCGCCTGAGATTGACAGAGATTAATTTGATCATATTCTGCGTTTGACGCATTTCGATATTCTTATGAAAGCAAACACAGTCATGAACGCGATTACCAACCATATGCCGACGGCAGAGCTACAGGCGCTTGATGCAGCGCACCACATGCACCCTTTCACGACAGGCGACGAGATCGCTGCGAAAGGCGCGCGGGTAATTACCGGTGCTAATGGCGTGATGCTGCGCGATTCAGACGGCAACCAAATTCTGGACGCTATGGCGGGGCTTTGGTGTGTGAACATCGGCTACGGTCGCGATGAACTTGCTGAAGTCGCGGCGCGTCAAATGCGAGAATTACCGTATTACAACACGTTCTTTATGACGACTCATGTTCCAGTGATCGCGCTTAGCCAGCGGCTTGCAGAACTTACGCCAGACGGCATGAACCATGTGTTTTACGCGGGCTCGGGCTCGGAGGCGAACGATACCAATATCCGAATGGTGCGCACTTATTGGGATATGAAGGGCAAGCCTTCAAAAAAAGTGATCATCTCACGGCACAACGCCTATCATGGCTCCTCTGTTGGCTCGGGATCGCTAGGTGGCATGAGCCCAATGCATGCACAGGGTGGGCTACCGATCCCTGACGTCCATCACATTGGCCAGCCGAACTGGTGGACAGAAGGTGGCGAAATGAGCCGCGAGGATTTCGGCCTGATGCGTGCGCAGGAGCTAGAGCAGGCGATCAACGACATGGGCGAAGATCGGGTCGCCGCCTTTATTGCCGAACCTATTCAGGGCGCAGGCGGCGTGATTATTCCCCCGTCAACATATTGGCCGGAGATTCAGCGCATTTGCGACAAATATGAAATCTTGCTGATTGCTGACGAAGTGATTTGCGGATTTGGGCGGACGGGCAATTGGTTCGGCTCTCAAACCGTTGGTATTCGCCCGGATGTGATGACCATCGCCAAAGGGCTTAGCTCTGGCTATCAGCCAATTGGCGGATCTGTCGTGTCTGACGAGATTGCAAGCGTGATCAATTCAGGAGAGTTTAACCACGGTTACACCTACTCAGGACATCCAGTCGCGAGCGCTGTCGCTCTTGAGAACCTCCGCATTCTGGACGAAGAAAAAATCGTTGAGCGCGTGCGCGATCAAACGGGACCTTATCTCAAGAAAAAGTGGGAAGCCTTGACCGAACACCCTCTGGTCGGTGAAGCGAATATCGTTGGGATGATGGGGTCTATTGTTCTTACACCCCACAAAGAAAGCCGCGCATCGTTCAAGTCTGCGGGCGCTGCTGGATTTACCTGCCGTGAACGTTGCTTTGAAAACAATCTGGTAATGCGCCACGTTGGCGATCGGATGATCATTTCACCACCTTTGGTGATTTCCGAGCCAGAGATCGACACATTGATCGAGCGCGCTGTGCAATCGCTAGATGAATGTCACGCAAGCCTCAAATCCGAAGGTTTGATGGAGTCTGCATAACTCAAAAGCGCCTGCCGACGCGGGCGCTTTTAAGCTTAACCTTGCTGCTCGGGCTCGCCCTTGGCAGGACTTTATTCGCAAAGTGAAGCCTGTGACGTTGCGTTTGTACGCTGGCGTCACAGAGATGTTGCGTTAGGTTACTTTCAAGAAATTTACGGGAGGCCAATTCATGGCAGACGCAATTCAGTATAAGCTGATGGGCGAGATCGCTATTCTGACAGCAAATAATCCACCAGTGAACGCGCTTTCGCATGCCGTGCGACAAGGGTTGATCGATGGGATTGAACGCGCTGAGAACGAAGCCAAAGCAGTTGTGATCGTTGGTGGCGGACGCACCTTCTTTGCAGGCGCAGATATAACAGAGTTCGGCAAACCATTTGTCGAACCAGGCTTGCCAAGCGTTTGCGCACGAATTGAAAGAAGCCCGCTCCCCGTTGTGGCATCCTTGCATGGTACAGCGCTAGGCGGCGGCTTGGAGGTGGCACTGGGAACGCACTATCGTATTGCGATCCCCTCCGCGAAAGTAGGGTTGCCCGAAGTGCTGCTAGGCTTGCTGCCCGGCGCAGGCGGAACCCAACGACTTCCGCGCGTGATCGGTGCCGAAAATGCAATTGATATTATCACTTCAGGTCGACAGGTCGGTGCGAGCGAAGCTTTGAAATTGGGGATCATCGACGAAATCGCGGATGGTGATGTCGAAGAGATTGGCGTCGCCTATGCGGAGCGCCTGTTAAAGGCAGGCAAAGGTCCGCGCCCTGTCGCTGACCTGCCATGCCCGACTGCGATAGATTTTGACGCGGCTTATGACCTTGCTTTGAAAAAAGGTCGCGGCCAAATCGCGCCTGCGACAGCGATCCGTGCAATCGAAGTTGCTTGCAATACGAACTTCGATGAAGGGATTGAGCAAGAACGCCAAATGTTCATGACCCTGCTCGCGTCGCCCCAATCCAAAGGGATGATCCACGCGTTCTTTAACGAGCGTGCTGTGTCCAAATTGCCCGAGCTTAAGGGCGTTGAGCCGCGTGCACTGAACGCGCTTGGCGTTATCGGTGGCGGCACGATGGGTGCGGGCATCACGGTTGCGGCCTTGCTCGCGGGTCTGGATGTCACAATGGTAGAGCGCGACGCCGCCGCCGCAGAGGCTGGCGCAGGGCGTGTGGCAGGCATCCTGCAAGGTTCAGTCAAACGCGGAAAACTAAGCCAAGACAAATATGATGCGATCATGGCGGGCGGTTTCCGCGCGGTCGATAACTACGACGCGCTCGCAGACGTCGATTTGGTTATCGAAGCCGCATTCGAAGAAATGGGTGTCAAAAAGGCGATCTTCGCCGAGCTGGATCGCGTGTGCAAACAAGGCGCGGTGCTTGCCTCAAACACCTCCTATCTCGATGTAAACGAGATCGCCGCCAGCACATCGCGCCCAAGCGATGTGATCGGCTTGCACTTCTTCTCGCCCGCGCATGTGATGAAACTGCTTGAGGTGGTCGTTGCCGATCAAACTGCGCCTGATGTTGTCGCAACGGGCTTTGCGCTCGGCAAAGCGCTGCGCAAGATTTCTGTGCGCTCTGGCGTGTGTGACGGCTTTATTGGCAACCGCATTCTCAAGACCTATCGCACCTGCGCCGATCACATGGTGCTGGATGGGGCATCCCCCTATGAGATCGACAAGGCTATGACGGCTTTTGGCTTTGCAATGGGCCCGTTTGAGGTTGGCGATCTCGCTGGTCTCGACATCGGTTGGGCCACGCGCAAACGCCTCGCGCCGACCCGTGATCCCCATGAGCGCGTCAGCACCTATCCCGACAAGATGTGCGAGGCGGGCAACTTTGGCCAGAAGACTGGCAAGGGCTATTACATCTATGAAAAGGGCAAACGCGGCGGCACGCCTGATCCTGAGGTCACCAAACTGATCGAGGCTGAACGCGCCGAGCTTGGTATCACCGCACGCGACTTTTCCCACGAAGAAATCCAGCGCCGCTACATGTGCGCGATGATCAATGAGGCGGCGAAAGTTGTTGATGAAGGCATCGCACGTCGCCCGCTTGATGTGGATATGGTTCTGCTCTTTGGCTACGGATTCCCGCGTCACTGGGGCGGCCCGATGAAGTGGGCAGACATGCAGGGGCTGGACAGCATTCTGGCCGACATAAATCGCTATGCAGAGGAAGATGATTTCTTCTGGCAACCCTCCGATTTGCTGACCCGCCTCGTTGCGGCGGGCAAATCTTTTGATGATCTGAACAAAGGAGACACGGTATGAAACAGGCCGTCATCGTATCCACCGCACGCACCGGTTTGGCCAAGTCGTTTCGCGGCTCTTTGAACATGACCCACGGCGCAACTCTGGGCGCACATTCTGTTGAGCACGCGGTCGCGCGCGCGGGCATTGACCCGGCGACTGTCGAGGATGTGCTAATGGGCTGCGCCACGCCAGAGGGTGCGACAGGCGGCAACATCGCCCGCCAGATCGCCTTGCGCGCTGGGCTTCCAGTTTCGGTTTGCGGCGCGACGGTGAACCGTTTCTGTTCCTCGGGTTTGCAGACAATCGCAATGGCAGCGCAGGCCATTCAGAACGGCGCGGGCCCGATGGTTGCAGGCGGTGTTGAGAGCATTTCCATGACCGGCAATCACCGCGTTCCATCGCAAGATCCATGGATCCTAGAGCACAAGCCAGCCGTTTACATGACCATGATCGAGACCGCCGATATTGTGGCCGAACGCTATAATGTTTCGCGCGAGGCGCAAGATGAATATGGGCTTCGCTCGCAACTGCGCATGGCCGCAGCGCAAGAGGCTGGGAAGTTTGCCGATGAGATCGTGCCGATGAAGGCAACGATGGCGGTGAAGGACAAAGAGACCGAAGAGATTTCGCATCACGAGGTCACCGTTGATCGCGACGAATGCAATCGCCCGAACACGGTGATTGAGGGTCTAAATGGACTGAATCCTGTGCGCGAGGGCGGTTATGTGACCGCTGGTAACGCGAGCCAACTTTCCGATGGATCAGCCGCCGTTGTGATGATGGACTCTGTTGAAGCAGAGCGCCAAGGCATCGAAGCGCTGGGCGCGTTCAAGGGCTTTGCCGTTGCAGGTTGCGAGCCTGACGAGATGGGCATCGGCCCTGTCTTTGCGGTGCCTCGCTTGCTCGAGCGTCATGGCCTTACCGTCGATGATATTGACCTCTGGGAGTTGAACGAGGCGTTTGCGTCTCAAGCGCTCTACTCACGGGATCGCCTCGGCATTGATGACGAGAAGTGCAATGTGAATGGCGGATCAATTGCGATTGGTCACCCCTTCGGCATGACTGGCGCGCGGATGACAGGCCACCTGATGCTAGAGGGCAAGCGACGCGGCGCGAAGCTGGGCGTTGTGACGATGTGTATTGGCGGCGGCATGGGTGCAGCTGGCCTCTTCGAGATATTCTAAGGAGTTCGACATGGACCTGAATTACAATGCAGAAGAGCGCGCGTTCCAAGACAAAGTGCGCAGCTTTATGAAAGAGAAACTGCCGAAAGCGCTGTCCGAAAAGGTGCGCTTAGGCGGTGAGTTGACCAAAGCGGATATGGAGCAATGGCATGCCTTGCTGAACGACAACGGGATGCTCGCGCAAAACTGGCCCAAGGAATTTGGCGGTGCGGAATGGAACGCTGTGCAGCGTCACATTTATGAGGAAGAAGCAGCGCTTGCGAATGCACCACGCATCGTGCCGTTTGGCCTATCTATGCTCGCACCTGTTTTGCAGAATTTCGGCTCTCAGGAACAATGCGATCACTGGCTGCCGCGCATATTGGACGGCTCTGACTGGTGGTGTCAGGGCTATTCGGAACCCGGCGCTGGCTCTGACCTTGCATCGCTGAAAACGCGCGCTGTGCGCGAGGGTGATCACTACATCGTTAACGGTCAAAAAACGTGGACCACGCTTGGCCAGCACGCGAACATGATCTTCTGCCTCGTGCGCACCGATCCTGATGTGAAACAGCAGCTCGGCATTTCCTTCCTGCTGATCGATATGAATACACTGGGCATCGAAGTGCGCCCGATCATCTTGCTCGATGGTACGGCTGAGGTGAACGAGGTCTGGTTCACAGATGTCAAAGTCCCTGTCGAAAACCTTGTTGGCGAAGAGAACAAAGGTTGGACCTACGCCAAATATCTGCTGACGCATGAGCGCACGAATATCGCGGGTGTTGGTTCGTCCAATGCAGGCTTGGAAGCGGTGAAACGCATGGCCAAGGCCGAGATGTCAGGTGGCAGGCCCCTAATTGAGAACCCGCATTTTGCCGCGCGTATCGCGCAGGTTGAAATTGATCTCATGGCGATGGCGCTATCCAATTTGCGCATCGTTTCACAGGCGGCCAAAGGCGGCGCGCCGGGGCTTGAGGCATCGATGCTCAAGGTCAAAGGCACGATCATTCGCCAAGAGATCAACGATCTCGCGCGCCGCGCTGTTGGCACCTACGCACTGCCTTTCGCCTCCGAAGCGGTTGAGGGCACGAACGAGGCCCCTTTCGGTCCTGACTATGCTGGGCCAGTGGCAGCGGATTATTTCAACAACAGAAAACTCTCGATCTTTGGCGGCTCTAACGAGGTCCAGCGCGAGATCATTGCCAAGACAACTTTGGGAGCAATGCGATGAACTTTGAACTGACCGAAGAGCGGCAAATGCTGCAAGACACATTGCGCCGTTTCCTTGCTGACAAGTACGACGTGAAGACCCGCAATGAGATCCTTGAGAGCGAGCGTGGCATGAGTGCTGATATCTGGGCACAGCTCGCTGAGCTGGGCGTTCTGGGCGCGCTGTTCTCTGAAGAAGACGGTGGCTTTGGCGGCGCTGGTTTCGACATCGCTGTGGTGTTCGAAGAATTGGGTCGCGCAGGTGTTGTCGAGCCGGTTCTGGAGACTTGTATCCTTGGCGGCGGGCTAATCGCCGTGCTTGGAAACGAGACCCAAAAGGGCTTGTTAGAGACTGTTATTGGCGGCGAGGTGATGTTGGCGCTTGCCCATAGCGAGCCGCGTTCGCGCTATGATTTGAACCGCGTTGAAACGACTTTTGCAGATGGAAAACTCTCTGGCCACAAGTCCATGTCACTTGGCGCACCGAATGCGAGCCATGTGATTATCTCTGCCCGTGAAAGCGGTGAAGTTGATGCGCAGGACGGCATTTCGCTCTTTTTAGTGCCTGTTTCTGAGCTGGACATGCGGGCTACGCCAATGATGTGCGGCGGTATGGCGGCGGATATTTATCTGGACGGTGTGGCTGTCAGCGATGACATGCGCCTCGGCGCGGCGGGCGCAGCATTCCCCCATTTAGAGACTGTTTTTGCTTCCGCTATCACTGCGCTTTGCGCGCAGACGCTGGGCGGTATGGAAAGCGCAACGAAGCTGACCGTGGAATATCTGCAAACACGCAAACAGTTCGGCAAGCCGATCGGCACCTTCCAAGCGCTACAGCATCGCCTGTCGGATATGTTGATCGAGCTGGAGCAAGCCCGCTCTGCCGTGATCGGTGCTGCGGGTTATCTAGAGGCGGATGCGGCCCTGCGGGATCGCTATGTCAGCGGTGCCAAGAACCTCATGGGTCGCTCGGGTCGCATGATCGCGGAAGAAGCGATCCAGATGCATGGCGGCATCGCGATGACGCAGGAATTCGAACTGGCGCATTTCGCGAAACGCATCATCATGGCGGACAGCATGTTCGGTGATACGGACCATCATCTTGGCCGCTTCATCGCGTTGAGCGCCGCCTAAATGAGCACGCTCATCCATGATGAAACGGGCACGCAGCGGCTGGTCGGATATGTGATCGAAGTGGGTCATGAGGACGGCTGCGCGCGCTGCTGGCTCGACGTGGATGAGCGCCATTTAAACCGTCACAATGTGCTGCACGGTGGCATCGCAACAATGCTGATGGACAGCGCCAGCGGCGCGACGGGCAGCATGACGGTTGATCCTTCGGGGCTTGCGCCGTTTCTGTCCGTGTCCCTGAATGTGCAGTTCATCGCAGCGGGTCAACCGGGGCGCGTGACGGCTATCGGAAAGATCACCGGTGGTGGGCGTTCGATCAAATTTATCTCGGCTGAATTGCGCCATGAGGACGGCACGCTGATTGCGACCTCGACGGGTGTGTTCAAACGGGTTCCACAGGAGAAATTGTCATGAGCCTTGCGCGCATTGAACAGAATGGTTCGACCCTCATTATTGTGAATTCAAACGCGGCCCGCCGCGGCGCGCTGTCCCCCGAGTTATACGCGACGGTGCTAGAGGCTTGCGAGCGCGCAAAGGACCCGAGCGTTCGCGCAATTATCTTTGCCTCGGAAGGTGGGTTCTTTTGCTCTGGCGGCGATCTCAACACGATGAGAGCGCGCAGCGATCTCAGCTTGGAAGAGCGCCGCGAAAAGGTGCAGGACCTGCACGATGTGGTCAGCGCAATTCGCAATGCGCCCGTTCCTGTCATTGCCGCTGTTGAAGGCGGGGCCGCCGGGGCTGGCCTGTCGCTGGCTGTGGCTTGCGACATGATCGTTGCCAGTAAGGGCGCGAAGTTTACCGCGTCCTACGTCAAAGCGGGCGTCGTTCCTGATGGTGGGCTGACCTCGTCACTGGCACGTATGCTGCCGCGTCAGATGGTGACCGAGATGTGTCTCTTGGCGCGCAGTGTCACGGCAGAGAGGCTTGCAGAGCTTGGCGTGGTTAATCTGGTTACAGACGATGCATTGGGCGAAGCACAGGCGCTTGCTGATGCGTTCGCCAAAGGACCGCGCAAGGCGCAGGGGATCATCAAGGGGCTCGTGAGCAGTGGCTACGAGAGTTCCGAGCAAGATCAGCTAGAGGCGGAACGCGAGGCAATGATCCGCGCGGTCGTCGATACAGAGGCGCAGATCGGCATCGCAGCCTTTCTCGATAAGAAAACGCCTAAATACCCATAAGAGCGAGGACAGCAGATGCAGATCCACCAGTTCCTAGAGGACCAGGCGAATACGCGCCCTGACGCGATGGCAATTGTAGATTGGGATGGGGCTGAGTGGAGCTTTGCCAAGGAGTGGGACGTCGCGCAAAAAGGCGCTGATCTGCTGCGCCTTTCTGGTGTGCAGCGCGGCGATCGCGTTCTGATGGTGACGGAAAATTGCGCGATGCTCTGTGCGTTCATCTATGCTTGTTCTCTGATTGGCGCTTGGGCCGTGCCTGTAAACGCGCGTCAGACTGGTGCAGAGCTGGAACGCATCATCAAACACGCGACCCCACGCTTGGGTCTGTTCATGTCCGAAGTGTCGCCAGATGCGAAAGCTCATGGCACCCGCTTTGAGGCACGCGACGTGAAGGGCGCTTGGGGCAATGTCATGGTGGCGGAGCTTGGTCCGAGCGATCCAGCGCCTGACAAGGACGTTGCTGTGATGCTCTTTACAACAGGCACGACCGGGACGCCAAAGGGCGTGATGCTGACGCAAAGCAATCTCGTTTACGCAGGTAAAACCAGCGCCGATACACGAAGCTTAGTGTCATCGGATGTGGTTTATGGCGCGCTGCCGATGTCCCACGTGTTTGGTTTGGCCTCGATGTTCCTCGCCTCGACCTTTATCGGAGCCACGATCCGATTAGAGGCGCGTTTTACTGCGGCCAAGCTTTATGATGCGTTGACCAATGGCGTAACGATCCTGCCCGCGGTCCCACAAATGCACGCGCTCTTGATGCAGTACACCGCCGAGCAAGGCATTGAGAGTATCGCAGGCGGTCCGCTGCGCTACGTATCTTCAGGCGCGGCACCGCTTGACCCCGTCTGGAAACGCAAGGCTGAGGCCTTTTATGGCGTCGCGCTGCAAAATGGTTATGGCATGACCGAGACGAGCGCAGGCGTTGCCACCACGAAAAGCAAGATTGGCGATCCTGATATTTCTGTTGGCCCCGCGTTGGCGGGCATTGAGATTATGATCGACGAAAGCGCCGAAGGCGGCGGCAATGGCACGGGCGAGGTTCTCACACGTGGCCCCCACATCATGCTTGGTTATTTCCGAAATCCTGAAGCAACAGCCGCAGTGCTTGATCGCGACGGCTGGATGCACACGGGCGATTTAGGAAAGATTGATGACAAAGGCCTGCTGCACATTCTAGGGCGTAGTAAAGAGTTGATCATTCGCGGCGGCTTTAACATCTACCCACCTGAGGTGGAGGCCGCCTTCAACGATCACCCCGCAGTCATTCAGTCCGCTGTTATCGGTCGGCGCACAGCCACGGGGGATGAGGAAGTGCTCGCTTTCGTACAGCTCCCACAACTTGATGCGACGACGGTCGAAGACCTGCGTAGTTTTGTGGAACCGCGTTTGACAGCCTACAAACGTCCCAGCGAAATCGTCCTCGCGCTTGCCCTGCCGGCCGCGCCGACTGGCAAGCTTTTGAAACACAAGTTGCTAGAGCATTTCGCGGATCAACTGAGCTAAGCGAGCTTCATTTTCCAAAATAAACTCATCCACACTCACAACCCAAGCCCCGCTGCGATCCTGACCTGCGACACGCCTGCAAACTTCGCCATGCGATCCAGCTCTTTGCGTAGCTTTTCGACCCGAGCGGGCACCACGCGCACGCCTTTTTCCCACCAGAGGCCCGTGACGTTCAACACATCCTCGGCGCGTAGCGCTTTCATATCAATGCGCCCAACTAGGCGATCCCCTTCCAGAATGGGAAAAACGTAGTATCCGTATTGACGCTTTGCTTCGGGAACAAAAATCTCGATGCGGTAATGAAACCCAAAGAGCCGTTCGGCACGCTTACGATCCCGCAGAGCTGGGTCAAATGGACTTAGGATTCGCAATCTGGACGTTGGTTTCGGCGGTGTTTCATCCACTATGCTCGAACGCGCAAAAGAGCGACGCAACTTACCGTCAACGCCTTCAACATCGACCTCAATCAAGCCCTTTGACTGGCACCATTCTTTGGCTTCGGATTTCGTAACAATATCCCAAAAGTCTGCAATTTCTGTTGAGGTCGCAAACCCCAAGCGATCCAATGCCGCATTGCACAACCAATCTATGCTATCTTCATCGCTCGGATCATTGGAAAGCACTGCCTCATCCAAGACGCGTTCGGTAAGATCATAGAACTTCTTGAAGGACTCGCGTCGCGTGACCGAAAGGTTCCCAACTCTCCAGAGATACTCCAGCGCAGTTTTGGATGGGTGCCAATCCCACCAACCGCCAGAGCCACGTTTCTCGCCAATTCCTACGCAAGCAGATGACTTTGGCCCTTCAACCTCGATCTGAGTCTTAATCGCGTCCAAGACCTCCTCAAACCCACCGCGTCGCCAACTGCGCCACTGTGCCTTTAACTTAACCGCATCGCGGCGAAAGCGCAGTTTCCAATGAGGAAAGAACTCAGAGGGAATGACCGATGCATCATGTGTCCAATGCTCAAAAAGCGAGTGATCCCTTTCCAGCAAAGGCACAAGATTTTTGGGCTTGTACGACGTGCGGCGCGCTCGCAAGATCATGTGGTGCGCGCGTTCGACAGTGTTGATGCTATCGACCTGTACAAACCCAAGACGCGTGATCACGTCGAGTAGATCTTTGTCCTTGCCAGTTCCAGTCGGCGCGTTGCTGAGCAAATGGCGATCCAGAAAAACCGCGCGTGCGCTTTTATTGGTTAGAACAGGAGCGCTCATCAACTATCGCCGTTTCAATGTGTCGCCGTAGCTGATTGTTGGGGTCAACTCGATGCGTTTCTCTAGTTCTGCATTCGGATTTTCAACCCGTTCGGCAATGATTTCCGCAGCCTTGCGGCCAATATCTTTGCGGCATGCGTCCATCGTAGCAAGCTGACGCGGCAAGCCTTGCAAAAGCTCTACACCGTTGAATCCCGCAAGCCCGATTTGATTGGGAATGTCGTAGCCTTGTTCGAGAAGATAAAGCAAGCCGCCTGCCCCGATCATATCGTTCGAGTAATAAAGGAAATCCAGATCAGGGTTTCGCTTTAGCATTGCCGCCGTCATTTCGCGCCCTTTGGCGAGCGCCGACCCACCTGAATAAAACTCGCGCTCTGCAATCTCGACGCCAGCCTTACTTAGCGCTTCTGTGAACCCTTCAAATCGTTTGCGCGCGCGGTGATCAAGCGGCATCTTTGTTCCCATGAAGCCGATGTTTTTATACCGCCGCTTCAAGATTGCCTTTGCCATCTCGCGGCCTGCGCGACGATGGGAAATCCCAACGCTTGTATCGATTGGCGTGCCATCGACATCCATTATTTCGACAACAGGAATACCCGAGGCTTTCATCATAGCGCGCGATGCATCGGAATGCTCCAGCCCTGCGATGATCACGCCAGAAGGACGCCATGAAAGCATCTCAAAAAGCACGCGTTCTTCTTTCTCTGGCAGGTAGTCTGTGACGCCTACAACCGGTTGAAGCTCTGTATCTTCTAGGACTTGAGAAATTCCGGTCATGACCTCGGGAAAGACCATGTTAGAGAGCGACGGGATGATGACAGCGACAAGATTAACCCGCTGAGAGGCCAGAGCGCCGGCAATTTTATTGGGCACATAACCAAGTTCTTTGGCGGCTTTGAGGACCTTTTCCCGTGTAGAACTCGAAACGTCTCCGCGATTTCGCAGCACACGCGAGACAGTCATTTCAGACACCCCAGAAGCTTCGGAAACATCGCGTAGCGTGAGGGGGCGGGCATCGGAATTAGTCAAAAGCGCGGGCTCCATTCAACAATCTATAGCCCCAACCTAATTCGGATTGCCGCCAAGTACCATGGGGTGAATTTGGCACTGACATTCCTTCGCTCTAGCGCTAAATTAGCAAAGCATGGCCCCGTGGCTCAACTGGATAGAGCAGCCCCCTCCTAAGGGGCAGGTTGCAGGTTCGAATCCTGCCGGGGTCGCCAAAAACAGCTGAAAGTATGACCTATTTACAGGGCTTTGTGAGGAAGCTTGCAGAAAGCCCCGCGAGCATTCGGGCCGAATTCTGCTGAAACGGCGGAAATCTCGCACAAAACCTGTAAAAAATTCGCTCGTCTTTGCGCCTTTTGGGGCGACCCGATGAGCTGGCGGGTCGCGAACACATGCGCGGAACGGAAGTTCGGCAGCGCTACGCGCAAGCAGATCATCATGTTTCTGGCTGACAAGGCGAGCGACGATGGTTCCGGCATTTGGTGTTCTAAGGGCACGATCCAGCGCCACACCGAGTTGGGGGAGACCACCGTCAAGCGAACCGTGCGCGAGTTTCTGAAGGAAGGCATCCTTGTCGAGACCGGCGCACGCACCTGCAAGAACGGTTTCACCGTCGTTTACGGGATCGATCTGGCCAAGGTTGAGGAGCTGGAACCGACGCTCGAGCCTGAGATTGAGACGGGGTCCACAGTGGCCCCCGTCCAGCCTGGCCCCGGTACGGGGGCCAGGCTGGACGGGGTACCGGGGCCACCAAACCATCCTAAAACCAACTGCGAGCAAAGGCCAAACTGTGACGTTTTGAAATAGTTAAACTATTTCTAACGCCTTAAACAAACCGCGGTGAACAATGATTGGAAGGCCAAAATTCAACTTTCTGTTTGGGTATTTGTATTTGAAGAACTCCAATGGCGAATTTCCACGACCCGTATTCCCGATTACACTAAAATGAAAAAGCAAGCGTAGGCATGTATCTGCATCCAGCTTCGAACCGGTTGTGGGCTTCATTTCATCGAACGTTTCCCTGAAAATTTTCACGTTAATGTATTGCTTATTAATATGGGATATCACATCAAAAACACTTTCGATTTCAGGTATTGTACTTTCAATTTCGTCTTTTAGTTCATCCCTTAAATATGTTGAGAATGAGGCGTCAACGCGCCGAAGAGTCTCTCCTTGGATTTTCGTGTTTTTATTCTTCAACTCATGCTCTGAGGCTACTTGCAAATACCTAATGAAGTCGCGTGGGCGCATATGAGTGCTCCGAGCAATAAAATCGAAAGTATTCATCGATCTTTGTTGCTTGTTGCCGTATCTTGTTTTCGCGTGTGCAAAAATTTTCAACCAAACATGGTCAAATTTTGGTTCAGAGCTTTTACTACCGATCGATCGTGACAATCGATAAGCAAGCATTTCCTGAATACTATCTTTATCCCATACTAGGTCTAATTTCACGTCAACCAACTTGTTTTTATCGTTATCTTTTATTAGCCCATAAATATCATCACGCAAGAAAACAATTGGCGCAACATTTAGGCCATTTTTCATAGAAAAAGATTTTATTTCGGCCGTAGCCTTTATTAGACTTGTAATTAGCTGTTGATACTGGTCATTATTATAGCGCTTAACAACATCTTTGAAGTCTTCATCAAGCTCATCAAAAGCCAAAATATAACTATGGCCTTTGGCATACTTTGCAACAATGGATTCAAGCATTTCTACTCTATCGACCCATTCACTATCACCCTGCGTGTCTTTAAATTCAACACCGCCGCCGGTACCTAGTACTTGCAGGTTTATTTGACTAACTGTCCAACGTTTAATTATCGCTGCCAAGTTCTGCTCAGCAGTGCTGCCAAAAGCCTTAGAGAGCTGTTTGCCGACTAGTGGATCAATTCTTGGATTAGTTGCCATCATCTTACAAACAAAAGACAAAATAACGTATTTCCAAATAGTTATATACTGATTTGGATTGGTGAATCTATGATCTTCAAGTTTGTATAATTCGTTGAACGGAAAGTTCTTAAAAGAGAGTTTCTCGGAGCTAAAATCATGGCTCTTCGATTGAGATATATATTCTGCGATTGCTGTTTTGCCAGTCCCCTTTCTGCCGACGACAATTGCATACCTACCCCTTAAGATACTTTCGAAATCACTACCCCGGAAAAAATATTTAGGGACATCTTCCAGTTTTGCTTCGACTCTCCAATGTGAGATTTCCTCAAGTGGGTTGGTGGAGTTTATCATATTTAGATAGCCCTAATTTATGCCATGAAATACGACCGCATCTGATGCATGGCGAATATTGTCGTTCATAATATACGTGTACTTTCTCCGAAGTAAACGAGGTTTGGCGCCGATCCGATGGAGTTGGAACGCACCCAAGAGGTCCGCGACACCATCGAGACCCCAACCCGCGCTCAAGGCCGTGACGAGTTGCACGCGTGGATTTTGGACCAAGTCAGCGTTGGCCTAATCACTGACCGTGGCAGCATGCTCGACGCCCTCGCCGAAGCTGGCTTCGACATCCCGCGCGCGGGCAAAGCCTACCTGACCGCCCAAGACCCCGACACCGGCGAGCGCTGGCGTTTGAAAGGAGAGATTTTCCATGAAGACTGGCAAGCCGAACCGCCTCGCCGAGACATTGAACGCGGACCTGGAGACAATACGCAGCGACCACGCCGCCTCGATGGCATCTCAGCTCGAGAGCTTCAGGAGCGATTTCAGCAGCATTGCGACCAGCGCGCTGCATACAATCGAGACCGATATCAGGTTCTTTCTCAGCGACAGCAAGAGCGAGTTGGAGAGGCGGAGCGAGACGATCCGGCGCTGGCTGACGATTTCGCCTTGGGTGATTGTGGGGATGGTCTCAGTCTGGATTGCGACGGTGCTGATAGCGAATTGGTTTTGGACGGGTTTAATCACTCGCTCGGAGATGACGATGCTTGGCCTGACACGGATCGAACAGTCCGGGCAGACATGGGTGACGCTGGACCCGAACCGGACCGAACTGAAGACCTGCACGATGGCGAAAACGCCCATCATCTGCATCGAGATCAAGGAGCCCTAGATGACCAATCCACCGATAACACCCCTGACAGCATTGGAGCGCGAATTGCTTGCATCCGTCGAGCGGTTGGTGACGGCCTGCGAGAGCTCAGCCAGGGAATTGCACGCCTTGGAGAAGTGCTCGACCAGCAGGATAGAAAGCAAGGCGAATGGCTTGGCGCATTGCGTTGAGCTATTGATGAAATCACATCTCACGTCCGTCAGCACATTGGCCGACTTGCTACGCGAGGAACGGAGTTACGAGACGCTTCAGGCGGGCTTAGAGACCAGCTGGAAGTCAGCGAAAGACGCCGAGAAACGGCTGAACGAGAGCTAGGCGCGAGAGATAGTCACCGCAGCGCCGGGCACTCGCTTTGATGGACTTCCAAGCCGCAGAAAGGCTCCACATGCAATTCGACCACACCCAATACACGCTCGGTTTCCGCCAAGCCTTAGGGTACGGCATTGACTATCGCGACTATAAAAAAGTCGACCGACTGCCTGAAGGGATTCCCTTACTTGCCATCGCTGGCATCTGGGGTAACTACAGTGACATCCGCTGCCTGTTCATCGACTAAACAGGGAAAACCTTCCGCCACCATATCACCGGCTGTGCCGGCGAGTACATCATCCACGAGCTGGATCTTAACGCGAAGGAGTTGCATTTCGGGCAGCTGGTAGTCGCGACAAGTTATCCCACTATCAAATAATCAAACTATCATCAGCCCGCCCTGGAGGTTGAGGAAAATGTCGTGTACTGACGAAGAAAAAATGTTGAGACTGGAAGTTCAGTGAGCTCAGATTTCATATACCGTGAGAAGTTGGCGGCAACGCGAAAGCGGCTGCGCGTTGACTATCGGGTCATGGCGACGCTCCTCGGCCTGGGGCCGGATGGAGCCGACACGGTGGAGCAATGGGAGCGCGGGTGCGGGAGAATAACTCCGACGAAGCAACGTGCAATCGAGAGCCTGCCTGAAACGATCCCGTTCAAGGATAACCGCAAAAAAAGCCCCTTTCAGTTTATTGATCTTTTTGCTGGCATCGGGGGTATCCGCATTCCGTTTCAGGAATTTGGCGGGAAGTGCGTATTCACAGCGGAAATCGACAAGCATAGCAAAGTCACATATGCGGCAAACTTCGGAGAGGTTCCTCAGAGGAACGGGGATATTACAAAGTTCACGGCGTCCGAAATTCCTGATCATGATGTGCTTCTTGCCGGCTTTCCCTGCCAAGCTTTCTCACAAGCCGGAAGGAAACAAGGCTTTCTGGACACACGTGGCACGATGTTCTTCGAAATACAGAGAATTCTTGCCGCACATCATCCGAAAGCGTTTCTGCTCGAGAACGTAAAGCAGCTGAAAGGTCACAATGGAGGGGACACGTTGAAGACGATCATGGCGATTTTACGGGGTGAATCATCTGCGGAAATCCCAAGTGATGTCATGTTATCAGAAGAAGCTCGCGCCAGTCTGGGAACTCATTTTGACTATGATGTCGATTTCGAAGTCCTGCGTGCGCGGGATTTTGGTGTGCCCCAGATCCGTGAGCGTATCTACATCGTGGGTATCCGTCGCGACAAAGGCGCGCCGGCCAATCACGAGCGGATCAAGGAGATGTTCGGCAAGGTCATTGAAAACTATCAGTTGAAAGTACCTCTCAAAGGTATTCTCGTCGATGATCCCGAGCGCACTCAGGATTTCACCATATCGGATAGGCTCTGGACAGGACACAAGGAGCGCAAAAAGCGGAACCGTGCGAATGGCAAGGGGTTCGGGTACAGCCTTTTTGATCGGACGTCCGAGTATTGCAGCACAATGAGTGCGCGATACTATAAGGATGGTAGCGAAATTCTCATTGATCAGTCGGATTTGGGGCGAAATCCGCGTAAGCTCCTTCCTGAAGAGGCACGCGCCTTGCAGGGGTTTCCCGAAGAATTCTTGATCGATCGGGTTGGCAAATCTCAACTTTATAAGCAGTTCGGCAATTCTGTTGCAGTCCCTGTAATCCGGGCGATAGCAAGCGAGATGCTTAGAGAGGCCAATATCCGAATCAGGAGAACCTGATGGTCGACATCGTGTCCTCGGAGGATCGTAGTCGAATGATGTCAGGCATCAAAGGCAAGGACACGAAGCCGGAAATCCTGGTAAGACAATTACTGCACCGCGCTGGCTACAGATTCAGGCTTCATCGGAAAGATATTCCCGGTCGACCAGATCTTGTCCTTTCACGCTACAACACAGCGCTATTCGTGAATGGCTGTTTCTGGCATGGGCACGAGGATTGCCATCTTTTTCGCCTCCCAAAATCGCGCCAGGAGTTCTGGAAAGTGAAGATTTCCAGCAATCAGGCACGGGATCTCCGAAAACAGACAGAACTCTTTGAACTTGGCTGGCGGGTTGGTGTCGTCTGGGAGTGCGCATTGAAAGGCAAAACGGCATTGGGCCATGATAGCATTCTGAGACGTCTTGAAGAGTTCTTACGCGGAGATATTCCGTTTTGTGAACTGCGTGGAACGCATCAGTAGGGGAAAAGACATGGGGACCGTTTTCGAGGACGTGCTGGCTGACAACGATCGGATTCTTGTGACCGTTCCGACAAAGGCCAAGGTTATTACCTTCAGTAACAGTGGTAGGGGTGGTAAGCGGAACTGGTTTGCCATGACAACAGATCAACTAAGAGGCTGCCTTGAAGACATGCTTGAGGGCTTGGACGCTTTTCCATCCATTTATGAGGAGAAGTTGTGGAGGGAGTTGTTCAAGACCCATCTGACCGAGGATGTGGCACGAACCATGGGAGCCGTGCAGACGCTACCTCTCTTCGAAGTTCTGGCGAAGGTGATCCACTACTCGAACGGCTCGGGCCCCAGATCGTTCAAGACGATCAATCTCGAGCCGAATGCAGTGCGGCAGGCTATTGCCATGCTAGAACGCGACTAGCGTTCTGCGCCTAACACAAGATGGCCGTATGAAATCAAGCGTGAGTTTAGGAGGCGGGTATCCTTAGTGAAAACCTCGGATGACCGGTGTCAGCCCAAAGCAGTCGTGGCAGTTTTACATATCCACATGGGGTAGAATATAGTCCACCCGAAAGTTGCCAAGCATAGATTGCTGGCTTCCCGAAATTGTCAGAACTCCATTTCTCAAGGCCTACAAATGACTAAAGATAATTCAGGATCATATACTTTTACTATTGATGCGAGCGATGAGGTTCCCTTTGGCTGGTCAGGTGTACTTATCTTTCCTGAGAACAAGTCCGAAAGCGTTCAGTTTAACCTTTATAGCAACAATGATTGGTCATTCTCAAAGCCATTTCGCGAGATAGGCGATCATGGCAAATATGTTGTGCATGGTTGGCTAAACTCTTGTCGGCCTGTCACGCTTTTGGAACCCTTTTACAACTTCAGTGGTGGCGGAGAATGGGCAAGGGGATTTCGGCAATCAACTCGTTTGTCTGGTTATGTTGGCGACTTGGTTGAGGGTGTTCATATAGATAGCTGCAACACGTCCGCCATTTCAGAGGTCGGGTTTTGGTCTGAGGCTCTTGTCGCTATTGGGCACATGCAAAAATGTCGTACGAAGGCTGTGGTGTGTGAACATGACATGCCTGGAGCCAAGAAATTATTATCTGAGACAATTGTGGGTGGCCTTGGCGTACTGAGCTTTACGATTGTCTATCGCAAGGATGAGCATTCTTACGAGCAAGTTGATCGGGCATATACTCGTCTAATAACGGACAATGGTATTGATATCTGGACTGCACAGAAATGGGCGCGGTTTCAATTGAGCTTTATTGATTTTCTGGTCGGTTCTTCGGCGGGTAACTTTCATACGTCTGTGTTGGTGAATGTGCCGAAGCGTGATGGTCGTGCGGTTGATAATCACTTGAGGTTGGAGGTTTATCCAAGGAAAAGGGCAGACCATCCGGGGGAGATCAGCCTTCGTTTGAAAAATCCGATTGCCGCTATCCCTCAGGCTCTGGTGAAGGCGTGGAATGACGATCAAATCAAGTTGCGTATTTCCGCAATAAACACATTGCAAACTGCAAAATTGGGTGTCTTTGAGCGGTTCATACGAACCATTGCCTTTCTTGAACAGTGGCTGCGCAAAAGGTATCCAAACTGTTCCGAGAAGCAAAAGCGGTACAAGGCTTCTGTAGGCGGATACAGTACGTATCTAAAAACGGCGTCAGACGAGGTGCAGGCCTTTGCCACAGAGTTTGCAAGCCCACGACACCCTAAGAGAAATAGTCTCAAAGATCTACTAATGTTAGCTTTCGAGGAATGTCGGCCGTTGGGTCTGGTATGTGATGAACCACGTGCGAAAATCATAGCAGATCGAAGAAACGAGCTAGCACATGGGAATGAGCCTTCTGAAAATGATCAAATTCAGGATTTGCTCCTTGGGTCAGATATTGGTTTAGCAGTGATTGAGCTGTTGACGCTGAAAGATTTAGGGCTTGATCCAGAGAAGCAGTTTAAGCCGCGTCAGGACCGCTATGGCACCCAAAACGGTATTTACGAATTGAGGGCCTATGGTGATGGTTAATTCTGACTTTGCAAAGTCCGCTTCCTGCGCAAAGCTGCCGCTCGGAACTCCGCTTGAACATCGAAGGCGCGCCAGAAGCAGACCGGAGGCTCGCGTCAAATACAGAATACTAGGCCCTATTTAGTTACCTCCAGAGCTGAGTGAGTGTAGCCTAGCCCCTTGAGTTTTTCCAAGCACCTCAGGGCCGTTTTTGCCTGGTGTGCGGACGGAATTTTCGAAGGTATCGCCGCGCAGATAGACAGCACCCTGTCATCCATGGGTGAAAGGGCCTTTTTGTCGGTTCCCCAGTTCAGAACGTCCTGCCAGAAATCGGCACCGACTTCGACTATCCAGCTTTCGACGATCAGATCCTTCGTCAAGTCACTGTCCGCCCGCGCCTCCTGCGCGACCGAACGGACATCTTCAGGATCCACGAGCGCGTCCAGAAACTCTTTAGGATACTCTAACTCGCGCTGTTTGAGTGTTTTCCAGCAGGCCTCTTTCTTTGCCCATTCGCCGATGTGACGCATGCCTGCGACAGGATTCAGGATGACCTCCTGTGCCTCGGAGCACGCGATATCAAGCGCTGCTTCGAGGCTGGTCAGATTTCGCTGCAGCCTCCAGACTCGATCGAGATCGATCGCCTTGTTCATCTCAGTAACATCTGAAACCACTTTCGCGATGCCGTATGTGACAATGTTCGCGCGGTAGCCGCCCTCGTACCAGGTTTCGGCGGCGGCGGAGACAAGCTTTTCGGTGGCGCGGAAGACAATTGCCTTTGAAACCAGCCGTTTGTACCAGGTCTCGTCAAAGGAAACCCCTTCCTTGCCCCATCTCGTGCCAATGCTCTTGGCGAAGTTTGCAAAGTTCTTCTGTGCGCCGAGGCTGACAACATGGGGCTTGCACCGGAACGAGTTTTCGTATTTTGCGAGATCGGTCTTGGTGAAGAACCCTGAACGCGGGTAAGTTCCGTCAAACTTCTTCCGTTCGGCAGGAGTTTTATTTCCTCGCGCATCCGCGTATTGCCCACGGGCACGCTCATAGAACCACTTTGTATCCTGGAACCCGTTTTCCCCGGCTGGCGCATAGATTTTGCGAGAAAATTCCTCCATCCGGATATGGAACGGGTGGTTAGAAAAGAAGTCGGCGGCATTCACCTTGTTCTGGGTGTTGGCGTATTCTGAAATTTTGGGGACAACGTCTTCAGATTGTTCCTTCGGAACGATATTGAGTTTCATCTGGACATAGACGTTCTTTAGCTGCTCGGGGGCAGTTTTCATTGCGGCATGCAGTGAAGCCGTCGTCTGGCCCCCGTTCACGATCTGCAGATTTTCGACGCTGGACAGGACGAGACCGTCGCCTGTCTTTGAAATGGTCACAGCATCGGCCGTCGCGGTGATCCCGTTGTTATAGGGTAAGAACATGTGTGGCTCCCTGGCGATCGTATCCCGGATTCCCCGGTTCACATTGCCCCGCGCCTGAAGGAAAGAGCGCACGTTAGATTCCAGAAGGCGAGCACCCCATTTGTTATAAATGCCAGCTAGCTGATCGCCGTTTATTACAGCCAAATAGCTTTCCAGTGCGGCATCGCCACCGAAAGCCTTGAGGATTGGGATACTGCCATCAAAGTCCTTTTCGAGGTCTATTACGAGGTCCTCGCGGGCTTGGCCCTGTTCCACATATTTTTGAAGTCGTTTCAGATCCCACACGTTGTAGGTGACGCTCTTGCCGTCGACCTTTCCAGCTGAATAGGAATCAACTCTTGCGGAGGTGGATGCGGTCGTGGCGATGATCAGTTTGATGCTTTCCAGTTGCGACCATTTACGCGCAATGAGATCACACAGGATTGCACCGTCACTCGTTTCCTCGATCGCATCCCGGAACTCTTCACTTCTCGCTGCGCGCAGAAATTCGACAAGTTTGCCAAACAGGCTTTTAATTTCAGGCGAACCCATCTCACGGACAGTTTCACTGTATCGGAAATCTGTCAGTATGAGGCTCAGGGTGCTGTCTTCGTTATTGGTCCCGATACTGTAGCCGGTAACGGCTATCGGTTTGGTTAGCGTTCGTGCATCTTCTTTGCGGCGGCGCTTCCACTCTCCCTCATGCCTGCTCCAGGATGGCGTGTCGATTTCACCAGCCTCGTTAAGCATGTCACCAATCAGCTCAAAAAAGCTCTCCTCCTGAAGTGCTCCTTCCGATGTCGCGGTTCCCATAATGTCGCTCAGGAACTGTTGGTGAAATTCCTCAAGTCCATCCATTTCAGGTCCCCCCCGCTAAAATTTCCGGTTCAAATTCGGTGACAAAAGGTGCGCATTCGGCCAAGTCGATTGCATAGGTGACGTTGTGGACACCACTGTTGAGGGGTGGTGTGATGCGTGGAAAGCCGTCGGCAACTGTGAAGGTCTGGCAGGTGCCGACAATCCAGCGACGCTTCTCGTAATCGTGACCTCGCTCATACCCGATTGCTTCGAGGCGCTCCTCCAGAACATTGAGGCAGTCGGGATAATCCTCGAACAGCGCTACGGTATTTTCTACATGACCGTGTAGATTGTCACCCTCCGGAATTACAGCGCTATCCACGTCATACACCCGAAGGAATAGCTGTCGTCCGGTTACATCAGAGAGCTGGTCCTCCGAGGAGATCCTGACATACGGCTTGGCTGCGCCTCGTCTCGCTTTCACCTCGATGCAGGCTGCGGGAAACTCGAAGTCTTTTGCGGCGCCTTCCGGTCCAGTCCAGCCCTCTATCGCGGTCTCGGGCGATACGTGAGTTGAGATTTCACGAAGGAACGCCAGCTCGCCAACCAGTCCTCGCTGTTCCTCTTTGCTAAGACCTTGAGAGGAGCCACCCTTAAGCAGAAAGTGCCATCGGCGCGTTCGCCTGATGACACGGTCAAGCGCTGCAGTTTGGTCTGGAGCACCTTCCGCAGCCTCGACAATATCGCGGCATAGGGTTTCAAAAATCTCGCGGTGCGCGTTGTCGAGTAGCGATATGACAAGGGCTCTACCGTTGACTGTCCTGAACTGCACATTGATGTTTTTGAGTGCAGGAAGATCTGCCGTCGTCTCTGTTGCGGGCGCGAGGCCCATCAACAGCGCCGGAGCCTTGTTCTCGATGGTTGCCCAGAAGAAGTCATGCTTCCCCTGCGCATCAACCCGCCGCATGTTGCCTTCAGCAAGGCCTTTCCAAGGATCATCGTTCATCCACGTTCTCCTCGTCCTCATCAATATCAGGATCGCCAAAGAGTTCGCGCTGTTTGGTTGTGTTGATGATGTATTCGACTTTCTCGTCCGCGCTCGCGGATCTTGGAAAACTGATGGCCCAGGCAACAACAGGCTTGTCAGGGAAATCCTTGTGGTCTGCTATGTGTTTCTCCTCCGGCTCCCTGATATCGACCAAATAGAGCGCAATCAGCGGCCGCTCACGGACTTCGCGGTATATCTTGCCAGGATGGTTTGCCTTGGTATCCGCTGGAAGCGAACGTGCCTCGCGGTCAGCAGCTTCCGCTTCGAGCGCCAGTTCTTCCGGAATTCCCAATCTTTCAACGCCTCGAGAAGAAACGCGCATTTTGGAGCCGCCGATCGACATAAAACCACGCTCCAGGTCAAAAGCACCAATTTTCCGTGTAATCGGGACAATAGGCCACCCGAGCGAGGTGTCCAAATCACCCGTTTTCAAAGTAGCAATATGAACATCCCATTCAGCGAGCTCATCACCCTCGCGTTTGCGGATGTATCCCCTTAACGGATCGATCTGGGTTGTGATGCTCTCGTCCGCATTTACCCATGCGAGCAGGAAGTCGTCTATGAACTCCACGGGGACAGTCTTTAGCAAGTACCCGCCTGTAACGGTTTCGGCTTTTTCTGGGGAATAACCTTTCTCTCGAAGCCGAGAGATGAATGCGCGTGCAGCGCTCCGGTTCTTTTGGAGGTCCTCACCATTAGATACCAGTCTCGCGGTTTCCACAAAGCTCGAAGACAAGCCTACCGCCACCGTCTTCTTTCCTGAGCCAAGCTTGTTTCGCGCTGTAACCATTAGTGCGGAAGGGTGACTTTTAACAGCTAAGCCGAATTGCTTCGGTGTCGCCTTCGCACTCTCCATGAGGCGCAGCTCCTGATGCAACTCCTCGGTGGCATCCGCGATGTGGGCGTACCAAGACACAGCTTCGCGGGGCATCCAGATGCGACACAAATCGTCATAGCCCATGCGGTATCCAAACCAGCGACCCATTTGCATAAGCGTATCATACATCATGGTGTTTCGGAGGAACCAAGTGGTTGTTAGCCCTTCAAGAGTAAGGCCTCGGGAAAGCGAGAAACCCCCGACAGCAATCACTGTGACGCCCTGTTTACCTGACGAGGAATAGTCGAGGTCGTTTCGTGCGCTGTTAACTTCGACAACCTTCGCAGATGCGACTGCGTTGTAGAGTGCTGCCCGCACCTCGGGCCAATCAAATTCACTCGTTGAAAACTCGTCATTCCAAACTCTCTTGAGTTCGGCAATTTCAGGATCAAGGTCAGCCGCTGCCCCCTTGGCTCCATTGACGCGCAACGCATTCTTTATATTGTCGAGAACTTCATGCAGCCGAGTACGGAGAATACCCTGCATGCGCGTAAATCGGCTTGCATTGACGAGCATAGAGGCGTGCTTGTCGACTTGGCCTCGCAAGTTACGGATTGTTCTGGCGACGAGAAACACACGGAGTGCATCGGTCAAGGATGTTGGCAGTTCGTTGAGCTCATGATCGATCTTGTGCTTTAGCGGCAAGATATCTTCGTTATCGTCGATGTAACGGATGAACTCCGGTTCAGCGTCATCATCCGATATGCCCTCGATAAAGACACGCTTGCCTCCAAAGTAGTTCGACGGTGCGTCCAGTCCGATAATGAAATCACGAGGGAAAAGGTCTTCGCCCCACATATCGTCTTCCTGATCTGGATCGATGAAAATGTTTGCGAACGGGGTGGCCGTGTAGCCCACGTAGCAACTCCGGTGGAACAGGCCGAGCAATTCCCGGATCTGCCCGTTAATCCTTGTGACTTCTTCCTTTCCATACTTCGTGTTGATCGATGCGTTGTCGGCCTCATCGTCAATGAGAAGCATCGGCTGACTGATCATCTCCTCATCGCCGTGCGAGCTGTTCTCTTTAAGCCAGTCAATAAGGTTCCCTAAAGTGCTGTAGTTCTTTTTGATCACAAGAACGACTGGTACCTTGTAAGAGTCAATCTGGCTCTTGTTGGTGGTCGCGACAGCTTTTTTGAAGTCGTCGATCGTCGTTGTCAGGCTGACTGGCACATTGCGGTCATCAATCAAACCGACGCCAACACGCCGGTTGCTTTTGCCCGCTTTCGACATCCTGCCTGTATCGCGCCCAATGAAGCCTTCATCAATCCGCTGCTGCGTCTGGTTCCGAAGGTTGTTGTGAATGCCAGCGATAACAATGATTAGTCTATAACCCGCATCTGCTGCCTTGCAGATCAGGCCTGTGTAATTTGCAGTTTTACCACTCTGCACATGGCCCACAACCATACCTTTAGAGTCCCAAACCACGTTCTTTTTGGGATTGCCCATCCGACCTAGTGTTTTGTCGGTGATGTCATCAAGTTTGATGACTACATCTTTCGGCAAGCCGGTTCGGATCAGGTGCTTTCGGTAACGTCCCCAATAGAATGGATCGATGTTTTGTTTGGCATCGTCCAGCCAGGGTTCAAAATCATCGCTGGTCACAACCGCGCTGAGGCCCATGCTGATGCCGTTACGTACCTCGAATTCCCGCGCCAGAAATTCCTCCTGCTCGGACGACACCGACTCGTACCCCAGTGCCGGCATGACCGAGTTCAACGTCGAAATAAGCGCGCGAAGTTCGTCGGCTGTTTTGTTGTCTGAACTGACAAGTGCTTGTGAAACCTGGGCATCTAGAAAATCGTAATTACTCACTTCGCTCATTTCAGACGTCTTCCTCTAGGTATTTGTTTATCATTTCTTGCGTCCGGTCCCAGTGGGCGCGGAGAACAACGTTGTTTTTCAAAAGGTCCGGAATGACATTGGCGGAGATGCCGCCTTCAAGTAGGCTCGTGATCAGGGCCCCTACCTGTAGGCCGAGAGCTTCGTCATCGAGATGATCGCTAGCAACTTTCTCCGCTCCGCCGATAATATCGGCATGAATGGTCTCCACCGGGAGGGAAGATCCGATCAAGCGGATGCAGGCATCGAAATCGCTTTGCAAATCACCTCCTATCCGGTCACGAAAGTCCTGGAAGACGGGGTGCGAAAGATCCGGTCTGAAGATGATTTTGTCATCTTGCAAAACGCGATTCCAAACAGGCAGTTGATCTTCTGCTATCAGTTTGCGCCCTCGGCGTGTGTAGGTTCTTTTCGACGTGGAAACAAAACGTTCAACGATGCTCTTGAGTTTGTTTCGAACGGTCGGTGGAAGTTGCGCCGATGCCTTTTTGACGTCGATTTTCCAGTCGGCATCCATGGAGTTAGGGATGTCTAAAGCAATGCGGCACAGTTTGGTCGACTCAGCCTGCCTCGCTAATCCTAGCCAGCCGCCCGCAATAATCAAACGATCCGCCCGATAGACGTAAAGCCCTTGCGACCTTTGGTGCCCCTCCGGTCCACCAATATCATCCCATTCCTGTTGGGACATCTTCTTATGGTGAGGGAGGGTAACACATTTGAAGCTCACGACGCCTTTTGATAGTTTCAGGAACTCTTCGGAGTCCAGCTGGCGTGCAGGATGCCCTTCGGCGAAAGGGTCGATCGGCTCGAGCTTTACATGGTTGAGGTAGAGGGAAATTCGTGAAGGTGAGCCGCTCATGTAGCGATGGAAGACTAGCCTGAGGTGGCGTTCGGCACTGCTAAGGGCTGCATTGAGCGTTTGGGTTCTTTTAGTGCCATCATTCTTGTATCCGCCATCGAGGCGATCAAGTTTTTTCCAGACGACAATGGTGCCGAAATCTCCCAGGTGCTGCGCAGATGGAACTGTGCTTGGATTATCAAGGATTACTGCAGACCATCGATTTGTTTCGCCAACCCGATCTAGGTCCCAAGCCGCAGCTGTAGTTTCTCCATTCTTTCGCGTTAGAACCGTGAGTTGTCGGCATTGGGAAAAGCTCGCACTTTTTAAGCCTAGACCAAAACGCCCCAGATCTTTTGCGTCGCGTTCATCTCGAGGATTTTTTGTGCCTGGCCTAAGAGCCTCAAGCAACTCTGCCCTTGTCATGCCGTGACCATTGTCAGCAATTGCTATCCAAGGATCATCTGAAACTGTATCGGCAAAGATATCAATTCTCTTGGCAGATGCAGTGATCGAGTTATCTACAATATCTGCCAGAGACGTCTCGAGGCTATAGCCAAAATCTCTAAGGCCTTCGATGAGGCTTGCCGCGTGTGGGGGAAGATCAATCTCGGTCGAGTTTTCGAAATTCAATGTTTACGTCCTACTTGAGCCAGAAAATATTGGCTAACGGTATTTTTGTGGACTGACTTGTCCACAGATCAAGGATTATCATGATCGGCCAAGAGACCATTATCTCGAGCACCTTTGGTGCCGGACCACTGACTCATTGACCAAATATTCGAGCTTCTTTTGGGTGAAATACAATGTAAGAGCAGCGCCTGTGAGAACTGGAAGAATTAGCCCCGAGATAGCGGCCGCAATCACGAATGAACCCAGTAGCCAAGTAAACTGGGTTGGCGCTCCTCCAAAAAAGAAGTGAGAAGCAAGCCAGATAGATAACACTGACGAGGAAAAAAGCTGGATAGATTGGGGAAAGCGCCTGCACTGTGTTTTTCTTTGCTCGCTCTAAGGTCGCACGGCGCAACATTTGCCATTCTCTGCTAGGTTTTTTCATGATCAAATTTATTCCCTTACCAACTCGATCCACGTGTGCACGTCGTCGTTACTGACTTCACGGCCCTCGACGTGTGACTGATACCAGCGAGCTACGATTGCACCGCGTTTCTCGCTCTTAATTCTGATGTTTTCCTCAGTGAGGTGTTGATCGAGCGAAATCTCGATCCTCTTTAGCGCTTCGAAGTCATGCGCGGCCCTAACAGATTTTGTGCCCAAAAGGATCCATGCTGCGTCAACATCGAACTTGTCGGCAATCGCGACCAAGGCCTCAACGGGAAGGCCGCGCTGGCCTTTTTCGTAGCTGTGATAGGCGCGGTGTGAAACGCCAATTGCGTCCGCCATGGCGGTTTGCGTCAAGCCGACTTCGTTGCGCGCGATCGCAAGTCGCGCCCCCATTTCCGAGAAGACAGCCTTCAAATCTCGCGCCATGCAAGGTTCCCATTGACGTGACTGTCAAACTGCGCGAAACCGCACAAAATGACATAAAATTCCAATTAATCCCATCTGACCACGTCAGAAGGTGCAGAACAAGGGATTCCATGCGTGTCGCCGATTCAACTTAAGCGGACAAGGACGACTGAAATGGCAGAGACCAACTATTCAGACAGCTCTCAGATCCTGGGGCTAGGAAAAACGCCCGCCCAATGGGTCGAAGTTATGGCAGGGATGGGGATCGATATTTCGGAACGCACCTTGCGCGAACGCGCCAATGAGACGGGCGCTTTTTATCGGCTAGGGCGGACCATGCTGATCTCACCCGCGCAGATTGATACGATTTTTGAAGGAGGCCAGTCATGCCGCTCCAAATTTACAAGAGGGGCCACGTTTATTGGGCCAAGGGGTGAATCGAATACAACGGCAGACCAATCGCCGGCCCATACCGGCGAAGCACTAAGGCATCTTCAGAAGAGGGCGCACGGGACTGGATAAACCATGAGACCGAACGTCAGATCCGTCGCTATGCCGTGGGCGACGAACCGTGCAAGACGTTTTCCGATGCTATCATGCTTTACAACGCGTCGCCTAAGGCAGCAAAGCAGTTGAACCCGATAGTCGAAGCAATCTGTGACCTGTCGCTAGGTTCGATTTCAGGTGCGTTATTGAAGAGCTTTGGGCCGAAGCTGAAACCCACAGCGTCGACCGATACCTGGTGGCGTGAAATCGTGACGCCAGCGAGTGCGGTTATCAACAATGCGCACGAGCTGGAGGGGACGCCGCTAATCCGGGTAAAGCCCCACGACAAGTTCGAGCGGATCACTCAAGACAAGCGGCGCGGGAAACTTAGCCGTGTCGAGCGCACGCCAGCTGATAAGGAATGGATCGAGGCGTTTTGCCGTGCCGCTGATCCATATAACGCCGCGCTGGTCCGTTTCATGTTTGAGACGGCGGCACGAATTGATCAGGCGGTATCTTTGGAGCCTGATGATCTGCGGTCGCTTGAGAACAAAGTCCGAGTGAAGGCGCAAAAGGGCCATCCAGAGAGTTGGATCACCGTCTCACCTCAGATGATGGACGAGCTCCTGGCGTTGCCGCCGAAACGCCCCAAGAACCGCAAGACCGGCAAATTGATGAAAGCCCGCGTTTTCGGCTATGGTAGTTCAACCGGCTACAACACCCGTTGGAAGACGATCTGCAAGCGTGCTGGCATCCAATATCTGTCCACGCACCAAGCAGGGCGTCATGGGTTCTTCACTGAATTGGTTGTCCGGCAGGGTGTCAATCCCGTAACTGCAGCTAAGGCTGGGCGCTGGTCAGATCCTAGTTTACCAATTCGCATCTATGCCCATGCAGAGACGGATGAGGCCGATGT
>NZ_JBOEHB010000033.1:0-33954 GCF_050633725.1 Planktotalea sp.
ATTTTACGGTGCCAGTAGCCATCGTAATTCTCCTAATATACTGCCCACGGAATGCGGCAGGTCGGCTAGTCAGTGCAAGATCGAAACTGAGCCGTCTTAAGGAGCAGTAGGGTCGATAGTGGTAACGTCGCACCGCTCATATAGGCGCGATCTTCCAAATTTGCAAGGATTCTAATTCGAACCAACGCAACGTTCGACATTTGTACGCTTGCGCAAAGCCCTGCTTTACAACCCCAGTTTCGCGTGACGGTTCACGTCTTTATAGAGCAAGTATCGGAACGGACCCGGCCCACCTGCATAACAGGCCTGCGGGCAAAAGGCCCGTAGCCACATGAAATCACCGGGCCCGACTTCGACCCAATCGGCATTCAGCTTGTACGCCGCTTTGCCCTCCAGCACATAAAGCCCGTGCTCCATCACATGGGTCTCCATAAAGGGGATCACATTGCCGGGCATCAGCGTGACAATCGTCACATGCATGTCGTGGCGCAGATCGCTCGGGTCCACAAAACGCGTCGTGGCCCAGCCGCCATTCGTGTCGGGCATAACGTTCGGGGCAATATCATTTTCGTTCGCGATGATCGGATCGGGCGCATCAAGACCATCCACCGCTTGATAGGCTTTGCGGATCCAGTGAAAGCGCGCGACGTCAGCGCCTTCATTCACCAGCGTCCACTCCATGCCAGCAGGCAAATAGGCATAGCCGCCCTCACCCAGCCTATGGCTTTGACCGTTAAAGCGAACCGTAATCTCGCCCTCAACCACAAACAAAACACCCTGCGCGGTCTTGTCCAATTCCGCGCGTTGGCTGCCGCCACCTGGCTGAACCTCCATGATGTATTGCGAAAACGTCTCCGCAAACCCCGTCATCGGACGCGCGATAATCCACAGCCGCGTCTTTCCCCAGAACGGCAGGAAGCTCGTCACAATATCGCGCATCGTGCTGGCTGGAAGGAACGCATAAGCCTCGGTAAAAACCGCTTGGCTTGTCAGCATTTGCTCTTGACCCGGATGACCGCCGTTCGGTGCAAAATAGGTGCGTTTGGTCATGGCGTCCTCCAGATGACTGAGGGCCTAAGCTTGCCCCTCTTGCACACATACGCCAAGCGGTTGAATTGTGAAAAGAACCTCTTGGATATTTTGACAATGTTAGGCGGCTTAACTCGACGCAAAGCGCGCAGGATCGCCCCGTAAAGGGCCCGCACCTACCGGCCAAACAGGCGCCGCGCCGCAGACACTTACGGGCGCTTTGATCCGATGTGCAGGGCCCCAGCCGGTTTGCTCAACATGCACTCCAAAATCATCAGGCGCCGTCTCGATTGCACCGTCCAATTCATAAGCCGTACGATGTGCCATCAATGTATGGGCCGTACGTGCCAGCGAAAGCTTGGCGCTGCGCACTTGGCCTTCCGCACGCGCTTTTAGCGCCTCAAGCACACAGGCCGCCATTAGATACCCCGTAGCATGATCAAGCGCCTGCACAGGAAGCGGCTTAGGTCGATCCGCGCCCGCCTCTTTCATGCCAAGCGCAGCAATCCCGCAGCTCATCTGCACCAGACTGTCAAAACCACGTCGTCCCGTCCAAGGGCCGCTCCAGCCATAGGCATTCAGCCGCACATCTATAAGCGCGGGGTTCAAAGCGCGGCGCACATCATCGCCTAGACCGATCCTCTCTAGCGCGTCCGTGCGATACCCGTGCACAAATACATCCGCTTCGCCCATCAGCTTCTTCACCTGCGCAAGATCGCTTTCCTTGCGCAGGTCAAGACCCGCGCACCGCTTGCCCAAGGTCACTTCCATTTCAACGCTCGGCTCATTCCACCAAGGCGGATCAATACGCAAAACATCTGCGCCGAAACCTGCTAAAAAGCGCGTCGCGACAGGCCCCGCCAAGACGCGTGTCAGATCCAGCACCTTGATGCCTTTCAAACTCGCACCCCTTGGCAGTGGACGCTGCTCGCAGCGCCCATGATCGCTCCATGCAATCAATGGCTCTTTCGCAATTGCTTTGCCCTGTGGATGCATGGCCCACTCACCAGGCAAACGCATCTGCGCAGCACATCCTCCTGCGGCAACAATCGCCTCTTCCAAATCTTTGCCAGACCACTCAAGAAGCGCCTCACCCACAGCAGCGCGATCAACCGAACCCTTTAAAACGCTCAACACAGCAGCGCGATGGTGAGGCGCATTCGTATGTAAGCGAATCCAGCCGTCCTTGCAGCGATAATCCCCCGCAATATCGTCCCACAGTGATGGAGCCTGCCAACCGTCTGGACGCAAGGTCATATCAAACCAAAGCGACGCCAATCTGCGATCCACGCGAACAGTATCGCTTTCGCATCCACCCAACCGCGCCAAAGCGGCACCAGCCAATCCAATGCTGGCATCCGCAAAATCGGACACAGCATAAAACGACGGAAGATGCCCACTGCCCGTCCGTTGAAACGACGCAGCCGCTTCGCCAAACACCGCGACGCTCAGTTCTTCCCAAAAGCGGTTAGTCATGCGGGAATGCCTTGGCCATTATTCCCGCGGCCTCCAAAGCGCGCCGTACCTCGCGCGCGATGTCTACGGCTTCGGGCGTATCCCCATGCATACAAATCGTATCAATGCGCGTCTCAATTCGCTTGCCGCTCGCTGTTAGGATTGCGCCCGCTTGCACCATATCGACCATACGTGTCGCCGCGAGCTGCGCATCATGAATAACGGCCCCCTTCAACCGACGATCCACCAAGGTCGCATCGTCATTATAGGCCCGATCCGCGAAAATTTCGGCGGCAAAATTGCTCCCTAGCGCTTCTACCGCGCGCTGCTGCGCAGTTCCGGCCATCACCATCACATAGAGATCAGGATCAACGTCCAGTGCAGCCGCATAACAGACCTTCGCCATTTCCTCGTCTTCCGAGGTCATATTGCCAAGCGCGCCATGCAGCTTCACATGCCGCATATGTCCACCCGCAATGCGCGCCATGCCCTGCGCTGCGCTCACTTGATATCGCACCGCATTGGCAAGTTGCTCATACGGTATCTGCATACGGTAGCGCCCGAACCCGCGCAGATCAGGGAACCCCGGATGTGCGCCAATGCCGACACCATTCTTTACCGCAAGCGCCATAGTGTCCGCCATCACATCAGGATCGCCGGCATGAAATCCACAAGCTATATTCGCCGAGGTTACAATCTGTAAAAGATCCGCGTCATTGCCCATGGTCCAAGCCCCAAAGCTCTCGCCCATATCCGCGTTTAGATCGACTGTCTTGCTCATTCCAAATCTCCTGCAATTGCGCCGCTGATCAATTGATACGACAGCAAGTCATGAATGTCTGCTGGATCGCGCAGGAGCGAGCGGCACGCTTTGCCCAACGCCGCACGCGCTTTGCGCTCCGCCAGCTCTGCCGCAATCCCCTCTTCGCGTGATACGAGCCTAAAGCGCAGCTTAGAGCCTGCAATCGCCTGCACGACGCGCGGTAAATCGCAAGGCAAGATTGCAGCAATGCGCGGATACCCTCCAGTGGTTTGGCAATCGGCCAACAATGCGAAAGGCGCGCCCTTTGCGGGTACTTGAATGTCACCGGCGATCACTGTTTCTGAAGGAATAGACTGCCCGCCCTTTAGGGCGAAACTGGTCTCGCACTCTAATGCAACCCCTTGCCGATTGCCCTGCGCGCTGCGGGTAAACTCTGCCCCTTGAAAGCGCTCAAGCACCTCCTGCCCAAACAGCGCAGTATGCGCTGTTTCAACGATCCGTATCGCGGCAGTGCTCGGGCTCAGAGCCGGCAGCGCCAAACCCACGCGCTCCGCTTTACGATCAATGCCGATCAACAAGCGATCATTGGCGGTAACAACATGCCCAAGACCAGAGGCGCGATGCGTGCTCGCAGATCCCATGAACTTGGGGAAATCGAAACCGCCACCAACACCCAAGTACCCGTAAACGCCATTTACAGCAGCGCCGATATCCAAGACCTGCCCGGCTTCCATCGCATGCACAGCGTTCCATTCGATTGGCGCGCCATCAAGGCTCGCTTGCATCTTCGCACCCGCCAAAGCAATTCTCATCGGAGCATCGCAGGTAAAGCGACCGCCTATCCCCGCCATCTCCAGAACCGCAGTGCCGCTTTCACCCAATAGCGCCCAGACTTCGCTCAAAGCGCGCGTATCCGCCGCTCCTCCGCGCGACAACCCATTGGCCAAAGTACCGTCCCAGCCTGCATCTTGAACCGTTACTGCCGGCCCTGCCCTTTGAACAATCAACGCGCTCATGTGACAGCCTCACATCGCGCGCCGCCAAGCCCGTCACTGGAATTTGCCAGCGCTTCAATCTCGGCGCGCCCGGCCTGTTCAAATCGCACCAAATCGCCAACGCGAAACGCAAAAGGTTCAGGGCGATCTACTTTAAAGCAATGAAACTCTGTCGCTCCCACATGACGCCACCCTGTTGGCGTATCATTGGCAAAAAGGATCAGCTGGCCAACCGCTGCCACCAAAGCCCGCGCAGGAACCAGCGGTGTAATTTCGCTCAGCCTTGGAAAGTTCCAATTCTGCGGCAGATTTCCAAGGTAGGGCTGCCCAGGTGCAAAGCCGATCGTGAGAACCCGCACCTGCTGTTGCGTGAGTTCTTCAACAGCCGCGCTTTCGGACAGGCCGGCAAGGTGGGCGGCTTCACTCAATTGCGGCCCGTCAAAGCAACAGGGGATCGTCCAGTGTCGCGCCGCTCTTACATCTTCGCTAAACCAATCCTGCGCTGCCATCTCAGCTTGTATGCTCCGCACAACGGCGTCTAAATCGCTCAACAGATCAAGACGCAGATAGACCGCAGTCAAAGACGGCGCGCTCTCAAGCACACCCGCAACGCATTTGGTATTCATATGCGCGTGAAACTTTAAAGCCGCGCGATTGATCGCATCCGTTACGCGATCACCAAAGCGCACCAGAACACCTTCCACACCGATATAGGTGAGCGATGGAAAATTCGCCTGATCGACAGCTCGCATATTACCCCTCATTTCTGCGTTGCGAATACTGCATCACGACTCCCTCGCAAGCGCAAGCTGGCATCTGATTCGAGAAATTTAAGCAGATTTCAAGGCGCCATAAGATTTGCTCAGAAACGGGCCTTCTGCGGAAAATTCAAGTTTATTGAACACATTCAACAACTTATCAGTCTTTTGCTGATACTGCACAATCCCCTCAAGTCTGTCGTACCAGTCTAAAACACAGATTTCCTTGCCTTAAACATGGCTTTCGGGGCAATACTGGTCCAAACACAATGTATAAGAGATCAGAATCGGTCTCAGAGGCAGAAAATACTGAAACCAGCATTGCTCTTTGGCAGAGCAAGCACAAGTGCGGGTATCTTCCATGTCCACAACGGACATCTCCACAGGTCAGTGGTGATTTGGAAATATTTGCGATCGAGTAAGGACAACGGCGATGCGCTAGATCACATATTACCCTCAGAAAATAAGAGGGCTTTGAGAGGCTGCAACCCCTCAAAGCCCAATCAACGAACAGCATAAGCTATCACGTTTTCCTAAATCCAAGATAGCAGAATGCCAGAATCACCGCAAGCTTTTCGCTTCGGGGAATAGGATAATTATGGCAAACTTAAATGAGTTTGATCCCGCAAATGGCTTTGTCGCGCTGCCGTCCGACGTACTGGATATTGACATGTCACCAGCGGCGTTTCGGCTGCTTGCTGAACTCTGCCGAATGGCAAATCAGGATGGCGAGTGCTGGCCATCACTCAGCCAACTCAGCGCGCGCATTGGCCGCTCGAAAGCTGCGATCTCTGGATATATCGCTGAACTGCGCGCTCTCGATTTACTCGCAACGCAATCACAGCGCATGGCCAATGGATATAACTACCGGCTAAAATACTGCGTCACTTTCTGGCAAGAATGGCGCGCGCGCCTTACTCGTTCACGAGCGCAAAAAGCCCTTCAGAAAACTAAATGCAGCGATCAGCTGAGTGAACGCAGAGTAAACTCTAAAAACCATATTCATAAAAACCAACCTACCGACGCTCAAATTGTCAATGAACCCAACCCGACCCGAAAAGGTAAGTTAGTGTCTATGTTTTCTAAATGGTCCGAACTTTCCCGTTCTGCCCCCTTCCCTAATTTCAACGGGAATGTCCCTGAAGATTTGATCGTAGAAACCCGCAACGTCATTACAAAGACTAGCCCTACAAAACTCATGCCAAGCGATCTTGAAACGCGAATGCATCTTCTTTGGAGCGCCTTGAATGTTCAATGCGATGGCGAAAGCGCAAAGCAACAAGCCCAGTTTCTAAGCGCCAAAGGCTACGACAATGAAGGTTTGAAGAACTTGGAAGAGCACATCAAATCAACTTGGAAACCCTATTGGAAAAGACCCCCAAGCGAGCATCAGTTCAAAGAATTTGCCGATAGCGCTGGCAAGATATTTAATGAGGGTAGCATGATAAAAGTGTTGCAACAGTATCTTCGTCGATGGGAAATCTCGCAAAAGAAGTTGCAACCTCATAGCGCTTCGCACAATTTGCTCCTTAAGAACGCTGCTTGAGGTCTTACTCAAGCCCTTTTCACCTCTATATCCGCGGATATATTTCATATGGCTTACGGAAATTTTGAGCAGTTTATTCGCAACATGACCCGTGTCATGGGCAGTGTGAATACCAAGCTACAACGTGATCTGACCTTGCGTACGCGGGTCGCTCGTAGATTCTCGATGACCGAGATTGCAGAACTGCTTTCGGTTGATGTCACCTATCTGGCCCGTATCTCGAACGAAGAAGACGCGTTCCCTGATGGCGAAAAAATTGGCCGTGAGCGTACGTTTTCACCGCCAGAAATCATGCTAATCCGGTCAATCATCGGCTCTAACAAAGCTGCACGGCGACAGCATTTGCATTGGCGCAAACCCGGTGAGCCTGTGAAGGTTGTGACCTTTGGCGCTCAAAAAGGCGGCACAGGTAAGAGCTTGTCCGCCGCGCACTTTGCGCAATATGTGAACTTGTTCTATGGCCTTCGCGTTGGTGTCATTGATGCTGATCCGCAAGCCACGGTTAGCCTCTACTTTGCTGATGAAAAGTTACCGCTTTTCCAACCTGATACGCCAACCCTTGCCGATTTCATGGGGGTTGATGATCCAGGAGCAGAGGTATTGAACCGCCCTGCTCCGGATGCTTTGAATGCGATTTGGCAGCCAACTCCTTGGCCGGGGATCAAACTCATTCCAGGTGGCGCAAACATACAAAATGGCGACATCAGCCTGTTCTTTCTATCGCGTCAATCACAGGTTCCTGTTTACCGGATCTTAAAGGAATCGATAGCAAGCTGGGATAGCGCGTATGGCGCAAAGATCCAGGCGTCGGATTTGCGGCGTAAGGATGGCTCGTTCGACTTGGGTGCGTATACAAAGGCTTTGGATGAGACTGTTGATGTTATCGTGATCGACCAACAACCCTCTCTCACTTTGATGCAGCTGAATGGCTTGGTCGCGGCTGATACGGTTGTTATCCCTCAGACTATGAAGGGCTTCGATTTGGCGACGCTTTCGACCTATGTGTCGAACATTGGCGAGTACCTTGAGTTCATCATGGGGTTCGAGGCAGACATCGAAATCGGGCGCGGCGAGCATGTTGTGTTGCCGACGATTGTTCAGGAACAGAACAATCAAGACACCGATCAAATCCTTGACCTCTACCGACGCGCACCACGCGAAATCATGCAGGTTTGGTACAACCGATCCGACGCGATTGCGAATGCGTCGGAGGAGTACAAAAGCATTTATGAATATCTGCCGCCCAAGTCGCGCCGCACCTCTGCGCGGGCGTTTATGGCGAATGCGAATGCGGTTAACGACGCCTTGGTGCAGAGGGTTTGGCCCGAACTGCCCGCGCGTGGGTTTGCGGCAAGCTTTATCAAAGATCGTTGGAGTTAAGAAATGGCAAAGAAACGTAAACTCGATGCTGGTCTGCCCCCGCTAGAAGAGGAAATCACAGCGCCCGCCGCGAAGCCAGCGATGGGTGGTATGTGGGCTGGGTCTGCGATGAACCTGCTCAAACAGCGCATTGATGACACTCACGGATCGCTCGTGTCTGGGCTGTTGAACGGCACCGTCGCCCTTTCTCTTGATCCGGAGCAGGTGGTTGATACCGCTGGAAGCGATCGATTTGGCGCTTGGAATGATGACGAAGATTTCGAAGCACTGAAAGCCAACATCTCGCGACGTGGCCAGACCCAACCCATTCGTGTCCGTCCCCTGCTCTCTGACTGGATGCCTGATGCAGAGCGCCCGCTGGAAACCGAGGCGCTGTTTACAGTGCAATCTGGGCGTCGTCGGCTAGAAGCGTGCCGTCAGCTTGGCCTGCCCGTGCTGGCGATCCTTTCTACTGAAAAAGGGAACTTGGCGCTTGCCGATCTTGAAGAGCGGTTCCACGAAAACACAATGCGCAAGAACCTGAGTGGGTTTGAAGAGCTTTTGTCTGTCGGGCTTTTGGCTGAGAGCCTATCTGACCTAACTCAAGAAGAGGTCGCCGAGCGTCTTAGTGTGAGCCAAGGGGATGTGTCTTTGGGCCTTGCCTGTGTGTCCTTGCGGGAAAAGATCGAAGCTGAAGTGGACATCGCGAACACGCCAAAACGTGCCTATCGCGCGATCATTCCAAAGCTGAAGCGCGGGAAAAAGGCAGAGGCGAAAGCAAAGCCGAAAACCAAATCGGGATCGTTTAAACGGGATGGTATATCCGTGGATATAAAGACCGCTCAGAATGGTTTTGTCATCAATGCCAAAGGTGATGGGCTGGCGGACTTTGAACCTCAGAAACTGGCTGAAGATTTTTCACGCTATCTTGCCGCAAGAATGACGATGCGGTGAGCGCAGAGATATTTGGGACAACGCCCTCGGGTGATGTTGTTAAAGCGCTAACGCTGGAAAACGAACATCTGAGCGTTTCCTTGATAACCCTTGGGGCAAGTGTTCAGAAACTGATGTTCAACGGCATACCCGTCGTTTTGGGCGGTGCGCAGCTTTCTGAGTACCTAGGTGGCAAGCGTTATTTTGGTGCAACTGTTGGGCGCGTTGCTAACCGCATAGCGAGCGCAAGAGCGATGATTGCGGGCTCGCCCGCCGCTTTGGATGCAAATGAAGCAAACGGAAATTGTTTGCATGGTGGCCGCGATGGTGCGGGTGTGAAGAATTGGTTGCTTGCTTCCGTTGGATCTTGTCACGCAGAATTCTCACTTTGCTTACCAGATGGTCATATGGGTTTTCCCGGCAACTTGGAGGTTGTCGCGCGCTATGAAATTCAGGGGAGTGTTTTGCGGCTCGTGTTAACGGCGAAGACGGATCAGGAAACGTTGTGCTGCTTTGCGCCGCACAGCTATTGGAACCTTTCGGGCGAAACTACGATCGAGGATCACACTCTGCGTATCGCCGCAGCGCGATATTTGCCATTAGATAGTCGCGGCATTCCAACGGGTGAGCTGCGCGAAGTCAACGAGACCGAGTTTGATTTTGTCGCCGCAAGGAAAGTAGCGAAGACGGCGTTGGATCATAATTTTTGTCTTGGCAACGAGCGCACAGCGCTGCGGCCTGTGCTTTGGTTGAATAGCGACAAAAGCGGTGTCGGCCTCGAAGTCGCGACAACCGAGGCCGGGGTGCAGATTTATGACGGGCGACATATACAGCCCAATCCTCGGTCAGGGCTGGCGATTGAACCCCAAGTCTGGCCCGATGCCGCGAACCAGACGGGTTTCCCAAAGATCGCACTAAGGCCAAATGAGACCTATCGCGCAGTGACGGAATTTAGGCTCTCGCAGGCAAGTTAGAGCCTAGAGCGCACGCATTCCAAGGCGCACAGCGCGGTTCGGGTTTTGTTTAAGGATATGTTCACCCAAGGACTTAGCGAGGTCTTTGTGCCCTTTGTCTACCGCTTTGTTAAACAGCTCGCGTTGATAGCGGGGCGAGGTTTTGCGAGTGCGCAATAGCTTGTAATAATCTTCGCTGCTGAGCGAGCCATCGAGCGCGCCCAGGATAATTGGCGACAGGATGCCCATCTGATTGAGCGAGGAGCCAAGGCGGTGCCCGAGCAGGGGAGCGCGTAGGTGTTGCACGTTCTTGCCTGTAAAGCGCGCTGCGTGTTGGGCGTCTAGGGGTTCATAGGGGTCATAGAGGATAGAGACCCTATTGGCCGCTTCCGACACTTTGGAGGCATCGCCATATTTGCCAGAGAAGTCTCGATCCCAGACCACCTTGTAGCGGCTTTCCCATGGGACAATTTTCTTGTCTACGGTGCTTTGCGGAGAGATGGCAACGACGTCGCAACCGGGTGCAGCGGGGGAGAAGGCACAGGCGGCATAGCCACCCATGGACGCCCCGTAGAACACCACGCGTTTGAACTGCTTAAAGAAGCCCTCTTTTTTGAGTTGGTCGAACTGATCGCTGACCCATTGCTCGCGATACCATGTCCAGCCACCAGCCAGCACGCCGAGCATTGACCAGCCCTGATCCTTGATAAAGCTGTAACCCCAAGGACGGCGATCCTCGCGCTTGGTCATGGCGATGTCGAGGTTGTCGAAGGTGACGACCAGCGTATCAGAGGAGCGGGGCATATAGAGGAAGCTGTGGCCATTGGTGCCGGGGCGATACCAGCCGTCTTTGCCTGCGAGTTCGGTGGCAATTTTGTCCCAACTGCCTTCGGGGTCAGTGGGTTCAGGCGACTTTGGTGTCATACGAATACGCGTGACTTCTTTGCCGTCTTCTTCGCGGGTCGAAAGAGCGGTGTTCGTGCCGTATTTTTTGAGGAACGGGAATGCGCCCGAGCCTTTGCGCACGTCCATAAAGACGCGGGTGTCAGAGTGCAGGCACTTGTCCATAAACTTTTCGAGGAACGGCACTTTAAAGCGATCGCCATAACCAGACAGATTGCACAGCACATCAACTGGACGCAGGTCTTTTTCATCGCGAACAACCTTGATGCGGGAGGGGTCAACGTCGTGATCTGTGAGGAACTTGGTGTAGTCCTTGAGCCAATCCTCATCGCCGTCTTTGAACTTGCCGCGACGGTTCACGTTGATCAGTTGCACATCGCAATCGAATTTATGATGCACGGCCAGAACAAAGCTGCGCGCGGTGCCTGTGAGATCGGCGATTGAAGAGACTTCGCTGAGGTCCACTTCATCAATCAGCGCGCCGTCGAATGTGGTATTGCCGCGGCCCTTGATCGGGGCGAGGGCAGGGTTGATGCCGTGTTCTTTGACGAGGCGTTCTAGGTAGCTGCCTTTGGGCGGCAGGCCATCATGGATATTGCCTAGCTGGCGTTTGTTGGAGGCCCAAAGATGCAGGGCGGTGGTTTCGTCGGTGATCAAACCTTCGGCCAATTCCGCGCGGCGCATGAATTTGAAACGCTCGCGGAAGGTGATGGGGTAGAAGGCATTAAGCGGCTGCACATGACGTTGCAACCCAAGCGCATGAGCGTAATGCGTGACCATCATCGGGCCCCAAACGCCCCAAGGCTGCTCGGTTATGTGGACAGGTTTGCCCTTTTCGGCGGCTTTGCGCATTTGTTCTTGTCGTTTCTTAGGCAGAAACGGTGCGATAGAAAAACGATCGTCGGTGAATTCGAGCATTTGACGGAGCATTTCGCTATCCGCTGGCACCCCAAGCACGGCGTTGTTGACGCGGTGTTCCCCGGGAAGTTCGAAGCCAAAGACATAGTCGCTTTCGTAATCCATCGGGCGGTGGCAGTAGACGTCTGTGTCGATCCAGATCATGCCCGGGCATTGGTGGATCATGTGCAGGCGGAACCAGTCAGCGAACAGCGCGTAGCTGTTTTTCTGCTCGTATTTGATGAAATCATCGGTGTCGATAATCTCGCGCCCGTCCCTGCGAATAACGCCGTCGGGCACGTTGGGAATGTCTTCATAGCTGAACAGCGTGATCTTTTGGCCTTTGTCGACGAAGGACTTGAGGCAGAGCTGTTCCATCCAGCTAAGGGGTCCGCCAATCCAAAGTGTCCCGACTTCACGTGTACGTGCCATCTGCCAATCCTCGTTACTTATGCCCCCAGTTTCGGGTGGCCCATTTTTCGCCACCCTAGGGTCTTGCGTGGTGTTTGTGTACCACCCGTTTGCAAACAGCCGATGAATTTCTATCAGCCTGTGTCGTTCGCGCTATGTCGCTTGCACGTAACCTAGAGCAAGCGCTATTGTTTACCAAATCGAAACAGCCACCGAAATAAAACCGAAAAAAGGGGCGCGTGAGGTAGTTATGAGCAACGATACCTATACTGTTGTATCCACGATGAAGAATGAAGGCCCCTACATCCTGGATTGGGTGGCGCATTACAAAGTGCTTGGGTTCGATCATATTCTGGTCTGCACCAATGATTGCTCTGACCCGACGGTTGATATTTTGTTGCGTCTGCAAGAGCTGGGATATGTCACGCAGCACAACACGATTGTGCGCCAAGCGGGGATACACCGATCTGCCTTGCGTCAAGCCTCGCGGCGGTATGATATCGTGATGGATGCCACATGGGTCTTTGTGTGTGATGTAGATGAATATCTGAACGTGCATATGGGCGACGGATCGGTCCGCGCTTTGGTGCAGGGGTCGGGCATAGACACGGATGTGATTTCTGTGCCTTGGCGTATTTTTGGCCCCGATGGGGTAAAGAAGCTCGTCGACAAGCCGGTCACTCAGCAATTCACAAAGGGTGAATTTGAATGGGACGCGAAAGAGCGGCCAACGACCGGAAAGTTCGTGAAATCCATCTATACCAATCAGGAAAAATTTCAGCGAATGGGCCTTCATGCGCCAATTTCATTAGAAGATCGCGTCGCGGATACCAAACGCGTGCTTCCGGGCGGAAAAGACTATGTAGTGAACGGTAAGCGAACGGAGAACCCGCCGCTGTTTACGCATGCACAGGTCAATCACTATGCGCTTCGCTCGATGGAAAGTTTCATGATCAAACGTGCGCGCGGACGGGCGAACCATTCCAGCCATATCTTGGGAATGGAATATTGGGACAAGTTTAATCTGAACGATGAAAAAGACACGTCTATTGATCGTTACAAGAGCGCGACGAACAAGTTGGTGAAAGAGTTGAAAGCGGACAAAATCTTGGGCGATCTGCATAAGAAAGCGGTGGATTGGCACAAGCGAAAAGCGGCGTCGATGAAGATGGACCCGGAGCTGGATGAATTTACCAATGCACTTGAGGAAAGTGTAAAGGGGTAGGGGCCTCGTGCAACACTTGCCCGTTCAATAGGGTAACGCCTTAATCTTGCCCCAATTGCCCCGAATAGTCGCCTGTAGCAAGGCGGCGTAGACCGTAACAGGCAGGACGAGAGTAATGAGCAATTCCCCTTATTCAGGGTTAGACGCACGCGCTTTTTGGAGCAGCGGCGTTGCAGAGCAAAGCCCCTTGGCGATGGATGATATTTATCGTCGCAAGTTTGGCATTCGAAAAAGTGAAGCAATTGCGACGGCGGGAAGTTGTTTTGCCCAGCACATTGCGCGCCATTTGAGAGGGCGCAGCTTTAACGTTATGCAGCTAGAACCTGCGCCAGCTGGTATGAGTGACGAAGCGGCGAGTGCGCGCTCTTTCGGAATTTATACCTGTCGATTTGGGAACATCTATACACCCGCGCAATTGCTTCAACTGGCGCGAGAAGCGCTGGATGGACATGAACCGGCCGAGCCGATTTGGGAAAAGGACGGGCGTTTCTATGATGCGCAGCGCCCGGGCGTTGAACCAGGTGGTTGGGCGAGCGCGGAAGAGGCGCAAATGGCGCGCCGTTTTCATCTGCGAAACGTGGCAGAGATGTTCATGGAGATGGATGTTTTTGTCTTTACTTTCGGTTTGACAGAAGCATGGATTCATCGCGAAACGGGTACGGTTTATCCAACTGCGCCGGGCACGATTGCTGGCGAGTTTGATCCCGAAAAATATGAATTCCACAACTATACACACTCAGAAACGATTGAAGCGTTTTCCAGTTTTCTCAAGTTGATGCGCGCGCATCGCGGGCGGCGTTTGAAATGTATCATTACGGTGTCGCCTGTACCTTTGACGGCGACGGCCTGCGGTGATCACGTTCTTTCTGCAAGCACCTATTCCAAATCGGTTCTGCGCGGTGTGTGCGGCGAGCTTAGCCAGCGCAACAGGTTGATAGATTACTACCCGTCATATGAGCTGATCACAGCGCCGTCCTCGCGCGGGATCTTTTATGAACGCAACTTGCGCTCTGTTTCCGCGCCCGGTGTTGAAAACGCGATGCGGGTGTTCCTGAACCAGCATGACCCACGCGGAGCGGGTAAGGTGCCTGAGCGACAGGTGAAGCCAAAAGAACAAGAGCCGGATCAGTCGAATGACGATCTTGTTTGTGAAGAAGTTTTGTTGGAGGCGTTTAACAAATGACATCTCATCTATGCGTTATCGGAAATTCCCACGTCGCTGCGTTGAAAGATGGCTGGCCGCCCGTAGACGAGGCGGCGGCGCATGTGCGTGCAGAGTTTTTTGGCTGCCTCAAAGACGGTATGAAAAGCTTTGGCGAGGTTGAGGGCAAACTTGGTCCACGCGATGCTGAGGCGGCCGAGTTTTTCAAAGGTATTGCGACAACAGGTGATTTCGTTGAGCCTGAGAAATACGATGCTTTTGTTCTAACGGGGATGAAGTTTTTCCCGAACAACTTGATCCGGAACTATGCAAATTTCGCAACGCCCAGCACCAGAAACCACCAAAGCGCGCGCAATTTTGTGAGTGACGCCACGATGGTGGAGGCGCTTTGGGATGAGCTGAAGAACGGTATGATGCTCCATACCGCGCGCACCCTTCGGGCGCATTCTGACGCTCCGATTTTTCTGGTTTGGCAACCTTTCCTTAGTGAAGTTCTGACACAGATCGAGTGGCGTGAAGCCCTGTATCGCCCAATCCTTGAAGCGGGTGATGGTGCCTTCATTCAGCGGATCATGGCGGGTCTTGATCGCCGTTTAGAAGATGAAGGATTTCAGGTGCTACGACAGCCGCAGGAAACGATTTGCGAAGGCGTGATGACGGAGAAGCGCTTTTCGGAGGGGTCCAAGCAGTTCCGAAAGGGCGGCGGGTCAGAGCATCGCGCGTTAGATGTATTCCATATGAACGCCGACTTTGGGCGTTTATGTTGGAAAACGTGGTTTTCGAAAGGTGCTTTGCGCGCGGCTTTTCCTGCGCTACCGTCTGAGGGAGCAAGACAGGTAGCTGCATAATGGACAGACCCGAACTTACGTTTATTCCCGAGGTCGCTGATCTGGTGCGCAGGCACTATGAGGCAGCGGATGTGATTTTGGAGTACGGCTCGGGCGGTTCAACGGTGATGGCATCCGAAATGCCGAACAAGACGATCTTCTCGGTTGAAAGCAGCAAGCTCTGGACGCGTCAAATGCGCCGATGGTTTAATGCGGCGCAGCCCGCTTCAATGCCAATGATGCAATACATCAACATTGGCGCGACGGGGAAATGGGGCAGCCCGGTGGATACCGAGGGCTTTCAGCGTTATCATCTCTATCCGCTGTCGATTTGGGATGCAGAAGAATTCAAGCACCCCGATGTCATTCTGGTCGATGGCCGTTTCCGCGTTGCTTGTGCGCTCACCGCGATGTTGCGCTGTGAACAGGAAACAACGCTTTTGTTCGATGATTACGAGGGTCGCAAAGGCTATTACGTGATCGAGGACTATCTTGAGAAACAAGAGGTCGTTGGTCGCATGGCGCGGTTCACGGTGAATAAAACCGATCTACCGCGCGCGAAGATGACCGAGATTATCGGGAAGTTTGCCAGTCAGTTTTGATGCGGCTAACAGATTTTGTTAAGCCGCCTTCAGCGATTTCACGATCATGATGCGATCCGCGGTATTGTTCGCGGCCATGACAATGGATCGAACAAACCCCATGCCCGACATTTCGCGCACATGTTCGCCTAGTTTGTGGCTGCGAATGTCCAGAATGATGCGGCCATTGGGGGCGACGTTGGTTTTGAAAAACTCTTCATAGGTTGACCACGGGTAGTGGAAACCACAGGAGATAAAGCTGAAAGCATAGTCAAGCTTGGTCAGTTTGCTGAGGTCATCCGTTTCCGGGTTAAACGTCTTGATCGAGGTCTTTTTCACATCATTGTCAGTCAGAAACTTGGACGCATTGGCAAGGCTGGAATAGGCGGCGCCAGATTCCTTGAAACCAAAGTGGCGGTTTTCATTGCTTTCCAAATCAATCAGCGCGAGTTTGCTGTCGTATTCTTTTGCCAAGAACAGATCGAACAGAGCATAGCCGCAGCCAATGTCGGCAATCTTCTTGGGCGCTTTGTCGTCGAAAATATGCTGAAGCTGCTGGAACTCTAGATAGATGAACGAAGCCGCACGGCGGATCAGGTTTTCGCGGCCCATGCGGTTGATGAGGTCCAAGATGGGCGCATCTTCGCCGCGAATCCATGACTTGATATAACGATTGTAGTTTTCTTGATCGCGAATGATTTCGGAACGCTGCAAGATTAGGTTCAGCACATCGCTGTCATCCAGCGCATCAGTGTTGATCTCGGTAATCTGTGGTGCATCCATTGCAGCCATAGCTTGGTCAAAGGTAATCATTGGGTACGCCTCTGCTTTTTGTGACTCATTGCCAACAATTGGTAAACAATCAACTAGGTTTAGGTGACTTTGTTTACGAACCTACCGTATAAGCAAGGAAAAACGCGCATTGCGCGAGAGCAGAGAGCAATTTTGAGTATTCTGGGCATCACATGTATGCGCAATGATGGTGCATATGCGCCAGAATGGATCGCGCACCACCTTGCCGCCGGTTTTGATCGGATGCTGATACTGTCTCATGACAATACGGATGGGACGGACGCCGTGCTAGATGGGCTGGCTGATGATCCCCGTGTTGCGCATCTTTCATTTGAGCCGAAGGGTAAGAAGTCAGTGCAGTGGCAGGCGCTAAAGCTGGCGCAGGATCATCCTTGGGTGGATGAAACTGACTGGATGATGTTCTTTGATTGCGATGAGTTTTTGTGTTTGCCCAAGGGCGGATCGTTACCCGATTTTATCGGCTCGTTAGAAAAAGAGTCCGGCGGGTTTGATGCGCTTGCGCTGCCGTGGCGTTTGTTTGGATCAAGCGGGCAATCGCAGGCGAGTGAGGGGCTCACGCCAGAGCGGTTTACCCGCGCGGCTCCGCTGGATTTACATTTCCCTTTGGGCCATTTGTTCAAGACTTTACATCGGCCACAGGCATTTCGTGCGCTAGGAGTGCATCGCCCCCGCGCGAAAAAGTCAAAACCTGCGCGTTGGATCGGGCCAGATGGGTCGGGACTATCGGAGAGTTTTGCACGCAATGACGGAGCGATTTCTCTTTATGGCGCATGTAAAGGCCAACCGCAGATTTGGCTCAACCACTATTCCTTGCGCTCAACCGAAGAATTCATCGCCAAAAGAGCGCGCGGATTGCCTAACCATATGGACCGTGAAATTGGCTTGACCTATTGGGCCGAACGCAATTGGAACAGTGAAAAGGCAGAAGAGGTTTTGCCGATGTTAGAGGCAACGCATTCAGAACTGGCGCGTTTACCTGATGTGTCGGCAGAGCTTGCGATTTGCCAAGATGCGCGCCGTGCGCTGTATTGCGATGCGATGAAAGACATTGAAACGCTGCGGCTAAAGTTCCGGTTAGAGTTGCTGACGGGAAGCACCCCGCCGAGTGCGCAGCAAGGGCGTGATTTCCTGCATGCCCAGTTTGAGATTTTGAAGAAAGCCAAAGTATGAGTGGTCGTGTTGTTGAGCGCCTTTTCGCAAGCCAAACGGTTGGCGGTGTTACCTTATTGGATGCGGTTGAGGCGCAGGTAGAGGGCGCGCGTCATGTGACGTTGTTTTTCGATGCAGGCGCTGATGTTGCCGAGTTAAAAGCCCCTAAGAAAGCTCAATTGATCGCGCAACGCAGCGTTGGTGGCGCGCCTATTGTGACCTTCGCTTTGCCCAAGAAAGTTGACGCCACGTTTGAGGTAAATGGCAAAACGCTTGAGGTCGTCCCCGCTGAGGCTGAGTTGGAGGTGCTGGAGGGAGCCAACGTTCTTGTTGCTGTGCGCAATGGAGAAAGTGCGCAGACAGTGCTGGCGTGGCTGTCCTATCACATTGATCATCATGGCATGAACGGCGCTGTGATCTTTGATCGTGCGCGCGCAGGCAGTGACAAGGCGTTTTCGAACGGGTTGAAACAAGGCATTGCAAAGCTGGATTGCACGGTGGTCTTGCTCAGCAGCGATGTGCCTTTCGGCAAACCTGACCTTCCCGCAGAGGCGCATCCGTACTGTGTGCCTGAGGCCCCCGGAAAAGATCGTATGGTCGTGCCGCCACCCTCGCCATGGGATGCTCCATTAGGAACGCTGAGTTTCTATGAGATCACAAAGTTGCGCTTTCTGGCTGGCGCGCGCGCCGTTGCGAATGTTGATGTGCATGACTTGATTGTGCGCGGTGAAAACACCGTGTTTGACACCGCAGTGGCCGCCGATGGTGGTTTGATCGCGTTGATCGGTCAGCATTGTTATCCTTGGCGCGTACGCAACAACCAACCGACGCTTTTTGCGGATCATATTTGTGTGCAGTTCGATGCGGGCGGGGGACGTCAACGCTGGTGTATTGCGCCGTCAAAGGCACCGCTGGATGCGGTTTGGCGTTTGGTGCGCATGGGCAATGCGGCAGCGGATGAAACCGCAACGCAGGGCTTTTATCGCCATATGTCGCTGCGCCATCCCAGCGAGGCGATTTCCAAGATCGTGCCAAAGACCTCGTTGATTGAGCATGCGCCATTGCTGAAGCAGTCGAAAAACCTATGGGGTCATAACCCCGTGCGCATGCCTGAGATTGAGCCAGACAAAATCCCGAAGGGCAGGGGGCGCTGTGCGATTGTGACAACGATGAAGAACGAAGGACCGTTCATTCTGGAATGGCTCGCCTATCATCGCGCAATCGGATTTGACGACATCATTGTTTACACGAACGATTGCACTGACGGCACGGATACAATGCTGCAAATGTTAGAGCGCAAGGGCATTTGCCAATGGCGCGAGAACCGTTTTCGCGACATGGATTTGAAGCCGCAGCACGCAGCGCTGCAATCTGCTGAAGAAGAAGACGTCATCAAAAACGCCAAATGGGCGACGTGTATTGATGTGGACGAATTCGTGAATATCAAGGTCGGTGACGGCACGCTGGATGCGCTTTTTGCGGCTGTGCCTGATGCCAACATGATTGCTATGACGTGGCGACTTTTTGGCAATGGGGACGTGCATGAATATGTCGATCGCCCGATCACCGAGCAATTCTTGCGCAGCGCACCCGAGTTTGCCCGAAAGCCGCATCAGGCATGGGGTTTTAAGACGCTATTTCAAAATATCGGGTTGTTTAAAAAGTTGGGTGTGCATCGCCCGAAGGGTCTGAACCCGCAGCTTTGGGAAAACATCAATTGGGTAAACGGATCAGGGGCGCCTTTACCGCGCGAAATGTATCGCAATGGGTGGCGCTCGACGATTGAAACCTATGGCTATGATTTGGTGCAGCTGAACCATTATGCTGTGCGCTCTGCCGAGAGTTTTCTGGTCAAACGGGATCGGGGCCGCGTGAACCATGTGGATCGTGATCAGGGCCTCGCCTACTGGTTTCGCATGAACAACAACTTTGAAGAAGAAACCTCGATCCTGCCGCGTCTTGATATGATGAAGGAAGAATTGGCTAAGTTGATGAGCGATCCTGAAATCGCGGCGGCGCACGAGCATTCTGTCACATGCCACCGTGCAAAGATTGATGAATTGAAGGCGACCGAGAACTATTCGAAGTTCTATGCGGAATTAACGGGTGCGCGGCAGGAAAAACTGGCGCGTTTGCATAGTCACTTTGGGTCTAACGTATTTCTATCTGGCCCTTCGGTTGTGCCCGATGAGATCGTTGAAAAAGACACGGACGAAGAGTGGTTTTTTACTGTCGAGTTGCAGGGCGAGACAGCTCACTGACTTTGCGCGGCTGGGATGGGTGTTTCTCTTGACACAGACCTGAGCGAAAGGCCAAGTGCATGTAATCAAGGAGAGAGCGATGTCTGAATTTTTGTTTCCAACTCGTCCCGCGAAAGGCATTCCTGTTGAGGGGGAAGCGCGCAACTTTCCGATCAATCGGATCTTCTGCGTTGGGCGTAATTATCTCGCGCATGCGGCGGAGATGGGCAATGTTCCTGACTACGAAGCACCGTTCTATTTCACAAAAGCGCCAACGCATTCTGTGTTGTCGGGCGCAAATGTTCCCTATCCTCCTGGAACCGAGAATTATCACCATGAAATGGAGCTTTCCATTTTGATTGGAGCGCCAGCGTTTCGCATTTCGCAGGACGATGCGGAGCAGGTGATTTATGGCTATTGCGCCTCACTAGATATGACGCGGCGCGATTTGCAAAACGCGTCAAAGGCGGATCGTCGTCCTTGGGATACGTCGAAAGACTTTGAAGACGGCGCAGTCTTTGCGACGGCAAGCAAAGCTGAAGCGGTTGGCGCGATCAAAGATCAGCGTATTTCCCTTAGCGTGAACGGCGAAACCCGCCAAGATGCGAGCGTTGCCGAGCTTATTCATTCGGTGCCAGCGATTGTGTCCGATCTGTCCAAATTCTATCATCTCGAGCCGGGCGATGTGATCATGACAGGCACACCCGCAGGGGTGAGCGCGGTTCAAGCCGGCGATGTTTTGCGCGGCGAGATCAGCGGTATGGCTCCTGTCGAGTTGACGATTTTGGCTCCTGAATGACGGTGTTAATTGCGGGCACCAATTAAAAGTTACAAATGAAACCATCTTGACTTTGAAGCCAACCAGCCCCATGACTCGGCGCAGGCATTGATGCATTTTGCGTGCGTCTTTGCGCGGGCTATTGAGGGAGGCGAGCGCGCTGATGTTGGATGATAGATATAAACTGGCTTTCAAAGCCTATCCCTATGAGCGCTGTGCCGATCAAGATGCGCGCGCGCCTGTGCGCCATCCTGTCGTGATTATGGGCGGTGGGCCGATTGGGGTTGCGACTGCGCTTGATCTGGGGCGGCAGGGTATTCCTGCGATTGTTCTGGATGATCATGAAGGCGTCGGGATGGGTAGCCGCGCGATTTGTTTTGCGAAACGCAGCCTTGAGATTGCAGATCGCTATGGTTGCGGTGATCCGATGCTCGACAAGGGTGTTGTATGGAATCTGGGCAAAGTGTTTTACGAGGATCGAAAGGTTTTCGAATTCAATCTGCTGCCTGAAGACGGTCACAAATTTCCTGCCTTTATCAACATGCAGCAACCCTATTTCGAGCAGTTCTTGATTGATCGCGTGCGCGAATTGCAAGCGGACGGTGCGCCGATTGAGTTGCGTGGCAAGAACCGTGTTGATGCGGTTGAGGTCAAAGACGATCACGTGGTCCTCACCGTGATGACGCCTGAAGGTCCATATACGTTGGAGGCGGATTGGCTCATCGGCGCGGATGGCGCCAACTCGCCTCTGCGCACAATGATGGGTCTGGAATTTGAGGGGCGTGTGTTTCAAGACAGCTTTCTCATCGCAGACATCAAGATGAAAGGGGATCAGACCTTTCCAACCGAGCGTTGGTTCTGGTTTGAGCCGCCGTTCAAATCTGGCGCTTCAACCTTGCTGCACAAACAGCCTGACGATGTCTGGCGCATCGATTTCCAGATCGGTTGGGATGTGGATCGCAAGGAAGAAATGAAGGAAGAAAACATCCGTCATCGGCTTGATGCGATGCTTGGGCCAGAAATTTCCTACGAGATCGTTTGGTCGTCGATCTATACTTTCCAATGCAAGCGCATGGAGAGCTTCCGCCAAGGGCGCGTTCTTTTTGCCGGTGATGCGGCGCATCAGGTTTCGCCGTTTGGCGCGCGCGGGGCCAACTCTGGCATGCAAGACACGGATAACCTGGGTTGGAAACTTGGTCTGGTGATCAAAGGTAAAGCACCAGATGCTTTGCTTGATAGCTATAACGCGGAACGGATTTATGGAGCGGATGAGAATGTTCTGAACTCTACGCGTTCAACGGATTTCATCACGCCGAAATCGAAGATCAGCAAAGTGTTCCGCAATGCGGTTTTGAACCTCAGCGAGAAACATGCGTTTGCGCGCCCCTTGGTAAATTCCGGGCGTCTTTCGGTGCCGTGCGTTTATGATGGCAGCTCTTTGAACTCGAAGGATGCTCTGCCGGGTGGTCCTGCGCGAACACGGCCCGGCGCTTCTTGTCCGGATGCACCTGTTGGCAAAGATTATTTGCTGTCGCGCCTTGGGGATGGGTTTGTCGTTCTGGCAATAAACGCGGATGTTCCTGTCGCATTTGAAGCCGCTGGGATCGACGCGAAAATCGTGTCTTTGTCGGCGAGCGAAAGCGAAAACGAATTGCTGGCAGAGCGCTATCTTGGTGATGCGACATCGGCGGTTTATTTGATCCGGCCTGATCAACATGTTGCTGCGCGTATGGCGACCTATGATAGCGCGGCGCTTAGCGCGGCGCTGCGACGTTCAATTTGTCAGGAGGCTTAAGGTATGGCTGAATTAAATCTGGATCCTAATATTGAGAGCCCTGATGATTTCTATGCGGATTTGCTGGCCGCGCATGAAGGGCTAAGTGAAGAGGACAGCGCGGCGTTTAATGCGCGGTTGATCCTCGTGTTGTCTAACCACATCGGGGATCGCGAAGTGTTACGCACCGCGTTGGAAACGGCTGCGCTATGATGGTGCTTTATTCTTATTGGCGCTCGACGACGTCGTATCGGGTGCGCATTGGCTTGAACATGAAGGGGCTCGCCTATGAGAGCCGTTCGATTGACTTGGTTGCAGGCGCGCAGCGCAGCGAAGACTTTGCAGCAATCAATCCGAGCCGAGGGGTGCCAGCCTTGGTGCTAGAGGATGGCACGGTGTTGACGCAATCTATGGCAATCTTGGATTATCTGGATCAGCGCGTTCCCGAGCCTGCGTTTCTTCCGAGCGATCCTACTCAGCGCGCCAAGGTTTCGGCGGCCGCGCAAGTGATCGCGATGGATATTCATCCAGTGAACAACCTCAAAGTCGTGGGCCGTCTAAAGGGCGAGCATGGCGCGAGCCAAGACGATGGCGTTGCGTGGATGCGTCACTGGATGACAGAGGGATTTCATGCATACATGGCGCTTCTGCCAAAGGGTGATCATGTGTTTAGTTTTGCGGATACACCGCAGATTTGTGATATTTGCCTCGTTGCGCAGCTGTATAATGCGCATCGATGGGGCGTTGACATGAGCCCCTTTGCACGTCTGCTAGAGATAGAAGAAGCCGCGATGGCGCTAGAGTCATTCCAGCGCGCCAAGCCTGAAGCTCAACCAGACGCGAGTTAGGACGATTTATGAGCAATGCCTTTACCTCCAGCCCTTTGTTTGATCGCCTGCTTGGCGATGGGAAGGTCGCCAAGGCATTTGGCGCAGAGAGCTACTTGCAAAAGATGCTTGCGTTTGAACGGGCTTGGACACAGGCCTTGATGCAGGTAGGCGCGGTTGAGGAGGCTACTGGCGCTATTGCCTTGAATGTTATTGATGGGTTTGAGCCAAATTTTTCCAAGCTTGGCGCAGGCACCGAACGCGATGGACTACCTGTGCCCGAACTCGTCAGGCAGTTGCGCGCAGGCCAAACAGAAGCGGTGCAAAAAGCGATCCACACAGGTGCAACGTCGCAAGATGTGATGGACAGCGCGACGGTTTTGATTTGCCGCGAAGTTCTGCTTGATTTCGAAACGCGCGGGCGCGAGGTTCTTGCACGGATCGATGCGCTGAGCGAGAGCTTTGGCGCCACCGAAATGATGGGCAGAACCCGCATGCAAGCGGCTTTGCCGATCCGGGTGTCTGATCGTCTTTCGACATGGCAGGTTTCAGTATCGCGACATTTGGAGGCGCTGCCAGAGCTGGTCCAATCGCTGGCAACTGTGCAGGTAGGCGGTGCCGTCGGGCTGCGTAACACACCGAATGATAAGGGCGACGAGGTTGCCGTGCATGTCGCCAAATCACTTGGGCTTTCTGTGTCTGCCGTTTGGCACGCGGATCGCACGTCTATTGTAAACCTTGGCAATTGGTTGGCCCTGCTTACTGGGACGTTCGGCAAGATCGGCGCTGATGTTACGCTTATGGCGCAGCAAGGCGTTGATGAAGTTGGACTTGACGGGGCAGGGGGGTCTTCCGCGATGCCGCACAAGCAAAACCCTGTGCGCGCGGAAACTCTGGTGACTTTGGCGCGTTTCGTTGCTGGCCAACAGGGGATTTTGGGGCAAGCGATGGTGCACGAGCAAGAACGTTCTGGCACAGCATGGGCGCTGGAGTGGATGGTTTTGCCGAGCATGCTCGAAGCCGCGGGCGCGTCGCTAAGCCAAGCGCAAGCGTTGCTCAATCAGATCAATCGCCTCGGCGCGCGCGATTAAAGACGCGCGACGATTTCTTCTTCGACCTCGCGCAGACGATCTTTGCCAAAGAACATTTCGTCGCCCACAAAGAATGTCGGCATGCCAAAGGCACCGCGTTTGATCGCGCCGTCTGTATTTGCAAAGAGCTGGGCTTTGATTGCTTCTTCTTTGCTCGCTTCAAGCAATCCAGCGCCGTCAAAGCCGGCTTGCGTCAACGCATTGGCGGCAATTTCAGGATCACTGACATTCACCTTGTCTTCCCATGCCATTTTCATACCCGCATCGGCAAAGTCACGTAGCCTGCCCTGCTGCTGCATCACAATCGCGGCGCGCATCAGAAACACGGTTCTAAGTTGGAAAAAGGGGTTGAAATTGAACTCCGTAATCTCGTGTTTCTTTATGAACCGATCAAACTCCAACTGTTCATATTTAAGCTTGTTTTCCACATGCGCGTTGACTTCCATCGGAGATTTGTTGCCCGTCGCATTGAAAATCCCGCCCAAAAGACATGGTACATATGTAATTTCAACGCCTGTGCGCTGTTCAATGCCTGGCACCATCCTATGCGCGAGATAAGCGTTAGGGCTGGAGAAATCGAAGAGAAAATCAACCTGCATGCATCGTTCCTATTTGGTGTAGGCGTTCATTGTGAGCAATTCATACTCAGCGACCTTTTCGCTGTCTTCGTTGGTGAGCGTAACATGCCAACGCACTTCGCCATACTCATCGTTACGTGGCGTTTTCTTTTTCACGGTCAGGCGTACCTTGATGCTATCGCCCGCTTGCACGGGTTTCATGAAGCGCAGGTTATCTAGGCCGGTGTTCGCCAGAACGGGACCCTCATTGGGTTCAACAAACAGGCCCGCAGCAAAGCTAAGAAGCAAATAGCCATGCGCGACACGGCCCGGGAAGAAAGGATTCCTTTGCGCGGCGTCTTCATCCATATGCGCATAGAAAGTGTCGCCAGTGAAATGCGCGAAATGCTCAATATCCTCAAGCGTGACGATGCGGGGCTCTGTGTGGATGGTTTCACCAATCTGGACTTCGTGGAAGGTGCGGGTGAAGGGATGCGCGGGGGCTTTGATTTCGGCTGCGCCATCGACCCAAGTTTGGCCGATTGCTGTGAGGATATCGGGGCTGCCTTGCACAGCGGTTCGCTGCATGTAATGCATCACGCCGCGCACGCCGCCGAGTTCCTCGCCGCCGCCTGCGCGCCCCGGTCCGCCATGTACCATGTGAGGCAGGGGAGAGCCGTGGCCCGTCGATTCTTTCATGCTGTCGCGGTTGTTGAAATAGAGCCGTCCATGGAAAGCGCCAGAGCCAAGCGCAACCTCGCGCGCGACCTCTGCATCATGGGTGATGACCGAGGCGACGAGAGACCCTTGGCCTTTGTTCACAAGATTGATCGCGTGCTCAATGTCGCGGTAACCCATCACGGTGGAAACGGGACCGAAGGCTTCGGTGTCATGCACGCGGCTTGCGGTGTCAGGGTTTTCGCAATGATAGAGCATAGGGGAGAGGAAGGCACCTTTGCTTTCAGCGATGCTTGGATCGCCGTAGACTTGGGTCGCTTCTGTTCCGATAATCGCGGCCTTGTTCAGAACATCACGTTTCTGCGCATTCGAAACGAGAGCTCCCATTTGCGTTTCGCCCTTATTAGGGTCTCCGACAAGTGTCTGTGTTAGGCGATTGGAGAGGGCTTCGATCACCGCCTCGACATGGTTTTCGGGCGCGATGATGCGGCGAATGGCGGTGCATTTCTGCCCCGCTTTCGTGGTCATCTCGCGTTGCGCTTCTTTGATGAAGAGATCAAATTCAGGCGTGCCGGGAGCCGCATCCGGGCCAAGGATCGAGGCGTTCAGGCTGTCTTGCTCGGCCACGAAGCGGATGGAGTTTTCAAGAATATGAGGCGCGGAGCGGAGTTTGAGCGCGGTCTGCGCGGAGCCTGTGAAACTGACCACATCTTGCAGGGTCAATCGGTCCAGCATGTCGCCCAATCCGCCACTGACGAGTTGCAATGCACCTTCGGGCAGGATGCCGCTCTCCAGCATAATGCGCACGGCGAGTTCGGTGACATAGCAGGTCGCGGTTGCCGGTTTCACGATGGCAGGAACGCCTGCGAGCAAGGTGGGTGCAAGTTTTTCGAGCATGCCCCAAACGGGGAAGTTGAAGGCGTTGATATGCACGGCGACCCCTTGCAGGGACGTGCAGATATGCTGGCCAAGAAAGGTGCCGTTGCGCGAAAGCTGTTCAATCTCTCCGTCAAGATAAACATGGCCATCGGGCATTTCGCGCCGACCTTTGGAGGCGAACACAAACATCGTGCCGATGCCGCCGTCGATGTCGATCAGATGGTCTGATTGGGTCGCCCCTGTCGCGAAACTCAGATCATAGAGCGCCTGTTTATGTTCGTTCAGCGCACCTGCGAGGGCCTTCAGCATACGGGCGCGATCATGGAAGGTCAGCTTGCGCAGGTTTGGCCCGCCGACATTGCGCGCGTGATCCAACATCGCTTGCACGTCCAGCTCGGCGTTGCCAGCATGAGCCATTACATTTCCTGTCACCGCGTTTTCTATCGGGCGGGCAGAGCTGTCAGGTGCGATCCATGCGCCAGCGGCAAAAGAGTTAATAGAGAGCAGGCCCATAATATCGATCCTTAAACTGTTTCGTTATTAATTGACCGCTTGGACGGGTTATGCAAGGAATAATGAAAATTCGGTCTGGGAGGAACTGATGACACCTGATGAACGAGCGGCGCGTGCTAGTGCTGCCATGTGGGCGAATGATCGAGCATCGCCTTGGGTCGGAATGGAGCTTGGGCCGGTACGCGAAGGCGTTGCGAGCATGACGCTTCAGGTGCAGGAGCATCATTGCAACGGGCATGACATTTGCCACGGCGGCGTAATCTTTACGCTGGCTGACAGCGCCTTTGCGTTCGCTTGTAATTCGCGCAATCAGAACACGGTTGCGCAGAACAATATGATCACCTTCATCGCGCCTGGCCAGCTGGGCGATGTGTTAACGGCCAGCGCCCGCGAAGTGTCTCTAACAGGGCGAAGTGGTATCTATGACGTGCGCGTTGTTAACCAAGATGGCGCACTCATTGCCGAAATGCGCGGGCTCTCGCGCGCGATCAAAGGCCAGCTATTTGACGAGGAACAGCCATGAGCAACTTGACCCCTGATCCGAGCATTCTTGACCCGATCGAAATCGCGTCCCGCGATGAGATTTCCGCGCTGCAACTGGAGCGGATGAAATGGTCGCTGAAGCACGCCTATGAAAATGTGCCGATGTATAAAGAGCGGTTTGACGCTGCAGGCGTGACACCTGATGATCTGAAATCGCTGACTGATCTGGCTAAGTTCCCTTTCACCGTGAAGGATGATCTGCGCGACAACTACCCCTTTGGCCTGTTCGCGGTTCCGCGCGAAGAAATCTCGCGGATTCATGCCTCCTCTGGTACGACGGGCAAGGCGACGGTGGTGGGCTATACCGCGAATGATATCTCTAATTGGGCCGATCTTGTTGCACGCAGCTTGCGCGCGGCGGGTCTGCGCAAGGGTGATATGATCCACAATGCTTATGGCTATGGTCTGTTCACAGGTGGTCTTGGCGCGCATTACGGGATTGAGCGTTTGGGCGCGACTGTCGTGCCGATGGGCGGTGGTCAAACAGACAAGCAGGTCGGTCTGATCAACGATTTCAAACCGCGCGGTATTCTGGTGACGCCCTCCTATATGCTCAACATCCTCGAGGCGTTCCATAAGGCCGGCCTTGACCCGCGCAAATCCTCGCTTGAGGTGGCGGTGTTCGGCGCGGAGCCGTGGACCGAAGCCATGCGTCAAGAGATCGAAGAAGCCTTCGATCTGAACGCGGTTGATATTTACGGGCTATCCGAAGTCATGGGGCCGGGCGTTGCCAATGAATGCGTTGAAACCAAAGACGGGCCTGTGATTTGGGAGGATCATTTCTATCCCGAGATCATCGATCCTGTGACGGGCGATGTGCTGCCTGACGGGGAAGAGGGCGAGTTGGTGTTTACCACGCTCACCAAGGAAGGCATGCCGATCATCCGCTATCGCACGCGCGATCTGACGCGGCTTTTGCCGGGCACCGCGCGCTCTATGCGGCGCATTGCCAAGATCACGGGGCGCTCGGACGACATGATTATTCTGCGCGGCGTGAACGTGTTCCCGACGCAAGTAGAAGAACAGGTAATGGCGACGGGTGGCCTTGGTCCCTATTTCCAGATTGAGCTGTATAAATCGGGCCGAATGGACGCGATGCGGGTTATGGTTGAAATGTTGCCAGATCGTACAGACGAAGCGTCCAAAGATGCTGCGGCGCGAATGCTGACTAAGCGGGTCAAGGACATGGTTGGTGTTTCCGTCGAAGTTATCGTAGGGGACCCAGGTTCCGTCGCACGTTCGCAAGGTAAAGCGGTGCGCGTTGTTGATAATCGAGGGTAGCCCATGGCGCGGCCAATAGCTAAAGATCACGAAGCCAAGCGCTTGCATATCTTGCGAGAGGCCGCGCATGTGTTTGCCAAAGAGGGCATCGCGCGCGCGTCCATGGCGCAAGTCGCCTTGGCCTGTGGTATCTCGAAGGCGAACATTTACCACTATTACGGCAGCAAAGACGCGCTGTTGTTTGATATCCTCGATAGCTATCTCAAAGCGCTGAGGGATCGTTTGGAGGGGCTTGAGCTGGATGGATTGCCGCCCGATGCGCAGCTCTTGCAGTTCGTGTCCGCGACCTTGTTGGCCTATGACGGTATGGATGCAGAGCACAAAATCCAGACCGAAGGCATTGCGGTGTTAGGGCAAGACGAACAGCAGGTTCTTAAGGGCTATCAACGCGATATGGTGCGCCAGTTGAGCGGTATCCTTGCTGCTTGTGCGCCTGCCTTGGCAGACGATCGCGCGCGACTACATGCAACGACAATGTCGGTGTTCGGGATGCTGAACTGGTTTTATATGTGGAACGGAGACGCTGACCGCGCGGCCCGCCTTGCGTATGCAGAAGTCGTCAGCGAATTGGTGATTGGGCATCGCCCCACCAAAATTTAAGCTTATTCACCCTTGATTTCGCAGTGGCCGAAAGCCGGAACATGCTATGGACAGAGTTGAATGTAGCGCGTTCGGCCCTGAAGAGTGATTTTACGGAAATAGGAAGTTTCGCCATTCCATTTGCGAATTTTATCATTCCCAGCCCAAATTTCCTTACCTGAACTGGTTCTAGCGTGAACTGAAGCTACATTCGAGTCGGCAAAAAATGGTTTACCGTCTAATGTTAAAGTACTGCCTCGCTCATCTTTGGAGCTTACAATCGTCCAGCGCCCAGCTTGTTCTTTACCAGAATTGCTGCGCCAAATCATCGCAAATTTGATTGACTCTCGGCAGTTATTGTAAACGCGAACCCTCTTGGGTTTTGACATAGCGTCTTTGATTTGCTTTTCCATTTCATCCGCGGCATGAATCTTCGCAAGATTCAGTTTATCAGAAGCGATTTCCTTTTTTAGTGTATCCCTCCTAGTAGCCAACAAGGTGATCAGATCGAGTGATTTTGCATTGCTTGCACTTGGTGACTTTTTCACCTTACGCTTAGTCTTTTTGGCGGCAGGTTTTGCGCTACTTCGTTGCTGGCACAAGCGTATCACTTCATTGATTACGCTTTGGCTGCCACCTCGGAATGACCCGTTGGATTTCCCGCATGCTCTTATGCTCCAATAGCCATTTACGTCGTTGCTACAATTTGAGCCATTTCCTCTGATGTGCGTTTGGTTGCTGCCGACATTCATATTATAGCAGCCATTATTTCTATCGAGCGTTGCCCAAATGTATTTTCCTGAACCCAACCGAATGGCTGTATTTTCCCATAGCCTGTCCGCAAAAACGGGGCTCGAAAAAAGAAGTGCAATACCTAATACAACTTGGAAAACTTTCATTCTGCTTACTTTCAACTAACAACTCTAAAGACTTTTTAGTGCCTGTGGCTTTGCCTCAATGCTGATCGTAATCCACTTTGACTTTCTCAGTCACCGCGAAGGATTGGCAGGATAGAATAAAGCCTTGCTCGACCTCGTAGTCCTCCAGCGCGTGGTTCGCGACCATCTCGACCTCGCCTTCCAGCACCTTGCATTTGCAGGTCGAACAGACGCCAGCCTTGCAGGCAAACGGCGCGTCGAGACCGCCAGCGAGGGCCGCTTCGAGCACTGTTTGATCTTTTTCCATCACAACGGTGCGCGCGGTTCCGTCGATGATGACAGTCGCTTCGCCCGGCTTGGCGGTGGTGGCTGCGGAGCTGGCTTTGCGCTTGAGGCGACCGGGCTGGGACGATGCGAAGAGTTCGAACTTGATCTGATCTTCGCTCAGTCCATTTTCTTTAAGCGCCTTGGCAATGCCGAGCATCATCGGCTCTGGGCCGCAGATAAAGGCGGTATCGACGCTTTTGATGTCGATCCAATTGCTAAAGAGCGCGGCGCATTTTTCTTCGTCCACGCGGCCCGTGAAAAGGTCAATATCCTGCGCATCGGTTTCCAGAATGTGGATCACATTGAGGCGGCCCATGTATTCATTTTTGAGGTCTTCGAGTTCCTCGCGGAACATGATCGTGTTGACCCCGCGGTTGGCATAAACCAGCGTGAAACGGCTATCAGGCTCGCGCATGAGCGTTGTCTTCAGGATCGATAGAACCGGCGTAATTCCAGAGCCGCCCGCAAAACCGAGATAGGTTTTGCCCTGATTAGGGTCTATTGGCGTGTGGAAATTGCCCATAGGCTCCATCGCCTCAAGCACCATGCCGGGCGCGAGGTTTTCATTGGCCCATGTGGAAAAGGCACCGCCGTCCACCTTCTTGATGCCGACCTGTAAGATGCCATCATCCTTGCCCGCGCAGATCGAATAGGAGCGGCGAATTTCCGTACCTTCGATATCTTGGCGAAAGGTCAGATACTGCCCTTGGATGAAGTCAAAATCGCCGTCATTTGCGGGCTCAAGCGAGACAACAACTGCGTCGCGAATGGTCTTGTGAACGTCAGTAACTTTGAGTTGGTGAAAGCGCGCCATGTCGGGGCCTCCTTAGATACATTTGAAATAATCGAACGGCTCAAGGCAGTCGGTGCAGCGCCATTGCGCCTTGCAGGGGGTCGAGCCGAATTGGCTAATGCGGCTCACGTTTTCAGATTTGCAACGCGGGCAATGTTTCGGCCCACCAGCAGCGCGCGGCGGCGCGATGCCGTAGTCTTCCAGCTTGGCGCTGCCTTTTTCGGTGAGCCAATCGGAGGTCCAAGGCGGCGAAATCTGCATCTTGATGCGGGTCTTTTCGATGCCGCGATCCCGCAGGGCCGTTTCGATGTCCATCGAGATGACAGAGGTCGCAGGGCAGCCCGAATAAGTGGGGGTCACGGCAACCTCCAACGTGTCACTGTCCCACTCCACGCCGCGCACGATGCCGAGATCGACAACAGAAATCACGGGGATTTCAGGGTCCGGGACTTGGTCTAGCCAATCCCAGATTTCTGCGACCTCGGGCCTCATCTTACCAGCTCGCCCCCGGATAGGCGCGTTGCAGCCATTGCATCTGCGTCAGGATATGACCGAGATGTTCGGAGTGCTGCGTGCCAGTGCGTCCGCCTTTGTGGGCGAAACGGCTGTCAGGGATGGTCAGCGTTGCCTCTGCCATAACCGCGCCGATATGCGCATCGAAAGCGGTGCGCAGCTCTGCCAGATCGGGCGCGATGCCGGCCTCTGTCATCGCTGTGTCGACCTTATCAGCGACGAACAACTCACCCACGTAGGGCCAAAGCAAATCAAGCGCCGCTTGCATTTTCGCATGGCTCACCTCGGTGCCATCGCCAAGGCCGATGACCGTATCGCCAGAGCGTTCAACATGATAGGTCACTTCCTTGATCGCCTTTGCGGCAATCTCAGCGACGCGGGGCTCAGAGGAAGACATCAGACCCTTGAGCATCACAAGATGCCACGCATCAAACAGGAATTGACGCATCAGGGTTTGGCCAAAATCGCCGTTGGGCTGTTCCACCAACAGTGCGTTACGGAAATCCCACGCGTCGCGCAGCATCGCCAGATCATCGGCGCTGCGACCCTTGCCTTCGACTTCGGCGGCAAGGCCGAGCCACATCTGCGTCTGACCGATCAGATCAAGCGCGGTGTTGGCTAGCGCGATGTCCTCTTCGATCACAGGCGCATGGCCGCACCATTCAGAGACACGGTGCCCGAGGATCAACGTATTGTCCCCCATCCGGCACAGGAATTCGAAGTAAGCTTCGGAGGCGGGCATTACATCGCCCCCACTTCGTCTGGAATGTCGAAGAATGTCGGGTGGCGGTAAACTTTGCTCTCTGACGGCTCATAAAGCGGGCCTTTTTCCGATGGGGAGGAGGCCGCGATGTGACGTGCTTCAACCACCCAAATGCTGACGCCTTCATTGCGGCGCGTATAAACATCGCGCGCGTTCTTGATCGCCATCTCCTCGTCAGGCGCATGAAGCGAGCCGACGTGACGGTGGGACATACCATGTTGACCACGGATAAAGACTTCCCAGAGGGGCCATTCATTACTCATTTGCGTTACTCCGCTGCTAAGTCGCATCGCCGAAAGGCGGATTGATCTACGGCGTCCCAGCCAAAGGCGTGATCGCTGGAGCCGTGCTGTTGTAAATGCGCGAGACGCGCCATTGCTTCTTCGAGTGTTGGAATGTGATCGTCCTCGATCCACCACATCACGAAATGCATCTTGCCCATGGCCTCGAACCATTCAGGGCGTTTTTCGTAAAAGCGCGCGTGAATGGTGTTGAAGACATAATCACCAAGGGAGGCCACATCGTCCCAAATGGACATGTTCGCGATCATTTGCTCATCGCCCGGCACGTCCAGATCGGTGGCGTTTCCGCTATCTGATTTCAGCCGCCAGACATATCCTTTTGACCGCTCCGCGATGGCGTTCACCTTGTCGAGGTTGTCCATGAAACCCGCCATGCGTGGATCATCGAGCGGATAGAGCGCGTAGCCTACGTTGAGTTCTGCAAGTCGCATCTATTCAGCTGCCAATTTCGCAGCGCGTTTCTTTTCGGCGTGAGCCATGAGACCTTCGCGCACCCAAGCGCCATCGTCCCAAGCTTTGTTGCGCGCGGCGAGGCGTTCCTTGTTGCAGGGGCCGTTGCCTTTGAGCACGTCAAAGAACTCGTCCCAATCGGGCTGCGAGAAATCATAGCCGCCCTTTTCTTCGTTCCATTTCAAGTTTTCGTCAGGGACGGTAAGGCCAAGATATTCCGCTTGCGGTACAGTTTGATCGACAAACTTTTGACGCAGCTCGTCGTTGCCGTTCATCTTGATCTTCCAAGACATGGACTGTTCTGAGTGAACAGAATCCGCATCGGACGGGCCGAACATCATCAAGGATGGATACCACATGCGATTGAGCGCATCTTGCGCCATACGTTTTTGCGCCTCGGTGCCATTCGCCATCTTCATCATGATGTCG
>NZ_JBOEHB010000033.1:34063-54342 GCF_050633725.1 Planktotalea sp.
TCGGAATGGGCGTGCTGGCCGATCTGGCGGATCAGGGTCTTGCGATAGCCCGCTGGCATCCAGTCCTTTGGTTCGATCTTTTCGTTCGCGTCGATGCGCTTTTGAAACGCTGCGAGCTTTTCAGGATCGTCCTGCGTGGCTTCGGATTTGATCATCTGTGCATACATGTTCGTTTCCTTTTCGCTTCGCTCTTTGGGGGGTTAGACCCGTTCGATAATGATTGCTGCGCCCTGACCGACGCCAACACACATGGTGCACAGCGCGTATTTGCCGCCTGAGCGTTTGAGTTGATGTGCCGCCGTGAGAACAAGGCGCGCGCCAGACATGCCAAGGGGATGACCAATCGCAATTGCACCGCCTTGGGGGTTCACGCGTGGGTCATCATCCGCAACGCCCAGCTCGCGCAGAGTTGCGAGACCTTGGGAGGCGAAAGCCTCGTTCAGTTCGATAACATCCATATCGGCGACGCTCAGACCTGCGCGCTCCAGAACTTTCTGGCTGGCAGGGACAGGGCCAATACCCATAACGCGCGGCGCAACGCCAGCAGAGGACATGCCAACTACGCGCGCAAGCGGCGTGAGCGAGTGTTTGTAGAGCGCTTTGTCCGAGGCGAGCAGCAGCGCCGCTGCGCCATCGTTCACGCCGCTGGCATTGCCTGCGGTCACTGTGAGATCGGGGCCATTGACGCCTTTGAGTTTCGCCAGCTTATCAACACCTGTGCCGGGGCGGGGGTGTTCGTCGGTATCAAAGACAATCGGATCGCCTTTGCGCTGAGGCACGTTCACCGGAACGATCTCATCCGCGAAAAGACCTGCCTCATGCGCGGCGGCCCAAGCGGCCTGCGAGCGGGCGGCGAAGGCATCCTGATCCTCGCGCGAAATATTGTAATCGGCAGCGACATTGTCAGCGGTTTGCGGCATGGAATCCACGCCATACGCCTCTTTCATTCTGCGGTTGATAAAGCGCCAGCCAATCGTCGTGTCATAGACCGAATTGGCACGGGTAAAGGCGCTGGTCGCCTTTGGCATCACAAATGGCGCGCGCGACATGCTTTCGACGCCGCCTGCAATTGTCAGATCATAATCGCCCGCCTTGATACCGCGCGCAGCGAAGCCAACAGCATCCATGCCAGAGGCGCAAAGACGGTTGATCGTGGTGCCCGGAACATCCTGCGGAAGACCCGCCAAGAGCGCAGCCATACGTGCAACGTTGCGATTGTCTTCGCCTGCCTGATTGGCAGAGCCGTAGATTACGTCGTCAACCTTTGCCCAATCCACACCAGTGTTGCGCTCCATAAGCGCTGTGATCGGCAAAGCCGCCAGATCATCGGTACGAATAGAAGAGAGCGCGCCGCCGTAACGTCCAATAGGTGTGCGCACGCCGTCGCAAATATAGGCTTGCATAGATGAAAGACCTCCCGAGTCACTGGTTCCCGAGAGGATAACGGATTTGACGGGTTTGACGCAAGAAAAAGTTACAAACTTTCACGGTATGGGAAATTTTTGTAACGTAATTCGATTGATACCATCTCGCGCGCTCACCCTGCTTTGGTCGTCAAGCCAAGCCTACGGCCCCAATTGCAGTCGCAATTTAGTCGTAGGCGGCGTCCACGATGATTTCGACCCGCAGCTCTTCCCGGGCCAGTTTCGCCTCACCACAGGCGCGCGCAGGGGCATGACCTTCGGGCACCCATGCGTTCCAAACTTCGTTCAATCCGGCAAAGTCGCTCATATCAGCAAGCCAAATCGTCGCCCGCAACATTTGCGTGCGTGACGAACCTGCTTCCGTCAGCAATGCATCAACACGGCGCAGGCACTCCGTCGTTTGCTCTTGAATGCTCGCGCCTTCAGCGACTTGCCCTGAGAGATACGCAATCCCATTGTGCTTAACAATTTTCGACGCGCGCGCCGTCGTGCCAATCCGTTCAATCATCTTGATCTCTTTCTGAAGCTTCACAATTGTTGTTTCGCAGAACAGATGAATGTTCAAGCGCATCAAATTTTGAATAATAACATAATCCTCATTATGCCAATTCGAAGTGCTTGACATGATACCATTCAGTATCACATAAAGGGGTACCAAATGGTAACACAAAGGTACACATGACCCACGCACACCAAATGGGCTTTCGCGCTCTCGCAGACCCGACACGACGCGGAATTCTACATCTTCTTGCGGAGCGAGACATGACGATCGCGGAAGTTGCCGAGAACTTTCAAATGACACGTGCAGCCGTAAAGAAACATCTGACCATCCTTAAGGAGGGCGATCTGATCTCGATCCAAACCATTGGGCGCACACGGGTGAACGCGATCAATCCCGATGGGCTAAGGCAGATCTCGGATTGGTTCAGCTATTTTGACGCCTTTTGGGATGAGCACCTTAGCGTTTTGAAAACCGAAATTGAAAAGGACACGACATGAGCGAAACGACCATCCACAAAACAATTTATCTGAAAGCGACCCCCGCTCAGGTTTGGGAATATTTGACTGACCCAGACAAGCTGGCCACCTGGTTTCACAAACCTAAGACAGCTCTCACAAAAGGCCCATATGAAATGTTCGGCGCAACAAGCGGTGACAAGTTGATGTGGGGTGAGGTTCTGGTGTCCGAGCCACATACACGCCTCGAATATACGTTTACGATTGCCCCTATGGGCGACGCGACAAGCACGGTGAAGTGGACTCTCGATAACGTCGCAGGCGGCACCCGCCTATCTCTGGTTCATGAGGGACTGCCCGTCGGTGAAGAAGCGTTCGGCCTTACGCTCGCCCTCGATAAAGGATGGGACGAACATTTGGGACGGATGCGAAACGGAATCGATGCAGCCTAAGCGCAACGTCATATCCAATCGTAACCTGATTGGATATGACGTCTATCCCGTTTGCTGATTGCCATTGTTACAACTCTCAACATCGAGAGTCGTTGCAAAGTGCCGATTGCAGCTAAGGTGGCACCCTTCCGCAAAGCATGGCGCCGTTTTACTTCCCAACCCCGACTCAATTATGGACACGCGACTGTTTTCGATCACGCGCTCCAGCATGGATAGCGATATCTTCCTTTTGAATTTGCGCCCAACGCAACAAGCTAATTTGTCAGACGATTAAGCACCAAAACACCCGCAGTTGGGTTGTCATTTGGAACACCCGAATTCGGCCGCTCGTAGCTGGCTCTTAGATCGTGAATATCCTCACAAATCCGAGCCTCTTGCGCAAACGCTGCGCCAGAAAATGCGATCGTGCAGAAAACCACTGAAAGCGTTCTTACACCGAATAAATTCGAGATTTTTTCCATATTCATGCGAAGGTCGCACAAACAATTTAAAGCAAGATTAAGCCGGCTTTTTACCAAACCAACCTATGTCACTTTTGGTTAACCCGCGTTCCTGAACCACTTCACAATTTGGACACGGTCTTCTTCCGAAAGCTCGGTGATATTCGCAGGCGGCATCGCATGGGACACCCCCGCTTGCAGGTAAATCTCGCGCGCAGAGCGTACGATGTCGTAGCGGGTTTCCAAAAACACGCCCTTGGGTGCCCAGCGAATACCATCCCAGCTTGGCTCGCGCGCGTGGCACATTGAGCAGCGGCCAAGCACGATGTTTTCGACCTCCTCAAACCCTGCCGATGCCACCAGCATTTCTTGATGCGGTGAAAGCGCCTGCGCCTCAGCCCGATCATAGTCCTGACCCCATGTATTCGCCGTGGACAGCCACGCGATGATGATCATCAAAATCACGGTCACAACCCACGTCCAGCTTGGCCCCTTGCCCGTCGCATGCAGCGTGTTGAAATAGTGACGGATCGTGACGCCCGTCAGGAAAATCAACGACGTAATGAGCCACGCATACTCCGTGCCAAAGGACAGCGGATAGTGGTTCGAAAGCATCAAGAAAATGACAGGCAGCGTCAGATAGTTGTTATGCGTGCTGCGCAGCTTGGCGATCTTGCCGTACTTCGCATCAGGCGTGCGACCTGCCTTGAGATCAGCAACAACGATGCGTTGGTTGGGCATGATGATACAGAACACATTCGCCGTCATGATCGTCGCCGTGAATGCCCCTAAATGCAGCAAAGCTGCGCGGCCTGTGAAGATCTGGTTATAGCCATAGGACATCGCCACAAGGATCACGAACAAGAGCACCATCAAAAGCGTCGGCGTCTCGCCCAGCTTCGATTTGCACAGGTAGTCATACGCGAGCCAACCGACGGTCAAAGAGCCCGCAGAAATCACGATCGCTTGCCATGTGGACAGATCAGCCTTGGCGGGATCAATCAGGAACAGTTCCGCGCCTGCCCAATAGACAATCATCAGCAAAGCCGCGCCAGAAACCCAAGTCATATAGCTCTGCCATTTGTGCCAGATCAGATGCTCGGGCATATTCTCGGGCGCGACCAGATACTTCTGGATGTGATAAAATCCACCGCCATGCACCTGCCATTCTTCGCCATGCGCCCCCACGGGCATATCAGGCGCTTTCTTCAGGCCCAAATCCAGCGCGATAAAGAAGAAAGACGCGCCAATCCACGCCATCGCGGTGATCACATGTAGCCAGCGCACCACGAACGAGAGCCAGTCCCAGAGAATTGCAAGATCATACATGAATGGCGCTCCTTATCCTGCGGCCAAGACTATCCAATGGTTGATTTTTCGACTATAATTGTCATTCCACAAAGAGTGTCAAAAATCGCCTAACAATGTCCTATTTCGATAACCTTCGCACATTCGTTCGCATCTATGAACTCGGTAGTATGTCCGCCGCCGCGCGTGATCAACGCATTTCCCCTGCTGTCACCTCTGCGCGCATTTCCCAGCTTGAGTCCCACCTCGATGTACGTTTGTTCCAACGTACGACCCGTTCGCTTACGCCCACGGAACAAGGGCGCATATTCTATAACGGCGCTTGCGCGGTTCTGGAGGCTGTCGAAGCCGCCGAAGCAGGGGTTGGCGACGCTACCGAAAACCCGCGCGGCACGCTGCATATCGCGGCCCCCTTGGGGATTGGGCGCCGCCTGATCGCGCCGCATGTGCCTGACTTTGCCGCTCAATATCCGCTGGTCGATGTGCGTCTGCGCATGACGGACCGCAAGATCGATTTGACTGCCGAAGGCCTCGATATCGCCTTTTTCCTTGGCCGCCCCGAGGATTCAAACATGCGCATCCGCAAGATCGCCGATTGTGAGCGCGTGCTCTGTGCCAGCCCTGCCTATATTGCGGAACATGACCACCCCAATAGCGGATCAGAGATAGATCGCGGCAAGCACAACTGCCTCAACCTGCGCTTTCCCGGCGCGACCGAATTCCAATGGGAGCTGTCCACGCCTGATGGTCCGCGCAAGTTCGATGTGCAGGGCCGCTTTGAATGTGACGACAGCGATGTGCTCACCGATTGGGCCTTGCAAGGCGCCGGCATCGCCCTGCGCCCCGTCTTCGAGATCGCGCATCACCTTGACGCGGGCCGCCTAGTCGCCGTTGCCGAGGACACCCCGCCCCTGCCCGTTCAAATGGCCTGCCTTTACACCCACCGCCGCCACCAAGACCCCAAAGCGCGTCTGTTCATGGAGTTTATGATTGAGAGGATAGAGAGTGCTGTAAAGGAAACGTGGAAAAACTAAGCACACTTAGGCACGCCGCCTAAAGAATACGCGCGTAGCCTAAAAGACAGTGTCATTTAATGACTTCGACTTGAGACACTCTCACCGAATGTAACAGTTCTGTGACATGAGTCATTCCGCGATACACCCGCACAATCAAGATTTAGAACAGGCCAACGCGATCTATCAAATGATCGCGACCAGCCCTGCCAACGCATGGAAGTACGCGCGCAAGGCGCTGAAAACATTTCCGAAAAGCGAACGCATTCAATTTGTTTCTGGCTTAGCACAAATCGCGCGGGGCAAGAAAAAGGAAGCGCGGGTTCATTTTGCCAATGCAATCAAACTCGGCAGCGCCTCGCCCGACGCCTACACTAACCTTGCACAACTCTCTGCGGAAGTTGGGCTATTTGACTCCGCACTCAAGACGCTGGATCGCGCGGACAAGAAATTCGGCAGGACTGAACGATTGTTATCAACCCGTATCGCAGTTTTGCGCATGTGCGGTAAAATCGATCGGGCCTTGGCCACATCGCAAAACCTATGTGAAATGGTGCCAAACGATCCGAATGTGATGCTGACGCACGGGCTTTTGTTGGCAGATAACGCGCAGCTTATGAACGCAATTCGCACGCTCGAACACCTAAGCCAGCAGCATCCTGAACACGTACCAGCGTTGTTAAATCTTGGACGTCTCTATGCCTTAACCAATCAGGGCGCGCTGGCGTTGCAAGTGACAAAAACGGCGTTCTCGCTCGCCCCAAACATGCCCGAATGCATCGAAAATCTGGCGCTTCGCTACCGTGAGCAAGGTGCCTTTAGCGATGCGGCACAGTTGTTTCAGCAGCTCACTCAAAAAGACCCAGCCATTGCGCCCGAAGCGTTTAGACAACTGTCAGACATCGCCCCACTCGAGAGTTTGCAAAAACTGCGCAGCGACATCAAAGCCATCAAAGCTGGCTCTTTCAATGCACGCGCGCATCTTGAATTTGCGCTGGCTGGCATCGCAAAACGGCTGAACGAACCAAAGGCTTTTACCCAATCCATCATCCATGCAAACCGAAATATGGCCAAGCTGCGTTCCTATGATGCTGACGGTGATGCACAGATTCATTCGAGCCTACGGTTACGATTTCGCCAAGAACCTGATCTCGCCGATGCAGCCGATCCGCTAAACGCAACGCCGATATTCATCATGGGCCTGCCGCGATCTGGTACGACGCTGCTCGAGCGCATGTTGTCGATGGCTCCAAATGTGGCCGGCCTTGGCGAAGTCGCCCTGTTGAACCGCCACTTCGCCCAAGCGCTGGCCAAAGACGCGCCCTTCGCCGAAGACTTTGCAACTCTTCGTGCGCAATATGCGAAGTTCCAAAACGCGGTCGGCCCTGCCCAATGGACCGTCGACAAAATGCCTTCGAACTACATGTCCATTGGCTGGATCAATCGAGCTTTCCCTAACGCCAAATTGATCGTCCTCCGCCGAGACCCAAAAGACCTCGCGCTGTCCATCTTTGAAAACTACTTTGATGATGCGAGTCAGAATTTCTCGTTCGAAGAAAAACGAATTCAAGCAAAGTTTGCGCTGTTCGAAGAAACGCTCACCGACTGGCGCGCTCTGGACGCGCAGTTTCTAGAGATCAACTACGAAGACCTCGTCGCCGCACCAAACGACAGCATGGAGACAATCTGCACCTATTGCGGTTTGCCGTTTGAAGGTGCGATGCTAACCCCGCAGGCGAACACAGGGACGATCAGAACCGTGAGCAGCGTTCAAGCGCGCCAAGGGATCACACAGGACAGCATTGCGCGCTGGACGAAATATCCAAATGTGCTACCGCGCATTTTCAACGACGAACACCGCCGCGTAAAGCCGACCTAAACTTCGTAACTTCGATCCCTTCCTACCCGTTCAATGACCCGCCTCTACACCCACCGCCGCCACCAAAACCCCAAAGCGCGGCTATTTATGGAGTTTATGATTGAGAGGATAGAGGGGGCAGTGGAAGGGTGAAGTGTATCAGCTAAACGGTCGTTTACTTGATACACTTAGCTGGAAGCTCGTCAAAAAAATCTTTCAAAGACATCCCAAGGTCGACCTTTTTTAGATATACCTTGAGTGTTAGTTCGTCGTTTGATCTAAGTCATATGGTAATTAGAGGATAGATTTTGATGCCAGATTTTGAAATTGTACTAAGCGGCCGGAAAAGCGATGTCGAAAAATGTTTTCAGGCACTGAAGGCACTTGAAAATGTTCAGGCTGTCACATCAGAGGTAAAGCCAAACATTCCTTCGATAATGACACGAAAAACGAATAATCAATTCGAACTATATGAGGCTGTTGTGACCATCGCGCTGGGTATCGCTTCGGCAGGCGCATATGATGGTGTAAAAGCAGCTATCAAATTACTCGCAAAAGATAAGAACGTCTCTGTCGACGTAACTTCTGAAAAAGATCCAGAAAATTGATACCAAACGTACCTATTTTTGGACGCCCTACGCACAAATCCTTCATATCGAACTCACATTATGATCCGTTTTTCCTGATCAACTGTAATGCTCACCGCTTACGAGAAGCGGCTCCTTCAGATATCTCAAGTTCGCTAGAATTTCATCTAACTGAAGTACATGAACGAACTCATTGGCTTCAACACATTGGTACAACGTTCGGTTCTTTTTTGGATGCGCTGCGATCTTCGCAAAGATACACACTTTTGCGTTTCTTACGCGACGAATCTCGTCAAAAAAGGTCTGAAATTATAAGGGCGCGCTTTGAAGATGGCATACCACTTATCGAGACCAATCCAAAGACCCAACGTATACGCTCTGATGACCCTGATCTTCACAGCTATCTGAATATCCTGAGGCAAATTTGGTTTGACCATCAGTGGCTTCACTCAAATTTGGAAGATGCTAGAACAACAGATATATTGGGAAACCCTCCAGTACAGGCAAGTAGCTACGTATTAGCTGACGTAATCATGAATTGTTGCGATACATTTGGTTTCATATCTGACGACGTTCGTTCCGCGAGACATCATCAAACTCGGGAATGGTATTTTGCAGCTGACAGCAGTCTCTCTGACGTCGTCATAAATACTGGGAATGGTCATCAAAACTTAACGTCCATATCACTTATGGAGTGTTCGGCTTCACTGAATGAACTGCAGCAGCTCCAGAATGGGGTTATACAAACAATACTTGGAAGCGATTTTGAAAAAATAGCACGGCAACGATCCGAAGCCTTTCATGACAGCACTTACTCACTACCGTTCATAGTATTTCAGCAAGCATCACCCACGCATTCCCGTGATCGGGAAACGGCACTCGTGACCCTAAATTTATTAATTTACTTTGCTTTAAACCCCCCCCTACCGCCACGCGTACTTTCTGAACCAAGGCGATCATATCGTTGGTCAGAAATTTATCCCCCAATGCGCTTCATAGCTGCCCTCAGAGTCCTAAGAGAGGTAAGACAGCTTTCTGACCCAGATTCCCTGACTGAAATGCAAGCATTTTTAGATGGGGTCGTTGATGCCACTAAGCTGCCATTCTCTGGGAATGACTCGATGCCTAAGCGTTCAGGACACAAACTTGATTTTAACGCCCTTGCCCGTCAGAAAGATTTCCCAGTAACAATTGATGACGAACTTGTAGTTCAAGCGCAAATCCAATCCGATAAGATACCAAACCGCCTAGCCCTATTTGCAAATTATGCAAGTTGCGTATCGGGAGAACTGTGCCCATCATTTGTTGAATTGCTCGTTGGTGATAGCGAGACATCTAAACTCATGAGGCCACCCCTTGAGTTCCTCCCAAATGGTGAAATTGGCTTTAGTGGTACACCAGAATTTGGTAATAATATCGTTCGATCTGTTGCGGTTTCACACGGCCTTTTTGAGGTTGCTTGCGGGCGTGGAGAGATAGCATTATCGGGCTTGCCAAAAGTTGTTCAGGAAAGTGAAGGGCTAGATAGCTTCGTAAAAAAGTCCATTTCTCATATGATTATAGATACCGATAATCAGTAATAGTATCCGTATTAAATTAACATAATTTCCATTATCCTCCTTCAACTCCCCCGATACGTCGAAAACCCAAACGGCGAGACCAACAAAGGCACGTGATAGTGAGCTGCCTCTGACATACAGAAACGGATCGGGTTCGTGTTCAGAAAGCGGGGCTCTTCTGGCGTGACGCCGCAGGCATCAAAGTAGCCGCCGCGGTGGAACACCAGCTCGTATTCCCCAAGCGCGAACTCTTCTGCGAGCAAGATTTCCGCGCGTCCGCGCGCCAGTCGCCGTTGGTCACGACGGTTTTCAATCCGCTTTGATGACCAAGCCGTTGCTTTGTAGGTTTTCCATAAAGGCCGCGATCTCTGTGGTGAGTTCGTGAGCCGGGTCAACCTCATGAGTCTGGCGCACATGCGCGACGATCTGAGATAGGCTTGCAGGGCTTTCCAGCAGCTCCCAGATTATCGAACCCGTGCCATTGAGAGCGAAATATGCGCCCTTGTCGACATGCATCATGACGATTTCGCCGTCCATATCAGTAGCAACAATATCAGGGTTTCGTTCAAAAATGGGATCAGGGGCGCTCATTACGCTTGGCTTTCTAATTAGACATCAATTTTTGCAAACTCGTGCGCATCCGATCAGGCGTTGTCAAGCAGCGCGTCCAGCAAGGGCGCGATCGTAAAACCAGTTTTCGGGCGCGTGACGCGGTAGATAGGGATGTCTTTTGCCAAGGCCGCGAGGCGCTCCAGAGATCCAGCTTCCAAGCCTAACGCCCGAAGATATTCGGGCCGGTACAAAGCGCGGCGCATTGCGACAAAGCGCTCCATCCCGCTCACGCGCGCCGTGCTCACGTGATCCGTTTCCGCAGTTTCCAGACAAAACATAGCTCTGATCGGTTGCGGGGACGTCGCATGAAGGGTGCCCAAGGGCAGGTTGAACTTGGCATCCTGCGCTCTGACCCGCGCCAAGGGTTCCGTATCAATATCCAAGGCAGCCGCAGCATCCTGCCAAAGCTTGGCCCGCGCCATACCGGGATGCACCCGACCAGCACTATCCACCGGGCAGACATCATCTGACAAAACATGAAGCCCGCGTTGCATCAAGGCGACGGCAGTCGTTGATTTGCCCGCACCAGACGGCCCGACACAGATGAGCGCGCCACTGCCAGACGGATGAACCACCGCGTTGCCATGGATCACCAAATAACCGCGCTGGACAAGCAAGGCGCCAAGTCCTGAACCAAGGATAAACAAGCGTAGCGCATCGTCCGGCACACCTGGCGCTGGCGCATAAGTGAGATGCGTTCCGTTTTCGATCATCATCCGTACGGTGTTTGGGATCGAAAGCCAAAGGCGATTGGACTCTGCTCCAATAAAGGGATTGGGGCCAAATTGCTCGGGCACGAACCCTCTTTGGATGACAATATCAGGGCTCGAAGGTGCGCTTGGCGCATTAGCATAGTCAGATAGGTTTTCACGCATCGGCAAAAGCTCTGGCAAGTCCAGCGTGCTTTGAACCCACAAACCATAAACAGTTTTGTTCCAAACAATCGAACCTTGCGAGACCTCAGCGAGACGATTGTCTATGCCAGAGGATCCAGCACGTTGATCGACGTTAGACATAGGGCGGCAGTTCCAATCAGGATACAAAACTTCGACGCACTCGACGATATCACTTGGCTTTCGTCTTATCTAGATTGGCCTGCACCACTTTCATTGCGGCGACCGCAGAAAACGAAACGTTGGTTGGTAGACCTCTTGGTGGACCGCCAGCTGCAATCTCGCGCACATGGGCCTCGGCTTGCTCCATCGTCGGCAGTAGCGCCAATTGCGTACGGATGTAGGGAAAATCAAACCATTCGTGCAGCCGTTTATCCTGTGCGAGCTCTTCAAATTCGGCTTGAAGCATTTCTTTCGTCCTCGCCACATTCAACACCATTTCAACAAGCGGATAGCCCACGCTTGCCTTTAAGCGCGCCTCATCACTGACGATACCCTCCATCGCGGCGCGCACAGGTGCGCGAAACAGACCATCGCGTTGCTCAAACTCGGGTGGACATGTCAGGGCAAACGCGTTCAGCGTTCGGTCTAACAAAGGATGGACATACCGAATGCCATTGCGAAACCCATGGCAGGCGAGAATTTCCATTCGAAAGGGCAAAATTGGGTTCCCTAGGCGTCTGCGCCGGTTTTCCTGTGTATCTCCAACCCGAAAATCTAGCCGCGGACTATCCCGCCGAAACGCAGGCTTAAGCCCAGACATCGCACGATAGGTTTCTGCTGGGCTTCCCTTGCGCTGACGCAACAAAATCGCGCGCAATTGGCTCTTCGCAGGTACAAAGGCATCAAAGACGCTTTTGGCATAAAACCTGACTGCACGACGCGGGCTCATCCTTTGAGCGCGCGACATATCACGCAAGGCTCTGAATTTCCCGGTTCTCAAGAGCGCCGCCGCGACGCCAAAGCCTTTATAACTGACAGCATCATCTCCCCCCCAGCCTGTCAAAATCACGTCCGCACCACTTTGTTGTGCGGCAACGGTCAGGCGAAATTCAGGGGTGTCCATCACAAATGAGATAGGATCAATGCGCGGCGTCATCCATTCTGCGTGCTCGGGCTTTTTGATCTTTTCATGCGAAATTCGATTGGACCGCGCCACCACCGATGCTGCAATCTCTGTCTCGTCCAAGATGCCGGGGTATGTATCTGACGCCGCATCAGACGCGGCGTAGGTCTTGGCAAAAATATGCTGCTGCTCGCCCAAATGGCGCTCTGCCAGCATCGTGACACTTGTTGAATCCAAACCTGAAGACATCGACGTCGCTATATCGCCTTGCGCTGGCAAGCGGGTTTGCACCGCTCGGCTCATCAATCGGCCCAACTCGGCGCTCCACCCATCGAACGTTTTAGGGGTGTCACTTGGTCTTGGTTTCAGGGTGGTAAGCGATGTGTAAATGGCATCCGGTTGAGCAGACTGAAAAGTTATTTGCGTGCAAGCGGGGACGCGGTTTAGCCCCTTTACCAAAGTCTGAGGCCGATCCGCAGAGCTACGCGAAATCATATCGATCAACCCGTCAAGATCAGGCTGGTCGGGGACACATCCAGATGTCACCAACACTTCAGGAAGTGAAGAAAATACAACGCCGCCCTCTGGCATGCGCGCCCAAAAAAGCGGACGCACACCGAAAGGGTCGCGTCGCAATATGAGCCTGTTAGTGCTCGCATCAAACAGGGCAAACGCATAATCGCCATCGAGTTGATCCAACCCCGCCTCGCCGCTTTTCTCGTATAGCTGGGCGATGAGTTCAGCAGGCGCGCAATCAGCGGCCAAATCATGGGCAAGAGCTAATGCGGCAGAATTAACAAGCCATGCATCCGCCGCCACTTTAACCGAGCCAAAGCGGGACAGGCCCTGAGCCTCGGGCGGCGCTGCATTCGCTGCGTTAGACGGCAGTGTGACACTTGCAAACGCAGCCGATGACAGATGCAGCGACTGGCTGGCACCTTCCTCGCCGCGAAACGCAGCTTGCTGAAAGGCACGCCGTTGAGCGTCAAGAGTAGCCTGCGGATCGTTTTGCCACACAGCACCCAATAGCCCAGTTTGCATGATCAGGTCCTTTGACGGGGTAACCTTTGACTTGGCGTGAAGATTTGTGACAACGGTTGAGCACAGCTCAATGCCCCTGCCAGATCAAGCCAAAGCCAAATTAAGACATCTGAAAAAAGCTCGGATCAAAGCTTGGAAAATCCGCTTCAAACGCGCCCGCAAATGACCCTTGCGTTTCAGACACATCCAAACTGGTCAACTTTGGTGCCTCATAGGGTCGCTTCTGTTCTTCGGGGCGGGTGCGTTTTGTCATGCTTCTATCCATTTTCACCAAGGACACCGCAATGCTTAACGTGACAACCGATTTTTCGCTAGAGCCATCTGTGCAGATGAATCAAAATCTTCATGGTTATAGCCAGACTGCTCACCGTTTGATCTTAGCGCTCAGCAACCACGCTAATTCCTCACGCGCCACAACCAGAAAGCTAGCATATTTCATCTAACGCCAAGCAACAAAAGCGATCGCTTACTCAGGTGGCATTGCCCCTTCATCTACGGCATCCAGTGGTGTCACGACGAGCTGGTACCATATGTAATGTCGCAAATAGCGACTCTTTCATTGCCCGCAAAATCTTGACTGTATTACCATTGGTTGTAAAAATTGCTCATCCAATGGCAACCTATTTACGTTTAAACCCATGGCAAAAAACCTTATTAAATCCTCTTTTGGAAAGATTTCAGCACTGCTCGCCGCAATCGGTAGCGTGATCGCAATTATCACATTTGCACAATCATTTGGTTATCTTTTGCCTCGCGAGCCTTCACCAGTAGATGGGCTTAAGAAGGCCAAAATCAAAGATGTTCAATGGGCTTTTGGTAAGTGGTGTGGTCACATCCCCTACTACAACAAAGACATTGTCATATTTGGAGAAGAACAAGGCAGATTTGTTTACAAGTATTTTCAAGCACCGATAGAGTTCACCGACAGCACAGGCCAAGTACGAACACTTGGAAATGAATGGTTGGATCAATCTCATGCAAAACTATTCATAGAAGGCAATCAATCTTTTGTTGCCGAAATCGAAGACAACTGGATTGAATCATGGGGGCTAACAATAGCTGAAACTCTTCAGGTTTTCAGGCTAAACGACGACCAAACCCCCACAATGGAGTTCACGAGATGCGGTTAACGTAATTTCCGTTTTCGCGCGCTCAACTCCCCCGATACGTCGAGAACCCAAACGGCGAAACAAGCAGTGGCACGTGGTAATGCGCGGCCTCTGACATGCCGAAGCGGATTGGGACAACATTCAGAAACCGCGGCTCTTCTGGCGGAACTCCGCAGGCATCAAAATATGCACCGCAGTGGAACACCAACTCGTATTCCCCAAGCGCGAACTCCTCTGCGGGTAGGATCTGTGCGTCTGTGCGCCCGTCATCATTGGTCACGACGGTTTTCAATTTCACCCGCGTCTCGCCCTCGATGCGATAGAGGTCAATCGAAATGCCCTCCGCAGGGCATCCCCGCGCCGTGTCGAGCACATGTGTTGTCAAAAATCCGGCCATCAAATCCACTCCTCGAATTGCTTGATAAATATGCACTTTTGCACCTAAGGGCGAAAGTTTGTTCAATCCTATAGTGCATTCGGTTTTTTTTGAAAAAACTTTGTGATTTTCTGGTCTATCACCAGCGCACCTAGGAGAACGACTAAATGACACGCTATCCCCGCGATATGCACGGCTATGGCGCAACGCCACCCGCTGCGAACTGGCCCGATGGGGCCAAGATCGCGGTGCAAATCGTGATGAACTACGAAGAGGGCGGAGAGAACAATATCCTGCACGGGGATGCCGCATCAGAGGCGTTCCTCTCCGAGATCGTCGGCGCGGCCGCTTGGCCCGGTCAACGTCATTGGAACATGGAGAGCATTTACGAGTACGGCGCACGCGCTGGTTTTTGGCGCTTGCATCGTTTGCTCGAAAATATTCCCATCACCGTCTACGGCGTCGCGACCGCCCTCGCCCGCGCCCCTGCGCAAGTACGCGCGATGAAAGAGGCAGGCTGGGAAATCGCCAGCCACGGTCTCAAGTGGATCGAATATAAAGACGCCTCTCCCGAGGATGAAAAGACCGACATGGAAGAGGCAATCCGCCTGCACACCGAAGTTGTTGGCGAGGCACCTGTGGGTTGGTACACGGGGCGGTGCTCTGACAACACCGTGCGCCTTGCGGCTGAAAACGGCTCGTTCAAATATGTGGCCGATGCGCTCGCCGATGATGTCCCCTATTGGATGGAGTTCGGCGATCATGATCAGCTTGCCGTGCCTTACACAATGGACGCCAACGATATGCGGTTCGCCACGCCGCAGGGGTTCAACACAGGCGCGCATTTCTTTGAGTATCTGAAAGCCAGCTTTGATGTGCTCTATGCGGAGGGCGGGCGCATGATGTCGATCGGTCTGCATTGCCGCCTGATGGGGCGCCCCGGCCGCGCGCAGGCCTTGCAGGATTTCCTTGAATACGCCAACGGACATGAGGGCGTTTGGTTCGCCACGCGCGAGCAGATCGCCGATCATTGGGCTGCCGAAAACCCCCATGTGCGATACGCGCGCCCTTCTGAGATGAGCCGCGAGGCCTTTGTTGCCAACTACGGCTCGATCTTTGAGCATTCACCGTGGATCGCCGACGGCGCTTTTAATCTCGAACTCGGCCGTATGCATGACACTGCCATTGGATTGCATAACGCGCTCTGCCGTATATTCCGCTCCGCGACCGAAGAACAGCGCCTTGGCGTGTTGACGGCCCACCCCGATCTCGCTGGCAGGCTGGCGCAGGCGAAAGGCCTCACCGCTGAAAGCACCTCCGAGCAAGCCGCCGCAGGGCTCGATTATCTCACTGACGACGAGAAGGCGACGTTCACCAAGCTGAACGAGGACTATGTCAGCAAGCATGGCTTCCCCTTCATCATCGCTGTGCGCGATCATAACAAGGCGAGCATTCTGGACGCCTTTCATCGCCGTATCGACAACGACCGCGACACCGAATTTGCAGAGGCCTGCAAACAGGTCGAGCGCATCGCCGATTTCCGTCTGATGGATGTGCTCCCATGATCAAGATCATCGCGCAGCCGATCACCGCCGCAACCTTTGCGCCTTTTGGCGATCTCATTGACTGCGCTGGTGATCCTGACGCGATCATCAATCTTGGCAAGTGTGGGCGATATCATGATCGCGCGCTGATGGACTTTGACGGTGGCCGCGCAGGCATCAGCTTTTTCAAGGCCGAGCTGCGCGCCCTGCCCTATGAATTCGGCCTGCTCGAACGTCACCCGCTCGGCTCTCAAGCCTTTATCCCGATGAGCGAACATGGCTTTCTTGTCATCGTCGCCAGCGATGCAAACGGGGTGCCAACGGAGCCGCAAGCCTTCCTGACCGAACCGGGTCAAGGCATCAACTTTCACAAAGGCACGTGGCACGGCGTTCTCACGCCGCTTAGTGGCTCAGGACAATTCGCCGTCGTCGACCGTATCGGGGACGGCGACAATCTAGAAGAATTTTTGCTCGAAACACCACATATTGTGGTAGAGGGCTAAATACGGTCGACACAGAAGCGACCAATACCAACAGCTATGAAGGGGAGAATACCAATGGCTGACACTTCAATGGGCGCATATAGCGATCCAAATACGACGCCCCCGCTGGGGCAAGCAATCCCGCTCGGGGCGCAGCACGTTCTGGCAATGTTTGCCTCTAACGTCACGCCGTCGATCATCGTTGCGGGCGCTGCAGGGCTGGCTTTTGGCGGAGCTGAGCAAGTTTACCTGATCCAGATGGCAATGCTCTTTGCGGGTATCGCGACGCTGTTTCAAACCGTGGGCATCGGCCCAATCGGCGCGCGTCTTCCGATTATGCAAGGCACCAGCTTTGCATTCGTTGGCGTTCTCGCCGGTATCGCCGCAACCCAAGGCCTAGGCGTTGCGCTGACCGCCTGCATCATCGGCGGCGTTGTCCACTTCCTGCTCGGCGGCGTCATTCAGCACCTTCGTTGGATGTTCCCACCGCTTGTGACGGGTCTCGTGATCCTTGCCATTGGTCTCTACCTCATCCCTGTTGCGATCAAATACGCAGCAGGCGGCGCGGCGTCCTTCCAGATGGAAGCAGAAAGCTTTGGCTCGCTCAAGCATTGGTCGGTTGCGCTGACAGTGATCATCGTCTCGTTGATCCTGAAGTTCTTCACCAAAGGCATCCTCTCCAACGCAGCGATCCTTGTCGGCCTGCTTGCGGGCTACGCTCTCGCATTCGCACTTGGCATGGTGAACTTTGCCGCGGTCGGCAAAGCTGGCTGGATCACAACGATCAAGCCTTTGCCATACGGGTTTGAATTCAACCTCGGCGCGGTGATTGCTGTCACGCTCGTTTCCATCGTGTCGGCGATTGAAACCGTGGGCGATGCCTCTGCAACGACCAAAGCAGGCGCAGGACGTGAAGCAACCGATGAAGAGATTGCAGGCGCAACATATGCGGATGGCCTCGGCACGGCAATTGCGGGTGTCTTTGGTGGTCTGCCAAACACCTCCTTTAGCCAGAACGTTGGTATCATTGGTATGACGGGCATCATGTCCCGCCACGTTGTTACTATCGCTGGCGCGATCATGATCCTCTGTGGCCTTGTCCCAAAGATCGGCGCGCTTATCGCATCTATGCCTTTGCCAGTGCTTGGCGGCGGCGTGATCGTGATGTTCGGCATGGTTGCCTCAGCGGGCCTTAATGTTCTCGCAGAAGAGAAAATGACCCGCCGCACGATGATCATCATCGCCGTGAGCTTGGCGTTTGGTCTGGGTCTCAACCTCGTACCAACTGCGGTTCAGTACCTTCCGGGCGTCGTGAAAACACTCGCAACATCTGCAGTGGCACCAACCGCGCTTATGGCGATTGTCCTGAACTTGGTTCTGCCAAAAGACGAAGACGCCTGATTAATTCTGGCACTTTAGAAGACGGAAAGGCGCTCCAAGATGGGGCGCCTTTTTGATTGCACCTACCTGCTCTCACGTTAGGCTAACCAAACAAACGCACGCCAAAGGGATCACTATGTCAAACGCCGCCGCGACACCAATCGCCTATGTAGAATTCACATCAAACGAGTTGGAAAAAACGCAGAGCTTTTTCCAAGACGCCTTCGGCTGGAGCTACATCGACTATGGCGACGATTACAAAGACATCCAAGGCGCGGGGCTTGGTGGCGGCATAGAGCGAGGAGCCTTGCGCGCGCCATTGGTTGTTCTCAAGACCGACGATCTGGAAGCGATGTTGGACAAAGTCAAAGCCGCCGGCGGCGAAATCACGCAAGACATTTTTTCCTTTCCTGGCGGGCGCAGGTTCCAGTTCAAAGAACCGGGTGGAACCGAGCTTGCCGTTTGGGCCGAATAGCATGGGCGCGGCTGCGAACACAGCGATTGGTACTTAACGCTCGCAAAGCAGGGTGCGTGAATCACACACCCTACGGGCTGTTCGAGCGGTAAGGTGTGTGGTTTCCACGCACCTACGAGGAACCACTGTTCTTGTTCGCCTCACCCCGCTAACAGGGTAAAAACGGTCCCGTCTCAGAAAGCTCGCGTCCCAATGGCCAAACCACGCATGAAAATCGTCCTTGTGACCCCGGAAATCCCATACAACACAGGCGCGATTGGACGCACTTGTGTTGCACTAGAGCTTGAGTTGATCCTGATAAAGCCACTAGGTTTTTCGCTCGATGAAAAGGCCGTACGCCGCGCTGGAACGGACTACTGGAAACACGTCAAACTAACGCAATATGACAGTTGGCAAGAGTTTCTCGAAGAACAAAAACCCTCCCGCGAGAACCTGTTCTTCTTTGAAGAACATGGCGCACAGAGCGTTTTCACACCCGACTATCCACAGGATGCTTTTCTTGTCTTTGGCTGTGAATCCGCTGGCCTTCCGGGCACGATCTTGGACGGCATGGAAGATCGTACCTTCAATCTGCCGATGATCAGCCCCTTGGTGCGGTCTCTCAACCTTGCCAATGTGGCAACAGCTGTGATCTACCAAGCCATGCGAACGCAATTGAGTTCATAGCGCGCAACCAACGAAAAAGGGCGCTTCGAAACGAAGCGCCCAATCTCATAACTTTCAAACAGTCCCGAGGGACGCTGGCTTATGCCAGTGCGATGTTGATCGCTGCCTCACGGCCGTCACGGCCGGGCTCGATGTCGAAAGTAACTTTCTGACCATCGGGCAGATCGCGCAGACCAGCGCGCTCAACTGCGCTGATGTGGACGAATACGTCCTTGGAACCGCCTTCAGGCTCGATGAAGCCGAAGCCTTTAGTTGCGTTGAACCATTTCACAGTGCCGTTAGCCATGTGAGTCTCTCCTTAAAGTAACCGCCCGCATTGTGCGGCGGCTTTGGCGCAGTCAGAGCAAGATCGAGGGACTGCAGTTCGGGTAGAGACTGAGGTCGATAGGATAACGTCGCAGGCGCTACATGGAGGTATCGCTGGAATTTTGCAAGACCTTTCACACGTGAAAACAGAACTAAGTCCTTGATATTTCGTCATTAGCGTGTGAAACGCCACAATTTGTTCTTGTTTTACCCCAAATTTCAGGCGATCTGCTCACCCGTGAAACTGCGTCGAGTGCAGTTAGGTAAACTCGCCCTATGCGAGAATCGGTCAGCCGTGATTCTTCGCGAATGCCGCCTTCTGGTCGTCGGTCGCCTCTACCTGATATTTGTCGCGCCATTCGTCGAACGGCATGCCGTAGAACGCCTCACGCCCTGCGGCCTTGTCCATTTCAATCCCACGCTCATTGGCGGCTTCCTGATACCAGCGGCTGAGGCAATTCCGGCAGAACCCGGTCTGGTTCATCATGTCGATATTCTGCAGGTCGGTGCGGTCCATCAGGTGGTCGCGCAGGCGGCGAAAGGCGGCGGCTTCAAGTTCAAGCTGGGTTTGGGCGTCCATGATGTGTCTCCTGTTTCTGCGCAGCTTACCATCTGGCGGCGGGAAGCGCTGTGCGGTTTTTGGTCGTTGTTTGGGGGTTTTGTTGAGGATCGTCCAAAGGTTTCTCTTCAGCGCACCCTATGCCCAGAGAACTAAGGCCCGCGACCGCCCG
>NZ_JBOEHB010000034.1:0-246 GCF_050633725.1 Planktotalea sp.
GATGACCTGTGACTAGGGGTGAAAGGCCAATCAAACCGGGTAATAGCTGGTTCTCCGCGAAATCTATTTAGGTAGAGCGTCAGATGAATACCATCGGGGGTAGAGCACTGGATGGGCTAGGGGAGCGCGAGCTTTACCAAACCTAACCAAACTCCGAATACCGATGAGTAATATCTGGCAGACACACTGCGGGTGATAAGGTCCGTAGTGGAAAGGGAAACAGCCCAGACCTACAGCTAAGGTCCC
>NZ_JBOEHB010000034.1:327-636 GCF_050633725.1 Planktotalea sp.
CCTTTAAAGAAAGCGTAATAGCTCACTGGTCTAAATAAGACGTCTGGCGGCGAAGATGTATCGGGTCTTAAATTGTCCACCGAAGCTTAGGATGCACAGTTTACTGTGCGTGGTAGCGGAGCATTCTGTAAGCCTGTGAAGGGTAACCGTGAGGTTGCCTGGAGGTATCAGAAGTGAGAATGCTGACATGAGTAACGAGAAGAGTGTGAGAAACACTCTCGCCGAAATCCCAAGGTTTCCTGTTTAAAGTTAATCTGAGCAGGGTAAGCCGGCCCCTAAGGCGAGGCAGAAATGCGTAGTCGATGGGAA
>NZ_JBOEHB010000034.1:795-1058 GCF_050633725.1 Planktotalea sp.
GGTAGAGAATACCAAGGCGCTTGAGAGAACTATGCTGAAGGAACTCGGCAAATTGCATCCGTAACTTCGGGAGAAGGATGCCCCCATTGAAGGCAACTTTGATGGGGGGGCACAGAATAGGGGGTGGCGACTGTTTATCAAAAACACAGGGCTCTGCGAAGTCGCAAGACGACGTATAGGGTCTGACGCCTGCCGGGGGGCTGAAGGGGAGAAGGAGGGGTGCAAGCTCCGAATTGAAGCCCAGGTAAGCGGCGGCCGTAACT
>NZ_JBOEHB010000035.1:0-6880 GCF_050633725.1 Planktotalea sp.
ACGCCGTCTCGCCGCAGATTGACCCTTCCGAGTTGAAGGACATTGCTGCCGCTGGTTTCAAAACCATCATCTGTAATCGCCCCGATGCGGAAAACCCGCCTGCGCTTCAAGCCGATCAGATCGCCGCTGCGGCCAAAGATGCAGGGATTTCGTTTCATGTGCTGCCACTGACGCATCAGACAATGACGCCAGAAAATATCGAAAAGCAGTTTGGCATCGTCGATACCGCTGATGGCCCGGTTCTCGCGTATTGCGCCTCTGGCACGCGTTCTTCGGTTATTTGGGCGCTCTCGCAAGCGGGCAAGCAAAGCGCCGATGATATTTTGATGCAGACCGCAAAAGCGGGTTACGATCTTTCCGGTCTGCGCGGCGCGCTCGGATAAAATACCTTTTCTGATCTAGGCTTTGCCAGCTGCTATTAGGTTTTCAAGCTCATCCACGCTCTCGTCGGGATGTGTTTCTAGACTGGGGCTAGCCGCACTGATTGGGGGGCCTTTTTCCTCNNCTCGCGTAGTCCTCAGTTGCGCTAAGGTTGGCTGGAACATGATTTTGGGCATCCGTTCCAGATGCAGGCGCATCGCCGTTGCCTTGTGCCAATCGCACTGCGCGCATTCCGTGAAGTTGACCTAGCTGTACCGGAAGCGAAGTTTGCCCAGATTTGTCCTGCAGGCGCGCTTGCCGTGATGCGTTTTGTGGCAATGCTATTGTCTGGCCCGGCTTTAAGCGTCCAAGCTCTGACAAGGGCATAGTGACTTTACACATAACAGCATCCATCTCGACGTTCGCTGCAAGGGCGGCAGAGCGTAATTTGGGAACAGGTTTCTGAGGTCCTTCATCCGCCTTCTTTTTAGGCTTTTCAGGTACTGACGCCCGCTGATCTTTCATCGGCAAAAAAAGTCGAATGTTGACAGAGCGTTCCACGCCAACAACGTCGCAACTTACCTCAAAGCCGCGATATTCGCTCGCATCAAGCAGCAAAACCATCAAATGGCGGTTCTCGGTCGCATCTTCGGTCCGATAGCCGCGCGTCCAATAGGCGGTTGGCGCAGCGTCTAAAGCGTCATCGAAAAGGCGAAAGAACTGATCTAAGAACGGCACCGCAAGCGCCTTGTCTGTGCGCGTCAGCTTTCTGAACTCGGCCCCAGAACTTGCGACAAGGCCCAAAGTTTGCTGCTCAACAAATGCGATACTGCAAGACGGGTCCAAGCCGATGACACCAACAGAGCCATCGTCATGCAAAAGCGGATAGAGCGCCCAGTCTTCTTCAAGTTTTTCAACCACATCCGCGAGATCAAGCCTGCTTTGTCGAATACTCCCTACGCGCAACGCGAGCTTGCAAGTTTGCTCTGCCGCGCGCGCAAAGCTTAGACGTGCCGCTTTCGCAGGCGAGACTGCCTGTTCCTCGGCCCTTGTAGGGTCAGAGCGCATTTTGCGCCGAAGTACGTCTGAATTGGGTTTGATTGCCCAGCCTCCAAAACACCGCCGCAGAGGCATTCTGCCCCCTACGATCCTCTCGCTTTGCTCAGCTATAACGGCGATGTCTTACTAAAGACTTACGCATTTTTGCCTTCCGGCGGCAAATTCGCTGGAAACTGAACGCGGAACGCGCTGCCACCCTGCCCTGGCAAATAATCAATTTCGCCCTCTAGACGGGTCATAATCTCGCGGCAAATTGCCAATCCTAAGCCTGCGCCACCTGCTTTGGTCTCGCCAACACGCGAGAATTTTTCGAAAATAACATCTCGCATTTCTGTTTCGATCACACTGCCGTTGTCGATGAAATCAACGACGACTTGGCCATTTGCTTGAAACACTCGAATCTTCAATTCTGGCGAGGGGGCGTCGCAGTATTTACGAGCGTTCGAGATGACATTGATGAAAACCTGCACGAGACGATCAATGTCAGTGCTGACCCTTATTTCCTCGCTCGCGCGTTTGCGCAAAATCTCCATGCCTTCTCCAGAGGTCAAGCCAGCTGAAGAGATCGCCGCATCAAGCACATCACGCAAACTCTTTTGAGACAGGTTCAGGGACACCCGGCCATCTTCTAAAACTGCAAGATCAAGCAAATCGTCTAAAAGGCGCGTCAGACGCACAGTTTCAGAATGAATAATTCCCGCATATCGCGCTTTGTCTTCGTGTTTTAGATCTTCGCTGTCACGCAAAATTTCCGAAAACGCGCGGATTGACGTCATAGGGGTGCGCAACTCATGGCTAATCTGGCTAAGGAAACCGTCCTTTTGAACGGAAAGCTGCGTGAGTTTTTCGTTCGCCCTGCGCAGTTGTTTTGCCGTGCGTTGCAGCTCTGCGGATTGGGTTTCAAGTTTGCTCGAATACTCCATCATCTGCGCACTTTCGTCCGCCACGGCGAGAAGGTCATCGACCGAAACAGCCGCGCTGCCAACGATTTGCCCAACCATCGCATGCGCCGTCGCCGCCCCGACAGAGCCTGACAATTCACGTTCTAAAACGTCTAAAAACTGGGGTGTTGGTTCCGGAACGAGGCCGCTCGCCCCTTGGTTTTCAGCTTCGCGCCTAAAGAGGGTCTGCGCCTCTCGTGCACCAAGAATACGCTGCGCCATAATCATCAAATCTTCGGACTGCGCAACGCCGCTCGACCAGTTGCGCGTCGATGTTGCGCGCTCGAACACGTTTACAAACTGCGCGCCTTGCAAGCGTTCAAGTGGTTCTGGAAAGCTGAACAATGATAAGACGCAAAAAACGCTCGTGTTGAACAGCATGCTCCACATCAGACAATGTAAAATTGGATCCATACCCTTGATACCAAAGAACGCTTGTGGTGCGAGCCAGCTCAGACCGAATGGGCCATTCTCCAGTAGGCTTTCGGAATAGACAACGCCGCTTCCAAAGCTCGGCAGAAACAGCGAATAGCCCCAGATGAAAAAGCCGATCGTCAATCCCGCAAGTGCGCCTGTGCGCGTGGCACCGCGCCAGAAAATTCCGCCAATCATAACCGGCAAAACCTGCGCCATCCCGACAAACGAAACCAAGCCAATCGCAGCCAAAGCGGAGCCGCCACCAGAGAGATTAAAGTAGAAATAGGCCAGTCCAACAACAGCGCCAATCGCCAAACGGCGAGATAGCAAAACAACATATCGCACATCGCCGGAAACGCTGACGCCGCGATTGGTCAGGTGGAGCCACACAGGCATAACAATATGGTTTGAAACCATCGTCGAGAGCGCAATAGAGGCAACAATCACCATAGAGGTCGCGGAAGACAGGCCACCAAGGAATGACAGCATCGCCAGTCCGTTTTGCCCTTGGCTAAGTGGCACGGTCAAAACGAACATATCTGGGTTTGCGCCTTGAGGCAGCAAGTCGAGGCCCGTCACCGCAATAGGGATGACAAACAGGCTCATCAGCATCAAATAAGCGGGGAACGCCCAAGAGGCCAACCTCAGATGGCTTTCGTCATCGTTCTCGACAACCATAACGTGGAACATACGTGGCAGGCACAAAAAGGCCGCGGCAGATAGAAACGTAAGGCCAGCCCAACGGCTTCCGCTGACGTCCCAAGTTCCGATGTCGGACGCATTTATTTTGGCCATCATCGGCGCGATGCCGCCAGAAATGCCCCACACCACGAAAACACCAACGGCCAACAAGGCGACGAGCTTGACCACTGCCTCCACAGCGATTGCCATGACGACACCGTCGTGACGCTCATTCAAATCCAGCTTACGCGTTCCGAACAGGATCGTAAAAAGCGCAAGGCCAACGGCGATCCAAAGGGCCGTGGTTGTTTGGCTGGCTTCATCAAACCCTTCTTGAGAGGCTTCTGCAAAAACCGCGAAGGATTGAACAACCGATTGTAGTTGCAGCGCAATATATGGCGTAGTTCCAACGACCGCGAGAATGGTCAGTCCAACAGCAAGCAGGTTCGACTTGCCAAAGCGCGAAGAAACGAGGTCGGCAATAGAGGTAATGCGTTGGTTGCGTCCGATGCGCACAAGTTTGCGCACGATCCACCACCATCCCAGCATAATCAAAGACGGGCCAAGATAGATCGTGACGAACTCTAAGCCCGACCGTGACGCAAAGCCGACTGCGCCGTAAAACGTCCAAGCCGTACAATAGATTGATAAAGACAGAGTATAGATCAGCGGAGCACGTAGCCATTTGATCCGCCCTGCCCGCGCCGCACGTTCTGCTAAAAACGCGACGATAAATAACGCAAGGACATAGCCGAGCGACACAAAAACCAAGATATTTAGGTTACCCATTACCCTTTGCCGCGTTCAGAATTGAAACTTGGATTTGCTCGACTGTCCCCTGAAGCGGCGTCATTGTTTGAGGCTTCATTGATCGGTCCAATTCGCGTTGCGATAACCGCTCCAGCGATAATCAAGGCGCACCAGGCGACAAAAACATAAAATGTGCTGGTCGAGCTGTCTATGCTGCCCGCATCAGAGCCTTTCGGCCAGATAAGCGGAATCATAAACAACACCAAAGCGATCACAGGTAAAATTCGCACGCCATCAACGATCCGGCGCTGCGTATAGCTTCGGCGCTCTAAAAACAGCCGCCTTTGACGAGGCCGGTCCGTCGACGGCTCAGATTGCGACGGTTCCTCTTCCTTCAAGATGCGCTCATTTCATTCAAAGTCTCGATTATTTCAGAGTTTGAAAACGGTTTTGTCATAAACCGCGTTGCCCCGAGGCGTTCAGCCATTTCGCGATCTTTTGCCTGACCGCGCGCGGTCAGCATCAGAACCGGCGTTTCCGCAAAATCTGGCTCGTTCCTTATGTCGGCTAGAATATCAAACCCGCTGCGTCCCGGCAGCATGACATCCAAAATCAACAGATCTGGTCGCTTGGCGCGAATGACATCCGCCGCATCGTGACCATTTGAATGTGTCGATACGCTCCACCCATCGCGCGAGAGCAGAAAACTCACTGCTTCGATGATGTTCGGCTCGTCCTCTATCAAAAGAACATGTTTGTTCATCTTGTCTCCCCCCGTCCCAGCCCCAAACATGCTGGCGCAGACGTTCCGCTTTGTGCCAAGCGTTAACGTTCAGTCATTTTAGGCATGCATCAGGCTTTTGCAATTAAATACCAAGACACGCGTTGTCGCGGCACGGCATTACAAGCCGCCCGCAAGAATTGACGGCTCACGCCGCCCTGCACAGACCTCGATTGGACAGATGCGACAACTCACCCCGATCTGACGCACATCCCCATTTTGCGCATACGAGCCTCGGCTCACAACATGGCGCGATAGTGGAACGATAAGCATATTTGATTCAAACAATGCGACCGCGCCAAATTGCGGCGATGTGATAGGCTGGGCAAAGGCTTGGGTTTCAAAATGCGCCGCATCGCGCCCGCTTTGAATTACGGTCTCTCGCAACGCGGTTAAAGGGCGCGACAACGCTTGATAAAGGTTCCAAAGCGGACAAGCCGCCCCAAATCGCGGTAAAGGAAACCCACGTAAAGGTTTGCGTAAGGTTAACGTGCCTGAGCTGTCACAAACAGCAAGCCCAAGCCCCTCTTCGCCAATGTCATATATATCGCTACTGATCAGCGGGGAAAGCTGCTCGCCCGTCAATGATGACAGACGACGCATGACGCAGCCAATATCAAGACCAATACGAGCCGCAATTTTTGCAGGTTCTAACCCGTGAGCCGCGACATCAATCATCAGGTTTTCAGCAGGCAAAGCCTGAGCATCCTGCCAATACCGCAAAAGAAGCGCTTCAACTTGGGTTTTGGCAGATGCCGAGATCACAACCGACTCAGCATCGGCCAACAAAGCGGTGATTGCGCCGCCAGCACTCTCTTGATCTGAGCTTTCTTCGAGCGCCGGGAATTGGAATTTGTTCTGACGGAAAAACGCCTCTATCTCATCTTGCGGCGTCGTTACTTGATTGGTCTCGCTCATTTCGCCATTCAAATAAGTCGCTAAGGACTGCGATCCTTCCGTTAGGCGCTGCGCGTCTTCGTTGATGTTGCGATGAAAACGGTTGCGCCATTCTGGCTCAAGCTCTTCGGTTTTGACCAAAATAGACGACGTCGAGCGGATCGATGTCACCGCCCCCAATATATCATGCAGCGCTTCGGCAAGTTGCGGATCGTGAGTCATGCGGTCGGTCAACGAGACAACCGTTTGCTCCAGCGAGCTTTGCTGCTGGGAGATGCTTTCGATCATACGCGCCCATCCAGGGAACCTGCCAGCGAACTCTTCCAAGCGATCCAATTCAGCGGAGTGAGAGGGTTGGCTTGCGGCGACTTCGCGCAAAGATGCCATGAGCGTAGCCTCTGCGCCTTCTGTCAACAAAGTTGGCTCAACATCAAGAACTGCGGCCAGATCAAGCAGGAGCTTTCCGCCGATTCTCCGCCTGTTATGTTCGATTAGGTTCAAATATGAGGCAGATATTCCGGTTTTGCGGGCAAGTTCCGCCTGCTTCACACCGAGCATGATCCTGCGCTCGCGAATGCGAGAACCCGTCAGAGTATCGCGACCCATGAATTTTCCTTTACAGTTTCAACGCCTTTCTGCGACGCAGAATAATAACTTTACAATGTATACTAAAGTATTGTGCATTCGTTGACAAAATAATTGTTTCGCCAAAAGGATTTGTTGCGAAATTTTCTATCGCGACCGCATAAAGACCGAGCACTTTGTGCAAACCCGTGAGACGCAGGAGGAGGAACCTGCCCTCACTTACATACGAAATCTGGGAGGATTTTCATGTCCACAAGCAACTTTACACGTCGCGGTCTGTTGAAGACATCCGCGGTTGCGGGCGCAGGCTTGGCACTGCCAACATACCTGTCCGCTGCAAACCACGCTGGTTACACGAATGCGCCACAGGGCGACACCGTGACACTCGGCTTCAACGTTCCACAGTCTG
>NZ_JBOEHB010000036.1:0-22760 GCF_050633725.1 Planktotalea sp.
TCTCAAAAAATCAACAAAATCATGGGGTTAACGGGAGGGGTTATGAGATCGTGAGCGCAAACATCTCCCTAGGCTGTCAGGCGGATCGCATTATGTGGATAAAAGCCCTGTTATCCACAGACTCACCCCTGAATCACCCCGCGACTCGCGCTGATCGCCTGGGAATCCGCAGCGCCAGCAATCCTAGAACCACCGCCATATATATAAGAGGCTCTAACTGGATCCCCTTTGCCACCATGACGAAATGCAACGCACCCAAAAACGCTACTGGGTAAGTTAGCTTATGTAGCTTGCGCCATTTGGGACCTAGCGCGCGAACGCTCATGTTATTTGAAGTCATCGCCAATGGAATCATGAGAGCGAACCCTGCCATCCCAACCGTGATGTAGGGCCGCTTAAGGATGTCTGCCCAAATCTGGCTTACGATCTGCACGTCCAGCACCAGCCAAACCAACAAATGCAAACACACATATACAAAGGTCATGATTCCGATCGCCCGCCGGAATTTGATTAGGTTCACACCCAGATGCTTACGCAATGGAGTAATGCATAGACCCGCAATCAGAAGTTTCAGGGCAAACTCGCCCAACTCATGCTCCAACGCTTTGATCGGCTCAGCCCCCAGCCCACCTGTTACACCAAGATATAGAAACCAACCCGCAGGAAGACCGCCCATTATATATACGAGCCAAGCAGGAATTCGGCGCGCGAACTTGTTTGTCCTATCTACGATCATTCGATGTCGATCCTTATGGGAAGATGCGCAAAAGCGCGGATTGTATTGTTCATCGCAACACGAGGTTCACCATCCAGATGCCAACGCCTTACCCGCGGGAGCATTGCGCTGATCAAACTGACCAACTCCAACCGAGCAAGATGCAGCCCCATACAAGTGTGAACCCCATGACCGAACCCGATGTGCTTGCGCACGGCGCGTTGTACATCGAAGCTGTTTGGATCGTCCCAAACGGTTTCATCCCGATTGGCCGATGCATATATAGCGAGAACGCGATCACCCTCAGACAATTCAACACCGCTAATTGATGTGTCCTGCGCGACATACCGAGAAAACGCGCGGATCGGCGTGGCCATGCGCACAAGCTCTTCCACAGCATTCGCGACCAAGGAAGGGTCATCTCGCAAAACGTCCCATTGATCTGGGAACTTCGCGAAATAGTAGGCAGCAAAGCCAGCCACCGAAATCGTCGTATCGAGCGAGGGATTAATATAGTCGCGCATTAGCTGGGCCGCGTCTTGTTCGGTAAATCCCTTTTCAGGGGCGACGTCGAATATCCGCTGTGCCAACCCACCCTCTTTCAGGGCCTCACGATTTCCATGAACCGCTAAGAACTTTTGCAAGTCAACAAGATCGGCAAAGGACGAGGTACTGCGCCTATTAAATCCTTCAAACAAGTTGAATGCCGCCGAGGCCCATTTGAGCATATTGCTTTGACCTGCATCGCTTAGCCCAACCAGATCGACCACGACATTCAGCGGCAACACCTGAGCAAATTCACTCACACCGTCAAAGCGTTTCTGAGCAGCAAGTTTCTGCGCCAAATCATTTGAAACCTGTTCTATATGTTCGCGCAAAAGCCCGATGTTTTTTGGCATGATAGGACGCGCTGTCACCGAGCGCTTTCTGTGATGTTCATCCCCGTCCGAGTTCAGCGAATTTCCGATCAACAGGGCATTCACATCATCGTTCAACGACAATCCCTTGCCTGACACAAAAACATCGGCCCGACGCAGCACGTCCTTTACTTCAGCATCGCGCGCAACGGCATAAGCTTTGTTCTGCTCAAGCCAAAGCACCGGCCCCGCTTGTCGCATTTCGGCATAGTGCGGGATCGGGTCGCGAATGAACGCATCACCGTAGAAGTCGTGGCGGTAAATCGTTGCTTTCATCAGGTGACGTTTGCAAATGAGTGCATCTCAAGCAAGGTTAGAAATTCTTGCGAAGATCCATACCTTCATAAAGACCTGCAACCTCTTCTTCATATCCATTCATCATCAAGGTTGGGATACGTTTCGCGAACAAGCCGCCGCCAATCTGACGCTCTGTAGCTTGTGACCAACGGCGATGATCGACCTCTGGGTTCACGTTAGAATAAAAACCGTACTCGCCCGCATTCGCGACGTTCCAACTTGTGGGCGGCTCTTTATCGGTCAGCGTGATCTTCACCACCGACTTGATCGACTTGAACCCGTACTTCCACGGCACGACAAGCCGCAAAGGCGCACCATTCTGAGGTAGAATGTCTTTGCCATAAATCCCTGTCGCCATGATCGTCAAAGGATTCATCGCCTCGTCGAGACGCAAACCCTCAACATAAGGCCACGCCAAAACAGGGAACTTCTGACCAATCATTTCGTCAGGACGATACAACGTTTCAAACGCGACATACTTGGCAGACGATTGAACCCCGGCAAGATCAAGCAGGTCTTTCAACTCAAACCCGTTCCAAGGCACAACCATCGACCATGCTTCGACGCAGCGGAATCGATAGAGGCGTTCTTCAATCGTCATCTTGGCCATGATATCGGCAAAGTCATACTCGCCAGGCTTATCGACCAAACCGTCAATCGTGACAGTCCAAGGCGTTGTTGTCAGTTTGCCGGCATTCTTCGCTGGATCGTCTTTGCCAGTGCCGAACTCATAGAAATTGTTATAGCTTGTAATGTCTTCGTAACTGTTTGGCTTAAGCTCTTCCTCGGCCAACGCTGCACGCGGGCCACCAATAGCACCTGCAAGTCCCAAACCTGCAACACCAGCCATAATCTGACGGCGATTCAGAAACTGCGAATGATCTGTGACATCGGCGTCTTTCAGTACGTTTTTCCAGCGATAAGCCATTCTGGCACTCCTTTGTTAGCGGGCAACATAACCAGCAAGAGATCACAGACCAATGCCTTCGCACTCACAATGCCGTGCCAGCATTGCAACAATTCTCTTTCCCTTCGCTCATTTACATAGCACTCTTGAAATCGAAGGATAAAATTATGACCGACAGACCCATTGGCCCTATTGTTCCGAACTGGAGTCCCCCTGCCGCTCCTAGTCCAATGACGCTTGAAGGTCTTTATTGTCGGCTTGAACCGCTAGAAGCTGAAAAACACGCTGCTCTTTTATTCAACGCATTTGAAGGACAGGACGCCGCGTACGACTATCTACCAGCCGGACCGTTTCATTCCGCTGCGCAATATCATCGTTGGGTCAAAGAAGTGACAAGCGATGCAGGCAGTTTGTTTTTTGCCGTTTTTGATTTGCAAAAGCAGGCCTATCTTGGCGTGCTCAGCTACCTTCGCATTGCGCCAGCCGCTGGCTCCATTGAAGTGGGTAATATCAACTTCTCAAACGGTATGCAGCGCAGCCGGACCTCGACCGAAGCAATCTACCTTGTGATGAAATGGGCCTTCGAAGCGGGCTATCGACGTTTTGAATGGAAGTGCAACGCGCTAAACGCACCTTCGCGGCGCGCGGCGCAGCGGCTTGGCTTTAGCTACGAAGGTATCTTTCGTCAGGCGCTTGTTGTGAAAGGTCGTAATCGCGACACCGCTTGGTTTGCCATGATTGACGCAGAATGGCCCGCGCTCAAAGAAGCGTATCGCGTTTGGCTCGATCCGGCGAACTTTGATGCAAACGGCCAGCAGCGTGAGCGTTTAGGCGATTTGACTGGCCTCGTAAGAGCAGCAAGCGATCCTTCTCTCTAGATCGCCATCTGTTCGGTTATCCTTTCGCGCACCAATCCAGCCAATCGCGCTTGGTGGGAATGTATCGTACGCCCTTCCGCCCGAGCGCGGGCCAAAGTTCGTGCTGCTCTTGTGAGTTGATCATCATCAGCGCTTTTTGCAACGCCCTGAACAAACTGTGCAACATAGTCGAGCGTTTTGTTGTCTGCGTCTACCGTCAACATTTCAGCCGCGTGGGCCATGTCATCGCGGTAGGCCATCAAATCCGGCTCTATCCTTTCATCGGTTATTTCGCGTAATCCTGCTGGACGCATTTCTTCTGGCACTGCGCTCAACACCGCAGATTGAAACGCTGACAAAGAAGCAAGAGGTTTGGCCAAAAAACCGTCTGCCCCAGCTGACAAAGCAATCGCTTCATTCATGTCATCCCCGCTCGTTGCCAAAATGGCAGAAATTCGTGGCTCTACTTGTGAAAGTTCGTGAATCAGATCTGCGCCAGACCCATCTGGAAGTCCAAGATCAATGATAACGACGCTTGGGCGATAAACCTGCAAATGACGACGCGCAGATTTCAGGCAATCGGCGCGGCGGATGCGGGCACCGCTGCGCAAACACAATAACCGCATTGCATCGCAGGCAAAGCGACTGTCCTCGACAACAAGGATTGTTAGCCCCAACAAGGGACGTGTCGACGTCGGCGCCGGCGTCAAAGACGCATATTCAAGCTCATTCATGGTGTCCTCATATCTTTAGCAGCTGACAAGGACGCTAGGACAACGATCCTAACAAGCAGTTAAGCCCCGCGTCTTTGCGCCGCTTGCCGAGACGCGCGCGCACCTTCATATAGATGCCAAATTCAATGGACTGGAGTTTCCCAATGATTGGACGCCTTAACCACGTAGCTATCGCCGTGCCTGATCTTGACGCCGCTGCCGCACAATACCGCGATGCGCTTGGCGCGAACGTCGGCGCGCCCCAAGATGAACCAGATCACGGTGTGACGGTTATCTTCATCGAGCTACCGAACACTAAAATCGAGCTGCTTTATCCGCTCGGCGATGATAGCCCCATCAACGGCTTCCTTGAAAAGAACCCATCAGGCGGCATTCACCATGTTTGCTATGAAGTCGATGACATCATCGCGGCGCGTGATCATTTGGTAAAGTCTGGCCTTCGGGTTCTTGGTAACGGCGAGCCGAAAATCGGCGCGCATGGCAAGCCTGTTATCTTCCTGCACCCGAAAGACATGAACGGCACCTTGACCGAGCTGGAGCAAGTGTAATGGGCATTACCTCAGCCCTCGTTCTATTTGCTGTGATCTGGTTCATGACGTTTTTGATCGCGATCCCGATCCGCTTGCAAACTCAAGGGGACGTTGGCGAGGTCGTTCCAGGAACACATGCCAGCTCACCCGAGCATCACAATCTCAGGAAAAAGGCACTGATCACAACGATTGTGAGCATCGTGCTTTGGTGCATTATCGCTGGCACCATCATTTCTGGCATAGTCTCTGTCCGCGATCTCGATTGGTTCAACCGTATGAGCGAGCCCGCTGTGTCGAGTGGAACAAATGGGTAAAGGTCGCTGCGCCTAAGATCGGTATAAACAAGTTTACCAATGGCACTGTCAAAGGCAGTGCCATTAGACATCCAGCCAACCAAATCATACCAAAGTTCTCTTTGCGCGCTTGTTTGGCACCTTCACGCCCAAGACGACGCATCGCGGCAATCTGGAAATATTCGCGCCCGAGCAAAAACCCATTCAGTGCCCAGAAGATAAAAATCGCAGCTATCGGCAGCATCATATAGAGCACGAACGCCAATAAGTTTGCCCCAATCAGAATCCCCAAAAAATTTAGCGTGTCCTTGATCACTTCGTAAATCGGTGTCGGTTTTACGGGTGGCAAACTAGGATAGTGTTTGTCTTCGACGGCAGAAGCAATTTCATCCAAGAAAAGCGAAGTGATAGCAGAGGCTACTGGCACCATCAAAAAGACCGACAGGAAAAGCATCAAGAACAGCGAACCCCAGCCTAGAAGATCTCCTAGCCAAGTCACCTCTCCGATAATGGGCAAGCTCAGACTGCCGTCCACTGCATCGTTCATGATCGTCAAGAACAACGCATAAAACCCGACGAGCAATGCAATCGTTAGAGCCACGCCAAGGAACAGAACGCGGCGAAAACGACGATCGCCCATTTGGGCAACTGACTTGAAAAATGCCGCAAGGATCATGCGTCTACCCACGTTGTAATTGCTTTCAAATCGGGGCGCGGGCGCTCGGGCGGTGTAGCTTTCTCAGTGCCTATATGAATGATGCCTGCGACACGTTCAGTGCCCGCCAAGCCCAAACCACCTTCGACGAACGCTCGATCATGCGAAGGCCAGCCTGACAACCAATTAGCGCCCCATCCGCTTGCCAATGCAGCGTTCAACAAAGCTAGGCAGACGCCCCCAACCGCATAGGTTTGCTCGATCGCAGGTACTTTTTCCGATGGCCTTGGCACTTCGACTACAACTACGGCCAATTCGCCCATCACAAATTGCGACGCACCTTTTTCAACTTTCTCCGCATCATGCCCAAGCGCAACACCACGAGTGCGCGCAAGGTCGGCCAAACGATCCATGGCCGCAGCGTTCAGAACGATAAAGCGCCAAGGCTCTAGCTTGCCATGATCCGGTGATCGAGAGGCCGCCGTAAGTATGATATCAAGTTCTTCCTGAGTTGGGACAGGTCCGGTCAGGGTTTTTGCAGGCCGCGAGCGTCGGTTAAGCAAAAAGTCCAATGCGGCGGGATTTGGATCAGGCACAAACGTTTCCTTTTTATGTGAAGGCTACATCATCATTCGCTCAAGAGGTTTCAACCTTAAACAGCGCTAAAGATCCAAAGCGTCACGCATCTTCGCAATCTCACCACTGACAAAGCGCTGATGGGCTTCGCCCGGTTGTCGCTTTTCATAGAGCGCGGCCATGGGATCAGGCGCATCAATATCGCTGCCACTCATCTCTTGCAGAACCGCATGACCGCAGAATGGTACATAAACCTCTGAATACCCGCCCTCGTGAACCATCACCACACGCCCGTCACAAATCTCGTCTGCTAAGGCCATTACCTGACGCGTCATTTGGCGGAATGTATCAACCGTTGCCATCATCCGTGCCAGCGGATCAATCAAAGCCGCGTCGTAGCCACATGCCACGATAATCACGTCAGGCTTGAAGGCCCTTATCTGCGGCAGCGCAATTTGATCCATCGCTTCTAGATAACTCGCATGCCCAGCGCCTCCGGGTAGCGAGACATTCACGTTAAACCCTTCACCTGCACCTTCCCCACGATCTTCAAAAGCGCCTTTATCAACTGGAAAGTTGTTTTCTTGATGCATCGAAATCGTCAGCACATCCGCACGGTCATAGAAGATCGCTTCAGTGCCATTCCCGTGATGCACATCCCAATCAAGTACCGCGACCCGTTTGGCTAATCCCTTTGCCAAAGCGGCTTCAATCGCGATGGATATATTTGCCAACAGACAGAACCCCATCGGTTCGTCCCTTGTACAATGATGCCCGGGAGGGCGCGAAAGCGAATAAGCGTTCTTCAACTCACCATTAAGGACTGCCTCCAAAGCCCCCATCGCGAGCCCAGCGGATTGCGCAGCGATCTCAAATCCGCCCGGTCCGAACGGGCAACGCAGCCCAATCTCACCACCGCCTGCGTCAGACATGGCTTTGAACTGATCAATGAAAGCCGCAGGGTGCACACGCAATAGATCTTCGCGACTAGCGCGCGGCGCGCCTTGCATCGCCAGTTCTTTCGACAATCCAGTCATATCCAATAGGTTCTTTAACCGACGCTTACTTTCTGGGCTCTCCGGCAATCCACCATTCACCATAGGTTGCACCAAGCCCGCGACGGGCATCATGCTCGCGTAATTGCCACCACCATGCCAAAAACAGCTCTCGTCCCAGAAAAATCCTGTGTTCATAAAGCGCTCCTTATGGGGTGTTTTTCGGTTTTTGCTCGGGACGGATTTGATAGACCCCTTCTGGCAAATCGAGTGCTGCTGCCAAATCTCGGAGTTGCTCAATACTCAGCGTAATTTTTTCGGCGCGTTCAAGCGCTGGGTTAAACTGTTCAAGCGTGATGCACTCTGCAAAAGCGTTGATCACCACATCTTCTTGAAACGGCTGCGCGCCATCATCGACAAGCGTGATAACCGTCGAGTCAAATTCGTGTTCTATACTAAACATTGCGTTAGCTTAAGCCGCGACTCCCGAACGGGCAACGATGAACCTTGCAATTTCGTGACTGGTATTGCGCGCAACTGCCCCCTATCTTGACCGCAAATATCCTTTGACGGGCAGACTGTTTCATGCGTTTTCGAATACTCATTCCGGTTTTGGCACTTACTCTAAGTGCATGTGGTTTCGTTTCAAACGAACCAACTCAGTCAAGTCCTGCTAAATCTGAAACGCCCCTGCCCAACGTGGGTGACTCGCTTGATGCAGAGCGCGCTGCACGCCAATTCGTTAAGGTCGTCAAAACGGTCGAACCTATTGCAGAACAGGAATGTCGTGAACGGACAAGCGGTGTGAACTGTGACTTCAATATTGTTGTCGATGACCGCCCAAACCAAGCCCCGAACGCATTTCAAACGCTTGATAAGTCAGGTCGACCAGTTCTTGCCTTTAACATTCCTTTGATTGCTACAGTGAAAAACGCCGATGAACTGGCTTTTGTTATGGGCCATGAGGCAGCGCACCACATTGAGGCACACATCGCAAAGCAAAAACGTAACGCGACTGCGGGCGCAGTTATTTTTGGTGGTATCGCCGCGATAACGGGGGTTGGCGATAGCGCCGTTCAAACGGCTCAAGAAGTTGGCGCATCGCTTGGCTCGCGCACGTATTCAAAAGAATTCGAACTTGAAGCAGATCGTCTCGGCACCGTGATTACGCACAAAGCTGGCTATGACCCAGTACGCGGGGCGGCGTTCTTTACCCGTATCGCCGATCCAGGGGATGCGTTCCTAGGCACGCATCCGCCTAACGCTGCGCGTATCGAAACCGTTCGCCAAACAGCGGCGTCTCTAAACTAGTGTTCCAAATTGCGCATGTTGTTACCGATCGCGGCTCTAAATATGCGGTGAGCGGTGGGCCCGCCCATAGCAAAGCAGACGCCCTCGCGCTGATCAAGACTTTGAAACGGAACAAACGCTTTGCCAAAGCAACCCACAACACATGGGCTTTGCTTTGTTCTGAAGGCGGACCCATAAAGAACGATGACGGTGAGAGCGGTGCAGGCGTCGTCATTTTGCGCATGCTAGAGCGCGCCGAACTAACGGACCACCTTATTGTTGTCACGCGTTGGTATGGCGGCACTCATCTAGGCGGAGATCGTTTCAGGCGCGTTCAGGATAGCGTGCACGCTTATCTAACAGAGGCTCCAGATCTGCCAGATTCCGCGCGTCCCTAACAGTCTGATCTGCATCAAAGCGAACTACGGCCTTACGATCTAACTTTACCCTGTCCAGATACAGGGAAGGATCGCTATGGAACCGCTACCCCAAACCAATGCCCCACAGAAATTGGGCTCTCGGATCAAACATTTCTGGCTCGCTCAGAGGATGGCCAAACGCACGGGCGTTGATCTTGCAAGATCGTTTGATGCAGGCGATCTCACACCCAATGGCTGGTCTTCTTTCGTTGAAGAATGCCGCGGGTGCGCATGGGCAGAGGGCTGTCAGAAGTTTTTGAACCAACCAAATACTGATCTAAAGCCCATCCCAATTCGATGCGAGAACCGTGAAACGCTAGGCTATCTTTTAGGCAAACAAAGCGACTAAGCGTTAAGGCAGATTTGTCCCGCAAGGTAACGCGGTAAACTGATTGACAAAACGCCTGCGTCGTTCCCTCCTAGAGCGTAGTTTTTGGGAGGAAACGTCAATGCTTGGTCAAATGATGCAGGACCGCCTGCTTATTTCATCGCTCGTGGATCATGCGGGCAAATATCACGGCGACACAGAAATCACTTCGGTCGAAACGGATGGGAGCATCACGCGCTCAAACTGGGGTGAGGTGCAACGCAATTCGAAGAAACTGGCGAGCGCTTTGACTAAAATGGGGCTAGAGCCCTCTGCGCGCTGCGCGACCATTGCTTGGAACAATCGTCGGCACCTTGAGATCTACTTTGGTGTCTCTGGCGGTCAATTTGTCTGTCACACAATCAACCCTCGTCTATTCCCTGAACAACTTGTTTACATCGTCAACCATGCCGAGGATGAAGTTCTGTTCATCGACTCAACGTTTTTGCCCCTCGCAGCAGCGTTAAAAGACAAAATGCCAACATTGAAAGCAATCGTACTGATGGGCGCGCGCGATGAATCGGCGCTTACCCAGATTCCAGACCTTCAATTCTATGACGAACTGATCGAAACTGGAGATGACAGCTACGAATGGCCTGTGTTTGATGAAAACACTGCGTCCAGCCTTTGCTACACATCTGGCACAACAGGAAATCCCAAAGGCGCGCTTTATTCGCACCGTTCGACAATGTTGCACAGCTTTGCCGCCGCTTTGCCCGATTGCATCGGTTTTTCCGCTACAGATATAGTTTTACCTGTCGTCCCGATGTTCCATGTGAACGCATGGGGCACGCCCTATGCAGCGGCCATGGTCGGCGCGCGCATGGTCATGCCAGGTCCGGGATTAGACGGTGCCAGCTTGCTCAAACTTATCGATGGCGAAAACGTCAATATTGCACTTGGCGTCCCAACAATCTGGCAAGGTTTGCTCATGGCAGCGAAAGAGGCCGGCAGCACACTAGAAAGCCTTAAGCGGACAGTCGTGGGCGGGTCTGCGTGCCCCCCTTCGATGATTGATACCTTCCGCGAAGAATACGGTGTGGATTTAGTGCACGCATGGGGCATGACCGAGATGAGCCCGCTCGGGACATCAAACAAACCGCTTGCGAAACATGCATCTTGGTCGACGGAAGATCAAAACAAACTGCGTGAAAACCAAGGTCGCCCGCCTTACGGAATGGACCTGCGTATCGTTGATGAAAATGGCGATGTGCTGCCCCATGATGGCGTCGCACAGGGCGATCTTTTGGTACGCGGTCCATGGGTGATTTCAGGCTATTTTCGCCCCGATAAAGAAGAAGGGTTGCGAGATGGCTGGTTCGACACAGGTGACGTCGCAAAGATCGACCCAGATGGGTTCATGACGATCTGTGATCGCTCCAAGGATATCATCAAATCTGGCGGCGAATGGATCAGCTCGGTTGAGCTTGAGAACATCGCCGTCGCCCACCCTGATTTGCTCGAAGCTGCGGTCATCGGCGCGGCGCATCCGAAGTGGGATGAGCGACCAATCTTAATCGCTGTAAAAGCAGAGGGGCGCGATCCAGCTCCCGATGAGCTGATTGCCTTCTTCGACGGTAAAATAGCGAAATGGCAAACACCTGACAAAGTCGTTTTCACCGATGCTTTGCCCCGTAATGCCACAGGCAAAATCTTGAAACGTGATCTTCGCGAAGAATTTGGTCAGGTCTTAAAGTCGTGACGCAAAACAAGCGCGCTTTCAGTGGTGCTAAGATCATCCTGCATTGCGACGGCGCGCTTATCACTTATCTTCGCGACGATAAGCCAAACATCCCGTTCCCCGCGTTTTGGGATTTACCCGGCGGCGGCGCTGAAGGGCACGAGTCACCCCGAGATTGCGCCGTGCGTGAAACCTTCGAAGAGTTTGGCCTGCATATTTCGAAAGAGCGACTAATTTGGGCGCGCAAATATCCGAGCGTTCTTCACCCCGGACAGGACAATTGGTTTTTCGCGGCTCAAATATCGCGACACGAAATCAACCAGATCGTTTTTGGCGATGAGGGGCAACTCTGGCAGATGATGCGTTTTGATGTCTTCATCACCCACACCAAAGCTATTCCACATCTTCAGGCACAAGTGCGCGATTTCCTAGCCGAGGAAATCAGCAATATCGCGTGACCTTAGCGCTTCTTGCGCATGCGCAACGGCTTCAGCTTCGCTTTCGAATGAGGGGTCAAATGCAAATGCCGATTTTACCGAATTTACAACTTCAACGCTCCAAGTTCCACTGGACTGCTCTGTCACGATCTCAAAGTCATGGCCTTCAATTGTGATATTCTTTTCTAAGCTCATTGTGGCTGCTCCCTGTTTTGCAGACCACCTAAGTCAAAATGTCAGTGAGACGCAAGGAACCCGCCAACCTCATCAAAATCCGCACCAGACGGTGAGCGATGAGAAACTGCAACGCTTCCGACAACCTCATTTCCTTCTGCTCCGCCGATAAGTCCGACGAAACGACCGATTGCAGGGTCCCAAACTTCCTGACCATTGATGATCTTGCCGCCACCTGTCACGCCTTTAAAGCTCCCGTCCCGGTTTAGCTTGGTTTCTTCAAGCGACAGATCACTTAGAGAATTCGCACTATCTAGGACGTTGTCGGGGCGCTGCCGAAATTCACGATTGGTGATGCGACCGCTGACAGTGTTGTCATCGAAACTCACATCAATTCGTGCGCTGCCATTGATCCGACGCGTCGTCGTAAACCCCGCGTATTCGCCCGTATATCGGGCACTGCCAGTCAAAGGCATTTCGCTGGTACCCGTTCGTGTAAAGCCTGCTAGGTTAACAACACTACCAGCCAAGCCACCCGAATAGATCACGAGCTGCGTCCCCGATCCCTTTGCATGATAAGCATTGTGAAGGCCGACTCCGTCGCGCATGGCCAAGAACGATTTGTGATCCGCAACAGGAAAGCGTTTCATCTGGGCGTTCAGTCCCGCGCCAGTCACTGTAAACACACCAGACGCTGCATCAAATTCCGCTCTACTAATGCCGCCAACGAATTTATTCGAAGCAGGAAGCGTTATGTGAGTTTCTTCTTCGGGCTCGGCTTCACTTTCGCTCGCGCAAGTACCTTGGCAAATCACAACCTCTTTGGTTTTCGTGTCGCTTGCGCAGCCAATCAAAAAGATAGGCAAGGTTAGGGTCAGGATGAATCGCGTAATCATGATTAATGACTACGCAGTTTTGGTTAGCGAAACCTTAACGCCTAAGATTCAAGCGCGCCCCAAAGATCATATTCGCCCGCTTCATCAACCTTGACGCGTACGATGTCACCGACGTTCAGATTCTCAAAACCTTCGTCGATAAATAGATTACCATCTATTTCCGGCGCGTCAGCCTTGGTTCGGCAAGTTGCAGCATCATCGTCAATCTCATCGACAATAACGTCGATAACAGAGCCGACCTTTGCTTCCAGCTTCGCCTCTGAGATGGCTTGAGCTTTTTCCATAAACCGATCCCAGCGCTCTTGCTTAACTTCGCTAGGGACATGGTTAGGCAAAGAATTTGAACGTGCGCCATCCACGTTTTCATACTGAAAACACCCAACCCGGTCGAGCTGCGCTTCGTCCATCCAATCGAGCAACGTTTGGAACTCTTTTTCTGTCTCGCCCGGGTAACCGACGATAAAGGTGCTGCGCAGCGTGATGTCAGGACAAATCTCGCGCCAAGCGGCGATCTCATCTAGCGTTTTCGATCCAGCGGCAGGGCGCGCCATACGTTTAAGAACATCAGGATGCGCATGCTGAAACGGAATATCGAGATACGGCAACAGCCCGCTTTCAGGATCGGCCATCAATGGGATCAACTCGCGCACCGATGGATAAGGATAAACATAATGCAAACGCACCCATGCACCCAGCTTGCCCATTTCACGGGATAGATCGGTGATGTGAGAGCGGACTTCCCCATCTTTCCATGGGTTCACATCGTATTTTCGATCAAGACCATAAGCAGAGGTATCTTGTGAAATCACCAAGAGCTCTTTCACACCGCTCTCGACCAATTTCTCCGCTTCGCGCAAAACCGCGTGTGCAGGGCGCGACGCAAGACGACCGCGCATATCGGGAATAATGCAGAACTTGCATTTGTGATTACAGCCCTCTGAAATTTTCAAATAGCTATAATGGCGCGGCGTCAGCGACACGCCCGATGCGGGAAGTAAGTCCACAAAGGGATCTGGCGACGGCGGCACTGCGCCATGTACCGCATCCAAAACCTGCTCATACTGGTGCGGCCCAGTCACCGCGAGAATGTTGGGATGATGCTCGCGAATATAGTCAGGCTCTGCACCTAGACAGCCCGTCACGATCACCTTGCCATTTTCCTGCAACGCTTCTCCAATGGCATCCAAGCTTTCTGCTTTGGCGCTATCAAGAAAACCGCATGTATTCACGATCACGGCTTCTGCCCCGGAATAGTCTGGCGATATACCATATCCTTCCGCGCGAAGCCGCGTCAAAATCCGCTCACTGTCCACCAATGCTTTGGGGCAACCAAGGCTAACCATACCGATGCGTGGCTGACCAGGACGCGCGGCATCGGGTAATTTTGCACTTGGTGCAAGATCAGGGCGGAGGGAAGGAGGGTTTTGTGTCATGGCGCGCTCTATACGGGCATCTGCGCATTAAGAGAAGTGCTAGTAGACCAGCGACCTCTCGCCACTTGCTTCACACCACGAGACGTAAGGTTGCAGTGGCACACAGCTACGCATAGAATCACACGAAAAAAGGCGGAGCAGCCAAATGCGTTTCTTGATCCGATTGATCGTCATCGTCTTCGTGGCGATTTGTTTAGCTGTTGTTGGCTTGCTTATGCTGCCCGGAGAACGAATTGCACAGATCGCCGCCGATCAACTTAGCAAGCAAACGGGTCGAACTGTTTCGATCAGTTCAGATACCTCCATCAGCCTTTACCCAACTTTAGGGGTTACCACGGGCCCTGCAAGTATTGGCACGGCTGATTGGGCGCAAAACGGCCCGCTGCTCACGTCAGAAAGCCTCGCAATCGGGGTGAATGTGCCGGCCCTCATTTCAGGCACCATCCGCATCACCAAATTGGAAGCGAAGAACCCTCAAGTCGTCTTAGAACGTGCAGCAGACGGGCGCGCAAACTGGGAGTTCTTTCCAAGCCAAGCGACGCCAGTGGAACCTGTCAACGAAACGCCTACCGAAACAAGCGACGGACAAAGTTTTGATCTATCGCTAGAGCGCGCGCTTATTACTGATGCTTCGCTTCGCTACATCGATCACGCCTCTGGCACAGATCAGGCCTTTGAGGATGTTGATCTTGATTTGCGTTGGCCCGACATGGGCGGCGCAGCCATAGTCGCGTTAGGCGCGACGCCGTTTGGTGAACGTATTGATCTGAATGCGACCGTTGGCAACGTAATGGGCCTTGCCGCTGGCGAGCAAACACCACTAAGCGGAACGCTGGCCTCGGTTGGTGCCAACCTGACCTTCGAAGGCATCGCATCCATCAAGCCTGAATCCGCAATGAAGATCAGCGGCACCATTCCGAAAGCAGGGGCGCTTTTGCGCGCACTCGGGCAAGACCCCGCCGCCTTGGGTCTGGCCGCTAGTTTTGATCCAAAGGTCACGCTTGATAGCCAGGTGAGTTTCGACGGGTCCCGCCTCGCGCTTCGTCAACTGGCGTTGAGCTTGGATGACAGCACCATCAAAGGCGATGCCGATATCGTTTTGGCCGAGGGTGCGCCCCAAGTGACCGCAAGATTAGCGGCTGATGTCAAAGCCGCGGGCCAACTCATGCGAACCCTCGGGCAAGCCCCTGAAAAATTTGGGTTGAGCAAAGCCTTTGACCCATCGTTTTCCAGCGACATCACCCTATCAACCAAGGGCACTGACGTTAGCGCAAAGCTGGCAAAGCTCAACGCAACGATGGAAAGCACCACGATTGCAGGCCAAGCCGACGTCGCATTTGTTAGCAGCACTCCGAACATCACGGCTGACTTAGCGATTAACCTTCCTGATGCGGCGCGCGCTGCTGCTCTGTTAGGTCAACCACTAAGCAATTTTGGCCTTTCTTCTAGCGCCGCGCCGAGTGTGAAAACCAATGTCACCGCACGCGTTGAAGGAAGCAATATCTCCGCCAAATTGCGCAACCTGACGGCCAATATGGCCGGCGCAAGCACATCGGGCGCTATAGATTTTGCACTTAGCGGCGGCGCGCCAAACCTTTCGGGCAATATCACAGCAGCCATCCCAAACACCGATAAGTTGATGATAGCGCTCGGTCAAAGCGCGCTTGATTTGCCAAAGGGGTTCGGACGCGCGATCAAAGCTAAAACCAATCTTGCGTTCAAATCGAACCGGCTGGATCTTTCTGGCTTAACAGTATCGCTCGATCAAAACACGCTAAGCGGCGGCGTTTCTGTCGGGCTTGGCGGCGCTGTCCCAAATGTCACCGCAAACTTGCAAGCGGGTGATCTCGATTTCAGCGCTCTTTCATCAGAAGGCAGTAGCGAAAGCTCCTCTTCTTCCGCAGGCTCCGGCTGGCCAAAAGATCGCATTGATGCGAGCGCGCTTGGTCTCTTGAACGGTAATATCAAACTTAAAGCCAAGTCGCTTGATCTGGGCATGCTAAAGCTGGGTGCCTTGGACATCGGTATCGGCATTGACCGATCCCGTGCGGTGGTCTCGATCAACAATCTGCGTGCCTATCAAGGCAGTTTTGGCGGACAAGTCGTCGCCAACAATCGCAACGGGCTGTCAGTTGGTGGCGACCTGCGTGCGAAATCTGTTGCACTTGGCTCTTTACTGAATGCCCTCGCTGACATCGACAAAGTACAAGGCAACGCTAACTTAAACGTGGATTTCTTGGGCTCTGGTAACTCTGTTGATGCGATCATGCGTTCGCTCTCGGGCAATTTGGCTCTATCCATCCCGAAAGGAACGATCGCTGGCATTGATCTGGAGGGATTGATCAAACAAGGCAACGCAAATGCCAGCCTAACCGAGTTCAAAGACATGCGCGCCACTGGCGTCATCAAAGCAGGCCGATTGTATAATGATGATCTGACCGCCTCAACTGGCCGCGTCGACGCCAAGGGCGAAGGTCATATCGACCTAGGCGCTCAAACGATGGACTATTTGGTCACGCCAATTGCTAAGGAAGTCGGCAGCAGAGATCGAATTGAGATCCCTGTGCGCATCAAAGGACCCTGGTCCAGCCTGTCCATTCGCCCCGATTTGGAAGCGGCCCTCAATCTAGAGAACGAGCGCAAAAAGCTTGAAGAACAAGCGCGCAAAGAAATTGAACGCGAAAAGCAAAAGCTGCTGGATCAGGCAAAGGCCGAAGAAGCGAAGCTTCGCAAAAAAGCGCAGGCCGAAGCTAAAAAGCTCGAAGCCCAAGCGAAAAAGAAGGCAGAGGCCGCCGCGAAGAAAGCAGCCCAAAGAGCCGCCAAAAAGCTGAAGCTCGACAAAGCGCAACAGAAGAAACTGGAAGACGCGGCAAAGAAACAGCTTGGTGACGGCTTAAGAAACCTGCTCGGCGGCAATTGAACCGACAGGCGGATAGAGATCGGACATTAGCGCAGAACGTCCGTTGTCCTGCATCAAGCGCACGTGGTGGCGGCGTAACTGGCGCGGCTCTTTAACACCGACCGAATGCGCGATGGTTTCGACTTCTTTCACAATGCCTTTGGCGTAGTATGAAACGCGCTTGTATTTGTCTTCGACCACCAACCCCTTTTGAAAGCGGCGGTCATGGGTCGTGATGCCAGTCGGACATGTGTTCTTGTTGCATTTTAGCGATTGGATACACCCAAGCGAGAACATGAAGCCACGCGCAGAGGTGACAAAATCGGCACCAGCCGCAAGCGCCCAAGCGATATCGCCGGGGTTCACCAACTTGCCGCTTGCTATCAATCGTACGCGATCATGCAAGCCAGCGGCATCGCGCATATCCGCAACCAAAGGCAGGGCTTCGCGAATGGACATGCCAACCAGATCTATCAACGGCATCGGCGCAGCGCCCGTGCCCCCTTCGCCCCCGTCGATTGTGATGAAATCTGGCGCCGACGCTGCGCCTCTTTTGGTTATTTCGTCGAACAGGCCCTGTATTCCTGCCTCGGTCCCAATCACGGTCTTGATGCCAACTGGTTTTCCCGTAACTTCGCGAATCCGAGCGATGAAATCCAGTAAATCCGCCCAATCATCAACTTCGGCATGCCGATTTGGAGACAGGCTATCCGTCCCTTCTGCAATACCCCTGATCTGTGCAATCTCTGGCGTCACCTTCTCACCCGGGAGAATTCCACCCTTACCTGGCTTTGCGCCTTGGGCCAGTTTCAACTCAAACATCCGCACATTTTCATGTGCTGCTGCCAGCTTCAGCTTTTCATCACTCAGCCCGCCCTTTTCGTCACGCACGCCGTATTTAGCGGTGCCAATCTGAAACACCACATCGCAGCCGCCTTCTAAATGAAACGGGCTTAAGCCGCCTTCTCCGGTATTCAGCCAAATTCCAGCTTCCTTTGCGCCGCGACTAAGCGCCTGAACAGCAGGTTTAGAAATCGCACCGTAACTCATGCCAGAAATATTGAAAAAACTCTTCGCAATAAATGGCTGGCGCGCATCGGTTCCAATAGTCAATGGCGGGTTGGTCATGACCTGTTCATCTAACGGAGGGAATGCGGCATTGGCAAAGATTGGTGTGCCAGTGACGTTAAGATTGCGCGTTGATCCAAACGAAACGGTATTCCCCTTTCCTTCGCCTGCGCGCTTTACCCATTCTCGCTGCGCTCTATTAAACGGCAATTCCTCGCGATCCATTGCAAAGAAATACTGGCGGAAAAATTCGCCAAGCGTTGAAAACAGGTGACGAAATCGTCCGATGACAGGATAATTGCGTCGAATTGCATCTTCGGTTTGAATCCTGTCCAGCACGAACAAGATCACCGCAAACAGAGCGATTGCCCCCACGACAAAGGCGAGCAAAACCGCCATTGTTTCCAGGACATTCATTGCAAAGCCCATTTTCAACTCCCCTGACCATTTGATCTATAGCAAGGACTGCCTTGCGTCTGGCATGAGAGTGTTCAGATTAACGCAAACACACAAGACCACGCACACGAACGTGACCAAGGAGTATCAAACATGATCCGCTTTCTCGCCGCAGCAGCTTTAACCTTAGCATTTGCCGCCCCAGCTTTGGCTGATGGCATGGTTACGTACAACACCGATGAAACATTTGACGATGTGGTCTTCGGGCTGGAAAGCGCGATCCTTGATCAAGGGTTGGTGATTGATAGCACAAGCCATGTAGGAGAAATGCTGGCCCGCACTGGTGCCGATGTAGGTTCTGACAAAACTGTGTTTTTGAACGCAGATGTTTATAGCTTCTGCTCGGCCAAACTCTCGCGCAAGGTGATGGAAATTGATCCGGCGAACCTGCGTTTTTGCCCATACGGTATTTTCGTAATGGTCGATCCAGCAACACCTGATACGACCACTATCGGATATCGCTCTATGCCAGAAGGCGAAATGAAAGAAGTGGAAGCACTTTTGGATGCCATCACCAAAGCCGCAATTGGGCTTGAATAATCACAATCCCAGATTGTCTTTTGGTGCCGCCATCTGATTCGAAAATCTAAAAATGATTCGAAGCTTTTAGGCCGAATGCTTGCTTGATCAGGCATTCGGCCCGATTGAAATTGAAATATGGCGGAAATGTGGCAAGGATTCCAGTTTACGCTTTTTCACTGTGTCTAAAAGCGACTAAAGTATCCCAAATTATTTTAAAGACGTTGGGAGACACGCTATGCCTGTAATTTTTATTCCCGGATCATCAGCAGATGACACGCTCATTGGCGGTATTGGTAGAGATGTTATTTTAGGTGCTGAGGGCAACGACCTCATGATCGGTGCCGAAGGAAACGACACCATGGACGGCGAAACTGGCAATGACACCCTCTACGGGGACGCTGGTGACGATTGGGTCAAAGGTGAAGGCGGCGACGACTTGCTCTACGGCGGGGAAGGAAACGACCTCGTGCTTGGCGGCGAAGGCAACGACACCATGGATGGCGAAGCCGGTAATGACACCATGGAAGGATACACTGGCGACGACTGGATGAAGGGCGAAGGCGGCGACGACCTGATGCTCGGTGGTGAAGGTCACGACGTCATGCAAGGCGGCGACGGGCATGACACCATAGACGGCGAAACCGGAAGCGATACGCTGGAAGGCAATGCAGGCAACGACTGGATCAAGGGTGAAGGCGGCCATGACCTAATGCTCGGCGGCGAGGGCAATGACCTTATGTCCGGCGGTAGCGGCAGAGACACCATGGACGGCGAAGCTGGCAACGATACGATGACAGGCGGCGGCGGCAACGACTTTATCAAAGGCGGCGCTGGTGACGACTGGCTGCACGGCAATAGCGGTGATGATCTGATTGAAGGTGGATCAGGTAATGACACCGCAATTGGCGGCGGCGGTAACGACGTGATCCTCGGAGAGGGCGGCGATGATTGTTTGAAAGGCCGCGCTGGCGATGACGAAGTATTCGGCGGCGAAGGCAACGATCTCATGTTTGGCGGATCTGGCGATGATTGGATGTATGGCGATCTCGACAATGACCGCATGACTGGTGGCATCGGCAACGACACAGTTCTTGGCGGTGAAGGCGATGATACGGTCCTCGGAGGTTCCGGCAATGATACGCTTGGCGGCGAATCCGGAAACGATATCGTGCGCGGACAAGACGGCAACGATTGGCTTGTCGGCGATGATGGGCGTGATCGCCTCTTTGGTGGAAACGACGACGACCTTCTCGAAGGCGGCAACAACCGTGACCGACTGAATGGCGACGAAGGCAACGATACACTTGATGGGGAAAACGGCAACGACCGCCTCTTTGGTGGTTCCGGCGACGATGACCTGATTGGTGGCAGCGGAAGCGATTCCATGGATGGTGGCGATGGCGACGACATCTTTATTGTCACAGGCGGCGCTGATGGCAGCGGCGACGATGTCATTGGTGGAAACGGTACAAACGAAGAGACCGACCATGACGTTCTTGACTTAACTGGCGCTGGTGCTGTTCTAATCTCTGAAGTTTCGGACTCCTCAGATACTGGCGCAACGACTGGTACTATCACCTTCGACGATGGTTCGGTTCTCAACTTTAGTCAGATTGAAGAAATCATTGCAGATGAGATCTTGGATGATGAAGAGGAAGAACAGGAGCCCGATGAAGAAGTTCAGCCCGATAGGATCGTCGATGGTTTAGAGACTGGCGAACTCATGGCCCCTGAATATGTTGATGCAGCAGGCGACGCTATCGATGGCGCTGACGGGATCCACGATCAGATATTCGGTTACGGTGGTAATGACACCATAAACGGGGGGGCTGGCAACGATACTATGACAGGCGGCGAGGGCGCAGATGTCTTCATTTTCACCCCCGACAGCGGCAACGATGTTATCACCGACTTCCAAGATGGAATCGACCTGATTGATATCAGCGCCTTCATAGGCGATCCTCTTTATGAAGCCTTTGAAACAGGCGGCTTTACTGCAATCGGCGCCGCATACTCGCTATTCTTTGCAGAAGGTACATTAAGTGTAGTTGCAGCCGCTGGTCCAAATTTCTCTCTAAACGAAGACGATTTCATCTTCGCGGTCACATGAAGCTAAGCAGAACCTTCTGATAAATGCAGCGCGCTCGAAAGGGCGCGCTGTTTGTTTTAAAGCCCAAGAAGCTTTGGCAAATCTGCCATTTCCCCAAACACGACATCGCAAATCGGCTCTAACCGCTCTTTCGGTGTTTCGCCGTAAAAACCAAAGGTCTTCATCCCAGCTGCAACGCCTGCTTTTGCACCGCTTACGCTGTCCTCGATGACAACACAGCGTTCTGGCGCGATGCCTGCGCTTTTGGCTGCAAGTAGGTAAACATCGGGGGCAGGCTTGGGGTTAGCCACGTCCTCGCGCGAAAATACACGCCCCATTAAACGCTCTGCTAAACCCGTACGCCCGAGACTAACCTTCATCTTTGCATGAGGTCCGTTAGACCCAATCGCATATGGAATGCCCGCTCGATCCAATGCATCAAGAACGGAAATCGCGCCAGGGATCGGTTCGACCTCTTTGCCAAGCGCAACGAAGATTTTGTCGTAAATAAGTTCGAGCCAGTGACTCGGCAAATCAGCGCCCATATCACGTGCAAGATCCATCACACCCTGCATTGTTCCACCTACAAACAAACGCATGATCTCTTCAAGATCCAACGACAAACCATGCGCCGCAAGACTATTTTGGATTACGCGATTGGTGATTGGTTCACTGTCTACCAGCACACCATCACAATCGAAAATTACCATGTCGGGAGGAGTTGTCATAAAAACGGCCACGCTATTGTTTGCGTGGCCGTTCTTTCGTTTTAGCGCTTAACTGTCAAAGCACAGCTTGTTTCAGTGCACGACAGCATCGTCAGGGCGTGGGCGATTGGTATGCGCCACCGCATCGCCGATGATTAACCCTTCGACCCCTGCGCTAACGCTGATGTTGGCCCCGTCACCCACATCCCCCGCAAGCAGCATTTCTGCCAATGGGTTCTGCAAGGCGCGCTGGATCACACGTTTCAAAGGACGCGCACCGAACACAGGATCATAGCCCTCATCCGCAAGCCATTTACGCGCAGCATCATCCAGATCAAGCGTGATCTTGCGACCAGCCAAACGCTTGTCCAAAAGGCCAAGCTGGATGTCGACGATCCCTGCCATGTCCTCGCGCGCAAGGCGATCAAAGATGATCGTCTCATCAAGGCGGTTCAGGAACTCAGGACGGAAGTGTGCACGCACCGCGTCCATCACATCCCGCTTCGCATCGCTCGCATCGGCCCCTTCAGGAAGCTGGCTCAGCGCCTGCGCCCCAAGGTTAGAGGTGAGGATAATCAGCGTTTGCTTGAAATCCACCGTGCGGCCCTGACCATCGGTCAACACTCCATCGTCCAGAACCTGCAAAAGCACGTTGAACACATCCGGATGCGCCTTTTCGACCTCGTCAAACAGGACAACCTGATAGGGGCGACGACGCACAGCTTCAGTCAGAACACCGCCCTCGTCATAACCAACATAGCCGGGAGGGGCACCAATCAGACGCGCAACCGCGTGTTTCTCCATGAATTCAGACATATCAATACGCACCATCGCGCTGTCATCGTC
>NZ_JBOEHB010000037.1:0-3607 GCF_050633725.1 Planktotalea sp.
AGTTATTCAGGAGCGAGTTTTGCGAGGAGGTTGAGGAGTGTTTCGTAGTCGTTTTGTCCGAGTTTGTTTTTGAAGTCTTGTACGATTTGAGCGGCTTGTGGGGCGCGGGCGGTGATGATGGCTTGGCCTTCCGGGGTGATGGTGATGAGCTGTTTGCGCCGGTCTGTGGTGTCGCGGACTTGGGTGATGAGGCCTTTGTCGCGTAGGGTGGATGCGATGCGGGTGAGGCTGGGAAACAGCAGGCTGGCGCGGTTGGCGAGGGTGCTGGTGTCCATTTGGCCTTGCTCGGCGAGTACGCGCAGTACGCGCCATTGTTGCTCTGTGATGCCGGTTTCGGCCAGCATGTCGCGGATCGGGGCCATGATGCCTTCGCGGGCACGGATCAGGGCGATGGGCAGAGATCGTGAGGTCGCGGGCAGGGGGGCGGTCATATATTGCTCTGAGTTTGTGAGATTTCTTTACTCTGCTGCCAAGGCGGCGTTGACATTGCAAGATGTATTTAGTTAACTTCGCAATAGTTAACATTGCAATTAATTTGCGAATAGAGGCCGAAGCGAGGCCTTGCGCGCGGTGATTTGGGAGGATCGGGTGCCACATTTTCAGATCGATTACTCCGCCAATCTGGAAGACGCCGTGGATATGGGCGCGCTGTGCGAGGCGATCCGCGCCGAAGCGGCGACGATTGCTGCCTTTCCTATGGCTGGCATTCGCGTGCGTGCGACGCGCGTTGATCATTACGCGATCGCGGATGGCGATGCGAAGCACGGGTTTATCGACCTGTCCGTGCGTATCCGCGAGGGACGCGCGGACGACGTGAAGAGAGCAGCGATTGAGCAGATCTTTGCGGCGCTTAAGCGGTTTATGACGCCCGTTATGGCGGAGCGTTCTATCGCCCTATCTGCGGAATTGCGGGATATTGATGCCGCTCTTTCGCCGAAGTTCGGCACGATCCGGGATCATTTGGAGGATAGCGCATGAGTGTGCTTAACGAGAACATCGACAAACTGAACAGTTATCTGGATCGTTTTCGCGCGGGGGGCATTCAGAACCGGATCGCGGGCAAGGATGTTGCTGGCTCTGCTGGCACGTTCCAGAATGCCTCGCCCGTTGATAAATCGCTGATCTGCGATGTGGCCCATGGCACGGCCGAGGACATCGACGCCGCGGCAAATGCTGCGCATGATGCTTTTGCCGCGTGGCGCGATATGCCAGCGCTGGAGCGTAAGAAAATCCTGATACGCATCGCTGAAGGGATCGAAGCGCGCGCCGAAGAGATTGCGCTGTGTGAATGCTGGGACACGGGACAAACAATCAAGTTCATGTCCAAGGCGGCCCTGCGCGGCGCGGAGAATTTCCGCTATTTTGCCGATCAAGTCGTGCAGGCGCGCGACGGGCAGCACCTGCAATCGCCCACATTGATGAACATTACAACGCGCAAACCGATTGGCCCTGTTGGTGTTATCACGCCTTGGAACACGCCCTTTATGCTCTCGACGTGGAAGATCGCGCCAGCGCTGGCGGCGGGCTGCACAGTGGTTCACAAACCTGCCGAAGCCTCGCCGCTGACCGCGCGTCTGCTGGTTGAAATCGCCGAAGAAGCAGGCCTGCCGCCGGGGGTTCTCAACACCGTTAATGGCTTTGGTGAGGGCGCAGGCAAGGCGCTTTGCGAGCATCCCAAGATCAAGGCCATCGCCTTTGTTGGCGAGAGCCGCACAGGATCGCTGATTACCAAACAGGGCGCGGATACGCTCAAGCGCAATCACCTTGAGCTGGGCGGCAAGAACCCTGTGATCGTCTTTGATGATGCGGATATTGAGCGCGCGCTGGATGCGGTGATCTTCATGATCTTCTCGATCAACGGCGAGCGCTGCACATCCTCCTCGCGTCTACTGGTTCAGGACACGATCCGCGAAGAATTTGAGGCTAAGCTGGTGGAGCGCGTCAACAATATCAAAGTGGGTCATCCGCTTGACCCGAAGACCGAGATTGGACCGCTGGTTACGCAAGAGCATTACAACAAGGTCACTTCCTACTTTGACATTGCCAAAGAGGACGGTGCGACGGTTGCTGCGGGCGGGGTTAAGGTTGGGGACGAGGGCTATTTTGTGCGCCCGACGCTGTTCACAAATGCCAACAACCAAATGCGCATCGCGCAGGAGGAAATCTTTGGTCCTGTTCTGACCTCGATCCCCTTCAGCACCGAAGACGAGGCGCTGCAGATCGCCAATGACATTGACTATGGCCTCACGGGGTACCTGTGGACCAACGATCTGACCCGCGCGCTGCGTTTTACGGATCGGCTGGACGCTGGCATGATCTGGGTGAACTCGGAAAACGTGCGCCATCTGCCCACGCCCTTCGGCGGCGTCAAAGCAAGCGGCATCGGGCGTGATGGCGGCGATTGGTCGTTCGAGTTCTACATGGAGCAAAAGCACATTGGCTTTGCCACGGGCCAGCATAAGATCACCAAATTGGGGGCCTTGTGAATTTGAGTGCGCAGGCTGCGCCTGCACTGGATGCGTCTGACCTGGCGGTCAGACAAAGGGGGGCGCTGCCCCGTCGCCCGAGGGGCGACTCCCCGAGATATTTATCGACCAAAGAAGATTTGGGCCAGAGCACAAAGAGGAGTTTAAGGCATGCCAGTACCCGCGCCTAACCTGTATCCTGATTTTAACACGATCCGTCTGTCGCACACCTGTTTGAATGTGGCTGATCTGGCCGCTTCGAAAAAGTTCTACACCGAGATCCTTGGTCTTCAGGTCTCTGATGAAAGCGACACCCATGTCTATCTGCGCGCTATGGAAGAGCGGGGGCATCACTGCGTGATCTTGCAAAAATCCGATGCGCCCGGAACGGTCGAGGTCATGGGCTTCAAGACCTTTGACGAGGCTGATCTGGACAAGGCCGAGACCTATTTCCAGTCCAAGGGCCGCCCTACGTCTTGGGTAGATCGCCCCTATCAGGGCCGCACGCTATTGACGTCGGACAACATCGGCATTCCTCTGGAGTTCTATCACAAGATGGATCGCCTCGAACCAATCCATCAAAAATACGCGCTTTATCGCGGGGTGAAGCCGCTGCGTATTGATCACTTCAATTGCTTCTCGCCCGACGTGGATGCCTCGGTTGCGTTTTATTCTGATTTTGGCTTTCGGGTTACGGAATATACCGAGGATGAAGAGAGCAAGAAGCTCTGGGCCGCATGGATGCACCGCAAGGGCGGCGTGCATGATATGGCCTTCACCAATGGCACTGGCCCGCGCATGCACCATGTGGCGTTTTGGGTGCCGACGCCGCTTAATATCATCGACTTGCTCGATCTGATGTCCACCACTGGCTATGTCGACAATATCGAACGTGGCCCCGGTCGCCACGGCATCTCCAACGCGTTCTTCCTTTATATCTTGGACCCTGACGGGCATCGCATCGAGATTTATTGCTCTGACTATCAGACGGTCGATCCTGATCTTGAGCCGATCAAATGGGACCTCAAAGACCCCCAACGCCAAACCCTCTGGGGCGCCGCCGCCCCGCGCAGCTGGTTTGAACACGGCACCAAGTTCACCGGCTCAGAACCCCGCAAATCTGAACTCAATGCCAGCCCCAT
>NZ_JBOEHB010000038.1:0-15689 GCF_050633725.1 Planktotalea sp.
GGGCGATGGTCGATTACCCCGAGATCGATTTTCAGGACCAGTATTACTATGCGCGTCCAAAGAGCATGGAAGTGAAGCCGAAGTCCTTGGATGAAGTCGATCCAAAACTGCTTGCCACCTATGAAAAGCTGGGCATCCCTCTCAAGGAGCAAATGATCCTTGCAGGTGTTGAAGGCGCGGAAAATATCGATGTGAACGCACCGCGCAAAGTGGCTGTGGACGCGGTGTTCGATTCCGTTTCTGTTGGCACGACCTTCCAAGACGAGCTGAAAAAGGCAGGCGTGATCTTCTGCTCGATCTCCGAGGCGATCAAGGATCACCCTGAGCTGGTGAAGAAATACCTCGGCACCGTGGTTCCTGTCTCTGACAACTACTATGCGACGCTGAACTCGGCTGTCTTCTCTGATGGCTCTTTCGTGTACATCCCGCCGGGTGTGCGTTGCCCGATGGAGCTGTCCACCTATTTCCGCATCAACGCGGAGAACACAGGCCAGTTCGAGCGCACATTGATCATCGCCGATAAAGGCAGCTATGTCAGCTACTTGGAAGGCTGTACGGCTCCGCAGCGCGATCAGTCCCAGCTACACGCAGCCGTGGTTGAGATCATCATCGAAGAAGATGCGGAAGTGAAATACTCCACCGTTCAGAACTGGTTCCCCGGGGATGAGAACGGCAAGGGCGGTATCTATAACTTCGTCACCAAACGCGCCGATTGCCGCGGCGATCGTGCGAAGATCATGTGGACCCAAGTTGAAACCGGCTCTGCTGTGACGTGGAAATACCCGTCTTGCATTCTGCGCGGGAACGAGAGCCAAGGCGAGTTTTACTCCATCGCCATCGCCAACAACTACCAGCAGGCCGACACTGGCACGAAGATGATCCACCTTGGCAAAGACACCAAGAGCCGGATCGTCTCCAAAGGGATTTCAGCGGGTAAAGCGCAGAACACCTACCGTGGTCTTGTCTCCATGCACCCGAAGGCGAAAAACGGGCGGAACTTCACCCAGTGTGACAGCCTTCTGATCGGCGATAAATGCGGCGCGCATACGGTGCCTTATATCGAGGTGAAGAATAACTCGGCTCGCGTTGAGCACGAGGCGACGACGTCCAAAGTGGACGATGAGCAACTCTTCTACTGCCGCCAACGCGGTATCGGCGAAGAGGACGCGGTGGCCTTGGTCGTGAACGGCTTCTGTAAGGACGTGCTGCAAGCGCTGCCCATGGAATTCGCGATGGAAGCGCAGCAGTTGGTGGCGATTTCATTGGAGGGGTCGGTTGGATGACACATGGTGATCTCGTTGCAATTCTGACAGAGCGTTACAGTGCCGAACCTAGTCGTGGTAAAGCGTTGGAAATTCATCTCTTTGGGATTGAATTTTCCGACGAACTGCATGGGCAGGACATTAATTTAATTGCAGAATCTGCGACTGGAAAAGCTTCATATGGTACCGAAATTCGGAAGGGCATGAAGCTAGCAAAATATGTGATTCTGAAAGCCTAGAACATGATCATCACAACTACCAACTCCATCGAAGGCCACAAAATCCTGTCCTACAAGGGCATCGTTGTGGGCGAGGCGATCATGGGCGCGAATGTGGTGCGTGATGTGTTTGCCTCCATCACCGATATCGTCGGTGGCCGCTCTGGCGCGTATGAGAGCAAGCTCCAAGATGCACGCGACACCGCGCTGCGCGAGCTGGAAGAGCGTGCGAGCGCCCTTGGCGCGACGGCTGTGGTCGGCGTTGATCTCGATTACGAAGTCGTTGGCAATTCCATGTTGATGGTTTCTGCCTCCGGCACGGCGGTGATCACGGACTGATGAACGTCGCGGCCAGCATACCACGTCCCGAGTTGACAATGCCTGACGGTGAGGCCGCGCATTTGCGCGCGGCTTACGAACGGGCAGATGTTATCTTGGAATATGGTGTTGGTGGCTCGACAGTAATGGCCGCAGAGATGGATGGAAAAACGATAACCTCCATTGAAACTGATCAGTTTTGGGTGAAAAGCTTGCAAGATTGGTTTGCTCAAAATCCCTGCAAAAGCGCACCAGACATCATTTGGGCCAACATCGGTAAAACCAGAGCTTGGGGACGCCCAGCGGATGACTCGCATTGGACGTCCTATGCCAAATATCCACTAGATATCTGGTCGCTCGAAGGCGTTCCACATCCTGATGTGGTTTTTGCCGATGGACGCTTTCGTGCAGGCTGTGTGCTGGCGACCGCCTTTAAATGCAAGAAAACCACGCGCGTTTTGGTGGATGACTATGCACGTCGCTCGAGCTATCACGCCATTGAAAAAATCGTTGGCGCACCGCGCCTTGTTGGCCGCATGGCTGAGTTTGAAATAACCCCGATGCCGATCCCCGCAGATCATCTGCTGGAGATCATCACTCTCATGCAGGACCCTTACTAGGGCCGCGAAACCTATCTGACCGAGGATGACAAAAATGTTGAATATCAAGAACCTGCACGTCTCTCTTGAAGAAGAAGACAAGCAAATCCTCAAGGGCGTCGATCTGACGGTCGAGGCTGGCAAAGTTCACGCAATCATGGGGCCGAACGGCTCTGGCAAGTCCACCTTGTCTTATGTGCTCTCGGGCAAAGACGGCTATGAAGTCACGAACGGCAGCGCCGATTTGGACGGGGAAGACCTGCTGGAGATGGAGCCAGACGAGCGCGCCGCTTTGGGTCTGTTCCTTGCGTTCCAATACCCTGTGGAAATCCCGGGCGTTGGCAACATGACGTTCCTACGCACTGCGGTGAACTCCCAGCGCAAAGCGCGCGGCGAAGAAGAAATGAGCGCCTCAGAGTTTCTCAAGGTTGTTCGCGAACGTGCAAAATCGCTCAAGATCGATGCGGACATGCTCAAACGCCCTGTGAACGTTGGCTTCTCTGGCGGTGAGAAAAAGCGTAACGAGATCCTGCAAATGGCGATGCTTGAGCCAAAAATGTGCATTTTGGACGAAACTGACTCTGGTCTGGACGTTGATGCGATGAAACTGGTGGCGGAAGGCGTGAACGCGCTTCGCTCTGAAGGTCGGGGCTTCCTTGTGATTACCCACTACCAGCGCCTTCTGGATCACATCAAACCAGACGTGGTTCATATCATGGCAGATGGCCGCATTGTGAAAACCGGCGGCCCTGAGCTTGCACTTGAAGTTGAGCAAAACGGTTACGCCGACATTCTGGCTGAGGTGGCTTAAATGGCTGTTGCACAAGTAAAAATTGACGCGACAGACGAGCGTCTTGCGACGCTTGATCTACCGCAAGACGGTTGGAGCGCGGCTGCGCGAAGCGATGCGTTAGCGCGGGTTCAGGCGATGGGGCTACCTTCGCGCCGGGATGAATATTGGAAATACACGCGCCCTGACACATTGGTTCAGCCAAATGTGCCAGAAGCCGCCATTTTTGAAACCGGCGAAGCGGCGATGTTTGACGCGATTGATCGTCTCAAAATCGTGTTTGTTGATGGTGTATTTGATGCGGAAAGCTCGGATGATTTGTCGCTAGAAGGCATTCAAATCGAGCGTTTGGCACAGGCAAATGCTGATATTCATTGGGCGCAGAGCCTGTATGGCGTTTTGGAAGCTGCGGGCCAATCGCCAGTTGAGCGTCCACTTGCGGCCTTGAACAGTGCCTTTGCAACCGATGGTGTGTTGATCCATGTGACGGGTAAGGTAAGTAAACCGATCAATGTGATTTATCGCCATATTTCAACAACTTCCGATGCGATCCTACACCATGTCGTCAAGCTTGATAAGGGCGCGGAAGTGACCCTGCTTGAGAATGGCCCAGCTGCGGCACGTTTTAACAAATGCATGGAAATCGAGATCGCGGATGGGGCAAAGTTCCATCACGTTCGAGCGCAGGGCCGCGATCATGAGCGCCGCGCCGCAACGCATATGTTTGCGCGCCTTGGCACAGAGTCTGTGTTCAAGAGCTTCACGCTTACAGCCAATGGCGTCATGACGCGCAATGAATGCGTTATTGAGCTGACAGGCGATGATGCGCAGGCCCATGTAGCTGGTGCAGCACTTGGCGACGGTGACTTTCATCACGACGATACCGTATTCATCACGCATGATGCGGTGAATTGCGAAAGTCGTCAGGTCTTCAAGAAAGTTCTGCGCAATGGTGCGACTGGCGTTTTCCAAGGCAAGATCCTTGTTAAAGAAGGCGCGCAGAAAACCGATGGCTATCAAATCAGTCAATCGCTTTTGCTGGATGACGACAGCCAGTTTCTCGCCAAGCCCGAGCTGGAAATCTATGCGGATGATGTGGCTTGCTCGCATGGTTCGACGTCCGGTGCGATTGATGAGGATGCATTGTTCTATCTTCGCTCGCGCGGTGTTCCAAAGGGAGAGGCGACAGATATGTTGACGCTATCTTTCCTTGCCGAAGCCGTGGAAGAAATCGAAGATCCCGATCTGGCCGAAGCCATCAACACGCGCCTAGGCGAGTGGCTTGCGCGTAGACGCAGCTAATGCCCGTTTCGTCTGACATCGTGGCGACCTACAAGGGTCCGCGCAGAGCCTATGCGCGGATTCTAGGAATGGGCCAACGTGAAGATCGCGCGCTTATGATCCTTATGGCAGGGTGTTTAATCGCCTTTGTTGCCCGTTGGCCTGCACTTGCGCGACAAGCGCATATGACGGGCGATGACTTGAACATGCTGCTTGGCGGCGCGCTTATGGCGTTGCTTTTTGTTGCGCCTTTGGCGCTTTATGCGATTGCAGCGCTTTCGCATATCGTTGCCAAAGCGCTGCGCGGGCAGGGTGACTGGTACGGTGCGCGCATTGCACTGTTTTGGGCGCTTTTGGCATCGAGCCCTTTGATGCTACTCAACGGGTTGATCGAAGGGATGATTGGGCCGGGTGCTGGCTTGCAAATGGTAGGTTTCTTGTGGTTTGCGGTGTTCATCTGGTTTTGGCTCTCAGGGCTGATTGAAGCGGAAAGTTCCAACTGATGCTGAACACATTTCTAAATCTCGCAGTGCGAACGGTGAGCGAGCCGCGCAAGGTCGCAGCTGAACTTTTACAGCTTCAGATCGAGCGCCGCACGCTTTGGATTGCCTTGGCGCTTGCGGTGGTCTTGAATACCATTGCGTATCAAATTTCCTTGGTTCTAGCCCCGCCGCCTGGCCCCATGCCAGTGTTCTTCTCATCGCCGATCATTTTCGCCGTTCTTATCGGCGCTGGCCTTGTTATGAGTGTATTTTCAATCACTTATGCAGGGCGTTTCATCGGCGGCAAAGCACGGCTAGAAGGTGTGATGACCTTGTTGATTTGGCTGCAATATCTACGTTTTGCGGTGCAATTGGCGACTGTGCTTCTGCTGCCAATAATTCCGGGTCTGGTGGCGCTTCTTGTGCTTGGCGCGACGTTCTATGGGATGTGGATACTGCTTCAGTTTATCGATGTTGTTCATGAGTTTGACAGCCTGTTCTCTAGCTTCGGCGCGCTCGTTCTTGCAGCGCTTGGGATTATGCTAGGATTGGCAATTCTGCTGAGTTTTTTCGGCGTGCAAAATTTGGGACTTACTCCTTATGTTTGATGTAGAGGCGATCCGCGCCGATTTTCCGATCCTTTCTCGCGAAGTGAATGGCAAACCCTTGGTTTACCTCGACAACGGGGCATCTGCGCAAAAACCGCAGGTGGTGATTGACGCGATCACCCGTGCATATGCGGAAGAATACGCCAACGTTCATCGCGGGCTGCATTTCTTAAGCAACCTCGCAACGGACAAATACGAGGCGGTGCGCGGCACGATTGCCAAGTTCCTGAACGTTGCGGATCAAGAGCAGATTGTTTTCAACTCTGGCACCACCGAGGGGATCAACACGGTTGCTTACGGGTGGGCCATGCCCAACTTGCAAGAGGGCGACGAGATCATCTTGTCGGTGATGGAGCATCACGCAAACATCGTTCCTTGGCATTTCCTTCGAGAGCGGCAGGGCGTTGTGATTAAATGGGTAGATGTGGACGCGAATGGCGATCTTGACCCTGACACCGTAATCGCCGCGATGGGCCCGCGTACCAAGCTGGTGGCCGTCACCCAGATGTCCAATGTGCTTGGCACGGTTGTGGATGTTAAAACGATCACCGAAGCGGCCCATCAGCGCGGAATTGCCGTGCTTGTCGATGGCTCGCAGGCGGCGGTTCACATGCCGGTAAATGTCGATGACATTGGCTGTGATTTCTACGCAATTACCGGCCACAAGCTTTATGGTCCGTCAGGGTCAGGCGCGATCTTTATGAAAAAAGAACGTATGGCCGAGATGCGCCCCTTTATTGGCGGTGGCGATATGATCCGCGAAGTGACGAAAGACGCCGTGAGCTACAACGATCCGCCGATGATGTTCGAAGCAGGCACGCCGGGCATTGTTCAGATGATCGGCCTTGGTGTTGCGCTTGAATATATGATGGATATCGGGATGGAGGCGATTGCCGCCCACGAGAGCGATTTGCGCGATTACGCACAAGAGCGTTTGCACGGGCTGAACTGGCTTACCGTGCAGGGGAATTCGGCCTCGAAGGGGGCGATTTTCAGCTTTACGATGGAAGGCGCGGCCCATGCACACGACATTTCGACGATCCTTGATAAAAAGGGCGTCGCTGTACGGGCAGGGCAGCATTGCACGGGGCCATTGATGGAGTTTCTTGATGAAAACGCCACCTGCCGTGCCTCCTTTGCGATGTATAACACGCGCGCGGAAGTTGATGCGTTGATTGATGCGCTGGAACTTGCTCACGATCTCTTCGGTTAACCCTCGACTTTTAACGTTGCGGGGCAGAGGCGGCAAAGTTATACCGCCTTTCATAGGCACCCATAGCTCAGCTGGATAGAGCGCTGCCCTCCGAAGGCAGAGGCCGCAGGTTCGAATCCTGCTGGGTGCGCCAATTGCTTTGACATTTCTTTTGCCGCACGGACGGTGAGTGTGGCTGGCGCTTTTCAGCTTGCTCGCGCACTTTAGCGACCCTGTATGCGATGAACAAATCGCAGCGCGATCGATCTGTTTGAGATCGGTAGTCGCCGATCAAGCGCAGCTTTTGCCTTGGAAACCCAGCATCGCCTGAGCAAGAAACCCCGCCGCATATTCTTTTGGCGGCAGCTTTCCTACTGCACAGAAAATACCCACAAAACTTCCCTGAGAATGAAAAAACTTGATTGTTAGGAAAAAACCAGCAAGGTGATTGCGACAATCTGTCAAAAAAGTTCCAAAAGGTGGAAAACCACCAGCTCGCTTGCGGCAACGACCGCTTACCAACTTGGAGACTAAAATGAAGAAGTTTGCATTAGCACTAGCAACAACCGCGATGATGGCGCTGCCCATATCGGCCTACGCGGAAGATAGTAGCGATCCGATTGTTATTCCGATCCACAATTGGTCCTCACAAATCGTGATGAGCCATGTTGTCGGTCAAATTTTCGAAAGCATGGGCAACGCGGTTGAGTTTGTTACGACAGACAGCCAAGCGGTGTATGAATCTGTGCGTCTTGGTGATGTGACGCTTGAGCTTGAGGTCTGGGAGGGCGCATTTGGTGCCTCTTTCCGCGCGGCGCTTGAAAAGGGTGGTTTGCACGATGCAGGCGATCATAACGCTGTAACACGCGAAGACTGGTGGTATCCCATGTGGACCAAAGATGCGTGCCCTGGTCTGCCGTCTTGGGAAGCTCTGAACGATTGTGCTGCCCTGTTCAAAACCGCTGAGACCGGTGACAAAGGTCGCTACTTGGACGGTCCTGTGGATTGGTTGAAGCACGGCAAAGAGCGTGTTGAAGCCTTGGGTATGGACTTTGTCGTTGTGAATGCGGGCTCTGCCGCGGCGCTTTGGGCTGAAATTGGTGCTGCTGAAAAAGACAAACGCCCTGTTGTTGTCTTTAACTGGACGCCCAATTTTGCAGAGGCGGTTTGGCCAGGTGAATTCGTTGAATTCCCAGAGTGGGTCGAAGGATGCGACAAAGACCCAAGCGTCGGCGTTAACCCTGATGCGCTGTATGATTGTGGCAACCCAGCCAAGGGTTACCTGAAAAAAGCAGCTTGGGACGGCATGAAAGACAAATGGCCAGCGGCGTATGCTGTCTTGGGTAAAGTGTCCTTCACCAACCCACAGATCGCTGAAATGGCAAAACTCGTAGATATCGACGAGATGGAGCCTGAAGAGGCGGCCGCTGAATGGCTCGAAGCAAACAAAGACGTTTGGATGGCGTGGACGCAATAGCGTTTACTTGAAGACAATCTAGATAACGAAACCTCGCCGCAGTGAATTGGGGGCGGGGTTTCTATTGAAGTGAGAGAAAATATGTCATCAGAAACGCCTGTGATCTCCTGTCGAAATGTGTGGAAGTTATTTGGGACTAATCCCCGGAAATACTTCGAGAAAATGACGAATGATCACAGTTTTGATGATATCAGAGCAGATGGTTATATAGCAGGTGTCGCGGACGTTTCGGTTGATGTTCAACGCGGTGAAATGTTGGTGATCATGGGGCTGTCTGGCTCTGGTAAATCGACCCTTTTGCGCTGCATGTCCCGTTTACATGACATCACAGGCGGGACGATCGAAGTCGATGGGCAAGACATCATGGCCCTTTCCGAAAATGATCTGATTGAGCTGCGCCGCAACAAAATGGGTATGGTTTTTCAAAGCTTTGGCCTGTTGCCGCATCGCTCGGTGTTGGAAAATGTTGCTTTTCCATTGGAAATGCGGGGGCAAAACAAACATGATTGTCGTGATCGTGCCTTGGAGGTCATCAAACTCGTTGGCCTTGAAGGGCGCGAAGACTATTTCCCGCGCGAATTGTCTGGTGGTCAGCAACAACGTGTTGGCATCGCGCGCTCACTCGCAATTGAGCCTGATATCTGGTTTTTGGACGAACCGTTTTCTGCGCTGGATCCATTGATCAGGCGTGAAATGCAGGATGAATTTCTGCGCCTGCAAGATTTGTTGGGTAAAACGATTATCTTTGTCACCCACGACTTTGATGAAGCCCTGCGCCTCGCGGATCGCATCGCCATCATGAAAGACGGCGCAATAGAGCAATGTGATACGCCAGATCAAATCGTGCTAAACCCTGCTACCGAATATGTTCGAAAATTCACCCAAGAGATTGATAAGGCGCGGGTTGTTCACGCCCGCACCTTGATGGACTCCACAAGTGGCGAGACGCCAACAGGTGATCCCGTTTCTCCCGATGCCACGATCCAAGATCTGGCTCGCAGATTGGTGAGCGACACCAGTGAGAGTTTTGCAGTTGCGGATGATCACGGAAAGATCATTGGCGTTTTGCCGCGCCAGCGTGCGTTGGATGTTCTGCTGGGAGACAATTGATGCAAATGCCAAACCTATCGGGCAAAAGTGAACGGGCGGTTTTGTGGTCTCTTTTGGCGCTGGCCATACTGTTTTGCTTGGCAAAGTTGGTTGGCATTTTACCAGAGTTCCTAAATCGCCTTTCTGAAGATCACGTGCCGCGCTATGCAGAAACCCTTGATCGCGCGTTTAACAACAACCGAGACTGGATGACCGCGATAACGCGCTTCTTTTCGGAGCGATTAGAGTTCCAACTGAAGGTCATGGCGCATCTGTTTTATGGCGCGCGGGTTCACTTTTTTAACCCAATCGACTGGTTCGAATTGCTCGTATTCGGAAGCGCGTTTGTCTATCTTTTGAATGGTCGCAGCGCAGCGCTTGCAAGCGCAGTCGCGATCGCGGTTTCGGGCATTGCTTTCACGTTTGTTATTGGTGACGAAGCCCAATTGCTCGCCATGTGGAGCTTTCTTGCTGTCTTTGCGGCTCTCTGTTTGATCGCCGCATTGCGGTTTGGCTGGATCGCGCCATGCATTCTTTTCGCTGTGGCAAGTGTCTATGCGCTGATCCTGAACGGCTATAAACTCGGTCCGCTTCCTTGGACCTCAATTGCGGCGGTGGCGGCTATCATCGGGTATTACTTGGGCGGCTGGCGCTTGGCTCTCTTGGGCGGCGGCACGTTCGTTTGGGTGGCTCTGATCGGGCAATGGAAACTGGCAATGGAGACCTTGTCCGTTTTGGTCGTCGCAGCGCCCGTCGCTTTTGTTATTGGCTTAGCGCTTGGAATTGCGGCGTGGAAGTTTCCGCGATTTGAAACCTTCTTAAAACCAGTGCTGTCAGTGCTGCAGACCTTGCCCTTTTTCACCTATCTTTTGCCTGCGGTGATCTTTTTCAAGGTAGGGCCAACCGCAGGTGCTATGGCAACGATCATCTACGCCATTCCGCCGATGATCTTAATGACAACGCTTGGCCTTAAGAAAGTCAGCCCTGAGATTGTAGAGGCCGGAAAAATGTCCGGATGCTCGCGTTGGCAAATGTTATCAAAGGTCTACATTCCCGCGGCGCGCACCGAGCTTTTGGTCGGGGTAAACCAAGTCATTATGCTGTGCCTTGCTATGGTCGTTTTGACAGCGTTTATTGGCATGCCCGGTTTGGGGGCCAAGCTTTTGGCGATGATGAACTCCTTCAAACTTGGCCGCTCCTTTGAAATCGGTGTGTCGATCGTTCTCTTGGCGGTGATGTTGGATCGTCTTTCGAAAGCTTGGGTTGTGAAGCAACCTGTTCATTTTGAAAGGGACGCACCTTGGTGGAAACGCCATGCGTTTCTTTTGATCCTCTTTGGGGCCTTTGTGGGCTTTTTGCTAATTAGCCGCGAGATACAGGTCTTCGATCAAATCGGGCGAAAGCAGCATTTCTCAAAGGGCAAAGAGATCGACAAAATCATCAAAGGTTTCTTGGATATTGATGCGGTTCAAGCGATCACGGGATGGCTGCGCTGGTTCTTGATCACGCAAATACTCATACCGTTTCGCAACTTCTTGCTCTGGATACCAACCAGCGCATTCATCTTGTTTGTCACAGCGTTCTCGCTCTGGCTTGGGGGACGCAGAACCGCGATCTATGCCTTTGTTTTCTTCGTCTTTGTGGCATCGACTGGGTGGTGGGATAGATCGGTTATCACGCTCTATACCGTTCTGTCAGCGGTTGCCTTGGCAATGCTCATCGGTTTGCCCTTGGCAATTTGGGCGGCGCGCAGCGAGCGATGGTCGAAACGCATTCTCTTGTTCTGCGATACCGCGCAGACCTTTCCCAGCTTCATCTATTTGCTCCCGGCGATCATGTTATTTGGGATCAACGATGTGGCCGTTGTGTTTTCCATTTTGATTTTCACCTTGGTGCCGCTTGTGCGCTACACCGTAGAGGGATTGCGCGCGGTCCCTGCTGAAATGATCGAAGCCGCAGATATGGCTGGCGCCACGCGCAGGCAAAAGCTGATGAATGTGCAACTGCCTCTGGCGCTACCAACAATGGCAATTGGCTTTAACCAAGCGATCATGTTCGCCTTTTTCATGGTAATCATCGCCGCATTTATCGGCACCCAAGATTTGGGACAAGAGCTGCAACGCACGCTGGCGGGAACTGATCTCGGAAAAAACTTTGTTCTGGGTCTGTGTGTTTCGGCAATGGCGCTAAGTTTTGATCAAACCATAAACAGTTGGGCGGAAGGCCGCAAAAAAGCACTTGGTTTGGGGTAGGGCGTTTTCTATCTATACACTGGCGTCATACTAGATGCAGAACGCGCTTGCGTTTGTCAGTGAATTGGCCCTGAAATCAGAGCCTTGGCGGCTATTTACCAGCCGCCAAGGAAGGTTTGTTAAGTCGCGCGAAGTTCCATATGCGGAATCCCGTTTGAGGTTTTCGCATGGGTCACACCTTCTGGATTCAGCGTCACATTCACTTGCTTTCGGAATGAACTGAAGGCCTCGGAGTCGACCACATCCACAGCCTCATCAAAGACCACGGTAAGATACCAGTACCCGCCATGCGCTGCGCGCACAGCTTTCAAGGTTCCCGAGAACAAATGCCCCAAGTAGCGACCAGATACGCGTTGTCCCACGTGCCATCCGCGCGGTGCGTTGGACTTGGCGGCAGCACTAAGCGTGTTCCAATCGCGATAGCCATATTGGCGCGCGATCGCTTCAAGAGCCATGCCTTGAGAGATCGGGGTTTGTTTTTCCGCCATAGCGCTGCGCAATCGTTTCGCTTGCGATTTTAGGGCGTCAGGTGTTGGCACAGCGGTGCCATTGTTAAAGTTCGACATTGTTTTAGTCCCATTTTGAATATGGGTCACGAAGCTATTGGGGGTGCTTGCATTGCCACCATCTTGTGACCGTAAGTCAAAAGGGCGGGTCGAAAGTAGGTGCTGCATTTACCAAAAGGTTTCCCTCGCAAGCGGCAGGAGGCAGCGCTCCTGAGGCCCATTTAGGGGTTCGTTTTTGGTTTGTCTACCCCGTCGCGCAACGCGATGTAGGAAAACAGAGCCGTGCCAATCGCAGGCACCATGAAGAAAAAGGTGCAGGCCATAAGATAAATTGAGGCATGAATCGGTGTACTTATCGGTTCCTTTTGCATCCCTTTTTCACGCAATTGTGCCCGAAGCGCCTTAAGCGACGCTTCATCGTTGAGCGCCGCGCCGCGCGTAATCGGGCGGTTCAACGGGACACGTTTTGGAACTGCTGGTTTAGCGGCTGTTTCTGTAGGCGCGACATCGCGCAATGTTTCCAACACAGCGTCTTCTTTCGCTTGCGCCATTTGCATATCCAGATAGTCGAGCATTTTTTCCAGCTCGTCCTGAAAATCATCCATAACCTCCGTGCCGAGCGAGCGAGCGTCCTCGTGCCAAAGCACTGCGTTTGCGACGACGATTTGCGAGAGCCGCTTTACAAGCCCATGCGCCAAACGGGCGCTATCAATATGCAGGGGGAGTTTACAGCCCGGAACCGCACCAACCGCAAGGCACACAAAGCTTGGGGAATGCTCGGTCGCAGGTACATCGTGAATCGCAATGCGGAGCGTATCAAAGTCAATAAAAACAAGATCTTCACAATCCCAGCACACGGACCGCGCCCCAGCGCGTTCAGCAATTTTGCTCCGTAGCACTTCGTCTGCAAGCGTATCAATTGCGAGCTGAGGCGCGTCTGCCAGCATGATTGCTGCAATGGTTGTACCAGATCGTTTTGCCATGATTGTCTGACCCTAAAAACTTCTTATTTAAGGTATCATTAAGGAACATGGCTGGATTGTGTCAGAAGCTGTGTAAAATAAAGGTTACACGCTTTGGGTTGTATTTTTCATGTCGAGCGAAGCGGAAACCAAATTGAGTTCCTTGGTTTCCGCCGAAATTTTAGCCGTCGATGCGCGCGCCCATGATTGCGATGGCTTTTTGATAGACGCCAGCGGCATTCCACTGCTTGATGACCTTGAAGTTGGTTTGGCCTTCTTGGTAGCCAGCGCCTGGTTTCCAACCTTTTTGACGCAAGAAGTTGGCGGTAGAGGCCAGCGCATCAGCTTCGGAATAGAAATTCACACGCCCGTCGCCATTCGCATCAACACCGTACTTTAGCGCGTTGCCCGGTAAAAACTGGGTATGACCAAGCTCGCCGTGTTTTGCACCTTTTGTATTGCCGTCAATCGCTCCTTTATCAACGAGTTTAAGCGCCCCGATTGCATGGGGCACAAAGAATGCAGAGCGACGGCAGTCATAGGCAAGGGTGGTGATCGCCGACACGATACGGCTATCACCCATAAAGCGACCAAATCCGGTTTCCATACCATGAATGGCAATGATGACGCCCGCCGGCACACCGTATTGGCGTTCCAATGCGTTGAAAAAATTAGCGTTTTTGGCTTTTCGCTGACGGCCTTGCGAGACAATTGTGCTCGCGCCGCGTACCTTCATGAATTTTTCGAGACTATATTTAAAGCTCTTTTGATTGCGATCCGCTGCAATCGTCTTGTTGGCGTATTGGCTGCCTGCCAGAGCTTGCAGACCGCGTTGTCCAACGCCTGCGCGCTGTGCTTCTGCGGCGAAGGCTGCTTTCCAAGCGTTAAAGCCTGAAGACGTGTTGCCGCAAGTGGCCGCCTGTGCACCACTTGCAGCTAAAGTCAGTGCCGCTGCTGCTAAGAACCGTTTCATGTAACTCTCCCAAACAAAATCATTTGGGTGCTATGTTACCGTCACGTGTCTCGGGGGCAACGGGAATTTATCTAAATATATTGCACAGCCAAAATGCTCGCGACCATGACCACCAAAGCAAGGCGCCGCAGCAACCCGATTGAATGGTGTTTCCAGCAAAATTTGGCTTTGGTGCGCTCGGCATGTGCTGCCGTTATTTCTGCAACGCGGCGGGCAAATTCAAGCTGACCACGTTTCCATCCTTCAAAGGAGGTCTTGCGACACGCATCGGGGAGGGACGGCGTTGCTGCGTCTTCGTTATAGCCACCGCTTTGACGACTGATCAGGTTTTTCAAAACACGTTCAATTTCGCGCTGATCAATCTGGTAGGCGCTGTTGCGCGGCGACATGGAATTCATATCTGGTGTATAAGTCATTTTAATAATCTCTCTGCTGCTCGTGGGGCTTAGATGGCAGGAGAATTGGGGCGCTGTTTGTTTCCAAAATGGAATTTGTATGCCGAAGGCGGCTCGATTGTGGCGGCGTTGCCCAAATTGAAACAGACTGTTCAATGAAAAAGGGCGCCCGAAAGAGCGCCCTGATCCGAAATTATCAACTGCGATTTAGCAGGAGTAGTACATGCCATACTCAACTGGGTGTGGCGTGTGCTCATAGAGTTCAACTTCTTCCATCTTAAGAGCAACGTAGCCCTCGATCTGGTCTTTCGTGAATACGTCGCCTGCAAGCAGGAAGTCGCCGTTTGCCTGAAGCTCTTCAAGCGCTTCGCGCAAGGAGCCACATACTGTTGGGATATCCGCCAGCTCTTCCGCAGGAAGGTCATAGAGGTTTTTATCCATTGCTTCGCCGGGATCGATCTTGTTTTTGATACCGTCAAGGCCAGCCATCAGAAGGGCTGCGAAGCACAGGTATGGGTTCGCGGATGGGTCAGGGAAACGAGCCTCGACGCGCTTCGCTTTCGGGCTTTCTGTCCATGGGATACGTACACAACCGGAACGGTTACGTGCAGAGTACGCGCGCAGAACTGGTGCCTCAAAGCCCGGGATCAAACGCTTGTAGCTGTTTGTAGATGGGTTCGTGAAGGCGTTCAGTGCTTTCGCGTGCTTCAAGATACCGCCGATGAAGTAAAGCGCTTCTTGAGACAGGTCAGCATATTTGTCGCCAGCGAACAAAGGCTTACCATCTTTCCAGATGGACATGTTCACGTGCATGCCTGTGCCGTTATCGCCGTAGATCGGCTTTGGCATGAATGTCGCGGACTTGCCGTATGCGTGTGCCACGTTGTGGATCACGTATTTGTACTTCTGAAGTTCATCAGCTTGCTTTGTGAGGCTGTCGAAGATCAGGCCAAGCTCGTGCTGGCAGGACGCAACTTCGTGGTGATGCTTGTCGACCTTCATGCCAAGACGCTTCATTGTGGAGAGCATCTCGCCGCGCAGGTCTTGCGCTTCGTCGATTGGGTTAACCGGGAAGTAACCGCCTTTGACACCAGGGCGNNGGCCCATGTTGCCCATTTCGTACTCTGTGTCTGTGTTCCAAGCTGCGTCTGTTGCGTCAACTTCGAAGGACACTTTGTTCATTGTGTTGGAATAACGAACATCGTCGAAGAGGAAGAATTCTGCCTCTGGGCCCATGTAGGCAACGTCGCCGATCCCGGACGCCTTGAGGTAAGCTTCGGCTTTT
>NZ_JBOEHB010000038.1:15703-15848 GCF_050633725.1 Planktotalea sp.
ACGATAGAGCAGTGGATGCAGAGTGTTTTCTCAGCATAGAACGGGTCAAGATACGTGGATGTTGTATCTGGCATCAGTTTCATGTCGGAGTTCTCGATGGACTTCCAACCTTCAATGGAGGAGCCGTCGAACATGAAGCCTTCTT
>NZ_JBOEHB010000039.1:0-10461 GCF_050633725.1 Planktotalea sp.
ATCAAAAACAGAGCGGGTGCTTAAACACTAAAGCCATAAAAAATTGCGAAGCCCTTTAGTCTGAAGACAAAGGGCTTCGCTACAAAACCCGCTTCCTGAGTTCCGTTTTCAAAACCTTACCATAGTTATTCTTCGGTAAACTTTCGATCTCGATATAATCTTTTGGACGCTTGAAGCGCGCGATATGCGCGAGGCAATGCGCATCGAGCGCCGTTTTATCGACATGTCCGGCTTGAACAGGAACAATGAAAGCAACAACATCTTCGCCCCATTCAGGGTTTGCGCGTCCCACAACTGAAACCTCGGCGACGTCTTTATGTGTGAGCAAAATTTCCTCAACTTCACGCGGATATATGTTGGTACCACCTGAAATTATCAAATCTTTTGAACGATCTACCATCGTGAGATAGCCTTCTTCGCTCAAAAAACCCATGTCCCCTGTCATAAGCCAACCGTTGATGATCGTTTTCGCGCTCGCTTCGGGATTCTTCCAATATCCCTTCATGACAGGATCACCGCGAACCATGATCTCGCCTGTCTCTCCTCGCGGCAAAATCTGCGCATCTGCGTTGCCGATTTCGACTTGAACCGCCGATTGCGCGCGCCCAACAGAGCCAAGGCGAGACCGCCAGTTTTCACGCGAGCGATCTGAAATGTCTTGCCGTGAAAGCGACGTGATACCCATCGGGCACTCTCCCTGCCCGTAGATTTGCACAAAAACATCGCCGAATTGATCAACCGCGTCGATAATATCGGCAGTATACATAGGACCGCCCGCGTAGACGACGCTTTTCAAACCTTGGCCATTATACCCCAAGGCCTTAGCGGTTTCGCTCATGCGCTTTACCATTGTTGGCGCGGCAAACATATGAGCCGATTTGAAATGCGCGCTAAGCTCGAAAATCTCAGCCGGCTCAAAACCGCGAGACGCAGGGAATACGTGACGCGCGCCATTCAGCACATGCACCATGTTGTAAAGCCCCGCTCCATGAGAAAGCGGCGCGGCATAAATCGCGCTGTCCTCATCCGAAACACTATCGACATCAGAGAGGTAGCAAAGCGAAACTGACACCAACATTCGGTGAGAAATCATCACCCCCTTCGGGTGCCCAGTTGTTCCTGACGTATAAAACAACCACGCGAGATCATCTGGTTGGCACAGTGCGCACTCATCAACCGCCAAGTGCCCTTTGATTCGAAGAAAAACATCGGATTGGACGTCGACAAGCTCTGTTTTCGCACGCGCTTGGCGAAGGGCGTCTAGCTTTTTACCATTGGTATAGGTGATCTTTGCATCCGCGTCCTCAATGATCCAAGCCGCTTCGCGCGCATGCAACTTAGCGTTAATCGGGACAACAGCGGCACCAGCATACCAAGCGCCGTATTGGACGATCAAAAATTCGGGTAAGTTGTCCATAAATATCGCAATGCGATCGCCTGCCGAGACCCCTTGCCCTCTAAGCCAACCCGCAACTGAACGCGCGGCTCTATCAAAGCAGGAATAATCCGCGATACAATGGGTGCCATCAAACAAAGCAGGTTTGGCTGGCGTTTGCTCCGCGCGCCGCGCTAGCCAACTTCCAATATTCATCCGTTTCGCCCCCATCTAGTTTGCATCGCTAAAGGCAAGCAAACGGGCCTTTGATCCCGAGGGCAACGCAAAATCGCACACACTAGCCGATTTTTCCCCTCGAAACTTGCGATTTCAAAGATCATCTTGACTGAAAGTCCGCGTCTTTTCACATCGACAAACTTACCCTATAAGCGGCCAGAGCTTCGCGCGGTGAAACAGGCGTGAACGTAGTCAGAAACATTGAGAGATAGCATGACAAACAAATCACATGAGGACGATGTTGCATTTATTCAGGCACTTGCAGAATTGCTTCGCAAGAATGATTTGACCGAATTGCAGGTCAAACGGGCCTATGCCGAAGATGATAGCCTCAATGTGCGCGTTAGCCGTGCCGCTCCGCAAGTCATTGCAGCGCCAGTTCAGGTCGCAAGCGCGCCCGTCGCCGCGCCTGTGGAAACAGCGCCTGCACCAGCAGCCGTGTCAGAAGATCCAGCGAGCCTGCCGGGCGCAGTCACATCGCCAATGGTTGGAACGGTTTACATGCAGGCAGAGCCAGGCTCGCCTGCGTTCGTGAGCCTGGGTGCGCAAGTATCCGAAGGCGATACTCTTTTGATCGTAGAAGCCATGAAAACCATGAACCACATTCCAGCGCCGCGCTCTGGTAAGATTACCCGAATCCTGGTCGAAGATGGGTCTACAGTAGAATTTGGCGCTCCGCTCGTCGTTATCGAATAAGGCGCTGACATGTTTGACAAAATTCTAATCGCCAATCGTGGAGAAATCGCTCTTCGCGTAATTCGTGCTTGCCGAGAGATGGGCATTTCGTCTGTCGCGGTGCATTCAACTGCGGACGCTGATGCGATGCATGTTCGCATGGCGGACGAGGCAGTTTGCATCGGCCCGCCGCCCGGCACGGACAGCTATTTATCTATTCCAGCCATCATCGCAGCTTGTGAAATCACAGGCGCACAGGCAATTCATCCCGGCTATGGGTTTCTGTCCGAAAACGCCAACTTCGTGCAGATCATTGAAGACCACCAACTGACGTTCATCGGCCCAACTGCCGAGCATATCAGAACAATGGGCGACAAAATCACTGCAAAGGACACCATGAAGGCCCTTGGCGTGCCTTGCGTTCCGGGGTCCGATGGCGGCGTACCCACGCTGGAAGAGGCAAAGCGCCTCGGCGATGAAATCGGCTATCCAGTCATCATCAAAGCCACAGCAGGCGGCGGCGGTCGAGGGATGAAAGTCGCGCAAACAGCTGCGGATATGGAAAGTGCGTTTCTGACGGCGCGCGCCGAAGGCAAGTCCAACTTTGGGAATGACGAAGTCTATATTGAGAAATACCTCACGACGCCCCGCCATATAGAGATCCAAGTATTTGGAGATGGCAAAGGGCGCGCGGTGCACCTTGGTGAGCGCGATTGCTCGCTTCAACGTCGCCACCAAAAGGTATTTGAGGAAGCGCCCGGCCCAGCGATTAGCCCAGAGGAACGTGCTGAAATCGGAAAAACCTGTGCCGATGCTGTCGCCAAAATTAACTACATTGGCGCAGGAACTATCGAGTTCTTGTATGAAAATGGCGAGTTCTATTTCATTGAGATGAACACGCGCTTGCAAGTGGAACACCCTGTCACTGAAAGCATCTTTGGCGTTGATCTTGTGCGCGAGCAAATCCTCGTGGCTGCGGGTCAGGACATGTCGTTTCAGCAAGACGATCTCGAAATCAACGGGCACTCGATCGAAGTGCGCATCAATGCGGAAAAGCTTCCGAACTTTGCCCCCTGCCCCGGAAAAATCACGCAATATCATGCGCCTGGCGGCCTTGGTGTTCGCATGGACAGCGCTCTGTATGACGGGTATTCGATCCCACCATACTATGACAGCCTGATCGGTAAACTGATCGTTCACGGGCGCAACAGGCCAGAAGCTTTGGCGCGCTTGAACCGCGCTTTGGGTGAATTGATCGTGGATGGAATCGACACGACTGTCCCTCTTTTCCATGCCTTGCTGCAAGAGCCTGACGTCCTGTCGGGCGACTATAACATCCATTGGCTCGAGCACTGGCTTGAGAACAATCTTAACGGCTGATCGGCTAACATGGGTTTCAGGTGCATCGTTTCTAAACTAGGTTAACGCTATGCGCGATGATGCACCGCCCTTAACACCCCAACTTTTACTGCATGCCTATCAAGCTGGCGTGTTCCCGATGGCAGATTCTCGGGACGATCCTGAAGTGTTCTGGGTCGATCCACGGCTGCGTGGAATTCTCCCATTAGGTGAATTTCATGTGTCACGTTCCCTGCGCAGACGCATGCGCAATGTCAGTTGGACCGTGACGCACAACAAAAATTTCGAAGGTATCGTCGACGGCTGCGCGGATCGCACGGATACATGGATTAGTCACGATATTGCGCGTCTTTACAGCGCCTTACACAGAATGGGCCATGCCCATTCATTGGAACTCTGGGAAGATGATCAACTGGTGGGCGGCGTCTATGGCGTCGCATCAGGCACTGCATTCTTTGGCGAAAGCATGTTTTCAAGGCGCAAAGACGCTTCAAAAGTCGCGCTTGCCTACCTCACAACGCATCTTTCCAAATGCGGGTTTACGCTGTTCGATACGCAGTTTTTAACAGATCACCTTGCCAGCCTTGGGGCAATTGAAGTCTCTCGCCAGCACTACCATCTGCTGCTGCACGACGCTTTACAAAGTAGTGCCAATTTTAATGACTATCCGCCTGCAACCCTTCAAGAAGTTTTACAGCGCAAGACCCAAACATCGTAGCGCGAGTGCTCCATCGCGTTCAAAGCGGGCGATGATGCCACCATCCAGCCCGTGAAGACGGAAACAGCCGTTTCCGTTTCGCTTACATCTAGATACGCAAATGCGTCATTTGCAGGCGCACCTTCGGGATAGCGACACGCACGAAGCGCTACCGTCAGTTGGCCCACTTGAAGGCTCGCTCCGCTTGCCAGCTCATAGTTTGAGCTTTGGCCGCTGACTTTATCTAGAATGCGCAATTCTGCGCCGGTGCCAGAAGACACAGCTTGCTGAGCATTTATCGGCATTGCGAGACTGCAAGCCATTGCTAACAAGGGTAAAAACGATTTCATTCGTTAGATCCAGAAACAAATTTCAGAAGCAAAGACACCAAGCTGACCGCGCTCTGAGTGTCTTCAATCTCTGATGATGGTTCATACATAAATGGCGAGCCTCCCGGAACAATCTCAACAAAGTTGCCCCCTAGAAGCCCTTCAGACGCAATGGTGATTGCACTGTCATCCGGTATCTCAACACCCTCGTTAATCGCGATGACAGTGTCCGCGCGGAAGGTTTCTACGTTCAACTCAACCGAATTGACCGAACCGATTTTAACCCCCGCAAGGCGCACATCTGTTCCAACATTCACCCCTTCAAGCGAGCGAAAGCTTGCGGTGAGCGGGTAAGAGCCTGAACTGGCACTCACGCCAGTGATTTGGGCAGCGTAGACCAAGAAGCCGATCGCGATCGCTAAAACCGCGCCGCCGACTGCTACTTCCGTTTTGTTTTGCATCATATTTCGCCCAACCTCTGTGCTGTGCTGGACTTACTCAGGCACCCACGCCTCGTAATCGGTGCGATCAGCGGGCTTGGCGCGGCGGATCGACCCGGACGGGGCGTAAGCTTGCAAGGTACCCGTTAGGTTTTCCTGATGCGGCTTTTCCCAAGGCTTGTGCGCAAGCGGTTTGTCTGTCGGCGGTTCATCCCAAGTGTGGTGAATCCAGCCATGCCAATCAGGACTGATCTTACTGGCTTCAATTTCGCCATTATAGATCACCCAACGCTTTGATTTATCACGACTTTGGTAATAAACATTGCCCAAATCGTCTTCACCCACACGCTCACCTTTGCGCCATGTGAAAAGCTGTGTGTTCAAGGTCTGCCCGTTCCACCATGTGAAGAGGCGTAGGACTTTACTGACAATACCCATGGATCACTCCGCTTGTGTTTCTCTTGATATGCCCGAATGTCGAGCCAAGGTCTAGAGGCCTCAAAACGCAAAAAGGCAGGCATAGCGCCTGCCCTCGCTGAAATCCGCCAATCAGGCTTAACTCGCTGTCGCGGACTCTTTTTTGGCTTCGCCGTGGATCATCAAAGGCTCAGCATTAGAGTTAACCGCCTCTTCATTTACGACGACTTCGGTCACGCTATCCATACCCGGCAATTCGAACATTGTATCGAGCAGAATATCTTCCAAGATAGACCGCAATCCGCGCGCGCCTGTTTTACGCTCGATCGCGCGTTTGGCGATTGCTCTGAGAGCTTCGTCTGTGAATGTCAGCTGTGTGGATTCAAGCTCGAACAAACGCTGGTACTGTTTGACGAGCGCATTCTTCGGCTCGCTCAAAATGGTGACCAGCGCATCTTCATCAAGGTCTTCAAGCGTTGCGAGAACTGGCAGACGGCCGACAAATTCAGGGATAAGGCCAAAGCGCAGCAGATCTTCCGGCTCGAGGTCCGTAAAGATTTCACCGATTCCGCGATCATCGTTATCACGGACATCCGCACCAAAGCCCATAGCAGAGCCTTTTCCACGCGCCGCAATAATCTTGTCGAGGCCGGCAAAGGCACCGCCGCAGATGAAGAGGATATTGGTGGTATCCACTTGCAGGAATTCCTGCTGAGGATGCTTGCGCCCGCCCTGCGGTGGAACCGAGGCAACTGTGCCTTCCATCAGCTTCAAGAGCGCCTGCTGAACACCCTCACCCGAAACATCGCGGGTAATGGACGGGTTTTCAGATTTGCGCGTAATTTTATCTACTTCGTCGATATAAACGATACCGCGCTGTGCTTTTTCGACGTTATATTCGGACGCTTGCAGCAATTTGAGGATGATGTTTTCCACATCTTCGCCGACATAGCCCGCTTCTGTGAGCGTCGTCGCATCGGCCATTGTGAACGGCACATCCAGAATTCGCGCCAGCGTTTGCGCCAGCAATGTCTTGCCGCACCCTGTCGGACCAACTAGCAAAATATTTGATTTTGCCAATTCGATTTCGCCAGATTTCTGCGCGTGATTAAGCCGTTTGTAGTGGTTATGCACCGCAACAGCCAAAACGCGCTTTGCTGTCGCCTGCCCGATCACATAGTCATCGAGCACTTGAGCAATGTCTTTTGGTGTCGGCACACCCTCAGAGCTTTTAAGACCCGCGCTCTTTGTTTCTTCGCGAATAATATCCATGCAAAGCTCGACACATTCATCACAGATGAAAACCGTCGGACCAGCAATCAATTTACGCACTTCATGCTGACTTTTGCCGCAGAAGCTACAGTAGAGCGTATTTTTGCTATCACCGCCAGAATTGCTTGCCATGGATCACCTTTCAGGCTGCCGCCCTTAATTTACTGCAACGAGATGCCTGTCATCCCATCGTATTCGGCGTAGCTTATGGGAGCCTGCCCCAAGCCACAATCGCAAAAATCGGCGCGCACACTCAAGAAGGCGCGCGCCGATTTGCTTTAGCTCTCTTCGTCGTCGCCTTTGGCGCGGGTTTCGAGAATCTCATCAATCAAACCAAAGTCTTTTGCGTCTTCTGGCGACATGAAGTTGTCACGTTCAAGCGCGTTTTCAACTTTTTTCAAAGTTTGACCTGTGTGCTTCACGTAGATTTCATTGAGACGCGTCTTCAGCTTTTGCGTTTCTTCCGCGTGAATCATAATGTCAGTTGCCTGACCCTGATAGCCACCCGAAGGCTGGTGCACCATAACGCGGCTGTTCGGAAGCGAGAAACGCATGTCTTTTTCGCCTGCCGTCAGCAAAAGCGAGCCCATTGACGCGGCCTGACCAATCACCAGTGTAGACACTTTCGGGCGAATGTACTGCATTGTGTCGTAGATCGACAGACCAGAGGTCACAACGCCGCCGGGGCTGTTGATGTACATGCTGATCTCTTTCGAGGGGTTCTCCGCCTCAAGATGCAAAAGCTGCGCCACGATCAGGCTGGACATACCATCATGCACAGGACCGTTGAGAAAAATAATGCGCTCTTTCAACAGACGCGAGAAAATGTCGTATGCGCGTTCCCCGCGGCTGGTTTGCTCAACCACCATGGGAACCAGCGTGTTCATATATGTTTCGATCGGATCTTTCATATCTCGCCTGCCTACTGCTGTAATGCGTGCTTACCACACGAAGCACTAAGAGAGTCTTAGTGATGCCCCAAGGGGGCCGCAAGGGGGGCGCGGGCATCTGATCGCCAGCTGTGCAAAGAACCTGTTCCTATTAACGGTGAAATAAGCACAATTTGTTTCCTTAATTCTTTACCTTTCGCAGTCTAAAGTGACTTCGAGCGTAATCAGTGAAAGGCATTTAAGATGCCCGACAGTTTACTTGGTGGAATAGTCATCAACGAAATTCTCGTTGATCCTAACGGTGCGCTTAACTTCGACACTGACGGAAATGGCACGGCTGCTGCTGTTGATGAGTACGTTGAACTCTACAACACGTCTGGCAGTGCAATCGATATTTCGGGCCTTGAGCTTTGGGATGCAGGAATCGGTCACTGGTTTACCTTCCCGCCTGGTACGATCCTCGCCGCCGGTGGGCACGCAATGGTGATGTCCGGCTTGCAAGCTGGCGGGTCCCTGCCAACAGGGGATCCGGATGATCTGTTCTTTGAGGCCGGTCGTGCGACGGCATTAATCAACAATGGCGGCGACAACGTCACCTTGTACGATCCGGGCAACGATGAATTCGTTCAAGCGACCTACAATGGCGATTCTCTTGATGATCCGACCCTTGGCGCCGGGGGGTACTCTGGTTTTTCTGCGACTGCGACGCGCAATGGGCTTGGTGAAGACTTTGGCAATGACACAGATGGTCAGTCGCTACAGCGAACAGGAGATGGATCTGACACGTTTGGTTCCGAGGATGCAACGCCCGGCACAACGAACATTTGTTTTGCTGATGGAACCCATGTTCTTACGCCAGACGGGCCGCGCCGCGTTGAAACGCTTGCTGTTGGCGATCTCGTCCTTAACGCTGATAACACTGCTGTGCCGCTTCGATGGATATTCGCAAAAACGTGGAGCGCTGATCAAATGCGCGCACGGCAAAACCTTGCGCCGATTTGCATTTCCCAAGGCGCATTGGGTGTAAACCTACCCTCAAAATACCTACGCATCTCACAGCAGCACCGCATTTTAATTGAAGGCCCGATTGCGCGCCGTATGTTCGGCTCTGATGAAGTTCTGGTTCCTGCAAAAGCACTGCTTAGCCTCGCTGGCGTCTATATCGACGAACCTTCGACGCCCGTCAGCTACTACCACCTTATGTTAGACCAGCATGACATCCTGATTTCCGAAGGTCTTCGCAGTGAAAGCCTCTACCTCGGGAAACAAGCATTGTCGTCCATTCCACACGCCGCATTAAATGAGGCGCTTATGCTTCTGGGGCTTTCCAAAGAAAGCTTGACCCAGAACCGCTATCCCCCTGCACGACCTATTGCGCAGATGAAACAAGCGCGCCGTCTGATCGCGCGACATCGACGAAATGACAAACCTCTCACCCCAGATGGTAAGGTCTATCACATACAAAAGGCCGCGCCCTGATCCAGAGCACGGCCTCAAGTTAGGTCAATCTAGTAAGACTTAGCCGAACATGTCGGACGTGATGCCCGCATACCAGCCAACGCTCTCTTCATATGTTGCTTTACGCAGCGCGGCGTCTTCGCCTGTTTTGCTGATAAAGCCGTCAACCTTCGCGATTTTCTCGTCGGTTGCTTCATATGTTGCGCCAACTTTCACGCCGTTGTCTGTGTCGATCAAGGACCAGCATGTGTTGGAGAACTTCGCTGGGAAGACCTTGGAGCCTGTGAGCGCACCGCGAATTGCCATTGCAGCAACTTTCGCCTGTGAGTTCGCAGAGAAGCCGGACTTCGGCATGTCGCCCTGGTTCGTCGCATCGCCAAGCACGTGAATGTTCTCATCAACGCGAGACTGCATTGTGTGACCGTTCACAGGTGCCCAGTTGCCCTCAGTGATACCTGCGAGTTCGCAAATGCGGCCCGCTTTCATCGCTGGGATCACGTTACACACGTCAACCTTGGTGACTTCGCCGTCGATGGACACAGTCATGTCGTCTGCGTTCACTTCTACGTTGCCGCCGCCAAAGTCTGCGCCGATCCAGTCAACCATACCGTCATAGTTGTCTGCCCAACCCTCTTGGAAGAGCGCCATTTTGGAGAACTTCGCTTTCGGGTCAGCGATGATGATTTTCGCTGTCGGGTTCTTCTCTTTGAGAACATGCGCAACCATAGAGATACGCTCATATGGGCCAGGAGGGCAACGGAACGGGTTGGGTGGAGCAACCATTGCGTATGTACCGCCCTGTGGCATTGCCTCGATCTGAGCTTTCAGAAGCTCGGACTGGCTGCCCGCCTTATAGGCGTGTGGCATTTTGTTTTGTGTGCTTACGTCCCAACCTGGAACCGCGCCGTCGATGAAATCGATGCCTGGTGAAAGAACCAAACGATCGTATGGAACCTTCGCGCCGCCTGCCAAAGACACAGTCTTTGCATCGCGGTCGATACCTACAGCCCAGTCATGCACAACGTTGATGCCATACTCGGACGCCAATGTACCGTAGCTGTGCGCGATGCTCGAGAGATCGCGGAAACCACCGATATAAAGGTTGGAGAAGAAGCATGTGTAATAGGTGCGTGAAGGCTCGATGAGAGTGACGTCGATCTCGCCTTTGCTGTCTTTCGCAAGGTAACGCGCAGCGGTTGCACCGCCAGCGCCGCCACCGATGACAACGACTTTCGGGCGACCGTGTGATGCCGCTTGTACAGTCGGTGCGGACATCGCTGTAGCAGCTGCCGCAGCGCCTGTCCCCATAAAC
>NZ_JBOEHB010000040.1:0-52585 GCF_050633725.1 Planktotalea sp.
TGCGACAGGGCGACTGTCCTCCGTCTATGTGGATCAATCACACATCCAGTTTGACACAACCACGCTTTAGCAAAGGCGCTTGCTCAGGCAATCTTTGTAGGCAGCATTCCACCAAGCAACCGCCTTGCGTGCCTCTGGATCACTCTGGATGAGCCTTTGAACAGTCGCAGGTTTCCACGGTTTTGCTGATCCGTTGAAGTGCAAAACCCTCGCATCAGTCACGCCTAACCCCCACCGTTTCGCGATGTCTTTGCGATGTAACAGCACGAAATTATACGCAGGGCCGATCAGATGTTGTTTGCCCTCAAACACGCGATTGAACAGCAATTGATCCGTATGACCCGTCGCGTTCTCATGCCACTTTGAGGGATCAATCATCGCAACAAGTCGATCCAGATTTTCCAGCGTTCGAATGCTTTTGTCCATCACCATAAAGCCTGCGTTAAAGGCAGATCGCAAACCGGCTTTTTCGGGATCATCCGCTTCTTCAACAAAGCTCTCAGGGTCGCGCATAGTGCCTCTGCAAACCGATCCGTCGCCGCAACAGATCAGCGCATAGGGCATTTCGAAAAGCGGCTCGATTGATCCGCGAAACAGAATATCGCTATCACAAAACAACACGCGATCGTACTGGGTCAGCCCAATCGCCTCAATCGAATGAAATTGCGCGGCTTGCTTGCCAAAGCTCGGCATAGCGTCGATCAACCGATCAACATTTTCACGAAGGGGCGCGCGTGGCTTTACAAACTTGATACGTTCAAAGCTGGATTGAAACGCTGCTTTGTGCCTCTCGCTCAGGTCACTTTCGATAAGCACCAGATCGCCAGAGAACCTTTGGTTCTGCTCCAAGAAAGAGTGCAGCATCACCATCGTAGCAGGCACAAAGCCGTCGCTTGTGACCGTTGCCAAAGCCTTCATTTGATGTCCTGCACGATAGCATCTGCCAAGGCTTCAATCTGAAAATCGTGGCTCGGCCTGACGGCGCGCCTAAGCGCATCCTGCTGCACCAAGTTCGTCACCGCATCAAACAAGAATTGACCCATGCCATGCCCGCGATAGTAATTTTTGCGAAAGGTAAGCTGGGTCAGCCAACGAAATTGCGCTGATCGTTCAAGGGGCTGGATTTCCACTGCCTCTTGTTCTTCGGGGGTCAAAAGATAGGCTCGAAAAAACTGACAAGATTGCGCAGCGAATGCACCAACAGGCAGCAAGAACTTCGCTTTGTCTGCCCGCATCGCCGTTAGCCCGTCGCTCGAACGATCCAGCCTTTCAAGAGCGCTGTCCATCAACCGAACCGTGGGAAAGGCCGAGTGGACCTGCACATCGGGGCCACTGAAGGAGAGCGCGCTAATGTCGTCGGACAGCATGCGATAGCCCCGATCCAGCATCGCGGCCAACAGCGTGGATTTACCAGCGCCAGATTTGCCCAGAAACAGCACCGCGCCTTTCTCGGTCGCAATCGCGCTGGCGTGGAGCGTTAGGATTTCGCGCTGTTGCAAGAGTGCGGCGAAAGCAGAGCCAAGCAAATAGGCATCAACGTCTTGCAGCGCTGCATCTGGAGCAGGATCGACCCAAATCTCGGCCCCGTCCTTCACCAAGAACCGCGCGATATTTTCGATCTCTAACAAGAAGCGGCCTTTCGAGGCCTGCCAATTGCGATACCGAACGTCAAACGGTTCAGCGCCCGATAGTTCGTTGATCCGTCCTGTTCGAACAATGACATCGCTCAGCGCATGCTCGCTCGGGCTAAGCGTCGGCAAAGGGCGATCTGATTGGATCGTCAAACCAAAGGCCGAATATTGGCGCAGGGTCGTCATGGGTGTTCTGACAACAGATCAAACACAATCAAGTGGCTGCATCAAAGTGTTCAAAGATCAAATGAATCCGATCTTCATCGCCTGTATTCTCAACGCCGTGCGGCGCGATATTGTTCACCTCGTAAGCACGGCCAACCGCCAAGTGGCGCTTGCTGTCACCGATGTAAAATACAGCGCCTTCATTCGTTTGAAGGGGGACATGCACCTTGTGCGTGACCAAGTTCGAACCTGCTCCGTCAACATGACGATCAATCACAGCCCCCGCAGACAGGCGCGCAAGCATCACTTTGGAATACTCGCATTGCTTCAGGCCATATTGCGCGGTGATCCCATTCATCACAGGCAGCAGCAAAGGCTTCCAGATCATCCAAATCGGATTGGAATAGAACTCCCGTGGATCGCGGTTTGAGGGGGTGAAACGAAAGATGATATGACGGGTATGATGGAACACATCGAATTTGTTTTCTTTGGCGTTATCTTCTTGCAGCCAGACTGTTTCAGACAGGCGCTGAACCTGCGCCCAGAGCGGCGCAACGTCGACGGGGCCGAGGTCCAGAAACGTCTCGGGCTTTTCAACCAAAGGCAGCTGCGCTGTATTCAAATCGTTCTTCATCAAAACTACATCCAAAGCATGTGCTAGAGATATAAGAAGCCAGATCAGATCGCAATTAGAAGAACAACTTTAAGGCGATAAACAACATAATTCGCATTATGACGTTATTCTCAAATCAGGTGATCACATCCGGCTCAACCCGCCCGATGAGCGTTTGCATTTCGCTGATTGTCAGCGCGGCCTTGCGCACGTTTTGCAGCATCTCTTGCGGTGCGCGATCTGTTTCGTTTTGGGCAAATTGCTCTAGGTAAAGACGCAGGGTCGCGCCTTGAGTCCCTGTGCCAGAAAGACGGAACACTGCGCGCGCGCCGTCGTCGAAAGCTATACGCATACCTTGGTTTTCGCTCACAGAGCCGTCGACTGGATCGAGGTAGCTGAACTCATCCGCAGAAACGATGCGCATACCCTCAACGGTCTGTCCTGCAAGGTCAGGAAGTTTCGCTGCGAGACGCTGCATCAAGGTCTGGGCTTTCTCGCTCGCTACATTTTCGAAGTCATGGCGCGAGTAATAGTTGCGCCCGAATGTTTGCCAATGATCCATCATGATTTCTGCAACCGATTGCTTGCGCTCTGCAAGAATATTGAGCCACAAAAGCACCGCCCAAAGCCCATCTTTTTCGCGCACATGGCTTGATCCTGTTCCAGCGCTTTCTTCGCCGCAAATTGTGACTTTGCCTGCGTCGAGGAGATTGCCGAAGAACTTCCAACCCGTTGGAGTTTCATATGATCCAAGGCCCAGCTTTTTCGCGACGAGATCGCTTGCGGCACTGGTTGGCATGGAGCGGGCAATTCCTGCAAGGCCATCTGCATATGCCGGCGCGAGATGAGCGTTGGCCGCCAGAACAGCAAGACTGTCCGAGGGCGTGACATAAGCCCCCCGCCCTACAATCATATTGCGGTCCCCGTCCCCATCAGAGGCCGCGCCGATGTCTGGTGCATCTTCGGACATCATTAGATCCATCAGAGGTTTTGCCCAAATCGGGTTGGGATCTGGATGACCTTTGCCAAAATCCTCTAGCGGGATGCCGTTCACAACCGTCCCTTTTGCAGCGCCAAGCGCATCTTCAAGAATGGCATGCGCATATGGACCTGTCACCGCGTGCATTGCATCAAAGCGCATGGTGAAACCACCCGCGAACATGTCGCGTATCGCGGCGAAATCGAACAGGCTTTCCATCAAGCTTTGATAGCTCTCAACTGGATCAACCACGCGCACCAGCATGGCGCCAAGCTGGGCCGTGCCTATTTCTTGCAGGTCAACGTCTGCTGCGTCTGCCAACTGATATTCAGATATCGTAAGGGTCGCGTCGAAGATTTTCGCTGTAAGATTTTCAGGCGCAGGACCGCCGTTTTGGCCGTTAAACTTGACGCCAAAGTCCTCATCAATGCCGCCGGGGTTATGGCTCGCTGAGAGAATGAAACCGCCATCAGCAGCGTTCAAGCGGATCAGATGCGAGGCCGCTGGCGTTGATAGGATGCCCCCCTGCCCTACGATCACCTCGCGCACGCCGTTTGCTGCTGCCATCTTGAGAATTGTTTGAATCGCCTGACGATTAAAAAAGCGCCCATCACCGCCGACAATCAGTTTTTTCCCGGTGCCGCCCTCAATCGCGTTGAACGTAGCTTGAATAAAGTTCTCAAGATAATGTTGCTCCATAAAGACACGGGTCTTTTTGCGCAAACCTGAGGTGCCGGGTTTTTGGCCTTCAATCGGTTGGGTCTTAATCTTCATCACACAATCCTTGCTCAACAGGTTCAACAATATCCCCAATGCCCTATCAAATTCTCGTTGATTGGCAAATTGCAAGTCTGCGGCGTGGATTGGAGAGGCGAAATTACGTCTTGCGCCCCCTGCCCTTTAATCTGACGGTTTTTCGAGCAAATACGCCAGATGCTCTAACGCGCTTTCGACCAAAGCCTGATCGACGTCTCCCCCGATGCGGATCATATGGCCATTGCTGTCTGTGTCATGGCGCAGAGTTACACCAGAGGACAAAACACGGGTGTCGGCCTGCCAACCAGGTTTCGCGGCGAAACCTTTGGGGCGCCCGCCCCGCGCTGGATCTTTACGCGCACCGGGCGCCGCGGCATCTATCACCTGCACCAACGCGGCCCATTCTGCTTCGGCGTTTTCAAAGGTGCCGCGCGCGAGAATATCGCGTAGGTCTGCTTCGCTTCCGTTGCGCAACGCATTGGCAAGGCGCAGGCCCTCGCGCTCTTTGATCGCTTCGGGGTACATCAGCATATCGCCAAGCTCCTCAAAGATCAGAGCAAAGGCGCGAATCTTGCTGCGCTTGGCTTTGGAGGCGACGGCAAAGAGCGTGTTCACCCCCTCTTCCGTGCTGCCGAAAACGCCCTGCTGCGCGGCGACAACAGCGATGCGGCCCCGCTCATAATGGGACAGGTTTGAGCGGATTTCGTTCTCTTCCACCATGGCAGTGATCGCGCCGCCAAGGGCATCTGGATCACGCTCAATCGCGGTGATGTTTTGCCATTTTGGATCAGAGCGCCGCGCCGCGAGTTGGCTCATGGCTTTGTAGCGACGGAATCCCGAGAGCAGACCATAAGGTGCCCTGCCCTCTTTGGTATCGTCCTTGGGGGTTTCGCGGCGAAACACCTCGATTGGTAAACGCATGCCATGTGCTTCGATCGAGTTGGTGAGTTCGCTCATTTCGTCGGCGTCGATCATTGTGCGATCACGAATCATCGCGCGCGCATCGATTTGATCGAGCGGAATCGAAAGAAGCTCTCGTCCCTCTTCGCGAATACGTTGAAGCGCGTCTGCGTCCGCCTTTTGTTTGGCATCCGCAGCCCGGGTTTTCGCATCAACAGGGTTAGCTGAGAGAGCGGCATCAGCACTTATCTGGCTGATCGGAGCCATAGCGGACCGCGGGGAGGTTTCGCGGCGAAACTCCTCTTCGATGCGATTTAGGTCATCCGCAGAGGGCGCGGCTACTTTTCTACGCTTGGCCATCGGTGTGCTCCTGTGCTGCTTCGGCGGCTAATTCTGCGGCGTCTTTGAACCATGCACCGACAATGATTTCTTTAACTTCCGCCCAGGTGCGATCAAATGTTTCGCGCCCGCGCACATAGGTATCGCGGTTAAACTCGCGGTAATCGGCCTCGTAAATGCCATTCACTTGCTCACCCGCCTGCCCGATCATCGCGGTCACGTCTTGGCGGAACGTGGTCATGAGATCGCCAAAGTAGGCTTGCACAACATTAGCGAGATCGGCCTGTTGGTTGGCATCAAAGCGGGTAATGAGCGTGCGCACCGCGTCCCATTCGAATTTGATATCCGGCAGGCCCTGTTGGCGACGCTGCACGTTTTCACCGTCCTCGATGGAGGCGAAGGTGGAATAGAGCATGTCAAAGAAGCGGCCCGTTGAATCAAATTCGAGGAAAGACGCACCGAGCGGAACGAGAAGGATGTCAGCGGCGGCAAGCGCATTGATCGTGAGGTAGCCAAGCGCCGGTGGGGTATCGAGGAAGATAAGGTCATACTCATCAAGCAAACCGCTGTCTTCAAGCCCGTTGGTGAGACCATCCCAGAGCTGCCACCCCCTGCCCTGCATACGCCAAACGGGGATCTGGAATTCGGCCCAATAGAGGTTGAGCTGCGCCCCAATGAGATCGATGTTAGGCCAGTGCGTTTCTTGAACGAGGTTTCGCGGCGAAACCTCCAAGGCTTCGGAAAGGGTTTCGTCGAGCGGAATTTCCGCCTCGCCGCGCGCGGCGCGCACGCTGTTTTCAGCTTGCACATGCTGGGCAAAATCACGGGCAAGGATCGGGAAGGCTGTTTGCCATTCATCGCTGACCTCTCCCCCCATGATGCTGGTTAATGACCCCTGACTATCCAGATCAATTACTAACACTTTGTAACCATCCAGTGCGGCGGACATGGCCAGATGCGCGCAGGTCGAAGTTTTGCCGACCCCACCTTTGAAGTTGGCAACCGCTATGACTTTGGCATCCACACCTTCCGGCCGGTAGGGCTGGTATTCGCGGTTTGCTGCACCCTCGGCGGCGAAATGGGCGCGCAGGGTCATGATCTCGGAGAGGTCGAACCACTTGGAATTGCCCTCGCCCGTGCCTTGGGGAAGGTCAGGATTGGCGCGCAGCACGCGGCGGAAATGGGCGGGAGCGACGGGGATGAGGTAACGGCAGACTTCCCATGTAGAGAAGCGGCGCAGTTGCTTTTTGCCGTCGGGCGCATGGCCTGTCTTGGCCAGTTCATCGCGGCCACGTGCGGCGAAAGCCGCGGCTTTCGCGAATCGGGCGGTGTCGATAGGCTGAGTTAGTTTCGCAGCGGCACGCTCTGGGTCGATACCAAAATAAGGGGGGAGCGGGGGTTTAGCGTTGCTCGTCATTCTGCTGATCTCATGTTCGTTTGTTATTATGATATGGACGAAAGAATGGCACATCATACGCCGAAAAGGAATCATTCTTCTTAAGCTGTCTCACATGGAAGAAAACAACGCCAGAATGGTTTAAGATATATAGATTCTTTATAGACTTTGCGTCTGATAAATGACCCTTTTTCAAAGGGTTAGTTATATTTGGGGATACGAATACAGGATAAAAGGTACCTGAATGCAGGACGAAGGGAGCCTTAGATCGGGATAAAAGGCGCCGATTCGCGGGATGAAGGGTCTAATTGGCAATTTAGGGTCTAACTTGGTAATCCGAGTGCGAAGGTCGGTTCCGATCATCCCGTAACTGGGTACCTTTAAGGGTTGGTTAACGCACAGCGCGCTCGTGGTTAAAGTACCAATTGGATGATTGAGAAGAGGTTCCTTTTGAGATAAGCTGCTCACAATAAGGTTCCAAAGAGAACCGCGAGCAGAGGTACTTTATCCATGCAGGATGATATTCCCAAGGACAGATTGACCGGCGCATTGCGGCGCGGGTCAGTGAAAAAGCACGTTGCCGCGATTCATGTGTCGGGCAAACTGACGCTGCTGCAACGCAAATTGTCGAATGTGTTGCTGCTGAATGCCTATGATCGTCTTGGCGATGCGCAGATGTTTGAAATGGACGCGCGCACACTTTGCATGATGGTTGGATATAACTCGAACGATTTTGACACGCTTAAGGCCTCACTGCGTGGCCTCGCGGAAACGGTGGCGGAATGGGACATGCTGGGCGCGGATGGGGCGCAGGAATGGGGCGTGTCGAGCTTGCTCAGCTATGCCAAGCTGAAAGGCGGGGTGTGCGAATATGCCTACTCGCCCGCGCTTGCGGAAAAGCTGGCGGATCCGAAAGTGTTCGCGCTGATTAACCTTAATATCCAGCGGCGATTTACCAGTGGGCACGCGCTGGCGCTTTATGAAAATTGCTATCGCTTTCATCGCACGGGCAGCACGGGGTGGTGGCCGCTTGAGACGTTTCGTCGTTTGATGGGGGTTGAGGATAGTGCCTATTACCAGACCTTCAAACACCTGAACGCGAAGATCATCAAACCTGCGGTGGCCGAGGTAAACAAGTCGAGCAATATCATTGTGACGGCAGAGACGCGTAAACGGGGCAGGGCAGTAACAGACATAAGGTTCGTGATCGCGCCCAACCCGCAATTGGCGATTCTGGATTTGGATGATGGCACGGGGCTGCGGCGCGCGCCTGTGTATGATCGCTTGCGCGGTATGGGCGTTGCGGATCGTTTGGCGCGGCAATGGATCACCCAGCATGGCGAAGATGTGGTGGCGCAAAAGCTGGCTTATGTGGAAGGGCAGGGGGGTGATGTGCGCTCGCCTGTGGGGTATCTGACGGCGGCGCTGAAGGACGACTATGGCGCTCCAAGCAAGCCCGAGACGCCTAAGAGCGCGCGCGCCAAAGTGTTGGCGGTGGTGCAAGAGCTGGCGAAATCGCGCACGCCGACCCAGCGCGATGCGGACAAGCGGCTGTTCATGTCAACGCTGACGCAGAACAACGCGCGCGATGATTTTGAGCGGCACGGCTGGATGTCGGCGCTGAACCGCGATGCGATAGAAGCCTTCTGGCGCGACCTGTTTCCAGAGGCGTTTGACGCCCTTGGGTCTGAGCCGCGCACAGGAGAAGCAAGAGTCTAATAAGGCTAATACTGCTCATAGTCGGACACACGGCCTGCTAGACCGTCTTGCGCGATGCCGGATGAGCAGGGCGATCCGCTTGGATTGCTGGCGGTCTTGCCCGCATGACCATTTGGACCGGGGTAGCCTGCGGTAAACTGCACGCCAGCCATATCGGGAATCGACGCTGACGCAAAGGTGATGCCGATTGCTGGGCCACCATTGCCGCCCGAACTTGCGCCGCTAGAGCCGCCCCAACCACCAACACCGCCATCGCCACCATCGCCAGCCTCGGCGTTGTTATGAGATTCGCCGCTAGAGCCAGAGCCGTTAGAGCCGGGCGCAACGGAGGGCATGTTAGAGCCACCGTCGCCCCCTGTTCCGCCAGTGCCACCTGTTATTCGCACGTTGTCGAGCGAGATCGTGGCGTCAAAGACCTGAATTCCGATAGAGGCGCCGCCCTGCACGCCGCCTGTTGATGCTGTTGCACCACATGCGCCATCACCACCGTCCCCGCCTGCGCCGCCGTCGGCAGATTCCTGAACCAGAGAGCAGGCTTGGCCAACCGCTTGGCCCGCAGCGCCGCCGCCGCCGCCACTGCCGTTTGTCCCTGCAGTGCCATTGCCGCCATGTGTCGTGAGCCAGACACCAGCGCTGGAATAGCTGCCAGCCACTGTCGTATTGGCGAGGCCCGTTGTGCCGCAGATACCATCAACGCCAGCGCTGCCATTTGGTCCATCGCTGCCGGTGTAGTTGTCGCAGGTCCAGCCGTTGGTATCACAAACGGAATCGGCTGCGGCTGTTCCGCCGCTGCCACCGTTCCCCTGATTGGAGTTACCGCCCTTTGTGCCCGAACAATCATCACCCGAGCAGGTCGCATCGCAGCTCGAAACATCGCCAGTGATGACGTTATAATTAACGTGGCCGTAGGTTGCGCTGCCGCCCGTGCCGCCCGACGCGATGGTGCAGGTGCCAGCAACGCTATCGGTGCCTGTCAGGCCGTCGCCCGCAACCGCACCAGTGATGGCGATATTGGTGAGGGTGAGGTCGGCGCTATTGCTGACGGTGATCGCGATAGAGGTGTCAGAGGTCGTTCCGTCGCTGGCCGCATTGCTGGCCAGCACGTTGAAATTGCCAAGCTGAGTGCCTGTTGAGCTATCAACCGAAATCGCAGGGCTGCCGCCAGCGGGCGCGTAGATGTTTGACGTAGATGTTTCGGGCGCTGTGCCTTCGACGCAGCCGCCAACGAGTTGCTGACCGGTCTTTAGCGAGAGCGTCGCGCTTGGGCTATACTGGCCGTAATAGGCTTTTACCGTGCAGGCGGCATCGTTGCAGGCGGTAAGGCCAGCGCTGAGCGTGAGGCATGTGTTTGTTTCTGATGTTCCGCAGCTATTGCTGTCTGTGCCAGAAGGGCTGACGAAAACCGTTTGAGACGGCGAGGCAAGGAGCGTCGTGGGGCAGGCCCAGCTTGATGAGGCGTCAAGTGTCAGCGGCACCTCGCAAGAGGCGGGGGATTGGTTTTGAATGTCGAGCCGTTTTGCCTGCGCGGATAGGGAACATCCCAGCACAGCATCGGTGAAATTCGCGCGGCAGCCTTGCATGTCGTCGATGAGGGCTGGCCCTGCGATCACGCCTTCAAGCTGTGCGCCTTCAAAATTGGCGCATGAAATGTTGGCGTATTGCAGATCAGCGGCGCTAAGAGTGGCGCCACTAAAGTTGGCTTTGCTGAGGTTGGAATTTTCAAGCGCGTTTCCTCTGCGGCCCGCTTTGGTGAAAGTCGCGCCTTCGAAGTTGGCACCGCTAAGGTCCGCGCCCGTGAACACTGCGCCCTTAAGGGTTGCACCAGAGAAATTGGCACCTGCCAGATTGGAATTGGCGAAATTCGGGCTTTGCAGGGTTTGGCCTGCGAAATTTGCGCCTTGCAGATCGCAATTGGCACAGATGTCTTGGGCGTGGCTTGTAGAGGCCCAGAGCGTCAAGCCAGCGACAATGAGTGACGTGAGTTTAGGAAGAGAAAACATTTCGAATCCTTTGAGAATTGGCGTGACGCGCTTGGGGGTTTGATGGCTTTAACTCTCGGGGATGGGCGGCAACCATTGGCTGACCGAGGGCAGGGTGCGCACCCCTGCGGTGCCGCCATTGTCGGAGGCGGGAACAGCAGGCCCTGCGACAGTGCCATTGCCGTCGGTCACATTGGCAAAGTTCAGCGTATAGAGATCGTGCCACATATCCACGTAGAGCGCGGCGGCGGCCATGCCGTTGGTGGTCACCAGCGGGTTTTCTGACGTCGCCTCTTCGCCGTATTGGTAGATCGCCATATTGTATTGATCGGGCGAGGCACCATCGCCCGTGTAATAGAGCACGAACATATAGGTCATTTTCTGATCCCCGACGGCGCTGATATCGAGATAGGTGTAATCGCCGACACCTTCGATTGGCAGGAAGGGCGTCGGCAGACCGCTTTCATCGAAGAAGCGATTTACCGGGTTGCCGTTGATGTCAAAGGCTTGGATGCGCGCGATGGCGGGGATGGGCAGGGCGAGGCCGCTGTTCGTGCCGCCTTGCGAACTTTCAAGGACCAAGATCGTGCCATCATAGGAGCAGGTGACCGCAACGGGGCGTATAAGCAGACCAACGCGGTCTGCGTCAAAGGACTGGCCTGCGAAATCGACCGCGAAGGGTAGGTCGGTATCGGCAACCCCTGCATCCGGGATTTGTGTGATGCTGAGTTTAGCGCTGGCCTGATTGACTGCCACGACTTTGCCTGCGGGGTGGATCACCATCGAATCGGGATAGAGCGAGAAGCGGCCCCAGCTTGGTAGATCATCGGATGTGTCGATCGTGACGCTTTCGCCGCCAAGGGTGATCGCGCGTAGATGATAGCCACCGCCTTCGTCAGAGGTGGCGAGGGCTTTGCGCGGATCGACGTAGTAGTCCCCAAGCGAGACATCATCTGGATCGGGAACAGGCGTGCCTGTGATTGGCGGGTTAAGTACCCATTGGCCGTTGTCGTCCATTAAGAACTTGGGTGGATAGGGATCATAAACGACTTGGCTAAGCCCTTCAAAGCCTTGCGTGGGGAAGGCCGCGCCTGCCATTGGATCGCCCGGATCATCGCCAATCGTGCCGGGGATATCGACGTTTTGCATGACCGAAAGCTGCTGCTGCGCAGTGCCGCCAGACGCGCTTGGCACACCCAAGCACGCCGCGCGCCATGCAAAGCCGAGGGCGCCAAAGCGTTGACTAAAGCTAAGACCAGACCAAACCGAAATATGATTGCCCGTTGCGCCACTATTGAGTGACGTCCCGAGGGTTTCTTGCGGGTTTTGATCGGTGGGATCCCATTGGTAATTGCCGTTTTGGTAGGTGAGCAAACTGGTCTGGGTATAGATCGAGTTTGCGTCTAGCGGGATCGGGTTTTCGACCAGATACATCGCGACTTCGGCAGCGTCGGCTTCGTTATTGTCCAGCCACCCTGTTGTGGCCTGCGCGGCAGTCCAAGAGTTGATATAGTAGGACACTTCAATCTTGAATTCGCCGCCAAGGGTGTTGTTCGGAAACTCTGCGATGATCAATTCGGTTGGTGTTGTGTCGTAGGTTTGCGTCCAAGTGACTGTTGGGCGGCTGTCTGATTTGTAGATAAAGCGTACCGTGACCGTTGCTTCGTCATCAGGGTGCATGGCGGGGAAGACGCCTGCCTGAGGGTCAGGGTTTACGGTGACTTCTGATGTGATCGTCGCCTTAACGTTTGACGTTATGTTCCAAGGCGAGGTTGTCATTTCAACGACTGTTTGCGTTATCTGAGCAACGCCAACAGACAGGGAAAGCGCAAAGAAAGCCCAGCCTGCGAAGGGGATTTCTTCGGCAGCTTCTTCCACGAGCATTTCAGCTTCGACGTAGACGAGAATCTCGAAAGATATCGGCGAGAACAGCACGTTCGCGATACTGGCCACATCGCCCCAGTCGATTTCCTTGTCCGCGACCAAGCCATACACGGCGTCAGAGAGGTAATAAATGATCTTGGCGAGCGCGGTCTTCCACACGCCTTTGAGCTCTTTGTCGATCAGTTCTTGAGTACCCGCGTTGGACATATTTGAAGCCATACCAGCGAGCATGACGACTGGAACAATCATATCCATCAGGGCGGTCAGGGCACCGCCAAACAGCGGTGTTTTCCCCCAAGTCATTTCACCGCACAGACCAAGCCCAGAGCCGAAGACCTCGGCGGAGACCGCACCCTCGGGGAATTGCATCGTCACATCAAGCGAAGCGTGAACGGTCGGAACGCCAACAATGGTCGTGACACCAGATGTGTAACCGATGAATTGCACTGTGTCGTATTCGATTAGATGTCCAAGAACCTTGCGAATGTCGTAGGTCAGCGACGTTAAGGTGTCTTCGCCAACCGGAGTCCAGTTTTTGAGCGAGATTTCGTTGCCTTCAGCGTCAAGGAAGCGGACGTAATATCCAAGATACCGCAGATCGACGTCGTCGAAATTGACTGTGAATTGCTTTTTGTCCGATTGAATATCAGTGATTTCAATCTTGAGGCCACTGGTGCGCTGGGTATTGGTAAGCGCAACAGTCCAATCGTCGTCTTGTGTGACCGCGACGCTGGCCAATTTGCTGGGACTTGCAGCGGCGGCCTTTGGCGCCGGAGCTGGATCAGCAGAAGGCGTTGGATTGGCCGCAACAATGCTTTGCCCCGCTTGCGTGCGCCATGTGGTGCCCTCAAGCGAGGGATCGCTATTGGCGAGCAACATCAGGTTGGTTTGTGCATCCCCTGCGGCATCCATGTATTGCTGGCAAGGGTTCACGAAATAGCTGTTCATCTCGGGATAGGATTTGGTCACGCCGCGGGGGGTCGTGGCGGTGACATTTGGATCAGCGTCATGCTGGAAGTGCACCAAGGTTGCCCATCCTTCGCCTTCGGTGGTTGTCGGCGTTCCCAGCTCGCGCATAAGGGTGCCGAGATCGTCGAACATGTCGGACAACACCAAATTGCCTGTCATGAACCCAACAAGAGCGCGGGCGACGTCTGGGTTGCGCGTGACAAGTTGAGGGTGGCTATAGGCCAGCGCCATCGCGGTGGTCTTGTGGTTGATCATCTCTTGCAGCACCAGATCGTCGCTTGCGTCTTCTGCGCGCGGCGGCACATAGATTGCCGCGTGGCTTGGAACGGATGGGGCAGCAAATTCGTCGAGGGTATTGGCGCTGTGTTTGATATGGACACGCACAGCAGAGTGGCGGGGCATCATCACGACTTGAGTGAAGTGGGTCAGGTGATGATCGGGAATATCCGCGAGCTTTGGGTTTGCTATGCGGGCTTGTGCGCGGCTCGCATCGGTGTGGGGCTGCAAGGGGTGATTGCCGCCTGCGGCGCGGACCCAATAGTCTTCGCCGTCATAAGCTTGCGAAAGATCGGCGTGAAAAACGGTGGCATAGCAGTCTATGGTCTCGGTCATCGGATTTATCCCCCTAGGTCGTAAAGTGCATTCTTGGAAAGGTTTGGCAGTCGTTTATTGATTTGGGCAATTTGGGTTTGCGATTGGATCCCAAGATCTAGTTTGGCTGTTAAAATCGGCGCATTGGCTGGTTTGATAAGCGGTGTAACTTCCATCAAGGCTCAGCGAGCTACAGGTGAAATCTGGATTGCAGGCCATATAGAGATTAACCAATTTACCCTGCGGGTTTTCGCTCAGGCTATGGGCGATTGTGTCGAGCGGGCCAATGTCGGTGAGTTCGTTCTGTTGCAGGTTCAAGGTTTCAAGCTTGCTGAGCGCTGAAAGATCGGTGTTGAATGAATCCAGTACAGTCGTCAGCACATTGTCAGAGAGATCGGCAAAGACCAGTTCATTCTGGATCGAGAGGTCAAAGGTCACGATAGAGTTGCCAGAGGCATCCAGGTTCTCGAAATAGGTATCTTCAATGCCGGTGATTGAGCTAAGGCAATCACCCTTTGAGACACAGTTTTGCGGAATTTCCAGCCATGTCACGGATGAAATTTTGCTCATGTTCAGTGTGGCCAGCTTGTTGTAGCCGAGTTTGAGTTCGGTCAGGTCAGGAAAGCTGAAACTGGTTGAAAATTCAGTGATCTCGTTCGCGGTCAGGTCCAAAGAAACCAGACCTGTGAAATTCTCAAGACCGCCAAGATCGCTGATATTTTGATCTGCGCAGGATAGGCTAAGCTGCTTGGCCGCGGTGGTGATGGTAATGCTGGTTGGATCGCCGGGCAAAGAGGCGAGCACGCAGGCTTCAAGGTTGGGATCGGTAAACACGACCAGATCGCTTGGCGCGGTTCCGCAATCTGGTTCGCTCCACATTATCTGCGTTGAAGGCGGGTTCGTGCAGCTGCTTGTTGTCCAATTGGGGATTTTCCATTGGTTTGCATCGCAGATCGCGGGATCACCGTTGGGGCAGGCCACTTCGGTGGTAAGATCGGGGAAAGTAACGGGGCCATAAGGATCACCCGTCGCGGCGATTGTTCCGCAGTTCTGAAAGCCTTCGACGGCAGGGCAGCAATCGGCGGCGGCTGGCATCACCGCGTTCACAAAATTGGCCTGCGTTACCACGCTATTGGTAAAGTTCGATCCACCCATTTGAGCGCAAGAAAAGGTCACGCCTGAATTTTCACCACCGCTTTGTAGCGTGGCGTTCGAGAAGTTGGCGTTTTGCAGGATGGACGCGCTGAAATCGACTTGTTCCAGCACAGTGTTGGTGCCGGAAAAGTCAACATTGGGCATGATCGCGCCCACGAATGAAGTGCCTTGCAATTGCAGGTCTTTAAAGCTTGCGCCCTCTAGATTTGAGCTGCCAAAGACGAGGCCGTTCAGCTTGGCCGCATCGAAGATCGCGTTTTGGAAATCCGCCGTTGTGATAATCGCGCTATTAAGCGGCGAAGAGGCTTGTAGATTGGCATTTTTGAACGACGCGTTGCGGAAATTCGTTTGATTCATGCTGGCACTGCTGAACATCGCGTAGTCCAGCGTCGCATAGGCGAAAATCGTTTGAGTGAGTGTCGTGGATTGGAAGTTCGCTGCGCTGCTCGGCAGTGTTGAAGTCGGCGCTGGCGTGGTGCAATTCGTGGAGATCGCGCTGGAAGAGCTGGTTTGCTCATAATAGGCGCGCGCGCAGGTTAGATCGGCGTAAGCTAAGGTCGAGCCGCTCAGATCAATGCCGTTAAGCGCGGTGTTTTGCAGGATCGCATTGGTGAGGGTAGATTCAGAGAAATCGACGCCTGTAAGATTTGCGCCCGTCATGTCGATGCTGGTGAAATCCGTCATCGAAAGCATCGCGCCACTGATGTCTTTCCCAACAAGGTTGAACAGCTCGGGTGTCAGGTTTTGAAAGTTGGTTGCGGTGAAATCAATCTTGCCCCAATTGTCGGTCGAAATCGTGCGCACGTCGATAATCGCACTGGCAAAGCTGGAGCGGCAGGTGGCATCGGAAAACGACTGCGCCCCACCAAAGGACGCGTCCATCATCGCGGTTCCCGAGAAATCCGTGCAATCAAAGTTGGCATATTCCAGCAGCACTGCTTCGATGTTAGCCGAGATAAAGCAAGCGCTGGTCAGGGTCGCGTTGTTGAACGTGGTTGTGCCGCGCTGCGTTGAGCCAAGGGTTGTTCCGCCAAAAGTGGCCCCCGTCAAATCCTGCCCCGTAAAGTCGGTTCCAGAAATGTCGCTGCCGTTAAAATTCGCGCCTCTCAGGTCCAAGCCACTGGAAGCGGTGAAATTGCGATCGGTGAGAACTTGGTTCGAATAGTCTGGCCCCGTTCCTGGTGTGCATTCGGGCGTATCCGCGCTGGCGGAAAACGATGCGCAGGTGAGGAAAAACATGGCAAGGCCAAGGCGCTTAAACTGGGATATGAGTTGTGAAAATACAGAGATATTCGGTCACCTTTATTTGGCTGAACAACACTGAAACAAGAAAGAATTTTGCATAAAACGCGAGCAATCACACGCAAGCGTTGTGTAATTTTTTTCGCCTGTCAATTTTTTATTAAAGGTCAGTTCCCGTTAAAGCTGTGCAAAGCTGAGTTTCAAACTCAACATTTGTCTTTTTACGCAAGGGGAAAACGGGCGCTTTTAGCGTTCCAAGGACAGGGCAAAAAAGCGAAATGGTGTGAAGGCGTGAGGGTCGGACAGCGGCAGAAATCGCAGATTGGACACCTGATTAATCCGAGGTCCAATGAGAGATTCGAGCGCCTCGCGCGAATAGGCCAGATGGGGAATCGGCGCGCAATCGAGCAGGGGCAAGACCCCCTTAGACAAAACGTGGAAAGAGGGCGTGTCCAAAGGTTGAAATGCTTTGTCAAAGTCGAGCATTTCACCGAGCGTTTGAATGTTTGTCTGAAAGCCGAGCTTGTCGGAGACCGTTTTCAGATGCCCGAACTGCACCAAAAATTCGAGATGGTTTTGCAGGTGAACGGCCTTTGGAACGCGATCCAATGTGCCGTATTCCGTCAGGATTGCTTTGCCCGTTTCCGAGAGGCATTTGCCTAGCGTTTCCAAAAAGCGAATGGCCCCGAAATTGATGACGCTTGTTTGATTGGGGCCAGTGATCGATTTTGGCAAATCGAGATCATATTTGATCGCTAACCCCGTTGCGTCCGAGGTTGCCTTATTATTGTGCACATCAGCAACATTGATCGGCGCGACGCTTAGATCAGCGATGACTTCATTGCTAATCACGAGATCGAATTTTTCATGTGCGAAGTCATAGGTTTCGATATTGCCGTGTAAAAATCTGATCTTGCCCAGATGCTCGGCGCAGACGGTTTTTTGCGACTCTGCCAGATCGGGAGAAAGATCAAAAAGAGTCAGGGAAATTGTGTCGTACAGATCGCGGCGGCGCTGTGAAAGGGTAGTCAGAAGCGCTTCCGCGAAATAGCCCAAGCCGCATCCGACCTCGATGATGCGCGCGTTGGGGGTGATCCAGCCTTGCTCTAACAGCCAGTCGCAAAACGCTTCGCCGTAGGTGCGATTTTTCAGGGCGTCGCTGGGTGCGCGATAGGCATGAGAAATCGTGGTTTCAACGCTGTCAAATTGCTCATGCGCGGCGCTTATTCCAGTTTTGTGAAACGTGTCGTTGTCGTCTTTCGTCGCGTTCATCGCGGCCCAGATGTCGCGCAGTTCAATAGCCGCGGCTATGGTTTTGTCGCGTTTCGCTGCCATTTTTGGATCGGCCATGCGCAAGCTGATCGCATCGGGTGCCCAAGTGATGAGATCGCGAAATATGTCATCGCATTGAGCGAGCGACATGCCCAGCATATGCGCAATATCGGTTTTGGAGCGAGAGCCATCAATGCACTCAAGGAGGCGGTGTTCGATATCGCTGAGAGTTCGGGTTTTTATTGCGCCCGAAGCGCTATGAAAAACGGCGGTCTGCGCGCCCGTGTCGTCGGTGCGCAGCCATACGAGGTCTGGCGCAATGTCGATCAAGGCGGAGGCTGAAAAATCTGCTGAATTCATTGGCGCGCCTTAAAAATAGAGCTTTGCACGTTCAAACAGAGTTTGCTGTGCGCTGTCCATTTGCTCATACCGTTGACGATCAAGGTTTAGTGGATCGATCTTGGAGAAATTGCTTGTGTCGATGAACCATTTTCGGCTGAAGCCAAGGGTTATGATCGGCCGCAAGTCTTGGGATCGGTTCGCGGTGCCACGGTGCTGCACGCGATAATCCATAAGAAGCGCCGAGCCGAGTGGGACATCCGGGCAAACGCCCGCTTGGTCTTCGGGGTTTGAAAGCGGCTTGCGATGGGTTCCGGGCCACATTTGCGTGGTTCCGTTTATCGCATTGAGCGGCACCAACGGCACAAATAGATTTAGCGCAAAGGCGGGTGTCATGTAGTCCAAGGGCGAGGCAAAAAGCCCTTGGTAATCCGTATGTGTGTGTTGGGATTCAGCGCCTGGCTGGGACACAACGCAACAAAAACAGTTGATGATATGAGCCGTGCCCAAGATCCTATCTAGGCAGAGCGTTAACGCGCGCGGGGCGTAGAGCGCAGGGTCATCAAATGCATCGTGGATTGGCAAATTGATCATCCTGCGTTTGTGCCCGACGCGGGCAAAGGTATCCGTTTTCATCTGTGATTGATAGGTTTTCGCCGCCTCGTCCTTTAGGATTTGCAGCGTTGAAAGCGGAAGAAAGTCAGTGATTTGCAAGCAACCCTGCGTTTGAAAAACCTGCGCGGCGGCGTCGCTGGGGAGGTCTTGCAAGGTGAATTTCTCAAGCTGTGGGTGCTGGGTCATCTGTGTTTCACCCCGATAAATGTCAACGCGACGAGCAATTTTGCAAAGCCAGAGCGTTTGCGCAGATTACTGACTTGTAGCGCGTCCTCAAGCTTGTCTCGATCAATATATTTCATCCTTGGAGATTGAATTTGACCTTGGCGCAGCATGGTGCCCGCCTCGCTTAAGGCCGCAAAACTGGCTTGAAGGCTCGCTCCTGCGCGCGCGGGTTCGGTTCCTTTTGGGCTTGTGAGAATGAGGTCTGGCAAAATTGGAGCCATCGCTTGTCGGTAAAAGAGCCGCTGATGGAGTGGAGATTGAAAGGCATTCTCGGGCAGCGCAAAGACAAATTCCAAAATGCGTTTGTCGAGCAGAGGATAGACATAGGTGATGCCGCGCTTCGCGCCGTCATTAGCCCACCCTTCAATGCGTGCGTTGAGATGGCCGCGCTCAAAAGAATTGCGCATTGCGCGCCGCGCGCTGGTTTTCCGCACATCCCGCCATGGGGGCAGGGGGGTGATGTTTTCAAAGAGCTGTTGGTTGAAATACGAAAGCATATGCGCCAGTTCGTCGCTCTCTTTGGGGGACAAAAGGAATGTGCTGTCGCTCCGTTTGGCGAGCGATCTAAGAATGGTTTTCCAGCGCGGAATGTCGCGTGATCCTTCGCGAATAAAGGATTGCAGCAACGGCTCGGGCAGAAGCAATGCGTATAGACCTGCGCGCAGCTCGGAAGCGATTGCCTTGAATCCGTTCCTGCCCTGCGCGCGGGCAAAGCGATAGAGCGTAAGCCATTGCAGGCGCAGAGCAAGTCCCGGCAAATATCCGCGCCCATTGAACGAGGCGACTTCATCTCCGCCCACGCCAGAGAGGATGGTTTTGACACCCAGCGTTTGCGCGCGCTTAAGCACCGGCCACTCGCCATAGAGACTGCCGTCTGCTCTGTTGATCGTGTCGTCGCGATCCCAAATTTCCAAGCAATCCTGCGTGCTGATCGGACAGAATTGCGGGCTCAGGCCCGTTGCATCGCAGGCTGCTTGGAGCAAAGCATATTCGTCAGAAGCGAAGGCGCGCCATGTGGCTTTGCCTTCGCCTGATAGCGTTTCGATTTGATCTGGTGGTGGCTGCCATGCAAAAGCCGTCGCTGGTTTGCGACCCTCGCTGCGCAAAATATCAGAGGCGACAATCGCGACAGATGTGCAGTCCATGCCGCCGCTCAGATGCACACCGATATTGTCATGATCTGGCAGACGGTCTTTGACAGCTTGCTTGAAAATTTCGCGAAATCTGCTCTGTGCTGCATCGGGGTCGCTGTAGTCCATTGGCGCTATATCGCGCGGGCTCCAATAGGGCACGCTGGCGGCGCCCTCTGGCGTGATCGTAACGATATGCGCAGGCGGCACTTTTTTAACGGCAGTCAGAAACGTTCGGCTTGGATGATTGAAAGGACGTGACAGAGCGCGGCGGGTGAATGAAAGGTCGATTTCATCGGAAACCTTTCCAAGTTGCAGCAGCTCTTCGATTGATTCGGCAATGACAAAGCGATGATCATCGTAGCTATAGTGGGCAATTCCGCAGCCGCTCACATCGCGAAAGCAAACGACCGCGTGTTTTTTTGAATCCCAAAGGGCAACGACAAAATCCCCGAGAATTAGTTTTGCCGCGCCTTCGTCAAATTTTAAATAAAGTGAGGTGAGAATCTGCTGAACGCCTGCGCGTTGATCTAGGGCGCAAAGACCTGACAACTCGCTCAGATTATCAATTCGACCTGTAAAAAACAGCAAAGCCGTCTCAGCAGCTTCTGAGAGGCTTTCTGACCAACAGATCTGGCCAAAATTCATCTGGTGTTGGCCAGTTTAGGACGGGCGATATCGGAAAAAGCCCTCAAGCGGATCAAGGCGACGTGAGCCTGTTTTGGTCTCGGTTGGGATATCAAGCGTTTTCAGCTCAAGCGATTGCCAAGCCTTTTTCTGCGAGGTTTCCAACGAGGTTTCGATCTTGTCGGTCATTTATTTTCTCCATTCGGGAGGATAATTAGGTCGCGTTCAATCAAGGAATTCACAAACGGTAGCACCTCGGCTTCACACTGCTCTGCCGACACGTCGTATTCTGAAATCAAAGTTTCTGTGAGTGACTTGATGGTCTGTTCGGTTTCAAGCAAATTCCAAATTCGCCCGGCTGGACCAGGCATGCTGAAATAAGATCCGCTTTCAACATCCATCATCACCACTTCGTCATCTAGGTCAGACGCGAGAATGTGTTGGGAACGTAAAACGAGTGTATTTAGGTCGGCTTTCATTTCTTGCTCCGCGAAGTCTACTCTACCTTAGCATGCATGGATGCACCCATCAAGAAAGCAAACTGCCTGTGCAAGCGCCTTATTTCAGATACCCGAATTTGTGCATCATTTCGGCATGATCTTTTTGTAAGGTTAATTGCTGAGCGCTTGAAAGGTGGCTTTGCCAGATGTCCTTTTTGCCTTGTCGAAAGAACGCCTTGGCCCCCGTGCGCATCGTGGCAAAGCTGTCTTTGCGCTCTTGCTCTTGTAGCGTTTTGAAACGCGTGAAGGCGATCGCTTTTTGCAGACGCGTTTCGTCAATGGGCCTCTTGAGAAATTGCAGGGCTTTCGAAAAGGTTTCCTCTGGCGTATCGAGCATATCTTCGTAGCGCATAACATGCAGTGGAAGCGTTCCATCGAGCCAGCTTTGCGCGAAATTGCTCCATGATCCTGTTTGATGTGGCACGGAATCGGTCAAGGTCTGATTTGGCGATTCATGCGCACCTGCCATGCGCGCGATGGTGCGCTCGATGCTCATCCGCAGGAAATGTGACATCGAGATCGCTACATCAAGCGGGCTTCGAAGGATCAGGATCGCGCCGGCGGAGCTGGTCGAAGAAAAAACAGGCTCGCCCGAGCGCGTGTAGGTGAAGCGCTCGTGGGTTTTGATGAACTGTGCGGCGTTGGGGTCTGCCAAATGATCGTAGACGCGTGGCCGCATTTCGGTCAGCAGGTCTGGCGGATAATCTGCGGTTTCTATCCCGAGCATGTTGTCGAATGTGCTTCGTTGATAGGCAAACGATCCGCTAGGCAGATCATTAATATGCATCGGCTTCTCTGGGTTTTGCATATAGGTTTCAAGGAATAACCGCAGCCAAGTGTTGCCAGATTTCGGATAAGAGGCGATCCAGTAATTGCCTTTGCCTTGTTGTATGGGCGCGCTCATTTTTGCGCCTCCAAGGGGGCTGATAGATGCGCGGCCAAGACGTCAACACCACTTTCCAAGCAGGCTAGATCATGGGGCTTTTTCAGGTGGTAGACCCGAGCTTGCCGTGTGATGCCGTTCAGCGCATTAAAATAGGGTTGAAACAGCTGCATTCCTTTCAGAAACGCGCGCTTGTGAACGCACCGCGTCAGCGGCGCGAGCACCTCGACCCCTGAGATTTGATCAAGCGTTGTCACTGTTTCAGGCGTCCAATCGAGGAAGATAATCTGATCCACTCGCATTTTTCGGGTGCAAAAATCGGGCATCTTGAAAACGTGTTTTCCTTGATGGTTCAGCTCCATATCAAGGCCAAGTTTGGCACTGGCATCTGGCATCAGTTTGACCGCGTTCCAAGACGGACGCGCGACGTATTCACCGTCGATGTTTTCCAGTGCGGTGATGTCATCGCTTATCATCTGAAACCCGCGTTGGTTCAGTGCAGCGAGCAGCAAGGATTTGCCCGCGCCTGACACGCCCGCAAGCAGCGCCGCGCCTGCATCTGTCACCACCGCCGCCGCATGCATCGCAAGCAAGTGGCGCTGTTGTAGCAGCGCGCAAAACCCTGTGCTCAAGATGAGCGTTTCAACCTGCTCTGGTGCGGCCTCTGGCAAAATATCAAGGGCTATGTCGCACCCGTTTTGCACCCGCATCGTGCCTATGCCGGGCACAGATATCTGGAATTGATCAGGCGCAGTTTTCCAAAGAACCCCGCAATCTTTCGCTTCAAAGTTGTTGCATTGAATGTTTGACGCCGCAATGGAAACGCTTGGCGCATCGCCAGTGTGATCAAGGGTCAATAAAGGCAGCTCGATCTGCGAGGTGATCCCAATTCCAAAGGCGCGATATCGAAACGCTGTTTGCGCGGGAGGGGCAAATGGGGGCCTTATCTGCGACATAGGGGCATTGATCATCACTTTAGGGTCTTTATTTTTTCTAGGGAGTCTGACCTAAGTTGACCAGAGCGGAACGTACACAACTGTGACGCGCAGTGTTTGGGAAAAGGAGCCAAATTGATTGTTGTACTGACAATGGGACGGTCTGGCTCGTCGCTGATGATGCAAACGCTAAAACTGCTCGGGGCAGACGTTTTTGGCTATACGTTTCGCAAAAATCCAACAGACGCTCATTTCGCGTTAAACCCGAAGGGCTACTTTGAGGATGGGCGGCTATATGCCCGAGGATTGAAGAGTGAAGCGTTTCGAAGATTGCAGGCGCAGGGCAATCCCAAGATTGCGTTTAAGACCGATGTTCTCAATTTTGTCGAAAGCGATGCGATAGAGCTATGGCAAGGCGCGATCCATCAGATCACCTGTGTTTTGGTGTCTATTCGAATTCCCTGTGAGCAAGCCAGATCAGAATTTTTAGGGACAGATGTGCACCCGATGCCTGACGGCTCAATGCCCAGTGCAAAGCTGGCAGAATTTCAATTCTCGACCGAGTTTTTGCAAAACTATCGCCAGAATTTCCAAACGCTGGAACGTCATATTGAAGGGCCGCTGTCGTGCTATGGTGATCGTCTTCATGCGATAGATTATGCTCAGGCGCGCATTGATCCAGATCGCTATGTGCGCCGCGTCGCAACCTGTGCAAAACTCACGCCAACGGACACTGAAATTGAGCAAGCCATCGATAATATCGAAGAGGGGCTTTATCGAAACAAAGCGGATGATCTGAGCGAGACACAGGGGCATTGGGCGCAAAGGCTGGGCGCGCAAAAAGTATATGAAGAGCTAAGAATGCGTTTTCCATGACCGCGCCTTGAGATGAACTAAGCAGAAAGAGCCAACATTATGTACGCAGCGTTTCGTCAATATTTGCGAGACTTTTTGAGCTACGCCAATGATCAGATCTTGCGCGCTGTTGGCTATAGCTTTGCTGGCGCGTTGACCGAAGGGTTTGGTCTGCTGCTTTTGTTGCCAATTCTTCAGCTTGTTGCAGGCGAGAGCGATGCTCCGCTTGCGCTATGGCTTGGCGAGACGATGCGCGCCATTGGGCTGCATTCAATCAAAGCTCAGGTGATCGCACTGATCGCCGGATTCATGGGTTTGATCGTCTTGCGCAGCTTCATCACATGGAAGCGCACCACGCTGTTGGCACGTATTTCGCAAGGTTTTATCGACCAATGGCGCTCTCGTATTTTTCAGGCTTTGGCAAATGCGAAATGGCAAACCCTGCTGAATGTGCAGATGCACGAAGGGCAGCACGCCATTTTGCAAGATGTGAACCGAATGGCGGGCGGCACGCATCATATTTTGCAAGGCAGTGTCACCGCGATCATGGTTTTGGTGCAGTTGGGTGTGTCCTTTTTGATATCGCCCGATTTGACAGCGCTTGTGCTGGTTTTGATCCTCGTTAGCGCTTTGATTTTGCCGCGCCTAATGCGCCGTGCGCGCAGGTTGGGCGCGCGTCAAACGCAGGCGGGTAAGCAGCTTCAGCAAACCCTCGTTCAGTTCATGGCGGGATTAAAACTGGTCAAAGTCTATCGAACCGAAGCTGCCCATGTGGCGCATTTCGACAATAACGTTGGTGAAATTCGGCATGAAATTTTGCGCTTTGGTGTTGAACAAGCGACAGCGCAGGCGATTTTTCAGATCAGTAGCGCATTGATGCTCAGCATCACGGTTATGCTTGGGCTGTTTGTACTGAACACCAGTCCGCTGACCTTGATCACGGTTGTCATCATTATGGCGCGTATTTCCGGACCTGCTTTCGGGCTGTTTAAAGGCGCGCAACTTTTTGCAAATATGCTGCCCGCCCATAGTGCGCTGTATGCGCTTTTGGCGCGGTTGGAAAATGACGAAGTGCCCGTCGATACGATGCTTCCCAAGCCAGAAGGCGCGTTGGGTGTTAAGTTCCAAGAGGTTTCATTTCGGTATGAGAACGGCGCAGATACGCAAATTGACGGTCTGAATATGAAGGTCGACGCAGGGCAGATGATCGCTTTGATCGGCCCGTCTGGCGCGGGGAAAAGTACAGTTCTAGACTTGATGAACGGGCTTTTGACGCCAAGCAGTGGGCAGGTTCAGGTTGGCGATCTGTCTACGTCCGATCCGCAGGCGCTAGGCGCGATCGCGCGGGCGCTTGCCTATGTGCCGCAGGATTCTTTCTTGATTGATCGCACGCTGCGCGAGGCGTTGTTGATGGATACGAAGAATGCCTCGGACAGTGAGATCGAAAATGCGCTGCGTTTGACGGGAGCAGATAAGATCGTCGCTGGTTTGCCTGAGGGGCTGGACTATATGGTCGGGGATCGCGGTCAGCGGTTTTCTGGCGGTGAACGTCAACGCTTTTGCCTCTCGCGCGCGCTTTTGCGTCAACCCGGTTTGCTGATTTTGGACGAGGCGACATCTGCGCTGGATCGCGCGTCAGAGGAGCTGATTCTCGCGGGATTGCGCAAGGACTACGGTCATATGACGATTGTCGTTGTGACCCACCGCGCGGTTGATCCAAAGATTTTCGATCAGATTATTTCGTTGGAAGCGCAGAAGGACGCAGGGCGCGGCGCATAGCCCAGCGGGGCAACCGCAAGATCGGATAGAGCCAATCTAAATGAGCAGGCAAGGGCATTGCGATGATGTCATCCAGTGACGCGCGATGCACCTTGAGCAAGCCCAAAGCCGTGCGAGAATTTGGATAAAAGTGCCGCTGCATCCACCATCGGCGTGCGTTGAAACCTATTTTTTCAAAGACGCGTTCGCGGGTGTAGGGGGCTTCGATACGGTGCAGCGCATAGTCGGTTAACTGCCGTGTCCGCGCCGAGACCGCCGTCGGGGCAGGCGTTGCAAACAAATGATGACACAAGAGCTGGGCCTGCTCTGCGGCAAGGCCGGCCCCTTTTGAATGGGCAGCTTTCATCAAAGGCGCAATGACGTCGTCGCCTTTTGAAAAATACAGGGCTGCGACATCCACAAGCCAACGCAGCCGTGCCCAATCATGCAGGGCACCGTGCTGGCACAGGTAGGCAAAAAGGTCCGCATCCGCCAGCGTTGTAATCTGGCCATAACCTTCAAGCGTCACCGTTTGCGTGGACATCTGACGCTCGATATCGGGCAAAAGGCCGGGCGCATTGGCGAGTTGCCAATGCAGCTCGATGATCATGCCATAAGGGTCAATCAGTTCTATCTGATTGCGATGACGGATAAGCGCGTCGCTTAGCTGCGCGCTGATAGGGGCCTGTGTTCGCCCGATAGAATAATTGGACCCTTCCAAGAGCTTTAGCGCGGTTGGAACATCTTGGGCAGAGACAAGAATGTCGAGATCTTTGCTGCGCTTAATCCCAAGGGTGCCATAGGCGATCTGAGATAAAGATGGTCCTTTGAATTGAACCGAAGCAATCGCGTTTTCGCGCATGAGCGTTTCCAGACGCACGGCTTCTTGTGCTTGGCGCGCAGCGTTTACCGCGATTTTTTGGGCACCTAGTTTGATCGTTGCGGAAAACTCTGCTGGAACTCCGGGCTGCTCGCGCAGCGCATTATGCACCAGTCCCACGACACGGTGTCGCCTGCAGACTTGCTCTACCTGTTCCCAATCTGTGATTTGCGAAATCGCATTGCGCACCGCAATGCGCGCGCCTTCATTTTGTGGCCAGCGGCAGCAAGCGGCAACAAATTGTGTTTCGCGTGAAAGGGGGGCGGGTTGTTCAAACGTCATTCCTGTTCTCTAGCAGTTCAAAGGCGGCACTGCCAACGACACAAGCATTTGGGGTATTGACCACAAAAAGATACCACAAAAGTGTATTTTTTGCAGACAGGCGGGAAAAAATTCTTATCATACAATTTAGCCGAGTAGTTTGGGTAAGGGGTACACGTTAACGCAGATTCTGAGGGCGAGACATTTTCTCGGCAAACGCCATGGAATAAATTGAAAAATTGGGAGTCTCCTTATGGAACCTTTTCTTGGACAGATCATTATGTTTGGCGGCAATTTTGCGCCGCGCGGTTGGGCGTTTTGTGATGGTCAGCTTTTGCCGATTTCAGCAAACTCCGCTCTATTTTCCATTTTAGGAACAACATATGGCGGGGACGGGCGCACGACATTTGGCTTGCCCGAGATGCGGGGTCGTTTGCCGCTTCATCCCGGAAATGGCCCTGGTTTGCCATCATATCATTTGGGTCAACGCGGCGGTCGCAATGACGTGACATTGTTGACTTCGAATTTGCCGAGCCACAATCATGACGTAGGGATTAGAGTGGCAGCCGATCCTGCAGATACGGCGAACCCGAACAATAAGGCGATTGCAACGAGTACAGTGGATATGTTTACGGCAGTAACGAACGATACTAACTTGGTCCCTCTGTCACCAAACTCCGTTACCCAGCACAATGTTGGTGCCAACATTCCCTTCGAAATCGACAATCCTTACATTGCAGTGAACTTCATCATCGCGCTTCAGGGTCTGTTCCCAAGCCGCAGCTAGAGTGTTGCGGATACACAGCCGCTTCCCTTTTTTGGGGGGCGGTTCTCAGTCGCGAAACTGAAAGCTGGCCACAACAGTATGTCCACCATGTGCCGCACCGCCGGTGACAACGCAGGTGCCAGCTGTCACCCAGACATGCGCCGTAAGCATATCGTTCTTGGTGTCTGGCATGACGCCAAATCGCGTATGGTACGGAATGCGGAAAAGTCTGAGCAAAATACAGGCACAAATCGCTTGCGGCAGGCAAACGGAGTGCCAAGGCGTGCGTTTGGCGGTCATGCGGATTGCTTTCCCGATAGCACGCGCTCGATTTTGGGATCGTTCGGGCAAAGCCAAGATATCGTTCTTTGCCTCAGATCTTTTCCCAAATACCGCAACATATCCGCGAAATGGAAGGCATAGAATCATCAATCTGGCGATGCCCAGCAAACAGAACGCGGGCAAAATCAACGCATGTTCAATCAGCCCATAGGACCAGAATGAGGTCCATTTTCGAGATGCAGTTGCTAGAAAACTCATGCCGCGTGCGCCTTTCAACTTGAAACGCTCACGGCTTCAAGGAAGGAAATTATATCAACTTCCCGCACGCATACAAATGACAACAAGCGTGCGCCAAACGATCCGCAATTCTTGGAAAAATCCGAGGTTCTGAATGTATTCCAAATCCGCTGAAACTTTCAGCTTTGTCCCTGCAATACTTTGCACATAACCGATTTGCGTTTGAGCAAGGCCGCTAATTCCCGGGCGAATGATGTGACGGTCAGAGTAACCCGGAACAGAGACGATATATTGCGATGCATATTGAAAATAATCGGGCCGAGGGCCAATCATGCTCATTTCGCCGCGCAATACGTTCAGAATTTGAGGTAACTCGTCGATCCGCAATCTACGCAGCTTGCTTCCAAGGGGCGTAATGCGATCCACTTCTAACGGGCTATCTGGGCACCGCGATGTTGCTTTTTCCTCGGACATCGTGCGGAATTTGTAGGCCTGAAACGGTGCGCAATTCTGACCCATGCGCGTTTGAACGAAGATCAATTTACCTTTGTTCATGAAGGGGTTAAGGATCAAAAGGACAATTGCGCTAAATGCTAAGACAGGCAAAAGCAGCACGCAGCAAACCACATCAAACAAACGTTTGAAAAAGAAGAAACGAGCATTTTTACTGTGGTGAATCACACCATCCGCTTGGGATGCGCTGAACACAGAAAAATCGTGGCTACTCACGGCGGTACGGTTCCCTCGTGAAAAATGAAAGCGTTAAAAAATATATACCTTTGATTAACAGATCGTAAAATCTTGGTCAATGATCGGGGCTTTGTCTAGCTCAATCTTAAATTGCTTTGCTTGGAAGTTGCGCAATTTGATGCAAATGGGTTAACGCAGCGGCGAAACTGTCTTACCCGAGCGTCGTTCGGAAGGCCGCATAGGTGCTGCAAATGCCATCTTCCAAGGGCCGTGCATTGTCCCAGCCAAGGTGCTTCAATCGCGTGCTGTCCATCAACTTGCGGGGCGTTCCGTCAGGCTTGCTTGGATCGAAAACAAGCTCTGCTTCATACCCGACAACTCGGGTGATTGTCTCGGCAAGCTCTTTGATAGAGACCTCAACACCGGAGCCGACATTTATGTGCTCGTCACCTGAATAGGTTTGCAGCAAAAACACCAGCGCATCCGCCAGATCGTCACAATGAAGGAATTCGCGCAGAGGTGTGCCAGACCCCCAAAGTTCGAGTTTAGGGGCGTTATTTTCCTGAGCTTCGTGGGCTTTGCGCATTAACGCAGGTAGCACATGACTGGTCTCTAAATCGTAGTTATCGCCGGGGCCGTATAGGTTGGTGGGCATCGCGGAAATCCAGTCGCGCCCATGTTGTGCGCGAAAGGCCTGGACAAGTTTGATGCCTGCAATTTTGGCGATTGCATACCATTCATTTGTCGGCTCAAGCGGCCCCGTCAGCAGGCTATCTTCCGTGATAGGTTGCTCGGCGAGTTTGGGGTAGATGCATGACGATCCAAGGAACAAAAACCGCTCGACGTCGTTGGCATGAGCGGCGCGCATGATGTTAGTTTCGATCAGCAGATTGTCGAGCAGGAAATCGACGGGCTGCCTGCTGTTGGCAAGGATGCCGCCAACTTTTGCCGCCGCCATAACGATCACATCGGGGCGCATTTTGCCCATCCACGAATCAACTTTAGATTGATTCGTCAGGTCAAGTTCGTCCCGACCAGCGGTGATAACTTCGCAATTTTCGCGCGCAAGTCGCCGCACCACAGCGCTGCCAACCATGCCACGATGCCCTGCCACCCAGACGCGTTTTCCGCTTAGATCGTAATGCATTGCTCTATTCTTCCAAACTGACAGGAAGAGCGAGGCCATGCTCTTTTAACAGCGCATGACGACGCGCCGCTTTTAAATCTTCGTGAACCATTTCAGCGCACATCTCTTGCGCCGTGATTTCAGGTTCCCATCCCAACACCTGTTTCGCTTTGCTTGGATCGCCCAATAACGTTTCCACTTCGGCGGGGCGAAAATACCGTGGATCAATGCGTAAAATGACATCGCCGGTTTTAATTTTTGGGCAAATTGCGGAATCTACCGAAACAACGGTTGCGATTTCATCAATGCCAGTGCCAGAAAATTCTAGCTCGATCGAAAGCTCTGCCGCGCTCCATTGGATAAAATCGCGCACGGAATATTGTTTGCCCGTTGCAATCACAAAGTCTTCTGGCGTGTCTTGTTGCAGCATCATCCACTGCATGCGCACATAATCTTTTGCGTGGCCCCAATCGCGCAGCGCGTCGATGTTGCCCATGTAAAGACAATCCTCGAGCCCCATCGCGATATTGGCCAAACCACGGGTGATTTTACGGGTGACAAAGGTTTCTCCGCGCCGCGGGCTTTCGTGGTTAAACAAAATGCCATTGCAGGCATACATGCCATAAGCTTCGCGGTAGTTCACGGTGATCCAATAGGCGTATAATTTCGCAACGCCATAGGGAGAGCGGGGGTGAAACGGTGTCGTTTCGCTCTGGGGGCTTTCCTGCACGAGACCAAATAGCTCGGATGTAGAGGCCTGATAGAACTTTGTTTTCTGCTCAAACCCAAGAAAGCGGATTGCCTCAAGCAAGCGCAGCGTGCCCATACCGTCCACATCTGCGGTATATTCAGGCGCTTCAAAACTCACGGCGACATGCGATTGCGCGCCCAGGTTATAGACCTCATCCGGCTCAATCTCGGAAATGATGCGTGTGAGGTTGGACGTATCGCTTAGATCACCATAGTGCAGCTTGAACCGCTGGGTTTCGATATGCGGGTCTTCATATATGTGATCAATCCGTCCTGTGTTAAACGAGGAGGCGCGCCGCTTGATGCCGTGAACGTCATAGCCCTTTTCCAACAAAAACTCGGCCAGATAAGATCCGTCTTGACCTGTAACGCCTGTGATCAGGGCTTTTTTCATCAAATTCACCTAGCTCGTTCTAAATTCAGTTAAAAAGTCTTTTGAGAAAAAGGGTAGCACTTTCTTGACCCTATATGATGTTTCTAAGCGAATGGCGATCAGGCGTTTCCACAGATTGCCCTTGGGTGACATAGGCGCAATTGCGAGTTAGGAAGCTTCAGCTAAAGTGGAAAATTCATCATGTCGCCCCTGCGCAGGATCGCAAAAAATTTTGGTATGGTTCTGTCTGGCTCGCTTGCGATTACGGCGATGGGGTTTTTTGCTCTGGCATTGAACACACGCGCTCTTGGCATTGATGATCTGGGCAAGTTGTTTTTGGTGCAAGCCACCTGCGAGTTGACGGCGAAATTGATCAGTTTCCAAAATTGGCAAAGCTACACCAAAGTCGGCGCAGACATCGAAGGGCGGGGAAGTCTAAAGGCGCTCTGGCTCTATGGTGTTGCTTTGGATTTTGCCGCGGCGGCTGTGTCCGCTTTGGTTGTTGTGCTTATTTTATTATTTGCGCCGGCTTTGGTCGGGCTTGATCCCGAAACCGCAAGACTTGGCCTCTTTTTTGCGGCGGGGATGCTGTTGTCGGGCAGAGGAACCTCTATCGGGGCGCTTCGCTTGCTAGGCGCATTCGGCTGGGCGGTGACGATTGACGTGCTGCAAGCGGTCTTGCTGCTGGTTAATGCCGCGTTGCTGTTCGCGATTGGCGCCTCTTTGAGCGCCTATTTGATCACGATTCCGACGATAACAGCGGCTGCATCAGTGCTTGTTTTGCTGGGCGCGTGGATCAAAATCAAGGCGCAAGATGACAATAAGAAAAACCCGCGATTTGACCGTGTCGCGCGCCGCAAGTTCCTGACATTTGCCTTGGGTGTTAGCGCATCAGGCACGCTGAATGCCGTGCGTCAACGCGGTGAAATCCTGATCGTCGGTGCAATTCTTGGCCCCGCAGCTGCCGCGCTATTCGGCGTCGCCTATCGCGTTTCAGAACTTTTTTCACGCTTTGCGGAAACTGCTAGGGTTTCAATTTTTCCTGAATTCAGCCGCCTTGTTGCTGCGGGGCAATTTTCTCAAGCGATGGCGATAGCGAACAAAATATCAAAATGGGCTACCGTTATTGCTGCGGCCGCATTTTTCGGTTTGATGGTAGCGGGTACCAGCATTCTTGCGCTGCTATTTGGCCCAAATTTCGGTGAGGCACAGCCAATGTTGCTTTTGCTTGCTGCTGGGTCTGCGATCTACGCAAGCACCTTTGCCTTCACGTCCCTCGTGCAGATTACCTTTGGGAGCTGGCGCTTTTTTGCAATCAGCTTGTTTGCTTTTGGCGGGTTTTGTGTGTTTGGTGTCTTGGGCCCGCTTTTCTTTGGATTAAATGGTGCTGGCGCTGGTGCGATCGCAAATGCTGTTGTTCTGGCGGCGCTGAGCCGACAAAGCCTTATGAGAAGGTGATTGTGTCGTCTAAGTTGGCCAATTCAGACGCGCGTGCGAATTCTATAGACGAAGTAGACTTTTCATGAGGTAAAGAGTGAATTAGGTCGGCGTTTACGATTTTTGGACCAATGACATTTTCGACTTAGCTGTTGCTGAAACATGGCTGTCGGCTAGGAAATAAGGCGAACTATATGAAATCTTCTATTCATTTTGTGGTCCCTGCGTCCTTTGCTCGTGAGCTTTCAGAATTGCCTGACCAAGCTTTGGGACAGAATTTTCCGTATTGGTTTGCCGGTCGCTACAATTGGGTTGCGCAATCATGGATGGTTTTGCGGCAGTACCGCGAAGGGTTAACGATAGGCACCACGCCCAAAGCGGGGGTGATGAATTTCAGTCATGTCATGGGCTGGCGAGAGAATAACACGCGCAACGGTGAATTTCGTATAAGCGTTCGCGCTGACTATCGTCGCATGTTCGATGTGGATTTCGAAATTTTACAAAACTCAACGGTAAAGACAGGGTCACGTCAGGCCTATTTGCCATACTGGCCAGTTCCCGGTTTGATCGCGCGCAACCCCGATCGCATTGGGCTCAAGACCCTAGCTTATGCAGGGCTTATTGGACCGTTGAATTTAGCCAACGAATTGCGCGCCGCAGATGATCGCTTGAACGCCTATGACTTTCGCGTGATTGAGCCGCATCTTTGGCACGACTTGTCTGAAATTGACGCCTTGGTGGCAATCCGCAGTTTCGACACCAAAACACATGACGCAAAACCACCTAGCAAACTGTTTTCTGCATGGTTGGCCGGTGTGCCTTTGATTGCTGGATATGACAGTGCCTTTTCTTCGGTGGGTAGGCCAGGGGTCGACTACATCCGCGTCAAAAGCGAAGCGGAATTTCATGAAGCCCTCGCGCGGCTTGCCAGCGATCCCAAGTATTACGCGTCGTTCGTAGATGCAGGCAAAGCGCGCGCTGCGGAAGTAAGTCACGACGCAATTGCGAAAATCTGGCTTGAGTGCATCGACACACAGATCACGCCTGCATTCGAAAAATGGCAGGCCGAGGGCGATGCACCATTGCGCGGCTATTTAGCCCGCACAGCAGACGGGATGCGCACAACAGCCTCGCGCGCAAAACGCGCGCTGCGCGCTGTGAAAGGGCGCTCGTGAAACGCGATGTTTCAGTCTTGGTGGTCCAACTCGGCGCGCGCCGCCAATACGCGGTGCCTGCTGCCTTTGCGCAGGCGGGTCAGCTAGAGGCGCTTTATACCGATCTTTGTGCAGGGCGCGGTATTGGGCGGCTGGCACCTTTGATCCAGAAAATCCCGCCTGTGGCGCGGCGCATCAACCTAAGCCGCCGCACCCCGCCGCCCGACGTTCTGGCGCGCACTCATGTCTTTCCAAGCTGGTTCTTGCAAATGCGCGCCGCGCTTTCTGGTGGCGGCACACAGGGCGCGCGCTTGAAAAAAATACGCCAAGCCCATCACCGCGCGTCTATGCGCATGTTGAAATCAGGCTTTGGCAATGCCACCCATGTGTTAACAATGTTTGGCGAAGCCACAGCGTTTCAGCGACGAGCAAAGGCACAAGGGTTGGTGACGATCACAGATATGAACATCGCGCCCAGCACCGAAGCGATTGTGCGCGATGAGCAGCGCAGCTTCCCAGATTGGGAAGCACCCAAGATTTACTATGGTCAAGCGCATGCGGCTAAGGCGGGTGTCGCTCCGATGATGGACGACGTTTTAGCGCATACCGACATATTCCTTTGCCCCTCAGAGTTTGTTCGCAGCGACCTGATCAACAATTTTGGCGTTGCGGCGACCCGCACGCGGCTGGTGCCTTACGCGGTAAATCCAAAATGGAGTGCGGTGAAAGCTCGCCCAGATGTCGGGCGCGTTTTGTTTGCGGGTGGGGCGGAGCTTCGCAAGGGCATCCATATCCTCGCCGCCGCCGCCAGGATCCTGAACGAGCGCGGCCTAAGCTATCGTTTCGACGTCGCTGGCACCGCATCCGTTGAGATACGCGCGCGCCCGGAATGCGCAGCGCTGACGTTTCTTGGCCGTCTAAACGCACAAGACATGAGCGCGGCCTATAGCACCGCTGATATAGTGGCGTTGCCCTCCTTGGCCGAAGGATCGGCAGGCGTCACCTATGAGGCGCTTGGATGCGGCCTGCCTGTTGTCACAACATTTGAAGCAGGCTCTGCCGTGCGCGACGGGATTGACGGCAAGATTGTTCCTGCGCGTGACGCGAGCGCGCTTGCCGATGCAATTGAACTGATTGTGCAAAACCGTGACCTGCGCGATTCAATGGCCAAAAACGCACGCGCGCACGCATTGGAACTGAGTTGGGCAAAATATAGCAGCAAACTCCAAGATGCGCTGTTTGACCCCCTTGGTGCGCTATGATCGTTGTTGTTCTTCTCAGCTTCGCGGTGATCTTTCATGGCATTCGCGTTCATGCGGGATATTTGAAGCTGCCCGTTCTCGTGGCTGTTCTCTATCTTTTGTGGTTCTTGCCGCAAGTCGCAGGCTTGGCCACTGACATTTCCGTACCCGCCTCGGGATATAACCGATTGATCCTGATGATGAGCGTCTGCCTGATCGCGTTCTGGATTGGATGGTATCAAAAGGCGAAACCCGTAATTCCCAGCCCGCCGCCGGATTTCACCAAAATGGTGCTGCCGACGCTCATACTGACTTTGATAAGTATTGCGATCAATCTTTTGCTCGCGCGCTACCGCAACGAATGGACGGGCGGGCAACAATGGAGCGGACCCATCACAATCGTCGCCTTCTTTGCGCAAGTGCGCGAGGTCGCACTGGTGCTGTCGCTCTTGCTCTTCCTCAACCTCAAAGATCGCCGCTCTTTTATGCTGCTTGCTGCAAATTTGGCAATTACAGTGCCGGTGGCAATCGTGTTGCTGCGTCGCTCAGAAATGATCGGACTTCTGGCGGCACTCTTATGCGCATATTGGTTCGCACGCAGGAAAACGATTAGCCCGCCAATTCTTGCCGCTTGCGGTGTTGGCCTTGTGATTGTTGTTTATGTCATTGGCCCCCTGCGCGGGGCGTCTTTGGCAATCGAAGCCAGCACGGGTGAGCGACCGTTGTTGTTTGACCCTGATCTCTGGCGCAACATCAATATCGAATCCGCCATTGCCAAAAATCTTGAGAAAGCACATGACGTGCGAAATGCACTATATGTGATTGATTACACGGCGGAAAACTGGGCTTATAACTTTGGTTTGGCGCTATGGAATGGCTTTGTACGGCTCTATATCCCCGGTCAAATTCTTGGCGCAGAATTTAAACAATCGCTCTATTTCGAACAAGCCCGCAATACGTTTGACTACATCCACTTGGCGTATGGTTTCGAATTTTCGGTCGGAACAACGTCGACAGGCTTCGGCTCTGCCTTTAGCGATTTCGGTTATTTTGGCGCGCTCTACTTTTTCCTGATGGGTTATGTTCTGAAGCTTATGTTCACATATGGGTGCGCTGGATACTTTTGGTCGCAAGTCGCCTATATGTGCTTTTTGCCCAAAGTGCTGGTGTCACTCACTCATGGCCATGACAAATTCTTTGTGTCTATTCCCTTCCTTGCCATTGTAATTCTATCTCTGCGGGCCGCTTCTAAATACCGGTATCGTTTACGTGCGGTGCCGCAGCGGCAAAGGCAGATAAGATGAAGAGATCAATTCCCAATTTGACGATCCGAGCGTTGCATACTGCTGCGCGACGTAGCGCGCTCGCGTGGCGGTGGATTTGGTATCAACTCACTGTCTTTGTCTGGGATCATCCCATTTCGCGCGATACGCGCTTTTATGGTCGGCTTCGCACGGCTTATGTGCCGGCAAATACCTCAACAGGGCGCGGCTGCGGGTTCGGGCATAATGTGTTTCTCAGCGCAGGGCGCGGCGCTAAGATTACGCTCGGTGCGCAGGTGACCGTCAATGATGGCTGCCTGTTGGTCGCCAGCGAATCTATTGAAATCGGCGATCGCGTTGCAATCGGGGAATATGTTTCGATCCGCGATCAACAACATATTCATACCGCCGGAAAAGGCGTGCGCGATCAAGGGTACAAAGTAGCACCCGTCACCATTGGTGCCAATACATGGATCGGACGCGGCGCGTTTATTGGGCCCGGCACCCACATTGGAAAAGACTGCGTGATCGCCGCGAATAGCGTCGTCCACGGTACGTTTCCCGATGGTGTGTTGATCGCAGGGGCGCCCGCGACACTGCGCAAATCACTAAGCGATGACACAGGGAGCGCCGCAGATGCCTAGCGCTGCGCCATCAATCGCCATTCTGACGCGGCAGGTTACCCATTACCATCACCCGCGCTTTGAAGCGGCGGGGCAGAGGTTGGGCAATCTTCATGTGATTTCTGTTGCCAATGAGGGCAAATTTGCTCAGGTGCTCGCCAGCGATGCGCCCAGCGGGTACACCGTGCATCGGATGTACCAAGACCTTGAAACCTATCGCGCGGCGGTCGGGCAGGGCGCGCTTCAAACCCAGCTTTGCAAACGATTGAATACGATTGCGCCTGATGTGGTGGCGATCAGCGGATGGGCATCCCCTGAAAGCTACGCCGCGCTCAGTTGGGCGCGCGAAAACGCCCGCGGCGTCATTGTAATGTCTGACAGCCGCGCTGAGGACGCGCCCCGCAATATGCTGCGCGATTGGATCAAAGGACGCGTTGTGCAGGCCTGCGATAGCGCGCTTGCCGCTGGGCAATCGCACAAGAGCTATCTCGCTCAACTTGGCATGCCGCCCGAAAACATACGGCTCGGCTATGACGTCGTAGACAACGCCTATTTTCGCGAAAAAGGCGCGGCGGCGCTGCGTCAGGCTGATGCAATCCGCTCTCGGTTAAACCTTCCTGCATCCTACATTCTGGCATCTGGCCGCTTTATCGCGAAGAAAAATCTGGACATGCTGATCACCGCTTATGGGCAGGCCTGCGAGCCGCTCACAGCACCGCCAGATTTGGTGATATTAGGCGAAGGCGAATCAAGACAAACGCTGGAAACCATGGCCAATGACCTCACCTCTGGAAAGGTCCATCTGCCCGGCTTCACAACCTTTAAAGAGCTGCCCGCGCTCTATGCTTTATCGCGCGGGTTCGTACATATCCCGACCAGTGAGCAATGGGGCCTTGTGATCAACGAAGCCGCTGCAACAGGTCTGCCGATTGTCGCCTCGCAAGAATGCGGCGCTGCGCAAGAATTGGTGCAACCAGGGCGGAACGGCTGGAGAGTGCCCGCCAAAAACCGAGATGAAATCGCCAAGGCGCTGCACGCGATGATGACGCTTGATGATAGATCACGCCATGAAATGGGCGCGGCAAGTCAAACAATCGTTAGCGACTGGGGGCCAGCCCGCTTTGCAGACAGCCTTGTCCAATGTGCCCAGATCGCGATCGGGTCCGACAAAACGCTGTCCTTCATCGACAAAGCAATCATCAAAGCAATGCGCCGCCGCGTCATCGAGACCGTCGCATGACCCAAGCCGCAGTTACCCGCGCCAACGCGCGCCAGCCGATAATCGTCGCATCCCACCCGCGATCTGGCACGCATCTGGTCATGGACCTCTTGCGCCGCCAATTCAGCTCTCTGCACAACTGGCGATTTTTCGGGCTTCCTCTGGACCACCTTTATCTCAACCTCGAACGCCTTGGCGCGGATCACCGCCGCTTTAGCCAAGCGCAAGCGCGCAAGATTGTGAACAGACCCAAAAGGGCTCTGCTCAAGACCCACTTCACCGCTGATTTTGCCACCAGCTGGGCGCAAGATGAGCGCACGCCACCAAGCGGAGCTTGGCGCGATCTGGCAGAGCAGGCGCATACACTCTACGTTGTGCGTCATCCAATGGATGTGATGGTGTCGTATCATCAATTCCTCAGTGCGATTCACACCGATGTGGCGCAGATGGACCTGATGACTTTCCTGCACAGCCGTCACTGGGACAATAGCGCAGACCGTCTTGGCTGGTGGCAATCACATGTGCAAGGGTGGTCTGCAAAGCCCGATGCCTGCGTTATTCGCTACGAAGACGTGGTCAAAGCAACCCAAAATACGTTATCGCAATTTGCGCACGAAATGGGTGAACAGAGCAAAGATCGCAGGCCGCTCTTGCCGCCCAAAGTTACTTCGCTTCGCAAAACACGTCTGAACAGATTGACCCGTCTTTCCCCTGATAGCACCGCCATTATTGCGGATCGCGCAGGGTTTCCCGCGATCAATTGGCAAAGCGCGCTTTCGCCGTCAGATCGCCGTGAAATCGCTGAGCGGCTAAACCCTGAACTAGACCGTTTCGCCTACTCGCTTGATGACAAGGCGCGCGCGAAATGAACCCTGCAAAGCTAGGCATACTCACCACTGACTTTTCGCCCCGCTCTGGCGGCGTATACGAGGCGATCTTGGGTCAGGCGCGCGCGCTTTCTCAGGCCGGGCGCACACTTGAGGTGATCAACCTGACCTCGCAAACACAGGCACCTTCGCAGACCGATCTCACAGTAAGAGCCGCGCACTCAGGCAAAGACGTGAAACGCGCGCTGATGCAGTCAGAGGCGCGCATCGTGCACTCTCATGGGCTATGGATTCCTGCGGTCTCCCTCGGGGTGCGCAGTTGGCGAAAGCACAAAGAGCGCGCGCTGGTAATCTCTCCGCATGGCATGCTCGATCCTTGGGCGCTGCAAAACGGACGCTTAAAAAAGCGACTGGCGCTTGGCTTGTACGAGCGACGCGCGCTGAATGCGGCCGATTGCTTGCACGCGCTAAACCCAGCCGAAGCCAGCGCGATGCGCGCCCTTGGGCTAAAACAACCGATCGCAATCATTCCAAACGGAGTTGATTTTCCACCGTTGCCATCAAAACCAAACGCCCCAGATGATCCGCGTCGCACTTTGCTTTTCCTTGGCCGCTTGCATCCAAAGAAGGGCCTGAGCGAAACGATACAGGCGTGGTCTTTGCTGCTCTCCAAACACCCCGAAGTACGTAGGCGTTGGCGCATCGTGATTGCTGGTTGGGATGATGGCGATCACCAAACCACGCTTGAAAATCTGGTGCGCAAACTTGGGCTTGAAAATGACATCAGCTTTCGGGGCGCGGTTTACGGCACACAGAAAACAACGCTGCTCGCGGGTGCCAGCGCGTTCATTCTTGCCTCTCATTCAGAAGGTTTGCCAATGGCAGTGCTCGAAGCATGGGCGCATGAATTGCCTGTCTTCATGAGCAAACAAGCCAACCTGCCAGAAGGGTTCACCGCAGGCGGCGCGGTTGAGACAGGCACGTCGCCAGAGACCATCGCCAAAGCGTTAGAACACCACTTAGAGAGCGATGATCTACTCGAATACGGACGGGCAGGGCGCGCATTGGTCGAAGAAAAATTCACTTGGAACAGCGTGGGCTTGCGGTTGAATGCAGTATACGCTTGGCTTCTTGGCGAACAAAACACGCGCCCCGATTGGGTTTTGACATGACACAAACAGGTTCATCACAACGCGATAAAGACTGGGTCGCCGACAATCGCGCCAGCCAGAAATGGACGCGCCTCGAACTGGCTGGCCGCGTTGTTTGGGCCTTGGTCCAGCCGTTGTTTCGCTTTAGCCCGCGACCGCTTTGGGGTTGGCGACGTATGTTGCTGCGCCTGTTTGGCGCCCAGATTGGCCGCGATGTACATATCTTTCCAACCGCCAGAATCACCATTCCTTGGAACCTGAGCGCCGCCGATTCAGCCGCTATCGGGGATCGCGTGATTGTCTACGCGCTTGGCCCTATCCACATCGGTGCGCGCGCGACCATCTCGCAAGGCGCGCATCTTTGCGCAGGCACACATGATTGGCGCGGTCCGGCGATGACCCTGCTGAAACCGCCAATTACCATCGCAGAAGACGTCTGGATTTGCGCTGATGCTTTTGTCGGCCCCGATGTCTCTGTCGGTGCCAAAGCCATTCTCGGTGCGCGCGCAGTTGTCATGAACGATGTGCCAACAGAGGCAATCATGATGGGAAATCCGGCGCAACAAGTTGGACAGCGGGGGGCGCGCTCCTGACCCTTTGTGTTGTGATCCTCACCAAAAACGAAGAGCGCCATATCACCCGCGCGCTTGCCTCCGTCAAAGAGATCGCAGATCGCTGCCTTGTTGTGGACAGCGGCTCTTGCGATCATACCGTCAGCTTGGCGAAACAGGCAGGCGCAGACGTTCTTGAAAATCCGTGGATCAACTACGCCACGCAATTCAACTGGGCGCTTGATCATCTGCCCAAAGGCACCGAATGGGTTCTGCGTCTTGATGCAGACGAAATCGTCACACCTGAACTTGCGCGCGAAATCAATGATCAATTGGCAAGCTTTGGGGAAGCGACGACAGGAGTTTATGTCTCGCGCCGCATGACCTTCCTAGGGCGCGCGATTCGCTGGGGCGGGGTCTTTCCAATCCGCGTATTGCGCCTGTTTCGTGCAGGGCAGGGGCGCTGTGAAAATCGCTGGATGGACGAGCATATTCAAGTCACAGGCACGACCGCCGAACTTCACGGCGAAATCATCGACGACAATCAAAACCCGCTGACATGGTGGGTGAGCAAACACAACGACTACGCAAATCGCGAAGTTGTGGACCTGCTGAACCTCGAACATGGCTTTATGCCCCACGAAACCGTCGCAGATCTGAAAGGCAGGCAACAAGCAGGGGTCAAACGCTGGCTAAAAGAAAAAGTCTACGCGCGTTTGCCCGGTGGCTTCCGCGCCTTTGTCTATTTCTTCTATCGCTACATTGTTCGGCTCGGTTTTCTCGACGGCAAAGAGGGCACCGCCTTTCATGTGCTACAGGGCTTTTGGTATCGCTACCTCGTGGACATGAAGTTGCACGAAACAAAGACCTACATGAAAACGCAAAATGTGGATGCGCTCACTGCAATCCGCGACGTATTGCAGATCGACGTAAAGCCGCATGAATAGCCGCTACTGACTGACGACGAACTTCAAAACGCGATGAAGTACTAACTTCAGCACCAAACCCACAAAGAGCGGCACCAGAATCGCATGGGTCAGCACCCGCGCCCAGAACGACCAAACGAGCGAGCCCGCCGCCTCTACCTTTTGCGTAAGATCATTTGAAAGGTGATCAAAAGCAGAAAGCGCCGTGCCTTTCTTTACCCATTCCTTCGCTGATGACGCATCCGTTGCACGCTCGACTATATCGCTATGCAGCGCCGCCAGCCCTTCGCGGGTGGAGGTATGTAGCGCATGGGTTATCTCTAGTGAACTCCACGCGGAAATCTGAATGCTGTAGGGCACGATGATATAGGTGAAGAGAAACAAAGCGATGGCGATGAAAGCCACGTCTTCCAATAGCGCGGTCAGTTTCGCCTCTGCGCCCATACCGCGCGCGATCAGCAACAGGCCAAGACCAATCATCGCGAAGGCAAAGATCGTCCCGCTTACCGCATTGGAAATCGCGAGCAAAAAAGTCAGCACCTCAAAGGCCGCAGTAGACAGCACAAGCGCATCAACCCCTTGATTCAAAAGCAAACCAAGCGAATGTATCGCATGCCCGACACTCACGTTTGCAGAAGCGACAAAGTTAAATCCAAGCTCTACGCTAGAGACCACATCAACAACCGCCAAAATCGCGCCAAGCGTTGCCAGCTCTTTCACCGCGCCAGCTTGGACCGATTGAATATAGGCTTGGTTGCTCTCGTTTAGCTGTTGCCCGCCAAGAAATTGCGCCAACGGATCCAACACACCGGTGAACCAAACAAGCCCGACTACAAAGAGGGCGATGCCTAGTATCAACTGCATCCCGATCTCGATTTCGCGTGCAACATCGTTTTCAGTTTTCAGCAGGCTCATGTTTTATTTGCTCCGCATATGGAATTGGCAAGCGCGTCGTAGGAGGCTGCAACGTCGAGATCGACCAAACCTTTGATCCCCGCTATGCGCCCTTTTTCGGAGTGCTGCCAAAAGGTCCAGGCAGGCGCAGTTTTCGGGGGTTTCGGCACGCTGCTATATTCAGCCAACCAAAACGGATAACCCGCTAAATCTGCCCCGAGATGCGCGCGCCAAAAAGCGGGGCTGGCATAAACGACGGGTTTGCAGCCCGTTGCCGCCTCGACGTGGTTAAGCCAGACAAGCACGCTGGCTTTGTAACTCGCGCTTTCGCTAGAATTTGGCGCTATCTCCAGATCAAGCGCAGGGAGCAAATCGCCCTGCGTATCCCCCACCGTTTTTAGGAAATGCTCGGCTTGCGTTTTGGGGTCATCATTCGGGCGATAGAAATGATAGGCACCAAAGGGCACGCCTTGTTTCGCCGCCCCCGCACGATGACGGGCAAAGCTTTTGTCGACATAGCTATTGCCCTCACTTGCCTTGGAATAGGCAAAGGCAAGACCATCCGCCTTGGCCTTGGCCCAATCGACAGTCGACTGATAATGCGAAAGATCTACGCCCTTGGGTTGGCCAGTCTTATGCGTCTGCACGTTGGTTGCCGGGGCTTGCGCAGCCGTTCGCGCCGCTTGCGTTGTCACAGCCTTGGCTTCGTGATCTGCGACACTCACCAAAGCGGGGCGGGTCACAACAAGCGCCCCAACGGCGATAGCCACAACAGCAATAAGCACTTTGCTTGGATCAAGACTCTTGTGAAGCACGCCGACCCCCTAACAGGAAAATTGAAGATGAAATCGAATGACTAACAGCGCACTGGGTAAAAATGCTTAAAGTTGTTTTTAAGATACCTCAAATAACCTAAGCGTGTATAGAAAATTCTCACATGCGCGGCAAAACCAGCTATCTCGCACGGGTAATCAACTCGTATCCAAAATGCGCTAACAGTGATTGATGCGGCTCCATTAGCGCGTTGATCGCCTCTAACTGCGCCTGCGTAAGGCGGCTGATCTGCTCATCATTCATGTTGCGCAAACGCTCGTTATAATCGTGTTTCACCAACAGCTTTTGATCAAGGTTCAGCTCTTTGATTTCAGGCACATGGGCTTTGATCTGATCTGCAATTCTAATCGGCTCCGCACACATATCTTCATAGGTGAAAAAAGTGCTGATCCCCCTGTAGCGCCTCTGGTTCTCGCGCTGCATCTCCAAGCACGCCAGAATATGGCGCGTCGCAATATGCAAAAGCGCATCCAGATCAGTCGTTCCCGGACCGCGCCGCCGCACGATAGCTTCAATCACCGCATAAGGATTGCGCACCATGATCAAAAAACGCGTGTTCGCAAAATTTTGTTTCAGCATTTCGGCATAGGCCAGAAACGGCGGCGCCTTCGTAAAGAAAACCCGCGCATCCGCGCTATGTGCCTGCGCTTGGAAATACCAGGTTTTCTTATTCTGCGACCAATTGAAAATAGCAGGATCAACAATTCGATCCAACGACGCCTTGTCAGCCGCCCAAATCAACGCGTTGTCCCTTTGGGTAATCGGTCCAACAAAGCCAAGCGCATGCTGCCCCTCTCGCGACAAGGACCAAATATTAGGCGATGTACCCATCGCTTTTGAAAGATAGGTCGAGCCGCTATTATTCGGGCAAAGCAAAAACAAATTGCAAGAAAGCTGTTGGCCCATATTGGTCTGGGCACCAAAGAACGTAACAGGTGAAGCAGCCATATGGTTCATGCCAAGCCTTTTCCGGTGCGTATTTTAAGAGAAACGGAAACCAGAAATGCGCGGCTGAAGAAGCCTGCATCAGAACTTGTATGCTACATCTAACATACGTCTTTAAATTGCATCGTGCAATCTTTGCGCGTTTGAAAAATTAAAATACACCATTATCGTGTTAGAACAGGCCTTGCACATAGGCAGTGAACAGCACATGGATTACCCTGCAAACTATGCCGCAAGGCAGGGGAAGAGGGACCATGCACGATCCTGAGCCGTTAAAAATCTCTGTTGTGACAGCCGTTTACAATCGCGCGCACACGATTGGTGAAGCCATTCAGTCAGTGCAAGATCAAACCTATTCCAACATCGATCATGTCATTCAGGATGGCGGCTCAACCGATGAAACGTTGAATGTCATCTCAGCATTAAACGAGCCGCGGATCGCCCTGCAAAGCGCTGCGGACGGAGGCATCTACGACGCCATTAACAAAGGCATGGCGCGCGCAACGGGGGATGTTGTCGGCCTCATGCACTCCGATGATATCTTTGCCGACGCCACAATTTTGGAACAGGTCGCAAAAGCCTTTGAAGATCCCACAATCGCGTGCGTTTACGGAGATCTGCAATATGTCAGCGCCGATGATACAACGCGCGTTATCCGCCATTGGGAGTCAGGCAATTTCCAACGCAGCGCAATGAAACGCGGGTGGATGCCACCACATCCGACCTTTTACATTCGGCGCAGGGTTTTGGAGCAGCTTGGAGATTACGATACGTCCTATCAAATCGCCGCCGATTATGATGCCATGCTACGCTGGCTTTGGCGCGCTGAAATCAAACCCGCTTATATTCCACACGTCATGGTCAAAATGCGGGTTGGCGGCGAAAGCAATCGCTCGCTCGGGCGCATTCTAAGGAAAAGCCGCGAGGACTACCGCGCGCTCAAATCCAACGGCGTAGGCGGTCTCGGTGCGCTGTTTTTCAAGAATGCCAGAAAAATCAATCAATTCAGAATTTGAAACTAAACATCTCGCCCACAATTGGCTAAGTGTATCGGGTCAGCTTCTAGCTGTGCGATCAGCTTGATACGCGCACAAGTATCTGACATCGTTTTGTAGATTTCATTTAGGCTTGAGAACACTATGACAACGACGCGTGACCAAGAAAACACCGACGCGTCGCCCGCGCGCGCAGGCAAAGCGCGCCAGAATGTCGACTACACCCCTCCTATGTCTCAAAAAACCGGCTCAGATGACGAAGTTGACCTGTTTGGCATCATAGGCACGCTCTGGCGCGGCAAGTGGACCATACTTGCGCTCGCTCTCATCGCGGGCCTGTTAGGCGGCTACTATGCCTTCAACGGGACCACCGCCAAATATTCAACGACCGCGCGGCTTGCTTTGCAGCTACGCGATCAAAACGTTGTTGATTTGGAAAGCGTTGTTTCTGGCACATCGAAAAATCGCGCAGCAATCAACACAGAACTTGAAATTATCCGCTCGCGTGGGTTGCTCGAAAAAGTCGTTACAGAACTGAACCTAACAGCTGATCCTGAATTCAACGGCTATCTGCGTGAGCCCTCCAGATTTTCGCGGAAGTCTATCAGGGCATTTCTATCCGACTATTTGCCAATCAAAAAACCTGCAAAAAGGCCGCTACCAAACGCTGAGCGAGCGAAAACAGGTGCCGTTAACAGATTGCGCGGCGCTGTGACTGTTTCTTCTCAACGAAACACCTATTTGATTAGCCTTTCTGTAAAGACGGAAGATCCGAACAAATCAGCCCTGATCGCCAACACATTGGCAAAAACCCACATCGCCGAACAAATCGCGACTAAATTTTCAGCGACAGAATTCGCCACCAACTGGCTGTCAGAGCGCGTGCTTGAGCTCGAGCTTGAATTGAAATCCAAAGAAAGCGCAATCAAAGACCTTCAGGCCGAAACGGACCTGATCAGCCTGGAAGCACTTGGCGTTCTGAATGCGCGCACCAAGGACATGCGCGAACGTGTTTCGGCGGCGCAAATTTCGCTGGTCAATGCGCGCGAAGAACTTGCCAGATTGGAAGACCTCGCTGAAAGCCAAGACATCGACGCGATCTTGGCAGAGGCGACTGACATTACGCTCAACCGCCTCGCAGCCGGCGCACGCGGTGATGATGAAACCGCTAAACGCGCTTTCTTTACCCGCTTTGAGCGGATCTTGGTACGCGAGCGGGCAAATACAGAGCGGCAAGAAACCCAGCTCAGCGCGCTTGAAGACTCCTTTACGCGTTTACAAGCCCAAGTCGCCGTTCAAGCGGAAGATCTGGTGCGCCTGAACCAACTTATCCGAGAAGCCGACGCAACCCGCGTTTTGTATGAAACCTTCCTGACCCGCCTAAAAGAAACCTCTGTTCAGATTGGCCTGCAACAAGCGGACACAAGGATTTTGTCAGAGGCGATCAAAGGCCGTCTGGTCGAGCCACGTAAAAGCCGGATCGTAATGACCTGGCTTCTTTTGGGTGCCTTTATTGGCACAAGCATCGTCTTGCTTCGCCAGTTTATGCACAACGGATTTCGCACCGCCGAAGATCTGGAACAAACAACCGGCTATACCGTGCTGGGACAAATCCCGCGTATGCCTATTCGCAAGCGCCGCGCCTTGGTGGATTATCTACACAACAAACCCACGTCAGCCGCCTCTGAATCGATCCGCAATCTAAGAACCTCGATCTTGCTTGCCGATGTAGACAACCCGCCGAAAGTTATCATGTTGACCTCCTCCATTCCGGGAGAAGGCAAAACCACCCAAGCCATCGCATTATCTGCCAACTTGTCAGGTCTTGGGAAAAAGGTGCTATTGATCGAAGGCGACATCCGCCGCCGCACCCTGAGCCAATATTTTGCGTCACAGGGCGAGAGCGATTTAATTGACGTGCTCTCTGGCGAGAAAGAGCTAAAAGACGCAATTCTTCATGATGAAACCTTGAACATTGACGTGCTTATGGGCGGCAAACCTTCAATCAACGCTGCTGATTTGTTCTCTTCCGAGAAATTCAAAGCGTTTATAACCCTTGCCCGTTCAACCTATGACTACGTGCTCATCGACACGCCGCCTGTGCTCGTGGTGCCTGACGCTCGCGTGATTGCCGATCAAGCCGACGCAATCATCTACGCGGTCAAATGGGACGACACAGGCAAGTCATTGGTTGTCGACGGCCTGCGCCAATTCTCAACTGTTGGATTGCGCGTTGATGGGCTTGTGCTGTCGCAGATTGATTCCCGTCGCATGAAAAACTACGGCTATGGTGGCAAATACGGTACGTATTCGAACTATGGCAAGGGCTACTACGACATCTAAATTGCCCCGCTTAAGGCGCGCCAAACAAAAGACCCACGCAAATGCGTGGGCCTCTAAACTTTGATACGTTTTGTAGCGACGGTTTAATCTGTGCTTGAAGTGTTTTTCTTGTTCGCGCCCAACGCGCCAACAATGCCAACCGCGACAATGCCCAACCCGAGTGTTGTGCCCAAATTAGCAAGCGCTGGCGCTGGAGGGGTCGGTGTCGTGTTCCCGGCAAGGCAAGCATCCGCAGTAGCATTCGCAGGGTTCGAGCAATCAAGAAACACGTTTTGCGCAGAAACGGATGACGCAACACTTGCAATCACAGCGGCGCAGGCAAATTTTTTCAAATACATCAGGGTCTCCTAAACAAATTTAAGTCTCTTTAGCACAAACGCCGAATTTTGAATAGTCAAACTTCGCGCATAGGTAGAGTTCGATCAATTCACCGCCGCGTTAGATACATTCAACAAAGACGGCAAGATTTGATCAATCGCACGGTTCCACTTGGTGATTGGCTGCTGGGCAACAAAAACCACGTCATTTGGGCGCATCTCAAACTGTGTGCTAAGGGCAAAGTTTGCAGCATTCTGCGCATTCAGATGCCACGCAGTGACGGCGCCAAACTCACGCGGATCTTGCGAGGCGCGCAGAACGTAGATCTGCGAAATATCCCCTGTTGGGCCAAGAATACCGCCAGCAGTATCAAACATCGCATCCGCAAGACTTGCGCGGCGATCATAGGGCAACGCGAAACGCGATTGCTGCCCGACTTCGCCCGTCAAATAAACATAGTCCCGCGTGTCAGAGCCTAGCTCAATTCGGCTCGTGTAGTTGCTGCGCGCCTCAGCCAGCGCAGCGCGACGCAAGCCCACCTCTGTTTGCAGCTCGCTCAACGCAGCTTGCCGCGCGAGTCGACGTTCACCAAGCAGTGTAATCTGCTGGGCGAAATAACTTTCGGCTTGGCTCAGCTCGTATTGGGTATCCACAAAGACTGAATCGCCATGGATAAGACGCGTGTTCAGCAAATCAGAACGCTCATAAAGTTTTGCCAATGGAATCTGGTAAAGCGTTCCACCGCGATAAATGCGAACTGATGCAAAATCCTGATCCTGAACCGTCACACCACCAGCCGCGGCCAAGGCTTCGGACAACACCAAAGGCGTAAGCGAAATTGGCAAAACCGCAGGGCTTGCAACTGCGCCACCCACAGAAACGCGGCGCGAATTAAACTGGGAAATTTCCAAGCTGAACGTTGGATCAAACTGGTTTTCCACCAAGCGCTGGAACAGTTCCGCCTCGGCATCTTCAATCGTCATGTTGGCAATCCGAACACGGCCAACATTAGGAATATTCACCGCCCCATCATCTTGAACCGTATAGCCCTGACGCGAATTCTGCGCCGCCAAAAGACCCGTCAGCTCTTCGATCGAGCCGCCAGAGTTTGGCGTCGACAGCAAAACAACATCGCCAATTCCGATTTCATAAGGACCAACAGACACCGCTGGAGGCGCGTTCATGGCCAACGCGCGGGGGCGCGTTTCTGGATCTACCGTAATATCTGGCAAAGCGCCAGCGCCGCGCAGGCCAGAACCACCACCAGCCGTCATCGAAAACACCGCAGGCAGGGTTTTTGGTTGATACGGGGAGCGGTTCGCTTGGATAACCGTTTCGCCATTTAGCTTAACCACCCGAACATTCGTTCCGTCATCAACACCTGGCACAACTGAAGACGAGCGATAAACAGCGCTACATCCAACAGCGACTGATAAAGCGGCGAGTAAAATAAGATTTCTAATTGTCACATCCCCCGATGGCGCTCGTATAGATCAGTTCACAAGCCGCGTCGATATCGACCCGACAAAGGGGCCGACCCATTGCCGTGACTGTACGATTTGGCGGCTCGAAACATCGACCCAATAAATATTCGCAAATTTCTGGTCCAAACTACTACACTCTTCACGAACCACGCGCACAGCTGCATGGCCTGAATGGGTCTCTGACGTCGCATCTATCTGGCAGCGATAGGTGCGCGTTACAGCTTGGTCATTTCCGTTGAGATAGGTGTGGAAACGATCCGACCAGCCTGACGTCAGCCCGAGAACATGCGCCAAAGGCTGGCTAAGCTCCGAGGCCAGCAACCCCTCACCCATGCCCCGCGTTCCATGCAGCATGCCGTTTTGCAGGATGAGCTGCGAGCCATCACCGCTCAGCCAATATTCATACCCGTCCTTGCGCGCCTCAAGCAAAACCAAACCCTTGGTCTTTTTGCGAATGTTCCCCACCTCAAGCCTTGGCGCATTGGCGCGCAACAACGCCTGAACGCGCGGCGGCGTTTTCGCGGGAGCCAGCGCAGCCGCGACTTGCCCAAAGGAGGAATCGTCTCTGCCCTCTGAGGTACAGGCAGCGAGGAATACTGCGCAAAGCGTTATGAAGTGCCAGACTTTCATCGGTAAAACCGCCCCCAGCCATCGCTTAGATTACGCGCGCGATAATCACGCACATCCCCATAAAGACGGTTGCTCACATTCACACGCGCCCCACCATCTCGCAGCACGGGTTGAATAAGCTGCGTCGTCGATTTGCGCGAGGGTTTGCCAGAGAGCCACGACAAAGGCACTGTAACGCGAATACCCTTGTCAAAGGAACCTTCGCCAAAATCACTAAATGGGACGTCGGTCAGCGTGACATAGCCGCCAACCTTAAAGCCGTTGTTAAACTCGCGATCAATGCTAAGCGTCGCGCCATAATCTCCGGCCAGATAACGTCCGACATCCAACTGCGTGGTAAACCCGTTGTCAAAGTCATAGTAGGCCGAAACATGGCCCGTCAGGACTTCGTAATTTTGCAGGCCAAACAGCATGTTGAAATCACGCTGCTTCACATAATTTAGCTCAACCCCAAGCGCCAAGCGGCTGTTGTTGGGATACCATAGCAGCTCGCCCGACACGCCAGCATACATGTCTTCGAGATAGCCAACTGTTGTGCGTCCAAACAGGTTTGCACCTGGTCGAAACACATATTCCGCCGTCAATTCATTGATTTCCAAGTCCGATTGCTTTGCATACAGCACGGCATCAGAGCGCACGCGCTGGATAACCGAATTGGACAAGCGCGTTGCATCAGCAATATTTCCCGCAAACGGATAGCGCGCGATGCCGGAAAACGTCAGCCCGGGCGTTGGCTGATAAGACGCGCTGAGCTGCACCCCTAAATCAAGGCGCACGGGGCTATCGGGATCGAAAAACGAAAACTCCGTATAGGGCCCCAGTCCAAAGGTGAACTTTGGAAACGCTTCTGGCACTTCGCCATCGCGCGTCATTCTGGGCGCATCTTCGATCTTGGCGCGCGCAAGCGATTTCCACGAACCATCGTAATCTTCTGCCAGTTGCTCCACATCGCTACGCTGCAATGTCACCGAAGTCATCGCAACGCCGCGCGTCTGAAAGGTGATGACAAAGGTTTCCACATTTGCAGGCAACACCGCCGCCATAGCGCGCGCGGCGCGACCGGCGGCCTGGGCTTCGACGTCCCAGCGATTGTTTTCCAGCCGAACAGTGGCGCGCGACCCGCTTGATGTGAAACCTTGCAGCGCCATTCCGTCATCAGCCAACAAACGCGTCAGGCTTTTACGTGCCTGCTTTTTAACGCTCGGCTGGTCGAGATCATAAACCGACAGCACCGCCTCCCCGCGCGAGCGCATGGGCAATGGGGCTTTCTCAGAGCCCCCCGGAATGCGCCGCCGCGCCGGATTAAAGTTGTAGGTGTACTGAACGCCAACCTCTTTGCCACCGATCACAAAAGCCCGCAGGTTTGATCCGCTCTTAAAGCTGTAGTTCAAGCCAACGTTAAACGGGCTATTGATGCCGATCACACCGCGCTGAACCTGAAAATCGTAAGCGTCGGAAGAATATTCCAGCTGAAAACTCAATCGCTTTGTCGCTTGATACTCAATCCCACCAAAGACCGCCGCAGGCCCACGAAACCACGCGCCGAAATCAGGGCGACCTGCAAGCGCATGCCCCCCCAAACTATCGGACGGGCGCGTATCAAAGCTGCTGTTTATGCGGCTTAGCGGATTGGAAAACGTGCCATGCTGGGCCAAACGCCCCCAGCCCATGCCGCCCGTGACCTTTAAACGGTTTCCGAACGTCTTGGTCGCAACAATGTATTCACTAGCCGCGATCCCCGTTCCGCCAAAATCGCGCAAGCCAATTGCGAGAGAGGGGCGATGGGCCGTCTCTGTCATGAACTGGTATTGAAGATCAAAACTGCGGTCGTATAGATTGCCGGACGGGATCGAGAAACCTTCAAGTATGCTGTAACGAAAGCTACCCGTGAGGCGCGGCAAGATCTGAAAGGTCAACGTATTGCGCGAGATCTTGGCAAATCTATTCGTCGTTAGGGCCAAATGACCATCAGGCAGCGCTTCGGCTGTTGGAATATCAACCAAACCTGGCGTACCGTAGGTCGATAGCGTTTGGGCAAACGCCATGTTAGAACTCGCAACGAAAACAAGCGCGCTCAATGCTGAAAATTTGCCAAGAACCATTCTCGCCCCAGAGCCCTAAGTAATCGCCATCCAACCCGCCAATTAAGAGACGTCACGAATGCGCATCAAAACACGCCCTAATTGTCTTCCACCTTGGGCTCGCACGTGCAACATACGTGTAATCTACTGGCGAGGGTAGCTAGAAAATGCTGAAAAAACTACTTCGCTCGCTGACTCCGCAGCGCTCTGTTTCGTTTGATGCAAAACCCATCGCTCCGTTCATTGCGATCGGGGATATTCATGGCCGCCTGGACCTTCTGAGCAAGCTTTTGTCAGAGGCTCCCAAGGTCCAAATCGTGCTTGTCGGTGACTACGTGGATCGCGGCGATGATAGCGCTGGCGTTCTACGCCTGCTTTCGACGCGCCCCGATCTCATTTGCCTCTCTGGCAACCATGAAGAACTGATGCTCAAATTCATCGACGCACCGCAAACCCACGGCTCGCATTGGCTACGTTATGGAGGTCTGCAAACGCTGGCGAGCTACGGCATCGCGGGCATGACCGAGACCAGCAGCCCCGAAGCCATGAGCGAGGCGCGTGACGCGCTGCTTAGCGCGATGGGAGAGGATATGCTGAACTGGCTCAGAGCCCGCCCAACCCATTGGCAATCAGGCAATGTCGCTGTCGTTCATGCCGGTGCAGACCCCAAAATTCCTGTCACAGAGCAAAGCTATAGAACCCTTCATTGGGGCCATCCCGATTTCAGGAAATCGCCGCGAAACGATGGCGTGCTTGTTGTCCATGGGCACACCATCGTCGATGCCCCGCAAAACACAAACGGCCGCATTTCTATTGACACAGGGGCCTATGCGACAGGGCGACTGTCC
>NZ_JBOEHB010000041.1:0-832 GCF_050633725.1 Planktotalea sp.
CGTCGCCGTCCAGATCGACAAAACTCGGTGTGCTATATGCACCCACACTGATCCCATGAAGCGGACTAGCGCCGCCTGTCAACTCGGTAAATCCGGCATCAGCGTCATTGTTGTCAAAGACGTGTAAAACGCCATAGTTTTCCCCAACGACCATATCCAGATCGCCGTCACCGTCCAGATCGACAAAACTCGGCGTGTTAGCGGTACCCACATCGATGCCATCAAACGGGTTGGCGCCGCCTGTCAGTTCACTCAAGCTCTGCATTCCGGGCGCAGGACCTAAATCACCGCCCGCAGCATCTGTCACGTTCAACAGCAAATCACGGCTCGAAGTTGGTGTGTCGCTGCTGTTAGCATAGGTCAGGTTTTGGATCAGCGCGTCGATTGACGCTGAGGTTGCCGCGGCGTTGAAGGTAATTGTCAACGCAGTCCCCGCGCCGCCTGCCAGCGTGCCAATCACTGTGCCTTCAAAAGTGACATCCGCGCCAGACAACCCGATCTCGCCCACGCCCGTGCCTTGATCGCGCACAGAAACCGTATCTTCAGCCAACAAACCTGTGAGCGAGAGGCTGCCGCCGTCGAAATCGCCCGCAGATGTATGTCCAAAGCTAACATCCATATCCAAGAGTTGCGGCGTTTCATTCACGGTATTCTCAGCAAAACTCACGCTCGAAGCGAGATTTGCCAAGGTCGGCACCTCAGCTTCTGGAGCCACGTTCACTGTGATCGTTTGGCCATGCGCTGTGGTGTTCTCAAAGGATTTCAGCGTGCCATTGTATTCCCCAACGACCATATTCAGATCGCCGTCGCCATCCAGATCGACGAAACTCGG